>CAXXCW010000001.1:0-9109 GCA_963662725.2 uncultured Sphaerochaeta sp.
TGGCAATCACGTCATCAGTAAAACAATCCTCATTCCAGAGTTGCCCAGGTCCTGCAGAGAGCTTCTGGGATATGAAAGGGATTGGAATAGAATCTTCATCTCTGTTTATATAGCCTGCTAGATTCCTGTTAACTCTCGAAAATGGATACTCCTAACAAACTTTCTGTGGTTATTTACATGATACTTCTTTGACTTGCATTTGCTGAGAAGCTGACTACCTTATGGAATTCAAGTACATAGAACCATCTCCTCTGTTACAAGCCAATGAATATCAATACGCCCATATTGGCCAATTGTCTGCTTAATCTCATCAGGGATAGAAGTCGTTTCCCTGTCTCATAATTTGCCCATAAGTATTGTTGAGCAATTCCAAACCGCTCTTTTAGAGAAGCTTTTGCTTGTGATCCTCCAAGCGAAAGGCGAATCTGTCTCAATCTCTCATTCATCAAAAGAATCCTCATAGCACACCCAAATTATTGGTAAATCCCCTCATTTTTATTGTTGACTATGGCCACATTATTCTGAGGTTACATCCTGTTTCTAGGTTGATTTATCAACTGTGAAGACGCATCTTACACGCATGTATTTGAGTAGGCACAAGGAGAACATATGGCGGAAAACGAAAGTGAGATTCATTCCGAAATTGGCAATATGACAACATCGGTCAATTGAGATTACAAAAGAGAAATACGCACAAATGGGGAAAACTCACTCTTGAATTGGCGAGAGAATTGCACTATTGCACAAAATGCAATCTTGGCTAATTCCGGTCATCAGGAGTGACTTAACCTCGGTCTCAAAATGAGACGAGGTTCTGAGACCTCGTGCCAAGAATATACACAAGGTTCTTAACATTTGAAGATTATCTAAACGAGGTTGGGATAAAACGGAGAACAGCATATAACGCTGGCTCTTCCTCTACAACGCTGAAGAAGACCGTTTGATGGAACCGGAAGAAGCCCGAGAGCGCCGTGACCAGATGCTTGAGCTGATGTTCCGTGAAATCGAGAAACACCTGAAGAAGGATCCTGAATGGAGACCCGAGGGCTGGAATCCCCAATTGGAACGGGCATACAGGAAATGGGTCTCAGAGCTTAATGTGGTCAAATCCCTTGAGCAGGATGACTACAAGCAAGCAGAGCTATTCAGCAGGGAGAATTTAAGGCTTCTCGCCCAACAGCTCCAGGAAGACCCCACCCCCGAAGAAATGTTGTACCAGGAAGAGCTCTGCAACAGGTATGAACGCATCGTGACTCCGTTGGTGAAAGTGGAACAGCAGATAAGCATAGCTCGTCTGGTTGAAAAAGCCGTGACCATGTTCCCTGCCCAGGCAAGGGCTGAGGTAGCCCGATCGGTTGCAAAAGTAATCATGGATATGTCGGAAAAGATGGAGGAAGAGAAATGAATGATGCATTCAATCCCAAGTCTAAGACTGCAAGAAAAATGAAGAGAAAGGAATGGATTCAGTATCCTGGAATGTATTTTCCTGAACCAGCAATGAAGAGGTATTTCGGAAGGAGCAATTGCTGGCTTTATAGAGAGGCTTTCAGCCTTTGGTGGTACTTCGGCCAGATCAAGATTCAATTCCGTCCCTGGTTCCATATCTATCATCTACACCGCCCGTATTGGTTCGAGCGAAGAAGAATCATGCGAACATTTTATCACTACTGGAGGAACCGAAATGAACCTATCCTCTAAGCGCTTCCAAACAAATATTGGTTGCTACTGCAAGATCAAAGCAGTCGGGATCCCTGAGCTTGGAATACAGATGGACAGCTTTTTCCCTTGCATGGGCCAATCGCATGACAAGAACTTCGCGCTCAATTTCCGGCAGCTCATCGATGACCATAGTGAGATGGGGCCCTATTTTCAATTGCTTTCTCGATAAGGGCATCATGATTTCTTTTTATACATTGCGAGAATGCTCTCATTAATCGGATTGGAAACCTTTCCGTATGCCGCTTCATAGAGCATGTAAGTGTCAGTGGAGATGGCAAACATCTCATCGGTCACGTCATCAAAAAACCTTTCGAACATCCATGTAAGGAATCATATCCCCAGACACCCCATTTTTCAAGCAAAAAGGAGGCTACTGTGACTGAGCCTAGAAAGAAAACCTATATCCATACCTATGTGATGCTCCTGCTCAGGGACAAAGGGCTGAGCCAGACTGCCTTGGCAATCGATGCAGGCTGCTCATTGCAAGCAGTGAACCAGGTATTGCTTGGCAAGAGTGAGTCAGCACAGATCAAGTCATTGATAGCACATACGCTCGGGTATGACTCGTGGCAGAGGCTGTCTGATGCTGCCCTTTTCTTCTCGGATAACTTTGCCTCCATGTACAACTACCCAACGGAACAGAGAAACAGTAACCGGCAGAGTGAAAAAAGAGGAGGTTGCACATGTGGGTTGATGTAAAGACTATTGCTGCAGCCGTGGGAAAAAGCCCAAGGACAATCCAGCTGATGGCCAAGGATGGAAAGATTGTAAGCCGAAGGGTTGGCAAGAAATCTCTTGAGATATATGTCCCCAGCTTGTCCCCTGAATGGCAGGTAAAGATTGGTGGAAGCCAGAAAGCCATGGTATCTACAACCAAGGACCTGACAGCCTTGGCTCTCCCTGCCCAACTGAAAACCATCACAACAGACAAATCCACGGCCCTTGCCCTAACCTCGAAGCTGAGTGACAAAGACCGTGAAAGACTGTTGATCGCCAATAAGATCAAGCAGCGGCCAGCAGGTACAACTAAGGTGAAATGGCTCAAGACCGTTGCCCGCTTCTATGGCGTATCGACATCGACTGTACGGCGCATTGCTGATGATGTCAACCGCTATGGGGTTGTCGGAAAGCCCAGGAAAACACCCAGGAATTCTGTCTGGGACTCTGAGGCCATACAATTCATGAAAGGGTTCTACCTCCAGGCAATCCGTGAGACCGGTGATTGCTCAAAGACCACTGCATGGAACAGAACCCAGATGATGGCCAAGGAGAAGGGATGGAAGATCGGTAGCCGGTCCTCTGCCTTCCAGATACTTTCCGAGATATCACATCTCATGGTTGCATACGCACGGGGTGGCAATCGCGCTCTCGACAATTACTTCTATGCCAACAGGAACTGCAAGCTACTGAGGCCAATGCAAATCATAATCGGCGATCAGCATATTTTCGACCATTGGATAGCTGATTACGATACTGGGCTTATCAGACGTCCTGAGTGTTATCTGTGGCTCGACATGGGTTACGAAGCTCATCTACGGCATAGCTTTTGATGTCCACTACTCATCCGATACCGTCAAGGAAGCCCTCAGGCTCGGTTTGTATCGCTTTGGAAGATTCGAATGTACCTACAATGATAATGGCAGCTCTGAATGCAGCCAGGCGATTACTTTCCATGGTGGATGATCTCCTCAAGCTTGACATGCACTGTGACGATGTCAGCGAGCTCTGGAAGACTCCGGAGGGGGTATATGTCATCGAGGATGAAGAAGGAAATGTCCTTGAAACAGCCATCAACCAGCAGGATTGGAGAAGGCAGCATCGAAGAATCTACGCCAACGTTAAAAACGCCAAGGCGAAAGACATTGAAAGGTTTTTCCGTACATTGAATGAACGACTGGATGCAAGGATGCTTCCTGGCAGATGTGCCACTCCTGGGGCCAATGCAGCCATTGATGAGGTGGAACGGGCAAGGTTGGAAAAACAGAAAAACAACCATGAGCTCCTTACTGAGATTGAGTTCATCCAGGTCGTATTGGAGGAGCTTAGGGATTATGAGAATGCCAAGCACTCAACGCTGGGGATGTCCCCCCTCCAATGGCTCGACAAGAAGGTAGAGGAAGGCTGGAAACCCAGACAGATTGATGAACAGGCAATTGAGTTGATTGTCTCCGATCGGTGCCAGAGAAAAGTACAGCGTGGTCGGGTGGAGATCAACAACATCTGGTACTGGGGAGAGGAACAGACTGCAACGAATGGCGAGCTTGATGATGTCGGGCTATGGAATTACAACGACCAGAAAGTGGATATCCGTTATAACCGTCACGATCCGTCCCATGCCTATGCAATTGTTAATGGATCAATCAGATATCTGGAGCCAGTCAAGGCTCTTGTGATGCTGGATGATGACGCAATGAAGGATGCTATTGCCACAAAACTGCCGTCAGATGAAAGCAGTAAGAGATGCTTTTGGAACGCTCACAAAGCCTATTGGCAGTGTGCTGTACAAGCCGCACAGAGAGCATATCCGCCAGATCCAACCGGAAGATTATGTCGAGGAATCAGACGAAAAGTTACAGGCAGCTGTTGTTGCGCAAATAGAAGACTCCAGGGCTATAGGTAAGAACATTCCCTTCCTTCCTATGCATGCCTCTGATTACGACCGCTACAGGTGGTGTCAGGGACATGCTCATAAGAGGATTGGAACTCTCGGAGAAAGATCTCAATTTTATGGGCACCTACGAAAAAAACAAACGAATACAAGGACAACCACACCTATTGGGATATGTACAGAAAACTAGGAGGAATAGACAAATGATGACATTGAAGGAAGCTTTGGCCATTACCGGGATGACTCTCTCTGATGCCGGTGATCTTGTTGGAATGGGAAAATCTGCAATATCACGGGTCAAGTCCCACGACTACCCTAATTGGCAAAACATCGAGGCTGCAATAATCAAGAAGATGGCAGAGGCCGGACTCTTCAAAGATGATGTCGAAATAGACACTACCCGAGGAAGGTTCCCCTGGTTGTAAATTCCAGTGCCTTTATCAGTACACAGAATGTGGTTGCTCTCAATGCTCTGGGCAATGATCTGCTTGATCCAGCTACTACCCTCAACTCCTCGATCGGAATGGTGACTGGTGCTGCAGGCTACGGGAAAACGACTGCTATCCAGCACTTTGCAGCAAACAACAATCAATCAGTGTATGTCCTCTATATGGAAGGATACACGCTTTCCATGATTATCAGGAAGATTGCCCTGGAGCTGACAGGATCCAACAGACGCACCTTCGACAATAACCTGTCAATCATCAAGGAAGCCACCTCAATTTACAGGAAACTGATAATCATCGATGAAGCGGATCGTATGCCTCTTAGGGTTATTGAGTCCTTGCGCAATATCAATGAGTACTGTGGAGCCCCGTTGATGTTGGTTGGGGAGGAATCCTTGGCATCAAAGATGGAGACCATTCCACGGCTCAAGAGCCGTGTCAGGAAGCCCGAGATTGTCTTCAGACCGCTTACTGTCGTCGATGTTGCAACGTACTACCAGATGGCTGTTGGATTGGATATCAGCTCTTCAGCCAGCGTCTGCCAGACCCTTCTACGTTGGGCTGGGAAGGATTTCCGGGTCCTCGTCAATGACGCTCAAACACCTTATCGCACGCATGAATGCAAGCGGTCTGAGTTCCCTGACTGAGGAGGTAATCAATGCATATAAACCCTACAGAACGTGAGGTCCTCTTTGGCACACCTGTGATTGCAAGGGCAACTGCAGAAATACGTAGAGGCAAAAGGAACTGTCGGTCTTGATGCCATCTGTGAGGTGTTTTCTGAACTGCCCAGGAGGACAATCCGCAACCACCTGCTGCAACTCTGCCAAAGAGGAGCAATGACCAAGCAAGAAGGCGTTTATATCGCTTCCAGTGAGTACACAGGCATTGGGGTAAAAGCCGACAACGCCTGGAGGGCTGCAAGGATCCTTTCAACCTTCGACCCAGCTACATTGGCAAAGGTTGCAAGCATCGACAGGGAACATTCAGCAACCCTATGCCGAATGTGGTTGAAGGAAGGTTTCTTGCTGAGAATTGGCAGGAATGGGCTTGTACCAATCTATCGTCTGATTTCCAAAGAGGTTGTACGTCCGATCGTACACCAGGAGAGATGAATTCATGAAGAGGAATGCATTGTTGGCACGGATTCATATTGCAAAAGCAAGATGCATGGTTTGTTCCCGCTGCGGGCGACTTGTATTTGGAACATCTTGTGAGGGCTGTGGAGAAAACACTCCGCTCCTTCCTTTGCCGGAAGAACGCTATCGGAAACTGCTGATGGCAACTGGAGGTGCTCCTTCTTGTAGAGATATCTCTGATTCCGGCCTTGTGCTGGTCATGGATCTGTTTGATAGGGCTGGGTTTTCCAAGGAATATCCATGTACCTCGTATGAGTCTGATGAAGCCAAACGAAGACGGAGGGTGATGTGGGCCATCAGAATACGAGCTCCGGATGTGCTTGGACCAGGATGGGAAAAACGGGTGGAAGGGGTTTGTCAGAAAAAATTTCGATAAACCGTCGTTATCGTTTTGTGATCCAAACGAATTGAGAAAGGTATTCGGATGGATAAACAGAACAGCAAAAAGCAAAAAGAGGAACTCAAATGAAGAAAGAACTTAATGGACGTGTGTATTACGAGGATGCAAGGGGAACTCTGGTTCCTGAGGAACTTGTCAAACCTGTCGACCAGCTACGTGACCAATTGGTTTCATCCATCATGAACAAGATTTTCAAGCTCAGGTTGGATATGGAATCAGTCAAGGGCCAAGTGCTTGATGATATTGACACCTTCATGGACTCTTGCTGCAGCTGAATATGGTGTGCAGCTGGGAGGCAAAAAGTGAAATTTGACGCTTGCCACATTTGATGGGAAGTACCGCATCATCATCAAGATGAGCGACCGGCAGAGCTTCACAGAAGGTATCTATCTGGGAAAGGGAACTGATAGACAAATGCATTGAGAAATGGAGCGACGGGGCAAATCAGAACCTCAAGGCAATCATTGACCAGGCATTCCAAGTCAACCAATCAGGCAAGATGGATATTCGCAGGGTCCTTGCGCTCAGGAAAGCTGGATATCAAGGATCCTGACTGGACGAAGGCTATGGACATCATCAGCGATGCTATACAGGTTGAAACCAGCAAGCAGCACCTGTTGATCTATGTCCGTGACAAGACAGGCCAGTATGTCAACCAGAATATGAATCTTTCCGATCTGTGAGGTGAATATGAATCAGCAGCTCTTCTTGTTTGAACTTCCAACGCCTACGGTCCAGGAGATGCTGCTGGATATGGCCAAACACGGAAACCTATTCTACTCGGTATCGGATGTAGCCAGGCTTTCTGGCTACTCTGGATACCAGGTCTATTGGGCTATCTGGTACTTGCCGCCTCGATGCTATTTCCATCTGTGGCCAATGGAGGATTCCATACACGGTAATTCCAACCTGGATACAGGAAAAGGAAGTACTGGAGGAACAGTATGAATCATATAGAAACCTCATGAAGGAACGAGAGGTACCTGGCTTTTGGAAAGCCCGGAAAATGTTGGGTGCTGGGGCTGGAAAGAAAGCTGTAAAGACATTCCTTGCATCCAAAGGATTGGTGGCTACCGATCAGCTGCTTGAGATGATCAGCTCCCATTCCCCTATAGACAAGACGGCAGCAACTGAAGAGGAAGGAGACTTGATTGATTGGTCTGAACTAGACCAACTTCCTTTGCCTTCAATTGCCAAGATGGATACATGGTCACGGATTCTACGTGTGCCAGAGGATTCACTATCAGCAGAAGCAGTGTGGAACGGAGAGATTGCACAATTCCCAGGGACAGGATGCTTGAGTTCCTGATCGAAAGGGAGATTGTAAACATCCCCGTGTTCTCTACAAAGATGTTCCAGGTTGCTGTTCCTGATGAGGACTTTGGGCAGTTACCCCTGCCATTTGGAGATACTGATATATGAAAAGGAAAAGAGTTCTAGTCAAGTTCGACAATGAGGTTCTTGGAGTTTGCCGGAGCATTAATGAAGCTGCAATCAAAACAAATGTTTCAACAGGGTATATCAGGGAAATACTTGATTCTGGCATGACTTGCAGAGGGTATTTGTTTGAATCACCTGATAAGAAGGAGGAGGATCTCAATGATTAGAGTATTTGGTCTGTTTGTGTATTCCTGGTAGGCAGTTTCTTACTTATGTTGAGCTGCTTGTTCAGGATAAGAATCTACCGGTTTGGTATGTCACTCTTTGTCTTGGGAACCACAATGGTGTTGCTTCCCTTGGCTGCGGTATGAGGGGAGTGTCGAATGAGTAGTAAAAAGACATTAGACAGCAGCAACCTCTGGGTTGGTCTCTGGATCAAATGGAGAGGGAGGAAGGTTCATCTGATCTCTGCCTTTGCAGGAGAAGATGGATTGTACCAGGTTCATTATGATTACAAGGCGTTCCGTGTATGTTGATCTCGATGTTCCTGAGCATCGAGATATCGAAAGCCCTGATCATTGAGGTTTTAAACGGTTTATTGGCCGTTTAATGAGTGTTTAAACACTTGGTAAAAGGAGGGTCCAATTGTTATGGAAAAGGATGATAAATTCAGAAGAGAGTGTTTCAAGGGCTTTAATGAAGAAACTTTATATTCAATGTCATTATATAAAATGAATGAAAATCTATATAGATTGGCTTGAATCAGAATTAGAAGAAGCCAGAGCCAAGGCTGAGACTAATAAACAGCTGAACCAGCCACCAAGCTTTCCGTATGAATATGAACTATTTCTTGATTATTTCCAAAGGAATCAAGGGGACTTCAGAAAGACTGTACACGCCTTAACTTTTGATGGCCAGATGTTCATTAGAAGTCATGCAATGGTTTGCTTTGAGACTTGGAATATCATGGGAACCCGAATGGAGATGAAAAATGGAAAAGACGGAAATGATGCTTTACTATGAAAAGGAAACCAGGAAACCAAGTCCCCGGTCTTGTCGGCGATGGGATACATATGTTTACTCCCAAATTGAAGTATGGCACTATGAATATGTGAGATGGCTTGAGTGAGAGGGTTGCCAGAAGTATAAGGATAGCTATTGCAAGTACAAGTAGAGAGCTTTATGATAGTTGAAGCGTCAGATTGCGTTGTGTAACAAATATCAGTTATATTTGGTATACGAGCTTCACAATTCCGATTAGGAGGAATTATGAAAGAGTTAATTAAGAGAATGCTTTTACAAGGAATCAGACTTGCGGAAGAAAGTATATCAAAAAGGCTTTCGGAAAATATCTATATTGCTAAAAAGGAAGCACCCTATATTGCTTCTAATATCATAGAGAATAAAGTATTGGTTT
>CAXXCW010000002.1:0-11854 GCA_963662725.2 uncultured Sphaerochaeta sp.
CAGAAGCGTTGAAGTGCGGTTTAACCGCCATGATATGAGCTACGCCTATGGAATCGTTGACGGGACCATCAGACCTCTCAAGGCTGTGACAGCGATTGTCATGCTGGATGATGAGGCCATGACTGATGCAATCGTCTTGAAGCGCAAGCAGATGGCTGCAGTCCGTGATGCCTTTGCTAGATTTACCAAGCCAATCGGTGGTCTGACTATCAAGAGCGAATCAGCCCCAAGGATTAGGATGGCTCAGAAAGTTCAGCTACAGATCCCAGAGACAACTGACATTGACCTGGGCAAAGAGGTCACAAAGCAAATAGAAGTCTCCACTAGAAAGACTACCCCAATCAGGGCTGTGCATACCAGTCCTAGGGAACGCTACAAATGGTGTATGGACATGATCATCAGTGGTAGTGACCTGCAACCTACAGACCAGAGGTTTATGCAGATTTATGAAAAATCACCAGAATTTTTAGAGTCAGAACTCTACTGGAAAAACTACAAGAAACTAGGAGGATATTGATTATGACACTATCAGAAGCATTGGAAATCACAAAACTGTCATTGCAACAGGCAGGGGATATGGTCGGCTTGGGAAAGAGCGCAGTATCGAGAGTTAAGTCCCATGACTATCCAAATTGGGGAAAACATCGAAGCAGCCATTATCAAGAAGATGTCAGACGGCGGGTTGTTCCCCGATGATATTGAGATGCAGGAAGTGGAAGAAGGAACTCTTAGGGTGAACCCTTCAGCCTTCATCTCTACCCAGAACGTCATTGCATTCAACAGCCTTGCCTCTAGTCTGCTTGATCCCACCACTACCATGAACAGCTCTATCGGGATGGTCACGGGTTCTGCAGGATTTGGGAAGACGACAGCTATCCAGCAATTCGTGGCCAACAACGAGCAATCAGTCTACGTGCTGTACATGGAGGGTTATACCCTCACTATGATCATAAAAAAGATTGCCATGGAGCTGACAGGATTCAATCGTAGATCCTTTGACAACAACCTGGCAATCATAAAAGAGGCTACATCGATGTATCGTAAGCTGATCATAATCGACGAAGCCGACCGTATGCCCATCAGAGTAATAGAATCGCTCAGAAATATCAACGAGTATTGCGGAGCACCAATTGTATTGGTCGGAGAGGAATCCCTGGTCTCGAAAATAACCGCTATACCAAGGCTGAAAAGCAGGGTCAGAAACCCACAGATTGTGTTTAAGTCTTTGAATGTCATCGATGTGGCTACCTATTACCAGATGGCGGTAGGGATTGATATTAGCAATTCCCCAACGGTCTGCCAAACCCTGCTCCGCTGGGCATCCAAGGACTTCAGGACGCTAGTAAATGATGCACAGCATATTGTTGCCATGCTCAATTCAAGCGGCCTTTATGAGCTGACTGAGGAGGTTCTGGATGCGTATAAGCCCTTCAGAGCGTAAGGTCCTCTTTGGTACCACGGTAATTTCCCGGCAATTGCAGAAGTATGTAGAAGCAAAGGGAGTTGTAGGCTTGGATGCTGTTTGTGAGGTTTTCAACGAACAGCCTAGGAGAACATTGCGGAACCACCTGCTTCAGCTTTGCCAGCGTGGAGCCATGAAAAAAGAGGACGGGGTCTATATTGCCAGCAAGGGATACACAGCCATTGGAGCAAAGGCAGATTATGCATGGAGAGCTGCAAGGATACTGACATCCTTTGACCCCTCATCCTTAGCCAAAGTTGCAGGGATCGATAGGGAGCATGCAGCCACTCTATGTAGGGCTTGGCTCAAAGAGGGCCTGTTGGTTCGAGTCGGAAGGGACGGTTCGGTGCCGTTGTACCGATTGTTATCTAAAGATGTTGTCCGCCCAATTGTCCACCAAGGAAAGGAATGACAAATGAAAAGAAACGCGTTGATCGCCAGGATACACATTGCTAAGAGCAAGGCCCTCGTATGTGATATCTGTGGCCGTCTCGTCTTTGGCCCTGAGTGCCCAGCCTGTCATGTTGCTGATCTGTCCCCTCTGCCCGATGAGAGGTACCGCCAGATACTTATGGCAACAGGAGGGTCTGTGTCCTGTAGTTCTGTAGGCGATTGGGGTTTAACGAAGGTCATGGAGGTGTTTGATAGGGCTGGCTTTGCTGAAGCGTACCCTTATATATCCGCAGAGAAGGAGCAGGCGAACCAGAAGCGCAAGGTCATTAGGCATATAGAGATTAGGGCTCCAGCGGTACTTGGCGCAAACTGGGAAGGAAGGGTTCAGGGATTCATGAAAAAAAGCTTTGATAAACCATCGCTCCAATTCTGCACACCTGAAGAGCTTAGGAAGGTAATCGGTTGGATAAACAGGACAGCAAAATATCAAACAAAAAAAGGAAATTGAGAATATGAATTACAAGATGATTGATGGGGAAAAAGTACTACTACGACGGCAAGATGGCTCTGGTCTCTGAGGATGCCATTAAGCCGGTGGACTTGTTGAGGGATCAGCTTGTCATGGATATCCAGGACAAGGTCATGGCCATGAAGCAGAAAATGGCAGATACCAAGATGGAGTGTCTAAACGACATTGAGACATTCATGTCTCTTGCCGCTGCTGAATATGGGGTAACCCTTGGAGGAAAAAAGGGGAACGTACAGCTGACATCGTTTGATGGCAACACTCGCGTCCTGTTGGCCATCAGTGACTCTCTGGATCTTACCGAAGGTGTCCACCGCCATGCACAAGCAGATGATCTCACCGACTGAACAAAGATTCTCACCGAACTAACCAAAGATTCTAGCTCTGATCTGAAGACACTAGTTTCTAATGCTTTCCGCGTAAAGCAAGGGAAAATGGATGTCAAAAGAATCCTAGAACTCAGGTCTTACAACATCACTGATAAGCGCTGGAAACAGGCTGATGGACATCATCAGCGATAGCGTAAAGATCGCAAGTTCAAAGCAATGCTTCAGGGTTCATACCCGCAAAGGTGAGGAAGGTTTTCAGCAGCTGAATCTGGACTTCTCAACAATCTGATCAATTTGTTTTTAGGGGGAATTTGTATGGTAGAAAAGCAACTCGATCTGTTTAACATCAAAGTTTCACTAGCCGTCGTGTTGCAAAGGGCGGCCCGCAATGGCCGCCTATTCTATACCATTCGACAGGTATCAAAGATGTTGGCCATCAGCGGTTTCAGGGTCTACTACCTGGTCTATAACTACCGTCTTGATGCCCTGCTGATTGGTGGTGAATACCGGGTCCCTTATACGGCGATCCTGGACTATCTCTCTGACAGGTGCATGATAACGCGGCAGTATTTCGACTATCTGGCATGGACTGAAGCAAGGGAAGTTAAAGGTGTGCTGCCTTATATCTCCGGAGAATCCAAGGCTCCGCCTAGGCTCCGATGTCTGGTTACAGGTCTAGAATGTTGGATTGGAGAACCAAGGCTCTCGCTTGGATGTAGGGCTTACGCAACCGAACCGCTTCCCTACTATTGCCATCCCTGGCAATAGGAAGAAAAGGACCTGATCGATTGGTATGACCTGGCTGACCTTGGATTGCCTCAGACCGCTAGAGTGGCAACCTGGGCAGAAATCATGCAGACGACTGTTGGAGCTACTTGGTGATTAAGTGATAATAGTCAATGGCAGTGAGGATTCGCTGGTTGATTATCCAGACATGTATGATTGGATGGTCGATCGTGAAGTAGTCAATCTGCCTGTCCCCTACCGCTTTGTAACCCCTTAAAAAACTAGATGACCCAGAAGTGAATTGCCAACTAAATCTTTTTGATTCTCAGGAGGAAGGTGATGAATGAATTAAAGGAGTTGCAATGGTCCGCTTACCAGACAGTTGCATACGGAATAATTGCACAATCTTTGCAGGGATTTGAAGACCGTCCCCTCGCGCTCAGCTTCAGAGTTCTTCGATCTGAGAATGTCTGCGTTGAGGGATAAGTAGTCTGCTATGCGATTGTAGGCAGACCCTGTAGTGATTCGCTGGAATAGCTGCAAGGCTACCCGGATATATAGATAAGGAAGGGCGCAGGAGCCCCTTATCAGATCAAGCCAGGAGCATCATAAAAGGGGGTGCATCATCGCCCGGTTCGCGTTGTATCGCCGAGGGGAAAAGCGTTCATTGTCCATGGGAGCTATGGTGCAGCGAAGCTTATCGGGTGCTCCAGGCAGGCTGTTTCCAGGGCAATAAAAGACAGAAGAACATGTATGGGTTGGTCCTTCAGCCCAGCAAGGGAGGATGTATGAACGGAATTAGGGTCACTATCTATCTGCTTGGGCACGCTGTAGCGGTCAGTCCTAGCATCGTCCATGCGGCAGTAGCTACAAACATCAGCACGACGACCGTCAGGAAGCTTGTTAAAGAAGGTGGAACTTGTAATGGGTATGCCTTTGTCAAGGTAGAGGAGGGGCAACAATGAACACTATTAGAATGCTTGGCTTGTTTGTTTTTTGTGTTGGTGGTTACTGCCTGATACTGAATGCAGCATTCAAGGTGCGGATCTATCCATTTGGTATGTCGTGCTTCGTGGTGGGCACCGCGATGTCGCTACTCCCTCTAGTCTTATAGGAGGCATCACATGTACAAGATTATCGTCGTGCTGGTATGCATTGCCCTGGCTGTTGCCTTTGGTGCTATCTGCATCCAGATGCATGACTACATCATGATCATCGTAAAGTCTGCTTTGCCGATTCTACAAATCTGAAATAATAAAAACAAAGGAAGAAAAGATGGAAAAAATACTTTATTTGGCCGGCCCGATTACTGCGGATCCTAATGCAAAAACTAGTTTTAAGGCTGCTGTTTCGGCTCTGGAAAATGCCGGGTTCATTGTCAAGAATCCATTTGGAATTAACCCTGCTGAGTACTTCGAGAAGTATGCAGAAATGAATGATCATGAGCAGGACTTTGCGCAGTTGAAGGCTGATCTGATAGAGATGTTGTACTGCGATGGCGTGGCCACTATGCCACTCACTCACAGTAGTAAGGGTACTGCCAGGGAACTAGCGCTTGCCTTCAGCCTAGACATGGATGTGATGCCTGTGGGTGCATGGCTGAGAGCATCTATCACCAATAAAGAATAGAGGAGGGATTAGATATGGCTAAAGATACAAAAAAGCCTGAGCCTACAATTAGGGATGCTGCCATTGAAGTTGCTAAGAATATGGTTCCTGGGCAAACCTTGCTAGGGTATATGATCATGAACAGGATGAGGGAAGCTCTCTACCGAAATGGCTACCAGGGTCATCCCTTGGAGACAACCCTGATGGCAAGATTCCGGGAGATCGAAGACCTTTTCAAGATTGATTCGATTCAGGGTGTTAGCGAATATACAAAGAGGGTCGAGGCATAGGGGGTGGTAATGCCTGTTGATTGGAAGCTATACCCGCCTAACTGGAAAGCTATAGCACTGCAAGTCAAGGATGGATCCGGATGGAAATGTCAGGACTGTGGCAAGCAGTGTAGGAGACCTGGAGAGCGATTTGATACCCACCAGAGAACCTTAACTGTGGCCCATCTTAACCATGATCCATCAGACTGCAGAGAAGAGAACCTAAAGGCGTTGTGTGCACCTTGTCACCTTAGGTACGACAGCAGCCACCATACCGAAACCAGAAAGAACAAAAAGGAAAAAACTAAATGAGTACCAAGCTAGACATCAAGGTTTTTAACGACCAGGTGAAAAAGGAACTTGAGGATGCTAACAAGAAGTTCTCTCCGATCAGCTCTGATCATGAGGGTTACGCTGTCCTGCTTGAAGAATTCGAAGAATTGGTAGAAGAAATCCAAATTGCAAAATGTCGAATTTCTAACGCCTGGAGTAATACTAAGAATGGAAATTCCTTGAAGGTTCAGCAGGAGTTATGGAAGTTGTTGACTGATCTCCGCAAGGCTTACAAAGAGCTTGTGCAGACAGCAGCAATGGTACAGAAATGGCTTGATATGTACGACTCAAAACCAGATTGGCCAAATAAGGAGACATTGTAATGCCAATAAATAAGTGCATGAGAGTGCTGAAGAAGGAGCCTGGCAAGGCAGCAGAGGTAATCACAATCGATGGTAGCTTGCCATCGATGCAGGGAATCGTGGGTGGATATATCCAGGTTTTGAATGTGCCAAAATCCAAGGCAAAAATGATTTGCAATGAAGAGGGGCGGATGCTTGGCCTGCCTAATAACATCAATTTATTAGGCAGGCAGATAGTCGGTACTGTCTTCTTTTGTTGTACAGACAAAGAAGTTGTTTGGGGGGTTGTTTTTGTTTTGCCTCTATAGAGAAGGAGATCAGACAACTACTCATGATCTGCTAGTAGATCAACAGGAAGGAGGTGCCTATGGAGTTGATGGATAGATAAAAAGTAAAGAGGTTTAACACCGGTCTAATTGGGCCGGTGTTTCTTTTGTGAGTGTTTACTAGAGGATTTGCCAGAGGTGGGAAATTAAACGCCTGGGATAACACGGTAAAACAAAGTTAAACACATAATAACATGGGAAAAAGTTTCAAATTGAGCTGGATTCTTGTGTCAAAACGCTGGATTTTCTGTCAAAAATTTTTGGATTGTACACCTAAATTCGTAACTGCTCAGGTACTGTGAATTTTTAATTATTTCTACTAGGAACTCTTTGGCTTCCCGTTTTGAGCCTTTGGAGGCCTGCCTCTCTTCTTTTTTTCGACATGTTTCTTAGACTTGTAACCAGTGTTGCAGCCCTTCGGGACAGCGAAGCCAAAAGCCTCGCAGATGACAAGCTGGTTCCCTACAAATGGGGTGATGAACTTCGCCTTGTGGTTGTGCTCGATGCAGCGTATCGAGCGCATCTCATCAAGGATCTCGAGCGTTGTGGAGACCTTCTCACACAAGCCTGTGCTCTTCCAGATGTGCTTTGTGTATGAGCTCAGGATAAGCCGCCGACAAAGGCAATGAGCTGCCTGCCCTTCATAGCCTTCTTCCGACCAGGTACGGTTTCTGTCACTCACCATCTGGCTCTTCATCTGGCTGAAATATTTCTCCTGCTCGTCACGGAGCTTATATAAGCGCAATATGGCCTGGGCATCACCGGCCACCTTGAAGGTGACGATGGCGAAGTAGCCTGAAAGGCGTATCGTCTTGCTTACCTTGGCACTGTTCAGTGCATACCCGGTCAGCATCTTTGTCTCCTTATCAAGGATGACATCATAGTAACAGAAGTGGGTTTTGAACGCTTTCTCATCCTTGACGATGAGAGCATCTTCAAGGGCTTGTGCCAGATCCTGACGCTGCAACACCACATCAGTCTCGACCTGCATGCATTCGCGGCTTCTTCTCACCGGGTCCAGGTACAGGTTCAGCTTCAGGCCCTTGGTAGGCCAGACGTTGTCATGTATGGAGACCATGTCGTATTCCACGTCACACTGATAGCAGTAGAGCTCCGTCTCAAGGTCGAGTTCCATGCAGTCGGGCCTGAGGCCCGTCTCCATCACCCCAAGCAAATCGATCACCGAAGAGACTATCTTCTGTGATGTCTTGGTGCACATGACCAGGGGCCTGCCCTTGAGGATATAGGTCTCCAGCGTCTCTATCGTCTCATATCCCCTGTCCGTTATCACAGGGATGTCCTTGAATCCTGCATCATCAAGGTCCCTGTATATCATGGAAAGGGTGCGTGCATCGGTCATGTTGCCGGGGAAGGACCTGTAGTAGACAGGCATATGGGTCCTGAGGCTGTAGACTACTACCTCATTGGTCTGGCGCAGCTTCACCCCCTCCTTGTTCTTGCCCCACCTGATATAGGCAAGGCAGTCTCCGTATGAGCTCTTGCTGGTGGAGTCTATGGCTACAATGTCATCGTCATCGAGCCTGGCTATCCTCCTGCGGAACAGGTCCATCCTGTTCTGTTCGGTGAGGCTCTGGGTGAACAGGGTGACCGCCTGTAGGGGAAAGGACCCTGTTGGAGGGGGACTTGGCTATGCGCTGCCACCGCTCCACACGGTTGTAGTTGAATTCGGTGATGTAGGGGAAGATGGCCAGGGTGAGGACATCGTTAACCATCTCCTTGTTCCCGTCAAAGACAGACATGAGGTCCTTGTACAGGTCGACTTTCTCAGCGACCTGCAGCAGGAACCATATATCCCCGTACTGGCGATTGAGGTCCTCCCCGTCATAGGCGGGCCTACCCACTTTTGACCCACCCTTCTTGTGCATTTCCCTGAGCTTGTCCAATGCGGAGATATCCCACTCAGCAGGAAAGTCGAGGGTGTCCCACACCGCCGGTGAATTGATGAACTTGAGGTTGGGAAGGAACTTGAGGTCCTCGGTGACATGACCCCAAGTGACCTTGCTGTATTTCTTGCGGCCGGTGTCCGGATCTATGGTATAAGGTTGGGAACAGGCGTACCTGCGCCCCTTGTCCTGATGTATAGTGACGCTGGTTTTCCCGTCTGTTCTTGAAGGTCTGGCCATAGGGTTCTCCTTCTTTAGTTAATAGTAATATTATACTAATAACTAAAGAACAAGTATAGTCATCAACCCCTTATTTATAATGAAATTATGAGAAAATTAGCGAATTTATAGTAAAGATAAATTAAAATTCACGAGGTACCCTGGGCAGCTTTTAGTGAAGAAATGATAGGGAAAACGTGTTGTTGAACAACGCAGCCAAGGCTTTGAACGGGTTTCCCCCGTTCTTCCTTACCGTGTCGATAACTGAGAATACCGAGCAACAGTTAGAGCCACCATCAGCTGAGCGGAACGATCCAGCCACTTTCATTTTCAATTTGCTCAACCTGAAGCTTTTCTCGCCGATATTGTTAGAAAAGGGAGCCCTGAAGTCGGTGAAGAATCTCAAGACATCCTCTTTCAAGTCCCTCAGCCTTTCGATGAGGCTGAGCACCTTGCCCTTCTTTGGCTTCCCCCGTCTCTTTGTCTTTGGCGGTTGGTAGGGGGTTTCTTGAGAATCCTCTGCCAAGGATCTGGTCATATTTTTGGAATATTCATCCACAAGCTCCTGCGGTGCACAATGCAGGCCCTTTTCCTGGAGCTTTCGTTTCGTCTCATAGAGGGAAGAAAGCAACTTCTTCATGCTTGCTGCCCATCACGCATAGCCGTATCATGACTACATTGGGTAAGCTTTGCCCACTTCTGGGTAGTCAGGGTCCCCATAAAACTCAGTAGTGAGCCGTCGAATCATACCTTGTTGGCGTTCATTAAGAGAGAGCTTTTCAACTGTGCGGTAGAGCTGTTGGATCTGTAATATTTTTCCAATGGTCTCTAGGACTTCCTGGAAAGCATCCCTGATTCTCTGGAGATACCATACTATCCAGGGGAGTACATTCCATTGAGGCTGTTTGCGCTTCATGCAGTTGTTGGTAATACTCCTGTTGCCTTTTCTTCTACTGCACAGAGATGCTGAACAGCACCAAGTTGCCGGTGTTGCCTTGATTCAATACATATGCACTAATTGATCGGGCTAGCCTTCCATTTCCATCCTCGAATGGGTGAATCGTAAGAAACCAAAGATGTGCGATAGCACTCTTTACTGTAGCCGGCAGATTGTCAGGTTCATTGATCCAAGCAATGAAGGATTGCATAGCTTGGGGAACCAATGTAGCTGGCAACGCCTCTAGCCAGACTTTCTGGTTCTTATAAGAAACGGAAACTACCTCGATAGGACCTGTTCTATACCTACCAGCTTGCAAAGCGAATGGGCCACTACACCCTTGTGGGAACAATCTGGTATGCCAAGCAAGCACCCTTCCCTCAGTAAGAGGGGATGCTGTATTACCAAGCGCATCAAGGAGGTTTTCGACTACTCCCTCTACATGAGGTCCACGCATTTTCATCGAAGCATTGGGGACTTGAAGCCTTCGACATAGGGAGGTATAGATATGTGAATCATCTAAAAATTCGCCCTCAATTCTGTGAGAGTTATGGATTTCATCAGACAGAATCCTTGCTTCCAATTCTTTGCTTTGCACAAAGCCCAATTGAGTGCCAAGTGCTTCAATTTTTCTTGAAGATGTGTAACTTCGGTCAAGACAGGTAAAAGTCTTGCTACATCACATAAGAAGCGAGGGCCAATCTTTGTGTTGCCAGATGTATGTGCTCATACCCCAACCATACGAGGTTTGCGTAGCATAACCCTAGTAATCTACCCACATAGCAAAAGAACCCCTCACCCTTAGGATACTACCAAGAACTTGCCATTTGCCTATCCTTTTCCCAAAGAAGCTCTTTGGCTACACGTTCCATCTTTTCTATCTCGTTGATAGCTATCCTCTCTTCGGTGCTATGGTCCTTTTCGTATCCACATCCAAGAGGCACTGCATCAAGACCTTTGCCCCAGAGGATGTGCACATCACTGCCGCCACCGGTGGGTATTGCATGCATCGGAAGGTTGATTTGTGCGCATGCCTCTTTGAAACGGGGAGAGGGGCCTCAGATCTTCCAAGATGGTACCCAACATTTGAGAGTTCGCTATCGAGGGCCTAACTGCCTCCGCCCGGCCTGTAGGCGTCAGCACAACAGGCTCTTACCTTTTTTTCCTGTTGGGAGGCCCTTTCTTGCTCAAGGCTCTCGACCCGGTCACACACCGCATTGGCGCTCCCGCCCCCATGGATCGATCTGATATGTGCAGTCGTATTTTCATCGATCCGAAGCAGTCTCATGACAGAGATGGCTTTGACGGCAAGGCTGATCACACTGATTCCTAGTTCCAAAGTCACCCCGGCATGTGCCGCCTTCCCTATATACAAAAGGTGAAGGTGCAACTGGATGCAAAAGGGTCCAGACAGCCGCTTCTGTTCTACCTACAGCAGAGCCAGGGCAATACCGGTCTTGTCGGCAGTGGTGCCATCATTATGAGATTATCCCATCGTCAATGACCGCCTTGACTCCAACAGCGTTGGGCACCGTATCCAGGTGGCAAACGCCAGGATGTTCCTAAAGTCGTCCTGCTGGTAAGTGATGTCCTGCATGTGAAGCAGATCCATGCCATGGTTGCCTAGCTGCTGCTCCTTCCCGTTCGGGCTATCGATGCGAACAAAATCCCTGCAAAACAAGTCAGTACAAGGCCAAACCCTATATCCTCAGCACCACTTCGGAAAGCAGGGGGCAAGTATCGAATCTGGTGGAGCGATACGACACATCCCTTGCACTCCACCAAGCAGAGAAGTACCATGCATCATGGCAAAGGGCAACCTGTCGCCGAAGTATAAAGGAGAGCCGTCATGTTTGACCTTGAAGGACAAATCCATAATTGGAAAAACCATCTCACTGCAACAGGTACGATCAGCAACAAGGACATCGAAGCAATGGAGTCGCACCTCAGGGCGAGCATCGCAACCCTAGCAGGGCAGTCGATCAGCATGGAGGAGGCTTTCCTGGTTGCAATCCGTAGGATTGGGGACATTGGAATTATCAGCACTGAGTTTGAAAAGCCTTCCACCGAAGAGCTCTGGCTCCCCCTTTTCACCCCCATACACACCCCTATTTCACAGAAGACACAAAGAAAAGAGCTCTTCGTAATCATAGCCCTTGCCCTGCTGGGGGGGGTATTGAGCAAAATACCTGCTCTCTTCGGCTATGGGGACTTTGGCACGTATGACATCCTATTCCTGAAAAATGCATCCCTGTTCACCTTTACCCCAGTGGCCCTATATCTCCTGTACAAGCAAGCCTTACCCCTAAGGAAAACCACCATGGCCTTGGCATACTTCCCCCTCGCAGCCCTACTGATAAACCTCTATCCCTATCAGGAGCCATACCATACAGCCATGCTGGGCATCATTCACCTGCCGATCCTCTCCCTACTTGTCCTGCTACCCCTCTATGGGGGCTCTGAATGGAAAACCCCCGATACCCGACTCAATTTCATCCGTTTCATCGGAGAGGCTTTCAT
>CAXXCW010000003.1:0-12162 GCA_963662725.2 uncultured Sphaerochaeta sp.
ATCGTAATAGTATAGTCCCCTATCGAGTATTACAGGTGAATCAATCTCATCTTCAAAGCTTTCAAGGTTCATAGGGCCTCCAAGTATTCCAATACTAGCATAGCCCTTGGGTATGTTGAAATAAGAAATTTGCCTTGGCACTGGCCTATCCACCATAAGGAGGTTCACAAGCCGGGAATTTGCTCACTGCAGGCTCTACCTAGTCAAGATGAGGTTCCTACTGATCTGAACAGTATCAAGGGCAGTGATGCGTTCTGTAGCTTAGGGGAAGGGGTGAATGGCTTATAGCCCTTCTCACTTGGAATAACGGTACAGATCCGTATTGTGCGTAGCCTAGGGTTTTCTTGGATTGTTGAATGGACATTGGTTCTTTCTAACCACCTGGGTACTGGTTTGTATTAGATCGTAATTGGGTCCTAATTAGGCCTTTATGGTTCTTTTCTGCTTTTCATTCCCCCCTATCTCCTGTAGAATGTGGGGTATGAACTACACAGCTCTCAAAGAAGCATGCATGACCTACAGCAAAGGGTTTGATGAGGTCGAGGACCTCATCATGGATTGGGGACGGGGCAACAAGGACCTGAAAAGACCTCTTCAGGAGATTATGGCTCTGGACAACAATGCTCGCTATCCTGCAGGGTATGGCAACATGAGTGCAGGCAACTACCTCTTGTCCCTGGTCACTACCGATGCCAAGGCTATCAAGAAGCTTATGGTCAAGGGTGAAGCTGTTTTGACAGACCAGGGCAAGAGGGTCTTTACCCTGCTGAAGGAGACCCCTGCTTTCTGGTGCTTCTTTGAGATCAAGGAAAAGCTTGATGGTGACTTCATGACCATCATCGACCAGATGACGGGTATGGAGCATCTTTTGTACTCGCCTGGGGTGTCGGGTATGCAAAAAAGCGGGGAATCACGAGACAAAGCACTATCTGACCCTTATGCTTTCCAATGGGGAGTGTCTGCAGACAGCAGGCGTCATCAGGTATAATTCGCTTACGCGCTCAGACTTCAATTTCTATCGTAACCTGTTTGAACCCTATGGCAACTTGGATTCGATTATCAACACCTATTACCCCAAGTTCTTCATGCTGGATGAGATCTCCACCCTACCTGTGGTACAGCACAGGGGTAACCTCGTGCTGTATACCTGGCAGGAGTTCACCCTACAGGATTTTGATATTACCCTGCTTGGTGGAAAATGGGCCACCAAAGAAGAGGGAGACCTTGTCAGCTATACCCTATCAGAGCCTGACGACTCCATGCTGGCAGTCCCCCATGGGGAACTGCTCAGATCAGACTTCCCTGCTATGAGCTTCACTCTCTACTGGGATACCAGTACAGGCTCGATGGCCATCAACACCACAGCCCTTGCTTCCTACTCCATCATCGCATCGCTGCTCACCAGGGCTTATCCTGAGGTAGTACTACCTAAGACGCCGAAGATAGCCATCTCGATGGCCCTCGCCTCGCTCCTTGATCGTCTTGTACTTGGACCTTCCCTGGTCCAAGTACAAGACGATCATGGATAGCCAGAAGAAGCCCACGGACAAAACCCTGATGGTGATGATATGGACCAGATTAACCTATAGTTCCCACCCTCTTTCGTACCACAGCTCCACATAAGTCCTTTCTTCCTAAAAAACAGAGGAAAGGACATCCTTTTTAACTCATTCCTAGCCGTTTTCCTCCCCTATTTCAGGGGTTCAGACCCAACTTCCCTCTATCCCTCTTAAAATATTCAATTTTCCCTGTTTTCTCCCTGGAAATGACATCAATTTGTTGCCATTTTTTCCCTTGTCATGGTATATTTGTGGTACGAAAGTAATCGTACCACAAACAGCGACACTAACAGGGAGCAGAACATGGCAAAATTCATCAGGTTCCAGACCAAGAAGGGAAAGACCTATGCCCAGCTGATCGATGCCCTCAGGGTGGATGGGGAAAAGAAGAACGTCTATGTCGACAACCTCGGAATTGTCCTCGACAAGGAAAGGGGAGTGTTCAGATCCAAGCAAAGGGGTGTATATTCATTTACGCTGGACGGAGGCTATGCCGACGCTCCGGCGGAGGTTGAGATATTGCACTCGGATGCCAAGAGGGAGTCTCTCATACTGGATTTCGGGGACAGCTTCATGCTGGACCGGTACCTGAGGGACAATACGCCCTATGCCTCCCTGTACGACGACATCCTGCCCAACCAGCGGGATACCCTGCTTTCCCTCATCCTTTTCAGATTGCTTACCGACAAGAAGGCATACATGTATGCCCAGTCTTGGTATGAGGGCAACTATGCAAGCATCCTGTACCCCAAGGCCAGGCTCCAGAGCCAGAGGGTAAGCGATTTCCTTGTGACCCTGGGTTCGGATGAGGTGAACAGGGACTTCTTTTCCGCCTACCTCGGGATGCTCTATCCAAACAAGGAAGGCACTGGCATCCTCATCGACAGCACAGGTGTTCACAATGCAGTGAGCATGAGCCTTACCGCCCTGAGCAACCACAATGGTGATATGAACCGTGAGATGAGGCTGATATATGTCATTGACCGCTTCACCAAGATGCCTCTGTATATGCGCTACTGCCCCGGGAATGTGCTGGACATCAGCACCCTGCGCACCACAGTGGAGGAACTGGAGCAACTGGGGGTGAAGACGGAAATGGTCCTAGCCGATGCCGGATATTACAGCAAGGCCAATGTCGACGCCCTCTATACCAAAGAAATGGCCTTTGTCTCCAGACTGGGGACAAACAGGAAGCTGTACAAGAATCTGGTGGAGAAGCATACGAAGAGCCTGCGGCAAGCCAAGTACATGGTGCCGTTCGGCAACAGGGTCGTCTACATGAGGAGGCTCCCTGTCGATCTCGACGGCCATGCAGGCTACGCCTACCTGGGCCTGGACATGGACAGCCACAACATGCAGGAGAAGAAGGTATCCCTAGAGGCCCTCGACGACAATTTGCCGTTCGAAGAGATTGACAGCAAGATGAGAAGGCTCGGGACCTTCGTCATCGTATCCTCGGAGAAAATGGAGTGCAAGGAAGCCCTTCCCCTATACTATACCAGGGTGCAGATAGAACAGGTATTCGACCTGGCAAAGAACAATGCCGACCTGGTTCCCCTGCGTATCCATGGGGAGGAGATCCTCAAGGGCCATCTGATGCTCACGTTCCTGTCCAGTGTCCTTTTCCAGCTGTTGCAGCAGGACATGTTGCTGCTTACCCAGAAGAAGGACAAGATCAACCCCGAGGGTAGCTTCCTCGTGCTGAGAAACCAGAAGTGCAAGGTTTTTGATAAGGCGGTAATCCCCCAGGAACCCACAAAGAAGATGAATGATATCTACAAGCTACTGGACATTGAAAGTCCTGTTTCCATCCCGTATTAGGAGACATATTGCCTGTGGTACGAAAATGGGGTGGGAACTATAGTTAACAAGCTCCTGCAGGCGTATATGCTTGAGCAAAACACCGGTAAGCTTTTTGGTGCCCAAGCATACAGCAAGAAAAGTGGCATGCTGCTGAAGAATGTGGAAAACATCATAGAGTCACTACAGAATACCTTTGCCAACACCATATCCACCTACAAGGTAGAGCCTGGCGATACACAGTATGAACTATCAGGGTGGCCAGTACCCCCTCCAACAAGGAGACAGCTCTTCGCTGACAGCATTGTAGGGTCAGACCTCTTCGATTTCGATGAAGGGCCCAATACCTTGTCTGCCTTTGATGCCCTTACAGGGGGACAGTACAAGCAAGAAATCTTTGCAGTGGGTTTACAGGAATTCCTTGAGGAGATCTTTTTTGACTATTTCCAGGACTACGCCTTCACCTGCATGCTTGAGAACTCATTCTGTTGGATCCTTTTCCATAAGGGTAGGGAGTGGCTTCCTGTACGTAGCTATGCCATCGAAATACTCAAGCTGTTCCCCAATCCCATAGGCAAGGCCTATCCTGATGCAGAGTCCTTCATAGAAGACTTCAGCATCTTTACCAAGAAGCTGCTCTGCTCTAGGGGAATCTGCTCACTGAAGGCCCGTCCAAAGGCAGCTGAGGTTACTACTGGTCTGTACCTCATCAAGGGCAGTGATGCGTTCTATAGCCTTGTGCAAGGGGTGAATGGGTGATAGGGAAGATTCTTAAGGAAGAGAGCACAAGGGCCTTACCGCTTGGCGGTAGGGCTCTTGTGCTTGCTCTCTCTCAGCCTTTTTACTCCATGTGGTCAACAACAGCCACAAATACGGAGGAGTGCTTCTACCATTGCAATCAAAAGCAGAACAGGTAAGCCTGAAGAGTTCATTGGACAATGAAAGCCATGCTAGGAACTACAAGGCCCACCATCACATGAGGAGAACCATTGGTCAAACTGTTGAGATTTTTGAGGAGTTGCGAACATTGATATACACCTTCAACGCAATCGGTCCTAAAAAATAAAATGGTACGGATGAACTCAAAAGAGCGTAAATTCCGCCCCCCTGTGCTAATCAACCAGGAACAGGTCATCCATTTCCACAAGCTTCACTCCATGCTTTTTTGCTTGGGCTTTTACCTCTTCAGTAAACCCTGATTTGCTGAAGAGATAATAGAATCGATTAACCGGCTTGGTAAAAATAGCGGTAGAGTTGAAGAAATCATTGTACTCACCCATATCAAACAACTTGTTTCGATATTTACATTCACAGAAAATTGCAGATTGGCCGCGTGCATCAAGAGCAAGAATATCAATATCTGCCTCTTTTCTGGTCATAGGATTGCTACCCCACCATCTTCCCATTGTGTGAGGTATAAAGGGAAGTTCCCTTTTCTTGGCAAGTCGAATTAGGTACTGTGTGCATATCTTTTCAAATACGTGACCCATATACTCAGGGAGATTCTTATATATCTCTTGTGCAGCTTCATCTTCCCCAAGCAACTCATAATAGCTTGTATTTGCAAAAACGAAATGGTACCAGAATAGAAAAAAGTTGTCTGAAATTTGGTAGAGGGTCTTCCTGCTGGAATCTTTTTCTCCGCAGGGAGTAATCTTATCTACCAGTTTCATATCTATCAGAGTCTTAATATACTTGGAGCACTTGGACTGCTCTTCATGAATCTTTTGCGCAATATCATTGAGGCGGCTTGAACCTGTTGCTATGGCTTCAAAGATACTGTTGTAGATTGCAGGCTCACGAAGCTCCATCTTTAAGAGGTTTTGCGTTTCATCTTTCAGAAATGAACCCATCCGAAGAATGCTCCTTGAGATATTCTGGACTAGAGGTATTTTGTCGCTGAAAGCCCCTAGATAGGTAGGGATTCCTCCTAGGATTCCATAGCTGAGGAGTTTTTCTTCGTTAGTGAAATTCGGGAAAAAGACAGAGCTTTGAAGGTAGTCAAACCCAACGAGCTCAAGGTTGCTGGTTGAGCGGCCGTACAAAGGACTTTTCGCTCCCATAACCTCTGTTTCCATAAAGCTTACACTGGATCCACACAAGATGAATAACAGGTTCTTTTCTTTCCAGATATGATCGATTGTATGTTGGAGGATAGACTTTATAGTTGGGTTCACCTCTGCTATGAAAGGGAATTCATCAATGATCAAGGTGGTTTTTTTATCTGATAACTGGCTTGTGAGATAGGTAAAAGCTGCTTCCCAATCCAGGAAGGCTCCAAAATATGAGTTTGAAAAATGCATCTGAAGCGTTTTTGAGAAATCAACAAGGTTCAATCTGTCGTTTTTTGCTTGTGCAGAATAGAAAATCACTGAATGATTTTCGGAAAACTCCTTCAGAAGAAAAGTCTTTCCAACTCGTCTCCGGCCGTACAGGACAAGGTATTCAAACCTATTTGAAGCATGCAGATCTTCTAACAATGCCAACTCTTTCTCTCTTCCTATAAACATACTATCTTCCTTAACATTATTATACTCATGAGTAGTATACTCGTAATTCCCTAAAAAGCAACCAGTATGTTAGCATTATACTCTCACCCATAGCACTTGTTTACGAGGCATCGCATACATATTTTCATTCTTTCTGGCTCAATCACAAACTTTGTGGAGTTTTTTCGAGTTTATGTCTATATTTTCCTATACAATTACCTCAATACTTAATGAGTTACATACCGCAAGCCCAGAGCAGATTCCAGGGTTTTGCAATACATGAGGAACATATATGACGGCCAACGAAAAACTAGAACAAAAACAACAATTGCTAGAAAACATCGGCAAACAACTGCGTGAAAACGTTGATAGTAATCGGCACGTTGACCGTGAGCTCAAGGCACTACACAAAGCCCTCTATTCAGAAGAGCCTATAGACACTGTCGAGATAGGGAAACGGATAGATGCTCTCAATGAGGAGATGAAAACTCAGAGAGAACGGCTGAAAGAGTTGAATGTCTTCAGGGAGACTCCGTTCGAAGTCCCCCCTGAGGATCTGGAGTATGTATTGCAGGAATACCCTATCCCTTCCCCTTTCCTAAAATTCAATTTTGATACCGACCTTCATGTCTCCAACATGTTTACCGTCTTTGACGATGAAGAGACACAAGAGCAGTTCAGCATACTGACAGGCGGAGCCTTTGATGAAGAGCTAACCCAACACGGGCATAGAGGTTTTGTGGAAGCTATGTTTTCAGACAACTTCCACGAAGACATTGCCTTCACTGTGATGAACGCCTTCTTCTGGGTCCTCTTCTTCAAAGGTGACTCCTGGCTTCCTGTCCGTAGCTATACCCTTGAGATACTCAGGCTCATTCCTAAAGCCATCCTCGAGCAGTATCCAACACCAGAAGATTTCATAGGGGCTTTCAGCCAGTTCACCAGGAAGACACTTGCTAGTCGGGGGCATTTGCTCACTCAAGGCCCGTCCTACCTCTGGTGAAGTGAAGAGGGGTTTGTATGCCATTAGGGCAACAGATGCGTTTAAGAGCTTGCTCGCACCTACACAGGCAGCAATGAAAAAGACCTTGGCTAGCACACCAGAGTAACGCTTCCCTGTTCTGGGTGAGAGGTGAACTGTGGGGTTCAGGAACCATGTGGGCATTCTGGTTTTTTATGTGAAAAAGGTTTTGGTATACACGAGGATTTGCCTATGGAAGCGGTTGGAAGGTTAGAAGTGATAAGCTACAGCCTTGAGGAACCAGATGCAAGCATCAGGGATGCCCCTGATGGCAGATGCTTGAGCTTGATTTTCCCATGATGGGCGCCTCCCTCTTCTGAGGGAGCCCCACGTATTGGTCTAGACCAAATATACAAACGGGAGCAAGCACCTGCTTGAAGATCAACCAAAGGAGCATAAGTCCTTACAACGGTATTGCTATAGAAGTCAGGTTGTAACCTTTTTCACATACTTCTTACCTATTCCACGTCCCTGAACCTCAATCAAGCCTGCATCGAGCATCTGCTTTATCAGGACATAGGTTCGTGTCCTCTTGATGCCAAGCAAGTTCTGCACCTCTTCGTCGGTTGTGAAGCCGTTTCGCTCAATCTGGTCAACAATCTGCTGCATCTGGGATTGTGTACCAAAGCGGATCATTGGTTCATGCACACCATCACTGATAGTTTTCTTTCGCTGATTTTTATTCTGGTTTGGCAAGATCATCTTGAACGTATTTGGAGTGACTTCTATTCGAGCAGGTTCTCCAAAGCCCTTATACAATGCAAGAATCTTGCGCACACCGGTTCCATAGGCCTCTACGAAGCCTAGTCGATGAAATATATCGGCAAGATGACGATTTCGAGGCTGGGAGATGCCACTTCCAATATCAGCTATGCTCAAACCTGAAACAAGCCCTCCGATTGATATAAATTCCATCTGCTCCCCTGTGATGTTGATAATGATGCTTCCGCTATAGGCGTAGTCGCGATGTACGATTGCATTCAAGAGTGCCTCACGAATTGCCTCCTCTGGATAATCATACTGATCAATACGATTCAAGCCTTTGATCTGTGCTCGGTTCTGGTTGCAAAGCATGAGATAGGAATACGCCTCTACCAATTGCTTGAGAATCGATCCTTTGAACTCCTTGGTATCCTTGAAGATGGTTTTCTCTCTATCAGCGAAGAGGGCGACCTTTATCGTATGAGCACACTGATCAGAAAGTAGCAGACCTATATGTGTGTATAATCCGGATAAATCGGAGATTCCAAGCCTTGGATAGTGCTCCTTACCAAAAGCAACTGACTTCTCTTCAAACGTTACCTTGGCCTGCTCGAAGGTCAGATCCTGAAGCAATGTACGCATAGTTTCATACACATCACCATCAGTTTCCTTGATCATCTGCCGTATCTGCTCCTCTGAAGCAGGGACTGATGAAGAGCCCTGTCTTATATACACACCTGAAGGCTTCAGGCCCTTTCTGAGTAGATAATATGGTTTGTTGCTTCCTTCGGAAACCTCAATGCGAATTACTCGGTTCTCTTGCAGGGTATACTTGATGAACATCGTAACATCACCGGAAATGCTGTCCCTGATGGCATTGGGTATTTGAGTATAGGTTTGGTCGGCATTTTCCACACCCACTTCTACACCGTTATCATCATAGCCGATATACAGTGTTCCCCCATCAGAATTCGCAAAAGCGACAACTTCTTTGCAGTAAGCTTCATTCCATCGACTCTTAAACTCGATTCTCTCAGTCTCGTATTTCACGGATCTGAAACTCCCTTTCTCATACATTTTCACTTTATAGTGAAGATTCACCCTTAGTAAGTGAAAATTCACTCGTCATGGATAAAATTCACAAAAAAGTGAATTTTCATCCATGACTCGACCTTCCTGGGCCTATCGGCACAGGGAAGGTAAGAGAGGGCAGTTCTCTCGAATGCAAGATACTGTTTTGCTGGTTTTAGGGATTATTCCCATGCTCTCCTGACACGAGCGTTGATTTTGGTTTTCTCCTTTGCCATTCCCCCAATCTCCTGTAGAATGTGGATATGAACTACACAGAGATAAAAAAGCTATGCGTAACCTACAATGCTGGGTTTACTGAAGTCGATTCCTTGATAATGGATTGGGGAAGGGAGAACAAAAGCCTACAAAAGGATATCAGGACCCTGATGGCCCTCAACAACAATGCTCGCTATCCCTCAGGATATGGCGGCATGAGTGCAGGCAACTACCTCCTCTCCCTTATCCTCACTGACAGCAAGGCAGTACAGAAACTAGCAAAAGACAATGTTGCTGTCCTACGCTCCAAGGGTAAGGAGGTCCTCTCCTACTGGGGTGAACATCCCGGGTTTTGGTGTTACTTCTCCATCAAGGAGAGGCTGGAGGGTGACTTCCTCACCATCAGGGACCTGCTAACCGGAGAGGAACACCTGCTGTACTCCCCTGGAATCTGTGGTATGCAGAAGACATCGGGCGAACGGGGTAAGCACTACCTCTGCATGATGCTTGGCAATGGCGAGTGTCTGCAGACAGTAGGGATCCTCAGGTACAACTCCCTAAGGGTTTCAGACTTCCTGTTCTACTGCAATCTGTTTAGGCCAGAAGCCGATCTGAACAGCATCATCAACAAGCACTACACCAAGTTCTTCACCCTCGATGAAATCTCAACCATGCCAGTGACAATGCACCGAGGGGAGCTGATTCTGTACATCTGGCAGACGTTCACCTTGCAGGATTTTGACGTTGCCCTGCTCGGAGGAGAGTGGATCATCAAGGAGAAAGGGGATGAGACAAGCTACACCCCTACAGGAACCTGAAGCCTCCATGAGGGATGTCCCCTATGGCGACCTGCTTGAGACGGACTTCCCCTCCATGGGATTCACTATCTACCGGAATGCCAAGACAGGATCGATGGCCATCACCACCAGCGCCCTTGCTTCATACTCCATCATCACCGCCCTACTGCAACGTTCCTATCCTGAGCTGTCGTTACCGTACGAACCGGAAGTGGCCATCTCGATAGTACTGTACTCTCTGCTTGATCGCATGGATGTGGATCTTCCCTGGTCCACATTCAAAGAGATCATTAAACACGAGAGAACAAGCAAAGATCCCGAAAGTGGTGATATGGCTAGGGTAAACAAGTTCCTGCAGGCCTATATGCAGGCACAGAACACAGGCAAGAGTTTTGATGCGCAGGCATACAGCAAGAGATCAGGGATGAGCCTAGATGAGATTGAAAACATCATAGGATCCCTGCAGGGTGTCTTACAAAGGAATGCCCCTGACTACGAGGTACCCCCTGAGGACAAGACGTTTGAGCTATCAGGATGGCCAGTGCCACCACCGGTAACACGAAGCCTCTTCTCCGACAGTCTGGAACGGACTGAACTGTTCGTATTCGACCAGGGGCCAAATACCCTGACAGCCTTCGATTCCCTTACCGGGGGTCTGTACAAGGATGAAATCTTCAGGGTGGGGGTACTGGAGTTCATAGAACAGCTGTTTATCGAGGCCTTTGATGAGTACGACTTCGTCTGTACCCTGGAAAACACCTTCTTCTGGATCCTCTTCCACAAAGGCAAGGAGTGGCTTCCTGCCCGTAGCTACGCCATCGAGGCACTGAAGCTGTTCCCCTATCCCATTGGGCAGAGGTATCCTGATGCTGAGGAGTTCATTGAGGATTTCAGTACCTTCATCAAAAAATCTCTCTGCACCCGGGGAATCTGCTCACTGAAGGCCCGGCCTAAGACAGCAGAGGTACAGAAGGGTACCTTCCTCATCAAGGGCAGTGACGCCTTCTACAGCCTTGTAGAAGGGGTCAATGCTTGATAGGGAAGATTCTTTTCTGGTCTCTCTTTGTTCCTTTTGGAATTTTTCCATGACAGAGCACAAGAGCCTTGTCGCATAGCGGTAGGGCTCTTGTACTCTCGAACAACACCACCTTCGCATATACATATGATGATGGTTCATACGTACTGATGAACATCCTATATCTACAACCTGATGGTTTTCAGCATAAAAATCTTGTTTTGTTTCTACAATGCTGTATAATACATGCATTATGGAAACAAAAAAGAATATTTCCTATCTTGATTTCAAGGATTTCTTTTCTCCCCTTGGGTGTTTTTCGACTCATCAGGTGAAAACTTGGAATGCAGAGTTTGACAGGAACAACTTGGGACGGTGGGTACAACAAGGCAAGTTGACCCGATTACGCCAAGGGTATTATACATTCCCCTCTTTCAAGGAAAATGGGGACGCCCCTTTCTATTTCGCTAACAAAATATACGCTCCGTCCTATGTAAGCCTACAATCGGCACTCTCCTTCTATGGAATGATTCCTGAGGGCGTTGTGCAAATTACCAGCGTGACGGCGAGAAAGACCGCAAGCTTCCAGAATCCTTTCGGAGAATTTAGCTACCGATCCGTAAAACCACATTTGATGTTTGGGTATACCAGTGAAAAATCTAATCTTACCAATACCTGGAGCATCTTGCTTGCCTTGCCAGAGAAAGCCCTACTCGACCTCTTGTATCTGAACCCACAATACAATTCAAAAAAAGATATGCAGGAGCTTCGTCTGGATATCGACTACATGCAAGACGAATTGAATATGACACGGCTCGATGAATACCTCTGTCGATTCAGGTCAAAGGTTTTGGAAAAAAGAGTCGCATGGTTACAAGGAGTATACATATGATCGACATCCAAGGGATCAAGGAGTTTTTTCCTCCAGGCATCAGAGACAATACAGAATACCAAAAACTTATGCTTAAGGAATATATCCAATGCCAAATCCTTGAGTTTCTTTCAAACACACCCTATATTACAAAACTCTCTTTCATTGGGGGGACTAACCTCCGGCTTATCAAACATATCGATAGGTTTAGTGAAGATCTGGATTTTGATTGCAAAAACATGTCCAAGGAAGAATTCCTGTCGATGACTGATGGAGTGATAAGATTTCTTACCAATCTAGGGTATATCGTCGAGCCAAAGGAACGGGAGCATGATGGACTCACAGCCTTTAGGCGAAGCATCTATTTTCCACAACTGCTATTCTCACTTAGCCTGAGTGGATATACAAATGCCAGGTTTCTTATAAAACTATCGATGCAGGATCAAGAGGTTGCATACAAGACAGTGCCTGCATTCGTACAAAGCTGTGGTTTCTATTTCCCCGTTCCAGTTCCTCCCGATGATATTCTCTGCTCTATGAAGCTTTCTGCCTTGTTGAGCCGGAGCAAGGGTCGGGATTTCTATGATGTCATGTTCCTCTTGGCTCGGACCAAGCCAAATT
>CAXXCW010000004.1:0-28469 GCA_963662725.2 uncultured Sphaerochaeta sp.
GCAGGAAGGGAAGGCACATAAATCTCAATGCTTTTCTTGTCCTTCTGCCTTGAAACAATCTTCCCATCTTTAGCCATAAGCTGGATTGACCGGGGAGTCTTCCCCACTGCATCAGATAACGTCTTTACGCTTATCCACATCATGGGCCTCCTTAATTGGACGCAATGTTGGCAGGTTATACATGTTTGAAAAATTGTCGCTAAACAAAAGAGCAGCCTGGTCAAGACGTTTCCAATTTTCAAATCCTAGGCTGGTAGCAATCACTTCCTGAACAGGTGCAGAGGTTTTCTTACATAGAAGCACTTGGTTGAGAAAGGGAACGCCAACATTTGCTACTTCTGCTAGCCCTGTCTGGCTTAATCCTTTCTCACCCATCAGCAACATTGCAAATGTATGGATATATGTTTTCTTTAGCTCCATCATTTAACCTCCAGAGACGGTGTATTTTTAAGGTGATCCTGAATAACCGCTGCCCTATCTTCTAATTTTTCGTCTATGGGAAGGCGTTTGTAGATGGCTTCTAAAAGAGCGTCGTACCAAGGCGTTCCATCAAGGTTCGAACTCTCACTTCCGAGAATATTCCTTTCATGATCACTCACAATAAAACGCCCATCCCAAGGGCAGAGCATGATAAGCAGAATTGATTGATCTAGGATTTTCCCAAAGAAATAATCCACATAATCACTACCACGATTGTACTGCTGGGTATCCAATGAAAACCCGAAACTCTTAAGATTCTCAGTAATTTCGGCTACGGGTTTCGGTCCGTTGAATTGTTTCATCTTTACTTAACCTCCCGGCGAATGATGCTTTCTGCTACAAACCTCGCTACCTTATCCCGGACAGTAGGTTGGAACTCTGCCAAGGCCGCCTCCACGAGCTTGATAACTCTGGCTTGTTTAGAAACCGGAACCTCTTTTACGGCATAGGGCTTCACTTCTTCGCAGAGCTCACCAAAGGCTAAAATTTCTTCTGGACTACCGACATCAAATCTGTCAGAAAGAGATGCGAGATATTCCCTATTAAAAAGCTCTGCTTGATCAAAGGAATCTCTTTGGGCTATAGCAAATAGTTTTTTTTGCTTTAATTTCGATTTATAATAATTTTCACAGGCGGTGCTCCAACCTTCTGGCCTCCAATCAATAGACTTGCCAGTAGAACCTTCAAGCTGCTTTATGAGTTCTTCAAACTCAAAAATTTTCTTAGTCTTATATTCGTCTTGTGTTAATAGTCTTCCTTCTTCTGGAAGGTATAACTGCAACCAGTTATAAGCGGTCCTTTTTGGTATTCCCACATCCTCTAAAAACTTCTCAAATGTTGGAAACCTAGTGCCATCTTGGCACGAGGTTATGTCAGAACGGTATCCTGCATTGCTAAGAGCGCATTGTGCTGCGTGAAGCTCTCCAACCAACCCTACGGTAGCTTTGTGCCAATCCCGGTATCTAGTCTTGGTTATCTCGACAGCCTCCTGGTACTCCCAAGGTCTAACCGACTTCTTCAATGCCTTACTCTCTTTTTGCATCATCATCTCCTTGCGTTAACCCATATTGTGGTTTACTATCTTCATAGGTGAATTTATTTACCTATAATTAGGTTAAACTATAATATAGTTAAAGTCAACTAAAATATAGTTACTTTAATAATTCAACCTAAAATATGGTTTAAAGGGGGAGCAGGATGCTTGGAGAACGAATGAAGCTAATAAGAGATAGCATTGGGCTCTCTCAAAAGAGCTTTGGTGAAAGGTTGAGTATTCCACAAACAACTTATGCAAACTATGAAAGCAACAAAGCCAAAGTGCCCGATGAAATCAAACAGCAATTAGCTGTGTTTGGAGTGAATCTCCATTGGCTAATCACAGGGGAAGGCGCAATGTATTTAGATTCGAGGTGTGGTGTGGATGAGGATAGCAAGGACGGATACAGTCCTGTACCAATCAGGACAGGATCAATCATAAATCCTAACGGCAGAGTTGCTACTATTGAGATAGGACAGGGAGAGATCCTTGTCCCTATTTTGTGCCAGCGGCTCAGTGCAGGCCCTGGACAGGATTGGCTACCGGGCGATTTTACAGAAGAAAGGCTGCCATTGCTATCACGGTTCATAAGGCCGTACAACAAGGAAGATGTTTTTGCTGCCGAGGTTAGAGGCGACTCCATGACAGGCATCCAGCTGTTTGATGGGGATATTGCCTTCTTTGTTCGAGGGGAAGCGGAAGGTGATGGCATCTATGTAATTTCTGTTGATGGTGAGGTCTTCATTAAACGTGTCGAGATGGATCCTTTTGAGAGGATGCTGACAATACGGTCGGAGAATGAGCGCTATGTTCCCAAGCTCGTAGAACCTGATCGGGTCATAATTATGGGCAAGGTGATTGGATGGCTGCATCACCATCCGTATTGATCGGTTTCTCAAGCGCCCTTGAGGGCGTATATATAATAAGGTAGGTCTTTGCTTCAAGTTGTGCTTCTGAGTGACCGGAAGAGGGTTCCATGTACGCATTAATTATTGCCATTGCAGCCATCATTTTCTATCTGTTGGTCCTGGATAGACTGAATAGGATTGCCAATGCTGCCGAGGTTGCAGCACAGTACCAGGAGAACATTGACCGCAAGCTCAGTGTATTGGTAGAGAAGCTGGTTGATCCTGAAACGAAGAAGGCTGTTATTGAGAATTACAACAGCAAACCTGGTTATAGAAAAATGAGGATAGGCTAAGTCATGGCAAAAACAAAAAGCATCAAAGGTTATTTCTTCAAATCCATTAAGCAGAGTGAAGCACCAGATACTTTAGCAAAGCCGGAGGAGTTTATCGGACTGCTAAATCATATTGGGTCCCTTAATCTTAGTGACAGAAAGCATGAATCGAACTCAGAAGAGAGGACGATAATTTTGCCACATGACCGGGATCGTGTAGCTGGTGTAGAGATCCCTGACTATCCAGGATATATGTCTGGGATGCTACTCAGGAAACGTGACGTTAGTCTTCCAATGACCGGCATTGAGGATGGTGAAACGCTTGATCTGAAGCCAGTCGATTTGGGTGGCGGGGTACTGATGGAGGTAACTTACTTTATGGTACACAAGGATTCCGGTATACTGCTGTTCCTTGTGAATCGCTCGGCTGGGTCGCACGTTGATCTAGCCCAAAACCTCAGTAGTTTTTTAGGTAGTGATACTAGACCTGGGTTCAAGATGAGATCAGAGAATTCTTTCACAAACTATCTATACCTTGCTAACTTAATGAACTTGAATGGTCTTGAAAGGGTATCAGATCTTTTTACAGTTAAAGGGTTAGATTTCCGTTTCGTCGGAGACCCTCAAGAAATCAGGAACCTTTTTCCAGGATCTACCAATGAAAACATATCAGATATTCTGAATATCGCTGATTACTTTGAAGCATTCAGTGTATCAATGGCTCTTAAGCCTGAAAGAGGTAAGAATCTGACGAAGCACAAGATCCCTCCGTTTTTCAGAAAGCTGGAATCATTTTTGCGTATGAATGATAAAAGCAAGTTTACCGTGTCTGGAATGCGAGAAGGCAAACGGATGGAAACGATTGATTTGCTTAACGATAGATTCTTGTTTACTACTACGATAAAATATGACGGAGAGTTTGTGCCGGCGGTAGAAGTGTTCAATGCAATGCAGGTAAATTTTGAAGAACGTTTGCCAGCAATGATTGAAGCCCCCATTGGATAGGCGATTTGTCGCATTGGTATAATAGGGATATGGAAAATACAACAGTGAAAAGAAAAGGATACCCATTCAATCTAAAAGATTGGAAAGGCCCAATTATTTTGGGAATGATTCTTGGTGGACTTTTTGCAATAGCCCTAAGATTCCTTTGCGACACTCAACTTGAAAACTTGTCACAGGATATGTCTAACATATCTGTCACATTTTCATTCACTTTTTTGGGATTCCTTATCAGTGCTTATGCCATCCTTCAGACAGTAGTCGAAGGGTTGCCAGATACTGAATCATTGAAGAAGTTAGATATTACCAGAGAAGAGAAGTTTAGAAAGAGAGCGATAATCAGGCTTTCCAAGTCTGATTTGTTTCTTACATTCAAGGGGAATCTACTTCGTATTGCTTTTTTGTCATTGGTGTTCCTCTTAATAAGCATCGGACTTAAACCTGTTATCTATCTAGGAAACAACATTGCTCTTTACATAGTAAATGGACTTGAAATGTTTGGTATCGTCTTCATTGCAACAGCCGGTTATTCAAATCTAAAGACTCTCTTTGATCTGATCTAGAATCTTTTTCCCCCCTCCGATTCCCCCTGCCTCCAGGGGGATATTCTTTGTATGTAACGACATTATGTTTTACTTACAAGGAGGATTTTATGGACTATCTAAAACCGGCACTGCTTATCCTGGTACCAATCCTGAATACCTTGGGATTTTGGCTGAAAGGGAAGAAGGTAGAGACCTACAAGGGGAATACCTATCCCAATGCGAGGATTGAGACGGGCAACATCCCCATTGTACTGATCATCATCTCTTGCATAATCTCCATCATCTACGGCTTCATTGTCTCACCCTATACAGGGTGGCGCATGATCCTTGATGCAGTGGTGATGACAGGCATGCTCAATGGCTTGATGGTGGCCTTCATCTCAATGGGATTGTATGACTCTGCCAGGGCGGCAAAGGGGAGCTAATGTGGAAGAAACATATTTCTGGGGCGCTTTTGCTGTTTTTGTTTCTGCCTTTGTGGGCTGGCTCCTCGGCAGATTCAAGTCTCCCAAGTCCAGCAACAATGACAGAAATGGAGATCGTGCTGGAATTACAGGAGATCTTCAACAGGCAGCAGACGAAGCTGGACAGCTCGCAGACGGTCTTGCCGAAGGTGCTGCAGATAGTGGAGGGATCGCAGAAGACCTCGGAGAAGCTGCAGGTCTCCTTGGGGATGTTATCGAGGGACTCGAGGAGCAACCAGGAGACCCTGATAGGGCTGACGAGCTCCTTTCAGAATTACTCAAAAGACATGGAAAAACAGATAAAAAAACTAGCAATCAAGAATGAGATTCTGTTTTACACAGTCCTCGGGCTTGCCATATATGCAGTTATAAGATCATTGGTTGCATGGCCCCCTTAGCCGGGGGCCTATGATTTGGCCGGTTGTACCTAGGGCACAATAAAGAAAACACTATGGGGGATGCACATGGAATTCTTGAGCATATTCAACTCAATCGGGACGCCAGCTTTGATTCTACTTGTTTTGGTGATTCTCTTTTTTATGATCAAAGAGATTAAGGCTGACAATCAAAGGATGTCTGCAAAGTTTGACGACAGCCAGAAGATTGTCAATTCAAAGATTGCAGCCTTCAGGGACGAGATCAAGGCAGACCTGGCAGAGCAGCGCAAGCAGCAGGACAAGCGGGATACAAAGCAAGATGAATGTATCGAAAACTTGGGCAACAGACTCATTAATGTGGAGCGAGACTATTCTAAAAAGATAGAAGTCCAGGAGGCTGTCGGTGGATGGCGTACCGAGCTAAGCAAAATCGGTGACCGGATCGACATGTATTTTTTAGGGGGGGTGAAGAATGGACGTGCTCAATAAACAGTTACGAGGGGCAATCCTACAAATGATGAGCAACATTAGCCCCACTGCGGCTGAAGAGAATGCAATCATCGCTGCCTACTACCAGTATTACAAACCATCCGAGATTCGCAAGTCTCTTCAGTATCTGGTTGATTCTGGCTATATGACCAAGAGCAAGGATCCTCACCCGTATCTACGCCTGGAGAAGATTACTCGGTACAAGATCAGTCCAAAGGGGATCAACCTCCTCGAAGGCGACACCTGCGATGTGGGTATCGTCGTCTTCCCAGAAGAGGAGGCCTAAGATGGCGCCACGATCAAAAGCCGAGCTCCTGGACATCGTAGAACGTGTGTGCACGATGCATGAAGAAAAGATGATGACCTTTGTCGATATCGAAGAGAAGCTCCGTAGTGAAGGTATAGACATCAGCAGGGAATCAATTCGCCGTACAGTCAAGAGCAACAAGAAGATTGCCCGGGAACTGATGAAGACTCGGGAAGAGACTACTGAGTTGATTAACGCCATCAGAGACAATCCAGCAACCGACACCAATGAGGCAACTTTGGATTACCTTATCGGCAAAGCCTTCCAGTACACCAAGACGATTGAATCTGTTGAATTTGCAGATCTTCCTGAGCTCGCCAAGTTCGTCAAGGACATGACCAGGGCAAAGACTCAGATAGTTCGCATGCGCATGGATTACCAGGCAATGTTCAAGAAAGTTCAGGAAGGAACTCTTGATAAACTGAAAGAGGCTCTTGAAGGGCATCCTGAACTGTATGGACAGCTTTTTACGATTGTAAAGAACTTGGAGGCTCCTGATGTCTGATATCCAAGATCGTGACTATAGTATCCTCTTTCAAGTTCTCGATATGAATCCCTCAAGGGTAGCAAAACTTGCTACCGATAGTAAGGATGCTCATGCTCGATACGAGCATTTCCGTACAGATATCCCTGGATTTGCAAAGTACTATTTTCCTCATTACATCAAATATGACCCTGCACCTTGGCACAGAACTCTGAGCAAGATTTTTCATGATACAAAGATTGACCCCCACTCAGGACGCCCTTATTGGTCAGTAAGCCAAGATGTAGTCAAGGAGATAGTTGCACAGCATCGACCAGAGTTCCGTAATATTCCCCAGCCTTGCGATCGGTTGAGAGGATTAACCCTATGTGCTCCTCGAGAACAGGCGAAATCAACATATTTTGCCCGTATCCTGGTAATCTGGGGAATCGTATATGGATACTTTCGATTTATTCCAGTTTTTCGATCCAACGATACACTTGCAGATAACTTCATACGAGACACCGCAGTGGAATTTGAAGACAATCAACGCCTGATTGCCGATTTTGGGAATATAAAAGGAAAGGTCTGGAAAACTGGGATGTATTCATTTAAGAATGGCGCCGCGATGGTATCCCTTGGGCGGGGTGCTTCTGTCCGTGGATTGATAGATCGTGAGAAACGCCCTGACTTAATCATCTGCGATGACATCATTACTGACCAGGATGCAAAGAGCAGCAAGAGTCTGGGAGGTCTGTATGATTGGCTTTTCAGTGCGGTTGCGAACTTGTCCAAAGATGCAGTAATTTTCATGCTCAATACTATTTTCAATGAAGCAGATCCTCAGACAAAAGTTTTGAAAAGAATAGCAAAACGGGAATTGCCAGGATGGTTGGGTGTAAGGCTTTCGAGCGAGATAGTTGATGACCAGATTGCTTTATGGCCAGAGTATTGGCCGATATCAGCATGCAAGCAAAAAAAACAAGAAATAGGGTCAGAACGATATTCCCGAGAATATATGTCCATCCTTCCTGCTGACGGTACAAAACTCATACAGAAAGAATGGCTCAAGTTCATCCCTAAGGGAGTTGAAAACATCCATGAGTATGACCTAGCAGTAGGGATAGATCCAAACGCTGAAGGGGCTGACGACGTTGCTATGGGGATTATTGGAAGGCATAAGATCAGGGGAACCTATCACGTTTTCAAGATCTGGTTGAAAGACTACGGCAGTATCACTGACATGGTCGATAACGTCGTCGATTGGTGGGAGCGATATTCCCCGGGCATCTATGCATTTGAAGAGAATGGGTTTCAAAAGGTCTACCAGAAGCTTATCCAGGAAGCGCTGCTGTCACAGCACATCGACATCCCCTTCATTGGCGCCCCTGCAAAGGGAAGCAAGACTGAGAGGGCAAGATCAATCGGTGCCTATAGTGAAAACGGGACTTTTACCTACGAAGGTGATCTAGAAGATAGCATAGCTATTTACCGTCTTATCCATTTCCCTGAGACCGGCCTAAACGATGGAGTTGTTGACTGCATCTATCTGGCATGGTCGGCATTCAATCGGGATAAAGGGAAGCCTACTGGGAAGGCAGGAAAGAAAAGAAGCTCGGCGCTGCCCGGGCTGTTAGGGAGATATAGAAATGGACACTAAAGACAAGGCTCAACTTACGGCAAAGATCATCAAAGACAGCCTGGTGTTCTCCTATATGCCAAACCCCTCTGATTTGATCAGGAGATCACCCAGGGGGCTGAAGGTATTCGACGACATGTTGAGCGACAGCAGGATTGTTGGACTGTTCTACGACCGTCGCAACGCTACCCAAAATCTCGCAATGAGTGTAACTGATACAGGGGATGCAAAAGTAGATCGGTATGTGGAGGATTATCTCAATGAGAAGCGCCTGCGCAAGCTCTCAAGCTATCTGCTGACTGATGCGCTCAAATACGGTTTCCGTCCTGCTGAGATCATATGGGACAAGAAGAATTCATGGCATCATGTCGATGCTCTCATCGGGCACGACATCAACCGTTACCGCTTCAGCAGCGACGGGTCCATGACTTATCTGGGGAACTTCGGCTACATGCCTTGTGACCATCCCTACAAGTGGATCATCCACCGAATCGAAGGCGATCGTTACAACAATCCCTGGGGGCTTCCTTATATGCAGGCGGCATATTGGCCGTGGCAGTTCAAGCGGATGGGCTGGGAGTTCTGGCTGAGTGCAACAGAGAGGTTTGCAGTCCCCTCTCTTATTGCCCTGTTCGAACAAAGCGACCCGAACAAGGCCAAGGAGGTTGCGGGGGAGCTTGTCGATCTTATAGCTCAGATCAACAGCGGGTCTTCTGGGGCTTTGGCCAACACCAAGGCGGTCGAGAGGATATCCATGGAAGGAAGCGTCAGCGACTTTGATGCATTGATCAAGGCCTGTGACCTGCGGATCAGCTATGCCATGACTGCCCAAGCCCTTGCCAACTCGATGAGCGATACGGGGACCCAGGCGCTGGGAACCGTGCATGAAGATACCAAGATGGCGTTCTACGAGAACGACAGCCGGGCGCTAGCATATACCATGCAGCACCTCATAGAGATGGCCATCGAAGTGAACTTCGGACCAGATGCACCAGTACCTACCTTTGCCTATGATACCGGCGATTATGCACCATTCGCCAACGTTATGGTTGCAATCGACCATGGTGTACCCATCTCCAAGAGCTCGCTGTACAAGAGATACAATCTGCCTGAGCCAAAGGATGGGGATGATGTCTTCACCAAACCGGAAGGGATGTCAGCCCCTAGCCTGGGAGCGTTCTCGTTTGCCGACACAGGGGAAGGTAAAAAAAAAAGTCGAAGGATGCTGGTGATCGAATCCTGAAGGATGAAGCTGCCAAAGTAGGACAGCTCATCGATATGGAAGAGGAATCCTATCCCAGGATTAAACAGGGAGTAAACGCTGAGCTGAAGGCGTTTACTACCCGTTTAAAGGAGGATCCTGGACTACTCAAAGAAAAGAACCTTTTTGCAAAATGGAAGCCGGAAGCCAACGGCGAGATTATCAAGGAGACGTATCTCCTTTTCATGAAGTCCTGGCTGTTGGGCATGGCACATACTGCTGCACCTGCTACCGATTTTGCTGATGAGCTGCAGATCAACATTACAGAGTTCGACCAAGCACTGACATATGAGGATGCCATCAAATGGGCCCAGGGACGGGTCACAATGAGCAAGGAGCAGTTCTATTCCCTATCTGCTGCCATGCGCAAGAAAGCCTTTACCGTCGGCAGGCTGACCCAGCTTGACGCAATAGAGAAGGTAAAGAGCCACTACCTTGCCCAGCTGGAAGGGAAGACATCGAGCCTGTACGACTTTGTCAAATCAATCAGGGAAGACGAATCGCTGAAGGCTGCAGGGTTCGGTCAGGAATCACCCTGGTACTATGAGACCGTCTACCGCACCAATATCCAGACCGACTACAACGCCGGGCGTGCAATGGAGATGGAAGAGAACAAGCCGCAGTTCCTGGAGTTTATCGGAATCGAGGATGGACGACAGACTGACATCTGCAGCATCAGAAGCGGAACCATACTTCCGTATGATGATCCCTGGTGGAATGACAACTGGCCGCCTTTGCATTACAACTGCCGGTCAACTGTCCGGGCGATCTACAAGGAAGAGGCTGAGGTGCTGGGGCTCAAGGCAGATTCTGCAGCTCCCAAAGTAGCCAGAATAACCAACAAGGTACAGAGTGGCTTCGGAGCAAACCCGGCAAAGAATGCCGACTACTGGAAGCCGAGTCCTGCGCAAGTGGAGAGGCTCAAGGCGGCTGGCGTCCAACTGGAACTTGGCCTGTTCGACTAGGTTTTTGGAAGAATGCCCTAGGACGCCATGTAAGAGCCTGCAAAGTTGCCGGAGTGTAATTCCCCCACTAATTGCCAGACCCCCGTTGTTCAACGTTGTTCAACACCTTTGAGGGCAAATTAGGATTGGTTACGTGATGCGCCTACCTGCAATTTCACAAAACCCCTCTGATTTCGGTACTTTACACGAATTACTCTTGATAGTTGAGGAGGAACCTATGGATTTAAAAAATTGTAGTTTTTCACTTGCGCTTGAGTATGTGAAAGATGGGTTTGAAATCAGGAGAGAAAACTGGCTGAAGGATGAGAGATACGTTTTTTTACAGAAGGGCGCAACTCTTGAAGCACTAAACAAACTGAATGAAACAGTGCCAGTGATAATTTCTGACAACTTGGTCATCAGATCTGAAGATGGCAATACCTTCGAGCCATATATCCCATCTACAGGAGACCTGCTGGCAGAAGATTGGATTATGACTCAGCTTCCTACTATTGCATTGGAAGGGTCTTTCTCACTGCCCTTCTGATTTAAGGTCTCGTAGGCTTGATAGAATTATACAAAGAGGGAATAGCAATGGACAAAGTTTTAAAGCGAATGGAGCTCGCAAGGACAGGGAGCTTTGGCCCTGATGGAGCTGCGGTAACTTTGCAGAATCTGCAGGACGTCGTGGATACCTTTGACGGGAAGTGTCCTGTCAGCCTTGGACATTACATGACCAAGCAGGACTGGTGGCCATCCTGGGGTAACGTCGAGACCATCGAGCTCGTTAAGGATATCAACGGGATCGACGGGGTGTTGCATGGGGATGTATCTATGCAGCCAGTATTGGCAGAGGCGATCAACAGCGGCTTCTATACCGGCTGGTCAATCAGCATCCCTGCCAGGGCATCAGATAACAAGAGGTACTTGCATCATCTTGCCATGTTGGGTTCCGTCCCTCCCAAGATCCGCGAGCTCAAGCTTCTGGCCTCAGTTGAAGCCAAGCCGGACAATGCCATCGACCCCAAGGGGGTAGGAATGGATTTTAGTGACCAGGCATTTTATAACTTCTCGGATTTCGGGGAGGAAGGAGAAAAAGAAGTGAAGACGAACACAGAGCCCAAGCAGTCATCTGCAGCGGCAAAGCCGTTGGAAACATCTGCGGCTACAAAACCAGTAGATACATCTGCTGTTAATGCTCAGACTACCGACTTTGCAGATGACCTGCTGAAGGGAAGGGAAGAAAGAGCCAAGGCTGCCTACAAGAGTGGCATCCAGGCGAAGGTTGTAGGAGAGATCGGCAGCCGATGGCCAGCAGCAAGAAGGATGAACTCTGTGAGTTCGCCGACAAGCTTGTTGACTCCCATGACTACGACTTTGCAGATGAGGGAGAGAACAAGGGCAAGGGCCTTGTGGATCTCTTCATCAGCCTGATCAAAGGCATGGCTGAGAAACCCGCTCCAAAACCAGGAAGAGCGACTGAGTTTGCAGATGCTGGCCAGGTGCCAGAGGCAAAGATAGACAGGGCCAATATGGCCTTAAAGTTCTAAGGAGGACTTAATGAAGGCATCAAAGACTATCACGATCGATGTCACACAGCTTCTGGATGGCAAGCACCCTGCGGTGATCATCCGAAAAGCCGTGACTGAAGGCAAGGGAACAATCGCCATAGGGCAGATTGTGGCAATCGCAAGCGACAAGGTCCTCCCTTATATCAAGGATGACAACACTGCCGGTACGGCTTTCGGGGTGGCCACTTGCTACGCCGATACCACCGCAGGCAAGGATACAGCAGTCAATGTGCTGGTCCATGGGACTTGCAAGAAGGATGTGGTGACCGTCGTTTCCGCCGCCACCCCTGTGCAAGCCGATCTCGATGCTCTGGCCGCCCTTGGCGTCTGGGCACTGGACTGAACAACGGTTAGGCCGTAAGGAGAATAAGCATGGATCTTGCAACATTTCTGAACAGTTACTTTACGCTGGCTCTGATCACCAAGCTGATCGAACGCCACAAGCCGGTCAGGTCAATCGTTTTTGACCTTGTCTTCGGGGTGAGGACAAATACCCCCTCAAGTCGTGTACGCCTCGACGACGTGCTCAAGCGCACAGGCAACTTGCCTGTAGTGGCTAGGGGCGCTATGGCCCTTGCTGTAGGCGGTCAGTCAGGGACAAGGACTGAGATTGAGCCGATGCCTATCAGACTTAGCCAATTCATCACAGGCGCTGACCTGAATGATTTCCGGTCATTGTACGGGACAGGAGATGACCGCGGGCAGGCTCTGGTAATGACCAAGCTGGACAATATGGTCCTGGATCTGATGCGCAGCACAGAGATGACCCGGAACGCCCTGTGTGCCCAGGCGATCACAGGCAAGATCGATTACATGATGCAGAACGAGGGAGGCTTCGAGCGGTATCAAGTACTCTATGGTGATGGAACACCCATCGCATTTGCGCCAGAGGTCAAGTGGAATGACGACGCCTGCACCTTGCCAATGATCATCAATGACCTCAGCGAGATGGACGATGCGCTCATGGCAGAGGGAGCCACAGGCGAGGTCAAGTTCATGATCGGGAAAAAAGCATTTGCAGCAATCTCCAACAAGATTGCCTCGATGACCAATGACAATCGCATCGACGCCAAGGCCGAAAAAGGAGTAATCTCCCTGGGGGGCTATGAGATTGTCAAGAACAGCATCACGTACAAGGACCGGGACGCCGCTGGGGCTGAGGTTACCAAGTATGAGGTTGATCCCGAGAAGATCGTGGCGTTCGTCACTGACATTCCTGAGCTTACCTACTGTGCTGTTGACGATGTCGATGGCAACCTGGAAGCTGTCCCCTTCTTCTCAAAGACAATCAAAATCGAGGATCCATCCGGGTACAAGGTCATCAGCGAGTCAAAGCCGATGCCACTTGTATCTGCAAAGGGTTTCTGCTGGGCGACCGTCTACGATGCTGACATTGTGAATGCAACTGCATACACGATCAACGCAGACAGTGCAAGCATGGAAACTGATCTGGTCACCCTGGATGCAAGCTTGGTTGAGCATGTCGAGAAAGTCTATACCGAGACGTCTCTCACTGCCCTGACCAAAGCGAAGATCTTCGAGATTGCAACTGATCGTGGTTACGAGATGACCACAACTGATGCAGACCTCAAGGCTGACATCATCGTCGAGTTCCTTGCGCTGCAGACTGCAGCACAAGCATAAGGGAGGTGATCCATGTCTGTGACCGTTGAAGATCTGAGGAATGAGATCAAAGAGTACAATCTCGAAGTCTTGACTGAAGGCGATTCAACGGTCATTGCCCGGGCTATAGAGAGAGCAACAATCTGGGCTAAGGCCAAGGTTGTTGCCGCCTCTGGGGTCTTCGATGAAGACACTGAGATCAACAAGCTTATCGTCGTGAAGCGGGCGCTCTATGAGCTGTACAGCTATGGCGAGAACGAGAGGGTAGCGCAGGACAAGAAGGAAGATGCCATGGAGCTGCTTAGGGCAGTCTATGGCGATGCCGTAGATTCGGCGGGATACCAGGGGGACGGTGAGAAGTCATCAATTGCAACTGGCAGCATCCGCCCTGGGGTTCGAAGGACTGACCTATGGCCCTGATTGAAGTGACAATCGAAAGAAAGACCGGGACAATCAACCTTGACCCGGCACCACTGAACCTGAGGATTGCCGAGTACATGGTCTCCTCAACACAGCGTAAAATCAACGGAGGCATCAAGCCAGGCAATGCCGCACTAACTACTGCGGTCAAGCAGAATTCGAGGACGTTAAGGGACAGGGGACAGCTCCTTGCATCGATTACCAGCCGGTCTGATGAGAAGAGCGCCGTTGTGGGGACCAACCACATAGGGGCAAAGATCAATCAGTTCGGGGGAACAATCAAGGCAAAGAAAAAATGGCTGTTCATCCCGGCCTCAAGCTGGACCAGGAAGCAACAACGCAAGTATGGCTTCGGCGCAGGCGATGTGATCAGGGGACTCAGGAAGGATGGATACAACGTCTGGTACCAGGTGAACCAAAGCTCAGGCGTAGTGATGGCAGAGAAAAAGCTGAAACGGAAAAAGAGGGATGGGCAGGGGAAGGTTGTTCGCAACAGCATCGTCCTGTTCATCCTGAAGAAGTCTGTTGTCATCCCTGCCCGGCCATTCCTGCTTGTTGACGACAGGGACCACAAAGTGATCAGTCGGATGCTTACCGAGATAGTCCCAAAAGGAGAAGGTGAGGCATGAGAGAAGTATTGGATGCAGTGACAGCACACCTGAAGAAGGAGACAGGCATGAAGGTGATTATGGACCCCCAGCCTATCAAGAGTGCAGAGCCTCACCTTCGGCTGACATTTGTCGGGTCTGGTAACCTGGGAGCCTCCCATTGTGTTGTAAGTTTCCAGCTGACTATCGTGGGTGCGGGAGATGGACCGGAAGTCTTCCTGGATCGCATCATCGAAGCCAGCCTTGCGGTAGGGGACCTGTACAACAAGGAGCTGCACGAGGGGAGGCTGTATGTAGATCTGCAACTGGCAAGCAGTAGGGGCGTTATCAGAGCCAACTTCCCAGATACGATTAACAATAGTGGTCAGTTTGTCCAGAACGACAACATAGAAGGCGAGACGTCTGCCTGGGCTTATGTGTATACGGAACCCCACGTCATGGATGTGGTTTTTAAGAGAGCCCTAAGGTAGGGCGGGAGGAAAGAATGAAAACAAGCGCAATCGACGGGAGAAGCGGATTCTGCAAGGATGCTGCTGCTGAACTCACAATTGAAACTGCAATTTTTGCTGGTGGGTTCGGATTCATAACTGCAAAAGGTGCGGCATCTTATTTCGACACCCTCAAGGACACCACCCTGCTGAATGGCAAGGCTCTGGTAGTCGGGGCGCCTGTCAAGCTCCCTTCCTGGGAGACTACTGCGGGCAATCCCCTGACTGATGGGGACAAGGTGATGCCGTTCAGTATGGACATATCCTGCTGGACCACTGATTGCCCGGTATCATCCCAGGAGGGTGAGCTGGACCAGACCACCCAATGCGACAGGATTGCCGGGAGAAAGAAGCTGGCGGGCGATGGCATCTATAGCGAGAGCGGGACAATCAACGGACTGTTCCAAACCGACAGCGCCATGCAAAGGGAGCTTGAGGGCCTGTTCAGAACCAGGATCGTGGAGAAGGATGATAAGATCACGATGATTCCCAGGGATTCCAGCAAGCAATTTTTGCACTTCTTCATCTATCGTGAGATGTCAGAAGAGGGCGAGGTTGAGGTCACCATTTTCCGCAAGATGCGCATCCCACAGTTGAGCGCTGGTCAGGCGGCAAGTGGCAACACCCCCTTCAATTTCAACTACACGACTCTCGAGACGTGGCAGTATGAAAGAACCGTCCCCGCTGCCGCATAGTATAAGGAGTTCACATGCTGTTGAATGTTTCGAGAAGACGAACGTGGATTCCTGATCTGCTGGGGAACGACAAGCTCCCCAGCTCTGAGCAAGTCGTGATTGAATACGACAAGCCAAACACTGTTGACCGTAATGCATGGCAAAGACGTGTCGCATCTCGCAAAAGCGATGGGACGGTGCATTCATATTCAGAGACAGATGTGAGGGCAGTACTTTCTGGATCAAACATCAAGATCCAGGGGTTGAGAATCAAGACGGGTACGAAAGAAGTTGAGGGGAAGGCTGTTGATGCAATCATCTCTATTACAAATGGAGAGGAACTTGCAATGATCCAATCCGATTATTGTCATCTGCTGGCAACGCAGCTGGCTCAGAAGATCCTTGACCTTGAGGTGGGGGAGGAGCTGATAAAAAACTCCGAGCCGGATTCCGGGCCTGCCTGATAGGGTATGCGTACCAGGAGAAGTCTGCATGGTATGATGAGCAGATACTCGACCTGGGATCCGGGAGGATGCTCAAGAGAAAGGAGATGAAGAGTCTCCTGACTGATGATCTTTGGGCTGCAATCAAAATTTGGAAGGACTACAAGAGATTCGGATTACCTAACGGTAAGGGGCCATTGGAGGAAAACCATGAAACACTAATGCTGATCAATGGGTTTGAAGACGAATATGAAGATGCGATCGCATCTGCAAAAGAAGAAAGAGGCTAGGGTTACACCCTGGCCTCTTTTGTTATCATAGGTGTAGGAGTGTGCTATGGCCCAAACTGTCACAGAAGAACTGGCGCTCATAATCAAGGCTCAGACCAAAGAAGCCACAGAAGCTTTGAATGAGTATGAGGATACTGTCAAGAAGGCTACCGACACGATGTCGGACGCTGGAACGGCTGCAGACAAGACTTCGCAAGCAACAGCCCAGGGAGCAGAGACAAACAAGAAGGCGACAGAGACGGAAGTCTCCAAGGCCGAAGCTGTGGACAAATCATACAATTCATACATGAAGCTGGTAGGGGCTTATGCTGCCGTTGCAATCGTGGTTGCCAAAGGTATTAAAATCTACAAAGACTTTGCGGCTGAAGGTGAGGTAAACGTCTTGGCAGCTGCGAAGCTGGAAGCCGTCTACAGGGCTACAGGCAAATCTGCCGACTTCTCCTTCAGCCAGGTTGAAAGATGGGCTTTAGGATTACGCAAGACCACAGGGATTGCAGAAGCAGATACTGTCAGTATGACAGCCTCTCTCTCAGCATTCAAAAATATCGGCAATGAAATCATGCCTAGGGTCATCGAAAATTCCGCAAACCTTGCATCACTATGGGGTGAGAATGTTACAGCATCAGCCAAAAAGCTGGGGCGGGCACTGGAAGACCCAATCAAAGGGATGGCCCAGCTTGAGGAATCAGGGGTGGTTCTCGATGCTGAGAGCAAAAAACTCATAACGACACTCATGGATCAGGGCAAGGTAACCGATGCCCAGACAATCTTGCTCAATGCACTTGATAGCAGGGTCGGTGGATTAGCTTCGTCAATGCACAGTGCACTCGGTCCTGTTGGAGATTTCAGGGCAACGCTGGCTGAAATAAAGGGAGACATTGGAGAAGACCTGCTCAACATACCGGGGCTCCAAAAGGCAGTCGAATGGCTGGACACTTACCTTGATTCACGTAGAGAGAAGCGTAGTATTGGAGACCTATTTTCTGCAAATAGAGAGGGCGACCTGAAAGACCTTTTCAAAGGGATGGACTCGCAAGAGCTTGAGGTTCAGATTGGTTTAGTTGCTACCAGCGAATCCAAGGATGTTGCTCAGACCTTCAGGCGCTCATTTAACGATTCAAAGGAGACAATCCTTTCCGCCCTTGAGCAACAACTAGAGATACAGAGACAGGTCGAGGCATCAAATGAGATAGCCTTGCAACGCGCCAAGAAGTCTGCAGCAATAGAAGCGGACAAGGCAAGCAGCATTGCAGCACACCAGCAGAAGACAACGTCATTGGAAGAACTCTACCGGGCAACAGAAGAAAGCAGGAAGAACGAGCTTGAAGAACAGATCAGCCTTCTCAAGGAGCAGGAGCAGATTGACAATGAGCTCATCAAGAACAAGGCCTTCATTCTTGCTGCAGGGGGTGAGGTAACAATTGCCCAGCTCAAGGAAGCAGAGGCAAGAGTAGGGTTCTACAGTGCTGTAATAGGGGCAAAACAAGCAGAGCTCGAAGGACTTACCAAGGTTGAGGTCAAGGAAGATTACCTGGGCAAGTTGTTGGGCGGGGTGACTGCTTCCGACTATGCCCTGAATATCCCTCTATCATTTGATTTTGGCCGTACTCAGAAACAAGAACTTGACGAACAGCTCTCATCCCTCAAGGGACAGATCAACAAGCTTTGGTCTGCAGGGCCTGCCGCTGATGACTCCGGTGAATGGCAGACGTCATTGGATACACTTTCAGGCAAGTACGACGGGATTGCCGCGGCTGTTGCCAACATCACAGAGCAGGAAGCAGCAGAGACCAGGGCAAAGGCATTGTTGCTGACCCTGGTCACAGAAGAACAGGCTGCTCTCAAGAAGAAGGTAGACTACCAGCAGGAGCTTGAAGGGCTTGAAGCCAAGGGTGTAATCACTGCAGAGCAACGTCAGGAACTCTGGGATAAGGAATACGGGACGATAAGCAAGGTCAGAAGCGTTTCCAAGATGACCAATGATGAGTTTAAGAAGATGGGAGAGAGCCTCAGTAAACAGCTGTTCAACGCTGAAGCAATGGGATCTACACTGTCTTCCATGTTCTCTGATCTCGGCTCTACCCTGGCAGAAGGGGGTAACGGTATAGACTCCTTGGTTGTCAGCTCCGGCCAGTTTGCTCAGCAGATCATGGGGCAGATCAGTCAGATGGCTCTCGCTTCCGGCTTGCGGATCCTTGCAGAGACAGGAATCGCTGGACTGCCTGTGGCTCTTGGCCTGTTTGCTTTAGGAGGGGTCGCAGGCATCACAGGAGGCCTCATGGGAGGCTCTGGCTCAGTGCTTGATGATTCTCTTGTTGGTGCTATGGAGGACGAAGTCAAGGCCAGGGAGAAGCTCGCAGAGTCCATAAACAAGACGATCGATACAGAATACGACTTGCTTAAGAGGCAGCTTGACCGAAACCTTATCGGCGTCGAGGATTTTAAGAGCCAAGCAGGCACAATGCAGAGCGACCGTGATTTCGCTGATGCAAGGGCTGCGCTATCGTCTGCAGCAACAGGGAAAATATCAGGCATCGACACAGAGCTATCAGACATGAATGGCTGGCAAAAATTCTGGTCAGGAAAAGACGAGGATCTGGAAGAGCAGGCTGCACAAATCCAAGCGCTTTTTGATGCCATCAGCTCAGTCACTGATAAGGATCAGCTCAGGGGGATCAAGACCCAGCTAGAGAGCCTAGGAGTCAATACCGCCGATGTCCCCGCCTTTGCAACGGGAGGAGAATTTATGACATCAGGGCCACAACTGATCAAGGTCGGTGATAACCCCGGAGGGATTGAGCATGTGAGGATAACCCCCATCAGCAGTGCAGGAGAACTCGCATCAGGTACAGGCAACCAGATTATAAACATAAACGGAAACGTTTATGGAATTGATGACTTATATGGGAAACTTGCGCAGGCTGGGGTGAAGCTGGGAAGGAAAAAGATATCATGACAGATGACCGGATTAGGATTGAGCTGACAATTAGCAACGAACGCTACGATATCTCACATCTCCTGCAGGCCGACAGCCTGCATGTGCAAGAGATGCTTTGCAATGCCAATTACAGGAGCACGCTCAATAGCGCATCATGGGAAATCAACTGGGATGACGAAATCTGCACCATGCTAAAAAATTCCAATGACGTGATAGCAGTTATGATTTGGCATGGAGAGTTTTCTGATGTGCTATTCCAGGGCCAGATGGACCCTGTACTATCATCTGAATGGGAGGATCCCACCCACCCCTCCTTCGTTACCCTGGAAGCGATTGACTTCACAGTTGCTCTTGATAAGAAAATTCCCCAATCGGTAAGCTTTCCTGCAGAAGTGGATGGGTTCCCTTTCTTTATATATAAGAGATCCCATCCTGAATTGTCCATACTCTACAAGCTGTTGGAACTGGCAGGGCTGAGCGACAAGATATCTGCAGATGCACCAGACATCGACAAGCAGATAATACACATTGCAGCAACCGAAAACGAGATCACATTTCGCGATCTTATCGACCCGCTCCTAGGTGAGTACCGTTGGGTGCTAGCCGTAGCAGATGGCGATAAGATCAGCTGGAATCAAACAGCATTCGAGACAATTGACAATGCCGAAATCATCAGCGAGAAAGATATTCTAGCAGGAGGACAGAAGCTATCCCTGTCAAAGCGTTATGATACTCATGACGGGGTGCTCGTGGAGTGGCCAAAGACAAAGGTTGTGCAAGACGCCCTGGTATGGAGAGGTAACCTACCGACAGGAGACACTTCAGACCCTACACCAGGGGACCCCATTGCTGCTGGTGATTATTGGCCTGAAGACTCGGACATTGTAGAAACCTGGATGGACTTTGAGTCAACCTTTCTTGACACAAAATATCTTACAGGCGCCTCACGTTTGCAGAATGAGGACTTAGGGCTTATTGCTTCTAGCAATCACTATATAGAGGACACCAAGGATGATGGGATAGCGCTAGATCCCATCTCTATTGATGCAACTGTTGTCTATGAATCACTCAGGGCAAGGCTTAGGTACAAAAATACCGGCTCAGCGGCGAAGAGGTTGTACTGGTCTGAGATCTACGCAAAGGCTCTAGTCCAGGACAGCTTACCGGAAACAAAATATCCGACAGATTGTTCGGACCCAGAAGGGCACCCTGTCTCATATGTCTTTGACGCACCCTCCGCCCAGGCGCTGGTAGAGGCGTTATGGGCGAGGAAAACAGCGGGTGTCTTTGACATATCCTTCCCGTCTCTCAATGATTATGCAATTGGATCAGTCTACAAACTTTCTCAAGGCGAGCTGTATGACGGGTTCATATTAATTACGAGCAGATCAAGATCTTATGACTTCAGCGGGCGATGGACGTATAAGGCCGTCAGCATAGCTGCAATTACAAGCATTGTCAGCAGAACCACCAATAAGGCAAAAAGTGGCCCTGCTAAATTGCCTAAGGATGGCAACTCTTCCAGACCAATCTATATAAGGGCTGCAACGCTTCCCACAACCCCTGTAGGCTCTAATCCCAGCGGATGGTTCCTAGCGCCTCCTGAAGGGTCTGCACCACTCTGGATGAGCTTCGGTACATTCTCTTCAACCGGTGATCAGGTCGGGGTGTGGACAGTCCCCATTCGAGTCTCCGGCATAGACAAGGCTGCATATATGGGGATGAGCACCTCTGACCCGGAGGATCCTGCAGACGGTGATTTTTATCTGTATACGGGTACCACACAAGAAGGGAGAACCCAATATCACTATTACCGCTGGTCGGCTGCCAGCGGGAGCTGGTCAAGCACTACAGACTCAAATATTGTGATGGCGGGGTGGATGGACGCTCTGCAACTGGCAAAAGATACAGGCGAAGTCATATTTGCAGCAATGCTTGTCCTGGACATTCTTATAGCAAATAAGCTGAATGTGGGTGGTGGAACTCTGACGACTGGGTTGCTCTTCCGGGTCCTGGACGATGACGGCAATGGAAATACGGTGATAGAGGCCAGATACAATGGTACTAAGGTGTGGTGGATTGATACCGATACAGGCAAGATGTACGGAAACTTTGCCGAGATCAGAAACGTACTACCGTTCCAGTTCGAAGATTCCCTAGACGCTACCCACCCCTTTGAGGTCGATTTCTTCATCCCTTCAGACTCAGTCAGGATCGCAAGCGTGAAGCTTAATGCAAAAGGACTGGCATACAGGGCATATTCGTCTGGGCTGTATTATAATAGCGAAGCTTCCATATGGGACAGGAATACAGGTTCTTCACAGCCATCGGGAATGGCATTGACAATCCCATATAACGATAACGCAACAACGGCCTCCGGGGGTGGAACTCATGCACACTCATACACTGCACCGTCAGGTAGTACAGGTTCTGGGGGAGACCACGCCCATTCGGTAGGCTCTAGCTGGAGTTCAGCTTCGACAGGCCAAGCAAGCAGTGAATACGGATATCACACGCATTCTTACGCCCCTGCAGTATCAACTAGTGGAAGCGTAGGAGGGCACTCTCACTCAGTAGGCACAGCGCAAGGAACTACAGGGAATGGCGGCTCATCCCATACTCACGGGTATAAGCAACCAACAGGGGTTACCGGAGGAGATCACAGCCATTCTATAAATTTTTCACATAATCATGACATAACTTTTGGGATAACTGAGAGCACAACCCCAGATTCTGTTTCTCTTTATTGTGACAACGGTGCAGGATATGGTGGGGCGATCAGCTTGGGGAGCTCTTCGATTTTAGCTAGCGAGCTCGATCTCTCAGCTTATTTCTCAGGGACGGGGTGGAAAAGGATGAAATTTACGTCAGCAAGACTCGGGAGGATTATGGCTCAGTTGATTCTGCAGGTCGATATAACTGTTTAAGGAGCGTTTAAACGATGTTTATTATGCAAAAAGACAAAAAGAAGCATTTTATTTTTAGCGCCGTTGCCTCTTTCCCGCTTGGGCTCATCAACCCCATATATGGGGTGTGCTTTGGGGCAGGCTTGGGATTGGGAAAAGAGTATGGTGATATGATGGCAGAAGGAAATGTATGGTCATGGGGCGACATTATAGCTGATGCACTAGGGATACTGGCAGGGGCTGTCTTAGCAGTTGCAGTAAGATTAATTGGAGGATATTTTTATGGTTGACGCTCACATTCTCGGAAAAGAGATAACTACAACAGACATCACCCGTCTGATTATCGGCGGACAAACCGGGGTGGATGGGATACGATTTTGCATTGCGTCAACAGTCAATGGCGAGGATTTGACAGATCCACTATTCTCCTGGTATCTGCAGTTCAAAAACAAGAATGGGCAAGGTGAGCCAATTGCACTTGTCCCCACCTATGAAGACTCTTTGATCAAGCTCCCCTGGGTCCCAGGTGTCACTGCTACACAGGTCGCAGGTAGGCTTCAAATCCAAATCTTTGCTGCTCTGGTTGATGGAGTTGGTGAGGCTGCAGTACTGGTGAAGCAATGGGTATCAGCCCCTGCTGTAGTATATATTGAGGAGAACCTCAACCCGGACGCCATTATCCCTGCTGAACCGACCCTGTTTAATCAGTATTTAATCATGTTCACATCTCTGAAAGATGCTTCCGAAGCAGCGGCCGCCGCAGCGCTGGCAAGCGAACAGGCAGCTTCTACTAGTGAGGATAATGCAGCACTTTCAGCGGCGGCATCCTTGGCTAGCGAACAAGCTGCAGGCACCAGTGAGGATAATGCAGCCCTTTCAGCGGCGGCAGCCTTGGAAATCTACGGCAGTACATTAACAATGCAAGAGGCTGTTGCTGCAGCGCTAGCAAGCGAACAAGCGGCAGGCACTAGTGAGGATAATGCATCGGGTTCTGCCGCTGCAGCGCTGGCAAGCGAACAGGCGGCTTCTACCAGTGAGGATAATGCAGCACTTTCAGCGGCGGCAGCCTTGGCTAGCGAACAAGCGGCAGGCACCAGTGAGGATAATGCAGCCCTTTCAGCGGCGGCAGCCTTGGCTAGTGAGCAAGCGGCAGGCACCAGTGAGGATAATGCAGCACTTTCAGCGGCGGCAGCCTTGGCTAGCGAACAAGCGGCAGGCACCAGCGAGGATAATGCAGCACTTTCAGCGGCGGCAGCCTTGGCTAGTGAGCAAGCGGCAGGCACCAGTGAGGATAATGCAGCACTTTCAGCGGCGGCAGCCTTGGCTAGCGAACAAGCTGCGTCTACCAGTGAGGGTAATGCCGATACCTTCTCTCAAACTGCCTATGGATATAAAGAAACGGCAATCGCAAGCGCCAATAATGCAGAAGGCTTTAGGGATCAGGCACTGATAAGTAAAAATGAAGCAGAGGTTGCCAGGGACGCTGCAGTTGGGGCTGCGGCTGTGGCAAATGGATGGATGTTGATTGACGGGCAGAAATATGTGGTTTCCAGAGAGGCTAAGAACGGCCACATACTAAAAACAGTATCATTATACGTGGAGGCACCATAATGTCAGATCATTTTTTGAATGAGCCTAATGGCTTTGATATGGCCCGTATCGGCTCAGGCTTACGGGAAATCGCGCAGGAAACAGCAGACAAGAAACTGTCGCTTACTCTTAAAAAAGCTCCAGTCCATGGGATGGTTACAGCCACCTCAGGGACCTCTGTATTGCTGAAAGCAGGAGCATCAGAACTAGAGGGGAGAGGGTTGCTTATACTCAAGAACCTTTCCAAGTTCCAAGTTAAGGTCGGGGCATCCTCTGCTGATGCAATCTATACTAAAGGGTTGCCTATAGACCCAGGGCAAACCCATACCATCAGCTTTGACTCTGCAGTGCCCGTATCGGTCTATGCCAGAAGCCAGGGCGGTGCTGCAACACTGGAGGTAACGGAAGCATGAAGTACCACTACACAAGTCAGATAGAACCTGTTATGGCAGGAACAAAAATCACAGTTACCTGGGAAGACCAGGACAATGTCTTTGTTTGCAGTGGATCAGCGGTAATCTCAAGGGCTCCTACAGCATACGTTCCATTCCTAGCATCAGACATCAAGGACCAGCATCAAGAACTCTTTATCACTGAAGAGGAACCAACTGAGGGGGGGATGATCAATGAATTATGATCAAGTTAGAGACACCATGATCAGGCTTGAAAAAAGCCTGACAAAACTCGCAATAAAAGATGTTGGGCTTGTCCTAGAGGACGGGGATTACTACGATGCCAAGAATATTGGTGATAGTATCCTTAACCTTTCACAGGGGAAAAATGAGGTAATGTTTGATACTCTTGGTAGGCCAAACATTATGGTCAATTATCCTATAGACGAATGGGCCCGTCTGGACTTCCTTTCCAACAGCAGCACCCTGTTCACTCCTGACGGAAGAACCCTTCATCCTGCATTCTATGTTGGTGGAGTTCCTAGAGCCTTTCAGCAAGCTAAGTACTTGGGTGCTAGGGTTGGAGGAGTGAATACTCCTGTTTCTCTTTATGGGATGATCCCATCGTACAGCCTTACCCTCGATCAGATGCTCACTCTTTGCAATGCAATGGGGAATGGTTTTGCTCTCAGCACAAATGCAATCTGGTCATACCTCACATTACTTTCGATGAGGCTCGGGTTTCAGCCAAGAGGGAATAGCAATTATGGAAAATCCCATGCGGCTTCAGAGTATGCAGAAGCGGCAACTGTAAGTGGTAATAACGTCTATCTAACAAATACCGGCACAGGGCCTGATGCCTGGCGCCTGCTGGGATCAATCTTCGAGCCTGCAGACATGGTAGGCAACGGATTTGAACGTTATGCAGATCTTAAGTATGTTGATGGTAAGTGGCGAATAGTTCCTGATAACAATGCAGCTGTAACCGGGGTGGATTTAAGCGCCTCCTCAACACTATTTAAAGAGATGGATCAGACCGGGGCGTTGGTAGCACCAGGGACAGAAGGGACGCTTGGATATGATTACATCGCGCCTGCTCCGACAACAGGAACGGCTGGTTTTGAAATTGCTGCAGCTATAACTAATCAGCAGCTAACAGACACTCCTTACGGAGTTGCTACTTTTGCATCTTTAGGGACTCGTGCCGGGGTGACGGTTCCCTCTCTAGCAAAAGAGCTATTGCTCGCACCATGCACTATTGCCCCTGCTGGTTACAATACAATGCGTAATTTGGGCGAAAAAACGCCTTATGCTGGCGGGAGCCCGTACAATGGCGCTGATGGCGGTCTCGGTTGTCGCTTCGGCGACTACTCCCGGTCGTTCACGTACATGACCATTGTGTTCCGTGTGTGCCGCTTAATCTAGTCTTATGGCTTTTTGGGCTCTTCTCTTTGCCTCCCTTGCGTATCGCAAGGGGGCTCGAAATTTTTTTATAGGTAGAATTTGTAAAATGGCTAAATATGAAGAAAATAATCCGGTGTTTCAAGTACTGATAAAAGCGGTTCATGAGGTGGTGCTTTGCTATAATACAATGCCGAACGCCTACAAAACCCTATTTGGCAAGTCTATCTGCGAAGAGATTGGAGAGTGTGGAACCTACCTAAATGAGGTTGTTTTCCAAAAGAATCCATCCACAATGATCAGAAAATTGGAAGTTGCAGATCATCATCTTCAGAATGTAAAATTTTGGGTTAATCAAGCCCCTAATATGTCCTTTGTTGCAAAGGATGGGATAGTTAAGTACTCAATTCCACTAGAGCGTTCAGCTTGCTGTTCTAAAACGCTCAAGGAATTGGGTTGTTTGATAGGAGGATGGCAGTCAACTCTCTATGACCGCAAAGGGGGATCTGTGCAACAATCGAGGGCTTAACAGCCCAGCTACTACCGGCCTTATGCTGGCGGGAACCCGAACAATGGCGCTAATGCCGGTCTCGGTTATCGCAACGGCAACAACTCCCGGTCGAACACGAACATGAACATTGTGTTCCGTGTGTGCCGCTCTCTGCAGAATCCCAAAAGCATAGCGCTAAGGGCTGCAAAAAGGACAGGTGCCCTGGCAAGTGCAAATCAACATAACAGCAGGCGGTTTAAGGGGAAACCTACCGCCTTATTTATTTTAAAAATTATGACAATACAAGAACAAATATTAGATTGGGAAAACTTACTTCTCGCCTGGAAGCTAGTAAGAAAAAATCACAGAAAAAGCAGGCAGGTAATCAGATTCGAGAAAAATCTTTCTCTAAATCTGTATGAGCTTAGAATTGCTCTCGAATCTATGGAGTGGACTCCTGGACCTTATCGGACATTTATAGTAAATGAGCCCAAAGAAAGGTTAATTGCCGCTCCCTCTCTATCTAATAGGATTGTGCAGCAAATGTGGGTAAATCTGTTTAATCAAAAGTTTGAGGATACTTTTATAGAACACAGTTATGCATGCAGAGTTGGGAAGGGTATGCTCAAGGGCTGTTTAGATTTACAGGCAAGCATGAGAAACCTCCCAAGAAAAGAAGAGTGGTATGTTTGCAAACTCGATTACAGAAAATATTTTCATTCAATTTCTCATGAAGTTATAAAGGAAATCATCAGAAAGACGGTCAAGGATAGGTGGGCTGTTTGGATTATAGACTCAATTATTGACAGTTATGACCCAGGCCTTCCAATAGGGTCCTTAACCAGCCAATTAATGGCTAATATCGTTCTCAATGAGGTTGATCATTTTGCAATGGATGTACTGGGGATAAAAAAATATGGTAGGTATATGGATGACCTCTATTTCCTAGGTAATGACAGAGAGGTATTGGAAAAGCAGATGGATTTAATTGCAAGGTACTCTTTTGAAAAATTAGAGCTGGATGTTAACGGTAGAAAGTGTAAGATCGTTTCATTTAAAAAGCCTTTTGAAAAAGCAGAGGCTATTGACTTCTGTGGGTTTAGGGTAATGACAGATAAGTTGTTTGTTAGAAAAACTACACTCAAAAGAGCTTCGCGAAGGATCCAGGCTGTAACGAATAGGGCTAGAAGTAATCCGGGCCTGCTTGATTATTTGGGCTACCAACTAACTTCTCTCAATGGATTATTAGCTCATACAGAAGAAGATTCCTATACTCGTTTACTACTAAGGACTACTGTAAGGGAAGCAAGGGAATTAATAAGAAAAGAGGAACCTTATGCCACTTTATAATTTCGCTATTTCTACTTACCTATTTCGCGAAACCTGTTTAACGCCTGTTTAAACAATTTAAGGGATTAAACGCTAAAGAGCCCTTTCTTATGTTTAATACACTGTTGAATGTTTATTCAACGTTTTCTACTCAATAGGGAGTAAACACCTTTTAACCTAGGGCTACCCCCATTATTTCGCCATTTCTTATATTTATTTCATAGTCTACTGGATTATCCGTTCCATATAGCTCTGGATTTAACATTAGGGCCCATTCAAAGAAATCGTTCAGACGTCATGAAGGTGCCTTCATGCCTCTTAGCCAGTGAATACAACAAAAAAGAGCCGTTGCTCAGCAACGACTCTTCGTAGTGGAGGTAAGGGGAATTGAACCCCTGACCTTTTGAATGCCATTCAAACGCTCTAGCCAACTGAGCTACACCCCCAAGGCAATAACAGAACGAATCATACGGATTGATACTGTTTAAGTCAAGTGCCAATAGGGATTTTTACTCTTTACTGAAGGGTTTTTCAAAATTTGTTGGTTCTACCCAAAGGGTTTCATTAAGTGTCAAACAGAGCCTTGACCTTGCAAGATGAAGAATTGTATTGTTTGGGAATAAAAGTAGTTATGTGATACTGAGAACTACCTTCCTCTTGGGAGTAGTTTTTTCTGTAGTAGGTCAGGAGGCTATGGATGGAACTGTTTCATAAACTGAAGGAAGTTGGCACTTCGGTCCTTCCCATCTCCGTTATTGTTACGATCTTACATCTCTTTGTCTCCCCCTTGGGCAGTGGGCAGCTTTCCTCCTTCTTTATCGGGGGTGCATTGGTAATCGTAGGGCTTGCCCTTTTCCTGCTGGGAACAGAGGTCGGCCTGCTTCCGATTGGTGAGAAGATAGGATCTACAGTGACAGCCAGAAAGAATCTGCCTCTGCTGTTGGGAACGGGCCTTGTAGTCGGCTTTGTCATTACCTTTGCTGAGCCTGACATCAGCGTGCTTGCATCTCAAGTGGCAAGTGTGAACTCCAGCATCAACGCGACTGTCCTCATCACCCTCATTGCAGTTGGATTGGGCCTGTTTGTCTCTATTGCCTTTCTGAGGGTCATCTTCAGACT
>CAXXCW010000005.1:0-952835 GCA_963662725.2 uncultured Sphaerochaeta sp.
TGCTATAGCTCGCTCCTTGTCGCAACGATCCTACTTACCAAGCCATAATCCAGAGCTTCCGAACTTGAAAGCCAGTGGTCGCGCTCGGTATCCTTGTTGACCTGTTCCGGGGTTCTCCCTGTCTCCTGAGCGATAAGCGCATCGAGTTTGGTACGAAGCTTTTCCAGGTGAAGGGCATGTATCTCAATATCTGTGGCAACGCCCTTCATGCCACTCATGGGCTGGTGGATGAGGTAGGTCGAGTTGGGAAGTGCAAGCCTTCTCTCTGCAGGGACTGCAAGCAGGACAAGGGCTGCCGCGCTTGCCACAAGACCCATACCGATCATAGTTACAGGGCAGGAGACAAAACGGGCCATGTCAAAGATGGCGTAGCCGGCATCGACATCGCCGCCTGGGCTGTTGATGAAGATACGCACAGGATCACTGCTGTCACCTTCCAGAACCAGCAGCTGCTTGATTACAAGATCGGCACTCTCCTTGTTGATCTCACCACTGAGCATGATGGATCGGGTCTTCAGGAGTTTTTCGTTTATCTGGGGATCCTGCACTGCAGGTTTTTTCTCTTCGTTTTCTGGCATGAAAAGCCTCTCTTCATAAAAGTTAGTCGCTTTCGCGTTTTCCCAAGTATACGGGATAAGATACATATTGAAAAGGGATTGCAGAGCATATTGCAAGGCGCTTTGAGGAATCTCGGTCATTCCGTATCCATTGCCCGCATGATTCGCTATACTTGGATGCGGAGGATCTGTTCATGAAATGTGCTACTGTTGCTATCATAGGAAGGCCGTCTGCCGGCAAGAGCACCCTGCTCAATACCATCACTGAGATGAAGGTATCCATCACTGCTGCCACGCCCCAGACTACACGAAATGCCATCCGAGGCATCTACACTGACCCACGTGGTCAGCTTATATTCACCGATACCCCAGGCTACCACCTCAGTGACAAGGCAATGAACAAACGATTGCAGGAGACTGCGATAAGGACTCTTGAGGACAGTGATGTCGTGCTCTACCTCATCGATGCCAAGCGTACAGCCGGTGAAGAGGAGCTTGCGATAGCCCAGACTCTTGCAAAGATCAAAAGCCCTGTAATCTCCTGCATCAACAAGAGTGACATCCTCACCATAGGCGAACATGATGCTGCCAAGGCATTCCTTGCCGAACAGTTGCCAAACTCTGTAGTGGTAACCTCTTCTGCAAAGCTTGATGAAGGTGTCGATGAGATTCTCATCGAGCTGTTCAAGCTAGCCCCGGAGGGTGAGCTGCTCTACCCAGCGGATGCCTACACCGACCAGCCTGTGGAGTTCCGCATCAGTGAGATCATCCGCGAGAAGGCGATCAACCTTGTCACTGAAGAGATTCCCCATGCCATCTATGTGACCGTTGAGGAGATCGAACACAATGAGCAGACCAATTCCATCTGGGTAAGGGCCGCCCCATCATAGTGGAAAGAGACACTCAGAAAGGTATTGTCGTAGGAAAGGGAGGGGCTAACATCAAGAAGATCCGCCAGGGCTGCACCCCCGAGATCAGGGCAATATTCCCTGGCAAGAAGCTGCAGCTGGATCTCAGAGTCAAGGCTCAGGACAAGTGGAGAAACAATGCTCATGTACTGGATAGGATCCTGCGCTAGAGAAGAACAAGGTGACCCTGAAAAAGGGCACCTTTTCTTTTGTACGTTCAAGATCATACTGATTATTGTGGTAGGGATGATGTTTCACTAAGAGAGACACATATAATTTGGGATACAAATCACATGTGTATTTAAGCCTGTAATGGTTTCATGATTGTAAGCACCATATTACCAGTATCCTCAAACCTAACAGATTTGACAAACTTAAATACCTTTTGGTAATTTGACCAAAAATCATGCATCCGGGGATTAATCCGTATGTTGGCAACAATACTTTCATAGTGTCCCAGAACAGAGTTAGGACCGCGATTATTCGCAGTCCTATCCAAAGCTATCCTCAAAATCGGCACTCTACATTCTCTCCATCGTAGCGAATACAGGATATAGACATCATAGAAGTCTCTTGGACGGGTATTGGCAATATTTCTTGAGAGTATTGTTTCTATCTTTTCAGACAATATCGTCTCAAGAGCATATGCCATGACGGAGATGGATCGTTCATCAGACAATGACTGAAAGGAATACGCTATTTCGCGAGGTGTAATTCTATCACCGGTGGTTACATCGACGGACAAAGGGACTTGCAGCTGGCAACCAAGCTGACACGGATACCGGGATAGTCCTCGGTTTCGCGAATATTGGTTGTTCGATTAACAGAAAATATCACATCATCGTCCACCTGTATATTGCAGATGTGTTCAAATATTTCCTTGAGGGAATCATTGGTAAGCTCAAAACCTTTGATGGTCGTATCAAGATCCATGGTGGATCGTGAGTCGAGGCCGACGATGACTGCAATAGCAGTATGCCTCCTGACAGGAAAATCGTCCCTGTCAGAAGGCAGTTCTTTTACAAGCGGATGAAACTTGTAGTTATAGGTTTTTCACGCTCCGGAAGGGCAACACCGTTCGCCTTTCCGGCTTCGATGGACTGTACCAGCCATGCCATGTTCGAACCAAGGTTGCGCATCACTTGCAATCCTTCAGCATCCTGACGGACTTCCTCTGGTGTATTGCCGTGGACACTGTTCCAGTAGGTTGAGGAGACGACTGGCATCTGGCTGATGGTGAAGTACTTGTTCAGCTGGTCAAAGGTGGCACTGGCCCCTCCCCTACGACACGATACCACTGACGCACCTGGCTTCAATGCCATGTGTTTGGAAATGACCCGGAAAAGCCTGTCAAGGAATGCAACCATTGCACCATTGGCTGAGGCGTAGTAGACAGGAGAACCCAGGACAAGGGCATCATAGGCTTTCGCCTTGGCAGCGGCTTCGTTTACCAACCTTAATTCCCGGCTGAATTATCACTAGGATTCTTATAATTCCTGTTAATTATTCAAATTAAAGCTCTTTTATGGTTGACTTCCGGCTCTTTTATCGTGATAATTATCACGAGGTATGAGCCATGGCACATCGCGTTGAGCAACTGAACAAAAAGACGGGGATAACCTATGTCTATGAGTCCCAGGCCTATTGGGACAAAGAGAAGAAACAGGCACGCAGCAAACGGGTGTGTGTCGGTAAGCTTGATCCAAAGACCGGAGAGTTCGTCCCCTCCAAGAGGCTGACAGGTCCCACTGCTGCTGCCCTTGACCCGTCTGTTACCGCCAGCGCCCAAGTCATCGGACCTATGTTGGTATTGGATGCCTTTGCCAAGAGGATTGGCCTGACCAGGATATTGAAGTCGGTCTTTGATGATTCCCATCGTCAGATATTGGTGATGTCCTATTACCTGTGTGTGATGGGAGGAGCATTGAGCCACTGTGAAGCCTGGGCTAGAAGCCATGAGCCTGCCATTGCCTCTTCTCTGTCCAGTCAGCGTATCAGTGAGCTTCTTGGAAAGCTGGGTACAGACAAGAAACAATCCTTCTTCCTCAAGTGGATGGACAAGGTGGTGGAGCACGACTACCTCTGTTACGACATCACCAGCGTCAGCAGCTATTCGGAACTGAATGAGTATATCAAATATGGGCACAACAGGGACAAGGAAAGGCTGCCCCAGCTCAATCTGGCCATGCTCTACGGCCAGAAGTCACAGCTTCCTGTGTACTACCATCGCCTGAGCGGAAGCATCACTGACGTCAGTACGCTGGAAAACCTGCTCGAGCACTTCAAGATGCTGGATGTAGGGAACCTGCACTACATAATGGACAAGGGGTTCTACAGCAAGAAGAACGTAGATGCCCTTGTTGCGAATAGGGACAAGTTCACCCTGGCCGTGCCGATGAACAACAAGTGGGTACAGAAGGCGGTGGACAAGGTGTATGACACGATCCACGGTCCTGAAGGATACCAGAAGGTAGATGATGAAGTGCTGTATGTGCACTCCTCCCTCTATCCATGGGGGGAAGAGAGAAGACGCTGTTATCTTCATCTCTATTTCAATGCCATGAACAGGGCTGTGGCCATCGACCGGTTCAATGAAGAGCTGTTGGGTTACAAAGAGGAGCTTGAATCAGGGACTGCTGTTGCAGCCCACCAAGAGGCGTATGACACCTACTTTATCATTACGACCACCCCCAAGAGGGGGCAGAGGGTTGCCTTCAACACGGAGGCTGTCTCGACCTACATCAAGCGCTATGCCGGATTCCAGGCACTTATTTCCCATGGCATCAAGGATCCTGTAAAGGCCATGCAGGTATATCGGGACAAGGATGTGGTGGAGAAATGTTTCGATGACCTGAAGAATACACTCGACATGAAACGCCTGCGCATGCACTCTTCCTCCACAGTCGACGGCAGGTTGTTCATACAGTTTGTTGCAGTCATCCTGATAAGTGCCATTCGGAAGAAGATGAGGGAGACTTCACTAATCCGTGACTATACGGTACGCGAGTTGCTGCGAGAGATGGAAACGCTGACACGGATCAAGTACTCAGGTCGCTACAGGAGCATAGTTTCCGAGGCTACCAAGAAGCAGAAGCATATTCTCAAGACACTTGACATTCCGCTACCCGACTAAGCCTCGTGATAAACAAGGTGGGAATTAAGGTTACCAAGTCTTCAGTAAAGATGCAGACACCTGTGGTCTTGCAGGAGCCACAGGCACTGCATCCGTGGATGGAACCTTTTCCTATCCAAAGGATTTCACTTTCGACTCCTTGCTTCTCAAGTGAAGTGGCGACTTCACGCAAGGCAGTGTAGGTGCAGCCTGTTTCATGCGGGCTTCCGTTGATCATAAGAACTTTCATTGATACCTCCATATGGTGAAAGGGAGCAGATGCTCCCCTTCAGTATACAACAATAAGACAAGGCTATGTTTAGCTTTGACTACCTTTAATAACGACTCAGAATGGAAAGGGTCTTCTCCTTGCCACAGGTCTTGATGAAAGGTCCGAGTTTCGGTCCCTTCTCCTTTCCTATCATCACCTTATAGACAAGCTGGAAGAAGTCACCGGTTTCTATACCGTTGTCCTTAGCCGCATCATAGAGGCGGGTTGTGTACTCCTTGTCCTCAAGGCTTTCCATCACCTCAACCAAGGCTGTCAGGTCACGGATGGCCTTGAGTTCCACTTCGCTAAGTTCTACCTTAGGATCAGTCTCTGTTGCAAGACGGTACTTGAAGTCTTCAGGAGCGAAGGTGGTAATCCAGTTCCAAGCACAGGCACAACGGATCTCCAGACGCTTCTTCTGGCTTTCGGTCATGGGCCCCAATGTGCTGATGGCGACAGCGATGTTGCCTTCATGCAACTGCAGGAGATTGCAGAGGTGACGGAAAGGAATCTGGAAGGAGGCTTCGGTGGGAATCTCCCCAACCTGGCTCAGTTCGTAGATTCTCGCTTCCTTGGCCTTACGCTTCTCATTGACTGCAAGCAGATCAAAGTAGATGCGTTCGCAGTTGTCGTAGTCCTCATACATCTTCAGCACATCAAGGTCAAAGGAGATGGCAAACTCGGAGTTTGGCCTGGTTCCTGCAAACATGTAGCGTGTGATCTCAGGGGTAAAGACCTCCAGCACTTCATAGAGGGAGATGACCTCTCCACTTGAGGAGGAGATCTTTCCTCCCCTGCCCTTGATGCTGATGAAGTCATATTGGAAGGATACCGGAGCTTCGCCACCGAAGACGGTTACCATCTTCCTTGAGGTGTCAAACGAGCCCCCTTCACTGTGGTGGTCCTTGCCGGCAGGTTCGAAATCGACCCCTTCGTGGGCCCAGCGCATCGGCCAGTCCAGACGCCAAGGGAGCTTGGCGTATGGGGTGGTGCGCAGGTCTATGGTTTCACTCTGGAGGGTCTCGTCATCCCTATAGGTGACACCCCACTCGCCATCCCAGCCTAGGACTGTGGTAGTGTCCTTGTCAGTAAATGAGGAAAATACAGAAATGGGCCACCAATCCGCTTCAAGAGGTTCGGTACGGAACTCGTCAAGGATGGTGCGGATCTCGTCTCTCTTTTCCAGGGCTGTACGCATGCCTTGGGCATATTCGCTATTGCGATATCGCTTTGCCTGGTAGAGGTACTCAGGCTCCACCCCAACTACGGGAAGGATCTTCTCGACATCCAGTTCGTTGGCATGGGCATAGTTGTCTGCCCTCCCGCTGGTATCGGGTACTAGGGTGATGGGTTTTCGCAAAAATGTTTCCAACAGTTCTGGCTTGGGCATGTTTTTGGGAACTTTACGGAATACATCATAATCATCCCAGCTATAGATGAACCTGACGTTCTTTCCTTTGGCCCGAAGTGCCTTTACCACAAGGTCTACTGAGATTATCTCCCTAAAGTTCCCTATGTGGACAGTTCCAGAAGGGGTAATTCCTGAAGCGCAGGTATAGCACTCCTTATCGCCCTTCTCACGAATAATCTTGTCGGCGTATATGTCCGCCCAATGTGTAGATACGTTCTTTTCGCTCATAGGGACGAAGTATAATGGAAACAGGCAGAGTAATTCAACTCCATGTTGCCAAAACAAAAGAGCTAGGCGTATACTGTAGTCATGAAACGAGCAATAGTCATTATGGTCTGCCTCTTTTTTCTCGTTCCGCTCTTCGCTGAAGCGGAAGCACAGCCGGGGTCCGTCATCGAGAAGGGAATCGCCTCTTGGTACACCAGTGACAAGAGTGAAAGCCTTACCGCAAATGGGGAAATCTTCGACCCTACCTCGCTATCGGCTGCCCACAAGAGCCTGAAGTTCGGCACATTGGTGCGGGTGACCAACCTGGACAACAATAAGAGTGTGGACGTAAGGATAAACGACCGTGGTCCGTTTGTCGAAGGGCGCATCATCGACCTGACCCCTGCCGCTGCCAAGCAGGCAGGCCTGCTTGATAGCGGCATTGCCAATGTGACCCTTACCTTGATATTCGCACCCGATGTACCCGAGTCAAAGTACAACAGAGCCGGGGATACCGGCTGGTATCAGATACAGGTCGGAGCCTATTCCTCACTGCTGACTGCCTACTCCCAGTATGACCGCCTCCTCAATGCAGGGTTGCGTCCCTATGCCGAGCAGGCCCCTGATACCAATGCAGTAAGACTCACCGTGAGGTGGATACCTGCCTACCAGCTTGAGAAGACGGTAAAGGTACTCGCTGCCTTAGGCTTTGCCGAGAAGGACACCCTCAAGAAGAGTGAGGCCAATCCTTACAAGTAACGTGAGGATTACCTAAGACAGGTTAAGAGAACGTGTTCAACATACAGCATTTCTTGTACTTCTTGCCACTTCCACAGGGACAAGGGTCGTTTCGTCCTATCCTGGTGTCAGAAAGATTCTTCCTAAGTGCATTCTGTACTGAAGATAAAGAAGAGGGAACAGTCTTAGGAAAATGTAGATGAACCCGTTTGCAGTAGTTCTCATATACCAAGTGCAGGTTGGCATGACGTTGCTCAAGCAGGGCGACAAGACCAGGGAGTTGTTTCTTGACTTCGGCGAAGAAGGCTTGATCCTAAAACACTCCATCTTCGTATCGGGAGAAGAGCTGTGTTAATCGTGTCTCTGGGTTCTCCCAATCAAACCAACTGTCCGATTCCATGACCATACAGCAAAGTCCAACTTGGCAAATCGATGCAAAGAGGGAAATGAAATACTCATCTTCGATGTAATGGATTGTATCCTTATAAGTGACTTTTGGGCGGTTGGCATTGGGGAATATTTCATGATATTTGACATACTCACCATTTTTCTCAATAGGATCCACAAAGTCGGTAAAATCTACTTCCAAGGATGCAAAATCAGCAAATTCTTCAGATCGTCTGTTTGTAAGTGCCCTGCTATACAGCTTGAAGAAGTTCCAATCGCCTTTCTCCAGCTCTCTAATAAAGGATTCGGTGAAGTTTCTTTCTACAAGACTGGTCTCTTCCAAAATAGCCAATTGCTCTTTGTCTGCATCGATTCCTATAGTGTAATTGAAAACAACCTTTTCCAGATTAGTAATCCATAGCTCCAATGTCGTACAAAGTTCAGTCATAGCAATGGGGGGTTGTATGTTATTCAACATGTAGGACTCACCTTTGGTAAAGGTAAATTCATAATTATTACTTGGGTTACTACCCCTAAACATTTGTTCTGCGAGTTTGAGCATGGATATTCCTTAGAAAAAGCTAAGCCGATACTGCAGAAAAAAAGAAGAAACGGGCAAGCGTTATCCCTTGACGAAACTAGCTATCAAGGGGAGGATTGACTTGAAGAGGATCCAGATGGAAAAGCAGTATATGGTTCTGAAGATCAATGATATGGGATACCGCACAAGAGAGTTGGAGACCGGTAAGATAGTATCAGTAAAGTGCCCAGTCGACTTCAAGACGTTTGAACTAGATACCATTACCTTTGAGGTTGAGAAAGAGTGGGAGTATAAGAAAAATACCTATATATCAGGGACACTGCTGAAAAGTGAGCTCGTTCTTGCAAACCTAGATGTTCCTCCCCTTGAGTATGACAAGGTAGCGTTAAACAAATATGAGTTCAAAGACTATACTGGCTATGGTTTCTTTAGTCCTAATCGTGATCCTGTATATGAAGCAACAGAGATGGAGAGCAAAAAGAGATATGATGCTCTTGCAAGGCTATGGGAAAAGTTCCCTCAGTGCATTGATGCCCTGGTGCATATGGGTAGTATGAATTTTGACTCGTCTGCAACCTTTCGGGGCGCTTTCAATTGCTTTAGCGGAGCGATCTTCATAGCAGAGCAGAGGCTTCCCCTCGATGATGAGGCACAATTCCTTTGGATTTGTCTCAACAACCGTCCATATCTGCGTGCTCTCCTAGCTCTTGCTTGCTGGTACTGGAAGAATGAGGATTTTGATGAGGCTGCAGTCCTGGCAAGGAAGTTGCTGAGACTTAACCCTATTGATAACCAAGGGGCGAGGTTCCTTTTGGATGCTGTAGAAAAGAAAGAAGTGTACAGGCCAAACTGGTAGAAAACAAATACGGGAAATTGACTGTAAAGAACTTTCTCAACGTTCTTTACATTCTCAATAAAATCTTATACATTACTTAAAGCTTTTCGGGCCTATAGCTCAGTTGGTTAGAGCATCGGACTCATAATCCGTGGGTCGAAGGTTCAAGTCCTTCTGGGCCCAAAGAGAAAACTCCTTGCAATGCAGGGAGTTTTCTTGTTTTACATCCAATAACCAAGCTTCCAGAATTTAACCCAACTCCCTTATTTGGAAAAGAAGGAAGGAATTCCTGATACAGTACCTCTTTGGAAGTAAGCTTCATACCAATACGTCATTTCAATGATAACTCCAATCCTTTATCGTCTGGGCAAGGAGAATTGATATGGCTACCAGACTTACTTTATACAGACGCAGCATCCTTACCCAATACAATGCCAGAAAACAGGGCATGACTGATGTCGTGTTCTGCAAACATCACAAGATCAAAATTCAGGAGCTTGAATGCTGGAAGATCCTGGCTGCAACGGAGGTGACTGAGGCGGTGTTAGCTGCCAAGGCCTTGGAATGCAAGAAGAAACCCGGGGAAAAGACAAGCCTTTTCAGTAGCGAGACCTTTTCCATGGTAGAGGTCCTTTCGGGAAGGCCCGAGGGCGAGGACCTTTTTTCAGGGGACACCCTCTATATTGAGAGGATCAGGATGAGGGTGATGCTACAGGTAGCGAGCCTGCCATCGACCATCAGGCACATGGACCATCTCTTCTTCTTGGAGGACTACCTTGAAACAAACAGATAGGCCCTTCATCCATGCCCTGGAATCCAAGAGGTTCTTCATCAGGATAGGCAACACGGACTTCAGGTGGGGAATCGACATGCTCGCCGCCTGTGCCGTGGGCACCAATGCAGATGCCGCACTCAGTGGCGCGGTCTTCGTATTCTGCAGCAAGAGCAGAAATCAGCTGCGATTCCTCTTCTGGGAAGGCAACGGCTGGTGGTGCCTAACACGCAAGATCCTCAACCAAAAGTTCATATGGCCCCAACAGGATGGTGATGAAATCTCTCGGGAGGCCCTCTTCGAACAGGTCAGAAGCCTTGCTGCAGACCCAGGAGAATACCGTAGAAAGGCTCTCAAAGCATGTTCCCAACTGTCCTGAACAAGCAGTTTAAATACATATACGAAAAGGAATAATATGTATTTTTATCCTGTAAAACCATTGTGCTTTCCCTTATGAAATGCTATCATTACCCATGATGGAAACCGAAGACGACAAACAAAAACGCATCGATATATTGGAAGCTAAAGTGGCTGCCCTGACCCTTTCGGTGAAGGCTGCAAACAAGCGGTACGAAGGGTCTGTACTCAAGTATGATGCCCTCGATGCCACCCATTCCAAAACCCTTGGGGACTACAACAGGCTGCTTGTCTTTGTCGACAGCCTCCAGGAAAACATCTCCATCGACAAGTGCATGCTCTGGGCAGCAAAGACAGAGAAGCAGAGCAGCAAGGAACTGAAGCAACTCAGGAAGGACCTTGCCGAGCACACCATCACCAACCAGGAAAGGATCAGAGACCTTGATATAGCCGAGGCGGATGCCCCTCCCCAGACTTCCAATGATGCCGTCATTGCCGAGATACTTGGAGACAAACCCGTAAAGCTTGAGGACGACAAGAAAAAATGGGGGCGACAGCCTGGGGTGCACACCCGAGGAAGGAACATGTCCTCTTTCGATGTACTTCCACGCCACGAGGTGAACAATGACCTCAGGGAAGTCTCAGATGCAGAGTATGCGGCCACCCTCACGTTCATAAAGACCGAGACACACAGCCAGTTTGACTTTGTCAGGGGGCATTACCGCAACAAGGTGACCATAACCCATCTCTACAGTGACAAGGATGGCAAGGTCGTCTCCCTGCGCAACAAGCTGGCCCCCGATTTCGTCAAGGGCGGGAAGCTGACCAACGGGGCGGCCGCCGCTGTTGTCGCAGACAAGGTCCTCTGGGGGCTGCCCATCTACCGCCAGGCTAAGCGCATCAACATGATAAACAGCTCCAACATCGTGGATGCCCAGCTATTGAATTCCTATTTTCTTGCTGCAGGGGACCTGGTAACTCCCGTATGGGAGGACATCCTTTCCTACATCAAGGGCCAGAAGGCCATTCACGGCGATGAGACTACATTGTTGTGTATCCACAACACAGAAAGGAAGAAGAGCGCACTCGGTTATGTCTGGGCTCTTTCCTACGAGGGAAACGATCACCCTGCCTCCTATTTTCGTTTCTACAACACCAGAGGATATGATTATGCAAGGCAACTGTTCGGTGACTGCAGAGGAATTGCCCTCCAAACAGATGCCTATGGAGCTTATTCAAGCATCACAAATGAAATAAACGAAAACCTTGCCAAAACGGTTGAACAGGAGGAAGGGGAAGAGGCAGCCAAGCAGTTCCTGCAGGATACCGAGGCACTCCTTGAAAAGGGTATCGTACTGGCAGGTTGCCTCGCTCATGCTCGCAGAGGAATCTTTGTCTGCTTCAAGGCAATTTACAAGAAACTCCCGGAAAGTGAAGGGTTCCTCACTTGCAACACCATCCTGGGGCTGATCGGCAAACTGTATGAAATTGAGGAGACTCTGCGTGCCAAACGCCCCGGGGACAATTCGGATGAAGCTGAATTCCTAGCAGAGAGGAAAAAATTGGCAGAGCCTGTACTTGCATCCCTTGAAACGTATGCAAAGGAACGGGTGCCACTCCATCAGAGTGAAGTGAAGCTGAGAAAGGCTCTCAACTATATTCTGAACCAGATGCAATACCTCAAGAATTATCTGGCGAGCAGCGAGCTGTCCTGCGACAACAATTTTCAGGAGCGGGAGGTGAAAACCTTCGTAATTTCACGTAAAAACAGTCTTTTTGCCTCCACCGAGCGGGGAGCCCTCGCCTGGACAAAGCTCATGACTGTGATGCAGACTGCGATACTCAACAAAATCAATCCTACGCTATACCTGAAGTTCCTGTTGGACAAGATTACGGTGATAATGAATTCGGAAGCCAAGGCCAAGGATGTCGACTGGTCACAGTTCCGACCTTGGAACCTGACTGCCGAACAGCTGGAACAGGCCTGGGATGCCTGAAATAGCTTAATCCCATAATCCATACTACTCTTGCATTACCTAAGCCATTCTAATCCAATGGCTGGGTGAAGTGTACCCACGTGTTGGTATGAAGCTTACCTTTGGAACAACCTATCGTCATGTCACAAACATCAATTCCAAGAAAACGCAAATTAAACGCTTCCATACGGGAACATTATACTTAATTGTTCCTACTACAGGAACAAATCATCAACGTCGTTCCTGATACAAAACAGTTGAGGCCTGTATAAAGACATCATAACTGTTTTTGATACAGTATAAAAACACATAACCATTCAATGGATTACAGAATTGGAAACAACTATGAAACGCCGCATTGCATCCTTGCCGAATCGGTTCCGACCATTTGTCAGACATAGGGATACACTTCCACGCACATTCATGCTTACAGGACCAAGGGGAGTCGGGAAAACCACCTTTCTACTCCACCACGCCAACAAACACCTCGAAACCCAACAGAAAAGAATCCTGTACCTATCTGCAGACAATCCCCCCTTTGGAGCTGAGGGACTCTATGAAATAGTGGCTTCCAAATTTCTAGCAGGCTACTTCGGGGTTATTATTGATGAAGTCCATTTCGCCAAAGACTGGAGCATACACCTAAAAGCCCTCTACGATGACTTCCCTAATCATATACTGTGGATAAGCGACTCTTCATTTCTCTGTCTACGGACAGAGAAAAACGATTTCCCCCCGCGATTTAACCCGCCATGTACTCCGTCATTGTTTTCCGCGAATTCCTCCACCTTGAAACAGGCACAGAATATCCCATGCATAACACATTCAACTCAAGTGAAAAACTTCCTTTACAACCATCTCCCCATGTTCTTTCTACGTTTAGAACATATAGGAACACCGGAACCGTCCCTTTTACTGCGAAGGTGACTTCAACGATCGGATGCTCTCTGTTCTCGATAAAACACTCTACAGCGACATCCCATTCTTTCTTCCCAGTAGAAGTGACGGCAATCTGCGGTTGATGAAAGCAATAACCGGTACATTGGCCAATACATCCATCCCAAGGTTGCAGGTCCGATAGCTCTGCACTGATTGGGCTATAGGGGCTGAAAAGCTCCACCAACTCTTAGAGGTTATGCAGGTAGTTGACCTTTTGCGTATCATACGTAAGGAACACGACACCACGGCAAAAACCGCAGGTGAGAAGTTATTCTTTTCAGACCCCGCTTTCTACACCGTACTGGGATGAGACCTCGAAAACGCAAGGGAAGCCTTGGTGGCCATGCGTTGCTCCTATGGTGGATACAGGGTAGATGCCACAAAAGACGAAACTTCAGGCGATTTTGTCCTCTCCCAATCATTTGGGAATACAACAACACATATCAAAATTATGGTTGGCTTTTCTTCCAAAAGTTCCAAAAAATCTGATTTTCTCATTCGTGATGATACCGATTACCCAGAGGGTAAAAATATCCCCTTGTGGCTGTTGGGCATGATGTATTGATCAGCTACGCTGCATTCTAAGAAGGTTCTGCCTGATATTCTACCACAGAGTAGGCCCAAAGCTGGACCCAGGGACCGAACTCTATCCTTTTACATTCTGTAGGTATGGCAGAAAACGCTTCTGTATTTTTCATAGGATTTGCTTATATGATTTTTCTCATGCAATCAGCACCACCCCCTTACCTCTTCTGCAACACCACATTCACCCAGCTTTCATCTGCCCTTCCTGGCCTTACATCTGTCGATAGCTTCATCTCCATAAGAGTGAATTCTCTTTGATCTTGAATGAACTCCTGCATTGATTCAGGGGTAAAACAACTGAATATCCTCCCCTCCTTTTCAAAGCTTTCCTCCCTGTTCTTGAACGAACAGTAGAGGAATCCTTTTGGCTTGAGGGCTCTTGCCAAGAGAGAGAATACTGCCTTCAACTCTTGTTTAGGTACATGCAACAAGGACGCACACGCCCATATGCCATCAAACTCTTCTATGTAGTCCATCTCTTGGAAGGTGAGCTTACGCACAGGAACCTGAGCATGTTCCCGAGTAGCCTCAACCATTGCTTCTGAAGCATCAAAAGCCTGTACTGAGTACCCCTTTTGTTTGAAAGCCAGGCTGTCGCGCCCGCTACCACATCCTGTATCCAAGATCGATGAACCTGGTTGCAGGTGGGGAAGGAACATTGCGTATAGGGCTGACATATCGACTTCAACAGTAGTTTTGACATACTGCTCTGCATGAGTAGTATAGTAATAGGAAGAATCAGTCATCACCTAAGCCTCCAAGCTCTTCATAATAGGATTTGAGGCTCTTTTGCAAGAGGTATTTGATGGTTTGCTTCTCTTTTTCGTCAATCTGCTTCCAAAGCTGACTATGGAAAGCTAGCAATCCAAGGTCCTTGGAGTAGTAGACAAATCGCTTTCGTTCAAACTTCTCAAAGGGGTTTTCCAACATATTTCTCTTTAGAAGGACTGTATCCTCAAGGTATTCACGGGTGTACACGCATCCCTTTCGGTCGACTGGAAGGCTTCTATCCAATCGTTTCAGATAGAACGCCTGGTAGTAGGCAAGGGCCTTGTCTATGATCACCTCCCCTTGATAATCGGCATGTTCCAACATGCCAAGCATAAAGACCATCTTGAAGGAGAAGGTATAGTTTTTTTCTTCTAGGAAGGCGAGGAAGTCTTGCTTCAGCGTTTCATCACTGTGCACAGGCAAGCCCTTACTGATTCGTATTTTCTCTATCCTCTCGGTAGTGAAGTAAAAGATCTTCCGTGACCCGAAAGGCAGGACCAGGTCTGCCTGGACCTGCCCTTTAGTCACCCATTTCTGCAACGTAGAGGTGCCCACATACAAAGCCCGTGCTGCCTGTTCTACATCGAGGTAGCCTTCATACTGGTTCTCGAAAGTAAGGATATCAACAGGGACAAGAGCTTGTACTGTTTCAAACAGACCCAAGACATCTATGGTATCTCCAGGGGCATAGGTTCTGGTGACAAGACCAAAGGGTACATACCCAGGGTTACTGAAAAGGGCATGGCAGGACCAAGGTCTGGCCAATGCCCCATACTGGTCCACCACATCAATGACAAAGAGCTCTTGCTTCTGTGCTGTTCGTCGCAATCCCCTTCCGAGCTGTTGCATGTAAAGGACCTTCGAGATGGTAGGTCTTGCCATCACGAGGACTTCGAGTTCTGGGACATCCCACCCTTCATTCAGTAGGTTGCAACTGCAAAGGAATTGTAGGTTTCCCGTACGGAACCGCTGTATTATAGCCTCCATGTGTCTGGTCTCACCACTGACAGCTTTGGCTTCGATTCCAGAGGCTATCAACAGGCGCTCCATCTCCTTGGTGTGGGTGACATTCACACAGAAGATGATGCCTTTCTGACCTTGAAAGAAATACTGCTTCAGCAGTGAGACTATAAGGTGGTTACGAGAATCTACACGCAGGGTTCGTTCCAGATCTGCATTGACGAACTCCTTCCCATTGAAACGCACCTCTGATAGATCAAGGTTGGTTTCAATGCGGTAGGAACGTACATCAGCTACTATCTTTTTATCAATGGCTTGCCGAAGGTCCAGTGTTGTCCTGTAAGTTCCAAACACATCTTCAAGGCGTTTCCTATCAAGACGGTCTGGCGTTGCTGTCAAGCCGATAAGAAAGTCAGGCTGAAAATACTGCAAGGATCGTCTGAGAACCGGAGAGACTGCATGATGGGCCTCGTCAATGACGATATAGGCAAAGGCATCGCTTTCCAGTTTGCCTGCAAGGCTCCACAGGAGCTGGTAGGTACCTATCTGCACCTGGTGAGCGACTGTGGTGCCGTAGGTGATTGATGACCCTACAAAGAGCCTACCCAGCCTGTAAAGCCAATCCTGCACAATGCGCACAGTAGGCCCTACTATAAGGACTCGGGCAGAGGGATGTTCGGTAAGGTAAGAGACAAGGTCCTCTTCAACAATCTTTGATTTACCTGTGGCTGTAGGAAAGACCTGCAGCACTGCTTGAGGAGTTGTACTGGTTCTTCGCAACTCCCTGATTTCTTGAAGGGCCTCTTGCTGATGCTCGTATAATCGGTATGAACGCGAAACAGAGAGCCCTACCCGTCTGAAAAGACGTCGATCACCAAAAAAGTGGCCTATCTGGTCATCGACAAAGGCAGGGAACTGACAGTCCATGGAAGAGAACCTGAACACCTTTATACCGATATAGGAGGCAGTGTTCTGCTTCTCCAGCTGATGACGGTATGCTGTTTTTCCTGTCAGCAAAGGATGGTGGTAGGTCACCCCGTTCTCCTCGATCGCAACCTTGTTGCCATCGAGAAGCTCAACCACATAATCAAAGAAGAAGAGATTGCCACTTCTGCTGGTAATGGGATACTCCCTTGAGAGAAACTTGGTGGCATCAGGACCATAGACTTCCAAGAATCGTTGTTCAAAGAAGTGTTCCAAGGGTGTGGAGTCAGCAACTGAAAGCTCGCGGTCTCGTAGGGGATGGTAGACTACAGGAAACTCAATAGTATTCTCTACCCAAGGCAGAATATCTTCAGGATCATCATCAACAAGAAACCTATATACAGGCTTGCCTGTCTGCATCACCCGGTTCTGGAAAGAGGTGTAGAGTTCGTAGCTGAAGATGGGATTAGTTCCTGAACTGAAACAGAAGCTGTCCAGGATAAGATGACACCCCTCGGTTTCATACCAAAAGGATTGGTTCTGTGTGTCATAGTGCCGTTGTTCTTTTAGGACTGCTCCCAGTCTTTCCAACCAAAGCTCTTGTACCATAGGGCTATCCTAGCCCTATGGGCCTTTGTGGGCAAGCTTTGTTTGTATTTCTTGGGACCATTTCTTGAGCACAACAGGATGAAGATGAATCACCTTACTGTTTTAAGTCACGGTATTTTCTATGGTCAAGGGGTATCTCACTGGTTCTGGATATCGACAAGCAATCCTCATAAATATGATTATAAGTTCTTGTCCCTCAAACATCAAAGCCATTTCTCAAGAAATTTCTGTAATGTCATGTGTACCCATGCCTAATCTATCAATCCACTGTCTCCGCTCTAAGAGGTGTTCATGTAGGGACGCTAAGTTTACTTGATTAATCATGTGGTTGAATACCCAAGCCATTCTTGGATTTTTATGAATATCAAGTTGCATTTCTTGAAAGGGTTACCCCTGAATGGTTACGATACCTTCGTAAAGATATTTACCTCGAACAAAGACCTCAAACAGATGGATTTCAACTCCGTTGATTTTTGATTCTACCAAAGTCTTATTCTGGCCTTCTAGCTTTTGATCACCTACTTGGCCTTCGCCTGAATATTTTAGAAGTCCCCTATCATAGTTCCAGCAATCAGCATAGATCGATTTTGTGTGGTCACTGATTAGTACCAACGAATTAGTTCGATGGGATCGTCTCATTCCTCCACAGTTCCTGCACAGGAAACTATCATTATGAACTTCCTGAAATTGTATTACTCAAAGTGAATAGCGACCGGTCAACGCTTCCCGCTCTTAACAAACGTCAGGACATCCTCGTAGGACTTCCCACTTTTCTCGATTGCAGATGCCAGATCCTTCGCCTGAAGATCTCTCTTCTCAGCATAGAGTGTTTCAAGATCGGTAATCGCAGCATCGTATCTGACTTTTGTCTTTTCAACGGTTATCTGAGCCTTCACAATTTTTGCATCAACAGAGGCCATTGTCTTAGTTCTTGCCATGTTTTCTCCCTCCAGATTGTGCAGCTCCAGCCTTGCCACCAAGAGTTTCGCTGATGGTCACCGATGTGGTGTGAACAACATCACTGTCCAGCCCAAAAGCTTTCAGAATCGTCTTCTGAGTCTTCGTTAGGGCATGATCAAGTCGATATACCCCATCATATTGCCTCACCATCTCAATTTTGTCCAATTCTTTCAATGCTGCGGGAACCGTCATATAGTTCGGACGATTGTCCATGCGTTCCACTTCGTCCTTGAGCAGCGTGTATAATCGATTGCGGATGATGAGTGCAACGAACTCAATGAAGATCTTCGCCTCCGCTGACTGCTGTGAATAGGTTCTGAGGCTTCTGTTGCCAAGGAACGTCTTGTCGCTTCTGAAGAGTATCTCAGAGGAATCCCTGCTCCTGTACAGGCCGATGGCATCCTGGGCTGACATCTTCTCTGAGGTGACAATGGAAAAGTACCCACAGAGGGACAGTTCCTGCTCGATTACATCGGCTCGCTCTTTCCAGTGAACAAGGGCCTTGTTCTGCTCATTGTAATAGAGCTCAAAGTACTGTTCGTACGTATCAGGAAGCTGCACAGGCTTCATACGGTACTTCTCAAGCATCTTTCCCATCCGTTCCAGATCAAGTTCCAGGGAGTTTCCCTGTGCATGCTGGAGGGAGGTAGAGTGAAAGAGATGAAAATAAAGATTCCTCTCATCATCAGCAAACAGCTTCGCTTTCACGGTCTTCCCATAGATGATTCACTTCCACGAACATGCATACTTACAGGACCAAGGGGGATCGGGAAAACAACCTTAATCCTCCACCATCCTGATACGCTTCTTGAAATCCAGCAGGATAGTAACTTGTGCCTACCAAATTTCTCGTAGGCTACTCAGGGGTTATTATTAATGAAGTCCATTTCGCCAAGGACTGGAGCATACACATCAAAGCCCCCTATGATGACTTTGCCAATCACACTCTATGGATAAGCTACTCATCATCGCTATGCCTACGAACGGTAAAAGACGACCTGTCCCGTCGTTTTGTGCATATAGGCATGCCACTTATTTCATTCCTTCAAATCCTTACCCTTGAAACAGGCACAGAGTTCCCCGTGTATGACCCATTCAAACCAAGTGAAAAGCTACCTTTGAAGCCCTTCTCTCTAGACTTTTTTCGGGCTAATTTCCTCGGGCATCCCGAAGGGTTTGAAGGCCGATTGTACAGGCCTTATCCTGAAGGACAAACGGCAGAAACCAGAAAGCCCAAATCCTTGAGATGCGCCTTTTTCCCATTCCAAAGTACAGCATGCATCGAGAACCCACCATATTCCTTGGGGGCTATCGGATAAAGATACCTGAGCATGAGAATCCCATAATCCTGAATAGGTTAGCAGATATATGCATAGTATCTTCATAAATATGCCAAATATTGCATATCCAAATTGACAAAAGACTTAACACCCAATAGATTGGAGGTTACTTTTGGGGTGGTATTCATGGAACAACACACACAAGCCTTGTTGACTGAAGAAGAACTCAAGGCGCAGGAACTCTTAGGGGAAAAAGAACCCGACAGCAAATTGCGTAGCTATGTAGGGCCTCTCGGAACTGGCATCACTGTCCTGTTCCTGGTTTGGGCGGTTTTCCAAATCTATGCAAACACCCTGGGTTCTATCGATGCTATGGCATTGCGAACCTGGCATCTCTTTTTCCTCTTGGCTTTTACGTTCCTGCTCTTCCCAACCTTTAAGACGGAAAAACGCTCGTTCGCCATTCCTCCTATCTGGGATCTGGTTTTATTGGCATTTGTCATCTTTGTTTTCGGCTATCTGCTGAAAAACTACACGGTAATCGCCAGACGGGGAGGCTACCTATTGCCCTTCGATCTAGGTATAGCGGCAATGGCAATGCTCCTAATCTTTGAAGGGGGCAGACGTGCCTGTAAAAACCTGGCGATCCTGGGCCTGGTATTTTTCCTGTATAACTTCCTTGGGATGCTCATCCCCGGAGAGCTCGGACATGTAGGATTCAGCCTCAAACGGGTTCTCAACCATATGATATGGGGCAGCCAAGGGATCTTTGGCGTAGGTATCGGAGTCAGTGCAACCTATATCTTTCTCTTTGTGCTATTCGGCTCCTATCTGAAACACAGTGGATTCAGCCAGTTCATCAATGACATTGCCCTTACCATGGTAGGAAGGAGTGCCGGAGGCCCAGCGAAGGTTGCTGTCCTCGCCAGTGCCCTGCTGGGTATGATCAACGGTTCGGCAATTGCCAATGTCGCAACGACAGGGACCATCACAATTCCGATGATGAAAAAAACCGGGTACAAGAAGGAGTTTGCCGCCGCGGTGGAGGCTGTCGCCTCAACCGGGGGACAATTTGCCCCTCCGATCATGGGAGCCGTTGGATTTGTCATGGCGGAGTTCATGGGAGTGACGTACACTACGGTGTTGCTAGCTGCCTGCATCCCTGCGTTCCTGTACTATCTGACACTCCTCTTTGCAGTACATTTTGAAGCAAAAAGGCTCGGCCTCTCAGGGCTGAGCAAGGAGAACATCCCTAAGGCCATGGAAGTAATCAAGAAACAAGGCCATTTGATCCTTCCCCTGGTGGTGCTCATTGGCTTGCTTAGTGTTGGATTCACTCCCCTATTTGCAGCTGTGGTCTCCATCTTTGCCACTATCTTCGCCTCTTGGCTTCGTAAGGAGACAAGAATGACTTGGAAAATCATAGTCCAGGCTACTGTCGAAGGTTCCCGTTCGGCCATTTCCGTCGGAATGAGCTGTGCCATCATCGGAGTAATTATCGGTACGGTGTCCCTCACAGGCCTAGGCTTGAGTTTTGGCTATATCATTCTGAGGGTTGTCGGCGAAGGCCAACTCTATCTTGCGGGCTTCATGGTTATGCTGATGAGCATCGTCCTGGGCATGGGAGTCCCGGGTGTTGCAGCGTATGTCATTGTCTCCACTGTCTCCGTACCGGTGCTTATACAAGCAGGGGCAATCCCCATGGCTGCCCACATGTTCTGCCTTATCTATGCCTGTCTTTCCAATATCACACCCCCGGTAGCGATGAGTAGCTATGTTGCCAGCGGGATAGCTGATTCAGACCAGACAAGGACCAGCCTCATAGCTGTCAAACTAGGTCTGACCGGATTCATACTCCCCTTCTTCTTCCTCAACAATCCCATCCTCTTGCTGGGTACAGTGGAAAATACACCACTATTGATAACCCTCAGGGCAGTGGCAACCTCATCAATTGGGGTCATTGTCCTGTCTGCTGGGCTGCAGGGCTACCTGCTCGCAAGACTCAACAAGGTTGAAAGAGCCTTACTTGTAATCGCAGGCCTGTTGTTTATCGAGACGAAGCTTGTCACCGATATGGCTGCATTGTTGCTTTTCGTCACTGTCATTGTCATCCAATTTCTACAGAAGAAATCACTAAATAAGGAGAACTACCATGAAAAGATCTAGCGTACTCGTACTGCTCGTAGTCGTATCACTCCTGATTCCCTCTGCTTTGTTTGCAGCAGGGTCTCAGGAGTCAGGACAAAAGGTGCAGAAAACGGTAATCAACTTCCCCACCGCAGCAACCACAGGGGCTGTCTACCCCCTAGGGGCAGCTATGAGCAACATGTGGAACACTAAGCTTTCCAATGTTCGCGCCAGTGCACAGGCCAGTGCAGGAGGAATTGCAAACCTCAACATGCTAGCTGACGGAGAAGCTCAACTTGGAGTGGCTGTCACTTCCATCATGTATGAGTCCTACAACGGGATCGGATCCTTCGAAGGAAGGGCAAACCCCAACCTACGGGTAATGATCGGTCTCTATTCCAATCCAAACCAAGTTGTGGTAACAGACAACAGCGGCGTCAATTCACTGTCTGACCTGGCAGGCAAGCGTTTTGCTTCGGGTGCTCCAGGCTCCACTACTGAAGTCGAAACCAGCATCCATCTCAATACAAGTGGAGTTTCCTATCCTGAGGCCCTCAAGGTACAGTATGTTGGCTTCACAGAAGCCATTGACCTCATGCGCAACAAACAACTCGACGGAGCCTGGATCATGGCGGGCATTCCCAATGCAGCAGTGACAGAGATGCTCTCCACCGCTGGAGGGAAATTGCTTAACATCGATGAAAACCTCATTGGAAAGCTTCAGGAAAAATACCCTTGGTATGGTCCCTACACCATTCCTGCCGGAACGTATCCTGGCCAGGACAGCGACATCCTCACATCAGCGATCAAAATCACCGTCTGTACCGATGCCAGAGTTGATGATGATGTCATCTATGACCTGACCAAGTCCTTCTGGGAAAACTTTGAAGAATTAAAAGCCACCCAAGCACCTTTGAAGAAGGTCAACCCGAAAGAAGCCGTCAAAGACCTTGCAGGCCTTCCCATACACGAAGGTGCTGCACGCTACTACAGAGAAATCGGCCTCATGTAATGGATGCTCGAACCAGCAGGAATCCCTCTGGTGACAGACAGCTTGACCCTACTTAAGACCACCCCTCCCTTTGGACTAATCCAAAGGGAGGGGTAGTTTAAACCCCTTAATCAGAGCATATCTTCAAGTGTTTTATGATACCCCACATATTTTGAAGCGTTTTCACAACCTTGTACTAACCAACCAAAAAACCTATACTCAACCCACAACTCCAAGGAGGCCTTTCTTTTGGGAATCTTAGAACTGCTGGTAGTCTCAGTGGGACTAGCCATGGATGCTTTTGCCGTATCACTGTGCAAAGGCCTCAGAATGCGTAGGATCAATTGGGCCCAAGGCATCATCATTGCACTCTTTTTTGGGTTTTTCCAAGCGGGAATGCCTCTTATTGGATGGATTCTAGGCCTTCAGTTCGAACAATACATCACCTCAGTAGATCATTGGATCGCATTCGTTCTCCTCGCTATCATAGGAGGTAAAATGCTTTATGACTCCCTTACCGAAGATCCCTACTGTCCGGTAGTAGCCGAAGAACGACTCAATCTGAAAGAACTATTGCTCCTCTCAATTGCTACCAGCATAGATGCCTTGGTGGTTGGTATCACCCTAGCCTTCTTGAAAACTGATATTCTTCTTGCAATCTCGTTGATCGGCATTATTACATGTTTCCTTTCGTTGCTTGGTGTCATCACTGGCAATTATTTTGGCAACCGCATGCAAAGCAAGGCGGGAATCTTCGGAGGGGGGGTTCTTATCCTCATCGGCGGAAAAATTCTCCTCTCTGATCTTGGTTTCATTGGGTTTTGATCTCCCGTTGAAGGCTCCTACAGAATATGCCCCTCCAACCGCCTATCCTCACGTATCCATGGGATCATCGTCTACAGCTTCATGTACCAAAGCGACTGAGCAATTCCGATTCCTCGGGCTTTGGAAGGGGGTATCCTCCACGAAAACCTTGGTATGTGTAACAATGTCCTGCGTTTGAGACGAATTCCTCTACCAACCCATATTCCGACAAGGGAAAACAGAACAAAAGAGCTCTCCATTTATCATCTCAGAGGAAGGTCATGGTATAGTCTCCCTATGGAACAGATACAACCGGACAACAAGCAGCAAGAAGAGAGAAGACCACGAGCGGCGAATATGTTGGAAGCAACCATAAACCCAGGGGCTACCCCCATGCGCATCATCCTTATAGGCTATGGCTGGCGAAGCCTTTTCTACTATAGGATCGCACAGGCCCTTCCCGAGCGCTTCACACTGGCAACCTGGGTCCTCAGGACCGAAGAGAGAGCGAGGGAAGTCAGAGACCTCCATCACGTTGAGACAACAAGTGATATCCACTCAGCCATCTCCCTCCCCCATAACCTTGTCATCGTAAGCCTCTCTTCCTCAAGCGTGGAAACGGTATTGCGCACACTCATGGGCAAGGGTGAAACCATTCTCTGTGAGACCAGCTTCACAGCCCTTCCCTTGGAAACCTTGACCTCCCTCTACAAAGCATACAAAGCCTCACAGAGCAAGATCCTTATTGCCGAACAATATTACCGCCACCCCTACTACCAATCCTGTCATGCCCTTTTGCCCCTTCTTGGTCCAGTCACTGGCATGCGTGCAGCCTGTCTGCATGACCACCATGGGATCAGCATCATACGCCATTTCCTTTCAGAAGGGAATTCCAATTGCACCATCCATGCTTCGAGTCAGAACAGTTGGATTGTAAAGACAGGAGAAAGGGATCGCATCGATTCCGATGGGGCCCGGATCCAGACCAAACGAATAACGGCGAAGCTAGAATTTGAAGACGGAAAGGTCGGTTACTTCGACTTTGACAACATCCAATACCACAGCTCCATCAGAAGCAGCCACTTCAGCCTCTATGGGGAACGAGGAGAGATTGTTGATGACACCATCAGGGTCCTCAACAAGGACAACGAGGCGACCTGTCAGAGACTGGAAAGGCTTGAGGACGGCAACAGGAACATCAACCCACTTTCCCTCCGAGCCCTAACCTTAGGAAGCACCTATTTGTTCAGGAATCCCTATTGGCCTCTACCCTTCAATGATGATGAAATTGCCTTGGCACTGTGCATGGAAGCGGCATGCCAGGGCAAAGGGTATTCCTTTGCCGAGGCCTTGCAGGACTCCTATCTTGCACAGTGCATCCACAGAAGTTGCAAGGAGAAAACGATTGTTACAACCAAAAACCAAATCTGGGTTGGAGATACTGACAACTGACTGGAGCCAATGAGGCACATTACCAGAGTATGTCTGTGTAGGGAAAGTCTGCCGCAGATACCTGGAGAGAAGAAAGGAACAGAAGGAATAGCATCAGATGCAAGAATACAACCCGTAGGGTAGAAGGTTCGAGTACGTATGAACCCAATGTGAAAGCGCCTAACAAAGAAGGAAGCTCACTTGGTTTTTTTGCACTACATGGGATAGTGACTTCCTTGACTTGAAATGTTCCATGCCTGTCTCTTTGCAGTGGGAAAATCTGTATTTTCGGATGATTGCAGCAGACCTAACCGTTTCCCCTGATCTGCAATATGTGTGTCCTTGTACCAAGCGATGGAATCTCGTGTCGCTATCCACCGAGGAGACGGGGACTCCCCGACCAATGATGCAACAGGTCCATTGGAACTTAGGATAGCTGAGCATGCACCAAGTCTGCAGCCATCCTTGCTGTCATGATACAGGTGGGTAGTCCGGCAGGACTGACCGTCCACTGTCCTGCACGATAGAGGTCAGGAACAGGAGTAAGGACCGCCTTCTTCATATTCAGCATTCCAGCTGAAATTGGCACATCCTGTTCAAATGACCAACCTATTATAGCCCCCTCAGAACTGCCCACACCCCTGGCAATACTCAAGGGACTCGCTGTAAAGGAAAAGAGAATATGCTCTTGCAGCGTTGGATATACGGAGGCTGCAAGGACATCAATCATGCTGTCACTGATGTGCTTTTCAAATTCGTCATACCAGCCTTCCTCTTCGATCCTCCGCGTCAGTTCATAGTCGAAGAGGAAACTGACTATCAGAGCCGTCTTACCCTTAGGGGCAGCACTGCTATCATTGAGGACCGGAATGGAAATCTCATAGGTATTGAGAGTGCAAAAGGCCTCCAACCATGTATAAAAGGCTCCTCGGTCAAGGGTTTCCCAATTGTCCAGCATGGAGGTTAGTTTTGAACGGTGAAGCTCCCCAAGGCCGTCTCTCGACGGAGTGTAAAAGAAGTGTCCTTGCGATATTGCACTAAAGTACTCAGGAGGCAGATCTGACGCAATAAAGAGAGTAAATACCGACTCAGCACCGCGACTGGCAAGGATACGCCCCTGCTCCTTGAGAATATCCGCCTTGACCGGACCAGTAAAGCCTTCAGCCGATACCATCCGATACAAGAGCTTCATATCAGCACACCAAATGAGCTTGTCATAGGTATAGTGATTACCCTCAGCATCAGTCAAGACCTTGTGAAGCGGGTCAAGCTTCACCACTTCGGTATTGTTTTTCACTTCAGAGCCAATCTCAGCAAGACGCTCACTTAATGCTTTGGGAATGCTACCCACTCCTCCTTTCGGATAGTAATAGTCAGGATAAAGGGAAAAGTAACTCATGGCAAAGAAGGCTGGGGTCTTCTTAAAGAAGTGCTGGGAGATAATGTCCCTCAAGGAGGCATCCTTCACTAACGAATGCAAAAACTGTTCCATCGGCATTTGCATGCGCATGATAGCCGCCCCAGTTGCCAAGAACCGTATAACCCAAATGATGAATGTACTACAGTAGTAGCGAATGTCACGCTTTGCATCCTTGAAGAAAGGGCTGTCACTGCCAAAGAGCACCTGCATGTACACATCAAACTTTGCAATGACCTTGACAACCTTCTCCACATCCTCACAACTCTGGGGATAGAGTTCCTTCAGAAGTGTCTCATAGGCGGCAAGGCTCTCCTTGCTGTCGGCACTGATTATCCTATCCTCCACACCAAGGGAGACTTTGCTCGGCAACAGGGGCAGGTCAATCTCAAGCTCCTTGAGCATAGGCTTGACCATACCTGCATTCTCAACCGCCCGGATGCCACCATCAAAAAGAAACCCATCCCGGACAAAGGAATTCACCAGGCCCCCACAAGTAGGGAGCTTCTCCAACACAAGCACCGAATGTCCTCGCATCGCGAGAGAAGTGGCAGCTGTGAGGCCAGATATTCCTGCTCCAACTACGATAATCTTGTTGTGTCTGGTCATTATTGGCACCTCCATAGTAAGCGAGGGATACATTTTACAAGCAGTATATCATGGGAAGAAGGCCAGGAACCAACAGATTTCAACAAACCAAAACCCAAGCCATATTACAATCAAAATATATCTTCCGTTCCGACAGCAGTGGATGAGGTCCTCAGATGGTACACGTCTTACAGATCACAGAAAGGATCAATATGCCCCGATCAGAATTGAACAAGAAGAAAACTCCTTGCAGGGAATGCAGGGATTTTTCTCCTTGTGTGTTAGCGATATGTTACACAACACCAATTGAACTCCGATGCTATGGGCTACTGAAATACAGGAAATCCCTCTTATACCAAGAGCTCCACCATTTCATCCCTTGATCGCTCAGCAGGAGAGACAGGGCCTTTCCTAGAGGTAATACGACTATCCTTGCGAAGGATGCTCCATACAATATATGAGGAGAGAAGAAGCATCAGAGCATCAGTTACCGGTTGTGCATAGATGAAGCCCCTGAAGCCAAACAATGCATTCAGCACGAGCAACAGAGGGAGGAAGAACAATCCTTGTCTGGAGATGGAAAGAAACAAAGCGGGCAGAGCCTTCCCCAATGCCTGTACTGTAATGGTACTGAGCATCTGACCTCCGACAAAGGGAAGTGACAGCACCAAAGCCCTCAGGATGATGGTGGCGGTTGCCACAACTTCAGGCGTAGAGGTGAATATGCCGATAACCCCCTTGGCAAACACCCCTAAAAGAAGGGCCAGTACAACTCCAACTGTTGTGGTGATGATGACTCCCCGAATCAGTATCGCGCGTACCCTTGTATAATTCCTTGCCCCATAGTTGTACCCAAGAAGTGGCTGACACCCTGCTGCAAAGCCCATGAAAATGAATGTACCGATACTGATGATACGTGAGGAAACCCCAAAACCGGCAACCACAATATCACTGTACCCTGCCGCTATGTTGTTGAGTACGATCAGGGCAAGGCCCATCAGAACCTGACTCAGCGAGGAGGGAATGCCAATGGAGAAGATCTCCCGAAAATGGTCCTGTCAAATGAGAACAGTTTTGGCTTGATCTGTAACAAGGTCTTGTGCTGCGCATAACGCATGAGGTAGAAGATGAGGGAGACAAGGTTTCCCAGGACAGTGGCCATAGCAGCACCCCGCACCCCCATGCCCAAGGCAAAGATAAAGATTGGATCGAGGATGATGTTTGTCACAGTTCCGAGGAACATGCCGAACATCGAGCCCATGGCATCACCTTCGGCACGAAGCAACTGACCCAAGGCATAGTTGGTCATGATGGGTATGCCACCGAGGAACAGCACCAGTACGTACTCAGAAGCATACCCGGAGGTGTCGGAACTTGCTCCCAGTACGGATATAAGCGGTTTCAGAAATAGCAGTCCTATAGCAGTGATTAGGGCACCCAGGATGATACAGAGTACAAACCCTATGCTTAGGGTCTTGTCCGCCAGGTCCTGTCTTTTCTCTCCCAAGCTTCGGGAGATATAGGAGGAGGCTCCGGTCCCTATCATCCCACCTAGGGCCATCATGAGAATGAATACCGGCATTGCAAGGTTAGCGGCAGCCAGCTGGTTGGGATCACCCAATTTCCCAATGAAAAAGGTGTCCACAAGATTATAGAGGACTTGCACCATCATCCCAAGCACAACAGGCAAGGACATCACCATGATAGCTTTGGTGACAGGTGCGTTCGCTAGCAATTCGATACGATCAGTTTTCATGGTGTTCCTTATCCCCATGTTCATGGGTTGTACCTAGCATTTTAGCCTTCAGGGATACAAGGGACAGTGTCTTAAAGAAGACCTCTTGGTCCTGTCCGGAAATTCCTTTCAATACCTCTTGCTTCCAGGTTTCAGATACTTCAAATATCTTTCCGACTTCTTCTTTCCCATAGTCAGTCAATGACACGATCTTCTCTCGTCTGTTATCTTCATTGACGGCCCGAGTCACAAAGCCTTTCTTTTCAAGCTTGACCAAGGCCTTGGCAATGGTTCCCTTATCCAATGATAGAGACTCTGAAAGCGCTTCCTGATTCATGGAATCTTTCATCGCAAGTGTCATGATGATGGAATGCTCGGAACCGGCAATATCAAGGGTCTTGAGATTGCGATGGGTATAGCTGTACCAGTTCCGCGATATGGCCGATAGCTCTTTCATAAACATATAAGACTCCCCTATAGTTGCAAGTGCAATAGTTGCAATTGCAACTATTTATACCACAATATATATCGGGAAGAAAAGAGTCAAGGGATTGCAAGTTGTCTAGTTGTTGTATCTACAGGAATGGCAGGCAAGGAAAACTAAAAGAAGAATTGTGCCTATCCAGGCATCCCAGCCCAAGGGAGGACCCATTGCTTGAGGTTTTGAGACCCCATGTCATCTTGCCTTCTGCACATCATTCTTAGCATCTATCTGCTTATCCAAAGACACAATATTTATGAACATTTCTCCATTACCCACATCGGAAAATGAATCCATCAAGCTGGAAAAAACTTGCTTCAATACCATTGACTGGACACTCGTTTGGTCATATCTTTGGTCTGCAACAGCCCTGATCCAAGGGAAGGCCCTAATAATCTTCATCAAAGCCAAGGCAGCAGCAGAAGGATTCAGTGATGGTTCATTCTTCCAACGGGCAAGCGTCCTTGCAGGCAGGCCTAAGGTCAGTTCCATTGAAGCATTACTCGGTCCAAGGCTGTTCAACTCAGTAAGGATGGTTATCATTGCCTGGTGTGTATGTACTGCCAAGCCTTCTAGAATGAGTGGGTCGATATAACCTGAATCATCAGCTAAGAATCCACAGGTATTACCCAAAATAATGGCTCTGAATGGGGGCTTCACCACCATAGGGTCCAGTTGTCTCAAGGTATGTTCAGTTTGGGAAGTATCCTTATAGACGCAAGTGGTCAAGAGGAATTCTTATTGGATACTTTGCCTGAACCAGGCTGATTCCCCCTTTACAAAGGCATTGAATATACTGATTATGAGCATATGAATATCCTTAGAAGATATTTTGCCAAGTACCGGACACCTTTTTCCTTCGCAGCAATCGCTGTTGCCTTGGAGTCACTTTGTGATTTGCTCGGCCCAACCTTCATGGCAAGGATCATTGACGAAGGGATACTGAAAAATTCACTGTCAGATGTCTACCATTGGGGTTTCCTCATGCTGCTTGTCAGCTCGTTTGGTGCATTATTTGCCCTGAGCCGCAACTATATCTCCAGCAAAGTCTCCCAAAGCTTCGGTGCCGATCTTCGCCATGACCTGTTTTCAAAAATCCTGCATCTTACCATCCCCAGTTTTGATACAATGGAAAATGGGTCCCTGGTCACCCGTATGACAAGCGATGTGCAACAGGTTACCCAGGCAGTAAACGGAACCATGAGAGTTTTCATCAAGGCGCCCCTCACCACTATAGGCAGCATCATCCTGGCCACCTTGCTCAATGTCCGCCTAAGCCTCATTATCTATGGGGTAGTCATCATCCTCTTTGTGCTCATCTATCTGGGCATGCGTCTCTCCTATGACCGTTTTAGCAAGTTGCAGAAGGCTCTGGACAATATCAACAGCCGTGTGGAGGAATATTTGCTCTCTGTCCGCCTGGTCAAGGCATTTGGAACGTACTCGGACGAACAAGCCAAGTTTGAGATTTACAACCAAAGGTTGCAAACCGATAGCGTAAATGCCCAGATGATCATAACCCTGCTCAATCCGCTTCTAAGCTTGGTAGTAGGATTGGGAACCCTGGGCATCCTTTTTTTAGGCAGCAAACTTTTTTCCCGTTCCTTGGTCAACGCCGGCGATATCAGCGCGTTTACCGTATATATAGCACAAATGCTCGGTTCAATCCTGATGATGACCAATGTCTTCAATATCCTCATCCGCACAAAAGCATCTCTCCAACGAATCGAAGAAGTCTTTGTACTGGATCCCCAGGATAAGACAGCCAATTCCAATTGCAACATGCCTTCCATGAGGGAACTGTCTTTCTCCCACGTAAGTTTTTCCTATGAGGGAGAGGGGAATCCCAAAGTACTTGACGATATATCCTTTCATGTGGAAGCAGGGAAAAGCCTTGCCATCATTGGTCCCACAGGAGCAGGGAAATCAACCATCGCCGCCTTGCTATTGCGTTTTTATGATGTTCAGGAAGGAAGTATCTGTGTTGGGAATACCAATATCAAGGATATTGACCGACAAACACTTCGTCAGAACATCTCTTTCGTAAGCCAGCAACCTGGTCTGTTTTCCGGAACCATTGAAAAGAATGTTACATGGGGCAAGGTCAATGCAAGGCGGCAAGAAATACACGATGCCCTAACCCAAGCGCAGGCACTTTTCGTGGAGGAAATGGGGCAGAAGGAGCAAAGTCGGGTAGGCAGTGGAGGAGCAACTCTCTCAGGAGGGCAGAAACAACGTATTGCCCTGGCACGTGCATTGCTTAAGGACAGCCCAATTCTTGTGTTGGATGATGCTACCGGTGCCCTTGATGCCCTCACCGAGGCCAAGGTTCGCACTACGCTTCTATCCCATTCGGAAAACAAGATCCTGATTTTCATTACCCAACGCTGTTCTCTGGCTCGCAACGCTGACTGCATACTGGTTCTGGAAAACGGAAAACAGATGGGACTGGGAACCCATGCTGCAATGCTTGAAAACTGCCCTGTCTACCAGGATATCTTTGTATCCCAAAATGGGAGGGATGCACATGGCACAAGTTGAAATTCCCCGCATTGACGGAAATCGAGTCGGAGGAGCCGGCCGATTCGGATCCCAGTCAAGGCCCAAGGACAGCAAAGGCACATTGCACCGGCTGTTGCACCTGTTCCTACACTACCGTAGATCACTGGCCTTTTCCATTTTGTTGAGTGTTTTCTCAGCGGCATTTACCGTTACGATCCCCTATCTAGTGGGAAAAACATTTAACACCCTTTCCCCCACAGACAGGAACGTTGACAGCCAACTGCTTTTTCAGTTGTTGGTTGCCCTCTTGGTCCTGTATGCCACCAACGCCTTGGCAACCATTCTCAGCCATTATGCAATCCTGAAAACGTCCCAGAAGCTGGTGGGAAGTCTGCGTTCCCGTTTCTTTGCAAAACTCCATCTGCTTCCGCTTGCCTTCTTTGATACAACTCCCTCAGGTGATACCATGAGTCGCATCACCAATGATGTCGATCTGATCAGTCAGTCCATCGCCCAGGCGACTACCCAGTTGCTGGAAAGCTTTCTCACACTCGTTGGTTCGCTTTGCGTGATGTTCCTTCTCAATATACCACTTTCCCTCTGCGTACTGTGTTGTGTCCCTTTTGTTTTCCTCGTAACCAATTTCATCGCCCATAAAAGCAGGTTATATTTCCTTGTGCAACAACAAAACCTAGGACAGATCAATGCCCTTGTGGAAGAAAGCATCCAAAACCTCAGGATTATCAAAGCTTTTGCGAAGGAAGGGGACATTGACAGGGAGTTCTCTGAACTCAACACCCAGCTATGCAGTTCAGGAACCTCTGCCCAGATGTATTCGGGGCTCCTCATGCCTTTGATGAATGTTCTGAATAACCTGACCTTTGCGGTGGTAGCCATAGTAAGCGGGGTGCTCTGCACGAAGGAAGGGATGCTGATTGGTACGGCAATCACATTCCTCACCTATTCCAAGCGATTTGCCTCACCCCTGAACCAGATCGCAGGCTTGTTCAATACAATCCAAAGTGCTTTGGCAGGAGCCGAGAGAGTATTCGACGTGCTGGACCGTACCGAAGAGAAACCTGATGAACCTGATGCCGTCGAATTGAAACAGATACAGGGTAATGTTGCCTTCAATCATGTTGATTTTTCCTACGACAAGTGCAAGCAGATAGTATTCGATGTTTCCTTCCGTGCCCATCGGGGACAGGTCATCGCCCTGGTGGGTGAGACGGGATCGGGGAAAACCACGATAGTTTCCCTGCTTACCCGTTTTTACGATACCGATAGTGGCCTGATCACGTTGGATGACATACCCATCCAGCATATTCAAAGGAAAAGCCTCAGCAAGTGTTTTACGGTTGTCCTGCAAGAAAGCTGCCTATTTCTCGGAACCATAGCCGATACGATCCGTTACGGAAGACCAGCGGCCACAGAGGATGAGGTCATCCAGGCTGCCCGCCTGGCCCATGCCGAACAATTCATACTGAAGCTTCCCAAGGGTTACCAGACCGAGATATCCCCCAACACCCAAACATTGAGTCAAGGGGAACGACAGTTGCTGGCGATTGCGCGGGCGGTGCTCTCAGAGAGCCCAATCCTTATTTTGGACGAAGCGACAAGTTCCGTAGATACCAAGACCGAAAAAGAAATCCAAAAGGCCCTGACGACCCTCATGGCCGGGCGCACCAGCTTTCTCATTGCCCATAGGCTTTCAACGATTAAGGAAGCAGACCAGATACTGGTAATCCATCAGGGCCGGATCTGCGAGATGGGAGACCATATGACCCTGATGGCTCAGAAAGGGAGATACTATGAGATGGTACAAAGCCAAGGCACCTGAGCGGGATCGACTTCCAACCTTGGAGGCCCTGAAAACAAAAAGCACGGCAATAGGCAAGAAGATATTCATCATAAAGCCTTCGCTTGCCAAACAGCAAATCTAAGAAGATGAGCTATTCTATCCACCCTTCGCTCATCATTATCTCATCAAGCCCATCAAGCAGTGTATCAACATACTGAAGCAAATCTTTCTGTCCTATATGCTCCACCACTTGATCGACCACGCTTTCAAAGGAATCAGGGAGCAATGGACAGGTCTTCTTGGCCCATACAACAAGCTTCTTCTCCCCTGGATGGGTCTGAGCATTGATGGCAAACAGGATGTCAAAGTAGCTGGCCAGCAGTGCTGAAGTCCTATGAGCCTGGCTTACCAGGTCACTGCGAAGGATTGCATGCTCGATCTGTTCGTAGTAGGAAGCCATCAGCTTAGTGCGAAGCAAGGGATAGTTCTTTGCAATGATTGCTTTGGTCAATTCCTTGGGATAAGGGCTCTCCAATTGCTTCTGGATCTGGGCAAACCTGCCATCCTTGTCATACAAGATAGTGGATGTCTTCAGGTTGTGTATGAATGCACTTGAATACCCTACAGAAGCATGGTGGCCCTTCCATACCCAGTCCACCTGATGCTGAGCCCATTCCAAGCTGCGGTACATGATATCGACAGCCGTTCCATCTGTAAGGAACATCTCATCACCTTCATCAAAGAAGCTGTTGCCTATTTCAGCTTTGGAGGCAAAGAGAGCGGACATCTCATGACGAACATCTAAACTGAGAGGCTTCTCGCTGTAGACATACAGGTCATAGTCAGAGAAATCATCAATGACCAGGCCGGTACGGGAACCGGACAGCACCAGGGCTTGGAGACCTTCAGCACTTGTTAACCAGGAAATGAGGGTGTGTATCATAGACTCCGATACTGCCATAGAACAAAGAAAGAAAAAAGTATTGCTATACATCTTTTCCCCTAACCTAGGGCACCTACCCGGCTGATTGAGAAAATCAAGTGAGAACGTACCCGCAAAAAACTCGGGACAGGACCTCTATCGGACCTATTCCGTGTTTGCGATGCAGCATATGGGAGAGAGACGTACCCCTCTTGGGACTGTTCACAAGAGGGGTCAGGTCTCCGGGTGAAGCGGTATGCATCCAGTATTCCTTGCATTTGGTCCGAGCAGCAAAGGGTCATGTTGTTCACCTTCGCATCACTGATGGTAATCCTTGCAACGGCATTGATCGTCTGTGCTATCCTGGACATGCTCATCATCTCGAAGGAGTGCAAGGTGACAACCAAGGACTGAGCCTATCCCCGCACTGGAAGCATGAAATAATACCGGAAGGACATTCCCCTCTGATGATCGTCCCTCCCTGCATGATAGATGTGCATCGTACCTGGTCGAATTGTATCTGAAAGACCTGTATGGTCAGATCTACGACTTCGCGTGAACTGACAACGGTGGTCTCGCATTTGCCAAGAAGGGGACAACCGTTACAATCTTTTGCAGGCAGCGCTCAATTGCATCTGTCTCTGCCTTGGGCTCTGAGATGGCATTTATAAATCATTTGTGCATATGCAAAAACAAAGGAACTGGCTCAAGCGGGAAAATGAAAGTCGCCTCACTTGAATTGTACCTGTCTTTCTTCTTATTTGGCCAGTATACAGGAATTTGATCTTTTGGTTTTCATCCTGCCATTTGGCATTGTTTTACATCCAGTTATACCTTACAACATGCATACAGGAGGAGTATTCCCGTGGACAAAAAATCTGTAACCGTCCAAACCGTCATTGAACAATCTCCATGGCTAATGCAATACTGCCTACACATGCCTAAACGCTTTTTTGCCCAGATGGAACTTATCTGCCTGCAAGAAAACAAGCGAGTCATCACCAAAGGAGAGAAAAATCCCTACATATACCTGATGTATAGCGGTTCTCTTCGCATTATCAACGAGTTCGACAACAACCGGGTATTTGCCTATGCCACAAAAGAAGCTCCAGGATTTAGTGGACTTCTTGAGCTGCTTTCAGACCAAGAGAGAGCAACCTCCACAGTACTGACCATCCGTCAGTCGCATTTTATCAGGATGCATAAATCCTCCTTTGCAAAATGGATGGACGAAGATATCCATGCCTATCGCCTTGTGGTCAAGGCCTTTGCAAAGCAGCTCTACCCTGCCTTCTTTTCAATGGGTTCAGCCTATGTCTATCCTAAATATATAATCCTTCTGCAATACTTATCAAGGACATACTCTGCACAACTCAAGACTACACCACAAGTAACCATTCCCATAACAAGAGAAGAATTAGCTCAGGAGCTTGGGTTGAGTCTAAGAACTACCTACCGTCTCTGCACCAGACTGATACGTGAAGGCAAGGGCACCATAGCAAAAAAGAAAATCATTCTCACCCAAAAACATATTGAACTGATACATACGTACTTGGAGAACCATACCTATGAAGACCTCACCTAATATCCTTCTTTTTTTAACCGATGACCATGCTGCTTGGGCTTGCGGCTGCTATGGGAATCAGCAGGTGCACACCCCTAACCTCGATTATCTTGCAGAAAATGGTGTCCTGATGCTCAACGCCTTCAGTCCTACCCCCGTATGTTCTCCTGCACGAGCTTGCCTGATGACAGGAAGGCTAGCCTCACAACATGGAGTTCATGACTATATTGGCAGCACCCAAGGATTCGATGTCGATTTCAATTGGGTTAAAGACGAAACCCTATTGCCTGAACTATTTCAGCAGGCTGGATACGAAACAATTTTAATAGGGAAATGGCATCTAGGACAGGAGAGAACCAGAAAGCAAGGATTTGACCAGACTTTTTCAATCGGTCCCGACTATCCGATCCTCCATCAAGGACCTCGAACTTGTTTCCGCAATGACACTGCGGTACAGAATGAAGGGCTTCTTTCAGAAACCTTTACCCAAGAAGCTCTTCACTACCTGAAAAACCGATCCTCAGACAAACCCTTCTTCTTGGTAATTGGACAGTATGCAACCCATAGCCCTTGGCTAGGACATCCAGAACCCTTGGTAGCCTCATACCGAAAGAAACTCATAGGTTCCCAGCTTCCTGAACACCAATATCCCTTTGGCATGTTAGTAAATGAAGCCACCGACAAAACCAGAGAAAACCCAACCGAAGCCCTTTGCCAATACTATGCAGGAGTGACGGAAATCGACAATTCGGTTGGAACGCTGTTGCAAGAGCTCAAGAACCAACATCTGTCAGATTCTACTGTGGTAATGTACACCTCCGACCATGGATTGAATTGCGGCCAACATGGCCTTTGGGGCAAAGGCAATGCAACCTTCCCCTTAAATATGGTGGAAGAAAGTATCCGCATCCCCTTGCTCTTTTATGCACCAAAAAAATTCCTTTGCAAACAACGACGATCAGAATTTGTCGACCATACCGATGTATTCAACACCATCCTAGACATTGCGGGTATTGAGGATCCAGAAAGCATGGACCGCAACAGTCCTGGAACCAGTTTCCTGAATTTACTTACCCATACCTCCCCAAAACCAAAAAGCAAGGCCATGCAGTTCTTTGAATATGGACCAGTACGCATGGTACGCACTAACCAATACAAACTCTTGATATTTCCTGATGATACGCAAAATTTGTTCTTCGACTTGGGTACCGACCCCGAAGAGAAGATCAATCTCTTCGAGGAAGAACAACATAAGCCACTCATAGAACAGCTGAAAGGCCTCATTGATGACTACTTCTCCAGGTACTCAATCCCTGGTAAAGAAGGTACCAGCCCCAAATTACCGCAATTCAACCCACACGTAGCGTGGGATTATTTCAAGGAGTACTCACTATGAAAAAAAAGATCACCCTATTACTGCTTGCATTATGCATTACCGTAGTCCCTTGTCTGTTTGCTGCAGGTCAAGGAGAACAAGAAACTGCCAGACAATCTGAACTGAAACTCCTCGTACCCCAGAGCCCTGGAGTCGTTGAGGGAGTCCAAGCGGTAGCAGAAGCCTACATGCAACAATTCCCGGAAGTGACCATCACCATCCGCTCAGTACCCTTCAACCGGTATAAAGAACAGCTGCAGATCATGTGGGCCTCCAATGATGTTGATGACATCATCACCACCGGATCCCCTGACATCAGCAATTTTGCCTACTATGGGGCCTTGCTCCCTCTTGATGATATCCTTCCAACCTCTGAACATGATCAATTCATCAATGGAGCCATCGAGTCAGTGTCCTACAATGGGAGAATATATGCCTACCCTTTCCGTGAAGCCACCTCCGCACTTTTCTACAATAAAACCTACTTCGCCCTAGCAGGTATTGAAGCAGCTCCCCTAGAAACCCCTTGGACCTGGACTGAATGGGAAAAGAATGTTACCAAGGTTCTTAAGACTGTAAAGAATGAAACCGGAAAAACACTCTGGGGGATTACTTTCTTGGCAAACCCAGGACGCGGAGATTTTTGGCTGACTCCAATCATCCGTAGTGCAGGCGAGATTGGATCTCCGACATATCAGGCTATTTCCGCTGATGGCATGACACTTTCAGGATATGCTGACACCCCTGAAGCAATGGAGGCTTATCGCTTCTATCAGAACCTTTACACCACAAAGAAACTCGCACCCAATGCCGAGGTTCCCGATGCCTTTGGTACCGGACAATCAGCAACCTTTGTTGGATTCCTCAGCTCAGCCCATACCCTTAAGAATACCTTTCCTGATTTAGAGTGGGGAATCATGCCGATGCCATACTTCAGGACACCCATCACCCATACAGGAGGATTCACCTATGCAGTGTCTGCAAAGACAAAGAACCCAATAGTAGCCAAGGACTTTGTGAAATTCGCAGGATCATTTGAAGGCATCAAGGCCTATTTTGATGCATCAGGAAGTGATTTGATCTCACGAACTGACTTTGCAGAACAATATCCTCAATATTTTGAAGACCCATATCAACAGACATTTTCATACATCCTGAACAACTATGGGCAAACTCGTCCCACTACACCCGCATATGTCCTATATAATTCCATCATGGGCTTCAATCTTTTCTTGGATCTGGCTGCAGGAGCTGAAGTTGAGCAAACCGTCAAGGAAAAAATCAAGGAATTCGAGGCTCAAGCGAAATCATTGTAATAGTAGTGAGAGGCAGGAAGGTACACCCTTCCTGCCAGGAGAAACCTCATGGAACGATACATCTACCGCAGAGGCGGCAAGCAAAAAGACCTATTGACAGCAATTCTCATCTATACTCTACCCACAATCCTGCTTACTCTTGTGTTCCAACTCATCCCTATCGTCATTGCTTGTGTGTATAGCTTCATGAAAATCAATCTGATGGCAGGAACAAAAACCTTTTTGGGGTTGGATAACTATTACAGGATAATCAACGACTCTCGCTTCCTCCACTCAATGGTGACGACCTTGTACTATTTCTTGCTTAGGGTACCTATGCAACTAGTCTTTGGATTCTTTCTCGCACTGGTTATCTACCAACCGCGAAGATGGACTGGATTGCTCAGGACCATTATTCTCTTGCCTGTAATTACTTCCATGGTAGTAGTAACCTCAATTCTCGCCCTAATGATGCACCCTTCCAACGGCTTGATAAATTCCCTGCTGGCAACAATTGGGATTCCCGCACAAGGCTTCCTCACCGATCCCAAGCAAGCACTGTTTTCAATTGTGCTGATAACAGTCTGGAAGAATGTCGGTATGACCATGCTGTTTTTCCTTGCAGGAATGATGGCAATCTCCCCAACTTTATATGAAGCTGCAGCAATCGACGGAACCTCAAGCCTTCAGAAGCATTGGTATGTGACTATCCCACTGCTCAGGAATACGTTCATTTTTGTCTTGATTACTACTACCATTAGGTCTTTCCAGGTATTCGGCCCCATCCTAATGACCACAAACGGAGGTCCGTTACAGTCGACCAGAGTAGTAGTCATGGACATCTATGAAAACGCTTTTGTGTTCAACCAACTCGGCTACGCCTCCACTCAATCCGTGTTGCTCGCCATCTTTCTCATTCTCATATCAATCATACAAATGAAGCTTTCAAATTCTGAAAAAGGGAGGAAAAGACCATGAGAACTATTTCCAAGACTCTGCTAATCCTTGGCTTGATCATACTGGCATCCCTTTTTCTCATTCCATACCTTTGGATGCTGGGATCTGCCTTTAAAACACGGAGTGAACTGTTCAGCTATGTACTTCCTGTTAGCTGGAGAACCTTTGTTCCTGTACATCCAACGTTAGATAATTTTTTTAGGCTGTTCTTTGAACTTGGGTTCCTGCGTACGGTTGCAAATACCCTCTTGCTAAGTGTTATCACTGTCCTTGGATCAGTCTTGTTTTGTTCCATGACCGCTTTTGCCCTCTCCCTATTGGAGTTTCCTGGTCGCAAACTCATATTTTTCTTGATCATGTTCACCATGATGGTTCCGTTTGAAGCCCGTATGCTCCCTACCTTTCTTATCGTCCAGGATATCGGATTGAGCAATACCTTCACAGCCTTGTACCTTCCTTGGTTTGCTGATGCGTTCTTGGTTTTCCTCTTCACCAACCATTTTTCTGGCATACCGATCGAACTCTATCATGCAGCAGTCATTGACGGCTGTTCCCATACCCGTATCTACGACAAAATCATGCTCCCCAATCTGGGACCGGCCTTGATCAGTGGAGGTCTCATAAAGTTCTTCTTTGCCTGGGATTCCTATGTCTGGCCCTTGATCATTTTACGAACCGACCGCTGGCAGGTCTTGGGGGTTGCAATCGCAAATCTATTTACCGACCAAAGCATCGCCTGGGAATTGATTTTCAGTGGAGCTTTCATCTCCACCTTGCCTGTAGTGCTCTTGTTCATCATTCTTCAGCGATACTATATAGCAGGAATGACCAGTGGAGGAGTCAAGGAATGATCACTTCAAAACCCCATATTCTTTTGCTGATGACCGATCAATTCCGTTTTGATGCCATCAACCTGAACGAACGGAAAACCAAGCATACTCCCAATCTTGATGAGCTTGCGCAAAGCTCAGTGCAATTCACCAATTGCATCACCAACTCCCCTATCTGTGCCCCTGCCCGGGCAAGTCTACTCAGTGGACTTTATCCTCATCAAATGGGCATCTGGGATAATTCTCCTCACATCTTCCCTAAAGATGTGAAGAACTGGGTAAAGATGCTGCAATGCCTTGGCTATCATACCAGTGTCTTCGGCAAGACACACTACTATCCTTACAATGGTTCAGTGCCTGACATGCGTGAAGCCGAACCGCTTCTTCACTCCTATGGGTTTGAAACTGTCGACGAAATACCTGGCCCCCGTGTCAGTGGGACTCTTCTGAGCCATATGACGGCTCTATGGGAAGCACAAGGATATCGAAAACTCGTACAAGAAGATTTGGATCGAAGATATGCAGGCAAACATACCTGTAACGAACCATCTCCTCTTCCCTTGGATCTGTACCCCGATACCTATGTAGGACAGAAAGCCAATACATTTCTCCAAGAGTATAAGGAAGAGGAACCCTTCTTCTGTTTTGTAAGTTTCGGAGGTCCTCACGACCCTTGGGATTGCCCCCAAACCTATACCAGACGATTTGAATCCGTGCAGATGGAACCACCCTGCCCATCATTCATCGACGCCTATCCCAAAAGGAAAAGAGGAAATTGGGATGAGGGGCCACACCATCCTCCTTTGGACTGTGAGGATATACCTGATGTTCGTCGAAACTATGCAGGTAAAGTATCCATGATTGATGAACAAATCGGCATCATCCTTGCGACCATTAAAGAGAGAGGATGGTGGGAAAACACCCTTATTCTCTTCACTTCAGACCATGGAGAAATGTTGGGAGACTATGGCAGACTTTACAAACAAAATTTCCTGAATCCATCCTTGCGCATTCCCCTGTTGGTAAAACCACCTGGGGCAATCCAAAAAAGCCAATGTCCGGCATTGGTTGAGTTGCTTGATCTCGGTCCTTCCATTGTGGATTGGGCACAGGGGACTTTGGCCTATCCACAAATGGGAGCAAGTATCAAAAACTTGATAGAAAATAGGGAGAAACACCTTCACCAAGTAGTGTTTAGCGAATATAAAGGCGAAATCATGGCCTGGGATGGAACCTGGAAACTAGTAGTGAACAATTCAAGGGAGCCATATCTGCTTTTTAACCATGATCAGGACCCAAACGAGCAAGTAAACCTTGCCGGAGGAAATCTGAAGGACGAGACCCGTCTGCTCAAGGAAATTGAAAATCATCTCATACGGACCCAACACATTGGATTTTCTTTGGAGGAAAAAACCCATGGCTAAACAAAAAGCCAATATACTCATGCTTGTTACCGACCACCAGCTTTATTATCGTCATGGGTGGGAGAAAGGAATACGTCCCCTTACCCCCGCTCGCCAGGCCCTAGAGAAGCAAGGAGTCTCATTTGATAGGGCATATACAATAACACCCTTGTGTGGTCCAGCCAGGAGAAGCTTGCTTTGTGGACAATACCCTCACAGCCATCGTAATTTTCATAACCAGAACGAAACGGCATTTATAAGTCCTACCTATCTTACATATCTTGCACAAGCAGGGTATGCAATGTATTCCTTTGGTAAATGGCATGCGGGTCCAGGCACGGCCCATGAACATGGATGCAAGGGTTTTTCACTTCCTGGATATGGAAACCCCTACACAACCGAAACCTATGATCAATACTGCAGACAATTGGATATTTCCAAGGCCAGCCATACCATCCTCACTAAATTCTGGAACAATGACACTTCAGGCCATTTTCCTGATCTGCATGAAGGAAATCCAGCCTACCAATGCATTGGTTCTTGGTGTGGAGAAACCGCCTTTGGAATAACCAATGGAGATAAAAGAGCTCATGAATGTTTTTTCCTCTCTTCCCTAGCGCAACAAACCCTTCAGAAATGTGCTGACCATCCTGAACAGCCCTTTTATCTGCGGGTAGACTTCTGGGGTCCTCACCAACCTTACTTTCCTACCCAGGAATACCTTGATCTCTACGATCCCTCCTTGATTGTTGAATATGGAAATTTTAGGGATACCTTGGAACATAAGCCAAAGACCTACAGAAGAATGAACCAACCAATTGCTGATGAGTCGGGGCAAATGGTGATACCAAGTGTATTTGATTGGGAGCAGTGGCAACGATTTCTTCAGATTGCCTATGCACAGACCACCATGGTCGATGAAGCTATTGGAACCATAATTGATACTCTTGATCACCTAGGACTTGCAGAAAATACCCTGGTGATTGTAACCAGTGATCATGGGGATGCGCTGGCAAGCCATGGAGGAATGTTTGACAAAGGCAGTTTCATGACAGAAGAAACAATACGGATTCCATTGATTCTCCGCTATCCAGGACATCTTGCAGAGAATACTCATTGCGACAACCTGGTCAACACCTTGGACATCCTGCCAACCCTGCTTGATTTGGCTGATCTCGAAAAGCCAAGCGAATTGGATGGTGAAAGTCTATTCCATTGCCTTGAAGGTCAAGCACGTGAAGAAATGCTGTTGGAAAGTTATGGACAAGGATATCGAGACAAGAAAGGGTGTAGGACCTTGATTACCAAAACCCATAAGTATACGTGCAATGAAGAAGATATCGATGAACTGTATGACTTAGAAAGTGATCCCTATGAGCTTACCAATCTAAGCTCCGATCCGAAATTTCATTTGCTTAAAGAAGATCTTGCAAGAAGACTCTTGCATCAACTTACAAGGACCAACGATCCCGAATTGGGAAAATTCTTTACAAGGAGCTTACCATGACCGTCCCCACACCTCACATCCAAGCCGCAAAAGGAGAGATATCCCCAATCGTACTGCTTCCGGGAGATCCTTTGCGTGCTCGTTACATTGCTGAAAACTATCTGAAAGATGCCATACTCTACAATGAAGTGCGGAGTATGCTTGGCTATACCGGTTGGTATAAAGATGTGAAAGTCTCAGTACAAGGAACAGGGATGGGAGCTCCATCAATGGGAATCTACGCGCATGAACTGATCCATGGGTATGGAGCCAAGACACTGATCAGGATTGGAACCGCAGGGGCTTTGCAGCCAGAGCTTCAACTCAGGGATTTGGTTTTAGGCCTTTCAGCAAGTTTTGATAGTTCCATGCGAAATTTCAAAGTCGACGGGACAATCGCTCCAACAGCTTCGTTTCCTCTTCTGCTCACTGCCTATGACCAGGCAAGAAAGGCAGGCATTCCAGTCCATGCTGGACCAATCCTCTCCAGTGATACCTTTTACAATGAGGATGGCTTGGAAAGCTTCAAACCCTGGCAAAAACTAGGAATTCTTGCTGTTGAAATGGAGGCCGCTTCTCTCTATCTTACGGCACAGAGAGCCGGCGTACAGGCTTTATGCATGCTTACCATATCAGACCTCCCCCTGCAAGGAATGTCAGCTACAAGTGAACAGAGGCAAACCAGTTTCCATAGCATGATGGAGTTGGCACTGGACACAGCGATACTGGCATAAAGTATCGGGCACAGTAACTCTCATAAATTTGATGATCGGTCGTAGGTCCTGTGTTGTCCTGGTGTTTCCAACATATTTTCAGTCAATTCCCTTCAAGTCGTCCTGGAATTGCCATGGGATCGGCAAGAAAGTCAGGCTGGAAATACGGCCCTGATCGTCTGGGATCAGGAGAGGCTACAGTATGAATCTCATCGATACTACTGCTGTACCCCGTAAACCTATTCCTTGATGATGGGGTTCAACCTCTTTTGCTTGATTTGTGAATCCTCAGTAGTGGAGTGTAGTTCCAGTTTTGACGCGATACGGAACGCTTCTTGCGTGTTGGATTTATTGATATATATCATATGATCATGCAGATAGGCACATGACTCCCAAAGATAGTATGGTTTGTTGTCCCCAACCGCACAGGTCGAGAATAATACCCCAAGAGGGATGTCTTGAAAACATCCCCCTTGGGGCAATCACTGCTAGAGCTCCTTTTTCATGAGACTGTGAGTTCTCACAATGGGAATAGCAAACATGGCAGGGTAGCCCATATCACATAAGATTATTCGGGAGCCACATTACAATGTTTGGAATATACGTTATAGCAAATAGGAGTGCTATCATGACAGTTATCATAGGAATTATTTCTCGTATTACCCCGCTGATTCTTGCCTTACCTAATCCAGAGACTATAAACAACAGCATGCCAAAGGGTGGTGTTGAGAGTCCAATCATCATATTCAAGCAGATAACTACTCCAAAGTGAACCAAATCAATTCCAAATGCATTGACCAGTGGAAGCACCATAGGAACAAACACCAGCTGAATGGTGCTGACATCAAGAACACACCCCAGTAATAGGAAAACTACGTTCACAATGAAAAGGAAAACATATTTGTTTTCTGTAAGACCCATAACAAATGCAGCGATAACCCTGGGCACTTGTTCCAGAGAAATGATGTAAGAAAACAACATGGAAGTACCTGCCAGCAGTGCTAGAGTAGCAGTGTTTGTAGCACTTTTCTTAATTATTCTCCACATCTTCTTTGGACCAAGGTTGCGATAGACAAGTATGGAAATGAGTATTGCATATGCAGAGGCCAGAGCCCCGGCTTCTGTTGGAGTAACGACACCAAGGTAAATACCTCCAAGCAGCAATATGACGGTGAATAGCGCAGGGAATGCTTGTAGGGTCACTTTCATAAACTGCCTGAACGGCATTTGTTCTCCCCTGGGGTATTTCCTTTTAATGGAAATAAAAGCAACATATATGCCAAGCAACAAAGAGAGGATGATACCAGGGACCATACCACCCATGAAAAGTTTCCCAATAGAAGCTCCAGATAGCATTGCATATATGACCATGGGAATAGATGGGGGGAAAATTGGACCAACAGTAGCTGATGCAGCAGTAAGGGCACAGCTGAATTCAGTATCATACCCCTCTTTTTTCATCTGTTCAATTTCCATCAGTCCAATACCTGAGGCATCCGCAATTGCACTTCCTGTCATACCGGAGAAGATCAAGGATGCCGCAACATTGACTTGCGCAGTACCCCCACGCAGACGTCCAAAAAGACCGTTACAAAATTTGAAGAGCTTATCAGTAATTTCCCCTTCATTCATGACATTGGCCATGAAGATAAAGAGAGGTGCCGCCAACATCGTGTAGTTTGCATACATATTACCAGTGAGCACTGACAGCACCTGTTCCATATTTCTACCACTCATCAGAAAATAGGAAATTGAGGCAATGAGCATGGCGAAGGAAACAGGCATGCGAATGAGGAAGCAAAGGGCCAAGACTAAAAAGAGCAATGCAATTATATTCATTGTGGGTTCCTCATCATGGTGCTTAGGTCGCGTAGATACCTACGCAATTCAATGATGCTGCGTATGATGACATTAGCAAACATAAAAATTAATGGGGCGAATACGACAGTGAAGGGTAATTTCAAAACACCAGTGATCATTTTCTTTTTCATTAATGAATTGATCGAGGGTACGAAGGCTATTCCAATCAACAGGATTATGAGTATATTTGACAATATATCAAATATCAGTTGTTTACGGGGACCCACATGATCATACAGAAGGGAGAATACCACATGCTCCTTCTCTTGCAAGGCTTTTCCGACACCAAAAAACATAGTCCACATATACGCAAGGATACTCACCTCATAACTCCATGTTATCGGAGTTTTCAGAATATAACGACTTATGATGGTGAGCATGAAGGTTAAAAAAATAATGGTAAAAGTGATGTTGGGTAATATGGTATCCAAAAAATACATCACTTTTCTGCCCAAAATACGTAATCGTTGCATAGTATACCTTTCCTGTGTTGCTTATCAAGGGTTCCTAGAGGTTCCGGAGAACCTCCAGGAAATCAATAGATTGCTATGTTACCTAGTTGTACTCACTTGGCCAAGTTCTGGACCTTTTCGTACAGATCCATATCCCAGGTGGATACCATCTTGGTATTGGCCGCATATGCTGCCTGTACATTGTCCCTGAACTCTGTGATATCAGGAGTAGTGACAGTCAGACCTTTTTCTTTGAAGAAATCCACCAATTTTGCTTCAGCAGCAATTCTTGTTTTGTCATTATACTCAATTGCAACAGTCATCGCCTCTTGCACTGCCTCTTGCTGCTCTGCTGTCATGGAATTCCATTTGTCCAAGTTAATGCAAGGAGTGACAGAATCAATGACGTGGTTGGTAAGAGCAAGATACTTGGTGACCTCATAGAATTTGGCACTGTCTACTGTTGGAAGGGGATTGTCCTGACCATCGACGGCACCAGTCTGTAAAGCGGAATAGAGCTCGCTGAAAGAGAGTGGGGTTGGATTCGCACCAAGGGCTTTTCCAAGGAAGAGCCAAGATTCAGAGTTAGGCATACGAAGTAGCAGACCATTCATATCAGCATAGCTGTTGATAGCGGTGTTTCGGGTGTTAATAACCCGGCTTCCCAGATACAAACTTCCCAAAGGCTGCACACCGAGAGTTTCACGGACTTTTGGCCAGACATACTCATCTGCAATGCTTCCATTGAGGGTAGCGGTCATGTGTTCGTAGGAGCTGAAGAAATATCCAGAGCCAAACATACTGAATGAAGGGATTTGAGTTGCAATAGTGGGAAAAGAAAGATATGCGATATCAGCTTCTCCGTTAATGAGGGCATCAAACTCATTCTCAGAAGAGAAAAGAGTTCCGTTGTCAAATACTTTTACCTCTACACTGCCATTGGTCAACTCTTTGACCTTGTCGGCAAACACATACATGGCCTCAGTATGGGAGTCTCCTGACACTGAAATTGAAGTAAAAATCAGCTCCACAGGTTTCTCTGCCTTAGCCTTCTCGCTGGATCCTGCTGCCCATGCAGATACGCTTACCATCAATAGAACAAGTAAGATAGTTGTAAAACGCTTCATAAAATTCTCCTTTGATACAATATAATTCATTTCTTACGAAAATCATTTTCTTATTACAAGGTCCTCAAAAAGGTTGACCGTTCTCCTGAGTTGCTCGACTTCAAGCCTTCTATTGGAAGCAAACTTGGTGAAATCTTGCACACGACTAAAGAGGTTGAGGTCTAATCCCTCAAGTTGACAGTGATACTTTGCATTCACAGGATATGATTGGCATTCAACGATACTTGCCATACCAAGCAAATCTTGGACTTGAGAAGCCTTGTCTTTCTGTGTAGCAAAGTTGGAGCAAAGCCATACATAGAGCTTTGCATGGAAGTTTGCCATGACACCACTGTAACCAGAGGCTCCCATCTTCAGACTTTCCAGCAGGGTAGCTGCATTTGCGTTATATATCTTGAGGCTGGTTCCCTCAACTGCTTTGATTTTTGCCTTGAGTTCAGTCAGGTTACAGCAAGTATCCTTGAGAAAATCAAACCTTCCTGTCTGTGCACACCAAGAAAGCAGTTCTGGCGACAAGAGGCGTTTGTAGGGGTAAGGGCACTCATAGACTCCTAAGCTGTTACCATCAATTTCGGCTAGCAAAGTTTCGATTCGTGTCTTAGCAACGTCATCACTCTCGTCTTGATTGGCAAATTGATTGGAAATGAAGACATAGGAATCAATGCCAGTTTCAAGAAACCTATTTGCTTGTCTGATCTGTTCCTGAAGGTCATTCTCAACATGCCCTGAAGCGATAAGACCAAGATTTCTGGGGAGATTCTTTCGTATAAATGTAATGAGCTCTAATCGTTCTTTCCAACTGAGAAAAAACATTTCACTTGATTGGCATACTGCAAATATTCCACTTACATCCTGACTGTCATACCAATGCAATAATTCCAATACCCCATCATAATCAATGGTGTTATTCTCAGTGAATGGTGTTATCATAACTGGCCAAACACCATTAGCAATGCCCTTTCCCATGAGTTATCTCCCTTCAAAAGAACAAAATATTGTTTACTTTTCTTTTGATATATGGACTATAATCCTAATTGGGTGGTAGCACATTCAGGAAAATGTTTAGTACTTTTCCTAACATATTGAGAGGATAGCTTCGTGAAAGAGATTATCGATACCTTTTGCTGGGATGATCATAACAAAGTCATTACGTATAGCCAACATAAGATTGTTGGCTTGAAAAATATCACTTTTTCTAATCCATCGAGCGCATCCCCCCCCTCGCCCGAGCACTATCACTCGGATATCATTGAGATCCATTGCCTGATCAAAGGCAAGAGAGTCTGTCATGTCAACAATGAAACGTATACTGTAACAGGCAATGAGATGTTCCTAACGTTTCCTTTCGAGCCTCACTATACATCAAGATATCATGCAAGTCCCTATACCTTTTTTGGATTGCAAGTTGATTTGAAGGACCATGACCAATTGTTGGGTCTGAACCAAGAGTATAGCCGAGCCTTGTATGACCTACTCACCTCCTGTCAACACCGCCATCTCCGATTCCCAGCAAGTGATGCCCAATTGCTGAAACAAGCATTTGCATATATCAGTGATGGCAGTGAGACAGCAAAAATGCTTGGAGTACAATTCCTCAGTTGTTTCCTGTTCAAAATACAGGACTTCATCCCGGTGAAACCTGACCAGAAAAACATCTTCGACAGTAATATTAAGCGTGTCATTGACTACATCGATGAGCAAGAAACAGAAAACACCAGCTTGCAGGAACTGGCCGCTATTTCTGGATACTCCTTGTCCAGGTTCAAAAGTAAGTTTAAGGAAGTTGTGGGATTCCCCCCAGCCAGCTACATCACATTGAAAAAGCTCGAACATGCCAAGCACCTGCTTGCTCATACTGATCTCTCCATCACCCAGATAGCTCTGGATGCAGGATTCTCCTCGAGCAACTATTTTTGTACCATGATGAAAAACCTCACTTCATACTCCCCCACTGAATTCAGAAGAGTCTCAAAGAAGAAAAGGATAGGGAATTAGCAAGCCATGCCGGGTGAGGTAAGTCGCATTTCAGATGGACGAAGCCCTGAACCTATGCAAGGACATTCCGATTCTGATAGGTGACACATCTTGCCAGATGCTCAATATCATATGACACATCATTTTCGTACCACAGCCCATGGGACTCCCTTCATTCCGCTGCATTGGATATTGAGAGAGGTTCATTGGATCTCACCTCTCTCAAGGTACTGATTGCTGAATACGGTTTGTTACGCTTCTTACCAAGGCTTTCACTTTGCTACGAAGAACGCTTACTGTAAAAGTCCACATCAAGGCCTGTATGCTTCCCCGATCAAACTACTATTCCCATACGGAGCGACCAAAAGAGCTCTCTGTGTCTTACCCCTACCTCTCATAGGTGAAAATGTAATTCCCGGATCCAATTTCACATATAGAGGCACCATCGACTACAGTAACGTCAACATCCTCTGAAGAGACAACACCCTCGGAGCCCTCAAGAATTACTGTGGCAGTGGCATTGGCAGGAATATTCACTGTAAGTATCACCTTATTCCCTGCTACCTCCCACCTACTGCTTATCTCCCCATACGGCGAAAGGTGTGAAGCCTGGGCAAAACTCAAGCCACCTCCAATTCTTGGGCGGATGATGGTGTGCTTGAAACCGGGCTGTTCTTCATCGATGTTCAATCCCGCAACAACAGTGTAAAGCCACTGCCCAATTGCCCCATATGCGTAGTGATTGAAGGAGTTCATTGAAGGATTCCACATGCTTCCATCAGGCTTCAGTCCATCCCAATGTTCCCAAATTGTTGTAGCACCCTGTGTTACCTGGTATAGCCATGAAGGATAGTCCTGCTTGAGCAAGAGATCGTACGCCTCTTTCAGCTTCCCATTATCACTGAGTGCCTTGCAGATAAAGGGAGTACCAACAAACCCAGTACTCAGGTGTCCATCTTGCTCATCAAGCAATTCACACAGGAGGTCCACAGTAGGGCCTTTCTGATCATCCTCCAGCAGATCGAAGACCAGGGGAAGGATGCACGAGGTCTGCGTCCTTGAAATCGGCCGATTGTCCTTACCCATAAACTTCTTGGTAAAAGCTGCCCGTACCTGTTCATATAGCTTTGCATACTTTTGAGCTTCCGAATCCTTGCCCAGTAGCTTTGCGCTCTTGGCGAGGATCTGTGTTGATAGGGCATAGAAAGACGTTGATATGAGACCTATAGGTGTTGAGCCCAAGAAACTGCCTGGCTTGGCATCCAAGGCTACCCAGTCACCAAAACTGAAGGTCTTCTCCCATATCAGACCATCAGTCGCTTCCCTCTGTATGAAACCCACCCAGCGTTCCATACTGGAATACTGCTGTCTAAGTACCCCAAGATCACCATAGTATCGATAGAGGGTCCAAGGTATGATTGTTGCCGCATCTCCCCAGGCGGAAGATCCGAATGGAGACCCCACCACGCCCTCTATCACACCCTGATCTCTGATGATATTGGGAACCACGTTACTCACCGCCCCATCATCACGCTGCTCAGCTTCAAGGTCACGAAGCCATTTCGTAAAGAAGGAGTGGGTATTCTTCAAGAAACAGGCAGTGCTTACAAATATCTGTGCATCGCCGGTCCAGCCAAGGCGCTCATCGCGCTGGGGACAGTCGGTAGGTACATCAAGGAAGTTGCCCTTCAGGCCCCATCGGATATTATGTTGAAGCTGATTTAGCAGAGGATTGGAACAGGAGAAGGTTCCTGTCTTTTCCATCTTCGAATGAATTACCAGGGCGGTAAAATCATTCAGATCCACTGGGCCCGGATATGCATCTAGAGCTATATAGCGGAAGCCCTGGAAGGAGAAATGCGGATGGAAGGTCTCCCCCTTCCGATCGCCTTTCAACGTATAGCTCACCATTTGCTTTGCTGCTCGAAGGTTTTCTGTGTAGAAATTTCCTTTGGCATCGAGTATCTCGGCATGACGGAGAACAACCTTATCCCCTGCTTTACCTCGAGCAGAAAACTGGACCCATCCGGTGAGGTTTTGTCCAAAATCAATGACAGTATCACCTTCAGGAGTAATTATAAGGACCTTGGCTGCAATCTCTTCGATAACCCGGATAGGGACTCCCTCTTGAGGGGTGAGGGTAGCATAGGAATGAATGACATCGCCAACTGGTTTCCATGCACTGTCATCGAAGTTAGGTTTATTCCACCCAGGAATCTCTTTTCTTGCATCATAGTGCTCACCATCATAGAACTCGGAGAACAAGATAGGCCCTTCATGCCATTTCCAGCTGAGATCACTGCCTAGGGTAATCTTTTTCCCACTAACTGTCTCAAGTTCAAGCTGGCAGAAAAATGCAGACTTCTCTCCATAGTGGTTATTATTCAATTCCCAGCCAATGACTCCTTTATACCAACCACAGCCAACCATTGAAGCGATGCAGTTTGCCCCTTCAGCAAGGAGATCGGTAAGGTCATAGCTCTGATAGAGCAGGCGCTTGTTATAGGATGTCCAGCCAGGAGTGAACAGATCCTCGCCGACTCGCATCCCATTCACATAGAACTCATACAGCCCCAAGGCTGTCGTATAAGCCTTGGCAGAAACAAGCTTCTCATCAAGGACAAACTCTTTGCGAAGAAGGCGGGCATCACTGTTGCCCTTATCATCTGCAGTGATAAAACGAGCTTCCCACTCACCCTTTCCTCTTGCAGTCTCCATATGTATGGCTTCGCTCCAAGGACTCTGCTCTCCTGTGTTATCCCAAACCATGACCCGAACACTGTACCGTGTCGCATCATCAAAGGCAAAGCCAGGAAGAGCAACGGCGACACTCTCTTCACTCTCTATCCTATCGGTGTCAAACTGTGGTTTTGAATGCTCAGAAGAAAGAAAAATTTGCAGTCTGTATGCAGTCTGCAATACTCCTCTCTTGTCACTTTTCAGACGCCAACCAAAAAGTACATTCTTGTGTATCACATGTATTCCTTTTTGATAATTACATACTAAATCTTGCACTAAGAGCATTCGCTTCCTCCTGAATCGTATCTGCCTGCAGCAGCACTAAAAAACCATCCTACAGCAGACGTACCCATACGTCCACCACCGATTGAGAAGTTGAATCTGGGACACAGTATCGTTGAAGTTCCAACCATACCACCTTTCAACTCTCCCTTGCTGATCCCCTGCTTTCCAAGACCTTGTTCCTTCCCTTTCCCTTTGCCTGCAATACCCATAGTATCAGGGGGGACGAAAATGCAAACGTAGCAGATCTCTTCTCAAACAATCCGATCATTCCATCTCACCTTAAAGGTTACAATCTCATATGCTCTGAGGGTATATCGTATAGTGTTGCTGGTTTCCCAAGGTCCAATCGGTTCTTCCAGAAGGTTTGTCTGAGTCCAAGATGAAAAACAGTCAGGAAGGTCAATCTCCAGGATATCCTGGCCTCCGGTGGTTTCATGCATTCTGATAATGAAACCTTCATCATCCTCGCTTTTCTTAATTGCATCAATCAAAGAGTTCTTGCAAGCAAATCGAAAACCGGAAAAATCCTCACTACTCTTTCCCTGTACAGCAATCAAAGGTGAATTAAGGTCCCATGCTTGTGTTAGCAATTCACTGTCGTACCACTCCTGTGCATGTGGATATAGAGAATACGTGTAAGCATGCATTCCCTCCTCTGCCCTTGTATCAGGGCTTTCTGCTGATTTCAACAGGGATAATCGCATCACATTCCCATGGATATCATACCCATACTTACAATCATTCAATAATGCAACACCAAACCCTCTTTCAGAAAAATCAGCCCATTGGTGCCCAACTGTCTCAAATTTAGCCTCATCCCAGCTCGTATTCTTGACAGTGGGACGCTCAATGTTTCCAAATTGTATATCATACCTGGCCGTCAGTGATCTGACATCCACCGGAAAAGCGGTTCTAAGGGTCTTTTGCTTTTCATGCCAATCAACATTCGTAATGAAATCAATACGTGAAGAAAATGAATACACTGTAAGTATTTGGCTGACTGTGCTTTTGTTATATGCCCACGTGAATCGAACTTTTACGAACAGCTTTCCTTCCTCGACAAGCTCAGATGAAACTAGGTTGGATAGTACCTCCTGCTTCATTTCTAGCGTAGGGTCCAATTCCCATGCATCATAATCTCTTGGCCGATCTTCACTAACCTCCAGACAATTTGCAACCGATGAGAGAGTCTCCCTGCCATACCCCTTATTAAACACTGAAGTAAGTTGTCCTTTTGGATTCCAGCACACTCTGAGAAGATCTGTCTCAATGCACCCAGGCTTATAGCTTATAGAACCAAACGCTGTAGTATCACAGATGATTGATTCAAGGGAGCTCTGTGAAAAAGGTTGTATTTCAACCAATGCATAGCCACTTTGCATAGCATGCTCATCATCAACTCTGACCAAGCTTTTTCTCGCTCGTGAAAACGTGTTGAAAACAGTGAAATCTTTGCTATCATCGACGAGGGATCGAACGGCATTGACGATGGCTTCATCAGCAATGGTGTCTGCAATTCCCTGTTCAATCTCGGAGTCCGCATACACTTCCTTTATTGAGGAACCAGGGATGATATCATGGAACTGGTTCTTAAGGATCAGTTTCCAACCTTCTTCCAATTCTGAATCAGGGTAGGCGCTCAAGTCTTTTTCCTTGATCGCAGCCATAGAGCAGAGAATTTCGGCGTCCCGGAACTTGAGCTCCAATTGACGATTGGTTCTTTTGATTCTTGCCTGTGATGTATAGGTACCTCTGTGCAACTCGAAGTAAAGCTCTCCATCCCATACAGCAACCTCTTTACCCTTTTCCCTGATTGTAGTATGTAGCGTGTCCAGGTAATCCTGTACAAACCCGGTCTTTACACTGGGAAGACCTGGAATCTGCCTGAGGCTTTCAATGGACTTGACCATATCCCTAGTCGGTCCTCCACCGCCATCACCATACCCATAGCAAATGAGCATGTCAGTGTTGATTGCCTTGTCTTTGTAGTTATCCCAGACTCCAGTTACTGTCTCTGATGTTATCATCCCATTATACGTATAGAAAGAAACGTCAGAGGTGACTTCTGGAGTGGTAATGAAATGCGTGATGATTTCTGTTCCATCAAGCCCTTTCCAGATAAAAGTGTCATGCGGCATCCTGTTGGTATCATTCCAGCTTATCTTAGTGGTTATGAAAGAATCGACCCCTGCAGACTTTAGCAGTTGTGGCAATGCATAGGAATAACCGAATACATCTGGAAGCCATAGGTATTTGCTGTCTAGGCCAAACTCTTCCCGAAAGAATTTTTTCCCGTAGATTAGCTGTCTTGCTAGCGATTCCCCACTTGGGATATTACAGTCCGCCTCAACCCACATTGCCCCAGAAGCTTCCCAACGGCCTTCTTGTATCCAGAGTGTTATCTGCTTGTATAACTCCGGATCATCTTCCTTAAGTGAAGCATAAAGCTGAGGAGATGATTGCATGAAAAGATAGTCAGGATGTTGTTTCAACATGCGGTTAACGGTGTTGAAGGATCTGACACCTTTTTCTCTTGTATGCTTGTATCTCCAAAGCCATGCAAGGTCGATGTGTGAATGTCCTATACATGTAACGGTATAGTCTGCCTTAGTACCAATGGTTGCCAGCCTTTCTTGAACATGCTTTAATGCGGCCGAGACAGACTCATAGAAAGATGAGCTTTCAGGGTTCGTGAAATCCACAATATTATATGAGGAAACGATGCAATCCTCAAGTTTGTATTTTAGTGCTACTGAGGAAGGAAGGCCTCTTGCTGTGGATATGCAGTGGGACATCAAATGATAATAATCATCCGTATCGGTGGAGAACAATGAGATGAATGCTGTCTTGATCTGATAATATTGGATTTTTTCCTCGCCACCACCTTCGAGACCGCTCCATAGCCTAAATTTGAACTCAATGCAGTCCCCGTACTCATCTGTTGGAATGAAAACATCTTCGTGGTTAGTATCCACTCCTTGGTAAGGGATATCGTTGAGATAGAGCAACGATTCAAATCCGCTATTGTATCCCATTCCTGTTCTTCCAAAGTCGAACTTGCCAACAATTGTCTTTCCTTTCCAATGTTGTGGAATTGTGTAATCGAACTTGAGCCAAAGGTATGTATCCCTACCTTTCCAATAATCATGTAGTTTCATACTGCCGGTAAAACGAGAGGAGATTGTAGGTTTTGGGTTTGTGATCATCCCATCGTCTGTTGCTGTTGAAAAATCAGTGATTACCTGACGATCTAGATACCTTAGCTCTGGAAATTTCTTAATTTGCTTTTCAATCCTATCTAAATTATAGATGTTCCTAATCATGGTAGTCCCCTATATATGGTTGTTTCTTATCAATACATGCAGATGGTTGGATACATACAATCCCCCTGGTGGGCAGCCATGAAGAGATACCCTTCCAGCATAGTACACGACCAAGGGGAGATTGGGAGGGGGGAGATTCTTGCATATGACGGAATTTCAAATAGTGAAATACCAATAATTGCGGTTTTCCCTCAGTTACCCTTTGTATGAACAGCTGCACATCTAGCCCATCCACCATTTCGTCGGGATAATAATCACCCATCGTATCTATCCTCTGAATGTTATCATCATTTTCGTCGAATAAGTTCCACCTGCAATCAGGTGGACATAATCTTCCTTCTCAGCTATAGAGACAATCTCATTATCCTTCCCAGGAATTGAAACGCATGGTTCGATGCAGATGAACGGATCAGCAGCATTAGGATGATGCCATATGGTCAGATAGGGAAAATCCTTTGTATCGATCCTTATCTCATGCGAACATGTGACATTCTTTAAGCTGACTGATTCCCCCCAAGCTCTGAAAATCAATGCATCATTGTCAAACAAGCTATGTCTAAGGGGTAATCTGCCCATATAGCCAAGGTCTCTGCTACCTTCTTTTCCGGAATAGAGACACGTTTGTTTCATCTGAAGCTCCTTAAGCATAGGTTGTTGGAATTGAAGGTAATAATCCTCAAATGCTGCCTTTCCGTCTGGAAATAACGGCACAGAAAATCCTGGGTGAAACCCTAGGCCGAAATGCATTGTGGAATCACCTATGTTTCGTATTTCGTATGAAATGCTTAATGTATCAGACACAATGGTGTATGTGACAATGAATTCAAATGGAAAGACATAGGTAGCTTTGTCATTCTCAGTTGAGCAATATTTCATCACTAAGGTTTCTTTCTCATGTATTATAGGAGTGAACTCCCTCTTTGCAATGAACCCATGAATCTTGGCTGGATATTCCTCAGTCCCAAGAAGGTATTTCTGGTTATGGAACCTGCCTACAAAGGGAAATAGCAACGGTGCTGAATCCTCCCATACCAAAGGATTTCCAACCCATAGATAGTCCTTCATTTCAGCAGAGACGATTCTTTTTGGCTGACATCCCAGGCTGTCAATCACAACCCTGATCATAGCAGAACTAATTTCGTGCATCATGAATGCAATTCCTTATAGAGTCTACCCAAAAGGCCCCAGTTGTCTGCAGATTCCCTACCGGAAAGACATACATCCCGACTACACAACCCTCTCTGCATATTTGTGCCCACATCCTCACTCCACCTTTCAAGATGATGAATCTCCAATCATGCATCATTCCCTAAGGATACTACAACTGACAGCAACGTCTCCCCCCAAACCTAAGCGTTTCTGGTTTGATTGATAGTGTTTCCAATCCGGTTTGTCAGAACAGTCAGAAGCCAAAGAGAAATTGCTAGGATGTATTCCAGACAAAAATCGCCTAGCCCAGCAATAGGACTGTTACCACTCCTAGAGATAGAATCAATCCGATTCAACAGGCTGATGATCATTGTTTGCTTCCTATCGTATGGGTAGAAAGTAGTTAAATGCAACCGATTCCAAGAAGAATAATACATACACCTTACGGTGTCAAGAAAATTATTTCACGAATTATATTTTATATAAATATACATTACAATAATTTATTTAGTTTGCAATATGCATAAAATATTGATAAAATACATTTGACAAGCACCATACACTATCGTTAAGCTAAATATACAACCGGTTTCATAATATTGTACATCATCCTTAGTGAGGAGACAAATTCGGGAAGAGTGAGAAATATCTATGGTATTCATTTGTATTGCGTCTATATTTGTTACAAGTGGTTTGTAATATACAGAGCGGAGATTCTAGTCACCAGTGATGTATGATATGAGCCTTGGTATTTCATATGGTCGAAATGCATAAGGACGATTCAGGTGCCCCTAGCTAGAGCTTGGGCTTTCAATATTGGTTGTAGTATACATGAAAAGAGGATACTAGCATGAAAGAGAGCAGAAACGCTGCGATATATCTTATCGGGAATGCGCATCTCGACATCTGTTGGCTTTGGGATTATGAAGAGGGTTTTCAAGAGGTCCGCGCCACTTTCAGATCTGCCATCGATAGAATACAAGAATATGAAGAGCATGTTTTCAGCAGTGCCAGTTCTGCTCATTATGAGATGATTCTGAATACAGACCCTACCCTTTTCCAGGAAATCAAGGAAGCGGTTACAATCGGACGATGGCATATTGTTGGAGGCTGGTACCTTCAGCCTGATTGCAACGCTCCCAGTGGAGAATCCTTTGTTAGGCAGGGTCTCTACGCACAACATTTCTTTCAAGAACATTTTGGTGTGATGGCCAGTTCAGGCTACAATGTTGATTCATTCGGGCATAATGCAAATCTTCCTCAGATTCTAAGTAAGCAAAACATGGACTCTTATGTATTTATGAGGCCATTCCCAGAGGAATGCAGGGAGAATAAGGAGTATCTTTTCAGGTGGAAAGGCATCGATGGGACCTCTATCATTGCTTCCAGAGTACCCATAAGCTACACCGCAGTTGATGCATGGGGGACAAATCTCATACATAAGCTACATGAGATTATACAGCTTTCACATACCCTACAGATTCCGATGATGTGTTTTTATGGTATTGGCGACCACGGAGGCGGACCGACACAGGAAAACCTTGAGGCTCTTAAGCATGAAATTTCTAGCAATGAAACTGGAGCTTTGATTGTTCATGGGTCCACAAGGGATTATTTTGAGTATATTGCAGAAAAGAATCTCAAAGTTTCTGAGTTTGCTGGTGAATTGCAACATCATGCAATCGGATGTTATTCACTCATGGCCGACATCAAGTATCTTAATAATCTTTGCGAGAACAAGCTTCTCATGGCAGAGAAGCTTAACGCGGCTTTTGGTTCTCTTATTGGCATGGAATATGACTCTAAAAGGTTTGAAGACACTTGGAAAAAGGTTCTATTTAACCAATTTCATGATATATTAGGAGGTTGCTGTGCACCCTCTGTAAATGCGGGAGTGCGCTATAGGTATGGGCATGTCCTCAATGATATAAGGGAGCTTGAAAACCTAATAATCCAGAGAATTGGCAGTGGCTTGGATACAAGTGATGGCTTCATGCGGCTTTTGGTTGTAAACAGCCACCCCTGGGCAGTGACTGAGACCGTCAATCTGGATTGCCTCGTAGAAAAAATCATTGATGATGAGGGAACCGAACTTACTTTCCAGTGTGTGAGATCGGTTCCAACAAGTGGGTTTTATGCCTATAAGACAAGGGTGACGCTTACAGTTCCCGCATTAGGATACGCCACATGGAAACTAATTGGGGTTCATGCACTCATGGATTCTGAGACATTTGCACTTCTGGGACAAGCTAAGGTTCCAGAAAGTGTCTTGGGAAATGAAAACATTAGTGTTGCCCTTGATTCCGAGAAAAGGGAAATTGGTGAAATTCGAAAAGACGGTAAAATTATCCTCAAGGGTATAAGACCGGTTATCATAGAAGATCCTTCCGATGCTTGGTCTCATGGATTAGTCAGCTATGATGGCATGCGAACATATCTTCAGATCACGGATGTGAAGGTATTTTCCGTAGGGCAAGTGTGTGAGGAGTATGAACTCACCTATACATATGGATCCAGTACCCTGAAAATGCGGGTAATTGTTGATTTCGGGCGAAATGCAATTGAGATACAGTGTGATGTGTTTTGGGCTGAGAAACACAAAATGCTCAAACTTGTATTTGAGACCGAGGAATCAAGGGAGTTTTATTCTGAAATCCCCTATGGGTGGATAGCAAGGAATAGTGACAAAGCAGAGTATCCTTGTCAGCGTTGGATATCAAAGATCGTATCTGATGGTTCCTATGTTGGCATAGTCAATGACGGCATCTATAGCTGTAGCTCCACCTCTTCAACCCTTGAATATGGGTTGCTCCGTAGTCCCGCTGCTGCACACCATATACCTGCCGTACTCAATGACACTTCATTTCATCTGTATTCTGACCAGGGTCCTTTCAACTGTTCGTTTCTCATCTGTACAGGAAAAGAAAACTCCTGCTTTACCAAGGATGCAATTCAATTCAATCAAAGACCTGTTACGTTAGTAGAATCAATTCATACAGGATTTTTGCCTTTGCAGAATAGCATCCTAGACCTTGATGCCGATGGGGTGGTTGTCACCACCATTAAGAAGGCTGAGTCAGGGGAGGGATGGATTATTCGTGCCGTAGAAACACGAGGAGAGCATCATGCAGAAGACATGCTTTTGGGAGACACTACTGTATCTTTGGAATTTAAGCCATTTGAGATTAAGTCTTTATTAATTTCTGACGATTATCGTATGATAAGGGAAACGGATTTGCTCGAGGCTTGATTTTTTCTTATGAAGATTCTGAGGATATATGCTACATGAAACCGATAACAATCAATGATATTGCCAGGCTTGCCGGTGTCTCGAAATCAACGGTCTCTAGGGTTTTGTCCAGCCCCTCCATGGTGAAAAAATCCACGAGAGATGGTGTCTTGAAAGTAATTCAAGAACATTCGTTTGTCCCCAATCATTTGGCTCAAGGACTTGCTGGTATTTCAACAAAGACCATAGGGATTGTTGTTGATGAACTCTACAATAGTTTTTTCATTGAAATTGTAGAGGGTGTTGACCGCATCCTGGGCAATTTTGATTACTCCCTTCAACTGTATTCATCCCGATGGGTGGAAGAAAAAGAAATGCATCATGTATCCTCACTTATCAGCAAACAAGTCGATGGAATCCTTTTGGCCCCCATTGCCATCAAAGGCGAGACCATTGATTTGCTGAAACAATCGGGCATTCCCTTTGTACTGGTTAACTGTGTTCCTGAGGATACAAGCCTACATCATGTTGCTTTCGACAATCTCAAGGGAGGGCAACTCGTTGCCGATTTTATCAATACCCTAGAGAAGGAACAGATTATCCTGATAACAGGATATCCTCATCAGACAATGGATGATCGTGTTGAGGGATTTTATAGCAAAGTGAACAATCCCGACAGCGTCATTCGCTATACAGGGATCAAGACTTTTGAGGACGGTTTGGAAATCGCAACTATCTTATTGGCTAGAAATCACATAAGCAAGAAGAAAACGGTTATTTTTATCACAAATGATAACGTTGCCGTGGGTGTATCCCATAAGCTTTCCTGTATGGGAATTACAATTCCTGAACAGGTTTCGATAATTGGATTTGACGATATCAAGCTTGCCTCTTTGTGTAAAATCCCCCTTACTACTGTTTCTCAATCAACAAAAGATATCGGGAAACTTGCTGCCTTGGATTTGCTTGACTTGATACATGGACAGAAAATAGATTCTCCCGGACATATATTGGAGCCAAAGCTCATTATCAGGGAATCTGCGGTATAAGTTCTCATGTGATCATGCCAGCGTCACAGCCTCCCTAATGAATCGATCCTGCAGATCTCTGGGATCCATTTCATTCCTGCTGAAGATAAAGTTAAGATCCGGATACTTCTGAAGCATCTTCAGAAGGAGAAACACCCCGAACTTTCCTTCTTCTGCAATTGTACCGTTAGCATACTCCAGAGGGTTATTTTCCCATTCCAGCTGGTAGAGAAGGTTCATATCTTCAAGATTGGCCACGTCATCCAGGAAGCACGTGATCATAGGTGCATCAGGATGCTCATGATTGAATATCCCGTTTGCATTCTGTTTGAAAGGGATCTGATGCCTTTGCAGAAAGGTGACCACAAAGGCAGATACACTATCCTGGGAAAGGGAGGTAAGCATCTCCTGCATCTGAAAGCCGATAGTACCTTCATACTGTATGACCATGGAAACCTCCTTGTGTTCAGTTGCCTCAACGGGCAAGCATATCTCAAACAAGACGCTTCTTCCTATCATCATTTCTGCTTCTTCTCAAAATGCAACAAGACACCCTACCCAAAGTGTTTCTTCCCTTGTGAAAATGGAAAAGCACCCCTAGAAAAAGAGTTACGAAAACAATTCATTTCAGAAAAAAATATACCGTCCGTGATCTCGAAAGAGGGACAAGTGCGATGGAACCTTCATCAGCGTATCAGATATACAGCCTCGGGCATCTTCTGTGACAGGTACAACCAAATAGTGCGCTTGTTTTGGGGAGATGTCAAGATTAATGGGAACTCTCCGCTATCCTCCATAACAAAGAACAGAAGGTCTTTGCTGAGTTCCTTAGCTCGATACTCTCCCTATGTCTGTGCATCCCCCTCCTAACATCATGAACTATTAACAGTCCCTGAATACTTTTCTCACATATTGGATGTAGGCTTTGGCCATCAAAGTTCCAAATATGGAGGAAACAATGAAAAGATCACATGTAATCATCATCAGCCTAGTATTGCTGTTAGGCCTTTCCCCCCTTGTTGCTGGAGGCAAAGCCGAGAAGACTTCTACCCAGTCGAAAACCCTTGCATGGATTGAATCTCCGCTTGAGAATGGACTTCCTGGAGTGAATCCCCTGAAGGTAAGCGGCAACATCATCACCGCCGGCAGCTCCACAGTCTATCCCCTCTCTGAGCGGATGGCAGAACGATTCATTGAAGAAGGGTATGCCGGTTCCATCACCATCGATTCCATCGGTTCAGGTGCTGGCTTTGAACGCTTCACTGTTGCCGGTGAGACAGACATTGCCAACGCAAGCCGTCCAATTAAAGCAAAAGAAATAGCGAGTGCTCTGCTTATCGACCGTGTTCCCTTGGAATTCAGAGTCGGAACCGATGCCTTGGCAGTGGTTGTCAGCAAGCAGAATACCTTTGCAAAGAACCTGACAAAACAGGAACTCGCAAAAGCATTCAGCACGGCAAAGACCTGGGCAGATGTCAACCCAGCATGGCCAAGTGAACCCATCCGGCGCTTCATCCCCGGCACCGATAGCGGAACCTTCGACTATTTCAGTGAAGAGGTGTTCAACAAGAACCCAGAACCAATGCTATCAGCAAGCAACCTGCAGCTCAGTGAGGATGACAATATCCTCGTACAGGGCATCAAAGGAAGCCCCTATGGCATTGGATTCTTCGGGTACGCCTACTATGCAGAGAATACAGCATCACTGAACATCCTCAGCATTGAAGGCATCGAAGCCAGTGCCGCAAATGTCGATAACGCCACCTATCCCCTGGCACGACCACTCTTCCTCTACAGCGATGCCTCGATCATGCGCAGCAAGAGCCAGGTTGCAGCCTTCATAGACTTCTACCTCAGCTATGTCGACGAAGAGATTGAGTCAGTCGGGTATTTCCCTGCCCATGAAAAGGCTTTGGAAAACGGTCGTGCCCTCTGGTTGGAAGCAATGAAGGGTCTGTATTGAACCTTCTATCCCGATGGGAGAGCATGGAAATGTCTTTCTGTGCTTCTCCCCTACACGTCAAGGACGCTACTACCCATGCACAAACAATCTGTACATCCCTTTGGAAAACGAAAACGCTTACACGAAAGAATCATTGAAACCATTCTCTTCCTGTTTGCCATGCTTTCAATACTTATTACTATCGGTATCGCCTGTATCCTGATACGGGAATCCTACCTGTTCTTCTCGGACCCAGAGGTCCATTTTCTCGATTTCCTTACAGGCAAGAAATGGCAGCCAATGATCGGACTATTCGGGTTTCTCCCCCTGTTGAACGCAACGCTGACCACCAGCATCATCGCAATGGCCCTAGGAATTCCCCTAGGACTGTTTGTCGCCATCTACCTTTCCGAATATGCAACCGACCGTTCCCGAGGCATCTTGAAACCTGTCCTTGAAGTCCTGGCAGGAATCCCAACTATTGTCTATGGGTACTTCGCACTCACGTTCATGACTCCGCTGCTTCGCACCATTTTCGGGGAGACCAACGTGGAGATCTACAACACAGCCTCTGCAGGACTCGTCATTGGCATCCTTGTTCTACCGATGATCGCAACCATGGCGGAAGATGCAATCAGTGCTGTTCCCCAGGAACTTCGCCTTGCTTCCAATGCATTGGGGGGAACCAAGTTCGAGACGACTTTCAAGATAGTCATCCCAGCGGCCCTGAGCGGTCTGTCTGCCACGTTCCTGCTCGCCCTTTCCCGAGCCATCGGCGAGACCATGATCGTAGCCCTAGCTGCTGGGGCAGGTCCTAAACTGACAGCAAACCCCTTTGAGGCCGCAGAAACCATCACCGGCTATATCGTCAGGATCAGCGGTGGGGATGTGAGTTACAACTCCATCGACTACAACAGCATCTTCGCCCTCGGGCTGGTGCTGTTTGTCATCACCTTCACCCTAAACCTGACATCACGGAAGATTTCCAGTCTCTTTCACCAGGAGTATGACTGATATGCAAACACAATCCCTATTCGGTACAGAAGCTGACATCAATATTCTCATGAGCAAGCGCAAACACGCAGGCATGATCGGGAAAGTCATCTTTCTCTTTTCCACCACCCTAGCAATCCTCTTCCTACTGTTGCTCCTGTTGTCGGTGATTGACTCAACCCTCGGGTATGTGGTCCTACGCAACGAGGTGGAACCCTCTGCCCTCATAGCGGGCAAATCCTCAGTCAAGGAATTCTCCCGTTCGGAACTCGAAGAATCGGCGTTCGCCAACCTTTCCAGTGGAATACTCAGAAGGGTGGAAAGTGAGAAGCCCTTGGATCAACGCAGCGACCATGACCTAGTCATGTTGCTGGAACAGTACGTCATCAAGCCAAAGGTATTGAAAACCTGGGGCCTCTGGGACTCCTTGATGAGAACAAGCACCATTGAAGAGTACAGAACCTCTGAGGCTGGTTCCTATCTGAGCTTCACAAGCTGGATCAACGCAGAGTTCTTAATCGCCGACCAGAGTGCCGATCCTCTGCATGCAGGCATACGGACAGCCTTCCTCGGCTCCCTCTGGATAATCCTCATTACCTTTCTCTTTGCCTTTCCCATAGGAGTCGGATCAGCCATATACCTACAGGAATATGCACAGGACACTAGGCTCAACCGCCTCCTGCAGCTGAACATCTTCAACCTCAGTGCGGTGCCTTCCATAATTTACGGGTTGCTAGGCCTGGCAGTCTTTGTCAGGGCTATGCAGGGCTTTACCAGCGGGTCAATCTTCTCCTCCCTCACTGACGCCACCGCCAATGGCAGAACTATCCTATCAGGAGGGCTGACCCTGGGCCTGCTCGTACTCCCGATCATCATCATCAATACGCAGGAGGCTTTGAAAGCTGTTCCCGCATCACTGAGAATGAGTAGCTATGGGATAGGGGCAACCAAATGGCAGACCATCTGGTACCAGGTGCTCCCTGCCAGTGGGGAACGCATACTTACAGGAACCATACTTGCACTCTCTCGTGCACTCGGGGAAACCGCGCCACTGGTGGTCATCGGAGCCTCCACGTTCATCAGCGTAGACCCCTCAGGAATCTTTTCGAAATTCACTACCTTGCCCATCCAAATATACCAGTGGTCAGCAAGGCCACAGGGAGCTTATCGTAATTTGGCAGGAGCTGCCATCATTGCTCTGCTCATCCTCCTTATGGTGATGAACAGTCTGGCGATCTACACCCGTGACAAACTATCAAAGAAAAAAAGGTTGGAATCATGAATACCAGCACCCTTGCAGAAGTCTTGAATCTAGGCTTCGAACAATCCGCCCTCCCCCAGCAACAGCGATCCGCCATTACCTTGGAGAAGGTCAACATCCGTTATGGAGACTTCCTCGCCGTCAAACACGTCAGCCTGAATATCTATGAGCGGCAGGTGACAGCCTTCATCGGACCCTCTGGGTGCGGAAAGAGTACAGTGCTGAGAAGCATCAACAGGATGAATGATATGATCAGGGGTGCAAGGCTAGAGGGAGAGGTCCTTTTCAACGGACATGACCTCTATGACAAGGATGTGGATCCAGTCCTGATCAGAAGGAAGATCGGCATGGTATTCCAGAAGCCCAATCCATTTCCCAAGTCAATCTATGAGAACATCGCCTGGGGTGCGAGGATCAACGGCTTCAAAGGTGACTATGATGAGTTGGTCGAGACAAGCCTCCGTTCGGCCGCCCTTTGGGAGGAGGTTAAGGACAAGCTCAAGCAGAATGCCTTGCGCCTTAGCGGCGGACAGCAACAGAGGTTGTGCATTGCCCGAACAATCGCAGTACAGCCCGAGGTCATCCTGATGGACGAACCAGCTTCGGCTCTGGATCCGATCGCCACAGGGAGGATCGAGGACCTTATACAGGAACTGAAGGCCTCCTATACCATAATCATCGTAACGCACAACATGGGCCAGGCCTCCCGCGTCTCCGACCACACCGCCTTTTTCATGGTGGATAAGCAGAGAACCGGGTATCTGCAGGAATATGCCCCGACTGAGCAGCTATTCCTAAACCCGAGTCACAAAAAGACTGAAGAGTACATTTCAGGAAAATTCGGTTGATACATACAGGAGCAGCATACATGGAACAGAAACAGAAAAACGTATTGGATGAGAAGATGCAGTTCTTCCAGGAAATGTTGATCCAGATGGTTAACAGGGTAGAGGAAGCCATCTTACAAGCCCAACATGCATTTCGCAATCATGACCTCATCTTGGCAAAAAAAGTGGTTGCCAATGATTGGTTCATCGACCAGCTGCAGGAGATGGTGGAGAATGACGGAGTCAGGCTGTTAGTCAGCGAGGCTCCCTACGGCCATTATATGCGCCATATCATCGCAGGCATAAAGATAGTCTCGAGTCTGGAACGCATGGGAGACCATGCGGCCCATCTGGCAAAGATGGCCAGCAGTGAAGAGCAGGAGCTCTTCATCCCCTATGTCGAACGGATCAGCGAGATGGCCTTGCTTGGGGCTACCATGACACGAAAAGCGGTGGAAGCCTTCATTGATGTGAAGGCCGAGAAGGCGATAGAGGTAGCGGCCATGGATGACCAGATGGACAAGGCAAGGGATGATCTGAACAGAGACCTCTTCGCTCTGAAGCCCGCCGATGAAAAGGAGATGGAACGGATACTGAACCTGTTCTACCTGACCAAGGAGATGGAGAGGATGGGAGACCACGTGACTACCATCTGCAGGTGGATCGTATATATGGACAAGGGTCAGCGACCCCGCCTCAACGGGCCGAAACAAGGGCCATCTGGACCACCGATGAGCTGAAGAATTTGTCAAAATTGGTAGAGAAGATCACTTTTTGCCTTCATTTCGTTCAAGGCCAACGTGCTTCGAGGCAGTTCGATGGTGAATGTGCTCCCTTTGCCAATTACACTTTTCACTGAAACCACTCCTCCATGGACAGCGACAATATGCTTGACAATGGAGAGACCCAGACCTGTACCCCCTTGGCTCCGGCTCCGCCCTGCATCCACACGATAGAACCGCTCAAAGATTCTCTGCCAGTCTTCCTTGGGGATGCCGATTCCTGAATCCTGTACGGTGAACAGTGCGGATCTTTCATCCAGTTTCAGCGTAAGGATCACTTCAGATCCTGCTTCTGAATAGGTAAGGGCGTTGATCACCAGGTTCGTCAGGGCCTGCACTATGAGCATGCCATTGACGAAGAGTTCCAGAGTATCGGGATTGATAAGGTTGAGGGTGAGGATACTGCCCTTCTCCTCAAAACGATACGTGCACTGTTCTTGGGTTTCCTCAAGGATTTGACTTGCCATAGTCCAAGTCTTGACCGGAGAAGCATTCTGCTGCTCCAGACTGGAAAGAAGCAGCAAGTCCTCGACTATGTGCTGCATATGGATGGCCTGACGATTGATGATGTGCAAGAAGTGCTGCTGGTCTTGCTGTTGGGCAGGTTCCAGCAAGGCTTCAGAGAACCCAACGATTGAAGTGATGGGAGTCTTGAGCTCATGGGAGACATTAGCCACAAATTCCTTGCGGATATTCTCTAGCCTTTTCAGTTCAGTCATGTCGTTGATGGAAAGCACGACGCCTTCCGGATTGCCTGAAGAACCTACCATAGAAGCCAACATCCTCAATGTCCTGGTATCTCGCTTGCCTATCACTACAGCTGTCTCACCGAACAGGTGTCCAAACTGGGCGATGGTCATGGAGTGTGACTTGCCGTCATCCATGCAAGCGTTGCACATCATGAGGATCTCAGTAGAAGCGATGACATGGTCAAGCCGCTTTCCAACGAGGACAGGCTGTTCAGATTCGCACAGAAGAGTAAGCGCCGTATGATTGGCAACCTGAATCACCAAGGAAGTATCAAGCAACAAAAGCCCTTCGGTCAGGTTTTCCAAAATGGTCTCCAACTGTTTTTTATCTGAGGCGACCTCTTCCATCTTGGTTTTCAAAAGAAAAGCCATCTCCTGCATGGTTGCAGAAAGTTCTGTAAGTTCCTTTGGGCCTTGCACCGTCGTATGTGCAGCGAGATCCCCGTCTGCATAGTGTCTGGACAGCGCTTTGATCTTTTCCAGAGGACGGGTAAGCATCGTAATGCTGAAGGCTGTTATGATAAAAGAAAGCAGAATGAGAAGAGCCAACCCACCGAGGAACAGGTTCAGGTAGCTTTGCTGATACCCTACCAACTGGTTCAGGGTCCTGGAAAGCCTGAGGATGGTGACCGTTGGATGACCGTTGATACGCAGGGCATAATAGAGCACAGGAAGCCCTTGGGTGGCGCTTTTGCGTTCGCTTTTTGCTACCCCTGTATCCAAGGCCGCTTGGATCTCTTCTCTCCACAGATGGTTATCCAGGTTCTGGATGGGATATTCGGAATCGAAGAGCACCACACCTTCCCTGTCTATCAGGGTGATCCGCGTGGAAGTCGAACGTGCATATTCTGCAAAATGCCCTTCAAGCCAAGGATCTGCAGAGGGAGAAGCGATGAGGGTGCTGAGATACGCAGCATTATCGGCAAGCTCAGAATAGGTGGTTTTTCGGAGGGTGGAAGAGAATGCAGTATTCGCTATCAATGCACTACCGGCTAAGGAGAGGGTAAGTATGAGTGCTGTGAGCAGGACAAGCCGGCTACGGATACTGTGAAATCTCATATCTTGTCCTGATAGGAGTAACCGATACCCCACACTGTTTTTACCAAGGAACCGCCTTCTCCCAATTTCTTGCGTAAACTTGCGATCTGGACATCTATGGAGCGTTCGGTTACCGGGTAGTCTTCTCCACGCATCCCGCTGATTAGCTGGTTTCGTGTATAGACCCTCCCTGGATTTGATGCCAGCAGGACCAGAAGGTTAAACTCCGTGGCAGTAAGATGCATCAGTTCATGTTGGTATTTCGCCTCGCGTCGATCCAAATCAAGGGAAAGAGATCCCAAGCTGATGGCAGTCTCGGTAGGCGGCGCATCAAGGCTGCTCCTTCTGAGCAATGCCTTCACATTTGCTACCAATACCTTAGGGCTGAAAGGCTTGGAAAGATAGTTGTCCGAACCCAGCTCCAAGGCTGTGATGATGTCCGTCTCATCTGTTCGGGCGGATACGATGATGATCGGAAGTGTAGAGAGGTTCCAGGCAAAGCGTATGGTTTTCAGAACCTCAAGACCATTAAGAACGGGAAGCATCAAATCAAGCAATACCAGATCAGGTGTATGAGCCTGAATCCTATCAAGGGCTTCCTTGCCATTACTTGCGAGGATGGTTTCATACCCTTCCTTGATTAGGTGATATTGGATGAGTTCCTGAATGTCCGGTTCATCCTCAACAATCAGTATGACAGGCTTTTCTTTCATAGCATTATTCTACAAGCTTAGGAGCCCGATAACAAGGAAGCCTCTCCGAATTCACAGTTTTCTCACACTTTCCAAGGCTTTGGACTGGTTGCAGGGACGATCCGATACGCCTGAATCCATAGCTTTCAGGACAGCAGGAAATCCAGAGCATTTATGATGCGTATTCCCTTGTAATCTGATTCGTTATCCTCATCCAAGGTGATGAGGTACTTTGGATAATGGTCATCCACACCGAGAAGCGGGGCGAGTTCTCTCTCAAGGGTCTTTTGCTCTTGCACTGTATGGCATACCTGGTACTATGCGAAGCTGCCCTGAGAGTCCCTAGTTACAAAACCAATTTCACTGGTAGGGGTCTTCCCTACATAGACAGTGTAGCCTCTTCGCAACAGCTCGAGGTAGATGACATTCTCCAAGATATGGCCACTATCACCAGCTTGGCTTCCGAGCAGGTGATAGCGCAACCCTATGCACGCCTTATATGGTAAGGACCTGAAGTTCATCATCAGGTCCTTAGCACAATGCAGTACATTCTTCATATTCGATTTTTCGCTTCTTTCATCTAGTCGGGACAGGCTCTGCCCCATACAAACCTACTGGCTAGAAATAAGGCGCCCCCTGGAAAGCTCTTTTCTACTGCTACAGAATACTGGTGTCCATACACACAATGCTGCCACACCCATTTCAGTAAGATTGGCATTACCCATTGCTTACGCCAACACCCACTTCCTTGCCCTCTTTAGGCTTTCGGTGATCTCCTTCCAATTGTTGGCAGCAACGGCTCCCTTATCGAACATCCAGCTGCCGGTCATGGCCAACACATTGGGGTTATCCAGGAAGGTGTCCATCTCCTGCTCGGTGATGTGCCCCGCTACAATGAACTTGAGCTTGAAGTCATCCCCTAGCTTGTCTATGACAGGCAAGCCACCCAGCTTGTCCACTGGATAGAAACCAATGACATCAAGATGCATCTTCTTGCACTTCATACCATCAGTGGTAACAGGGAGTATTGTGGTCTTATGACCCCAGCAATACCGTATCATCGCCTCATCGAAGACAGGGGAGAAGATACACTTTGCCCCCTCATCAATAGCCTTTTGTGCTTCCTCGAGGGTTTGCACATTTCCAGCACCTACCAGTATGTCTGGGTAGTCTCTGGCCAGTGCACGCACGAGTAGAGGTCCCTCCTGCATCTGCTGGGAGACATTGACTACCTTCAGTCCACTCTCCCTAAGAGCAGCAGCTAAGGAAGGGGCTTGGTCTGATGTGAACACCTTGGCCATCGGGATGCAGCGAAGCCGGGAAAGAATGGTGGTTGTATGATCCAATGTTCATTACCTCCTACAGTTGCTAGCTATAGTGTACTTGCTCACAAAGACCAGGTAAAGGACGGGGCACCCTAGAAACTTGCTTTTCCATCCTTTCCTTCTTTCCTCTCTAGTACCCGAAGAACGGGTCGTAGATAATCTTTTTGCCCTTGACCTTCAGGCCTTTCAGGAGCGATCGAGTTGCCTTGATTGCATCAAAGGATCCTGAGACATAGTAATAGGCTGAAGATCCATAGGTCAGGGCTACGGCGGTCACAGCCTGTCTGAACTCTTGCCGGTCAGAGACAAAGGTGAGCTTGATCTCACTGTTCTTTTCTGCCAACCGATTGAACTCATCAGAAAACAAGTGGAAATCCTTGGCGCTATGGATGAGATGGATCGGTCGGCATGTCTCATCCTTTAGGGCATACAGCAGGGAACGAATCGGAGTGATGCCAACACCGGTGGCAAGCATGACTATCGGACTTGTCGTATCCTGCACCACAAACCAGCCAAAGGGTCCACGCAACTTGATCGTATCCCCTTCGTGCATCTCCATCATAGTCTGCTTGAAACCACTGGGCTTAGTTCCGGTCCTCGTACCAATGAGAAAGGTATCATCGTCTGGTGCATTGGCAAGGCTAAAGGCTCTATAGGGTCTTCCCTTGAATTTTTTACCAGGGAGGGTAAATGCCCCATGCTGGCCAGCCTCCCACTCTATGGGGTGTGGTGCGTGCATCCTCACCAATATATGATCATCAGAGACCTCTTCCATGCTGACAAATCTCATGGAATGTGTTTTGAACAAGCCTTTGAAATGCCGAAACTTCATATTTCACCTCCATCAGAGTGGTGTCTATAGCATAGGCCTTCATCGTCAGGAACACAACCATGCAGAGAACATCAGTGCGCATATGCATGTATCCTGCATGGGCAACATTTCACCCAATATGGCATCCCGTACCGGCTGAAGTCTCCAACGAGCTTCCTCTCCAATATGATGCCTATCACAAGACCGTGATCCTTTCATGAAGCATCTTGTTGTAGATGGCTCTCAAACATCCGAAAGTCATGCAAGTCTGTTCTATCTGTTTGCCTGCTGGGTATGTCCGTACCCTAAGTGGCTTGCAATGATTCATGTATGGCAAGTACACGGAGGCTCACCAGCCAAGTAAAGGGAAATGGCAAGAAGAGACCCGGAGAAACCGGGGAGGGATCAGACTGATTCATCCCGGCCCAGAAGGGAACTTCGCTTTTTCAACCAAGAGGTTGAAACGCGTTCGGCGTTTGCATGCACCTGCAAGCGAGAAACCTCTTGCAGAGCCAATTGATTCCCCACACACCAACTATTGCATACCAATCCATGGGAATCGCTTGGGTCAAAGAGTTTATTCTATGGGGATACTGTGGTATCATAGTCCTACTTGGTACATATTCTTTAAAAGGAAATGTATCGAATGGTTTGAAATGGTATAGGGGTGAGGGATATGGCGACATGAGCCTTCCTCCAATATTTTTTGCAAAAAAATGTGATACAGCAGGAAAAAAGATATTTTTTGAGGTAGCCTATATATTTTAGGTATTTTTCTTGAATATGTTGCAATCTGTTGTATTATTACTAATGAAATGGGCGACAAGCCTACCAAACGCTCTGTGGCAATTCCTTCAGGAATATCCATACCACTTGCAAATGTAGTAGGATGACAGTAGAAACATAGTTGGCTTCTCAGAATTAGGAGGAAAGCAATGAACATAATTGGAAAACCCTTGAACAGAGTCGATGCAAAGGAAAAGGTCACGGGTAAAGCTAAATACACTGGGGATTTGGTGAGTCCCCACGCTTTGTTTGCGCAAGTTAAGCACAGTACCATAGCAAATGGGAGAGTCCTGTCATTTGACCTGGAAGAGGCTTGGAAAGTCCCCGGTGTCGTAGACATCGTCACCTGTTTTGATGTGCCTGATATCCAGTTTCCCACCGCAGGCCACCCTTGGTCGACAGTCAAGAAGCACCAGGACATCGCTGACAGAAAGCTCCTCAATACCCGAGTCCGATTCTATGGTGATGATGTAGCAGCCGTCATTGCTGAGAATGAAATCTCAGCGAACGAAGCGATACGGAAGATCAAGGTCGAGTATGAAGAGTACGAACCGCTTCTTTCCGTTGAAGCTGCCATGGCCCCTGGGGCAAGGGCTATTCACGAAGAGAAGCCTGACAACATTGTGGTAAAATCCTCCTATGAAGTGGGTTCCTTTGAAGAGGCCATCAAGGAAGAGGGTCTCATCAAGGTCGAAGGAGACTATGACACGCCCATCGTCCAACACTGCCACATTGAAAAGGCTTCTTCCTTCGCCTACATGGAAGACGGAAAGATCGTAGTAGTCGCAGCCACCCAGATCCCTCATATTGTCAGACGTGTTTGCTCTCAGGCCCTCGGAGTTGGCTATGGTGACATCAGGATCATCAAGCCCTATCTCGGTGGAGGATTCGGAAACAGACAGGATGCCCTGACTGAGCCTTTGAACGCATATCTCACCACGCGCGTCGGTGGAAGACAGGTTCGTCTGGAGTATACGCGCGAAGAAACCTTTTCCTGCACACGAGTACGGCATGCAATGAAATTCCATATCGAGTCCTATGTCCGCAAGGACGGTACCTTTGCAGCACGCTCCATTGTGGCCTACTCCAACCAGGGAGCCTATGCTTCGCATGCGCACGCCTTGGTTGCCAATGCTGTGAACGGCTTTCGCATGATGTACCCTGTCGGGGCCATCAAGGGTGAAGCCTACACCGTCTATACGAACCTGCCCACAGCAGGGGCAATGCGCGCCTACGGCATCCCTCAGATTGGATTTGCCCTCGAGGCACATGTCGACGACATTGTCAGAAAGACTGGCTTCGACTCTATCAAGTTCAGAAAAGACAACATGATGAAGCTGGGCTTTATCGATCCGGTTACCACCATCCAGTGCCATTCGACGGGACTCTCAGAGTGTATCGACATTGGGGAGAAACACCTCAACTACACAGAGAAGCGTGCCAGATATGCAAACCAGACAGGTCCTCTACGAAGGGGCGTCGGTATGGGCATTTTCTGTTACAAGACCGGTGTCTACCCTATCGCCTTGGAAACAGCTGCGTGTCGCATGCTGCTCAACCAGGACGGGTCGTTGCAGCTGCAGATGGGAGCGACGGAGATCGGCCAGGGGGCCGACACCGTCTTTGCCATGATGGCAGCTGAGACTGTAGGCCTGACCATGGACAAGATTCATGTGGTCAGCAAACAGGATACCGACGTCACCCCCTATGATACCGGGGCCTATGCCTCAAGGCAGACCTATGTCTCGGGCATGGCCGTCAAGAAGACAGCTGAAGTGTTCAGAAGGAGATTGCTGGAGTTCGCAGGGACCATGCTGAACAAGGACCCTTGGGATCTTGATATCAAGGCCAACTACATCGTCCATGCAAACAAGGACGAACAGTTGCTCGCTGTCAAGACAGTGGCAGAGGAGTCATGCTACAGTCTGACCCACTCGACGCACATTTCGGCAGAAGAGTCGCACCACTGCAGTGACAACACCTACTCATTTGGCGTCTGTTTTGCAGAAATTGAGGTTGATATCCCCATGTGCCACATCAAGGTACTTGACATCATCAACGTCCATGACTCAGGCAGGATCATCAACCACCAGACAGCTGAAGGGCAGGTGCATGGTGGTATGAGCATGGGTCTTGGCTACGGCTTGTATGAGCATCTGGACTTTGACCAGAAGACAGGGCGGATGCTCAATGACAACCTGCTCGACTACAAGCTGATGACACCGATGGATACTCCAGACCTTCATGTTGCATTTGTCGAGACTGATGACCCGACAGGACCTTTCGGCAACAAGTCACTGGGTGAACCTCCAACGATTCCAGTTGCTCCTGCAATAAGGAATGCTATGCTGAACGCAACAGGTGTGGCCGTGAATTCAATCCCTCTCAACCCTGAGAAACTCTTCTATGCAATCAGAGAAGCGGGACTTATCAAATAAAGGAAGGCGAGCATGTACGATATTAGAAACCTATATGAACCAAAGACAGTGGAAGAAGCACTGAAACTGAGAAAGGAACACCCCGAAGCATTACTACTTGCCGGAGGAAGTGATATCCTCATCCAGATCCGCGAGGGAAGGCTTGCAGGCTGTGACCTTATCAACATATTCTGCCTTGATGAGTTGCGTGGCATCTGCCTCGAGGAGGACGGCACGCTTCTGATACGCCCTCTTTCCAGCTTTACTGATGTGCTGATGCACTCCCTTGTTAAGAAGCATATACCGGTTCTCGGTGAGGCGGTCGAACAGATCGGGGGGCCTCAGATCAGGAACATCGGCACCATTGGTGGAAACATCTGTAACGGTGTTACCAGTGCAGACTCTGCAGGGACTCTCAAGGCATATGATGCCACCCTTGAAATTACCAGCTTGGAGGGGACACGCGTCCTCCCTTATGCAGAATTCAACCTCAAGCCTGGCAAGGTGGACCTACGAGCCGGGGAGATCCTTACAGGGATTCGCATCCCAAAGGACAGCTATGAGAACACCTACGCACACTTCATCAAGTATGCGATGCGAAAGGCCATGGACATTGCAACCTTGAGCTGCTCGGTAAACGTCAGGCTTTCCAAAGACAAGAAGAGCGTGGATAGGCTACGTATCGCCTTCGGCGTTGCCGCCCCCATTCCCATACGCGCCTTTACAGCTGAGGCCAGTGCCAATGGGCATCCTCTGAATGAGGAGCTCATCAACAAGGTTGCTGAAGGCGCCCTTTCTGACGTCATGCCCAGAACCAGCTGGAGAGCTTCCAAGGAGTTCAGGCTTCACTTGGTGGAAGAGCTTGCCCGGCGTGCCACCATCACATCGATAGAGAAGGCAGGAGGAAAGATCAATGGCTAGAAGAACAGTAACATGCACCATTAATGGCATACAAAGAGAATATTCGGTTGATGTACGATCATCGCTATCAGATATGCTACGGGGCCAAGGAGGCCTGGACAGCGTCAAGCACGGCTGTGACGTAGGTGAGTGCGGAGCATGCACCGTCCTCATCGACGGCAAACCTTTCAACTCCTGCATCTATCTTGCCATCTGGGCCGAAGGGAAGACCATCCTCACCTTGGAGGGCCTATCTGACAAGAAGGGTGCCATATCGGACATCCAGCAGGCTTTCATCGATGAAGGGGCCGTACAGTGTGGTTTCTGCACCCCTGGCTTCATCATGGCATCGGTGCCCATCATTACCAGTGACGAGCCTGCCAGCAGGGACGACATCCGCAAGCAGGTTGCAGGCAACCTCTGCAGATGTACCGGCTATGACAAGATCATCAATGCGATCGAGAAGACACAGCATAAGAGGATCGAAGAGAAGAAGGCGAAATAGCAGCAGACAGGCAAGCTACCCTTCATTTCTCTGTAATGAGAAAATATGTACATACAGCCTCCTATCAGAACCCTGATGGGGGGCTGTGTCATATCGAAGTGCCTACTCCTTCTGTGAATCGATCACACATTCTCCATTACCTGGTATACAGGGAACGATCTCCCCCTACCCTGGCCATCCTGTGCACCTACACTGACGTTGATCTTGTTCAGAAGGGACCCCAACCGTCCTAACACCATTTCCAAACGGACAAATTCAGTGACCACCCGCCTGACCTCCCTCTCTGCAAAGGGAGTAACCGTAGGCACGGGGGTGCTCACTCCAATGGATTGAAGTGGGGACCGTCATCTGCTCCTCATTGGTGACAATAGGAGCGTTGGAGCCTCGGAAAGCTGATGCCCAGGTATGCAATCGGGACTTTCGACTCTTTTCTCCACAATGCAATGCTTATACCGTGTTCACTAAACCCCGTCACACCTGCATGGAATCCTAGGGAATTGAGGGTAAATTCAGCCTTATACGCGTTCTCGTCAATGACAGATCAAGGTTCCTTACCTTGCTTGCCTCCCTAGGTTGTGATACCGTTTCTCTTATCTGAAAAAGTATTTCCCTAGGGTGGTTAACGTATGTGGTCAATTCTTCCAATTCTCCTGTTGTTCGTATTGGGCTTTATCCTGCAGCGATCGAAAAGCTTCTCAGAACCTACTATTGCCGGCATCAAGCGCATTGTCTCTGACCTTGCCCTACCGGCTCTGATGTTCCAAGCCTTCTCTAACGTCGAGATAGAAAGCCGCTACCTGCTGTTGGTAATAACCATCTTCTTGGTATGCCTCTTGATGGTCCTCCTAGGCAAGGCCCTGGCGAAACCCCTTGGCATGCAGAGCCCCTACTTCCCCCTGATGATGGGTGGTTTTGAGATGGGCATGTTAGGCTATGCCCTGTTCATATCTGTCTATGGAACCGAACACCTGGGCAAGCTTGCCCTAGTCGATCTGGGTCAGGTCCTGTTTGTATTCTTCATCCTGATGGCATTTCTCATCAAGGAACGCGATGGGGTACACAATGCCAAGGTACTGCTTCGCCAGTTCCTTACCTCCCCTGTAATCATAGCCATTTTCCTTGGGATCATCATCAGCATTGTAGGCAAAGACATTGGGCCAAATCCTCTCATACGTGCCCTGGCTGAGTTCATCGACCTGCTTGCACAGCTTACCGTCCCCCTCATTGCCATATCAATCGGGTATGGCATCGATATCAAGAGGGACGGACTGGCAAAGGCGTTCAAGACCATCCTTGTCAGAAAGGTCCTCCTGGTAGCCTTCGCCCTGATGATCAACCACTTCCTGGTAGACAAGCTGTTGGGGATGAGTTCCATCTACCGCTATGCGGTGCTGCTGATGTTCCTTACCCCCCCACCCTTCATCATCACCATATTCATGAAGAGAGGAGACAAGGAGAATGCCGATTATGTGGATAACACCCTTTCGATGGACACCCTAGTCTCCATCATACTGGTGATGGTCGGTACGACCATCTACATCTGAGGCGTAGTATTGACTGACCGGCTCTCTTATTGGAATCGGAAAAAAAAATCCAAGGATGCATGGACACCGAGCCATCTCTTGTGCATAGTACAAGACGGGGGAAAGCAGACCGGAATGCAGGTTCTGCTAAGACAAAGCCGTGCCTGATATGATGAACTTCTGCGCCATTGACTTCGAGACAGCATGCCCCATGCGTGCAAGCGCCTGTGCAGTTGCCCTGGTAAAGGTGCGTGAGGGGGTAGTGGCAGACCAATACTATACCCTCATCAGACCGCCCTATGGCATGGAGATACTCCCCAACTTCACCGCAATCCATGGCATCAGGATGAGAGATGTCCTACATTCGCCCACCTTTGCTGAAGCATGGCCAAGTATGCAGGCCTTCATTGGTGAGGATTATCTGGTGGCACACAACAGCAGCTTTGACAAAAGTGTCCTCAAATACTGTCTTGCACATTACGAAATAGACTATCCACTTCCGACCTTCGCCTGCACTGTCCAATGTGCACGCCGGGCCTGGCCAACACTGATGAACCATAAGCTTGATACCGTAAGCAGACATTTGGGGATACAACTGAAGCACCACGAAGCCCTCAGTGATTCTTTGGCCTGCGCCAAGATATACCTTGCTGCCAATGCACTTGCATCCCCACATTATTGAACCAGGAAAGGGTACTCCGTCTTACATTTCTGGATACTGAGGATTACGGCCTGCCAAGCCCCAGCATTCCATTTTCATCACATTACCTATGGCTAGGGATACTCTCCTAGTGCAAATACGCTGTAAGCAACACCGCTCCAAGGGATCTCCCCAATCCAATACAATTCTCTGAAGGATGAACCTGGCAGAACAACAACTCTTTTGCATTAGGATTGTAAACGTTTACAATTTTCTTGACAACGCACATTTTCCATGTAATGATTTTCTCATGAGAATAGGAAAAAGACTCAATTCTCATGGTGCATGTGTAGAGAATTTTTGATCGTATACGATACTAGAGGGAGGTGGCTTTGAACAATATTGTGTTGTCGATGAAAGCCATAGATAAGCGCTTTTCTGGTGTACATGCCTTGAAAAAGGTAGATTTCACCTTGAGAGAGGGAGAAATCCATGCGCTTGTGGGCGAAAACGGTGCCGGAAAATCCACACTCATGAAAGCTCTTACGGGAATCTTTCCCAAGGATTCGGGTGAGATCCACTATATGGGACAACTGTTTAATCCTCACAGCCCCAAACAAGCCCTAACTGCAGGAATCGCCATCGTCCACCAGGAACTGAACATGATGGATCATCTTACAGTTGCCCAAAACCTTTTTATAGGTAGGGAATCCACCAAGTTCAACGGCCTGATGCTGGACGAAAAAGATCAGAACAAACGGGCACGGGAACTGCTGAAAAAGCTCAATATGGACATTGATGTAACGCTCAAGCTCGGGCAACTCACCGTTGGCAAGCAGCAGATGATTGAGATTGCAAAGGCAGTGAGCTACAACCTTAAGGTTCTTGTCCTTGATGAACCCACAGCAGCCCTTACTGATGCGGAGATCAACGACCTGTTTACCATCATGAGAGACCTTGCATCAAAGGGTGTCGGAATGATCTACATCTCCCACCGTCTTGATGAGATCGGACAAATTTCAGACCGTGTCACCGTCCTGCGCGACGGCGAACTTGTCGGAACGAAGAAGACCGGTGAACTGACCAAGGAAGAGATGATCAACATGATGGTCGGTCGAGTCATCTACGAAAAACCCAAGAGCAAGAGCAATGTCCCTCCCGATGCACCTGTCGTGCTGAAAATTGAAAACCTCAATGCCGGAGACATGGTCAATGATGTGAGCTTCGATCTGCACAAGGGTGAGATACTAGGCTTTGCAGGCTTGATGGGAGCAGGAAGGACGGAAACAGCCCGTGCCTTATATGGTGCTGACAAAGCTACGGGCTCGATTGAAGTTAACGGGAAAAGGGTATCGATTACAAACCCCATGGACGCAGTAAAGCTTGGAATCGGATATCTGTCCGAGGACAGGAAGCGTTATGGACTTGCTACAAAGCTCTCAGTTATAGACAACTCAGTGATGGCATCCCATGAGCTGCTTTCCCCCTCTCTGCTGATAAAGAACAAGGCTCTGGTTGATGCCACAAAAGAGTATGTGAATAAGCTGTCCATCAAGACCCCATCGATTGATCAGTTCGTACTGAACCTATCTGGGGGAAACCAACAGAAGGTTGTCATAGCAAAATGGCTGATAAAGAACAGCTCGATTCTCATTTTTGATGAACCGACACGGGGTATCGATGTCGGTGCAAAAAGTGAGATCTACTCACTGATGAATGAGCTGGTCAAGGAAGGCAAGTCCATCATCATGATCAGCTCCGACCTGACAGAGGTATTGAGGATGAGTGACAGGGTTGTGGTGATGAATGAAGGCAGGATCACTGGAATCCTAGACATAAAAGATGCGACCCAGGAGAAGATCATGGGTTTGGCAACGCTTTACAAATAGGAGTTGGCAGGTATGGCTACTAACGAGAATAAAGAATTGAAAGAGAATAACAGCGCCCTCAACATGCAAAAACTTCTTGCACCCTTGGCGTTGGTTATCATTTATGCTTTTTTCGCACTTTTCGGAAGAAATTTCTTTTCATTCACAACCCTGGTCAATATCCTTGACTCCTCCTACTACATAGGATTTATTGCCATTGGAGTTACCTTTGTCATCATAACCGGCGGCATTGACCTGAGTCTGGGAACGGTCATGATGGCTTCTGCCATTATAGGAGGGACGGCCTATAAGACTTGGGGATGGCCAATGTGGATATCCCTACTGTTGATCCTGTTTGTCGGAACAACCTTTGGCCTGATAAATGGTATCCTCATTTCAAAACTCAAGCTTCCCCCATTCATTGCAACGCTCGGAACCCAGATGATAAGCCTTGGGACAGGCTCCATCGTATCAAACGTTCGCAGTGCAACATTCCCCGCCCGTGGGGCCGCAGACAGCTGGTTCAAGAGTATCTTCAAATTTATCACCGAAGATAACAGCTCCTTTCCCACTGGTGCCATAGTACTCTTCCTCACGGCATTCCTAGCGTATGTCATTCTAAACAAGACAAAAATGGGCCGCTACATCTTTGCCATAGGATCAAACAAGGATGCTGCACGGCTTTCCGGTGTTGATGTACAGAAATGGGAGATGATGGCCTATGTAATAGCTGGTTTTACTGCTGGAATGGGAGGAATCGCCTTTGCTGCAGTCTATACCACTGTAATGCCAGCGCAGGGAGCCGGCTTTGAGCTCTATGCCATCGCAGGGGCTGTCATCGGAGGCACATCACTCTCCGGTGGTGCGGGATCGGTATTCGGCACCATGATTGGTGTCTACATCATGAGTGTGCTTCGCTCTGGTCTTCCCTCAATGAACCTGCAGTCTCAGTACCAGACGTTCTTTACTGGTGTGGTAGTCATCGGGGCCGTGTTGCTGGACATCTATCGGACCAAGAAGGCTACAGAAGTAAAAGATGCTCACCCCAGCCGACCAGTTCCGTGAAAAGAAGCTGGGAGAGATCGAAAAACTGAAAAAAGATCTTGCCAATGAGGGTGATCCCAAAATACGGGGCACTCTTCAGGATGCGATTAAAAAAGTCAAGGATGAGATGAACTCTACCTACAAGAAGATGAAAAAAGCAGAGAAGGCGGAGCAAACTAGCCTAGCTTTACAAGAGAAAGAGTTTGCAAAGTCAATGAAGGACAAGCAGTCCTGATTTGTTCACAATGGTTTTATCCGAAGGCGTATGCCCTCGGTAGTATAGAGGAGGTTCACATGAAAAAAAGTTTAGTTATTGTACTGGCTTTGATCGTCCTTGCTTCTTTTGCACCCATTTTTGCTCAGGCCGCATCAGAAGGGAAGCCTTACATCGCAGTTGTCTCCAAAGGTGAGCAGCACGATTTCTGGCAGCAGGTAAAATTAGGCGCTAATGCAGCAGCTGAGAAGTATGCTGTAGATATCACTTTCGAAGGCCCCCCTTCAGAAAGCGATGTACAGATCCAGGTAGAGATGCTGAACAATGCAATGGCCAAGAATCCAGTAGCTATCGCCTTGGCAGCACTGAACACAAGCAGCGTACTTGACCAGCTACAGGAGACCAAGGCAAAGGGTATCCCTGTAATCGGTTTTGACTCTGGCGTACCTGAAGCTCCAGCCGGTTCAATTTGGGCCAATGCCTCTACAGACAACTTCAATGCAGCCGGTGTTGCCGCAAAGAAAATGTTTGAAGTCATCAAGACCAAGATTGAAAGCGCAACTGATGCAAAACCTGTTAAGATTGTTGTCATGAACCAGGATGCTTCCGGTGAATCATTGCTGAGCCGTGGAAAGGGTTTCCGCGACACCATGATCGATCTTATCGACACCCAGACAAAGCTTTCCAAGAGTGACATCAAGGTAACTGGAAACGTAGGATATATTGCAGCTAATAGCCCAACCATGGGAAAGAAAGTCATCATTGAGATGATTGTCCCTGCTTCTGCCGCTATGACCGATGCAACCAACGCTTCTCAGGCCGTCTTGAACAAGATTGTCTCTGACAACGTTCTTGGAATCTTCTGCTCCAATGAAGCTACCGTCAAGGGTCTGCTTGCAGCAACCAATGATGGAGCAACACTGAAGTCGAATGCTGCCTTTAAGAATGTTGTGGTACTTGGATTTGACTCAGGGGCTGCTCAGAAGAACGCAGTCCGTGAAGGCTACTTCTATGGCTCCATCACCCAGGATCCCTATTCGATCGGGTACAAGGCTGTCGAACTTGCTTACAAGGCCTACAAGGGAGAGAAAGTCTCCGATGTTGACACCGGTGCCAAATTCTATGACAAGAGCAACATGAACGATGCCGACATCAAGGGTCTTCTCTACGACTAATCGTTGTTCAATCGGTTAATTCAGAGGTAGGGGGCAGTATGTGAGCATATGGCCCCCTACCCGTTTTATGGGCAAGGAGAGTGGATATGAGACCTGATGAACACAATCCCATCACTATCAGGGAAGTTGCCCGCCTCTGCGGTGTGTCTATCGCCACGGTATCGAGGGTTCTGAACAACTCTGATACCGTCACACAAAAAACTCGCGAAAAAGTAACCCTGGCGATGATCCACCTGGGATACAATCGAAATGCGGTAGCCCGGTCTCTGAAGATCAGAAAGACAAAGACCATAGGAATCATCGCACCGGAATTGTCGAACACCTTTTTTATGGAAATCTTGGATTCGATGGAAATTTGCCTTGCCCAGCATGACTATACAATGGTGCTCTGCTCTTCAAACAACTCAATCGAAAAAGAACGAAAAAAGCTGCAGGTCATGATCGAACGAACAGTAGACGCCTTGGTCATCATCCCGGTTAGTGATGAGGGAAAGCACCTGCAGCACAAGGCACTGGAACAGATACCGACAATCATTCTCGACAGACAGATACCCTCCCTCCACTTTGATACGGTACTGACAGACAACGGGTATGGGGTACGAAAAGGTATCCAAGGCCTCATCAGGGAGGGATTCCAACGCATCGGGTTCATTGGCGGAGGGCTCAACATTCCCACTGCAAAAGAGCGCTATCTTGGGTACCTGGAAGCCATGCAGGATGCCCATCTACAGGTTGAAGAGAGGTTTGTATTTGTTGAAGGGCATATGGATCAGAAAAAAGGGTTTTCCTGTATGCACGAGATACTGCAAAAACCAGATCACCCCCAGGCATTCTTCATTGCCAATGACATGTTGCATCTTGGAGCCACGACCTACCTGATGGAGTCATTCAGCGCTGAAAACCGTCCCAAGGTTGTCTTTGCAAGCTTCGACTACCTATTTTACTCCCCCTTGTTACAGTTCTGCCACTATGCCGTGCACCAACCTATGGAAGAGATAGGAAGGTCAGTGGCAACACTGCTGCTACGGCGTCTGGAGGGTGACTGGTCAGACTACCCCATTCAGATAATCCATACACCCAAGATTAAGGTACTGGTGGCAAATGGTGGGATTCTGGCCTAGGGGTCAACCTTGATCCCTATTCATTTTCCCCAATTCCCTCCATCTGATTTCTTATCTTTTTCCTTGCAAACATTTCCTTGCCAAGCCAAGGCTATGCTTGGTACAATATAGCCAAGAAGCCAAAAGGAGATATAACTATGGATATTTTCACAATTGCAATTCAGTTGGAGCAGGAAGGGGCAAAGTTCTATGAGGACCTCGCCGCCCATGCCACAACCGAAGGGATACAATCAATTTTCACTATGCTTGCAAAAGATGAGAAGAATCATGAGAAGGCCTTCACCTCCCTGAAGAGCAAGTCTGTCCCTGCAATGGTTCCCAGCAGCGTAGCAGATGAAGCACAGGCCATTTTCAAGGCCTTCAACAAGGAAACCTACCTCAAAGAGGCGCCTCAAGTCAGCATGTACGAAAAGGCTTTGGAGATAGAACAGAAGAGCATAGACCTCTATACCTCCCATCTGGAAGATTTGGAGAGTGATGAAGCGAAGAGCGCTGTCAGGAGAATCATAGAGGAAGAGAAGAAGCACTATGAGACCTTGGAAGAGCTGGTAAAGTTGGTGAGCCGCCCCCAGAGATGGGTGGAGGACGCCGAGTTTGGAAAACGTGAGGACTATTAGGGCCTGAGTATCTATAAGAAAGAGTACTCTCATACTTGGATGAGGGTACTCTTCTTTTACCAGAGGCAATGTCGCTGCCGTCCATGTTCTTTGGAAATAAGAGACTCACTACCTGCCAGATCCCTCTACCAAAGCCTGCAAAAGAAGGTAGTTCTCCAAAGGCTTTTCCTTAACCTCAAGCACAAGATTTGACCCTCTTCGTATAATCTCCCGTGTTATGCGCTCATAGGGGAAATCCCACCGGTCAAAGGAAGCATGATCATCCTCAATCCGTATAGAAGCCTGGTCCGCTCCCTTATGGGAGGAGTTGCTGTGCAGGTGGGTAGTAGCCACCCTGCCGGTATCCAGGATATCTGTAATGCCCTCCATGAAGTCAAACCCATAGAGACAGCTTGCGATCCACAGGTGCCCCACATCCAGACAGATCGAAAGTTCCGGGTGCTCTTGCACCAGTTCTACCATCTCTTTGGGCGTTTGAAAAAGGTATCCAACCCTGGGATTGAGATTCTCCACAGCTAGGGAAACCCCTCGCTGTCTGCACTCCTTGGCAAAGAACAGGAGATTCTTCACTGCCTGTTCCTTGAAACCCATATAGTGAGGGGTATCTGTATATCCTGGAAGACAGACCGATCCCTCCTGCTTCCAAATATAAGGCTGGAACTCCTCACCGGTAAGAACGCTCTCTCGTACTCTGCCATTGGATGGGATAGGTTTATTTGTAGCATAGCCAGGGTGCAATACCAACACAGAAGCCCCAAAAGCACAAGCTGTATCCAGGCTTGAACGAAGATCGGCAAAGCTTCGGGTCAGGACTTCTTCGTCGCTGCTTGCCAGATTCGGAAAAAACTCGGTGTTTGGACATGCTGCATGGACTGATACTACACGCCCTTGCACGAGAGGTTTCACTGAATCCAAGAATGATCGGCTCATCTCATATGAGAGCTCAAAGTTCATAGGGTTTGTAGGGTTTGTAGCGTCATGCAGGCTGAGCACCTCCTCCAAAGAGGACAGTGACAGCATCGAGACCAATGAGATTGCAGTGGTGGGGGTCTTCATTGTTCAATCTCTCCTGTTTGAATTGTATACGGGTAAAAGATCTCAGGGATACTAGCCGAGGGGAATATGCTCCTAGCTTCTTCAAGCATATCCTGATAGAGAGACTCTTGTGCTGGCAGGTGACAAAGCAACAATCTTCCTGCATTGAGTTCCTTTGCTACCTGAGCTGCTTGAAGGGCTGAAGAATGCCCCTTGCCATTCAAAGCTTCCCGTTCGCTATCAAGACCACCAACCTCATGGATAAGCAAGGTTGGCTTCTGAAGAAGCAGAGGATAGTTTTTCAGGGGTGTCGAATCAGCAAGATAGGCAACACTGCCTTCAGCAGAGGAAAACAAGCATCCAAAGGTAGGAATGCCATGGGAGACAGGAAACGGATGCAAATACAGGTCTCCGCAATGAAGGGTTTGGATGACCTCGTCCAACACAATCCAATTGAGGGGGAACATATCCTTTTTTTCTTCCAGAGAAAATACGGCACACAATTGCCTTGCCTTACCGAGGGTTTCCCTGTTCCCTATGAGAGACAACTCCCTTGTCCTGCCCAACAACCAAAGCTGATGAAGCAGGGATGGCAGCCCGTACAGATGATCAACATGGGCATGGGTAAGAAACAGATGGGTAAGATCGAGAGGGTCCACATCACAAAGTGACAGGCTCTGCAGAGGTGATCCTGAAACATCAACAAGCACCTTGGTATCGCTATGGCTGATAACCAATGACATATTGCCCGATTGTGCGCTTTGGATACTCCCTGTCATCCCTAGAAATTGTACCTTCATACCTGCTAACGTCTCCTTTTCTTGGCCAGGACGGGGAGTAGTATCGAGAGGATCGAAAGGGCAATGAAGAACAAACAGATCGGCTTGGTAAAGAATACGAAATAGTTACCTCCGTCAAGCTTAACTGCACGTCGGAAGTTCTCCTCAAACATCCCCCCTAGGATCAGGCCCAGTACTATAGGAGCTATAGGGTACCCATCTCGCTTGAGGCCATACCCGATAATGCCCATGACCAATGCAATTCCCATATTGTAGATCCCTACAGCGGTAGCTTGACCAGCAATGGCATAAGCCCCAATGAAGGAGAGAACCAGTATCAGAGGGAGCAAGATTTCCTGCGGGACATTGAGAATCTTGGGATAAAGGCGGACACCCATCAACTGGAACAGGAGCATGAATACATTCGCCAGAAACATGGTGATAAAGATTGCATACACAAGTGGCATATTGGTGGCAAACAGATGGAACCCTGGGGTGACGCCCTTAATCATCAAAGCTCCGATAAGCACTGCCGTTGCTGCATCCCCTGGGATACCCAAAGCAAGGGCTGGAATCAGGGCTCCTCCGGTAACGGCATTGTTGGCTACTTCAGGGGCTATGATGCCCTCCAAGGAACCACTGCCCAAAGGTTCTAACCTTCCGTTTGAGTTGGCCACAATATTCTTAGCGGAATTATAAGCCATGAATACGGCAATGGAGGCTCCAGTTCCAGGAATTGCTCCCACTACGGTACCGATTCCCATGGAACTTAGGATAATCTTCCACATCTGCAATAGTTTCCTAAAGGGAGGGAATACATGCTCAATCTTAACATGCTCAATCTTTTGGCTTTTTTCTTTGTGCTTTCTCAATTCAATGAAAACTTGCGAAATTCCGAACAAACCAATTAGTGTTGAAGTGAGGTCGAGTCCTTTAGCCAGAGGCGTCGTGGCCAATTGGTCAGAAAAAGGAATACGCAGTTGCCCGCTGAAGGGATCCGTACCAAGAAAAGCCAACCCCATCCCAAAAGCTCCCATCAGCAAGCCTTTCCAGATATTTGATCCAGAGACAGATGCGATGATCACCAGGCCGACTAGTGCCAATGTTGTTTTTTCTGCAGGACCAAAGGCCAGCGTAAGCTTTGCAATGAGAGGGGCAAAGAGCACCAGAAAGACCAAACTTCCAATACCTCCGATGAAGGACGCTATGATGGCTCCTCCAAGAGCTTGGCCTGCCTTACCCTTCTTGGTCATCAGCAGTCCATCCTCGATGGTTGCTATGGCATTGGGATTGCCTGGGATCCCTAACAGGATTGCAGGGATGGAGGCCCCAGAGACCGCCCCGCAATATACGGCCAACAGAAGCCCTATACCTGTAGCGGTGGGAAGCTGGAAACTGATGGGCATCATCAATGCGATACCCATGGTCGCAGACAACCCGGGCAAGGCTCCCAGTACTATTCCTAAGATAGATCCGGTTATCATCCAGAGAATTGTAGAGACATTGGCCACTTGGGCAAGACCTTCCAAGAAAAATTCCATTTCTTACTCCTCTTACCAGGCAACCAAGCCCCTGACCAATTCGACCAGGAACAGCTGACGAAAAATCAGATACAACAATTCGGTTGTTGCAACAGAAACCAGAAGTGAGACAAAAGCGTCACGGACAGAGGACCCTACAGGGAGGACCTTAACCCTCTTGCTTCCTGCCACCGCCACAGGCAGATACAGGAGAGTGACCAATAGGAGGGCAGAAGCGATGACAAAACCATTGCTTCCCATCCAAGGGGGGACAGAGCCTGTTCGTCCTCCTATGAGTAGGAAGCGGGTTAGAATCCTGGCCAATGTGTACAAGCCCAGCAGGAAAGCCGTGCTCAGAAGGCACCCCAAAGCCCATACCTTGAGATCTCGGACAACTACTGTCGCCCTGAGATAGAAGAAGGTCAACGTAAAGGAAAGGATCCCTGTGGTCAGAACAAATCCCACAAATCTCATAGCAAGCACATACGCAATGGCCATGAGAAAGGTAAAAGAAAAGAGACGACGTTCATCAGAACCAAACATTGCTGCCTGATCCTCACTCTTCTTTGTGTCGGTGATCATGAGGTAGGTTGAAGCCAGGAACATGAAGATCGAAAGCACTAGTGGCAAAATCATGCCACCGGGATCCCCACCCAGTTCATCACCAATCATTTTTGATGAACCGAGGCTAACCACGTAGAAGAAATACAAGACTGACAAACTCATGAATGCCAACGGTACAGGTTTATGTTTTTTGAACATCGTCTCTTCCCTTATTTACTTCGACAACTTGTAGAGTCCAGCTTCCTTAAGGATTGGTTCGTAGTCTGCGATGATGGTGGCATCATAAGCAGCGAAATCATCCAGGGTGCTGAAAACAGGAATCAGACCATTGTTCTTCATGAACTTCTGGAAATTCTCTGAATGGAATGCCTTGTCAGCTGTGTCAGCCAACCACTGCTTCTCATTCGCTCCGGTGCCCTTCTTGACCATAATTGATCGGAAGGAACCCCCAGGAATGGTAATGTCAGGATAGCCTGCGTCGCTCAGATTAGGGACAGAGGCCAACGAAGGGAGGCTGCTTCTCTCATCTGCAAGGATAGCCAGAGGTCTGAAGGAATCCTTATTTGCAATGACTTCCGACTGTGAGAAGATACCCACATCACAGTGACCACCAAGAACAGAGGCGATAAGGTCAGCACCACCGTTGAAAGGGGTTACATTGAAGCTCTTTCCAAAGGCAAGATTAATTCCGACAGAGGCAACACCTGTTGCTCCACCCATACCAGCATTACCCAAGGTAATCTTACCAGGACGGCTCTTTGCGTCTTCAATGAGCTCGCTCAGCGTTGTCCATGGCTTATCAGTGCGTACTGCAATGATGAACGGGTCCCAGTTGAGGGCAGCAACATGATCGAGCTCCATGTAGCCTTTTGTCAAGCCTTGCATGGTGGCGGCGGTGGTGTGGGTTCCTGCACCTAGGAACATATATCCATCAGAGGCACCGTTGATGACTTCGTTGGTACCTGTTGCACTGCCTGCACCGGTAATGTTTGTAACGATGAAGTTAATACCGGAGGCTCTCTTCATTTCTTCTGCCAAGGTGCGGAAGATCAGGTCGGTACTTCCCCCTGGTGAATGAGGCACTACTATGGTGATGTTTTTTTCAGGATCTGGATACATTGCTTCCTTAGATCCATTTGCTACCAAGAAGGTCATTCCTGTCAGCAGTACCAATACAATCGCAAATACACATTTCTTTTTCATACGTTTCCTCCAGAAACAGCTATGGAATGCTTATCCGACGCTAGGGTCGGGTTGTGAGAACAGTGACTCCCTTAGAAGCAAGCTCTTGGCAAGCTTCAGGAGGAAGACTATTGGTGATGAGCACATCAATGGCACTCCAATCACAGACCTTGGCTAGGGAGACGCAACCAAACTTTGATGAGTCGGCAAGCAGGCATACCTTGCCGGCACTCTTGATCATCGCCTGTTTGGTCTCAGCTTCGATAAGATTGGTACAACTGACTCCCCCCTCCAGGGAAAAGGCACTGGCACCCAAAAACAGGACATCGGCATGAATCTGGCTGAAGTATGCGCGGGCTGGAGAACCGATGGCAGCCAAAGAAGGACGTCTGAGAAGACCCCCTACAATGATGAGTTCAACTGGTTCGGCATCAGACAGTTCATTGATGACAAGTATGCTGTTTGTTATGACTGTAAGGGTTTTCTTTGCAACCAAGGGGGCAAGATGCACCGTGGTGCTGCCACTATCAATGATGATGCTCTTTCCAGTAAGGACAAACTGAAGAGCCTCTTTACAGAGAGCCTTCTTGTCTGCGGTGTTTTCAGCAAGGGTATTTGAAACCAGGCGAACCAAGTCATGATTCTCAGCTGCTACTGCGCCCCCATGTGTCCTCACAACAAGACCCCTCTGTGCCAGTTCATCCAGATCCTTGCGAATGGTAACCTTAGAGACAGAGAGGTGCTTCGACAGATGTATCACATCTACAAAGTCATCGATTCTCATCATATCCATGATAATTCTTTTCCGTTCGGTCGCATTCATGCAGATGCCTCCGGTTACATATAGTTTCTTTTTCTTGCCTTTTGAATATTATTAGTCAAAAGAAAACAAAAAGCAAGAAAAAAGTAAAAAAAATCAACAGTATGACAACTCATTATTTGCACAATGCTGACAACACAACAGCAACCCATCGTCGAAAGACAATGGGTAAGCCAAAATACTATTCCTGTATCGGTGGTCAGATATTCATTTGCATGCAGAATAATGCTTCTGCTCTTGAGCTTCATTAAAATAGGAAATCAAAACATTTCCCACTTGTACGGCATAGTTCATCATCATGCCCTTTAGCTCTTTAGGGTAGAAGCGTCCCCATTCCTGAATTTCGAAGGTGAGTTCTCCTTCATATCCGATGTCAGCAAGCCCAGCCATTCCTTCCTTCCAATCAGTATTCCCGTGGAACGGAAGAAAATGTTCATCGGCAAGGCCCTTATTATCCTGTACATGAATCGCCTTTACCCTCTTGCCCAGAATATTAATATTCTGTCGATGATGCCCTCCAACGAGATTGGCATGTCCAAAATCGTAGCATGCACCTACATGTTCAGGATCATTGAAAGAATCAATGAGTTTAACCTGCTCATAGACATTGGCACAAAAAATATGCTGGTATGGAGCTGATTTATATTCGAAATCGTTCTCAAGGGCTATGCCGATACCATGTTCCTTGGCTGTACTCACATGCTTTGCATAGTACTCAAGGTTTCTCTCAAGTGAAACCGACATGTCTTGCCCTGCAGTGTACACTGTACCAGGATGGGTTACCGTCCACTGAATGCCTAAGCGTGAAGACGCAATTATAGAACGGTAGATAAGTGTTTCCATGAGCCTGACCTTATCCATGTCCTTTTCTGCAAAAATATCATAGTACGGTAAGTGAGACTGGGTAAACACCACCCCACACCGCTTTCCGGTCTCTTCCAGCTCGTCAACATACTTCTCCCAATCATCATCCCTCATCCTAGATGAAGGATTCATTGCTTCGCAGAAATTGAGATCAAGATAATTGAAGCCTGCTTTTGCACACTCCTCAATGCAAAAAATCATGGGATATCTAACAGGTCCTGCTGAGAAAGCACATATGTTTGTTGATGTAGATAAATGCATCAGGGCTCCTTGCAAAACCGTGGGCTAATCAAGCCCACGGTGTACGATATTTCATTACATGATCAAAATTTAAAAATTTGATCTCAGGTAGTTGTCAAGCAGTCCCTGAAGATTGGCCTCCATGCTTTTTACCGTAGCATCAGGGGTGGCTCCCTTTTTCAGCATATCCGTAACCTCATTCTGAATTGCATAGTAGAAGTCAACTGTAGGTCCGACGGTGACGCTTCGCATTGAAGAGGGGGTTTTTGCAAGCTGTTGTGGCGCAACTGAGAACTGTGGGGTTGTCGCAAGGAGATTCTTATAGATCTCATTATCAACCGAAGCCTTGTAGCCAGGGGTATACCCAGTTCCTGCGGCAAAATCCGCCTGCACCTCTTCTCCTGTCAGGTACTTGATAAACTCCCATGTTGCAGCTTTTCTTAGAGAATCCTCGGAATCAAACATGACAAGGGATGAACCGGATACTGTTGCACCGAAACTGGCAGATGAATTTACCCGAAGAAATGTGGTTGCTCCAACTTCAAATTTCCCACCGACCTTGCTGAGAAGGCTGTTTACGCTTGAAGAGGAACCTGTGAGGATAGCAACGTCACCTGCAACGAACTGGTTGGTCGAGAGGCTCTGGTTCTGAAGAGCCCCGGCATCATACATGGCCTTCCATTCGGTAAGGAATGTCTTCAGGGTCCCATTGTCTATGCACTCAAGTTTTGTTGCGGTAGCATCAGCACCATTTTTATTGTTAACCACATAACTGCCAAGCTGCCCAATCCAGTTTGCAAGAGTCGGTGTGTTCGGAACTGCTCCATAGACTGCTGTCGTGATCCCCTTGGCTTTCATATCCTTGCTGAGCTGAATGATGTCTGCAAACGTATCTGGGCTCCGATCCCACCCCGCAGCCTTTAGGATATCCTTGTTGTAATACGTAATTGTGGTTGAAGTTGCAAAGGGAAGTCCGAGTTGGACACCGCTGAACTGCCAGTTTCCGATTGCTCCAGCAATATAGTCATCAATGATGTCATCATTGAAGTACGTCACTGCATCATTGATGGTAAAGGCCTTGCCTGAGTTGTAGTAATCGAGCTTGCCTGTTGCATCGAGCTGCATCATATCAGGCAGTTCCTTATAGTTCTCAGCTGATATTATGGTCTTCATCAACGTTGTAGCATCGGAGTATTGACCCTGATAGATAGCATTGACCGTAATCAGTTTTTCATTGGTCTCATTGAATTCCTTGATGTACTTGTCAACGAGAAGTCCAGCATCATCAGAGGCACTGTGCCAAAATGTGATGGTTACCGGCTGTGAACCAAGAGCCACTTTCTCGACCTGTGCAGCCTCCTTGACGCCTCCAGCAAACACAGTTGTGAACACGAATAGGACTGTGAGCAAAACCAACAGACATTTTTTCATTTTTTTATCCTCCTCAGGATCAAATCTCATACAAAAAAGGAAACGAGTACTATCCGACAAGAGCTCCGTCCATCCCTCCTTTTCTCAGGTTCCTTCGCATTAGGATAAAAAGCAACAGTGAGGGGATGAGTGATATGCAGACACCTGCAAGAACCAACTGGTAGTTCTCATCCTCCCAAGAATTAAGCTTTGTGATGCCGACCATGATAGTCCTCATATTTGGAGAAGAGGCTGTGACAATCAAAGGCCAGAGATAGGCATTCCAAAGTGCGATGAAGCTATGGACAAAGAGAGTTGTGATGACAGGCTTGCTTATGGGTAATAGGACATTGGTCATATAGCTGATATCACCATACCCATCAATCTGGGCTGCCTCCCTCATGTCCTTGGGGATAGACAAAAATCTTTGTCGCAGCATGAACATCTGCGACGCACTTACAAACGAGACAACCATGACACCCATATAGGAGTTCAGAAGATTAAGTTTGGACACTGTCAGGTAGTTGGTGGCTAGAAGCACATCAGCGGGAATCATCATGGTTCCGAGGATGAGAAAGAAGCAGAAGTTCTTGAACCTGAAGTCATAGTAAGCAAAAGCATAGGCTGCTAGAATTGAGAAGACAAGCCGTATGGTAGTTCCAGCCAACGCTATCACAAAGGAGTTGACCGTGTACCTCAGAAGGTCCCCCTTCTCAAGTGCTTCGGTGAAATTGCCAAGGTACGTGAAGCTACCAGGAAGCAGGTTTGGTGTGAGAAACTCGTAAGGAGTCTTGAATGCACCACACAGGCAATATATCAAAGGGAAAATTAGGATACAACCAATGAATAGGGCCACTGCTGATACCACTGAATCCTGAAGTAGATTTCTCGTTTTCCGTTTCATCATTGATAGTGTACCTTTTTCTTCTCAAATACAAACGATAGGATCGTAAATCCTAGGGCAAGAACGAATGCAGTTATGCTCAATACAGCTGCAAGTCCATAATCGGAACTAGAGAAACCCGATTGGAACATCATCGACATGAGCGTGTTTGTACTTGATGCAGCAGAGCTAACACCCATGATTATAATCACAGGGGCAGATGTCATCATTGCAAGCACAAGGTTCGTGCATAGCACGAAGAAAATGGTTGGTGAGATTAAGGGAATCTGGACAAGGAAAATCCTTCTGAACGGACTGATACCATCTACATGGGTAGCTTCAATAATCTGATCTGGGATGCTACGCAAAGCCGAAAGCATGAGCAAAAAGTTAAATCCTATACCCATCCAGATTGTCAGGATGAGAATTGCAGCAAGGGCTGTCTCCTGACTTTCATACCATCCAAGGTTCAGACCGAAAAAATAGTTTATGAAACCAACACTTGGGCTGAACATGGATTTGAAGATCATACAGGCAGCTGACATTGAAACCGCCATGGGTAAGGTAAATAATACCTCATACACCGGGCTCAACCTACGTCTCTTGTTTGCGAGAAGGGCAAGAGAAATGGTAATGATGATAGTAATCGGTACATTAACAGCAGCAATTATGAGCGTATGTCTCAATGCAAGAAGAAAATCCTTCCTGCCATAGGTGTACGCATAGTTGTCCAGACCAGCAAAACCTTTGATGACTCCTTTCGAATTGACAAGGCTGAAGCTGTTGACGATGGTTCGTATAAAGGGATAGTAGACAAAGACGACGGCGAAAAGAAGTATAGGAAGAAGCAGAAGGAATACCCTTTTCCTCGTTCTTGCCCTTCTCCTATGGTTTAGCGTTGATCCTGTTTTCATTGTAATGACACCCTCATATTGCCAGGTTCCTTCCCGTTTCACTAGCAAAAAGATACATGGCCTGTGGAAGAAATGAGAAGTGTATGGCGCTTCCTATTTCGTAGTCCATCTTAAGGTGATGATTTTCATCCCTCGATTGTGTTACCAGGATTATTTCCTTTCCCTTGTATGCAAGATGAAGGTGAACATTTGTACCCATCATCTCAACTACGTCTATATGAGCCAGAGGACATGCATCGGATTGCTCCAATACAAGCGAATCAGGTCTCAACCCAAGAATGATGGGACCAGGCTTGACTGCCTCTCTCTGCATCCGACTATTGGCTTCTTCTACTACAGGAACCGTATACCCCCCAAGGTCAACACTAAAATGTCCTTTTTCCTCTGTGAGGACAGCTTGGAAAAAGTTCATCTGAGGCGTTCCGATGAAACCGGCTACAAACTGATTTGATGGCCTTTCAAAGACTTGCTGAGGTGTACCTATCTGCTGGATGAAGCCATCTTTCATGACTACAATCCTGTCTCCAAGTGTCATGGCCTCAGTCTGATCATGGGTAACATACACAAATGTCGTATCGATCTTTCTTCTGAGCTGGATCAGCTCAGCTCTCATCTGGTTTCTCAACTTGGCATCAAGGTTTGACAGAGGTTCATCCAAGAGCATGCACTTGGGATTCCGAACGATGGCCCGTCCGATCGCCACTCTCTGTCTCTGTCCTCCAGAAAGGTGTTTTGGTTTTCTATCGAGATACTCCGACATTCCCAATATGATTGCAGCTTCACGAACCTTTGTATCAATCTCTTCCTTTGAGGAAGTTCTCTTTTTGAGGGCAAATGCAATATTGTCATACACAGTCATATGGGGATAGAGTGCATAGTTCTGGAAAACCATTGCAATATCCCTATCCTTTGGGTCGAGCTCATTGACGAGAATATCATCTATGTAAAGCTCCCCCTCCGTAATTTCCTCAAGACCGGCTATCATTCTCAACGTTGTCGATTTACCACATCCTGAAGGCCCTACCAGAACCATGAATTCCTTGTCCTTGATATCAAGGCTAAAGTCCTGCACGGCAATTACGCCTCGTTCTGTCTTTTCCAAATTGGCACGATTCTCATCCGATGGAGTACGATGCTTCTTCCTATCACCAGCAACGAGAGGATAGATTTTCTTTATCTTTTGTAATGATATGCTAGCCATGCGAACTCCAAAAAGGTGTGCAACGCCTTTTAATAGTGTGAATTTATCCACATATTACCACCCAAAAATGCATAAGTCAAAGTTTAGTTTTCGGAATTCTAAGACCATGTGACCAACGATTACTAACAATATCAATTGTAGCAGGATACTTTTGAGAAGGAACAACAAAGGCAATGAGATGAGCCTATAAGTTATTTCCCAATCAAGAATTACAATAAAAATAGAGGGGTCATACATTTCAATTGGGTGGCGCGTATCCCTAGGCCTTCGGGTCCTGATAGAACTCGCAACGGTCCTTGAACTCACACTTTGCACACGCAGCTCCCGGGCACTGTTGAAAATTATGGTCCACAGACTCAAGTTGCTCCACATGCCAGGTAAGGTCACTGATAAGGGCCTTAACAGCCTTCAGATGCTGAATTTCTCGACTCAATAACTTCCGGTACTGCTTGATCAGCTCCAGACGACGCTTCTGCCCTGTGGAATCTTCATTTCCCAGTCGGATAATCTCAGCGATCTCATCAAGGGAAAGCCCATAGTTCTTTAGCTGTATGATGCGAGTCAGATAGACCAAGTCCTCATCAGTATAATGGCGCTGCCCCCCATCTTGACGGTCCTGAGATTTCAACAAGCCAAGAGATTCATAATATCTTACTGTACGAGCTGTGACTCCTGCCTTGCGGGCAAGCTCACCTATCCTGTATTTGCTCTCTGCCACTGTGTCCTCTTTACTACGATTCCAAGATAAACGCCAATGTGCGTACTGTCATCATTCTTTGGCAACACTGAAAACTTTGTGTATTGTATCAGAAAACTCATGGCCTACCAATGTACACATCACTCATAATGGAAAGATCTCTCAATCAATCCATGTTGGTGATGATTTTTCTTGACAGACTGAATAACTGCCCCCAAACTGGTACCAGAAGTTAAATCTAACGTTAAACGTTAAGTTTATCAAGAGTCACAAAGAGGGGAACCACATGAAAAGCGCATATATCACAGAACCAAACAAAGTAGAAATCAGAGAAACCGACCGACCCACACCCAAAGCAAATGAACTGTTGGTAAAAATTGCCTACTGTGGAATATGCACATTGGAACAACGCCTCTTTGTAGGGGACCGGAAGATATACTACCCCATCATCCCAGGCCATGAAGCTTCCGGTACAATAGTTGAAATAGGATCTGATGTGGTATCCAGCCATGTAATTGGCGACCATGTTGCCCTTGATCTGGTTAATCGATGCCATATCTGCCAATCCTGTCTCAATGGCAACTCTAACCTTTGTGATAACCGGTTCAAGAAGGGCCAAAGGGTTCTAGGTGCTTTCTCAGAATATATGATCGTGAAACCAGACCAAGCACATCTGCTTCCTAAAGAACTTCCCCTTGAGCAAGCAGCTCTCACAGAACCTTTGGCCTGCTGTATTCGATCACTTGGGAAAGTAAACCTCACTTTAGGAGAGACTCTTCTCATCTGTGGAGCAGGAACTATGGGATTATTGCATGCAAAGGTAGCTTCAGCTATGGGAGCAAAAGTCTTGGTTTGTGATATAAACAAAGAACGACTTCAGGATGCAATGGCGATGGGAGCCTATGCAACAATTGATGCCTCAGATCAGGAACAGTATATCCAAAAGGTGAAAGAACTCTCAAACGGGAGAGGTGTAGATTGTTGCATCATTACAACTCCCGCAAGAAGTGCAGCTGCTCAAGCCTTTCAAGTCCTTGCTCCTGCCGGTAGAATCAACATATACACCTCCTATGATCACAAACCTGAATTCCCCATTGACATGAATACTGTCCACAGATACGAATATCAGATTACAGGCTCAGAAGGAAGGAGTGAGATTGATTTTAGCAAAGCAGTGCGTTTATTATCAAATAGGACAATAGAAGTCGGGGACCTCATAAGCAAAACGTATCCCTTGGAAAAGATTGGGGAAGCAATACTGTCTGCGTTGGACGGAACAACCTATCGAGTTTTGATACAGGTGGACTGATCGATGATTGTAACCATAGATGTGGGAACCACAACCCTCAAAGCTGCCTTGTTCAAGGAATCTGGAGCATTGGATTGCCTGGAACACGCTACGCTACGCTCAGGTGTAGATACTTCCAATACCAATGAGATCAATCCTCTCCAGTGGAGCATAGCTCTCAAAGCCCTCTGCGAAAAGCTACCTCCTTTGCACAATGTCAAGGCACTAGTCATCAGTGGTAATGGGCCTACACTAGTTCCTGTCCTAGGGAAACCAGAGGTGCAAGAGGGATTGCTCCTTGCAAAAACTGCCAATGCTCGAACATGGCTCGACCGTCGTGCCATTGCTGAGTCTGCTACAATAAGTGAGAGGCTAGGGACGTTTGTTGACTCAAGCTTCTTCTTGCCAAAGGCACTGTACTTATTCCATCATGAAAAAGAAATCTATGATGCATGCCTTTGGCTTCTCTCATCCCATGAGTACCTGGACTATCTGCTAACAGGAGAAGCAAGGACAGTCATCCATTCAGATGACTCAGAACAATGGTATTGGAATGATGATCTGGTGATCTCGCTAGGAATGGATAAGGATAAGTTCCCTACTTTTATCAATCCCGGGGAGCTGATCGGATATGTAACCTCACAAGCTAGCAAGGCGCTGGGAATCCCTGATGGGATACCTCTCTTTGCAGGGGCCCCTGACTTCTATGTTTCAATCCTGGGAACAGGGACGGTAGAAACCGGACAGGTCTGTAACCGTTCCGGGACCTCAGAGGGAATTAATCTCTGCACGAGAAAGCCCTTGGGTGACCCTCGTCTGATGACCTATCACCACCCTATCAAACCGTTCTACAATGTTTCTGGCATCATTTCTACTTCTGGAAAAGCAATAGAGTGGGCTAAAAACCTCTTGGGCATGAGCAATACATCCTTTCCTGATCTCTATTCCTTTATGGCACAAGCGAAACCAGGATCCGGAGGATTGGTTTTCCTGCCATATCTCAGTGGCGAGAGAGCCCCCATTTGGGACCCTTCAGCCCGGGCGGTATTCACAGGGCTGAATTTGAAAACAGGGAGTAAAGAGCTATTGCGCTCAGTTGCAGAAGGGACATGCCTTGCCATGAAAGATGTCATTACTGTCATGGAAGAACTCGGGGCAGAGGTAGGGCAACTACGCATTACAGGTGGTCCAAGTGAGAGTGCATTCCTTAATCAGCTAAAAGCTGACATTACCGGACGTGAAGTCCTGGTTCCTTCTATGCAGGATGCAGAACTGGTGGGATGCCTCATCATCGCACTGACTTCTCTCAATCACTACCCAACCTTCTCCCAAGCTGCCAAGGCCGTAGTTCAGACAGAACAATGCTACTATCCTAATCCCGCACTCAGCAATCTCTATGAGGATATGTTCAGAACATATCGCTCAACGTATATACATCTCAAAGAAGAACCTAGACAAAAGAAGGAGTAATCAATGATATCAGGACTTACCATTCGGAAAAATGCTATTTTCAACAAACAGGACGGGCGTTCTGTCATTATAGCAATGGATCATGCAGCTATTGCTGGCCCCATGCCAGGCATCGAACAACCAAGCATGCTTATCAAGGAGTGTGTGAAGGCAAATGTTGATGGTATTCTTACTACAAAAGGGTTTGTTGATGCATCCCTTCCAGAGTGGGACAGGGCCACATCACTTGTCTTGCGTCTTACCGGAGGATTTACTGTATTTGGTGGAGGCTTCCAGGAAGAGATGGTAATCGAACCTGAAACAGCTATTGCCTATGGAGCATCATGTGCTGCCATAACGGTCAAATTCGGACACGAACGTGAAGGAGCCTTCATAAAGCAAGCATCCCTTGCCATTGATCAGTGCCATCGGTTGGGACTTCCTGTTATGCTTGAAGCAATGGCAAAAGGAACAAACCGGGGCGAGAAATTCGCTGCCAATGATCCAGATGCAATTAGGATGGTCGCTCGTATGGGTGCTGAAATTGGAGCTGACCTGATCAAAACCTATTATACGGGTAGTGTTGAATCGTTCTCACGTGTTGTTCAAGGATGTCCGGTTCCTATTGTAATTCTTGGAGGAGCAAAAACGGACTCAATAAGGACTGTCTTTCAAGATATTTATGATTCACTTCAGGCAGGGGGCAAAGGTATTGCTGTAGGAAGAAACATTTGGGAAGTCAGTAATGTCAAAAACATGTTGGAGGCAGTTCAAGGCATAGTTCATGGCAATTGGAGTGTTGATGAAGCTTTGGAAAAGATAGAAGCATTGTAGGAAAACTGAAATAATTTTCATTAGAACAAAAAGGAGGAAATGATGAAAAGAATAATACGTATGGTAGTAGGGTTTGTCCTGGTTCTCTCAATTGCTGTATTACCGGTATTTGCAGCAGGAAGTGCCGAACAGGCTCCACAGGAAAAACGTTCACTCTCAGTATTGGTATACATCACAGGGGTAACAGCAGGTAGTCCACCGTATACAGCCTTAGCTGAAGGTGCGACAGAATTTGCTGCTGAAAATGAGAATGTGACAGTGAAGGTGTATGAGGCTGGATTCAACCAGGCACAATGGGAAGAGCAACTTACATCATTGGTGGCCACAGGAGAATATGACCTGGTCCTAGGCTCTAACCCCTCTCTGCCAGAACTCTGTGTGAATGTAGGCAAGAAATTTCCCAAGCAAAAGTTTGTCATCACTGATTCTCAGCTGGAGGGAAATCCTCAAATCCGAACCTATCTGTATAACCAGTATGAGCAATCCCTCTACCTCGGATATCTTGCTGGTTTGGTAACTACCAGCTCCATGCCTGCAGCAAACAAGGACTTGAAGATAGGCTTTATCGCTGCTCAAGAATACCCTTTGCTAAACAAGCATATGGTACCTGGGTTTCTGGATGGGGCAAGATTAGTAAATCCAGCTATTCAGATCGATTTCCGAGTAATTGGAAATTGGTTTGATGCCAACAAGGCTGCGGACTTGGCTTCCAGCATGAAATCAGCGGGGGTAGACGTATTTGCTGCCATTGCTGGAGGTGCTACTCAAGGCTTGTTCAAAGTTGCCAAGGAACAAGGGGCATATATTGTGTTCCATAACACAAACGAATACAAGAATGCCCCTGGATATGTGGTGGGTTGTGGCTCTATGGAACAGAAAAAACTAACCAAGGAGATTCTCAAGGATGCCCTTGCTGGTACCATTGAATATGGAAAGGCCACAACTGTGGGTGCTCAAGAGGGTTATCTGGGATTTATAGCAGATGATCCTGCCTACACAAACAATCTTCCTGCAGACATTAGGAATACGTTCGATGCTTTTATGAATGACATTCGTGCAGGAAAGGTGAAGTACACCTTGCCTGCTCTCTAGAATCATAAGTCTCTGTATCCAGTTTTGTAAAACTTACAGAGCTGGATACATTACACCAAACATTTTCTCAAGGAGTGATGAAAATGGAACTTGCTGTGACAATGCATAACATCACTAAAATTTATGCTGAAAACTACCTGCGCGCCAATGACTCTGTAGATTTTCAATTGAGAAAAGGAGAAATCCTCTGTCTCGCTGGAGAAAATGGAGCAGGAAAAACCACCTTGATGAAGGTGCTGTATGGTATGGAAACCCAGGACAAGGGGACCATAACCATACGGGGAAAAGAGGAGAACATCTCTTCCCCCTTGGTAGCAAATCGTTTGGGAATAGGCATGGTACATCAGCATTTCATGCTTGTAGAAGATTTTACTGTTGCACAGAATGTGTTGTTGGGCATTGAACCTCTCCAATACGGTATAGCATATGACCTAAAAAAAGCTACAAAACAGGTAAACCAGGTCATCAAAGAACATCATTTCTCTATTGAGGCTAGCATGCTTGTAAAAAACCTGACAGTAGGGCAGAAGCAGCAAGCAGAAATAGTGAAGATGCTTTATAGGGATGTCGATATCCTTATTTTGGACGAGCCGACAGCCGTTCTCACCGAACAGGAAATCGATTCCTTATTCACAACACTCCGACAACTTGCAAAACAGGGAAAATCCCTGATCCTCATCACACACAAGCTTCATGAAATCAAAGCCATATCAGACAGGGTTGCTGTGATGAGAAAAGGGAAGATGGTGGGGTTCTATGATACAGAGGAAATTGAAGAGCGTCAGATATCTGCTTTGATGATGGGCAAAAGCATTACATTGCATGTTGACCATGCGACAAGCAATACTGAAAAAAGTCCTATCATACAGTTTAATGAGGTTTCCACCTTTAAGCGTGGTCAACAAAGGCCTTTACTGAACAAGGTCTCTTTTACAGCCTTCTCTGGTGAAATATTGGGGTTTGCAGGAGTCGGGGGGAATGGGTTAGGCGTTCTTGAGGCTGTTTTAGGAGGGTTTGTTCCTGCCTCTACAGGCTCAATCTACCATAATGGAAAAGACATCACGAATTTGGGCACCTCCCAGTTACGCAAAGAGGGACTTGCTTATGTGCCAGCTGATCGGCTTCAAGTAGGCAGTGCCCTCAAGGCTACTGTCCAAGAAAATCTGATAGTGGGTTCATCATCGAAGTTTGCCAAGCATGGCTTTTTACAGCATAAGACGATCGAAAAGCATACTACCAAGCTCTTGGAAAAATACTCTGCAAAGGCAACATCCCAAATGCCCATTGGCACTTTGTCAGGGGGGAATATTCAAAAAGTGATCTTAGCCAGAGAAATTGAGCGGTATCAGGATTATATTGTATTTTCCGAGCCAACATGGGGGCTTGATATTGCAAGCAGTCAGTTTGTGTATGAACAGATGGCCATGCTTCGAGACAAGGGTGCCGCAGTTATTCTTATCTCATCAAATCTGGATGAAATACTTACCGTTGCAGACCGTATCATTGTGTTCTATCGGGGAGCAATGGTCGCAACATTTGCTGGGGGACAAGCAAGGGATCTCTCGAAAGAAGAAATCGGTGAATACATGCTGGGTATTAGGAATCAAAACAATGCAATGAACCAACAGGAGGTCCCCCGTGTCTGAGGCTAGAGCTCATGAACATCGAAAAGCACAGACCTTACTACAAGATATCGCAGGTATTATTCTAATTGTCTGCATATCCCTAGCTGCTGTGATTGTCCTGGCCCTCTTGCTGAGCAAGACACCTGCAAAGACCCTACAGTATTTTTTCCTGGGACCTCTAAAGAACTTGTATTATTTTGGGAATATGATCAACGGCTCCATACCTCTCATTTTTGGTGGCTTGGGAGTATCTCTTGCTATGCGTTCGGGCAATTTTAATCTGGGGGGTGAAGGACAAATATATAGCGGAGCACTGGTTACGACGCTTTGTGCCATAGCCTTCGCTCCCTTGGGCTTGTTTGGGGCCATACTTGCCCTCTTGCTAGGAGCTACAACAGCAGGCCTGTTGGCAGGAGTCTCAGGGTTATTGCGTATGAAATGGAATACCAGTGAGCTCATAACCACTTTCTTGGTTTCCAATGCAGTGGTTTTATTTGTAAATTACTTCATCTCCGGCCCTTTCATGGATCCTACAACAAACCTCATTTCTACAAGAAAAATTCCTGAATCCTTCAGGCTTACGGGTATTCTTCCTCCTTCAAGCCTCAGTACTGCCTTATTCATTGCAATCTTAGCCATCATTGCAGTTCAGCTATATCTGTACAAGACAAGGAGCGGATATAAGCTAAGGATGACTGGACTCAATAGTTGCTTTGCACGTTATGGAGGCATAGATACACGAACCTATATGGTTCTCCCCATGTTTCTCAGCGGATTTCTCTATGGCCTTGGTGGAGGCGTTACCATTTATGGAACATACTATGCCTGTATAAAGGAATTCTCTTTCGGGATGGGCTGGAATGGCCTTGCCGTGGCTTTAATTGCAAAAAACAAACCATCGGCTGTGATTCCTGCAGCCTTGTTTTTCGCTTATATTGAAGCAGGGGCACGGAGTGCCATGCTGCACTCTGACGTCACCTTTGAAATAGCATCAATAGTCCAGTCAATTGTATTTTTCTTAATTACAAGTGAAATTCTTCTCAATCTATTTCATAAGAAGGGGGTACGATAATGCAGTTTTCAATTCCCATTCTCCATAGTGCTGTTACGATTATGACGCCCCTTCTCCTAGCCTCGATGGGAGGTCTCTTTACCGAACTCTCAGGCATGCTGAACATCGCCTTGGAAGGGTTGTTGCTGATGGGAGCCTTTTGTGCTGTCATCTTCACCCATTACACAGGGAGTATGATACTGGGAACCTTTCTAGGTATTGGATGTACCATGATTTTGGCTGCGGTACTGGCTTCGGTCACCCTAAACCTAAAGTCAAACGTTTTTATTACAGGACTGGCTGTCAATCTTTTCTCAGCAGGCCTTACGGTAGTTCTTTGCTTTTCATTGTTTGGAAATAAAGGTGTTGTCGTTTTTGACACTATACCCGCGCTTCCTCTTCTGGGGACGCCTGCCTTGGCTAAAATTCCTATCCTAGGCGATATATTCATAGGACATTCAGTCTTTGTCTACCTGAGTTGGCTATTGCTGATACTCTGCCACTTTGTACTCTACAGGACACCCTTTGGATTTAGAATCAGGGCAACAGGTATACACCAAGAAGCGCTTTCTACTCTGGGTATGAACCCAAACCGATATAGATTTGCTGCATTTCTCATCTCAGGATTCACCTGTGGACTTGGAGGAGCACTGCTTACACTAAACCTAGGGGCATTTGTTCCCAATATCACAGCAGGAAAAGGTTGGATTGCTCTTGTGGTAATTTTCCTAGGAAATAAAAAACCCTTTGGTCTTTTTATAGCCGCTCTTGTGTTTGGCCTAGCTGATGCTTTCTCCAATTATGCCCAAGGCGCCTTGAATGTACCAGCTGACTTCATTTTAGCAATACCCTATATATTTACGCTCCTTGCAATGGTCGGCTACTCCATCTATGCAAAGAAGAAGGAAGCCATCAAGTCGTAGTCATAGACAGAAAAGTGCCCACGACAATCCTTTTTGGAGCTCAGTGGGCAGAAAGACTCGTTACTCTTCGCAAATGAGTTCATACAAGTCATCTTGGTGTGCAGGGTCTCACATACCTGAAAAGAGAGTTGTCCAAGACATTCCATGATTAAGCACCAATGGACCATCTTTGGATATCTCTAGTACGTCGGCAGCGACAGATATCCAGCAGTCTCATAGCTCGCAAAAGCGTAGTCAACCTCATGGTTTGTCTCTATTGCCTCCCGTTGCCTGCCTAGCCAAGCCTTCAGATAATCAAGCCGTTCCATGATATGCGCAAAATACGTGAGGGTAATCGCAATCTCACTCTGCTTTGCAAAACTTCTCCAGATATCTATGAACTCTATCTCCAATCTTGCATACCTGCCGATCAACAACCTCAATTCTCCTTCCCAGTCCAAGATCAGATCACAATCAAGAGTTGTTGCCTTGAAATGCTCCCGTATCTCCCTGCCAAGGCGTACCTTGTCAGAAAGAAGATCCAAAGCATCACAGAGCCAACCATACTGAGCCTTCAGGGAAGCGTTGGAAAGTCCCTTAGCAAAGGGTCTTGCCTTCCTTGCTATCCCCTTGATGGAGGTGAGAGTCTCGTTGGAAAGGGAGAACAGGGGCCTCATCAGATGATGGCTCTCCTTATCCAATACTCCTGATACACCTTCAGGAAGAGCCTTGAAATAGTGCAGATCCTTGGGGGGAAGCGGATGCGTCAGCATCCTGCCTTGCAACGGCTCATCAAAGAGGGCTATCACACACTGGCTACGGTTCTTTGACCAGAGGGCAGGAAGACGATGAATTTCAGGCAGGAGCATATGCAGCTGTTCCAATGGAGGCTCTCCCATACAGAGGGAGAATGCACAACTGACTTCCGCTTGCCCCGGATCCTTGCCAGTCCAACTTACCTGACTGGATGCTGCATAGGAGAAGTAGGAGAAGGACGGCATCGCATAGGAGCCATGGTCGCCCCAGTCACAGAGCAGCATCCCCTCAGTCCCCTGTTCTATTCCCTCAAGGGTAAGATCCATGATATTTCTATAAGCTCCCTCCTGCCTGGGGAACAGACTGTTCCACGCCCCTGTTCCGGGACATACCCAAAACGTCTTCTTTGCTTGTGCAAACTTGCTGGGTGTCGTATATCTTTCAAGAGGGTCATAGATCCAATCAAGAAAAATGATGTCATCTGGAACTTCTTCAAGCAATTCCGGATGATGTAGGACCACATCTCCGAACACCATAAGGGTCTTCCCTTGTTTTTTCGCTAGGGATCTCAAGCGCAATAGGTGCCGGAGATACAAGGGCCCTTGTCCCATCTCTTGCATCAAGGAAGAACTCTTGTCAGAACCCAAGTCGTAGGTCTCATCAGAATCCACGTTGAGGATGGAAGAGGTAAAGTTGGGCAGAAATTCTGCATACATCCTGTCAAGCAGGGTGTAGCTCTCCTCGACACTGGGTGAGAGCGTCCAGTACAGGTCACTCTCACGAAGATGCCGGTAACCCTTGGTAGTCAGCAGTCGGTTACAGTGCCCAAATGACTGCAGGTTTGCCTGTAACTCTATATAGTGCTCCTTGCACCATGCATCCAAAGCCCGTATCTCTTCAGCTGTCATTGGATCAGTCCCCTCATGCACATCAGAGAGGAATGAGAAGGCAAAGGTATGTTCAATATAGAGCTGCAGCACATTCATCTTCATGGATGCAAGGGTTACAACCAGATCATTGAGGTACTCCAAGGTGAGAACTCTTCCTCGACTTAGATCGACCATAACGCCTCGGTTATTCAAGACAGGCCAGTCCTCGATCGAAAGGCATCGGATGCTATCCTCGCTCTGACTGACCAACTGTTTCCAGGTTGCAAACCCATAGAACAGCCCCTGCTCGGTAGTGCTCATGATGATGACTGAGCCTTTCTCAACCTTGAGCACATACCCTTGGGGATGAGAAGGAACCTCAACCAATGCAGGGTCTATCACATTGCGGTTGGTCTTCCCTATCTGGGTGAAGAACCTATCGCCTTCAACCTTGGGCTTGCATATGATTTCCCTCCTTGCAAAGGGCAAAGTCTCACGAACCTTCTCCCCTATCTTGGAGGAGTTGGTATAAATCTCCAAATCCTTATGTTGCAAGATGAATTCTTCTGGTGCATAGACAATGAGTTGAGGCTTGGGTAGCAAGGAATAGGGTTTGTACTCTTTCATGTTCATCTCCAAGGATAGGCACGGTCCCATAGGTTCGTGCAGTTGCCAGTCCACAAGGTTGTGTATCCCTCATGGGCCTGATAGGTCTCCATCTTCGTATCTATCGGCTTGCCTTCAGAGATGCCAAGCCTCTGCTTGTTCAGCCAGATCACTGCCTCGGCGAACCGTGATGCAGCATGGGCGAAGAAGTACAGTGCCCCTTCCCGTCCTATGTCCACGGCTTCCTCTTCCCACAGCTTGGTAAAGCTGTGGCGTAGGGCAAGGAAATCACGGTAGAGCAGCTTGATGGCTATGATCCAACCAAGGATGCTGCTCTCATCAACGTTGCCTGAGGCAAAGGCCTTTCGTATCTCGTAACTGAGAAGCCCCTTGCGTCCGACAAACTCCAGCGATGCGGATGCCTGTATCAGTTCCTGATGGAAGGTCAGACTGGCACGGCTTTCGCCAAAAGCCTGAAAGGCTTGGCTTGCCAGCACCTGCATCTGTCGGAACGTATCTTCTGCAATAGGGGGATACCTGTCGTCTCCCACTATAGTCAGACCTTTGAAGAGGTCATCAAACAGGGCATAGAACGACTGGCTCTTGAAGGTATTGGTAATGGATGGCAAAAGGTTTATCTCTGATAGGAGGTCGAAACCTTCCTTCTGTCTCTTATCAACAAAGAAGAGCTTGGCCATCGCATCATCCAATGCCTCTTGGGTAGTTTCCCCTCCATTGTAGGCGTGTTCCGCTCCAACGACAAACCCATGATAGCTAAAAGAGATCGGCTGATGATGTCCGTAATCACCCCAATGGGTCACCAGTACACCTTCAGTATTGTGTTTTAGGCCTTCATGTATATAGTTCTTCAAGTTAGCATTGGCATTCTGCACCCGAGGGAAAAGACCATTCCAGGAGCTGGTCCCCGGAGCAACCCAGAAGGGTCTCCTCTTTCCGTCATGATTATCCAAGGAAGGGAATAACTCAAGGGGGTTATAGTTCCAGTCAATGAAAAACACATCCTCATCGACCTCATCCTGGAGAGTCGGATGTGTATTCAGACAATCACCCCAAATATATATCTGTTTCGCCCCATGCTTGCGAGCCAAGGCCGCCACAGAATGTATATGCTCCAAAAAGACCTTGTATGACCCCTTGTCCCCAACAGCATTCTTGCTGTAGCCGGTACCCAGGTCATACGCCTCATCAAGGTCGAGATTGATGGTCTTCGAGGTAAACCATGGCATGACTTCCCCTAGGATATCTTCGAGCAAACAATACACATCAGGATTTCCTGCACCGAAGCTAAAGAGTGCCGGCCCTTCAGCAAGCTCCTGATAGCCAGGATTACGCACCAGGCCATGCACATGCGAAAGGCTCTGGATGTTGGGCTGTAATTCAATGCCGAATCTCTTGCATAGCTCATCAAGGGCGAGCACCTCTTGCTTGTCATAATACCCGTTGAGCACACCTAGACTTGGATGGCTTTCAAGGATATAGCAGTCCTCCATATAGAGCTGCAACACGGTGTATTTATATGATGCAAGAAGGAGTACCAGCTCTTCCATTTTCTTTCGAGTAGGAATCTTTCCCCGAGAGACATCGATCATCACCCCTCGAATAGGGATCGAGGGATAATCTTCAATCGTCACACAAGGGAGGCTACTGCTTTTTTGCAGCCACAGTTGGCGTAGTGTGGCTATCGCATCACGAAAGCCAGCCTCACTCACTGAACTTATCAAGACTGATTCGGGGGTAATTTCCAGCCTGTACGCTTGCTCTTGCAGGCGCTCCCAATGAAAGAGCTCCTTCGGAACCTCTACATACTTGCTAGCAATATGAATGGGCAATCCTTGTTCGGTCACATACGGCAGCAGAGCCTGACAATAGCCTTGCAACGAAGGGGGGATCGTGCGAATGGAGAATCCCAGCAGGGCATCACAACAGGTTGTGTCCTGTCCGGTCATATGTTTGGGTTGTGGTATACAATGCACAGCAATCCTTCTGCCTTTTAATCAGATGTCGATATACAGCAATATTTGTGTATAACTGAAACAAATACAGGAAATGTAAGGAATACACTTTCTCGGGGAAACACAAAAAATGGGTAACATGCATACTGTTAAGAAAGTGAAAATCAAAAAGTGGAAGAGGTAGCCGCTACCTTTGGACAAGGCAGCGACTCCTACACATACTCTTACTTGGCCTTGATCATTCCATGCAACAGCTGGTAGACGGCAAAGTTGTCATCACCGGCGGAGTTGCGGTAGAGATATTCCGGACCTTCCCAGACAGTTCGCAATCCATTACTGGTCAGGTTGCGGCTCTGTTTGGTATAGATGGGAAGTACAGGAAGCAATTCGTTGAATGCAACGGCAAGTTCGCTGATGATCGCCCGCTGTGCAGCAACATCCCAGCCCTTGACGGATTTTTCAATGAGTGCCTTGAAATCAACAGTTCCACGGGAGGTCTTCTGGACCATCGGGAAGGAAATTCCCACTCCACCTGCTCCTGTGTTACTTGCCAAGAGAGGGCCCTCGTAGGCATACATCGGATGAGGCTGTCCAGTTCCAAAGAACGACATTGCCATCTCAAACTTGCCACCGTTGATATTAGGAGTCCTCTGTGTCGACTCAATGCCGTTGAAGGTGGTCTTGATGCCAAAAGCAGTAAGCTGCTGAGAGGCCTCAGTAGCGGCGGTAGAGGCATCTGCCCAACCACTGGGACACTGCAAGGAGAGTTCAAAAGGCTTTCCATTGGCAAGATACCATTGATCGCCTCTCTTGGTGAGTCCAGCATCACGAAGCAGTGACTCTGCCTTGCCAAGGTCTACCTGGTACGCATTCAGCTTGTCCACATCAACCCAACTCTTGGTCACTCCGTCACCAAGACCTGTTGCATAGTACACACCTACGGATACTCCAGGAAGGGCCAGCTGGCCAATACGGTCACGATCGATGACATAGGCCATTGCCTGACGCACCCGAACATCATCGAGGGGTTTGAGGGCATGGTTAAAATATATAGCCAAGCCGTCAACACCAGGAAGCTGCACAAAGCTGTAGCCTGCACGCTCGAAAGCTAGCATGGAGGAAGCAGGGAACACATGGGTAAGATAATCCATCTGGCCACTGAGCACCAAAGGAGTAAGATCTGGCACATCACCATTATAAATGGTCAGGGTCTTGAACTTCACCTTGTCAGCAAGGAACGAGTTCGGGTTGAGGGGCATCTCGATGCTTGCCTGGCTTACCTTAGCAGGGTCGATGTAGTATGGACCCGTAGCATTGACTATGGTGGGCCTGAACGAATTGAAATCTGCTACAAGGTTCTTCCACTCCTGAGAGGAGGAATCCAGACCCTTCTTGACTAATGCGGCAGTCTTTTCTGCATACTCACCATAGGTCAGGGTGTCGACAATTGGCTTGCGAAGCGCATTACGAACAAATAGCGGGGTAGGATTCTTTATGGCGAAATCCACTTTGGAATCAGAAACCACGCTAACGTCCTGGATGTAGTTCCAAGCTGGATTTCCCATCAGGCGATAGATATAGAAGGTTGTCCAGACATCCTTTGCCGTCACCTTCTCTCCGGTGAGCCACTTGGCATCCTGCAATTCTACATGCATGACTTTTGCATTTTCATCAATCGTCCAGCTCTTTGCCAACATGGGCGAATATTCACCGGTTGCATTGATGTACAAAGCCAAGGGAAGCTGGTGCATCTCACGCCAGAACTTCAGTTCGATGGCATTGGCAACAAACATGTTGTAATGCCCCGTAGGGGGGATCGGATACGGCCAGCCTCCTGCAAAGGTAGGAGCCATTACGGGTCCTGCACTTACAGGAGCTGCAGGTTCTGCTGCTCCTTGTGCCATCAAGGGCACAACAGTAAGGGCAAACAACAGACACAGGGTAATCATAATTCCAGTAAACTTCTTTCTCATATCAACCTCCTTGATTGAATCATGAGTCTTTTCTATCGTGCCTTTCCCTAAGGATAAGAAACACTCCCAACACCGTCAGGATCGAACCCAACGCAATATTGACATATGTGATCAGTCGTTCGGCACTTCCTCCCTCCTGAAAAGGAACTATCCAAACACTCAGGATCAAAATAACCAACCCTATGGGGAGCATGAGGCGGGCAAACATTCTCAGTATCTCCGCTTTCATCTTTCCCCCTTCCTATACCTATCAGCGGCCGACTTCTTTCCCTCTTCACCATACAGATGGCAAGAGACAAAACGGTCGGGACCGACCTGCAACAGCTCAGGGACCTTCTTATCGCATAAGCCTGGAATCATTTCCGGGCACCTTGGAGAGAGAGAGCACCCTTGAGGGATCTGCCTGAATGAAGGTATGTCGACTCCCTTCAGATCGTAACTGTCCTCATTCTCCACTCTCCCGGCGGAAAGGATCGCCTTGGTATACGGGTGATGAGGATCCTCTATCATGCCTTGGGTAGGCCCAAGCTCAACTATCTGCCCCAGATACATGACAGCAAGGCGTCCTCCCCATGCAAAATATCTGCCTAAGGCCAAGTCATGGGTAATGTACAGGTAAGCCACCTGCAACTCGTCCTGAATTTTCTTGAGAGTCTCAAGCAGGCTGATACGCAGTGATGTGTCTATCATGCTGGTTGCCTCGTCAACTACAATGAACTTGGGATCCATGGACAGGACTCTCGCTATGGAGACCCTCTGGCGTTGTCCACCGGAAAGATTGGAAGGATACTTGTCTATGAAGTCTTCTACAGGCGTCAGACCAACCATCTCCAACAGTCGCACCACCTCGGCATAGAGGGCACTGAAATCACGAAGCTTCCTGTGCCGGCGAATGGGAGATGCGATCATGTCGAAGACCATCTGGGTCGGATTGAGCGACTCGTATGGGTTCTGGTGAATCATCTGCACATCTTTCCGAAAGACTTTCCACTGTTCCTTACGAAGGGTTGAGACCTCATCTCCCTTGTAGGTGAAAGTCCCTCCGCTATACCCCTGCAAACCTGCGAGTATCTTGCCAAGGGTCGTCTTTCCACACCCCGATTCTCCTACCACACACACCGTATCACCAGCTTCCATAGTCAGGTCGATCGAACGGAGAATATTCACAGTCCCACTCGTGCGATTGTGGAAACCCTTTTGCAGATCTTGTATTTCAATGAGAGACATCAGTGACCTCCTTCAGGAGATGGCAGGCTGCCCACCGATCGTTCCCCACGTTTCTCAGCTGAGGAACTTCTTGTGTACAACGCTCAAAGGCAAACTCACAACGGGGGGCAAACAGGCACCCCTCAATTTTCTCTACCAGGTCAGGGGTCGATCCCGGAATGGAGTATAGCTGTTCAAACGATGCATCAAGGGAAGGGATCGCCTTGAGCAACCCTTTGCTGTAAGGGTGCTGGGGGTCCGAGAAGAACCCTTTTGTCGGAGCGTTTTCTACTACAGTACCTGCATACATCGTCACAACCCTATCAGCAAGCTGTGTCACGATACCCAGATCATGGGTAATGAACATCATGCTGAAACCCTGGGAAGAACGAAGGGAATTCAGAAGATGCAGAATTTTCTTTTGGGTTATGAGATCGAGGGCAGTGGTCGGCTCATCAAGAATGACCAACTGAGGGTCAAGCAAGAGGGAAAGTGCCATCAGAGTCCTCTGCTTCATTCCACCTGAAAGTTCATGAGGATACGAGGCGAGTACAGTTTCACCATCGAGATACACCAGTTCTAACAAAGCCTTCGAGCGTTTTAGCACCTCCTGTACGTTTGCATGGGGATCATGAGCCAAGGCAGTGTCTAAAAACTGACTCTGTATCTTTGTCACCGGATTGAAAGAGCTTTGTGAGGCTTGGAACATCATGACAATGTTGTTCCAACGTATCTTACGCATCTCCTTCTCATTGAGGTGATTGAGGATCACCTCCTGTTCTCCCTTCCTACGGAAAGCCACAGTTCCATTGGAGATGACAGCATTGCGACTGAGCATCTGTACTATGCTGGTGGCTAGCGTTGTCTTTCCACACCCAGATTCGCCTATGACTGCAACTGACTCCCCATAGCCTATGCTCATCGACGCATCAAAAACCGCCTGAAGCTTACCCCGCTTGGTACGATACTCAATGGAAAGGTTCTGTATTTCCAGAAGAGATTCTTCATGTTGTTTCACTGTAGTACTCCTCATTTTCTCAGTCCTGGATTGAAGAACTCTTCCATTGACCTGGAGATCCAGACCAGCGAGAGAATCAACAGACAGATGACAATGGTCGGGGCCAACAGGAACCAGATCGCATCAGGATTGTAGATGACTCCCTGATTCCAAGCCACGTTGATCATCACGCCCCAGTTCTGATCGAGTGGTAGCAGACCAAGAAACACCAAACCCACTTGCGAATAGATCGCAGCACGCATGAGCAACGTGAAATTGGCTACAATGAATCCCATCATATTGGGAAGCACTTCCTTGAAGATGATATGGAGCCTGGGCATATCCAGCATGAAGGCAACCTCGATGAAGTCCCTGCTTCGCAAGGAAAGGACCTGGGCCCGTACGGTACGATAAATACCTGCCCATGAAAGAATTGCCAGCACAAGAGCCAATGCCAGGGCATCAAGGGTAAAGAATCCCGACAAGACGACAAGCAGGGGAAAACGAGGGATAGTCAGCCACACATCTGCAAAGAAGAGCAGCATCTCATCCAGCTTGCCACCTACCAATGCAGAGAACGAGCCCAGAAATATTCCTAACACTACAGCGATGCTGGCAGTAAGGAAGGCCATGACCAACAACTCCCTTCCTCCTGAGACTATCTGTGCCCATATATCCCGTCCCAAGTGGTCTGTCCCTAGGAAATGCTCTGCCGATGGGGCTTTCAACAGCTGACTGGGGTCGCTGATGGTATCCAAGGGAAACCAAATGGGGCCAAATACCGACATCAGGATGATAGCCAACAGAAGGAAAAACCCAATGGCTCCAATGGGGTCACCAAAGATGGCTGACCGCAGATGGCGCAAATTTCGGCCCAGGCGTGTGGTTGTCGTCAGGTTGAGCTCTGCTGCTGTCACTGGTTTAGACATGTTCTCTCCCTCCCTGTGCCCTGATACGAGGATCGAGGATGCTGTAGACGATTTCTGCCAAAAGGTTTGACAGGACAATGGCGATTGTCATGACAAGGAAGATGCCTTGCATCAACGGGTAGTCCCTGTTGGTGGTCGCCTTGAGCAACTCAAGGCCGATGCCCTGATAGACAAACAACTGTTCGATGATCAGCGACCCTCCGATGATAAATCCAAGGCGCATGGCAAACTCAGTCGCTATGGGAAGCATGGCATTTCGTCCGATATATGATGAGAGAATCTTTTTGGGATGTAGGCCCCTAGCCCGAGCAATGATGGCGTAGTCAGCATTCAGACACCCTGTAGTGCTTCCTTTCATCAGGATCACCCAGATTCCAATCTGCGAGAAGAAATAGGTCATGATGGGACCGAATCCGTGTTCAAAGACACTTTTTATAAAGGGCCAGTTGAACCCCTCAGTGAGACCGGCATCAAAATTGCCTCGCATCTGGAAGATTGGGATGATGCTTTTGGTCCCTCCCCAGGTGAACACACCAAAAAAGAGAATAATGAAAATTGCTATGAGGAAATCCGGGATCGCACTAAGAAACGAACTCATCCCCGATATGATCGGCTCATACCAGCTATCGCGCCGATAAGCTGATATAGCTCCCAACACGATCCCCACAAGGAAGGAGAGGATCAGACCGGTTCCAACAGTGAAGAGCGTCCAGGGCAGGCGCGAGGCGATGATGGTAGATACCTTTACCCCAGGGGAAAGGAACGAAGTGCCAAAGTCCAACTTGATGGCGGCCTTGAGATACTCAACGTATTGAATGAATACATTTTTGTTCAAATCAATGGAAAACAGGGAGACTGCACGTGAATTTGCCTCCTGATAGGTCATGCCATACTGCACAACCAGATTTTGGATGTACTGCTCTATCGGGTTCGATGGCATCAGACGGATGAGAAAGAAAATGAGGGTGGTGACTACCCATACAGTAAACAACACCTTGAAGATTCTGGTGGCAATATACCTCGCCGTATCTCGATTCATGATTGTCTCCTGTCAATACCGGTCAAAAGGGCATCAATATACTCATCTGCCACCAATAGGACAGCCCCCTTGGCAGGAAGTGATACATGTTGTTGGGCAAGGATGGTCATGGGGTACGGGGAGGTGGCGAACAAGGTCGTAATCTCGTCCATATCTGATAGGGAGATATCAGTGAAAAGGCCTCCGGTAAGAAAGACCTGTTCGGGGTCAAAGAAATATATTCCTTTGAGTATGGTTTCCTTAAGCATCCCCATAAGCCTGACCGGATCCTCATGGGTTGTGTTCTCTTCGGCCAGATCCTGAATGCTACGGTTAGAGAAGTAGGTCTCACCTGATGATCCTGTAAATCCCCTATACAGTTCCCCGTTGATGGTAATGCCACACCCGATTCCAAATGGCTTCACATTTATGACAAATACCATTGAAGAGGAATATGCATGCTTATCTGCAGACTGACAGTAGACAGCCGCACAGTTCGCATCATTTTCCACAACAACAGGGAGCGTGGGGAATGCCTCACGTATTTTAGAACTGAAGCCCTTGACCTTCCATATCTTGGGTACTTCCATTTCCATGACAGTACGTTTGAAGGAGGAGAGATCCCCATTGGGATCGACTACTGACTTGACCGCTATACCCACCCCTTTAATGTTTTCATGTACCAACGTAAACTGTTTCACTATTTCAATTACTTTCTCAGTCAGCCTTTCGGGAGGGCACTCTTCCATAGGAAACCTTTGGTAGTGAATTTCCTGGTCAGCCAATCCAATGACATGGGCATCGATAAACGTCTCTTCCAAGTAAAGGCCGAGAAAAAAGGCAACGTCATTGTCCAGCTGGATGTACTGGCCGGGTTTTCCGACACGCGTGGTCTGTATGCTTTTCTCTGAATTGATGATGAGGTTCTGTTTCTTGAGATCATTTACAAGGTAGGAAATGGTTGAAGCTTGCAGATGCAGGCGTTCTTTCAGGTCTGCCTGGGTAAGTGTCCCTTCCAAACGAAGGATTCTGAAGAGGGAGGTCATATTCTGATGGCGTTCATTAATCTTTCCCATAGGTACTCCCTTATATAATTAATTCATTCAAACTATGAACTAATTATATATGCACAAAATTCCCTCTGTCAACAAAAACTTTATATCACTTTCCCTTCGCTCTGTGAGGCACCAATACTGTACCTGATGCAATTTTTCTAGGTATTTTACCCAAGCCCGACAAACCATGCTAGCATGGAACTATCAAGAAGGAGTCAAATCAATGAACTTACAACAGCCAGTGATACTTACAGAGAAGATTTCCATAGGCATCAGCCTGTGTTGTATGGGAGGTCCGGTACGCTATAACGGAAAAGGCTTTGATATGCTTGCCCATCTTGGGAGGGAGAAACTTGACTATATCTGGTGTCCTGTATGCCCTGAGTGCATGGCTGGCATGGGTATACCCCGGGATCCTGTGCATTTGAGCGGAGGTACGGGCGATGATGTGTGGACAGGCGAATCCCAGGTAAAAAACCGCCATGGACGGGTGGTGACAAAGGAAATGATCGAAGGATCCAATGCCTGTATGCAAGCCCTTGAGAGGTGCAATACACGCGCATATGTCTATATGGACGGTAGCCCCTCCTGTGGGGTGTACCGCACCACACTCAAGAGTACCAAACGGGGAAACCCTCCAGGGACCTTTGGATCGTTGCTGCTGAAGAAGGGATATTTCCTCATCCCGGCAAGCGACCTGCAAAGTCCACTCAAGTGGTGGGACTGGAGAAGGAGGATGTTGGCATTCCTGTGGTTCAGCGATCTCCCCATCACAACCACACAAGAACTGTATGATGCGTGGTACAGGCTGAAGTTCCTCTGCCAGGAGTTGGACAACACCTGGGCGCGGGAGATGGGACGCACCTTGGCTGCCTTGCAAAAAAGCGAGTTCCTGGAGTTCGAACCAAAATTCCGCAAAGAGGTCCTTGAACTGTTGAGAAAACCATCGACCACGGCAAAGATGACCAACAGCCTCTGGAAGCACTACTCCCACTACCGAAAGCAACGGGGAAAGACTGTCGTTGAGATCAACTCACCTGATTTCAGGCGGGGTGTCACCAAGATAGCGCAGGAACTGCTCAAGATGGAGAGGACTTCAGTCGAGGATGACTATCTCTTCGGAGCATCACCGGTCATCTACCGTGATGAAAGGCGTCTGAAGCCTAAGGATAAAGAGACTGAGGTTGGAACTGAAGAGTGAGCAATCCAAATGGGAGAGCCTCAGCTTGAGCCTCTCCCATTGCACCTACTTTCAAGGCACTTCCACCAACTGAACACGGAAAACTGTATGCCTATCGCAAGAGAATTGGGATCCGGCATTCAGAGATGCACCCCAGCTGCCATCCTATCGGCAGAACACTTTGACGGTAGACTCGTCGGTGTCTATGTCAACACTCATCTGCTCAAGGGCTTCCAGCATTTCCTCAAAGTTCTGGGGGTCCATGTCGCTGAAATTGAAAGGGATGCCACTATCGCGCATGGAGGAATGGATCTTGTCCTGTGCCTCTACGGGGATCAGCTTGGAGATGTTCAGACCGGCTTTCACCAAGGCCAGAGGCACCTTGACCGAAACCCGCTCAGAAGATTTCCCTTCCTTTGGCTCAACCTGCACGAACAGATATTTGCCTCTGACATCACCTGATTGCTTTTGGCTGGTATGTTCAATCTGTTGTGTACCACTTTCCATGGCCTTCAGCAGTTTTTCCGCTTCATCCGGGGTAAGTTTCCCTTCGGCAAGAAGGTGTAATATCCTCAATCTTTCTTCACTCATACTAATTCTCCTACCATTTCTTATAGTATATACATCACCATATCTTTCTCATTCGATTGGACTGCAATCTCTGTGCCTATGCTGGCTGACAGCAACGAAGGCAGGGCGAGGATCAACTGGAGGTATGACTGTGCCTTTCCAGCGGTCTTGGGAAGTGCAAGAAGCACTAAAAAAGCGATAGCCCCAAGCACGAGAATTGGCATAAGAAGCAAATAGATGAGGCCCAAGGGAAGATACAACCCAAAAGACCTTTTTTCATCACGCACTTTTATACGGACCAGCATGGGTAACATTATCCTATCTCCTCAATTGCCTGTGCGGCGGTAATAGCCCCTTGCTCCAGACGGTCAAGCACGCTGGAGACCGAGTTGGATACCTGTATAGAAACATCAACTATATCCAGTTGGCGAGCTATGCTGTTAAGACGGTTCTTCACAGTGGGGTAACTGATGTTGAAGATTGACTCCATCTGCTTGATCGAACCGTGGGTCTTTATGAACGCTGCAATAAAAACCTGATCTTCCATGCTGAGTTCCGCAAAGGGCGGTACCTGAAACTTCCCCTCGATGGTGATGGAGTCTTCAGGTATCTGTATCTGCGTTATGTAGAATTTCTTACCTCCCGTTAGGGAGAGCAGTTTTTGCCAACCATGTTCCATTTCTTTTCCTCTGTTACATCCAACATAAAATGGTTTATTCAAAAAGTCAATTACATTTATTGATTTTTTTAATATTTTTATTAATTTTTATTAATTTTATTAATTATCGTAATAATATAGTGAATTTGAATATTGCGAGCCACCTCCGCTTTGATGCTAGGGTGACGAATCTGAGTCGTCTGTCCTGGCTACCCCATATGGCAGCATCTCTCCCTCTCCAAGAGCAACCCGTATAGATATCATGGCGTTTGTGCTTGAAAACTCTCCATCAGCACAAAGCGTGACCGATCAAGAGAAGATGACAATTTCTGCAAATTCGCATCCATACAGTACCGGCATAGGATTGGATTGCTCTATTTGAAAGCTTGTAGCAGGCAGAGAATGATCAAGCAAGAGATCGGAGAGAAACAAGAAAGTCAGCAGAGAAGCAGGTAACGGATAGGCAAAGATATGCCCGCCTCTACACAAGGCGGGCATACCACTACAATACTTACTCACCAAAGGAACCTACAACACCATCTGTGACCCTGGCAACCCTACTTCAAGGAGAGTGCAGCCTCATAAACAGCATCAGCTGTTATTTGGAAATGCTTGTACAGATCGTCAGCGGGGGCAGAAGATCCAAAGCTGTGCATGCCGATGACCTTTCCATCAAGACCCACATACTTGAACCAGTAGTCAGTCCATGCAGCCTCAACGGCAACTCTCTTACGCACAGAAGAAGGCAACACGCTTTCGCGGTATGCTGCGTCCTGTGCCTCAAATGCCTCACATGAGGGCATTGAGACAACCCTCACCTTCTTGCCGTCCTTATCCAGGCGTTTTGCCGCCTGTATGGCAAGATCCAGTTCCGATCCGGTTCCAATCAGGACTATCTCAGGCTTGCCCTCAGACTCCCAAATGACATAGCCCCCTTTGCTGATGGCCTCCACCTGCTCGGCGGTGCGATCCTGGGGGACCAGGTTCTGCCGGCTTAACAGCAGTGATGTAGGGCCATCCTTACGCTTGAGTGCACTCTTCCAGGCGACAGCAGTCTCCACAGCATCAGCGGGTCTCCATACCACCATATCGGGGGTCATGCGCAAAATTGCCGCCTGCTCGACAGCCTGGTGAGTAGGTCCATCTTCCCCCAGACCAATCGAGTCGTGGGTGAAAACCTGTATGACAGGCAGCTTCATGATAGCTGACATTCTGATTGCATTGCGGGCATACTCCATGAACATCAGGAACGTACCCCCGTAAGGGACAAACCCACCATGCAAGGCTATGCCATTAAGGATGGCCATCATGCCAAACTCGCGCACACCAAAGTGCAGATAGCTACCAGTGCCCTCTTCAATGTCATATGCAATGGATCCTTTGCCCTGGGTCAGGTTGGAAGGGGTCAGGTCAGCAGATCCTCCTAACAGTTCAGGCATAGTGGCGCTTATCTGATCGAGGACCATCTGAGAGGCCTTGCGCGAAGCCACATTTGGCTTATCCGCCTGCCACTTGGCGATCGTCTCATCAAGCTCGGCTTCCCAACCATCAGGGAAGGATCCCCGTACCCGACGCTCAAACTCAGCGGCATCATGAGGATACTGCTTCCTGTATTCGGCAAAGAGATCATTCCACTCCTTTTCAAACTCTGCACCTTGTTTGGTAAAGTCCCAGTCCTCATACATTTCAGGAGGAACATAGAAGCGCTCTTCGTATTTCCAGCCAAGCTGTTTTCTGGCCAAGGACACCTCTTCCTCACCGAGGGGGGAGCCATGGCTGGAAGCCTTGCCATGTTTGTTTGGGGATCCGAAGCCTATGACCGTATTACAGATGATCAAGGTAGGCTGGTCCGTATTTCCCTTTGCCTTGGCAATAGCCTTGGCAATGGCATGGGGATCATGACCATCAACATCGGAGATGACATGCCAACCATAGGATGAGAACCTCTGCGCTGTATCATCAGTGAACCAGTCGGCAACCTCTCCATCAATGGAGATTCCATTGCTGTCAAAGAAGGTAATGAGCTTGTTCAGCTTCCAAGTGCCTGCAAGGGAGGCTGCCTCATGGGAGATTCCTTCCATCAGACACCCATCACCCACAAAGGCATAGGTGTAGTGATCAACTATGGGATAATCCAATTTGTTGAAGGTCGCGGCAAGCTTCTTCTCGGCCAGGGCCATGCCAACGGCATTGGCAAAACCCTGCCCAAGCGGTCCTGTGGTGGTCTCAACCCCTGGGGTAAGATCACATTCGGGGTGTCCAGGTGTTTTGGACCCCAACTGCCGGAACTGTTTCAAGTCATCAAGGGTCACATCATAGCCAGTCAAGTGCAGCAAGGAATAGAGGAGCATGGAGGCGTGTCCATTGGAAAGGACAAACCTGTCACGATTCTCCCATGAGGGATTCTTCGGGTTGTAGCGCATGGTCCGTCTAAAAAGTACCTCTGCTATATCTGCCATCCCCATTGGGGCTCCAGGGTGACCTGAGTTAGCCTTCTGCACCCCGTCCATACTTACAATGCGTATGGCATCGGCCAATTTCTTTTTGTCCATCTGATTCTCCTCTGTATGTGGTATATACAAAAACCTCCGGATCTTATTGATACGGAGCAAGATCCATAGGCATAAGATACTCTAGGGTGGTGGGGAAGTCAAAAGGATAGGGGAGCAATACCATAGGATATTATGGTAATTGGCATACATAGAGGCCTGCTCCACAAAACAAGATCAGCAGGTCGGCGAGCCAACGATCCAGTGGAGTAACGGCATTCCCGATCGAGGATGCCGTTACCCTACGAGCATCTGTCCTAGAAAGAGTAGTTGAGCATCACGCCAACACGCTTGAAGCGGAAATCAACCATTTCAACCTCTTTGGTATCTTTGTCCTTCTTCTGATTTGTACCCTGCACGATTACCGTGAAATTCAGGCCATCAAAAAACTCAACATTGCCGATAACACCAACATCATACCTGAATGGGTGATCAACATCACCAAACAGGTCATAGGAGAAAGACTCCAACTGCAGAGCAACCATATTGAGCTTGATAGGCAACTTGTATCCAATGATGTATTCGCCCTTGTAGTTGAATCCGTTCACCTTGGCACCTGAGGTCTCGTACTCCCATGCTTCGCCAGCTTTTGCACCGGTATATCCCTGGTACATGAACTCGTGATAGGTCCGTAGCAAGACACTGGTCCAGTCCCCAGGGAAGATTGCCCCTGTATCGAATTGGAAGGCAGCGCCTGCCCTACCCTTGTAATACACACCGCCCAGGGGATCGGCAGTCAGGGCAACCCCTGCATCAACGGCACCAGGACCCTTGAGCAACCCGGATATTTCCATCGCATCAAAATCCCAACCGGTTCCTAAGGCTCCGCCAAGGGTTAGTTCCAGTACTGCAATGGGTGTCAGCACAGCATCAATGCCTACAGTGGCTGCTACAGGAGACAGGCCGAGCAAACCCTTTACCTTAAGGTTATTGCCACTGAAAAGGGGCCCTTCCCCCTCTAGCATAGGAATCTTCAGGGTATACCCTGCCTCCATCTTTGCCTCAAGAGGCCAGGCTCCGATGAGCTTGATGTTGCCAGAACTGGTATTTTGTGCAAACACAGGTATAGTCAGCAGAATAAGCAACATGGCAATTGCCATGGATTTGATACGAATTGATTTTTTCAAGTTTTCCCTCCATTGAATGTATTCATCCATAGCATAGCATATCAAGGTAGATTACGGTATGAGTTTTTAGAAGGATATAGATTGATATAGATTGAAGGTCTCTTGTAACGTAGGATGTCCGCTGGATTGATTCTTCTGTTTCTAGAATTCGCATCGTATGGGTATGCAAACCATAAACGAGATACACAAAAGAACATTTGTAAGAGATGATGGTATCAATGCTCACACCTCATCTGGGGGCTACTCTTACACTCAAGCCTTTATGCAAGCAAATCATGTAGAATCTGCATTCTTTTTTCAGTCCATTTTCCCATATGCCAAGCTGACTCTACTTTTCTGACAGATCCCCCCACACCCTTAAGCTCCTCTGGAAAACCTTCCACTCATAGAGTAAACTTACCCCATGAATAACGTCTATCTCGGATCATGTTCCTGGAAATACCCTTCCTGGGAAAGCCTTGTCTACTCAAGCAGTAGCCCGAGTAACTTTCTTGAGGAATATGCGCAGAAATACAAAACCGTTGAGATAGACCAGTGGTTTTGGTCCTTAGGCAAGGCAAGGTATGGCCTACCCAATCGTACCTTGGTAGCAGAGTATGACGCGGCAACACCTCCTGATTTTCGGTTTACCATCAAATGTCCTAACGCAATTACCTCAGCACTCGCCTATCGGGGTGGAGGGGAACCAAACACATTATTCCTGAATGCCGAAGTCTTTAGCCGGTTCTATGACAGGATTGAACCTTTGGCCCCTAAGCTGGGGTTGCTCATGTTTCAATTTGAGTACCTCAACAAGGATAAGATGGATTCTCGAAACCGTTTTATTGATCATTTGGATATATTCTTTTCAGCCCTCCCCAAAGGCCTCCCCTATGCAGTTGAGATACGCAATCCCAGATGGATCGACTCCTCGTGGTTCTCCTTTCTCCGGGGTCAACAGGTTGCTCCTGTATTGCTCCAAGGATATTGGATGGATGATGTGATCTCAACGTTAACCCAGCATGGAGACAAGCTAGGAGAGGTTGCCTGTATCCGCTTGCATGGTGATGACCGTAAAGGCATAGAGAAAGCCTCAGGCGAGAACTGGAGCAAGATCGTCACACCCAGGGATGAGGAACTCACTACCATCGCCCCCCTAATCGCTAAGATTGCCAAAGAAGGAAAAACCTTGTATATCAATGTGAACAATCACTATGAAGGGTCGTCTCCTTTGACCATCAGCAAGCTGGAGTCTTTGCTTGCCCAAGAAGCATAGACGAAGAAGTATCCCCTACACGAGACACATCTCCCATATCGGCACTCATGCATTACTCCCTCCTCAGAAATACAATCTGCACAAGCAACACCCCTAATGCCTAGCAATTTACTATGTTTTATGCGTATAGTGCATATGAGACGGGGTAAAACATGCCCAGCAACACTGCCTGCATAGCTACAGCTTACCCTTCTCACAGAAGGGGAAGCAAATGAAGAGTAAGAGCCAATTGGAAATTATAGAATTTACCGATCCGGTCTGCACTTGGTGCTGGGCTAGTGAACCTGTATTGCGAGCCCTCAAGGCAAGGTACACTGACCAGTTGGAAATATCCTTTATCATGGGAGGCCTGGTACAAGACATCAGGGATTTTGATGACAACGGCATTGGTGGAGATCCTTCGGATTCAAATTTGGAGATAGCACAGCATTGGATGGAGGCATCACTGCACCATGGAATGCCTGTTACAACCGGGGAGCTTGAATTGTTTTCAGACGAACACCCCTCCTCCTACCCTCAAAACATGGCCTACAAGGCAGCCCAGTCTGAAGACCAGGATCTGGCAGACAGGTTTTTACGACGTTTACGCGAAGCAACCGCAGTTGAGGCCAAACAGACCAATAGCGAGGAGGTGTTGCTTGCCCTGGCAGGTGAGGTTGGCTTGGATACTGAAAAGCTACTCACCCGATATACTGACGGGACAGCAGAAACTGACTTTGAGACGGATCTCTCACTCACAAAGGCCTATGGGGTCAGACTCCTGCCAACCTTTATCCTTCGCTACAAAGGCAAAGAAGTAGTGTTGGAGAATTATCAAAGTGTCGATGGTTTTGAACAGGCCATACAACAACTTTGCAAGGGAGAACTTACAGCAAGTATCCCCCCAGCTTCCTCTGACAACATTCTCGGATTCATCAGGACCTATGGGCACGTCGTACCAATTGAACTCATGATGGCCTTTGAACTGGACATGCAAATAACGATGAAAAAGGTCCATGCTCTGGAAGAAAAGAACCTGGTCACCATCAAGAAGGCAGGAAACGGCATATTCATTGACGCCCTACTCTAGTGGCCATCAGCCAACATCGCTAGCTTATTGACTACTACGCCCCTTAGGAGAATCCTGAGGGACGTAGTTCATAGCATCACCCTATATGCTATTTTCCAACTTCCACTACAACTACAGGTTCTATGGTAACCTCAGTTTTCATGGAGTTCGATATGAGACAGTACTTCTCAGCTTTCTCTAGGAGCAACAGGGTTCGTCCTTTCTTTGTTTCATCGCTTATGACTACCTTTGGCTTGATGACGATCTTGGTCATCAGCATACCCTCTGCTGTCTTTTCGAGAGTTCCTACTGCCTCTGAGCTGTACCGGGCAAACTCCAGGCGGGATTTATCAGCGATCGACAAAAAGGTTGTCATCAGGCAGATCTCCGCTGATGCGACAAAGAGATGTTCTGGAGACCAGATCCCTTGGTGTCCACCAGGAAACTGGGGAGGAGTGGCTACCTCAAGGGAAGGGAGTCCATCGGATGAGAGCACCCCTTTTCTCTGTTCGGCATATGTGACCTTGGTTGTGTAGGTATGGGTATCTGACATGCATAGCTCCTTTAAGCCCACTTCTTTGTTGTGGTATGCTAAAGATACGGAATAATGAGGGTTCCGACTAGTGCAAGGAATTCTCCCACCACCCAGGAACATACAGGTTGGGGTGAGACCCAGTGTTTTACGGTCAGCTTCTGCACTGCACGATCATATTGCCCTAATAAGCACCCTCCCTCCTTTCCCTTTTTGCCTGCTTTCGCTATGCTAGTGACCAAAAGAGGTGCCCCATGATACTAGACCGGATATCCCAGATGAAAAACTATGTCTCCACCCTACCCGCTCTCCAGCATGTCATTGACATCCTTGAAAGCGGCAAACTCGACAGCTTGCCATTAGGCAGCTATACCACCGAGCACAAGAATCTCCGCTACAACCTGTTTACCTACAAGACAGAAAAGACAGAGGCATCAGAGTATGAAGTGCACAGAAAGGAAGCCGATGTCCAGATATTGCTCAAAGGATACGAGCGCATGGACATTGCAAGTCGTGCTATGGTTACCGCTACTACCGCCTATGATGACGAGAAGGATTTCCTTATGGTAAAAGGGGAAAAACAACTCTCCTATCATGCTGGACAGGGTAGCTTTGTGGTGTTCTTTCCAGGAGAACCTCATGCACCGAACCTTCTTGATGAGACATCAAGCCAAGTGCTCAAGGTAGTTTTCAAGGTATTGATGTAGCACATTCGATCGACAGTCGGTCTCTAGAGACATATGGATGACAGCACGGATGATATCGTGCTGTTTTTTTGTATCTATCGCGTATAGTACGATATTCCTATGAGAAGGTGCCCTTCCATCCTTGAAAAGTAATGCAGTGTACCAAACCAACTGAAAAGCAATACATTGCATACTGTCCATGCCTTGTATAAATCCGGCAATTTCCTTACTTTGAGTGTAGCAACGACAGTGCTTGATTTGTTGGGAGAACGATATGAATCGGCTACGGAATACAATCTTTTCTATGCAATGCGCTTGAAAATTGAGACTGCCTCTTTCTCCCAAGACATCAATGTAACGCTGGGTATCGGTGCAACCCAATTCATCCAAGGTGACAGTGACCTGACCTCATATGCAGGGCTGATATGGCCATGTACATGGCTAAGAGATCCGGGCGTAATCAGATCCGAATCGGATAAGAGCCCTTCCCATATGCAGAGGGGTAGGCCCTTTGGGTTTGAGCAAACCTGTGCAGGACACTCACAAAATCCACATGACTGATTGCCGTGCCCATACACACAATTCCTCTTGACCTTACCGTTACGGCAAGGTGTATACCTATCTTAGGATGCAGGGTATGGACCATTCCATCGGTAAGCTTGTCCAGTATGCAGGCATATCAAGGAGGGCGTAGCGGTAGTATGATGAGATAGGGTTGCCCAGGCCCAAGAAGGCCAGCAAGGCTGGTTATCGCCTGTATGGTGAGGAGGAAATCAATAGGCTTCAGCAGATTCTCTTCTATCGCTAACTGGACTTTGACCTTGGTACGGTCATGACCATCCCTGATGATCCTCTATGTGACCGGACACTAGCCTTACAAGAGCATGCGTTGAGACTTAGGGTGAAGCAGATGCATAGTAAAAACGCTTCTTCAGACAGTACAGAAGAGGCTCAAGGAGAGAAAGCCATGAGTGACAGGGATAAGTTTTCAGGGTTCAAGAAAGAACTCTTAGACAAGCATGAACAAGCCTATGGGAAAGAGGCTCGAAAGGCATATGGGGACGAAGAGGTAGATGTCTCCAATGCAAAACTGATGCGCATGAGTGAGGAGAGCTTTGCAGAGTTCAACAAGCTTGACAAAGAGATACTAGAAAAGCTCGTAAAGGCTGAAGAGACAAGGGACCCGGCTTCAGATCTGGCCCAAGAGGTGGCGAGACTGCACAAGAGCTGGTTGCTCTACACCTGGCCAAGCTATACCAAAGAGGCACATGCTACCCTCGCCCAGATGTATGTAGATGACCCCCGTTTTGGCGAGCACTACCTCGGAAAAGCTGAGTTCCTCAGGGATGCCATCCAAGTATTCACAGGGATAGAGGGTAAAAAGGGATGAGGCATTCCTTGTCTTCAGATTAGTCAGCCTTGAAAGGCCCTATGCTTGAGAAGATTAGGCAGTGCCTTATTTCTTCTTGTCTTCCTGCCCCTGTTGGTTCTCCTCAACCCTGAAGAGAATGATCCTACGGATAAGATCCAGTGGAAGAGACCTATCCAAGGGGAACCGGACAGCCCCCTTGGATGTATGGTACGAAATAAGCTCTTCAGCGAAATGGGAGACACCACTTGGCATCGGGTACAAGCCGGTATGGGCTTTCCCAGCAGCAAAATAGATGAGATCCCCCTCATACAGGAAGGTGGGAATAGCATACTTGATAGTCTCCCTGACAAGGGGGGCTGTCTCATGTATGAGAGAACGCAAAGCCTTGAGACGGCTCTGCTGCTCCTCTGGAAACTGTGCGATATAGGCATCGACTCTCGGATCCTTTTCTCCCATGCTAGACTCTACTTCGTCAGAGAATCGATGGCGGCGAGCTCCTCTTTGGTAAAAGGAGTATCGTCCTTGATGGCCTTGAGGTTCTCTTCCAGCTGGGCAACCGAACTTGCACCTATCAGAACGGATGTTACCCGCTCATCCTTAAGCAACCAGGCGATGGCCATCTCAGAGAGTGTCTGCTCCCGCTTCATGGCTATCGAATCGAGCTTGTTTAGCTTATCCACCACTGCAGGGGTGATGTTCTTGGCCTTGAGAAACCTGTTCTCACTTGCCCTGGATCCGTAGGGAACCTTTCCCTCGAGATAGCGGGAGGTCAACAGCCCCTGTGCCAGTGGTGAGAAACAGATGGTCCCTACCTTGCCATCCAGGGCATCAAGAAGCTTGTCCTCCTCTGTCCAACGGTCAAGGATGGAGTAACGAACCTGGTCAAGAATGCAGGGACATCCCATATCATCAAGCAAAGCCTTCGCTTTCAGGGCATCCTTTGCATGGTAGTTGCTGATCGCTACATACAGGGCCTTGCCCTGGGTCACCAAGGTAGCCAAGGCTCCCATAGTCTCTTCCAAGGGAGTATCGGGATCGGGTCTGTGATGATAGAAGATATCCACATACTCAAGGCCCATACGCTTGAGGCTCTGATCACAACTAGCGATCAGGTATTTGCGTGAGCCCAGGTCCCCATAGGGACCTGGCCACATGTAATACCCCGCCTTTGAGGATATGATCAGTTCATCACGATGGGATCCAAACTGCTTTTTCAGAATCTGACCAAACCTGGTCTCAGCACTCCCTGGTTCCGGGCCGTAGTTATTGGCCAGGTCAAAGTGGGTGATGCCATGGTCAAAGGCGCTGCACAGCATAGCTGTTGCCACACTGTGGTCAGCCTCTGTTCCGAAGTTGTGCCATAATCCTAGGGAGAGAACAGGCAACTTCAAGCCACTGGATCCTGCATAACGGTACTTCATCTCTGCATAACGGTTTGTATGTGGTTTGTAACTCATACTAGTACTATACACTACCGAACAAGCAGGTCAAGAAGGACAGATACCTTACTTGGTAGGATGTATCGATCGGGAAAATGAAATCAGGCCCTTACCTATTGGGAAAACCCACAACAAGATGGTGATGATTCCAAGAGCTGCAGAAAGTGGCCTTTCGAAGAAAACCATAAGATTTCCTTGTGCTTTCACGATGGATCCCATGAAGTTGTTCTCCAGCATCTCGCCCAACAGAAGCCCCAGTATCATAGGTGCCAAAGGAAACCCATTCTCATTCATAACATATGAAAGGATTCCAATACTCAACATGAGGATAAGGTCAAAAGTGGCATTCTGTACAGAGAAAGTTCCTACCACAGTTGTCATAAGGATAAGAGGATAGAGGATGCTTGGGGGTACTGACAAAATATGTTTTGATACCTTGATAGCACCTAGCCCAAATGGAACCATAAGAATATTGGCTATGATGAATAAAATGAAGATTGCATAGACAAACTCTGGAGTGTTCATGAATATTGTAGGCCCAGGATTGATACCCTTCATAAACAATACACCCAGTGCGATAGCGGTTAATGTATCACCAGGGATTCCAAACACCAGGGCAGGAATCCAAGCACCTGCCACACTTGCATTGTTAGCCGCACTTGCATCGATGATTCCTTCAATATGTCCTGTACCATATTTATCTTTTTCCTTGGACATGCTCTTGCTCAAAGCGTACGCAAGGTATGAAGCCATTGTTGCTCCAGATCCGGGCAGCGCTCCGATAAATGTTCCCAAAACCCCTGAACGGATTATATTTACCTTATACTTCAGACCTACTTTCCCAACACCTTTCAAGAGATTTCCAATATGTTGTTGAACTTTTTGTCCCTTGAGGTCAGTAGCGGAAACTGAACGTAATATTTCTGAAATTGCAAAAGCGCCTATAAGAGCTGGAAGGATATCAATGCCAGCCGCCAAATCAGAATTTCCAAATGCGAAACGTGGGAATCCCATAGAGATATCAAGGCCAACAGTTGCCAGAAGCAGCCCGATAATTAGCGAAACCCAACCACGGATATTAGATCCTTTTGATATGATGACAGCAGAAGAAAGGCCCATGAGAGTCAGCCAGAAATACTCAAAACTAGTAAACAACAGAGCTAGCTCAGCAAGTGCTGGAGCAGCGAAAATAAAAACAATAGATCCAAACAATCCCCCAAGGGCGGAAAAAATAACACTCGAGCCTAAGCTAAGCTCTAAAAAACCCTTCTGACTCAAGAGAAAGGAATCGTCAGAGTATGCAGCAGAAGCCGGGGTCCCTGGAATCTTTAGCAGAGCACCAGGGATATCACCTGCAAAAATTGCCATTGATGTCGCACCGACAACAGCTCCCATTGCTGCTATAGGATCCATAAAGAAAGTCAAAGGGACAATAAGTGCCACTGCCATAGTAGCTGTCAACCCAGGAATTGAACCCATAAATAGCCCAAACAAGGAAGAAAGAACTAAAACAGCAAGAATATCAAAATGAAATACCAATTGGACTGCTTCCATAAAACCATGCATGATGAGACCTCCTAGATGATTGATCCTAAAAATCCCTGTGGAAGGGGAACCATAAGCCCATTGGCAAATATCAGATACGAAACCACCGAAAAAATACTTGAAGTGATACTGGATACCTTCCACCGCTTTTCAGTGAAATCAAGAAGAATCACCAGGAGGGAAGCAAACACATATAAGATATACCCCATGAACGGGGCAAGCAAAACATACCCAAGTACGGCCAGAGGGATTTCAAAAAACCGGAGCCATCTACGTTTGTTCTGGGTCCAATCAGCGAACTGGGTCCATGGAATGGTTTTACGGCTTCGAATCCCAGAGACTATCAAGTACAAACTACTGGCAAACAAGCCCCATCCTAAGAGTTTGGGAAACGTAGCAGGTCCATACGAACTTAATGGCATCGCTGGGAAAGTGCTAACATATCCTAAAATTGCAACAGACAGGATAAGTAATACCCCACCTATCAAAGCATCATTAAATTTCATCAAAGTTCTCCCTAATCATAAAGCACTGCCAAAGGATTGGTATCCTTTGGCAGTGAAAGTATAATGTTGCTTATTTTATCAGACCAATCTTCTTTAGGATTGTGCCATTGGCCTCATGCATATCCTTCATGAAGCTATAAAAATCTTGTGAATTCAGATAGGTAAGTCCATACCCTCTATTGTTCATCACATCCTGGAAACTGGAGCTGTCATAAATTCTCTTAATACTCGCAGACAACTTATCGACTACATCCTTATCCATATTCTTCGGTCCAACCAGTCCTCTCCAGGTACCTCCCACAAGCTCAACACCAACAGCCTCTTTGACAGTAGGGACATCAGGGAAAGCGGGAGTTCTCTCTTTTGAAAGAGTTGCTAATGGGCGAACCTTGCCAGCTTCGATCATTCCAACAGACTCAGGAAGCGTAGAAGGGCCAATATCTACACCATTTGCAGCAAGCTCTTGGATAATTACGGAACCACCAGTAACAGGTACTGTAGTTACAGTATTGGGGTCAATTCCCAGCTTATCCAACAGGTTGGCAAACGCCAGATGATGACCAGCCCCCATAGGTGTCGCCATCTTCAGCGTATTAGGATTAGCCCTAATTGCATCAATGAGCTGACTCAAGTTTTGATAAGGGCTTTTCTCATTTACAAGAATTGCAGTCGAATCAATATTGAACAATGCGATAGGGGTGAAGTTCTCGTATGTAACATTTGAAGAACCAAACCATTTGTAGGTGGTAAGTGAGAATGTAGCCAGACCAATCGTATATCCATCAGGATCCGCTGTGGAAATGGCATTGTGTCCTACAACTCCACCGCCACCGTCCCTGTTCACCACATTGAAAGGCATACCATACTCTCTCTGCAGATCGTCAGCAATCAATCTAGCTACAACATCCGTTCCGCCTCCAGCAGCATAAGGAACGATCAAAGTGACAGGACGAGTAGGCCAAGCTTCCTTTTCCTTCTGCTCTGGAGCACCTGCGGCCCAAAGGGAACCACCCATAACACATACCAACAAGACACTGATGAAAACCATTCTTCTCTTCTTCATGACTAACCTCCAAGTTATATCGTTAACGGCAATATTCATATATCATATCCATAGCTAAGATGGACATGAGAGCCATTCAAAAAACTATACATTTCAATCATTATGTCTTCAATGACAATATACTAATTCTTCAATTTGTCAAAATACAATCACTATTCACGTGAGGAACATTTACACAACCATCAAGCAGGAATATGACCTTAGCAGGCACTTCTCCCTTCCCGTGCCTACAAATCGCATCATCGAGAGCTTGCTGAAGGTTATGGATTGGTTTGAAGAAGAGCGATTCAAGAAGCATTTCATCCAAGACAGATACTATTTCTACCGTAGCCCATGAGAATATCTCAGCCATCTTGGCGGCTTTGTGATAGCCCAACTTATATTCTTTATCTATGGACAGCAACACTTCTTCTGGTGTATCGGAGGATGACAGAAGATGTGAAAATGATTGCTCCCCCACCCCTTCCCTACAAGCGGCAACAAGGATCATGGTTCCCCCTTCCTTGAGCGCAAGTTTGGCATTGTCCATTGCCTTCTGGGCCTGATATAGGTCGACATCCATGGGGTACCTGGCTACAGTGACGACAACATCGGCTTTTTGGGAAATATCAGTAACAAAGACTGAATTGGCAGACTCTATTGCCGCTTGAAAGGAGTCGGATAAGCTTCCTGAAAAAATACCGGACAATTGTTGGTCTTTATCCAATACTGTCATGAATGAAAACACCGGATTCTTAATTAGGGTGACAGCATCCATCATATCCTCATGCACTGGATTTCCGACAAGAGCAAGGGAGGTTGCTTTTGGAGAGAGAGCCAGCTTATGGTTTTGCTCGATGGATGAAAAAGCAGCAGTACCTGGGAGAAAGGCTTTTCTCCCACCGGTATATCCTGCAAAATAATGGGGTTCAACAGACCCGATCACCAATATTTTCCCAGCTCCAACGACTCGTTTGTTCAAGAGCAACTTCGTCCCATTGCTCGATGTTCCGATATATTCCATTTCCTCGGCACGACGTGCATCATGTACGAATATTCTGTTCTTGAATGTTTCATAGGTATCACCAAAAATGAAATCATACTCTTCTTTAGTCGGAGCCCTATGGACTCCGGTCGCTATGATAAACTCTGCATGAGCTTCAACAAGTTCCCTCTCGATAGAGGACAAGACAAATCGGGTAGGTGTAGGCCTTGTCCCATCATTGACAATTACCAACAAGGTGCCGGGAAGTTTCAGAAACTCATAGAATTCAGGCGTAAGAATTTTAGCTGTAAGCTCTTGCAGACTCTTTGGATTTTCCACTTCGTTGGGTTCAATGACTCCCAGAAGATGGGCATCATCAAGTGACACGACCAATGTATCTCTATTGTAGGGTATGGAAACTTCTACTTTCGCGTTCATTGAGAAGCCCCTTTTTCCATAGCTTCGATGAGTGGGAGCTTCTTTCCTGCAAGGAACTGTACCATCGCCCCACCTGCTGTACACACATAGGACCACATTGACAATTCAGTAAACTTGGTGGCGGCGTTGACGCTGTCCCCTCCACCTACCACCGAGTAGGCTTCACTGCTTGCAATAGTCTGCCAAAGAGTCTCAGTTCCCTCCTGGAACTCTTTTTGCTCATAGATTCCTGCAGGCCCATTTACAAATACTGTCTTTGCATGTTCGAGATACTCTGCATAGAGAGCTATGGTTTTCTTACCAATGTCCCCGTAGGAATAATTCGGCATGGTATTTGTGATAGTCTCTTCCTTACGCATCCCTGAAGGATCGAGATAGGCAAGATCTAGAGGCATACGTATTTTCTCAGGAAACCGTTCAAGGTAGGTTTTTGCTTCATCCACATATTTCAACAAGGACTTTTTTCCAAGGAAATCCATGGTTTTTTCCCCTAAGGAGACACCACTGGCCAACAGAAAAATTTGCCCGGTGATACCGCAAGCCAATATGGTATCAGCCGTCTTGGTTTCCAACACCGACTGCATCATGCCAAAGGCATCACCGATCCGAGATCCCCCCAATACAAACACACAGGGATGAGCCGGACTGAGAAGGACTTGGGATAGGGCTTGCACCTCATCAAAAAACAGGAGACCGGCTGCGCTAGGCAACACTTGTTGGAAAGCCACCATGCTGGGAGATTTTCGATGAGCTGCAGAAAAAGCATCATTGACATAGAAATCGAATAGGGGAGCCAGGGAACGTACCAAGTAGCATGAGAGCATCTGATGGGGCTCCAAAGGTACGACCTTCTCAAACACCGAGACCTCTTCAGCAAGATATCTGAGGTTTCCCAGCAAGACAATCTCACCCTCTTTCAGGTTCCTCACTGCATCCTGTGCAGTGGGACCACAAACATCGTCAACATATGAGACTGGCCTGTTTAGGGCAAAGGACAGGATGTGAGAATGTTCTTCCATCGTTATCAGATTATGATAGTCATCAGTATCACCTTGGTGTGCGATAACAGCAACTTTTGCTCCATGCAAGACAAGCCATTCTATGGTAGGGGCACTTTTGCTTATTCGGTTGGTATTGGCGATCTTGTTGGTCTTAGGATCCAAAGGAGAATTGATGTCAATGCGAACAAGCACCCTTTTCCCCGAGACATCAAGCTCTTTCATAGAGCGGAACTTCAACAGATCTGCCATATCCTCTTCTCCTATCAAAATCAATTTCATCAGAAATCGAGACTGCTCACACTTTCTTGCTCTTTGTCACCAACGATGCAAGACTCAAGAGCAAACTCTAGTCAGCAATGACTCTTACGTAGGCGATACATACTTTCACGCCAGTCCATCACTTCATCTACAGTAGGCTTCTCACCTGCCAAAATTGCTCTCCTGCTTCCTTCAAGAATAGGAGTCTCAGCCATAGCGGTAAGCCTGCAAGCCTGAAGCAAATCCTTGGCGGCCTCCTCGGGTATGAGCAACACTCCATGCTCATCTGCTGCGATCAGGTCTCCAGGGTTCACCTGCAAATTTCCTATAGTCACCGGACAACAACAATCTTCAAAGTGTACATACCCATGAGTGACCAAAACCTCTTTGGCATAATACCCAAAACCCAGGGTCTTCACTTCTCGCAAATCGCGTACACCACCGTTGGTGACCGTTGCGACGCACCCTAGAGCTTTGTGTACCGTTGCATTTACCTCACCCCAAAAAGAGCCGACAGGTTTTTTGTCAATATCTTGGATCACGGCAATTGTAGGGCCATCAAATGCATGGAATTGTTGAAAATACCTGCGCGCAAGGGGACGATTGTCCCCTTTTGCAGGTTCGGAAGCAGAAATGACAGCAGTACATACATACCCGATGAAAGTTTTGCTGTAAGGAATTATTTGGCGTATTGATTCATCTGCAACACCTTCGGTTCTGCCCCTAAGTTCAAACCTTTCCAAGGCATTGGCAAGTGTAGGAGTATCATAAGTCTCCAGACAGCGAATCTCTTCATGTGATAGTATGCTCTGCTTCATCTGTGTATCCTTTATTTGTCAAACATTGGAGCATACTTCATGATCATAGTGCGCTCATCGGTGATATACTTGACGGAATCCTCATAACTCATCACCAGTGGAAGCTGGTTATAGGCTTTGGCGATATCGGCTGCATAGTCAGCGCGTTTTGCTACGTTTTCCATCGCCTTCCCAAGTTTGTCGATTATTGGCTGGGGAGTCCCCTTTGGTGCCAACACATAGTAATGCAGATCATAGTTCAGCTTCACGCCTTGCTCTTTTGCTGTAGGAATATCTGCGTATTGTTTGAGTCTTTCGGGACTGGTAACCGCAAGCAACTTGAAATCACCATTGTCCAGATATGCCTTTACAGTTCCGATGGGGTTTAGGATGATATCCAAATGGCCACCAAGCAGACCAGAAACCCGTTCGGCAGAACTTCCCGTATTCACAATATTGAAAGCAGCATCATGCTCAGCGAGTAATACCATGGAAGCCCAATGAGATGTCGCACCAACGTTGGCAGCGATCTTTAAGGCTCCTGGGTTCTTCTTTGAAGCCTCGATGATTTCCAACAGGGTGTTGTATGGGGAGTCCTTTCTAACAACAAATGCCTCACCTCCACTTTTCCCTACAACACGTACCATATCAAAGACTTCCCAACTGTAATCAGCCATGTTGGTAACTTCATTGATATTTACACAGGTGTGGAAAAATCCAAACGTATACCCATCGGGGGCACTGCTTTTAAGTTTGGCGGTTCCAAGAGCCCCTCCAAGACCTGACACATTTGACACGACAACAGGCTTCCCGAGTTCGGCTTCCAAATATTTCGCATAGGTACGTGAGTTGAAATCGGTGTCTCCACCTGCTCCCATGAATGCGATAAATTGTACAGGCTTCTCAGGCCATTTGGCATACGGATCAGCACCTACTTCCTGTTGCCCTTGTGCGAACAATGAGAGGGTAATCAACCCTACAAGCACCAACACAATAATTCTTCTTGTTCGTTTCATACTCATTCCTCCTCTTTTAGTAAAACAGTATGATTTACATAACCTTCACCGATAGGGTATGCAAGTATGATGCCAAGTTATGAGATGCCAATCATATGTAGAGATAATCAAAGATGAAACTGTTGTATAGTTCAACAAATTCTTCAAACTGTAAAATACTTTTTGACAAACACCCTCCAAAAGCGTAACATTTGATTAACATATCGTTGCATAAAGAAACAATATGAAACATATATTCAAATGAGGAATCAATGGCAAAAATAACGTTCGTAGCAAACTATCCAGAAATGATTGAAATCGCTGAAGAAGTCTTTGCAACCCAAGGCACGTATGCTCAATCTTATGGACAAACCAACGATTATACATTGGAGATCATCTCTGCCTCTTCCACCCAGGCTGTATTGGACCATCATATCGATTCGGATGTTGTGGTAACGCGTGGGGCAATAGTATATGACCTGAAGAGAGTAGGATTCCATCTTCCTGTTGTAGAGGTTATTGTGGCTGGAAGTGACCTGGTTGCAGCGGTCAATGAAGCAAAACAATTTGGAACTCTTCCAACTGCCGTAATAGGCTCAATAAACATGCTTGCAGGCATTGAACAGGTATCACAGGCGATGGGAGTTCCTTTATATCCCTATTATCTTAAGGAAAACTCCCTGCATGAGGTCATTGAGAAAGTAGAACAAGCACAATCTGATGGGTTTAAAACGATTATTGGAGGCAATAATGGATGCCGGCATGCAAAAACACTCGGCATAAACTCTGTTCTTATCCGATCCGGAAGGGAATCAATCAGCCAAGCCATTTCAGAAGCCAAACGTATAGCGGACATAAGCATCATTGAACAACGAAAAACGCTTGTATACAAAACCATTATGGACTATGTATCGGAGGGGATCATCGCAGTTGATCTATCGCATACTATCCTGGTATGTAACGATATAGGCCAGAAGATATTGGGAATGCCTAGAGATACGGAAAGGTATATCAACAAACATGTGGATTCAGTAATTCATAACAGGGAAATTGCCTCTTTAATCAAGGAAGACCGGGAACTGGTCGCAGAAACTGTCAAGATTGACAACCAACACCTTACTTTCAATAATGTTCCTGTGAAAATGAATGGGAACAGGATTGGCAGCGTATTCACTTTCCAGAACGTATCTCGAGTACAAGAACTGGAAGGGAAAATTCGGGGAAAAATCTATTCGAAAGGACATCAAGCTAAATATTCAATTGCTGATATCTTAGGTAATAGTCCGCAGATAACCAAAGCCAAATTCACCTGCAAGCAATACGCTGCGGTAGATTCAAATGTGCTCATCATTGGCGAAACTGGTACAGGAAAGGAACTGTTCGCACAAAGCCTCCACACCTTGAGCGATCGAGCAAAAGAACCCTTTGTAGCATTAAACTGCGCTGCCCTGTCTGAAGGGCTGCTGGAGAGTGAGCTTTTCGGCTATGTCGAAGGCGCTTTTACAGGAGCTGCGAAAAAGGGTAAAAAAGGATTATTTGAGCTTGCCCACAACGGAACCATATTTCTTGATGAGATATCCGAAATTCCTTTATCACTCCAAGCCAAGTTGCTCCGAGTAATACAGGAACAGGAGGTCATTCCTCTCGGACATGACAGGGTCCTACCTATCAATGTAAGAGTCATTTCAGCAACAAACAAGGAGTTGAAAACCCTTACACTCCATGGAGAGTTTAGAGAAGACCTCTATTTTAGGTTGAATGTGTTTACCCTGAGAATCCCCCCTTTACGCCAAAGACTCGGCGATATCATGCTTTTAACGGAATTCTTTCTCTCGCATTTTGCGGAAATATATGGAAGGAAGGCTCCACTTGTTGATGAGAAAGCAAAACAGCAACTTGAACAGTATGAATGGACAGGAAATGTAAGAGAACTCAGAAACATGTGTGAGAGGTTGGCTGCACTGAATGTAATTGGAGTAATTACTGGCAATGATGTCAAGGATCACCTTGATACCCAGTATATCCATTTCCCTCAGCAAGCTGAGAAACCAAAGGCAGAAAGCATTCTTCCATTCCGTGAGCAAGAAAGGCAATTAATTCAAGAGGCTCTCCAAAACACTTCTTTCAACAAAACAAAGGCAGCACAGATTCTGGGGATAAGCAGGGTCACTCTCTGGAGAAAAATTCAGGAGCTGGAACTAGAACAGTAAAATCCATTTCTCCTTTTGGCATGGAACTTGCATAAATTATCTTTGCAAGAGAAAAAAACCAAAAGGAGAAAAGTTACATGAGCAAAATTGTTTTGATCCCTTCCAACATATCCGAACCAGGGAAGGACTTCCTTCGAGAGAAGGGCTATATCGTGAAAATGGGATCCGGAATCCAAGAGGATCAGATTATTGCTGATGTTGATGGCGTTGATGCTCTTCTCTCAAGAAATGAAAAGATCACAAAAAGAGTGCTTGATGCCGCCACTTCACTGAAAGTAATCGGCAAGCATGGTGTTGGCCTAGATAACATTGACGTGTCGTATGCTGCAGAAAAAGGGATATGGGTGACAAACGGGCCCCTTTCCAACACTCTTGCAGTGGCAGAAAGGACTCTAGGACTAATCATCGATGCTGCTAAGCGCACCGTCCTTATGGATCGTTTGATGAGACAGGGCGATTACGAATCCAGAAACCGTATCAAGGGAATGGATATCGAAGGCAAGGTCCTTGGAATCATCGGACTTGGTCGCATCGGGACAATGGTAGCAAAGAAAGCCTGCTACGGCCTTGGCATGAAGGTTATTGGATATGACCCTTTCCTCTCACCTGATAAAGTTGCCCAGGAGATTGAATTCCAAGACTCTGTCGATGATGTATGGAGTAAAGCCGACTTCGTATCCCTTCATATTCCCAGCACACCAGAAACCCACGCAAGCATTGGCATGGAACAATTTTTACTGATGAAGCGCACAGCCATTGTCGTAAATTGCGCCAGAGGCGATATCATTCGCGAAACAGAGCTCATTAAAGCCCTTCAGGAAGGAATCATCGCCGGAGCGGCCTTAGATGTATATGAGAAAGAACCACCTGCCAAAGATAATCCCCTCCTCTCCATGGACAATGTGACCCTATCACCACATAACTCATCATTGACCAACGAGACCACCGATCGAATGGGGTTGCATGCAGCAATGGGCATTCACGAGATCCTCAGTGGGAAAAAAGCGAGTTGGCCTGCTAACAAACCTGCTTCTCCAAGACAAACAGTGGAGGGTTGAGTATGTCTGATGTGTATGGGACACTGCTTGCTGATGTACAGATACCAAAGGTAGTTCGCATCAGACAAACATTCGAACGCCCAGTGATCAAAGACTTGGACGCAGAATTAGAGAAGCAACTATATAATTCCAAAGTACTCGCATCCCTCAAGCCAGGCATGAGTGTTGCCATCGCTGTTGGAAGCAGAGGTATTGCAAATTTACCCCAAATTGTTGCCAAAACAGTGCAAATACTCAAGGACATCAAAACAAAACCTTTCATAGTACCTGCCATGGGAAGCCATGGCGGGGCTACTGGGGAAGGACAGGCCGCTGTATTGGCAGGTTTCGGTATTACCGAATCCACTATGGGAGTGAGCATCCGTTCTTCCATGGAAGTGATGACCCTTGCGACTACGGAATCAGGACTCCCTGTGTATTTTGATGCGAATGCTGCTCAAGCTGATGCGACAGTCATCATTGCCAAAATCAAGCCACATCCAGGCTTCCATGGAAAATTTGAGAGTGGACTTGCAAAAATGGGTGTCATTGGCTTGGGAAAACAGGTTGGGGCAGAGTTCTGCCATAGTGCTGGAATGGATCTGATGGCAGATAGGATTGAGGAGATAGCAACTACCCTGTTTGCACAAAGCAATATCAGATTTGCCATCGGGCTACTAGAAAACGCCTATGATGAGACTGCAAGCATTGTCACTATTCCTAGTAATGAGATTATGGCAAGGGAACCTGCCCTGCTTGAGCAAGCAAGGTCGATGATGCCTTCCATTCCTTTTACATCAATAGAAGTTCTGGTAGTCGATGAGATGGGAAAAGACATAAGCGGACCAGGTATGGACTGCAATGTGATCCGCCGTTATACGGCAGAACACTTGAAGGCTAATCCTTTGACCCAAAGAATAGTAATTCGGGATCTCACCGATGCCTCTGCGGGAAATGCAACAGGTATGGGCAATGGCGATGTCATCACACGGCGCTTTTTCAACAAAATCAAACTAGAAAAAACATATCCTAACCAGCTTACCAGCCGGGTTGTGATCTCTGGGAAGATCCCCATCATCATGGAAAATGATGATTTGGCGATCAGGGCTGCAATCAAGACCAGTATAGGCCGACCTTTTTCTGAAGTACGGATGGTAAGAATCAAGAATACCCTGCATGTCGAAGATTTGGAGATTTCAGAGAATCTGATTGGAGAGGTTTCGGATAATCCAAATATTCAAATATTGAGTGAACCTTATGCTCTGTCATTTGATGAAGACGGAAACATTATCGACTAATGAATGAAAAGGAGTTCCTGTATGGAAAAACTAAAAAATAACAAACCTTTGGTTGCTGCATTGTTCTTATTGTTCCTTGCAATTCTCTATCTCCTTGGAGCAAATGGAATCCACATCTACAAAGGGGCAGGGGCAAGCTCTGTCGGTTCCGCATTCTATCCAAGGGTGTTGGGATGGTTGCTTTTGGGCTTGTGTGTCATCCAAGTACTCACTGTCTTGAAACAAAGGACAGCAAAACCTGTTGAAGAGAAAGAGAGGGCGGAAGAATCGGAAAATCCTCCAAACTACATAACAATCCTTCTCACCATTGTCTCGACCGGTGCATACATTGCCCTCCTGGAGCCTATTGGATTTTTGATCATGAGCGCCCTGTATCTCTTTGTGCTAATCCTGATCCTTTCTCCCAAGCAAAAAAGGAAAATTCGCTTTGCTGCACTGCTTTCCCTCACCTCGTCAATTATAATCTACTTCCTTTTTGTCAAAGGTTTTAGTCTCGTACTCCCTAGCGGGATCTTAGGATAAGGAGAATCAATTATGGCTACACTGTTTTTTCAGGGAATTATGGCAATGTTCAGTTTTAAGATTTTTGCATTGCTTATCGTCGGTGTGGGAGTAGGAATAATCTTTGGGGCAGTCCCCGGCCTTACTTCTGTAATGGCGATCGCACTGTTCCTGCCTGTAACATATGGCCTAGCCCCCATCGAAGGAATGTCAATCTTGATGGCCCTGTATGTAGGCTCGGTTTCAGGTGGTCTCATCTCTGCAATTCTTCTTAAGATGCCCGGGACACCGGCTTCAATAGCTACGACTTTTGATGGGCATCCGATGGCTGAAAAAGGCCTAGCATATAAAGCGATTGGCGTTGGTATTGTATTTTCCTTTATTGGAACAATTATCAGCATGCTTGCACTGATGTTCATCGCACCCGTTCTGGCAAATTTTGCAATCAAGTTCGGACCTCATGAGTATTTTGCCGTAGGGATTTTTTCTCTTACACTCATTGCTGGCCTTGCTGGAAAATCCTTGGTGAAGGGACTCATCACGGCCCTATTGGGAATGATGGTAGGTACGATAGGAACAGCTCCCATCGATGCTTCCCTCAGATACACCTTCAAAAGCATGAACTTGAGAACCGGGTTTGATATCCTTATTGTCCTGGTAGGTCTATACGCGATAAATGAAGTCCTTCATAGCGCAGGAAATAAAGACCTGATGGAAAATAGGAATATGACCAGATACACAGTCACCGCAAAAGGCTTGGGCTTTACCTTTAGGGAGTTCTGGAGCCAGAAGTGGAACGCACTCATATCAGGTCTACTTGGAGTAGGAATAGGCATACTCCCGGGAATTGGTGGTGCAACATCAAACATCATCTCATACTCTGTATCAAAAAACCGATCAAAACATCCAGAACTATATGGTACAGGAATAATTGATGGGGTTGTTGCTTCCGAAACTGCCAATAATGCAAACATTGGAGGTGCAATGATACCTCTGCTTACCCTAGGAATTCCTGGAGATGCGGCGACCGCCATGCTACTGGGAGGCCTGATCATCCACGGGATCACTCCGGGGCCCCTCTTATTCACCCAAAGTCCCGATATAGTCTATGGAATCCTTGCTGCTATGTTTGTATCAAGCATAATCATGGTTGTCATGGAATATGTAGGACTCAAAGGTTTTATCAAAATTCTTGAAGTTAAAAAGTACTACTTGCTTCCAATTATTATCGTTCTCTGTGGGGTTGGAGCATATGGTCTGAATAACAGGACTTTTGATATCTGGGGAATCCTGATATTCGGAATAATTGGCTTTTCAATGAAAGCGTTTGACTATCCTCTTGCCCCTATGATCATGGGATTTGTTCTTGGGCCGATTGTAGAACTCAACCTCAGAAGAGGAATGCAATATAGCCAGGGTAATGTTCTCGAATTTTTCACTCGTCCCATCTCAGGAACGTTCCTTATCATCGCCCTCCTCTCAATCATTGTGACGATCGCCCGAGGATTTATCACTAAATCAAAGCAAAAACCAACAAGTACTGCCAAACAGAAGTAATACCTGAAACAAATTAAAAATTCAACAAGAAGGGAGAATGGTAGATGGGAAAAAAAGTTGCAATAATACATACTTTTTTGTATTCAGTCGAAGATCTGAAGAAGCTCTTCGCAGAGAAATTACCTGGAGTGGAGATGATCAACATAGTTGACGACAGCCTGCTTCAGGAGGCCTTGAAGAATAAGGGAGTAACTCCTGGCATAATTCGCAGGATGACTATGTACGCGCTTCAGGCTGAAGCGATGGGAGTTGATGCAATACTCAATCAGTGCTCTTCGGTCGGGGAGGCTGCTGACCACGTACAACAGATGATCAGCATCCCTTACGTAAAAATCGATGAACCCATGGCAAAAGAAGCCGTCAGACTGGGTAGCAGGATAGCGGTAATAGCAACGGCAATCTCCACCATTGGCCCCTCATCCAGATTGGTGGAAAATGCTGCCAAGGAAGCGGGCAAGGAAGTAACGGTAAATCAATGTTTTGTTGAAGGTGCTTACGAAGCCCTGTTGATCGAAGGTGATCGCGAAAAGCATAACAAAATGATCATTGATAGGATCAAGGAGGAAGAGAAGAAGAATGATGTGATCGTGCTTGCTCAAGGGAGCATGTACCACCTTCTTCCCCTGTTGAAAGATATCTCAATTCCAGTTCTGACTAGTTTTGAGACCGGAGTCGAACAACTCAAGCCTATACTTGGGTTATAATAAAAGGAGATGACTATAATGCAAACAAGACTTGAACGCATAAAAGAGAAATTGGCAAACAAAGAGATGGTGCTGGGATCACATGTGGGCTTTAGGGAAAACTGCTTTACAGAACTGCTGGGAGACGTCGGCTTTGAGTTCGTCTGGATAGATGCTGAACATGGTCCTCTGGACAAAAGTGATATCATCAACCATATCATAGCTGCAAGGGCTTCTGGTGCGATGAGTATTGTACGAGTGCCTTGGAATGAGCCTGTTTTTGTAAAAAGCATCCTTGACATGGGAGTGGAAGGAATCGTATTCCCGATGATCAGGACTGCCGAAGAGGCCCGTCAGGCTGTCAGCGCCTGCAAGTATCCTACTGCAGGAATCCGCGGTGCAGGAACAAGAAGGGCCAACAAGTATGGCCTTGGAGACAAGAAGTCCTACAATGAACATGCTCATGACACTGTATGGAAAATCATGCAGGTAGAACACATTGACAACGTGAAAACCCTGGAAGAGATCCTCTCTGTCGAGGGAGTCGATACCTTCGTGGTGGGACCAAATGATTTTGCCTCCAGCATGGGAAAACTTGGCAAGACAAGAGACCCCGAAGTCTTGGCTGCGTATGACAAGATAGGAGAGATTGCCAGTGCTCACAATATCCCTTGGGGTGTATCCATGGGGTATGACGAAAAGACCTTCACCGAATGGGTTGATCGAGGTGCAACTTGGTTTGGTTTGGGTTTTGATTTCCTCTATATTGCAGCTGGGGCACAAAACACCTTACAACAAGCGAAAGCTGTGATCGAAAAGAAAAACAAGTAAATACAATAAGGAATTTCCAATGAAAAAAATTAAAGTCGGAGTCGCCGGTTATGGCGTCATTGGGCAAAGACTTGCTGATGGTGTTGCAAAGCAACAGGATATGGAATTGGTTGGGGTTGCTGATGTAGTACCTACCCTAGCTGTTCAAGCCCTCTATGAGAAAGGGATGCCATACCGCTTGTTTACCGCAGTACCAGAAAAACAGGACCTTCTCACTGATAGGGGGATCCCTGTTTCCGGAACTCTTTCAGACCTGGTACAGGATGTTGATATCATGCTCGACGCCACCAGTGCTGGTGTAGGGGCAAAGAACAAGGAATTGTACCTGAAATATGGCAAGAAAGCCATTTTCCAGGGTGGAGAAAAGGATAGCGTAGCTGATGTGTTCTTCCATGGATATGCGAACTATGAAAAGGGCATCGGAGCAGACTATCTGAAACTTACAAGTTGCAACACAACGGGACTCATTAGGGCAATCGATTGTATCGATCGGATTTTCGGAGTTTCTCGTGTAGCAATGACCATAATACGTCGTGTTGCTGACCCTGGTGACTATCATCGTGGTCTGACCAATGCCTTGGAAGTCGAAAAGGCTCCAAGCCACCAAGCATTGGACTTGATGACAATCATGCCCCATATCCAGGCAACTGGGATCCTGGTACATACCCCTGTAACCCATGGGCATATCATAACCCCGATTGTTACTACGAAGAGTCCTATCAGCAAGGAACAGCTGATTGAAGCTTTTAGGGCCCATCCAAGAATCAGAATGGTGAGTCTTGCTGACGGTTTCTTGGGTAATGCTTCACTTTTCCGCTATGCGAGGGACCTTGGCAATGCTCGGGGAGACATGTATGAAATTGCTGTTTGGGAAGAGTCGATCGTGAAAAGTGGCGATGACATTATGTTTGCTCTCAATATTCCCCAGGAAGCTGTAGTTATTCCAGAGAATATTGATGCTATTAGAGCAGCAATGAAAATGCAGATGAGCAGCAAGGAAGGGACTGCAGAGACTAACAAGTATCTGAACATGAAATGCAGATAAATTCCTCTTTGTCACGTGTAACAATCTAGCGACAGTACAGCCTCCCAACAAGGGAGGCTGTACTGTGTATCAGACAGAATCCAGAACAGGCAATCAGGCATTCACCACATTGACAGGCTTTCCTGCAAGGAAGCTTGTAAGGTTATCAACAGCTATGCCCATCAGACGAGCGCGACTCTCCTTAGGTGCCCAGCTGATGTGTGGGGTGATGATGCAGTTCTTCGCCTTGAGAAGTGGGTTGTCAGCCTTGATGGGCTCTGTGGACACCACATCCAGACCTGCCGCATAGACCTTGCCACTGTTGAGGGCATCAGCGAGATCCTGCTCCACGATAAGGGGGCCACGGCTGTTGTTGAGGATGATCACCCCATCCTTCATCTTGGCAATGCTGCCCTTGTTGATGAGACCTTCAGTCCCAGGGGTGAGAGGACAGTGTAGGGCGATCACATCACTTTGGGCATAGAGCTCATCAAGGCTCACATACTTGGCATCAGAGCCAGGAATCTGGTAGGCGTCATGGGCGAGCACCTCCATGCCAAAGGCCTTTGCAATGCGTCCTGTCGCCTGCCCGATTCTGCCATAACCAACAATGCCGATTGTCTTGCCCAGAAGTTCCATCAGAGGAGTATCCCAGAAACAGAAGTCAGGACTCTCTGTCCATCGCCCTCTCTTGACCTCATTGCTATGGTGTGCGACATGGTTGGTAATCTCCAACAGCATGGCAAAGGCAAACTGGGCTACAGCATCAGTGCCGTAGGTAGGGATGTTGCAGACAGGGATGCCTTTCTCTTTTGCCGCTTCGATATCGACAACATTGAAGCCCGTAGCCAACACTCCGATGTACTTGAGCCCTGTGGCCTTCCCTATGGTCTCCCTGCTAAGGGGAGTCTTGTTGGTGATGACGATGTCAGCATCGCCGATGCGGGAAAGGATATCCTTCTCTTCAGTTCGGTCATAGACTGTCAGATCCCCCAATGCAGATAAGCCGTCCCAACTGAGATCCCCAGGATTCAGCGTATATCCGTCGAGTACTACAATAGTATGCACTTTCATTCCTCCATCTATTTTTTGTATATTTGGTAGTATATCAAACTCTTGCATCAATTGCTATAAAAACACTCAAAAAAAATTGTTTAATTTAATTTATTGTAATGACTTATTCATATAGTTTTTACTCTAGAAATTTCCATTCCAGAAAGAGAATGCCGCGCTATGTAGACACCTGAAGGAGAAGTTTCATACCATAAACAGGAGCGTAGGTTTTATTCTTGCCCGATTTGTGTGCTATAGTCTTTCCATGAACAAAGCAGTACATACATTCCTTGATCTGGTGAGAATGAACTCGGTTTCCTGCGATGAAGGGAAGATAGGCCTCTTCCTAGAGACAAAGCTACTTTCCCTTGGCTTGGCAACAAAGTGGGATAAGGGGGGCAACCTCTATGCCTATCTACCAGGAGAGGGGGAGACCATCCTCCTCAGTGCCCACATGGATACAGTTCCCCTAGCCTTCGATGTCGAGCCTCTGGTTGAGGAAGGCCTTATTCACACAGGGGAAAAAACAGCTTTGGGAGCCGATGACAAGGCAGCAATTGCTGCCATTCTCACTGTCTTGGAAGCCATCCAGGACGAAAGGATTTCCCATCCAAACCTGGTGATCCTCTTCTCCGTCGAAGAGGAGCTTGGCCTGCAAGGCATAGCTCATGTAGATACTACAATGCTCTCAGATGTCGATTACGGGTATGTATTTGATGCAGAAGGGCCTGTTGGGACCTTCATTACTGCAGCCCCGGGTTCCATCAAGCTAGATGTCATCTTCCAGGGAAAGGGAGCCCATGCGGGCTTCTCCCCAGAAGCTGGCATCAGCGCAATCCAGATGGCTAGTGATGCCGTCTCATCGATGCGCCTGTTGCGTATTGATGAGGAGACTACGGCAAATGTCGGCTCCTTTATCGCACCAGGATCAAGAAACATAGTCTGTGACAAGGCAACCCTTTCATTTGAGGCAAGAAGCCTCGATGCAAAGAAGCTCACAGCACAGATAGAACATATGAAAGAGTCTCTTCATACATCGGCTGTAACACATGGGGGAAAGGTAACCATAGAAGAGGAACTTCTCTATGAAGCATATAAGCTGGATACAGATGCCCCCTCTTTCCGACAGCTGAAGAGAGCATGTGCAGACCTCGGCATTCCCTACAGTGAAAGACCTACCCTCGGAGGCAGTGATGCAAACGTCCTCAATGCCAAAGGCATCCCCACCACTGTCTGCACTACCGGCTATGAGGCTCCCCACACTACAGGCGAATCAATACAGGTAGACCAGCTCCTTATCCTGACCTCACTGGTCAAAAAGTTGGCGACCAGGGAGGAACAAGCATGAACAATGTAACCATCATTGGAAGTGGCGCAGTAGGTGCCATGTATGGACTTAGGCTGCACCAACTGCTGGGAAAAGAGCATGTCGTCTTCCTCGCGGACAAGCAGCGTAGAGAGAGGTACGACAACGAAGGTCTGTATCTGAATGACAAGAGGGTCGATTTTACCTTCATCGACCCAAATGAAGCAAAAGAGAGTGACCTTGTTATCATCGCTACCAAAAACCTACAGCTTGAAGAGGCCGTCAATCAGATACAGGGGGCTGTTGGCGCGCATACAGCTATTCTCTCCTTACTCAATGGGATAGACAGCGAACAGAAGCTCAGTGAAGTCTATGGGAAGGAGCATGTGCTATATGGCTTCGCCGTCGGGCTCAACTCTACCCATGTAGGAAACCACATTGGTTTCAGTGAAGAGGGGCGGATTGTGTTCGGTGAAAAGGACAACAGCACAAGTGAACGCATAAAGGCTATCAGCTCCCTTTTTGACCGAGCTCACATCAACTATGTGGTGCCTGAGGACATACGCCTGGAACTCTGGAAGAAATTCATGCTCAACACTGCCTTCAATACCATTAGTGCCTTGTGCAGGGCTACCTATGGAGATCTGAAACAGGAAAGTGTCAGGACTCTTGCTTGGCAAACCAGCAAAGAGGTTCAGGCTGTTGGGGAGAAAGAAGGGGTGTCACTTACCGATGCCATGATCGAGCAGAACTACCAGACTGTGACTGCCTTGGGCTTTGCAGGAAAAACCTCCATGTGCCAGGACATGGAGGCTGGAAGAAAGACTGAGAACAATTGGTTTTGCTCTGCTGTAGTCCGCCTTGGGAAAAAACATGCCATCCCTACCCCCACTTGTGAGATTCTCTCACTACTGGTGGAGGCATCAGAAGGGGTGAATCTCAGGCTGAAAGCATCTCGCGAGCAGCACTTTTCTTAGCCTGGATCAAGAGGCCCACCAGTTCATCAACCTGATCAACCGGGCATTTGGTACAATAGATATGGAAGTCATTGGCACTGTTGGGAACGGCTTTGGCCATCTCAAGCAACCTGTGCTTTTCAAGTATCCTCACCGCAGGCACATTATATTTTCTAGCCATGGTATCCCTGGCTTGGAAAAAATGCTTGAGGTAAGTCTTCTCTTCCTTGTTCATGTACTTCCAGGAGGCAAACTTGGTCCACCCCGGCTTATCCGGCCCTTTGGGTTTGGCGACAGCAACCATGGTCTTTGCTACCTGATCACTCAGGTTTTTCTCTTCCACCAGGGTGGTCAGGATCATCTTCAAGGAGAAGAGATGCGCCACATCACTGAGGGCATATTGGATCTGATCCTCTTTCAGAGGCCGTCGCAACCAGTTTGTCATCTGGTTTTTCTTCTTGCTCTGCGTACTCTTTTCAGCTTGGACTCCAAGATGAAGTTCCACCAAACCGGTGAGGTTCCCTGTATAGCCTAGGGCAAGGGCTTGTACCCTGATGTCAAAGACATTGGCAAGTGCGATGCCATATGCCTTGCGCACAAGAGCCGAGTCGCTGGCACAGTCAAACATGACCTTTTCCAAGTCGGGATCTTCAAGGAAGGTTTTCAATCCTTCTGGACTCACCTTGAAAGGATCGATGAGGAAATACTCCTGCCCATCAAAAATCTGAATCAGGCAGAGATGTTCCCCATAAATATGTAGGTTGAACTCCCCCTCAAAATCCATGGCGATAGAGAGGATTTCACTTTGTTTCCAGCTTTGTATGAGTTGCGAAAGTTTTTTATCGGAATCAATGGTTCTATACGTATACATATGCACTAGCATATCAGATTCATGGGGAAATGAACACCGAAGGCATCCCTTGAGGAAGCCTTCGGGCATTACAATTGCTTTGAAATATTTTGCTTTTCTACGGACAAATCAGGTACTGCTGGATTCCCTAGGAAGCACAAGGTTGAGGAATATGCCTACAAGCGTAGCCAGGGCAACCCCACCAAGGGAAAACTCCATATGTTGTCCCATTTTAAAGTTGAGCACTCCCCCACCGATACCGATGACTAGGATCACACTACTTATGGTAAGGTTTCTCTTGTCCTCATAGTCGACACCGCTGTCCACCAAGGTCCGTAGGCCACTGGATGCGATGGTACCAAAGAGCAGCATGGAGATCCCTCCCAAAACAGGATTGGGAATGGTCTGTATCAAAGCGCCGAACTTGGGGAAGAATGAAAGGAATATGGCGAATACCGCTGCCCCTCCTGTCACCCAGACACTGTATACACGGGTAAGGGCCAGCACTCCAATATTCTCTCCATAGGTGGTGTTTGGAGGCCCGCCCCAGAAAGATGCCCACAAAGTTGCTATACCGTCACCTGCGAGTGTCCTCTCAAGGCCTGGATTCTTATAGAAGTCCTTGCCTACCACCTTAGAGATAGTCAGGGTATCACCCAGATGCTCGCATATGGTGGCAAGGGAGACTATGATGAAGGTAAGGCTTGCAACCAAGTTGAACTTGGGAACGGCAAAGGTAGGCAGACCGAACCATGCAGCTTCTCTGACGCCCTCAAAGCTTATCAAAGCAAAGGAGGGTGAGAACATGCCCATCACCAGGGTAAAGAAATACCCTGCCAGAAGGCCCATCAAAAGGGGAATGATGCTGAAGAACCCTTTTGCAAAGAGGTTCATCACAATGGTCATAGCCAAGGTCACACAAGCTATGGTGAGCAGGATGATGCTATAGTCTCCGTTTGCATCATGCATAGCCATGCCCATCGCTGTAGGGGCGAGGTTGAGACCGATGACAATAATGACCGATCCTATGACCACAGGAGGAAGTGCCTTGCCAAGCCAGGCATGGCCGCTCCTCTTGATGATGAATGCCACTATCGTATAGAAAATGCCAGAAACAAAAGCACCACCCATCGCATAGGCCATGCCATAGGATGAGGATATGGCAATGAGAGCCGGGATGAAGGCAAAGGAGGATCCCAGAAAGGCAGGGACTTTAGCCTTGGTGATGATGATGTAGATCAGCGTACCTGTCCCTGCAGTGAACAAGGCGGTACTGGGGCTGAGCCCGGTAAGGATCGGAACAAGGATGGTTGCTCCGAACATCGCAAAGACATGCTGGATGCTCAGAGGGATCCATTGGCTGATTGGTGGCTTGTCGGCCGGTCCATACTTCATGGTTGAGGAGGGCTGGTTTCCCATAAGAAAACTCCTTGAGCCTGCACAACAAAGCCTTTTACTCAGCAAGGATGCAGGTAGAGGGGGTATAAGATGATGACTTTCTAGGAAGTCTCTCAATCGTAGCGAAGAATCAGACATTTAGGGAAGTACAATAGTAAAGATTTATGGAAAACATCTCTGAAACTATCACCAAAGTGCAACACTTGGTATCTGTCAGTGCTTGAACAGAGGGTACAAGGCACCAAAAACCATCAGAAGGGGTGCACATACCACCACTGTTATGGCAAATAGTACCAGCAGAGGGGGAGTATTGGCCATCGTAAGAAACCACGTCGGGAAACCAGCGACCTCTTCCTCTTTCGTTTGCATCTCATTTCTATCGTTGGCTTGCATGGGCATCTCCTTTGGGTATGATCAAAGGATACACCAACACCTATGACATAGAATGTCATAGGTAAAATACTAATTGGAAAATTCACAGAATATGTAAGCCATCTAGAGCTTTTCAGCTTCTTTTGCCATAGCAGACACGGCATCCTTCCAGGCTTGTACAAACTGGAGAGGGGCAATAGGAATTGCTGCCGGTCCAAAGGAGAGTATCTGTGAGAGAATCTCCTGCAGATTTGCAACAGGCACCGTCACTTCCAGACCTTGCCTTCCCTCGAAGGAGACGGGGCGGATCATCTGGTCCTTGTGCCAGGTCTGTGTTGCCAATGCATTGCTTGCCCATCCAAAGACACAGAAGGTGACAGGGATGCTCTGTTTTCCCATAAAGATACCAAATCCCCCATGGATGAAACTATCAAGTTCCCCTTCTGTGTATTGGCTTTGGAAATGGTCGCCTTCGATAGGTTCAATCTTCTCTATCCGTGAAAGGTGGAACGTGCGCAGCTCCTTGTTCTGACGGTCGAAAGAGAGCAGGTACCACCTCCCACTGTAGTTAACCAGGCGCAGGGGTTCGATATGCCTGTTCGACCGTTCTCCCTTGGCATTACGATAGCCCAGTGACATCCTCAAATCGCCCTTCATGGCTGAACAAATCTTATTGAAGACCGTGTAGTCCGGCCAATCCTGTACCGGGGTGATGAAGAGTATCTTTTCAGAGAGGCTTTTGTAGCTCTCCTCCAGACCGCTGTCCAACCCTTCGCTGACCATATCTGTAATGACAGAGAGGGCTCCCTGCGATTCAGCCAAGCTTCGGAAGATGGCATTGAGCACCAGCATCCGTTCGTTTGTGTTGCTCATCATGGAGTACTCTGCAGTATAGACATACCCCTTCTCTTTGGTCTCATAGACCAAAGGGGCCTCCAGGATATCCCGCAGATACTCCATGTCGCGCATAACCTGACGTTTTGATATCTCAAACTTCGAGGTCACCTGGGCAGTACGTACCTTTCCATCTTCAAGGATTTTTCGGTTGATGTAGAATATTCTCTCAATCTGGCTCATGAAAAAGAGTATAGCAAGAAATTGGAGGATATGTGCAAGAAGGTCACTCGTGCAGGACAAGTATCATGAGCCGTCAAACTTCGAAATTTCACTGCAAAGCATACATGCCTGCTGTGTGTCGCCCATCAGAGAAGGATGAGAGGAGATGAGGAGGAAAGAAGGAAAAATGCAGTGACTCTTCAATAAGCAAGACGGCCTCCGTTGGAAGACCGTCTTGCAGAAAAATCTAACACTACAAAGAACTACTTGGCAGCTCTAAGGTCAGCTTCTAGGTGATCGAGGAAGGTGGCGAGCTCCTTGGGGAGATGATCGCCAAACTTCGGATAGTGGTTGGTGCGGATGTCTGCGACCTCTTCCAACCAGCCATCGATATCGACTCTGAGCAGTTCCTTCATGTCCTCTTCGGTAATACCTTCAGGACGATCGATTGCATCAAGGGTAGGCATGATACCGATCGGGGTCTTCACAAACTTTGCAGTCCCTTCACAGCGCTCGAACACCCACTTCAGGACACGGCTGTTCTCACCGAAACCGGGCCAGAGCCACTTGCCTTCGTCTGTCTTGCGGAACCAGTTTACATAGAAAATCTTAGGAAGCTTGTCCTGGTCCGGTGCTGCGTGGCCTACATCCAACCAGTGCTGGAAGTAGTCACCCATGTTGTAGCCACAGAAGGGCAACATGGCAAAGGGGTCACGTCTGATAGTACCGGCCTTGACATCAAGGGCAGCGGCGGTGACTTCAGAACCTACAATGGAACCGAGGAATACGCCATGGCTCCAGTCATTGCTCTGGTGTACCAGAGGAATGGTGTGAGGCCTTCTTCCCCCGAAGAGAATTGCACTGATGGGCACACCCTTGGGATCTTCCCATTCAGAAGCGATGCTTGGGCACTGGGAAGCAGGGGCGGTGAACCGTGCATTGGGATGGGCAGCAGGCTTCTGGCTCTTGTCAGTCTTGTCCTGAACCCATTCGTTGCCGTTCCAGTCGATCAGCTTGCCAGGTGCATCATAGCCAATTCCTTCCCACCATACATCATTGTCCTCAGTAAGGGCGACGTTGGTGAAGATGGTGTTGGAAGAAGCGGATACAAGGGCATTGTAGTTGGAATCTGCTGAAGTGCCAGGTGCAACACCAAAGAACCCAGCTTCTGGGTTGATGGCATAAAGCTGGCCGTCAGAGCCGTATTTCATCCATGCGATGTCGTCACCGACAGTCTCTACCTTCCAACCGGGGACAGTAGGAACAAGCATGGCGAGGTTGGTCTTACCACAAGCTGAAGGGAATGCTCCGGTCAGGAAGCGACTCTTGCCCTCGGGGCTGGTGATCTTGAGGATGAGCATGTGCTCAGCAAGCCAGCCTTCATCCCGTGCAAGCACGGTGGCGATTCTTAGGGCGAGACACTTCTTTCCAAGCAAGGCGTTCCCGCCGTAGCCCGAACCATAGGACCAGATCTCCCTGGTTTCTGGGAAGTGAGAGATATATTTGTCCGACATAGGAGCACATGGCCATTTGCCTTCATCAGTCTCACCTTCAGCAAGGGGCTTGCCTACAGAGTGGTAACAAGGGACGTAGTAGCCATCGGTGCCAAGGACATCAAGGACCTTCTTTCCAACACGGGTCATGATCATCATGTTGGTAACAACGTAGGGACTGTCTGTAAGCTCAACACCAATCTTGGCGATGTCAGAACCGATAGGCCCCATGGAGAAAGGGATCACATACAGGGTACGGCCTTTCATGCATCCACGATAGAGGTCAGTCATCTCTTTTTTCAACTGGGTGGGATCCATCCAGTTATTGGTCGGACCGGCGTCTTCTTCCTTCACGGAAGAGATGTAGGTGCGTTTTTCTACGCGTGCTACGTCGGAAGGATCAGAGAGAAACAAAACACAACCAGGCTTTTTGGCGGGATTCAATCTCGTCGCGAGACCACTGTTAATCATAAGCTCAATAAGTTCATCGTACTGGGAAGAACTTCCGTCTGCGATCACAATGGCGTCTGGGGTTGTGAGTTCTGCATACTCTTCAATCCACTTTTTAAGTCCAGCATGTTTAATGTCATTGACGTTCATGGACTACTCCTTATCATCTTAGAAATACAGCAACTCTTCATTAAATGGAGAGTTGCTCATTAATCACCGTACAGGTTTTTTTAATCTTTATCAATACGGTTGGTATTCTAGTTTTGATATTTTTTCATCTATTGTCTTTGCATGAGCATTTTTTCTAGAACATCGTCCCGTGAAAGCGTGAGTTGAAACTCAAATACAGCTCTGGTGGGACATCATCAGGAATATCCAGAAGGAAATCAGAAATTCTCTTGATCTTGTCCTTCAAGGAGTCTTTTTTGTTCAGTTGGGCCTCCCTAAGGGCCTCAAGGCTCTCCTGAATAATTAGGTGGGAGTTCTTAACCTCCTGCAACGCCATCTTGTAGCGCTGACTGAGGTCAAGAATTATCTGACGGGTCTCGTTGGGGTTCGCCTTGATAAAAGAGGGGAAGGAGACCTGGGAAATCTCCACAAGCACACAGTCAGTCAAGGCAACGGCCGTGGAGTTTCTGGGATCCTCCTCAAAAAGCCCCATCTCGCCAAGGCTCGATCCCGCCAGCGAGATTTCCGAGAGCTGAAACTGTTGTGGCGTCTGATAGTTAAGGTAGAGCCCCACCTTCCCTGAGCGAAGGAGGAACATGGTGGAACAAGGCTCCCCTTGCTCGTAGATGACCGTACCCTTAGATAATTCCAGCACTTTGTCTCCTGCATCTTCTTTGTTCGGCATCAGAGCCCTCCTCGTTTTTTAAGATACGTGTAGTATACTATCCCAACTAGGGTGCACACAAGTGGTTCTATTTTGCTTGCTCAGTGATATTTCTGTGATACACTTTGTCATCATGAAACCACAAACACCCATCAGCAAAAAAGAAAAATTTGCATACGGCTTCGGGAACTTCGGGCAGAACATGCTGTACAGCCTCATGGCCAACTTTTTGCTCTTCTTTTATACAGATATCTTCGGTATCCTACCAGCTGTTGCAGGGACGATCCTCCTCCTTGCAAGGCTCTGGGATGCCATCAATGACCCTCTGATGGGTATGGTTGCTGACCGGACGCGAAGCCGTTGGGGGAAATTCCGCCCCTACCTGCTGTTCACCCCTATCCTCTTCGTACCGTTTGCCATAGCCTCCTTCAGCGCCCCCGCCTTGAGCATGGGAGGCAAGATAGCATGGGCGACCATAACCTACATCGCCTTCGGCATGATCTACACAGCTAGCGATGTCCCTTTCTGGGCCTTAAGCAGTGCCATAACCGACGACACCAACGAACGTAACAGTGTGGTCACCTACCCCCGTTTCTCTGCTACTGTGGCTATCGCCATTGCAACACTGGCAACCCAGCCTCTGATATTCCTCTTCGCCCGACCCGGAAAACCTGCCTTCGGCTACCAGATGACAGCCCTTGTCTACAGCCTGCTTACTGTTGCCTGCTTTATCGTGACATTCCTGTTTGTCAAGGAGCGGGTCCAACCATCCAAGGATGAAAAAAGTCACTTCAAGGACATCTTCACCATCTTTGGCAGCAACAAGCCCCTCATGCTGGTTATCATCAGCGGCTTCTTCACTGGCATCGGACAGACAGCGAAGCTGGCGATGCTCATATACTATGCAAAGTACAATCTCGGCAACGAGTTGCTCTATACCCTGTTCGCCGGCATAAACATCCCCTTCATACTGATCGGCATCTCGACTGTACCCTATTTCAGCAGACGTTTTGGCAAGAAGGCAACCTGCATCGGATACTACACCATATATGCCCTGGGATCGTTGGGTTTCTTCTTTGTAGGATGGGAAAACTTCCCCCTCCTGCTTGTTTTCAACTGCATCAGCAGCCTGGGTATGGCAAGCCCCCAGGTGATCCAGACCGCCATGATAGCAGACACCATCGAATACGGCGAGCTGAAAACCGGCAAACGCACAGAAGCCACCATCTTTTCCAGCCAGACTTTCCTGGCAAAGCTTACTGCAGCTGTCACCTCTGTCATGATCGCAACCTCATTGGCGGCAGTCGGATACCTTCCCAATCTGGTTCAGCCTGAAGCGGTACTGAAAGGCATCCATGCACTGACAGCCTTCATTCCATTCTTCAGCAGCATCCTGGGTATCATCCCCATAGCCCTATACCCCCTTACCGAAAGCGTCCATGCAGACATAGTGAAGCAACTGCACAAAAGGGCCCGAACAAGCACTTCCGATAGTTCAGATTGACACGATAGGGAAGCACCGCTACCCTATTCCTTGGAGATTACACGAACAGACCTCCAAAGGATGTATTATGACTGAATTAGCACTGCCCGCAGGTTCTCTTCAAGCGGCCTTGGTTGCCTTCAACGAGGGTGCCGATGCTGTATACCTTGGCATGCGCAATTTCTCTGCAAGAAAAGAGGCGACAAACTTCAGCCTTGAAGAACTATCAAAGCTCAAACAACTGGCAAACGAACAAGATAAAAAAATCTATGTAGCGGTAAATACCCTCATCGATGACTCCCTGCTTCCCGAAGTCCTCAAGACCCTTCGCCAGATCGCCTTTATCGGATGTGACGGTATCATAGTCCAGGACCTTGGGGTTGCACGCCTGATACAGAAAGGGTTCCCCTCCCTGGCCCTGCATGGAAGCACCCAGCTTGCAGTGCATACCATCGAAGGGGTGCGCGAACTGCAAAGACTGGGCTTTACCCGCGTTGTCCTTGCAAGGGAACTTACCTTGGAGGAGATTCAGAGGATACGTGAGGCTTGTCCCGACATTGAGCTGAAGGTGTTTATCCATGGTGCTCTCTGCTATGGCTTTTCTGGCCTCTGCACTGCCAGCGAACAGCTCTGTGGAAGAAGTGCCAACTGCGGTGCCTGTGCGCAGATCTGCCGATCATGGTTCTCCCTTGAGGCAGACCCGAGCCAGAGTGCCGCCCTCTCCCCTACCCCAAAGGGGAAAGAGACCGGCTGGTTTTTCTCCATGAGCGACCTCAAGGCAGGTGATGTTGCAAAGAAGCTGGATGAGATGGGTATCGACTCCCTCAAGGTTGAAGGCAGGATGAAAGGGCCTTCCTACACCTTGGCAGCCTCCAAATACTACAGGGCCGTCCTTGACGGAACTGCCAGCGATGAGGAAAAGCAACTTCTTGATGAAGCTCTCTCGATTGTATTTGCACGAAGACAGACTAAAGGATGGCTAGCCGACTACGGACGGACCGGACATACCTTTGAGGTCCGCACCGCCCCAACACTGGGAAGCACCAGCTATCCCGGTCATCGTGGAATTCCAGCAGCCCAGATAAAGGTGGTCAAGAAGGACTATGCAATCGTGACTGCCTTACATGACCTGGCTATCCGAGACGGGCTTATGTTCTTCACAAAGGGTACCAAAGACCCGATCGAAGCTGTCAAGTTCAGTTTGAGTGGTATATTTGACCAGAATGGACGAAGCCTCTCCGCTGCCTACAGAGGGCAGACTGTGGAGGTCGACCTTCCCCTGAAGGGACCTCTTCCCCATGCAGGGGAGACTCTGTACCTCATCAGCTTGCATGACCAGAACCCCGCACTCATTACAGAGAGCATTCCCACAACCAAGCACCCCCTTGATACTGTAGTGGAGGTTATGGAAAAGGAACTGATCCTAACCACTGTATTTGAGGGAAAGACCATCTGCCACACCTATGAAATAGAGGTGGCTGAGGCAAAGAAAGAGCAGGATCTGCAACAACATCTGGAGAATGTCTTCAGCCAGAGCGACACCTCCTACTTTGGCCTGGGAGCGATCACCTACGAAAACAAGACAGGGTTGGATGACAAGCAGGTTTTCCTCCCTCTGTCATGGTTGAAAGCCATCCGCAGGGACTGGTATGCATGTCTGGACAATGAACTTGCCCGTTGGATGACTGAAGATGCCGCACTCCAACCGGAAGTGACAGAAATTGAGAAGGAAATCTTGCCACCCAGGGAGACCCTCTGTACCAAGGATGGGCTTGCGTACCTTGATATCTCCACCCTGGCCAAGCAGTTTACCGACAAGAGGAAGCCGGAAGGTATCCTGTTCTTTGAGAACGACAAGTTCTATCTCCCTCTCTCCCCTGTCATGTTCGATGAAGAGCAGTTTTTCAAGGATCTCAACACTGTCATCACATACCTGGGGATAGAGGGATACCTCGAAAAGACGCGCATAGGCTTGAACAACATCGGCCAGCTCAACTGGGCAAGAATGCAAAAGAATGTATCCTGCTTCTTCGACATCTATCTCCCCTTGGGAAATAGTGAGAGTGCAAAGATGGCTCTCGATCTCTTGCCGGATCTTACCGGTGCATACCTTTGGATGGAACATGACCATTATGAGGAAGGCAAATGGCCTTTCACCCCCACAAAGGTAGGGACAGAATTCTCACCACCTCTCTTTATCAGCCGCAGTTGCTTCAGACATGATTCTCTGATGCTCAGCTGTGAGGGATGCCCGCTGAAGGGTTCCTGGTATGTGAAGCAGCAGAACCATCGCTACCATGTGATGGTGAATGACTGTATCACAACCGTTGTCAAAGCGTAGGTGCTGGCTGCTCAAATATCTGCAATATACACAGAAACCCTCTTTTCGGAGCAATCCAACAGGAGGGTTTCTCTTTACTTACCGGTAAAAAGTGCTTGGAAGGGAGGAAACTGATAGGCGATGGGAAAAGCGAGCTGGCCTCGGCTTTCCATTGCTTGAAGCTGAGAGAAGGTAACCCACTTGGCAGCCACAGTCTCTTCTGTCTGCAGGACAATCTCTGAAAGGTCGACTTTTTTATGGACAATGAAGATATCGACAAAGGATGCTGCCTTGCGTGTAGTTCCCAAGAAGGAAATCTCCTCTGGTTGGGCGACAATGCCAGTCTCCTCCTCTAGCTCACGCAGAGCGGCATGCAGGCTGGTCTCACCAGACTGAACAACACCTGAGGTGCTCTCCCAAAGGTTGGGCATGAGATGTTTCTGTGGGGAACGAAGGGTAAGCAGTATCTGGGACCGCTCGTTGATCGTCCAAACTGAAACCACCACATGATACAAACCGGAAGGGATGGCAATCCCTCTCTGATGGACTCTGCCCAAGGGTTTCCTTTCATTGTCGAAGAGGTCAAACAGTTCTGGCATACAGGCACCCTAGCAAATCCTCTCCGATTTCTCAAGATGGAGACCAAGTGAATGGAAAACAAGGGGGCAATCATATACTCGGTGTAATTCTGTTAGAGCCCGGATTTCTCACATTGGGTTTCCTGCTGGAGTCAAGGAGCCCAAAATACCATGAGATGAGGCTTAGCCCCCAAAGACCTGACATCATGAGGGAAGAGAGAGTGCCCCATTGATGATAGAGCCAAAGAAAGCTCCCATTGGCAAGGCCAACAAGAGCTTTCTTACTTGAAATAGGTTGGATGTGGATTACATCAGGTTGAACCGCTTCACAAAGGCTTCTGCATTCTGAATCGATCCACCAGCGGCACCCTTGACAATATTGTTTACCATCAGCAGGAATCCAATCTTCCCGTTCTTCTTCTTCAGTCGACCGGTATAGACAACCATCCCTCTGGGGTTACCCCAGAAAGCATACTTGGGCTGTGGGAAGGTGGGGTCTGAGCCGTACTCTACCGGCTGTTCGGGGGTGGAGGGGAGATCACACACGACCTTGAAGTCGTTCCAATCCCTGATGATATCCTCTACCTCGACATCCTGCTCCAAATCCAACCAGACAGCTTCCAAGTGCCCGAACATCACGGGGACTCGAACGGTGAAGGCATAGACTTCAGGATCTATGGAAAGGATCTTCTTGATTTCCTTTTCAATCTTCTCTTCTTCACCCTTGATGAAGGGTATGCAGTTGTCTGTGATGTCAAAGGAAGAGAGCCCTGGGTATCCTGCTCCGCTGACACTCTGGTAGCTGTGCAACATGATATTCTTGATACCATACTTCTTCAACGGGGCGATAGCCATGGCCAAACCCGTGGTAACACAGTTTGCGTTGGTCACGACAAACCCTTTTTCAGGGTACCCCTGATCCTTGATAAGGTCGAGGGTGTCGAGGTTGGCCTCCGGAATGAGGATGGGTACGTTGCTGTCGTAGCGCATGGCCGCTGCATTGGAAAAGATGTAAAACCCATTGTCCCTAAGCTGTGGCTCGGCCTCACGGGCGACCTCAGCAGGGAGGGCGGAGAATACGATTGATACCCCGGCTTCCTTCATTGCTGCAAAGTTGAATTCCTTCACTTCAATATCACGAATATTTTTTGGCATCTCAAAAGGCATCACCCAATGGACTGTCGAGGCATATTTAAGCCCTACACGTGCTGCTGATGCTGTGGCGTACGCCACTTCAAACCAAGGATGGTCTGAAAGCATCGACATGAAGACCTGACCAACAGCCCCTGTTGCGCCCATTACTGCTACTTGTATTTTCTTGTCCATCAAATTTACTCCCAATCGGATACCTATCCGTCATTAATTCCACTAAAGTAGTTGAACATTACTGTTTTTCTGGAAGAAATTCAATACTTCTGAACAAAAATGTATTTTTTTTAACAGATTGTTATTATATTAACACACAAGTTTATCATAATGAACAGGGTTATCTGGATTTTTCTTTCTTCCCAAACTGCACAAACCTATCCACGGGCATCGCAAAGGCAATCCCATTTCCCTCTTGCTGCATGAAGGGAATCCCAGTTATCGCACTGAGGACTTTTTCAGAGATGTCCCTTTCCACAAGTATGAGCAGCAGTTCCTTTTCGGGAACCAAGCTCGCTCCAAAGAATTTGAGGTCATCCGGCTTGCTGGTACCCCTTCCATCGACGATGGTCCCACCACCGGCTCCCGCCTTTCTGGCGACGTCCATGACATCATCCGCATATCCGCTGTTACAGATTACCTGAATCAACTCCCAATCGCCATGCATGGTTCGCACTCCTTCTGTTGTACGCTGTTTCCTGTTCACGTAGCTTCTCGTCGTAGAAATTGAAACGCAGATTCCGTGCATATGCTTTGCATTGCATATCGCTTCAAACACAACATCATGCTGCTCCTCAAATACCAAGGTCATAAGAATTTCTTTGCGTATATCTCCCAGACAAAGGAGGGCCATCAGAGAGCTGGTAGCTGTCCCCCGTCCTATGAGGATGGTACCACCAGGGCTTCCTGCATTTTTGGCTATGGTCATGAGCTTTTCAGCCTCTCCCTTTCCTACGATGGAAATCACTAGGGTGCTTTTCATTCTCTCGCTCCTTTCTTCTCTATCTTTGCCTGTTTCCTCTTGTAGAGCAAGCCCAACAGCTGAATGGTGACCAAGGGGGACATAGCCACAAAGGCCACTACTCCGAATGCATCGGTTGCGGGGTTGCCCCCTATTCCGATCGAGGCCCCAATGGCGAAAGAGAGGATAAACGTTGAACTCATCGGACCAGAGGCAACCCCTCCACTGTCAAATGCCATGGCCGAAAAAAGTATCGGGGTATTCTTGAGCAGCATCAGTGAAAGTGCATAGGTAGGAACCAGGAAATACCAAATGGAGACACCCGTCACAATCCGAATCATGGACAGCCCTACTGAAAGGCCAACGCCAAGGGCCATGGCTATAAGCATGATAGGCTTACGGATATGGCCATGGCTGATGTCCTCCACCTGCTCGACCAACACCCAGACAGCAGGTTCAGCGATCACAGCAACCGCTCCAAATAGGATACCCACCAGAATAAGGACATTGGGGGAAAGCACTCCCAACCCTTCCCCAAGGGCAAAACCTACTGGCATGAACCCCCCATGGGCTCCGGCAAAGAAGAGTACGAGCCCGACAAAGGCATAGATGATACCGACTATCATACGCCCCACTTGCCTGGCTGGCATCTTCACAAGGAAAATCTGGTAGACGGCGAAAATGAACAGAAGCGGCAGCAAGGAGAAAAACACATCCTGTGCCATTTCAAGGAAGAGGAGAATGAAGTTACCCGACTCATACAGAAGATCCATTCCTTGGGAAGGGGAACCCTCACTATTGGGATTGCTTATCCCCAGCAACAACACTGCAAGGATAGGTCCGATGGAAGCGAAGGCCAGAAAGCCAAAGTTGTCCGCCTCCTCCTGTTTTTTCTGGATCCTGGCAACACCTATGCCAAGAGCCATGATAAAGGGGGTCGCCATAGGGCCTGTGGTGGCTCCTCCGCTATCGAATGCAACGGGAACCAGGGCTGGGTCTGAAAAAATGGCCAGCACAAACAGCATGACGTAGAATATGACAAACATCCATTTCAAAGAAAATCTGAAGATGACCCTCAGAAAGGCAATAGAGACAAACAGGCCCAATCCAACTGCAATGAGGGTGATGAGGACAGTCGCGTTGATGCTGGAGTTCACACTTGCCACTTGAGATGCAAGCACGCTGATGTCAGGCTCAGCAAAGGTAATGACAAAGCCGACTACAAGGCCCGTTCCCAACAGCAGAGGCAGATTCTTTCTGGCTGTCACTGTAGATCCTATCTTCTCACCAATCGGAAGCAGGCCGACCTCTGTTCCCAGCAGAAAAAGGGCAAGCCCTACGATTACCAATGCACCCCCGATAAAGAAGGAGGAAAGCTGCCCACTGCCCAAGGGGGAGACAAAGAGATGTAAGATCGTAACAATAACGGAGATGGGAAGGACCGAAGTGCCAACTTCCTTCAGTTTATGAAACAGTTCCATCCATAGCCTCCTGACCTACTACAGAAAAAACTACTCCCAAGAGGAAGGTAGTTCTCAGTATCACATAACTACTTTTATTCCCAAACAATACAATTCTTCATCTTGCAAGGTCAAGGCTCTGTTTGACACTTTATGAAACCCTTTGGGTAGAACCAACAAATTTTGAAAAACCCTTCAGTAAAGAGTAAAAATCCCTATTGGCACTTGACTTAAACAGTATCAATCCGTATGATTCGTTCTGTTATTGCCTTGGGGGTGTAGCTCAGTTGGCTAGAGCGTTTGAATGGCATTCAAAAGGTCAGGGGTTCAATTCCCCTTACCTCCACTACGAAGAGTCGTTGCTGAGCAACGGCTCTTTTTTGTTGTATTCACTGGCTAAGAGGCATGAAGGCACCTTCATGACGTCTGAACGATTTCTTTGAATGAGCCCTAAATTCGTAACTGCTCAGGTACCCTGGGCAGCTTTTAGTGAAGAAATGATAGGGAAAACGTGGTATTGAACAACGCAGCCAAGGCTTTGAACGGGTTTCCCCCGTTCTTCCTTACCGTGTCGATAACTGAGAATACCGAGCAAAAGTTAGAGCCACCATCAGCTGAGCGGAACGATCCAGCCACTTTCATTTTCAATTTGCTCAGCCTGAAGCTTTTCTCGCCGATATTGTTAGAAAAGGGAGCCCTGAAGTCGGTGAAGAATCTCAAGACATCCTCTTTCAAGTCCCTCAGCCTTTCGATGAGGCTGAGCACCTTGCCCTTCTTTGGCTTCCCCCGTCTCTTTGTCTTTGGCGGTTGGTAGGGGTTTCTTGAGAATCCTCTGCCAAGGATCTGGTCATATTTTTTGGAATATTCATCCACAAGCTCCTGCGGTGCACAATGCAGGCCCTTTTCCTGGAGCTTTCGTTTCGTCTCATAGAGGGAAGAAAGCAACTTCTTCATGCTTGCTGCCCTTCGTTGGTTCTTGTTCTGGATGACACCCTCGAGCTCCCTGTCAATATGAGCCCCGCATATAGCATTCGTGATGCCCTTGGACTCTTCTTTCAAGCCAGTCTGAAGGAAGGCATTGTTGTATGACATCCGGAATATCCTTGAGCTTCATGGTGGATCCTGTATGTCCCTTCTGTCCCCCTGTAGCTTTCTTTGTGTTGCTATGTTTGCCCTTGTTGAGAAAAGAAGGCTTTGGCTTATTGAAGAAATCAGTGGACGAGGGTTTGCTGCTGTCGCCGCTGTTCTTGTTCAACTGTTCTTCCAACTCGGCAATTCGTGCGTCTCTGCCATCCAATGTCTGCCTGGGATCTGCAATGACGGGGGAAAGGCCCTTGATGGTAATGGACGGGTTTTCACTCTGGAGGCTAGGTTTGAAAGCTTGATGCCCTGGGACACCAGTTTTTCATTGGTCACAGAAAGGCGGTCAATCTTGCGATTGAGCTGTTTGAATTCTTTCTTCCAAGAGTCTTCTGGTACCATCAAAATACAATAGGAGTTTGTTATTTAATATAGATTTATCCGGAGATTATGAAGTTATTGAGGCTGGGGAACCGTGTCAGAATATAGCTCAGAAAAGTCTGGAGTTATCGGTAAACAGACTGATTTTGATTAGGCATGGAATGACATACCTGAGCAGTTACCTACATTCTTCATCTGACAGCTCTTCATGGGAGGCACCATGTCCATTGGGGAGGATCAACTGATACGAGGTACTTCTTCCTCCTGCCTCAGATCTCTTGAGAATACCCTTACCAATCATATCTTTGATATCACGCATAGCCGTATCATGACTACATTGGGTAAGCTTTGCCCACTTCTGGGTAGTCAGGTCCCCATAAAACTCAGTAGTGAGCCGTCGAATCATACCTTGTTGGCGTTCATTAAGAGGGAGCTTTTCAACTGTGCGGTAGAGCTGTTGGATCTGTAATATTTTTCCAATGGTCTCTAGGACTTCCTGGAAAGCATCCCTGATTTTCTGGAGATACCATACTATCCAGGGAGTACATTCCATTGAGGCTGTTTGCGCTTCATGCAGTTGTTGGTAATACTCCTGTTGCCTTTTCTTCTACTGCACAGAGATGCTGAACAGCACCAAGTTGCCGGTGTTGCCTTGATTCAATACATATGCACTAATTGATCGGGCTAGCCTTCCATTTCCATCCTCGATTGGGTGAATCGTAAGAAACCAAAGATGTGCGATAGCACTCTTTACTGTAGCCGGCAGATTGTCAGGTTCATTGATCCAAGCAATGAAGGATTGCATAGCTTGGGGATCCAATGTAGCTGGCAACGCCTCTAGCCAGACTTTCTGGTTCTTATAAGAACCGGAAACTACCTCGATAGGACCTGTTCTATACCTACCAGCTTGCAAAGCGAATGGATCACTACACCCTTGTGGGAACAATCTGGTATGCCAAGCAAGCACCCTTCCCTCAGTAAGAGGGGATGCTGTATTACCAAGCGCATCAAGGAGGTTTTCGACTACTCCCTCTACATGAGGTCCACGCATTTTCATCGAAGCATTGGGGACTTGAAGCCTTCGACATAGGGAGGTATAGATATGTGAATCATCTAAAAATTTCGCCTTCAATTTTGTGAGAGTTATGGATTTCATCAGACAGAATCCTTGCTTCCAATTCTTTGCTTTGCACAAAGCCCAATTGAGTGCCAAGTGCTTCAATTTTGCCTTGAAGAAGTGTAACTTCGGTCAAGACAGGTAAAAGACTTGCTACATCACATAAGAAGCGAGGCCAATCTTTGTGTTGCCAGATGTATGTGCTCATACCCCAACCATACGAGGTTTGCGTAGCATAACCCTAGTAATCTACCCACATAGAAAAGAACCCCTCACCCTTAGGATACTACCAAGAACTTGCCATTTGCCTATCCTTTTCCCAAAGAAGCTCTTTGGCTACACGTTCCATCTTTTCTATCTCGTTGATAGCTATCCTCTCTTCGGTGCTATGGTCCTTTTCGTATCAACATCCAAGAAGACCTTTGCCCCTGAGGATGTGCACATCACTGCCGCCACCGGTGGGTATTGCATGCATCGGAAGGTTGATTTGTGCGCATGCCTCTTTGAAACGGGAGAGGGCCTCAGATCTTCCAATATGGTACCCAACATTTGAGAGTTCACTATCGAGGGCCTAACTGCCTCCGCCCGGCCTGTAGGCGTCAGCACAACAGGCTCTTACCATTTTTACCTGTTGGGAGGCCCTTTCTTGCTCAAGGCTCTCGACCCGGTCACACACCGCATTGGCGCTCCCGCCCCCATGGATCGATCCGATATGTGCAGTCGTATTTTCATCGATCCGAAGCAGTCTCATGACAGAGATGGCTTTGACGGCAAGGCTGATCGCACTGATTCCTAGTTCCAAAGTCACCCCGGCATGTGCCGCCTTCCCTATATACAAAAGGTGAAGGTGCAACTGGATGCAAAAGGGTCCAGACAGCCGCTTCTGTTCTACCTTCAGCAGAGCCAGGGCAAAACCGGTCTTGTCGGCAGTGGTGCCATCATTATGGGATTATCCCATCGTCGATGACCGCCTTGACTCCAACAGCGTTGGGCACCGTATCCAGGTGGCAAACGCCAGGATGTTCCTAAAGTCGTCCTGCTGGTAAGTGATGTCCTGCATGTGAAGCAGACCCATGCCATGGTTGCGTAGCTGCTGCTCCTTCCCGTTCGGACTATCGATGCGAACAAAATCCCTGCAAAATAAGTCAGTACAAGGCCAAACCCTATATCCTCAGCACCACTTCGGAAAGCAGGGGGCAAGTATCGAATCTGATGGAACGATACGACACATCCCTTGCGCTCCACCAAGGAGAGAAGTACCATGCATCATGGCAAAGGGCAACCTGTCGCTGAAGAATAAAGGAGAGCCGTCATGTTTGACCTTGAAGGACAAATCCATAATTGGAAAAACCATCTCACTGCAACAGGTACGATCAGCAACAAGGACATCGAAGCAATGGAGTCGCACCTCAGGGCGAGCATCGCAGCCCTAGCAGGGCAGTCGATCAGCATGGAGGAGGCTTTCCTGGTTGCAATCCGTAGGATTGGGGACATTGGAATTATCAGCACTGAGTTTGAAAAGCCTTCCACCGAAGAGCTCTGGCTCCCCCTTTTCACCCCCATACACACCCCCATACACACCCCCATACACACCCCTATTTCACAGAAGACACAAAGAAAAGAGCTCTTCGTAATCATAGCCCTTGCCCTGCTGGGGGGGGTATTGAGCAAAATACCTGCTCTCTTCGGCTATGGGGACTTTGGCACGTATGACATCCTATTCCTGAAAAATGCATCCCTGTTTGCCTTTACCCCAGTGGCCCTATATCTCCTGTACAAGCAAGCCTTACCCCTAAGGAAAACCACCATGGCCTTGGCATACTTCCCCCTCGCAGCCCTACTGATAAACCTCTATCCCTATCAGGAGCCATACCATACAGCCATGCTGGGCATCATTCACCTGCCGATCCTCTCCCTACTTGTCCTGCTACCCCTCTATGGGGGCTCTGAATGGAAAACCCCAGATACCCGACTCAATTTCATCCGTTTCATCGGAGAGGGTTTCATCTATTCCGTCCTGATAGCGCTGGGAGGCATGGTCCTCATCTTCCTGACCATGGGGACCTTTGACCTCATCAGCATCGATGCCACGCCCATTGTCCTGTACTGGATGGGACCCTTCGGGCTCTTCGGCCTGTTCACCGTGGCCGCCTACCTGGTCAACAAAAAAAGAAGCCTCAGCGAAAGCATCGCCCCGGTCTTGGCCCGCATCTTCACGCCTCTGTTTATCCTGGTGCTTGTCAGCCTGATTGTTGCCTTCCTTGCCTCCCCAAACCAAGCCTCTGAGAATAGGTCCATGCTCATCTGGTTTGATGTGATCCTTGCATTCGTCCTCGCTCTTGCCCTCTATGCAATGAGTGCATCGGAACACAGGAGGGAAAGTGCCAGATTCCCCTTCTGGGATTTCTTGACGCTCGTCCTCATCGTCTGTGCAATACTGGTAGATATCATAGCCCTGTGGGGCATCCTCTTTCGCTTGCAGACCTTTGGCTTCTCAGCAAACAGGAGTGCAGCCTTGGGTGAAAACCTCCTGCTGCTGAGCAATCTGATCCTCCTTGGTATCGGATACAGCAGCTATATGGCAAAGAGACAGCCTTTCCAAAGAATTGTGGAGCTGCAGATGCGCTTCTTGCCTCTGTATGGGATCTGGGCAGCCGTTGTGGTGGTCATATTCCCTCTGGTGTTCGCCTTCAGATAGGCAAATCGGACGTTCCCAGCTATCAAGCAAAATTTCATTGGGGAATGTGCAGCATTATATGCTACCTTTAGCAAAAAACTGGAGCCTCGGTGATACCAATGGAGCAGAATATGTTTACTGAGAATGAGGGCCTCTGGCTAAAAGGGAATCTTCACGGCCATTCCACCGTCTCTGACGGAGAGTTGCCACCCCAGAAGGTCTTTGAGGGGTACCTGAAGCGGGGTTACGACTTCTTCTCGCTCACTGACCATAACATCTATACAAGGTATGAGTGCGAAGGCCTCATTCTCATTCCAGGATTTGAACTGACCTGCTATATCCAGGACAAGAGGGTGCATCTCAACTTGCTGCAGAAGGGAACCAAAAGCCTGTATGAACACGGGCAGAGGTTCCTGGTCGAGACACATGACCAGACCATGGCATTCCTCAAAAAGGCACAGGCAGACTATCTGATCATGCTCAACCACCCCGACTGGTCTTTGCTTCAGTACCGTGATGTCGAGGCTATGGATTGTTTCTTCGGCATGGAGGTATTCAACTATGGCAGCGAGTGGCAAGATCGCGTAGGGGAGAGCTCCCACTTCTGGGACGCTGCGCTGATGGATGGCAAGCGCTGGTGGGGCGTAGCAACCGATGATAACCATAACGGATATCCCACCTCCCTTGGCTGGCCGTTTGATCATGTTGAGAGTGACAGCTTCGGTGGCTGGGTAATGGTCAAGGCAGAAAACAGAAGCTCTGAGGCAATAATCGTCGCACTGGAGAAGGGATCATTCTACGCCACCGGCGGACCTGAGATATATGACTTCTCCGTACAGGATGGAGTCGCCCATGTCGCCTGTTCCCCTGTGAACAGGATCATCTTCAAGGGGGAAAGGCGCAATTATGCAAGACGAATCGGCTCAGGCCTGACTGAGTTCTCTGCTGCTCTGCGAGGGAACAAGGAGTATGTACGGGTGGAGTGCATAGATGCCCAAGGTAAGGTTGCCTATAGCAATCCTCTCTATCTGTAAGATTCACCTACAAGTGAATGCTACTGGAGAGAGAAAATACTTGGACGAGGAATGGCATTGGGCCACAGTCCCATCCTCGTCCATATTTCCTTTCAACTCTGTTCGATGGTTAGCCTTTTGATTCAGGTGACCCTGTCTTTTTGAACCCTTCACGTGTCGCAAGGAGTTCCTGGATACCTCCAATGGAACCAAACAGACCTGCGACTTCAGTAGGAAGGAAGATCTTGTTGCTAGACCCATTGGAAAGGTCCTTGGCTATCTCATTCTGTGAGCGCAGCACTTCCATCATCAGGAGATTTTCTGAACCCTTATCCTCAGAATATACCTTTCTCACTGCATCCAACCCTACAGCCTTGGCGATTTGGACCAGACGAATCGACTCAGATTCCCCTTCGGCAAGGAGAATCTTCTCCTGTTTGAGGGCATCGGCCTTCATGATGCGTGACTGGGCCTCACCCTCAGCATTCAGGATGAGGCTTTGCTTAATGCCTTCTGCCTCCAGTATCGCAGCCTGTTTCTTGCCTTCGGCTATGGTAACCTCTTGCCGGCGGGTCCGTTCAGCCTTCATCTGCCTTTCCATATCCTCTTTGAGGTCAGTTGGCGGGATGATGTCCTGAATCTCCACCCGAAGGATCTTCACCCCCCACTTGTCAGTCGCCTCATCGAGGATGCCCCGCAGTTTCTGGTTGGTGGCATCACGCGATGAAAGACTTGCATCAAGGTCCATCTCACCGAAGATATTGCGCATGGTAGTCTTGGAAAGCTCCCTTATGCCCATGATCAGGTCACTAATCTCATAGCAGGCCTTATGGGGTTCCACAATCTGATAGAAGATGAGGGTATCTACCGTAAGGCTGATATTGTCACGCGTGATGACCGACTGGGAGGGTATGTCATAGACCTGCTCCCGGAGATCCACATTGTAATCAGAAATCTTTTCGGGTTTGTAATTCAGCGGCTTCACATACCGTTTCTTGTCAAGGAAGGGAATGATGAAGTTGATCCCAGAATCGAGGGTCTTGACATACTTTCCAAGCCGTTCGATAAGAATGGCCTGTCCTTGTGGTACTTGTTTGATACCTGCAAGTACAATGATGATGACAAACAACGTGACCGCACCAATCACATAGAAAGATTCCATATGCTCACTCCTTTTCTACAACAAGCTTGACCCCTTCAATTTTTTGCACCACTATTTCCTGATCGACAGGGATAACCTCACTCTTCTTCGATATCGCTGTCCACACCTCTTTATGGATTCTCACCAAACCTGTGGCCTTGATGGAATTGATCTCCTCAATGACCACGCCCTTCTCACCCACAAGGCTGAGGGCATTCGTCTTGGGCCCCTTGTGCTCTGAGCGGGTCCCCAAGAAGATTTTCCTCACAAAAACAGTGAGGAGAAGCAATGTTATGGAGAAGGTGATGAGGACAACTTGGGTGGAGGCGTTCAGGTAAACAGGGATGGCCGCAACAATGAAGGCTATGCCAAACCACATGATGATAAAGCCTGGAGTAAGAGCCTCTAAAGCCATGAGAAGAATTCCTACAGTCACAAACAACCACCAGACATTCATGATACACCCCTTTGATTTGTATGGGAAAACGCGCTCAGTTTACTGGCAACAAGCTACTAAACAGTAGTATTGAAACTATCGTCTGTCAATGTTTTGTTTGTCGGGGTGGAAAGGTAGGGAGGGACACACAAGACTCTCCTGCAAAATGTTCATGCGGGTACCTCCTTAGGGCTAAACACTACCTGAGGGGATCAGTTGTGAGACCAGCCCAAAGTCCTGCAATCCCCTCTTTCCTAGTGTATCCTATCCACTTGGATCCCACGAAGATCCCATGCAGCCTGCATCATGGCAAAGTATGTATCATTGGGAAGATAGTCGGGAACAGAATTGCCTGTCCCTAAAGCAAAAGAGCCAAGTTCTGCTGTCTTTTCCAAGAGGGCGAGAGAACGATTGTAGATACGATCTTTAGACTCCATGATCATATAATTGACATCAATGCCACCAAGAATTGCTATCTCGTCATGGTATGTCTCCCATGCTTTCTCTACAGGCAAGATGGAGTCTTCAAAGGAGTGCTTCCCTTCATAATTTTCAGTAATCCAATGAAAGACCGGGTATACGTTTCCACAGGTGTGTAGGATTGCTGGCTTGTTCGCTTCATGGATGGCTTTGGCAATCTTCTCATGCCAAGGGATTAACCATCTGCCCATATACTCCGGACTGAGAAGAGTCTGAGTGTTAAACCCCCAGTCATCATTGGATAGACACGCCCCAACAGAATCGAAGGTAGCAACTTCACTGTAGTATTTCACCAAGCGACTGCCCACGGCATCAAAGAGGGATCCAACCAGATCTTCATCATCAACCATCATATAGCATAGATTTTCATACCCTGTAAGTGATATTACAATCTCTTCAACCCCACCAGGGCCAGAGGGTATCAGTTTCATCCCCTCAGGCAAGTGAGCAGCTATCCTTGTAAGATAGCTATAGTCAATATCAGAGTAATTTGGCCAAGGATATGCCTCGAACGCTTGCCAAGAATCAATACGGGAGCCTTCATTTAGGGAATAGGTTCTTTGCCCTTCGTGATGCTCTCGTAATTCTGGAAAGACTATTGGCTGAGGTGCTAACAAGGTAGCATAGTCATACCCAAGATGATGAAAGGCAAGGACCATCTTCATCCTCTGTGTAAAATCCTTATCCCCCCTTGGAATCTCGGATGCATCTACTACAGCATCATACACACCATCGTTCATGAAGAACTCAAAAAGAACTGGCCTTGAAGGGCTTTTCCGGTCCAGCACTGTACGTAATTCTGAAAAATCTGGTTGTACAGACAAGGGTTTCATCTCCTACCATGTATCGGAAAATGTAACAGATTTCTTCCGTAATGCACAAAACAATGCCCTTGATATCTCCCTTGGGTATTCGGGATGACAGCAAGAGTACAAAGAAGTCATCTCTGCTTCAATTTTTCACCTTTATTCATCTAGCTTCTCCCAAGGCTCTCCTGCCATGTCTTTTCAGTGCACAACAAAAGGAACCTGAACATTGGCTCAGTGTCCCCATGCCTATCATAGGCTTGCAGACTCTCAAAGTACTGCTCCCGATCCTCCTCATGGATGATCAGGGGAGGATGGTTGTTGATCATAAGGAAATAGTTGAGCAGTGTTCGTCCTACCCTGCCACTGCCATCTGCAAATGGATGGATATACTCAAACTTAGCATGAAAGTAGGCAGCAATCTTGAGCAGGGCTTCGGGGGAAATTGATCCACCCATTGTTGACACTTCCATTTCAGACAGGAGTGTGGCCATATCCAGGGAGACCTCTTCAGGAGAGGAGCCCACCTCAAGCAAGCCTGTAACATAGTAGTGTTTCTTGAATTCCCCTGGACGTTCCCCCTTTTCAATGTATCGCCACCCGTCATATGTTCCAGCAGTGAGAATCGCATGGACCTCTTTGACGAGTTCAATGGTAATGGGACTTTTTTCCAAGATCTTTGGCAAAAGGAACGCATTGCACAATTTCTGGTTTTGCTGTTCAAATAGTGTTCGGGGGTTGCCAGTAAACGAGCTTACCTTGTCATGAAGAAAGATTTCATAGGTGTCTTTGTAGGTAACGCCATCATTCTCGATCTTTCCGGAATGATAGGCAAAAAGGATTCGAAAATTGTCAAAATACTGGGTAAGGGCAGCAATACTTTGCATGGCAACGCTTTTCCAAAGGTGAAGGGCTTTCTGATAAGTACTATCTCCTTGCATATGTGGTGCTCCTTGTCCTGTAAGTATAGCACAGGAATGCGGCATGCATACTGGGAAACCTCATTGCCAGGGAGGTGCCATTTGTCTTACATGTCGCTTTAGTGGACAATCATTGAATCCGCGCTTGCACACCCCCTGCAATTGGACTACAGTACTCTCTACTATGAGCAGACAGGCAAAACTAATGACAAGCGGATCCATCCAAGGGCATATCATCCATTTTGCCATCCCCATATTCCTAGGCAACCTCTTTCAACAACTCTACAACACAGCGGACTCTGTCGTTGTGGGTAACTTTCTCGGAAAGGAAGCCCTAGCGGCCATAACCTCCTGCGGATCGCTCATATTCCTGCTTGTCGGCTTGGTCCAAGGCATATTTGTTGGAGCCGGAGTGGTCATATCGACCTACTACGGCGCAGGCGATATCAAATCAGTAAAGAAGGCAATCCACACAACCATAGCCTTAAGCCTCTGCAGCAGTGTACTGCTCACCATCTTTGGCTATTTCTTTGCCCCGGTCATTCTCAGGTGGATGGGGACTCCTCCGAATGTCTTCGACGACGCCAAGACCTATATTCAAGTCTTTTTCCTGGGAATCAGTGCCCTGGTGCTCTACAATACAGCAGCAGGTATCCTCCAAGCAGTAGGAGACAGCAAGCATCCCCTCTACTTTCTTATACTGGCCGCTTTACTGAACATCATCCTGGACGTACTGTTTGTCGGATACTTCAAGACAGGGATCGAAGGGACAGCCTATGCAACCATCATCAGCCAATCAGTGAGCGTATTGTTATCATTCCGTCTCCTGCTGACCGGCGATGACATCTTTAAGGTTGAAATACGAAAGATAGGGTTCAAGAAAGGGATGCTGCCAAAAATCCTCAGGCTTGGTATACCCTCGGGGATCCAGAACTCAGTCACCTCCTTTGCCAATGTCGTAGTCCAGTCTAGTATAAACCTCTTTGGAGCTGCTGCGATGGCTGGGACGGGATCGTTTATGAGAATACAGGGCTTCGCTATGATTCCCATCACCAGCTTCGCCCTCGCCATGACAACCTTCACCGGCCAGAACATAGGGGCAAGGGAGTATGACAGGGTAAAAAAAGGAGTCCGCTTTGGCATTGTATTCGCAATGATCCTGTCAGAGGGAATTGGAGTGTTGCTCTTTTTCTATGCAGATGTCCTGGTGGCCCTTTTCAACCGAGACCCCTCCATCATTATCTACGGGGTGCAGAAATCTCAGATATCATCCCTATTCCTGTTTGCCCTTGCCCTTTCCCACGTCATGAGCGGCCTCTTCCGGGGAGCCGGCAAGTCCATGGTTCCCATGGCTGTAATGCTGGCTTTCTGGTGTATATTCAGAGTACTCTACATCAAGATAGGGCTACTGTTCCTGATGGACATCAGAGTTGTCTATTGGGCGCATCCCATCACATGGATGCTCAGTTCCATCATCTTCACTCTCTACTATTTCAAAGCAGATTGGATGGATCAGAAGCTCTCTTCCTGAATAGGGGATTATGAGTTCTTCTCTTTGACGAACATATGCTTGCATGAAAGTGATGTGAATATGCATATTCTGGCCAGAGATACATAAATATACAAAATTAATTCATTTTTTTAGTGCAATCTTTTGAAAAGTTTGCTATTCTGCTAGTAGCCGTAACAATTATTACATCTTTTGCTCTACTAGAACAAATTGTTACTGTTTGGGAGGAGCTCATGGTTCGAGACATCATACAAGAAACATTATCGGCCATGTCTCCCTCTTTTCATTCGATAGCGGTCTATCTTCTCGACCATTACGATGAGATTGGTTTCTCTTCAGTACACGACTTGAGCAAAACCATTGGTGTAAGCAATGCCTCGCTGGTTCGATTCACTCAATTCTTGGGCTTTTCTGGATACAAGGAGTTCCGAGAAACGATTCAGACAGAAGTCAAATCAAAACTGAACAAGGATTCACAGGTAGCACTGAATGAACTTGACGTGCTACCGGCAAAGAAACAGCTACAGAAACTGGCAGACAACGAAGTACGCAACCTCAGCAAAACATTGAAGGACATCAACGTGCAGACCCTCAGCCAGATGGTTCGCAGTGTTTTCGCTTCAAAACGCATCTTTGTAAGTGGATTTGGGGTTAGCCGCAACATTATGCAGATCTTTGAGTATGCTCTGGTAAGCATGCAATGCAAGGAGATCATCAGCATTACCGGCTCAATCTCCGACTATAATCCCCGCCTCTTTTCCATGAAAAAGGGTGATGCCCTCTTTATCATGACCCTTCCCCCTTACTCTCCGGAAGCAATCCATGTCGGCACCTATGCAAAGGACGTGGGTGCAGATGTCTTTCTTTTCACAGACTCACCTGCATGCCCTCTCTACCCATTGGCAAATGAGGTGGTCCGTTGCGAAAACAACTCCTTGCTCCTTACCAACTCATACGTGGGCATGGTTGCCATAATTCAGGTACTTATCAACATGTTGCTACTCAGCGGAAATACGGAAATCCTACCCACCATGAAATCTGTCATGGAAGATGAGAGACGTGGTTACCAATTCATACAAGCACAAAAGGACATATTGCAATGAAAATATTCATATCTACAGACATGGAAGGAATAGGAGGGATCTCCTCCTGGAATGAAATGACCGAACCAAGCCAGAAAGGCGGATGCAATGCCGCCCTCAAACAGGAGTTGGCTTGGGTCATTGATGAACTCATCCGACTGACTGAGGGCAATGACAACCTAAGGATTGAAGAGATCTGCATCTGTGACTCGCACGCCAGAGGTGAAAATCTTGCCTACGGATCCTTCGGAGATCCTCGCATCACCCATATAAAGGGGTATCCTCGCCACTCCTATATGATGGAAGGTCTGGACTCCTCTTTTGATGCACTGTTCCTACTTGGGTATCACGCCATGATTGGGACCGAAGGGGGCATGATGGACCATTCCTACTCCTCATCTTGCATCTACTCTGTCCGTCTCAACGGAAAACCTGTCGGTGAAGTGGAGATAAATGCCTACTATGCAGGTCTTTTTGGAGTTCCTGTCGGCTTTGTCTCAGGTGATGATATCCTCGAAAAGCAACTTAAGGAGTACTTTACCGTACCCTATGTCAGGACAAAAGAGGGCCTTGGCCGGTATGCAGGAAAAATGTACTCCCCCGAACGGCTCAAGCAGTCCTTTGAACAGCAGGTCGGCAACTTCATCGGTTCACTCGGAAAACTGGAAGTGAAGCTGATTGAAAATCCCATTGAATTGCAAGTGGACCTTACCTCAACGGTTGTTGCTGATGCTGTGGCCATAGTCCCCGGCATCAAACGCCTCAGTGGCAGGACTGTCTCCTACACTACTACGAAGTATGAAGACGTCTTTCATATGATCCTTACCATTGCCATGCTCGGTGGCAGGTTCGCACAATATACCTGATAGGTAGGGAGTACTGTATGGGGAAATATATACTGCGGCGTCTGGTAATGATGATTCCAGTCTTGCTGGGAGTCACATTCATCGTCTTTTTCATCATGTCCCTAACGCCGGGGGACCCTGCAGCCATCATACTGGGGGATCAGGCAAGTGCAGAAGCCCTTGCAATGAAACGGGCAGAACTCGGGCTCAACGACCCATTGCTTGTAAGATATGCGACCTATATGGGAAACCTGCTCCAAGGTGATTTGGGAACCTCCTATAAAAATCAGATCAGCGTTGCCCAGCAAGTATGGGACAAGTTCCCCAATACAGCGCTGCTGGCTATTGCAGGAATCCTAGTGGCTCTGGTCATCGGAATTCCCATAGGGATCCTCTCGGCAAAGAAACAGTACACATTCATGGACACCTCCTCTATGATATTTTCCCTGATCGGGGTATCCATGCCCAATTTCTGGCTGGGGCTGTTACTCTCTCTCCTGTTCGCCCTTAAGCTAGGCTGGCTCCCATCACAAGGGATGGGCAGCGGGTTCATCCCTCTTATGCGGTCACTGGTGTTGCCAGCCCTTACCTTGGGGACAGGGGCTGCGGCAACTGTAGTGAGGATGACACGATCATCCATGCTTGAAGTGATCAGGCAAGACTATATCAGTACAGCCCGCGCGAAAGGGATTACCGAGAAACAAGTCACAAACAAACATATGCTGAAAAATGCCCTCATACCCATTGTCACGGCTGTTGGGCTGCAGTTCGGACATCTATTGGGAGGGGCGATGCTCACCGAGACCATCTTTTCTTGGCCAGGGTTGGGCAGACTAATGGTCGATTCCATCACTAGCAAGGATATTCCCATGGTCCTCGGTGCAGTAATCTTTATGGCTACCATGTTCTCCTTTGTGAACCTCTTAGTGGATATCCTCTATGCGTTTCTTGATCCACGGATCAAATCCCAATATGGAAGCAAAAGAAACATATTTTTCAAAAGGAAGGGATTGGTAGCATGAGAGCTCTAGCTGATACAAAAAAACAACGGACACTAGCTACCGAGACATGGAGACGTTTTAGGAAGAACAGGCTAGCGTTGGTCGGCATGGTGGTCCTTGCGTCATTGGTAACCATAGCTATCACAACCATAATTATTGACCTTGCGACAAGCAATGCCTTCTATAACGACCATGTCATCAAGCAAAATCTCCGCCTCCGCCTTCAGGGCCCCAGCCCAGAACACATATTCGGACTTGATGAGTTTGGCCGGGACATATTCCTACGTATGATATGGGCGGTAAGATACTCCCTGTTCATGGGAACGGTCGCCATCGCCCTTTCCACCACAGTGGGAGTGCTTCTCGGTTCACTGGCAGGCTACTATGGAAAGGCAACAGATAACATCATCATGCGCTTTATGGATGTTCTGCTTGCCATCCCCTCAATGCTGTTGGCAACCGCCATTGTCGCCGCCCTCGGAACAAGTCTCACCAATGTGCTAATCGCAATAGCCATCAGCTATGTGCCTACATTCGCACGGACAGTAAGGGCTTCTGTGCTCACTCTCAAAGACCAGGAGTTCATCGAAGCGGCAAAGGCCATGGGTGCAAGTGATTCACGCATCATATTCAAGTACATTCTCCCCAACTCCATGGCGCCGCTCATTGTCCAAGCAACCCTGGGTGTTGCAGGGGCGATACTCTCAATAGCAGGACTTTCTTTCCTAGGGCTAGGAATCCAGCCACCGACACCAGAGTGGGGCTCCATGCTCTCATCGGCACGGTCGTACATCCGCGAAGGGTGGCATATCACCGTCATTCCCGGATTGGGGATCATGATCACCATCCTTGCCCTCAACGTAATGGGTGACGGCCTGCGTGACGCCCTCGATCCAAGACTGAAAAATTAGGAGACCGCAATGGATGCCAACAAACCCTTGATCGACATACAAAGCCTCACCGTCCACTACGAAACCGATGATGGTATTGTCAAAGCTCTCAACGACGTATCTCTTTCTATGATTGAAGGAGAAACTCTCGGGTTGGTAGGTGAGACAGGTGCAGGGAAAACCACCCTTGCCAGAGGGATCCTAGGTCTCGTTCCTTCACCGCCCGGAGTAATTAAGGCAGGAAGCATCCTTTTCCAGGATTCCGACCTCCTGCACATCCCTGAAAGTGAAATGCGCAGCATACGTGGCTCTGCAATTTCCATGATCTTCCAAGATCCCATGACCAGCCTCAATCCGGTGATGACTGTAGGGGAACAGATCATGGAGGTCATAGAAGCCCATGCCAAAGGCCTCAGCAAGAAGGAATCCTTTGCCCAAGCTTGTTCCATGCTTGAGATGGTAGGAATATCCTCTGACAGGGCACATGAGTTCCCCCATCAATTTTCTGGAGGGATGAAACAGCGGGTCATCATCGCCATAGCCTTGGCATGTAACCCTGCCCTTCTCATCGCAGATGAACCGACCACAGCCCTGGATGTCACCATCCAAGCTCAAGTGCTCGATATGATCAATGCCCTGAAAGTGAAGCTCAATACAGCGATGCTGCTCATCACCCATGATTTAGGTGTCGTTGCTCAGAACTGTGACAGGGTGGCCATCATCTACGCTGGAGAAATCATTGAATTGGGGAGTCTGAATCACATCTTCAAGGAGAGCAGACACCCCTACACACAAGGCCTTCTTGGTTCAATCCCCTCACTGACCAAAGATGTGGAACGGCTCAGTCCCATCAAAGGCCTGATGCCTGACCCGACTGACTTGCCTCCCGGATGCAAGTTTGCACCCCGTTGCAAGTATGTCACCAAGGAGTGCACCCTCGCCATACCCAAACTGTATCAGGTTTCCAAGGGTCACTCCGCCCGCTGTATCCTTTGCAAAGACGAGGTGACCCATGGTTGAAAAAAAGAAGCTTGAGCTGCTCAGGGTGGAGAACCTGAAAAAATACTTTCATACCCCCAAAGGCACCCTCCATGCTGTGGACGACGTATCCTTTGTCCTCAACAAGGGAGAGACCCTTGGTGTTGTCGGGGAATCCGGATGTGGAAAATCGACCTTGGGAAGGACTATACTTCGCCTTCACGAACCAACGGAAGGAAAGATTTACTTTGAAAACAAGGAGATCACCAACCTGGGAAACAAACAGATGAAAGAGCTGCGACGGGAGATGCAGATTATTTTTCAGGACCCGTTCGCCTCACTTAACCCACGCATGACTGTCGCTGAGACGATAGGCGAGAGTCTGCTGATACAAAAGATATTCAGGCGTGGGGAGGAGACAGCTCTACTTGCTAGGATTTCTGAGCTTATGGATCTGGTGGGTCTCTCCCCTCGCCTTATCAACAGCTACCCCCACGAACTCGATGGAGGTAGGAGACAGCGCATCGGCATCGCCCGGGTTCTTGCTCTTGATCCAAAATTCGTAGTGTGTGATGAGCCGGTATCAGCCCTAGATGTATCCATCCAAGCACAGATCCTCAACCTTATGCAAGATCTCCAGGATGAGTTTGGGTTTACCTATCTCTTCATCACCCATGACCTCTCTGTCGTCAAGCACCTTTCAGACGACATCCTGGTAATGTACCTTGGGCAGATGGTGGAAAAGGCCACCTCCAAGGAGCTTTTCACCAACCCGCTCCATCCATACACCCAAGCGCTGCTATCCGCCATTCCCGTCCCTGATCCCGACTACAAGACTGACCGCCTACTCTTGCAAGGCGAACTGACCAGCCCAATAGATCCACTTCCAGGCTGTCGTTTTGCCAAGCGCTGTCCTTACGTCAGTGAAGCCTGCCTCGCTGGTGACATCCCCCTCAAGGAAGTCTCAAAAGGGCATTTTGTAGCCTGTACCCTTGTGTAATCGTTTGTTCCCGCCCGTAGGGACATCGAAATAGGAGAAAGAAATGAAAAGAGTTCTGACTGTACTTCTCGCATTGCTCTGCACCACGATCATGTTTGCTGGAGGAGCTAAAGAGAGCTCATCCCAAGCAGAGACAGGCTTCAAGGACACTATCGTCTTTGGTCAGGGTGCCGATGTCACTTCCTTCGACCCGCATGTGGGAAAAGAGACCCCTGCGGTAGCTGTAACCAACCATATCTTCGATACGCTGGTGGATACCAACCCCACAACAGGAGAGGTCATACCCCAGATTGCCGAAAGATGGGAACAGCTCTCCCCTGTCTCCTACCGGTTCTTCATACGTAAGGGCATTACCTTCCATAACGGTGAGGAGCTCAAGGCAGACGATGTGAAGTTCTCCCTTGACCGCGCCATCGCCAGCGGTTCTGTCTCATACATCGTAGACTTCATCAAGGAGGTGAAGATTGAGGATGATTACACAGTAGTCGTCACCACAAAAGCTCCTTATGGTCCGACGCTACGTAACCTTGCAGTGCCCTTTGCTGCAATCGTCCCCAAGGACTACGTGACAGCCAACCCTGACGCCTTGAAAACCAAGCCAGTGGGAAGCGGGCCGTACAAGTTTGTCTCCTGGGCCCAGAGCGATAACGTGAAGCTTGAAGCGTTCGATGCATATTTCCAAGGTACCCCAAAGACACAATACCTGGTCATGAAGGTAATCCCTGAGGCTGCCCAGCGCACCATCGCACTGGAGACAGGTGAATTGGATATCTCTTATGACATTCTGGTATCGGATCTGAAGCGCGTAACTGCGGATAAGAACCTCACACTGTTTGAAGCTCCATCACTGACCTGTTTCTATATCTCATTCAACATGCGCAAGGCACCTTTCGACAACCAGAAGGTACGCCAGGCCATCAACATGGCCATTGACCGCCAGCTACTTGTCGATACTGTCATGAGTGGAACCGGTGCTGCTGCCGATGAGATCATCGCCCCTGCTGTATACGGATACTACTCCACCGGTGTGTGGGAGTACAACCCCACCAAGGCCAAGGCTCTTCTTGCCGAGGCCGGCTATCCCAATGGCTTCTCCTGCTCCTTGTGGGTAAACAACAACCAGAGCCGTGTGGAGATGTGCCAGGCTATCCAGGAGATGCTCAGGGAGATCGGAATAACCTGTAAGGTGGAGGTTATGGAATTCGGTACCTTCATCAGCCGCTCCACTGCCGGCGAACATGACATGGGCTACTTCGGTTGGGTCACCTCCACCAAGGATGCTGACTACACCTACTACTCACTGGAGCACAGCTCCCAGCATGGTTCCCCTGGAAACAGGTCTTTCATCGACGACCCGGAAGTTGACCGTCTTGTCATGCTTGGACGTACCAGTGCAGACACCAAGGTCCGTGACGCTGCATATAAGGATTTGGCTATCAAGCTGAAGGAAGTGGCCAACAACGCTCCCATCATCTATACAGCCATCACCGCAGGTGCCAGCAATAAGGTGAATAACTTTGTGTTGGATCCAATTGGGTACCATAGGCTTGAAGGGGTTACAGTAGCCAAGTAAGGCTTCTATCTAGCATAAGAGCTAAACAGGCAAAGAGCTGGAACTATCCGGCTCTTTGCCATCCCTAGTGGTGCGGTGGAAAGTGCTGCAGTCATGGCCCTAGACCCAAGGAGCATCTGTAGGAATGAGATTGACCACACCCAGAAATTGAGAGATGTGAGTGAAGTCTTCAATGCCTCCGGTTTCAATACTGTGAAGTTCAAAGAGGTCACCATAACCATACCCAGACTGACCAACCATGTCACTGACAATGAGTGAGTCGGATCCGACCATCCCAAATATGCCACTGTTGAGTGGAAAACTGAGATGCTAAATGCTATGGCGGCTTAGGTAGTCGCTTGTATAGAAGAATTTGAAAAGGTAGTGCTGTAGATGAATACACAACGTACGATCGGGTATATCAAGAGAATCAGTGATGCTAACGGCATCAGTGGCTTTGAGGACGATGTTCTCTCAGTCTTGCGTGACGAGGGCAAGGGCTTGGGCGAGTTTGCTGAAGACAGCATACGAAACCTCTATCTCTATCGGGAAGGAAACAAGGATGGCCGGTGTACAGTCCAACTCAATGCCCATACAGATGAAGTCGGATTCATGGTAAAGGCAATCCGTCCTGACGGGATGCTCGAGTTCATCACCATCGGAGGGTGGATCCCTACAAACGTCCCGGCCCATCTGGTCAGAGTCAGAAACCAGGAGGGCGACTACATTACCGGCGTGGTCGCCAGCAAACCTCCTCACTTCATGAGTGAAGCTGAAAAGAAAGCTTCTCTGGAGATTTCCAGTCTGGTCATCGACATTGGGGCAAGCGACGCAGATGAGGTTCGTACTCGCTACAAAGTAGGAATCGCAGCCCCGGTAGTACCTGATGTCAGCTGTACCTATGATGAAAAGCATGACATTCTGATAGGCAAGGCTTTTGACTGTCGAATCGGATGTGCATCAGTCCTAGCTACCTTGGAAGAACTGAGAGGGAAACCCTTGGATGTCAACCTTGTTGGTGACTTCTCAAGCCAGGAAGAGGTCGGGACCCGAGGCTCGATTGTCAGTGCCAACACTATCAAGGCTGATATCGCCATTGTCTTTGAGGGTTGTCCTGCTGATGACACGGTAGTGCCCGCCTACCAGGCGCAGACGTGCATCAAGAAGGGCCCTATGCTTAGGCATATCGATGCCAGGATGATCACCAATCCCCGATTCCAACGCTTTGCCTTGAATCTTGCCAAGAAACACGGTATCCCAGTGCAGGAGGCGGTAAGAAGTGCAGGGGCTACCAATGGGGCACCCATACACCTCTCCAATGCAGGCATTCCTGCAATTGTCATTGGAGTACCTGTACGCTATGTGCATACCCATTACGGAATTTGTTCCTACAGGGATGTCCAAAACAGTGTAAAGCTCGCTGTAGAAATCATTCAAGGTTTGAATGAACCGGTGATCAGGAGTTTCTGATATGGCCTATAGGATCGGTGGCATGTTCACCCTCGAGCAGCAGGGAAGAGACGAAACACGCTTTCTCCAGGACATAGGGGCCGACATCAGGGCCTACATGTCCGGACGTTGCGCCCTCTATGGGTGCCTTGAGGAGATACGTGCCACTGATACCACGTGCAAGGCCTATGTGCCGGCATATACCTGTGAGACCGTCCTCTCAAGTTATGAAAAGGCTGGCTATAAACTCTGTTTCTATGATGTGCATCCCGAAAAGCTCACTCCCCTGTTCAAGGAGGAAGACCTGGCTGATGTCTCTGTGCTGGGATTGTGCGGATATTTTGGATTCAGTTCGTATGACAAGGCATTTGTCCGAAACGCCAGGGAACTGGGTATTACAATCCTCCAGGACACGACACACAGCATATTCTCACTCGACGGACACTGCCCTGATGCCGACTATTATGCGGGCAGTGTACGCAAGTGGATGGGAATAGCCTCAGGAGGTATTGCAATCAAAAAAAATGACAAGTTTTCCTTGCCGATGGTACCGCCTGATGAGTCTCATCTGAAGGGACGCTATCTTGCCATGCAGTATAGGGAGCAAGCGGTAAAGACTGGTGATTCTTACTATGATACACGAGCATCAGAGGTCTTCTGGGAAACAGAAATGCGCCTGCGCCAGATATTCGATGCCTACCGCAGCGATAAACTCTCAGAGACTATTCTCACCTATTTTAATCCAACGGCCCTTGTTGCAAAGAGGAGAGAAAACTATCAGGCTCTCCTTGACAACCTTTTGGAATCCGAACAGTGCAAAGCTATTTTTCCCTCCCTTGATGATGCGACCTGTCCGAGTCACTTCTGTTTTTACAGCTATGACAGGGAACAGGCACAGAGGCAACTCGAAACCATGGGAATCAGAAGTACGGTCTATTGGCCACAGCCCCCTATGCTGATACATCCTGAACAGATGCCTCATTCTGCGTGGATCTATGACCACATTGCCAGTGTCCAGATTGACCAGCGCTATGGGAAAGAAGATATGGAATATCTGGGAAGATCCCTTTCCAACCTTCGGCGATAAGACAAATACAGCAAGAGAGGCTGGGCCAAGCTCCTATACTTTCTTGGTTTTCCTTCTGTTCCAGTTGACAAAACAGCCCTAGAAGCAAACTATAGAGGTATCCAGAGACTCTTCCTACAAGGTTACCATGCATACCAAGCATACTATCATCGTACTACACAACCAGGTCCTTCCCTCCAGTCCTGAGGATGTCCTCGATATAGAGAGACAAGCCAAATGGATTGCTGAAATTCTGCAGGAAAAGGGATACAAAACCCTTGTAGTGCCCTTTTCCCTTGGAGCCCTCTTGGCCATAGCAACAGCGAAAGATAAGAATCCAAAACTGGTTTTCAACCTGGTGGACTCAGCCCCGGGGGAGGAGAACCTAGCCTATCTGGTACCTGGCTTGCTTGAACATCTGGGCCTTCCGTATACGGGGTGCACACTGCAAAATCTGTTTGTGACAACCAACAAGATGCTGGCCAAGCGAATTCTCAGCTCAGCGGGGATCGCCACCCCGCCGTGGGTCTGCAAAGACGAGACAGAAGCCCTGAAAGACAAGTCCATCACGCGCTATATCATCAAGCCCACATCAGAGGACGCCTCCATAGGACTTGATGAAAGCTCCATAGTCAGCCCAGAAACGGTTGTCGAAAAACTGGAAGCCAAGGAAGAGGCTTTACACACCCCCTGCTTCGCAGAGGCCTTCATTGAGGGCAGGGAGTTCACCGCCTGCATGTATGGAACACGTGAGAGCTGTACTGTCCTCACCCCTTATGAATGGGTATTCCAAGGGTATGAGGAACATCACAAGGAGAAGATCATCACCTATGATGCAAAATGGACTGAAAACTCATTTGGTTATGAACATATAGTGGCAAAGTACCGTGCCGATGCTTCAGATGTCCCTCTTCTGGAGAAACTATCTGAAATTGCCCAAGCATGTTGGAGAGCCTTCTCCCTTACCGGATATGCCAGGGTAGACTTCCGAATTGACGAAACGGGAAAGCCCTGGGTCTTGGAGGTGAACTGCAACCCCAGTTTCTATGGCTTCTATCACCTGGCCATTGAGGGTGGCTTCTCCTTTGGGGATATTGTACAGGAGATAGTCAGACAGGGTCTCTAGTCAGAGGTATTTGTCAACCCAGACCAACGGCTCCAGCTCAAAGCCCAGATCCCGATAGAGATCTTGGGCTTTCGTGTTTGTAGGATGGGTGACCATCGCAAGATAGAGACATCCCTGCGCTTTTGACCAAGCCTGGACGTACTCCAACAACTCTGAACCAAGCCCCTGTTTCCGACACTCCTTCGAGACATAGAGCTCGTTCAACCAGAAATAGTCCCCACGTGTCTCCAAGCCACAGCAGATGTTCCCATAGGCAAATCCCATGGCAGAGCCATCCTCCCCATAAGCGACAAACAGGACTGACCGGCTATCATCTTTCATCGAGTTACGAATTTCTGCACGTACCTCATCCCTGCTTTGGCTATAGCCAATGAAGGCCATCTGCTTTTGGACCAAGGTTGTTAGCCCCTCGAAATCCAAGATTTTCTCAGCATGCTGATAGGCAACAATTGTGAACATGGTCTCTTCCTACCAAGCCTTCACATAGATAAGCTTGTTGTCGTTGGGGGCATAGTAATCCTTCAGTTCTGCCTCAAGCTGATAGTTGTTGCGTTCGTAAAAGGATCGTGTAGGCACATAGAGGTCACTTGAGGAAGTCTCGATATAGATTCTGGTACCTCCACGCCTTTCTATCTCCTGTTCAGTCTGTCTCAACAGCAAGGTTCCCAGCCCCTGACCGCGGTAGGTGGTGTCGACCGCTATCCAATAGAGGTCGTAGCTGCTCTTGGTTCCAGGAATGGGACCGAAACAGGTGTAACCTCTCACTGATCGTTCAACCTCGGCAAATTGGAAAAAGTAATCACAGCTCTCCCCTTGCTGGAGGCGTTCGCGGACAAGCGATACCCCCACTTCCTGCTCCTCTTTGTTGAAGAAGCCGGATGTATTGAGTATTGAAGCTATGCTCTGGATATCGGTCAGGACAGGTTGTTCTCTGAAGGTATAGGGTTCCATAGGGTTAGCCTTTGACGATCATGGCGATCATCTGCTCGTAGGTAAGGCCAGAGCGCTCCGCCGCTGCGACAAAGCCGCTATCCTTGGCGATGCAGGGGTTGAGGTTCACTTCAAGTATGAAGGGATCACCCCGCTTGTCAACACGAAAATCGACCCTGGCATAGCCCTTTCCTCCGAAGAGAAGGAATGCTTTGCGGCTCAGGTCTTTCAGTGCCATAAGCAATGGCTCATCAGAGGGAGAAAAGGAGAACGTTCGTTGGGTATGGATATACTCGAAGGAGGACTCCTCCCACTTCGCCTCATACCCAACGATAGCCGGCTTATCACTGGGGTAGTCGATAAAGAGCATCTCAGCAGGGTCAAATACCATCGTATCCCCATCAGCAGAGAGAAGGGAAACACTGAACTCACGCCCTTGTATGAAGGTCTCTGCAAAGAGAGAATTTCCTGCAAGGGCTTTTTTCAATGAGGTCTCTTCATGAAACGTCTGCACTGAGGCATCGGTAATTCCTACCGAAGCCTCCTCTGCCACAGGCTTGATGATAAGGGGAATGCCTAGGAAGCCAGAGAGATGGGCACTGGAAGAGCCTTCAAGCCAAGGGGGTGTGGGAAGCCCTTCCTTGTGCATAAGGCGTTTGGATAACAGCTTGTCGGACGAGCTCATCATCCCATGGCTGTTTCCCCCTGTATACTGGAACCCCATTGTTTCGAACAGTACAGGGGCGAGATGGAGAAGGCGGCAACCTTCCATGGTCTCCACAAGGTTGAAGATACTATCTGGGGAGAGAGAGAGGATCTTCTCCTTGACCCTTTCCAGGTTCAAGGAGAAGTCCAGTCGTGACACTTCATGGCCAAGGGACTTGAGGGCCTTGCTCACCTGTCTCACTTCAAGGGCTGTATCCAATTCGTCTTTCGTCGGATTTTTGGAAAGCTTGTCCGTTACGATCAGGATATGCATTTGATCGAAGCCTTCCCGATGCGTAGGATGGCAGAATCCATTATTCGGGTTATCAGCTCGTGATAGCCTATCCCTGCCTTCAGACAGAGGATGGGGAGGTCTGAATCAACAGGATTCAAGCCTGCAAGGGGATTCACTTCCAAGAAGTTCACCCTACCCTGACCATCCATCTTCACATCTATGCGTCCGCCGTCACGACAACCGAGGGCATTCCAGGCAGCCAGGGCAACCGTTTCACACTCGGCAGCGATATCACCTTCAACAAGGTGATACTTTGCAAACTCCAGGTACTCCTGCTTGGTCTTGTAGGAGTAGACTCCCAGATCACAGCTAGGATCTACAACTATCTCCATGACTGCTGTTGTCCTAGCATGTTCTCTGGTTCCAGTTATCCCGACGGTAAACTCCCGTCCTTCAAGATAGGTTTCCACCAAAACTGGTTGCTTAAACTCAGCAAGGAGGATTTTGGCAACATGGGAAAGGGCAAGCTCGTCCCTGACAATGGAGTTGGCGCTGATACCCATTCCAGTCCCACCCCCTACCGGTTTGAGGAACAGAGGAAAAGGAAGTGCAACAGATGCCACTTCGCTCTCGTCATGGATCACACAGTAGTCAGGGGTAGGCACCCCCTGCTCCCTGACCACAGCCTTGGTCATCCCCTTGTGAAGGGTAAGGGCCAAGATATGGGAATCAGAGAACACGTAGGGGATCTCATATGCATCGAGCAGAGCCGGTATCTGTGCTTCACGACAGAGACCGTGCATACCTTCTGCAATATTAAACACCAGGTCACACCGGTTGCCTTGCGCTAGGAACACTACCAATGCCTTGATATTACCAATACGGATTGTCTCATAGCCAAGGAGCTTGAGAGAGTCATCGATGGCATCGATTGTTACAATGTTGTCAAATTCAGCGACTGCCTCGGGGGGATATCCCGCAGCCAGGTAGTCGTCTTTGAGATCATAGGTCATTCCAATTAGCATGTCAGTCCTCTGTGCCCTCTTGGGCACCGTCTGGGTAGGCGAAGACCTTCCCTTCGTAGTTGCGAAGATAGAGGTTCTTCTCATCATGCCCCACTTCATAGTCAGGAAGGATGGGGACTTTGCCTCCACCTCCGGGGGTGTCTATGACATACTGGGGGACTGCATACCCGCTGGTAAAACCCCGTAGGCCCCTGATGAGCTCCTTGCCCTTGTCCACTGTTGTGCGGAAGTGTTCAGAGCCTGTGATGGGGTCGCACTGGAAGAGGTAGTAGGGTTTTATCCTCACCTTCAAGAGACGGTGATAAAGCTCCATAAGGGTCTCAACCGAGTCGTTAATCCCCTTCAGAAGCACAGTCTGGCTACCCATGACCACCCCAGCATCAGCAAGACTGTTGCAGGCCTTGGAGGACTCTTCTGTAATCTCATCGGGGTGGGTGCAATGCACACTCAAGTAGAGGGGTTTGTAGCGTTTGAGGATTCGAAGAAGATTTGGGGTGATCCGCTGGGGAATCACCATGGGGACCTTGGTCCCTATCCTGACCATCTCCACGTGCTTGATGGAGGTTATCTCCTTGAGCAACCATTCTATCTTCTCATCAGAGAGGGTCAGGGGATCCCCTCCTGAGATGACCACATCCCTGATGGCTGGCGTGTTTCTGATGTATTCAATGGCTTTCTTCCAATGGGTCTCCAACGGCTCGGTATGCCCTCCCACAAGACGGGAGCGAGTACAATATCTGCAGTAGACTGAGCAGAAGCTTGTGGTAAGGAACAGGGCACGGTCTGGATACCGGTGCACGATACCAGGGACCGGACTGGTGTTCTCTTCATGCAAGGGGTCTTCACTCTCTCCTGGAGAAATGAAGGACTCAAGGATGGAGGGGACTACGCTCTTGCGAAGGGCACTTGTCTGGTCAGATGGGTCGATAAGACTGAGGTAGTAGGGTGTTACAGAGAAAGGAAAGCTGGATTCAGCATGCTCAAGAGCTTCTCGCTCTTCGGTGGTAAGGACAAGGAACCGGGAGATCTGTGCAAGGCTGGTGATTCGATGGGAGACTTGCCAGTGCCAGTCATTCCACATCTCTTTCGACGCGTCCGGAAAATAGCTCTTTCTGAACTTGGTGGTGCGGCCCCAACGCGGATTTTCAGAGCGAGCTCTGGCCCGTTTGGGGTAACTTGTTTCAGGCCCTACCTGTGACATGCAATCCTGCATGCCTTTGCGTATAAGCGGAGGGTCACCGTCTTCGATACTAATTTGTTGGTTTGTATTGAATTGTTCCATAGGAACCTTCTTCGATCAGAGCAATTCATCCAAGCAAGAAACCTAGTATGATCCTCTAATCTTTTCCTACCTGAAGTGTATCATCAAGAAAGGAAAACGTCTCTAGGAAGATGATGATATTTAAGAGATTTTTTCCCTATTGCCAGCGTTATCTGCCTGAGGAATGACGAGGAATAAGTTCCCCTAGTTTGAGAAATGCCTGACGAGATAGGGATGCCATACTTCCTTGGCAGTATCGACACAACCGCAGAGTTACCAAAGAGGAAGAAACCCCTCAATGCTGTCGGACAGGGCAACATACGCATACTCCTTGTTGGGAATCTGGCCTTGCTTGTAGGGCCCTTCATGTATTGGCTTGCCATAGGGGATAGGTATGACAGGCCATAAACCCTAATGAAGCAAACATACTAATGAGGGATATTTTGCTAGCGCTTAGCATTGCCATATGTATGAGCCTATCTTCATTCCCTGCAATTGGCTGAACAGGAAAATCTTCATGCCATAAGCTCTCTTACTCTTCCTTATGGCTAGACCAACACGTACATTTTTTGTTTCCCCTGAAAACCCATCAAGGGAATTCCAACCAAACTGTTGCCTGTATACAAGCATAGTGCATGAGAAAATGCTTTTGCGATGCATTTTTGCCAATTTTATGCCCTGCAGACTTCCAACATCACGTACATCTACCCCATACTAGACCAGTCATGAATCCACCCTTACCTACCCAAAAGGCAAAAGCGGCAGCACTTCTTCTCCAGGATGCACTCGACTTCCATAAAGCCCTCGACTATGAGGGGGAGAATCTCATAGCCACAGACTACCTCTTCGGCCCTGCCAGGGGGCAGATGTTCGGCATCCTTGTCTGTGAGGACAAAGAGGGAAACGAGGTTATCCTCAAGGCCTTTTCAGGCCAATATGACGGGAAGTGGATCATCCCGGGGTGGGTAGGACCTGTAGCCGATCCAGAGGCCTATGGGCAGGTCGTCAATGAACATGATGCCCGTCTGCATGAACTGACCGACCTGATCAACGGTGGGGACGCTGTTGATCGCCCTTCGCTTGTACTGAAGAGGAAAGAGCTCTCCCAAGTCGTGTTGAAGCAACTCTACAGCCTCTACAGGTTTCGCTGCATCGACGGGACTACCAAGACATTCGCCGACATCTTTGGGACAAAGCTACCCCCTACAGGCACTGGTGACTGCTGCGCACCAAAACTCTTACACTGGGCCTTTACCCATTCACTACACCCGATCAGCATCTCTGAGTTCTATTATGGCAAGCCTAACAGATCACTGAGTAGGAAGCACAAGGCCTTCTATGACCCTTGTGATGATAAGTGCCAACCACTTCTCAAGCATATGCTGGCCTTGGATATTGTCTACTGTGATACCACCCTGATTGTGGTAAACAAGGAGGGGGGGCTTCTCTCGGTACCTGGAAGAGGAGAGGACAAGCAAGACTGTGTGGAGAGCAGAGTCCGACGCCTTTTCCCCTGTGCACCCAAACAGTGTGCTGTCCATCGCCTGGATATGGACACCTCAGGCTTGTTGCTCATTGCCTTGGATAAGGAAACCCATAAGCTTCTCTCACTCCAGTTCATGCGACAGGAGGTCAATAAGGAGTATGTTGCACTCCTGGAAGGGGTCATCAGAGAGCCGGAAGGAGAGGTAAAGCTACCCTTTCGCCTCGATGTCGACCATAGGCCCTACCAGATATATGATGAACAGCAGGGGAAATGGGGAACCTCCTTATGGAAAAAGCTCCGTGTTGAATCCTCTCCTTCAGGCTTGGTCACTCGGGTGCACTTCACCCCCCTAACAGGAAGGACTCACCAACTGAGACTGCATAGTTCCCATCCCAAGGGAATCGGACATGCCATTGTCGGCGACCGCCTCTACGGAACAGGAATGGAGGGCGACAGGCTCTGCCTGCACGCCTCCTACCTATCCTTTAGCCATCCTCACACCAAAGAGAAGCTATCGTTCACCTCCCCTGCTCCCTTTTAGCAGAAATCAGGAAGTCCAGAAACAAGAGATTCAGGCTTCGGGCTGCGCATCTAGGGGAATATCCCAACCAATGCAACCTGTAGGGGAAAGGCTTATACAGCATAGTCCGGCAAATCCCTTGTCATGTCACACATGCCCATGAACCTTACATGGGCATACGAGAAGATACGTAGCATATCCTATCTGTAAACACCTTACCGTTTTCATCTTTCACCCAGCAATAAAGTGTTGTATAGTTAAAAAGGTAGCAAAAAAAGATGGGGGGGGGGGTTACGATGAAGCGAAAGAACAATGCCATCTATATTGATCTGGAGAATATTCCAACTGGATTGGATCTGAAAAGCCTCTTTGATGAGCTGACGCTCAAGCACAATACAAACCCGGATGAGGAGAACTTCTTTGTCATCAAGTTTGCTTGTGGCAATGCGGCTTCCATCAAGAAGCTGTCAAAATCACTCGCCGAGTATAACTTCTACACACGAGACACCCCTTCCATCACAGCAAACTACAAGAATAGGGCAGACCTGATCATCTCACTTGAAGCTATGGAAACCCTGATAATACAGAATCCCATCATTGACCGCTATGTATTCATTACTTCTGACTCTGACTTTACCGTCATCATGGAAACCTTGAGGAAGTATGGGAAAGAGGTTTTTCTCGTCACAAAGGAGTCGGTCAGTGACAAGCCTATCTTCAACAACAGCTGCGATGAGATACTCATCATGGAGTCCTTTCAGACACGACCAAAACCGGAAGAGGCAAAACCCAGCACAACAAAAGGAAAGGACAAGGATAAGGAAAAAGAGAAGCCGGAGCCCAACAGCACCAAACGTAATGACAAGACAGTGGAATCGATCATGAAAAAGGTAATTGACTCCCTAGATCCAGACACCTGGCTTCTGGTTAGCCTGATAGGCATCAAGTTCCATCAGATGGACAAAAGCCGCACCATTGAACGAAGTAGCTACAAAACAATAGGGAACCTCATTCTCAAGATGGAAAAAGACAAATTGATAGAGAGGAAACTCAACGACAAGGGACACCCTGAAGTGAAACCGATCACCAAACAATAGGAACACAGGTACTTCTCTATGCATAGCAAAAAGAACCCCTTCAAACAAATACAATATATCGTGCTATTCCTTGTCGCTCTCATGTTTGTCTTTGCTCTCTATATGGACTCATTCCTCCAAGTGGAACCCCTGAATAATGAGTATACAGTTGCCCTGGACAATGGCTGGGATGTCTATCTTGATGGAGAGCCGCTTGCAAAAGACGTTTCGTTACCCTATGCATTCCCCAAGCCTCTGATAGGGAAAACCTGCACTATCACGACCATCCTTCCAACACTCTTTCCTAACGACAATACCTGCATCAATGTGGAAAGCAGCATGGCTGCCTTGGATGTATTCCTTGATGGTGAGAAAATATACTCACTCGAAGGTCCTGGAAAAGGGTGGGCAAGACCTGTTTTCGGGGGGAATTTTGCAAACTTCATCAGACTGCCCAATGAGGCAAAGGGCAAAGAGCTCTCCATCTCCTATCGCTATACATCCAATACTCCCTTTTCCGGAAGTGTAAAGGCCCCTGTTATGGGAAGCAAAGCCTCACTTATACTGCTCAAACACGATCAGTGGCCTTCCATGGTATTTGGCTATACCCTTCTTTTTGTAGGATTTATCTGTATCGTCATACCATTGGGAATGCATAGGGGAAGAGAGCGTGACAGCTTCATCTACTTCGGATGGCTGCAAGCCTCTTTAGGTGCCTGGGTTTTCTCACAGAGCACCAGCAAATTGCTTACCATCCGCAACCCAGCCCTTCCCATGAACCTCAGCTTCATAGCACTCTATCTTCTCCCATTCTTTCTGGTCAACTATGTCTGCAACTCCTATACAGTGGGAAAATCTGTCAAACTGATGCGAAACATATCCCTAGTCTTCCCCTTTGCCTACATCGTGGGTGGGTTGTTGCAACTGTTTGGGATACTTCAATACACTGACCTTCTTGTCATCTCCGGACTCTGCCTGGGACTGTTTCTCCTAGTATTGTTGGCCCTGCTTCTCTCCTCTCATCTCAAGAGAAAGGCGAACCTGACATCCTTTCTCATCGCAATGGGCATCCTGCTTACCACCATCCTCGTTGAAGAGGTGTTGCTCATTTTCAACATCAAGCTGAACAGTCCTTTCCTATTGCATTTCGGTATGAGCGTAAGCGGTGCAATACTCATCTGGCACAGCGCGAAGAAACTCAACGAGAAGACACGAAGCATCCTCAAGGAGCAGGTACTCCTATCAATGGCATATACCGACTCCCTGACAGGGTTGAACAACCGTTCCGCCTACGACAAACGCATCGATGAGATTAGTTCAGCCTCCAGTAAAGCCGAAGTGCTCGGAGTCCTGATGATGGACATCAATGACCTGAAGGTCATCAATGATACCAAGGGGCATAAGGCAGGGGATATGGCTTTGCAAGACTTCACCTCTTGTATCAGGAAAATCGTACCGGAAGATTCTGAGCTATTTCGCATCGGCGGTGATGAATTTGTCGCCTTTATCCCCTCCATCAGGGATGACCAGCTGGAAAAGCTCTCCACGAGCATTACCAAGTTCTTCAAGGCCAGGAAAGCAATCTATACAGTGGCAGTAGGCTGGGATCTTTTCATCCCCAAGAAGAAAGAGAAGTTCATCAACATCATCAACCGTGCCGATAGCGCCATGTACCTATGCAAGGCAACCATGAAAAATGAGAGGGCCTAATCTTGACTCTTCAACCCTTTTGCACCACCCTTTTCACATAGGAGGATCCTATGAAACGATCCATTCTTCTCACTTTGGCCCTAATCCTGTTGCTCTCACCTCTTGTTGCCCTTGCAGGAAACACCACTCTCTCTGGTGTAAACGGATATCTGGTAATACCTAGTGCCGAGCCGGCACCGAGTGGAAAAAGCACAAGCATCACCACAGGATACTCAGGCATCCTCTCCACAGGGGGGTATGCCAATATCCCCTTCATCCAACTGGGCTTTTCGGATATGGCAGAGGTCAGCCTTGCTGTCGACATAGACCCACAGGCAGTGACCGATCTCCTGCTGAATGCGAAGTGGCGTTTCTCCCATCGTAATGAGACTTCCATCGCTGTAGGGTTGGTTGGGCAGCTTATCGATGTTGCAGATGCGAAAGAACTTGCAGCACAACTCTATGTTGCCTCCACCTTCACAAGCTCCATCATGGACTTCCGTTCAAAGACCACGGTGCTGTTAGGCTATACCTTTCACAAGGATCTCAACACCAATATTGACTTTGGCATTGCCTTTGAGACTCCCTTCTTTCCCACAACATTCAAGGATAAGATGGCATTTCTCCTAGACTTCGGCAACGTCTCCTATAGCGTCAGCCCGTCAGCAGGTGATGCCAGCGACAGAGGCTTGGTAAATGTAGGGTTGCGTCTGCTCCCTGTACAAGTCCTCAACTCTGTCTATCTCACAGCTGATATCAGAGCACTTGACCTTTTCGACCATAAGGGGCGAGCCCTAAGCCTGGGCGCAACCCTCTCCTTCAAACCCTAGAGCAGGGACAAGGAATCCTTTCCTTAGGTACAAACTCAAGACTACGGCCCCCACACATGCTTGTGGAGGCCGTACTGTTTCTTATCTGATCCAGAGGTTATTCAAACTCAAAGACCTTGATCATATTGGTTCTGCCTGAACTGCCGACAGGAACTCCTGCAGTGATAACCACGGAATCGCCTTTCTTGACATACCCATGCTCCTCCAAATAATACGGGGCGTAGGCGAGAAGCGAGTCCACACTCTTCTGTTCATCAATAAGGATCGGGGTTATCCCCCAAGAGAGGGCGAGTCTCTGTACCACCGTCTTATCAGGACTGAAAGCGAGTATGGGAACACTAGGACGGAACTTGGAGATGAGGCGTGCCGTGCTACCCGAATGTGTAAAACATGCGATAAAGGATGCCTGGATCGAAAGCGCCAACTCCCGTGTTGCAAGGCCAACCGCCTCTGTCCTTGTCTGTTTCATCCTGGGCTGCATATTCTCTATGGAATAGAGCTGGTTGAAAACCAACCTCTGAAATGCCGTACTGCGCTCTGTCAGCAAGGCTATGCGGCTCATCGTAAGCACTGCCTGCAGGGGATACTCCCCCGCTGCGGTCTCTCCTGAGAGCATCACCGCACTGGTACCATCGAGGACGGCATTTGCCACGTCGTTGGTCTCAGCCCTCGTGGGGCGTGGGTTATGCATCATGGACTCAAGCATCTGCGTAGCAGTGATGACAGGCACCCCGTTAGCGATACAGCTGCGTATGATGGATTTCTGGATGAGGGGGACCTCTTCTGCAGGAACCTCCACCCCAAGATCCCCTCGGGCTATCATGATGACACTAGACTGCTCGATGATCGCCTCCAAGGCCGTTACGGCCTCTGGTTTCTCAATCTTTGCAATGATGGGTATGGTACGGCCGAACTTTTTCTGCATGAATGTCTTAAGTGCCTTGACATCGTCGGCACTACGTACGAACGACAGTGCCACATAATCCAGATTGTTCTCAAAAGCAAAGGCGAGATCCTGCTCATCCTTCTCAGTAAAGGAGCTGAGGTGCATCAGTGGGACTTTGGGAAGATTCACCCCTTTTCTAGGTAGGATGATGCCATCCTCGGCAAAGGTACAGTGGATATCGGTATCCTCAACCCTTTCAACGACCAAGGATACCAGCCCGTCGTTGATGAGTATCTGGCTTCCTGCAATGATTTCCTGGTGCAAATAGGGATAGTCGATGCTGATGCGCTCCCTGGTTCCAAGACATGGCTTGGTGGATATGATCAAGCTATCACCCTTTTCAAAGGATAGGGAGGGCTCTGCAAGCTGTCCCACCCGGATCTTCGGACCTTGCAGATCCATAAAGATGGCAATGGGTATTCCAAGCTTCTCTGATGCTGCTCGGGCCCTGTCATAGCGAACCTGCTGCTCAGATGCATCCCCATGGCTAAAGTTCAGTCTGATAACCCGCGCTCCACCCTTGATGATGGACATGATGACTTCCTTCGATTCTGATGCCGGCCCGATAGTCGCAACTATCTTGGTATAGGTTCCCTGTATGAGCATAGTAGCCCCCTTATCCCTCTATCATCCTGTATAACCACCTTTTTGTAAAGTTTTCCCTCTTCCCCGGTTGTACTATAGGCATACAGTGCACTAGAGGGTTCTGATTCAGGGATCCTCTTCAAGTGATTGTATCGCTAAAGCCTACCACCTCTCCCATTGTCAGGCTCTGTATACGCAGAATACTGAGATTCATCTCTCATCACCCCAACGGGTGAGGTTGAAATAATCCCCTCTAGGTAGACAAATCCTCTTCAAAGGCGATATATGACAGGGGATCCAAGGTTTATCATGAGCTCATGAATGGAAGGAAAACCAAAGACCTGCTGCTTGTTGCAGCAATAGTGTTGCTCAGCATTCTCTCCCTGATGCAGATCGGGAGGCTCCACATCGACAGCTCAACCAATGCATTCATTCCCCAGAAAGCCCCAGTAGTGCAGACAAATGAAATGATCGAAGAGGCCTTCGGATCGCTGGATCTCATAGTGGTCAATCTCTACAGTGAGAATGCCTCGATGCTTGATAGCACTTCCCTAGCTATCCTGGATAGGGTTACCAGCGCCATAGAACCCCTGGCTCTCAGCTTTTCCGTAACGTCGCTTACCAATACAGACCATTTGGGCAGTTCAGATGAAGGGTTGCTGGTGCAAAAGCTCTACGACCCGACTGAGACAGATGCATTGGGGAACCTGAAGACTCGTCTAGGGCAGTGGGGCGACCTCTATGAAGGCAACCTCATATCAAGGGACAGGACTATGGCTTCTATTATTGTTGAGGCGGTGGTAGGTGCCGACATGTCGGACTTGCTCGTTCAGATCAAGGCTGAGGTCGCAAAGATAGATCTTGGGCCTCTTCAGATAGCAATGATAGGACTTCCTGTAGTCACCGATGCCATCGAGCAGAGTCTGCTCACCGACATGGCAATCCTTGCACCGATAGTCGGTCTTCTGATAGTCATCATCCTATTGCTCTCATTTGGCAGGTTCCGTTCTGTCATTCTCTCCCTCCTCTGCCTGGCAGTCACTGCCAGCCTCATGCTTGGCCTTATGGCTGTATTGCAGCTTACCTTTACCATGGCAACCATGCTCGTACCGGTCCTGCTGTTAATAGTGGGAAGCGCCTATACCATCCATATCCTCAGCCACTTCTATGAAGAGGCTTCGAACTCAGTGGAGGGGAAGACCCAGGAAGGAAGGGAGAGGATCATCACCGCAGTAGTGAAAAGGAACCGCAATCCCCTGATCATGGCAGGGGCAACCACAGCGGCAGGATTTCTTGCCCAACTGACCAGTCCATTGGCCCCCTTCAGGACCTTTGGCCTTCTCTGTGCTATCGGAGTCATCCTTTCACAACTCTCTGCTCTGTATCTCCTTCCTGCCCTGCTTCGGATCTTGTATGCAAATACACCGGTAGAGAAGAAAAACAGGAAAACCCGTGAAAAATTCGACCCTTCCAGGATTTTCATCTACATCGCCTCGAAACAGGGAAAACTCCTCACTCTCCTCTCTTTCGCTTTTGTAGTGGCGACACTGCTGCTCATCCCCCGTATACGTACCGGAACCAACATGCTCGCCTTCTTCAAACCCTCATCTCAGCTTGTACAGGATACCAAGCTCTACAACAGCAAGATGCAAGGCAGTGGCATCCTTACGGTAATGGTAAAGAGGGACAGCAAAGCCACCATCCTCCAGCCATCCTTCCTTACCTCATTGGACGAGTTTTCCCAAGGCTTGGAACTCAGCGATGATATTGGAGGCGTGCAGACCATCATTCCCTTCATCAAGCGTATGAACCAGATCATGGGCCCCCAACAGGGGGAAACCCTCCGGACAGATGAGGCTATGCCTGACTTTGACTTCTTTGGTGGATCATTCGGAGCTGTGGAGGATAAACAGCCCTTGGAAACCATCGAAGGGGAGACCCCCGTCATCACCCAGGATGGCAGCTACTACGAGATACCCTCTGACCCAGCCAAGTATGGCCTGGAAACAGAAGAGGGGCTGAGCCAGCTCATAACCCAATATCTCCTACTGTACAGTGGGAATCTGGGGAAATTCATCAATGATCCGATCGAGCCCGACTCCCTTCTGATGACCATAAGCCTCCTGAAGACAGACACCCCGACCTTGAGGGACATTACAAAAACCATAGAGGAGCATTTCAAGGCCACCCTCCCTCCAGGCTGGGAGATGGAGATCGGCGGGGGGGAAGCGATAAGTCTCGCCCTTACCGAACTGGTAACCAAGTCCCAGCTCTTCTCGCTCTTCGGTGCCCTCATCATTGTCTGGCTCTTGGTGCTCCTTCTCTTCCGTTCGTTCAAGCTGGCAACACTCGCCCTCATCCCCTGTATGTTCGCCCTCATGGGAATATTCGCCTCGATGGCAATCCTTGACATCGAACTTGATATCATTACCAGCCTGCTTGCAGCCCTGGCCATTGGCATCGGAGTTGACTATGCCATTCACCTGATAGCGGCCTATGTGAGACTCGGATCAATTATTGCACAAAATGAGGTATTCACTGAGGTGATGAAGACAACAGGTAAGGCCATCCTCATCAACGCCGCCTCTGTGACGTTGGGCTTTATGGGCTTGCTGTTCAGCCGATTCACTCCCATATCACGCATGGGCCTCCTGTTCTGTATTGCTATGGTGTTCGCTTCGTTGAGCAGCCTCACCATCATGCCAGCCCTGCTGCGTCACATCAAACCAAAGGAAACCATGCTCATCGCTGAAACAAAAGACCCAAGGAGAATCCCATAATGAAAAAAACCATTCCCATCATACTTGCCTTAGCACTTACATTGCTGCTTCCGATCACAGCGGCACCACAACCACAAGCGATCATGGACAAGGTCATGGAAGTACAGAGCAGTGACAGCTCGGCCATGGACTTGGCCCTCACCCTCATAGATGCAGGAGGACAGGAACGAACAAGAAGACTGCAGACGCTCTCCCTCACAGAGAATGGAAGGACCTCTTCAATTACTGTATTCCTCTCACCCTCCAGTGTAAAAAATACCCGCTTCCTCTCAGTTGAGAACGAACAGGGGAAGACTGACCAGTGGATCTATCTCCCAGCCCTCAAGCGTGTAAAGCGTATTGCTGCAAATGAGGAAGGGGGCTCTTTCATGGGAAGTGACTTCTCCTACTCTGACATGGCCTCGACCACCTATGACGCTGATGAGGCGACGCACACTCTGCTAGAGGAAAGTGCGACAACCTATGTTGTACGGTCGGTTCCTTTCGACACGACGACCTATGGAATGACAGAGACAACCGTCGACAAGGATACCTATCTGCCTTTACAGGTGAACTTCTATTCCAAGGATGGAACAACCCTGGAAAAACAGCTGGTAACACAACAGATAGAACAGATGAACGGCAAATGGATACCCAAGGTCATCACCATGACTACCATCGCAAGTGGGCACAGCACCAAGATAGAGATCCTCCAGGCCCAGTATGACATTGCCATGAACAGCAATTATTTCACCACCAGATTCCTTGAAACAGGGAGGCCCTAATGAAACGCATCGTACTTGTAGTGCTTACTATCAGCTTGCTCGCAGGCAACCTTCTTGCCTTTGCAGGCTTTGATGACATATTCGCAGCAGAAACCACAGGAGAAAAAGAAAAGCGGGAAGAAAAATCACATACGATGGGCCTCTCAGGTTCGATAGGAACCGATGTCGGGGCATATTTCAATGACCAGGTATTTTCTGAGCAGCTTCTGAATGTAAATCTCCTTGTTGACAGTCCCTCCTTCAAGTCAGAAGCTGCTCTCTCCTTTGATGCAAAAAAGAGAGAACTAACGGCAAGCACCATTGCAATTACTTCGTTTTTCGACTGGGGCATCATCAAGGCAGGCCTGCTCAAGGAGGAGTGGGGTTCAGGAGACGGCGTGCATGTAGTGGACGTGATCAATGCCTTTGACTACTCCAAGGGCCTCTCTGATGACATCTTCAGCATGAAGAGGGCAGAATTCATGCTCACTTCCACCATCTACAAGGAGCAGAGTTCCTTACAGCTCTACATGAAGCCGACCTTCACACCAGCGCTGGCATCTATGGACAAGGATGACAGATGGTCATTGCTACCTGCCAATTTTTCCACATTGGCCATCCATGACCCTCCCGAAACAGATTCTTTGGAATACGTACAGCTCGGAGCCAGGGCAAGAACCAGCATCGTCGGCGCCGACCTGGGGTTGCTCTACTATAGGGGGCATATGGCTCAACCTGGGTACAGACCAGAAGCTGCCGCACCCCCTACATATATAGATACCGTCTTCACCCCCTACCAGCTATTCGGAGGAGAAGCAACCTATATCCTTGGCCAGTTCACCCTCATGGCTGAAGGTGGGTACATGCTCAGCAAGGATGCCAAGGGAACTGACCCGACTCTCTACAACAGCAAGTGGGTCTACCTTGGTGGGGTGGGCTATCTGGAACCTTCCAGCCAACTGTATATAGCTCTTATGTACAACGGTCACTGTATTGTTGATTATGATTCAGTGAAGAGTAATGTTGCCAATCCATTCATTGGGTTTGATGTGGACCAGGGCCAGGCTTTCGACAACAAGGCCTATGGCAACACCCTCACCCTGGCAATGGAGATGCCTTTCTTCCGTGAGACGGTGAAGGTGCGCATGGGTGCTACCTACCAGATCGAAACTGAAGGCTATGCCCTCCTGCCTTCCCTATCGTGGCAGGCAAGTGACGACCTCCGTCTTGAGTGTAAGGCTGTTGTCTATGGGTCAATGGGATCTAAGGATAGCCTTTTCAAGACTTGGGATGACAACGATTATCTTACCATTGGCATAACTCACTTCTTCTAAGTCCTACCCTTGAAAGGGCGAGTGTGGTAGAATCCTCCCATGGAGGGTTCTATAAGTGTTCATCATTGGGGACATTCTGCTTTTTCTGACAACCTCACTCGTCTTTTCCATTATGTGTCTCTGTATCCTATTGCATTTCCATGCAAAGGATAGGTATACACGTGGATTCCTGGCTTTCCTGATCCCGCTCTGTCTTCAGATGTTCCTGACGATGCTCTATGCATATATACCCCGAGCCTATCCTCCTGAACTGCTCACAGGCGATATCTATAGGTATTTCTGCCTCTCTGCAACACTGGTGTCGATATTCCTTACGACACTGATGCTGTTTACCATGAGCCGCTACCTTATAGCGCTTCTGCCTGCGACAGAGAAGGAAAAGAGCCTGGGCAAAACCATACTGGGGTTCCTCATCCTTGCGTTCCTCATCATCAGCCTCCTTATCATCATCGGCAAGAGCGAAGGCGACTGGATTTATGCGATGGACCTCACCTTCTCCTATCACCTTTTCAGTGGCAGCGTTTTTATGGTAATCCATGGCTTCACCGCCCTCTTCTATCGAAAAAGGGCACAGGGGTGGGAACAGGAGAGGCTTCTGACGGGTATCTGCTCGACTTTCATTCCTTTGCTGGTGCTCTTTCCCCTTGATATGATCTTCTTCTGGAACCATGCCTTCAAGTTCACCTATCTCAGCTTTGCAGCGTTCGCAGTCTACCTCTACTATTTCATCAGCCGCAGATATTTCCTTACCTACGAAGTGGTGACCGAATCATCGGTAATCCAGAAGACAGGGTATCTGCAAGAGCATGATGTATCGGCAAGGGAGCAGGAGATCATTGAGCTGTTGGTGAAGGGCCTGAGCAATCGGGAGATAGCAGAGAAGCTCTTCATCTCCCCAAATACAGTCAAGACCCACATCAAGAATATCTATGCAAAGCTCGGTGTGTCCAACAGGGTGTTGCTCTTCTCCCTGCTACAAAAAAAGTCAAATTCCCGGGACTGAGCCTTGTCTGCACTCCTTGCAGATTCCGGTAAGGTAGAAGGTATGGTCATTGACCGTAAAGCCATGATCCTCTTCAAACTGTCGTACCTGTTCTGCATAAAAGCACCCTCCCAGATCAATGAAGCGATGACACTGTTCACAATGGAACCAGTGATGGTGATCATGCCCTTCCTTGGCTGAGTAGTAGCGTTCGGTCCCATGTTCACTGCAGTGCAGGATAAATGAGGTTGCCAGATTATGCTTCTCCAGGTAGTGCAAGTTCCGATAGACGGTAGCTGGGTCACACAAATCACCCAGCTGCCTTGCCATTTCAGAGACGGATACAGGTTCATTGGCATGTTCCAAAGCCTTGAGAATTGCCTTCCTAGCCTTTGTCATGATGTAAAGCCCTCCTCCTGCTGTAGGTCACCAGCATCTTCGTAGCGGCAGTTCCAAGGAACACGCCCCCTGCAATGACTACCACCATGGCTCCGACCGGGACATCAAGCACCCAACCGGCTGCCAAGCCCCCGAACGAGAACAATGCTGAAAACAGCGTACCCAAACCCATCATGGCCCCCAGATTCTTAGCCCAGTATCCTGCTGTCCCCGCAGGCAGGGTCAGCATCGCTATGACCATGACAATACCTACAAAGGTCTGTAGCAGTACCACAGCAACCGCTGTGATAGTGAGCATCAGGAGGAATACCTGCTGGGTAGGGATACCCCTCACCTGGGCAAATTCCTCATCAAAGGAGGTCGCTTCGATCTGGGGATAAAAACGCCAGGCAAGCAGGATCACCAACACATCAAGGACAAACAACAGTATCAGATCCTGATTCGAAATAAGCAGGATGTTTCCAAACAGATAGGAAGCGGGATCGGTATAGCCGGGAGTCTTTGCCATAAAGAGGACACCTATGCTCATTCCGATAGCCCAGATGGCCTGGATGACTGTATCCTCACGTTGTTTGGCCTTCAGAGAGACTACCCCGATGATGGCTGCAGCTAGGACAGCGAAGACTATCGCTCCCATCATGGGAGTTATTCCAGGCACCTTTCCAGTCGCGCCCAGATACAAAGCTATCCCGATACCACCCAACACTGCGTGTGATATGGCTCCGGCAAGCCCCGCTATCCTCTTGACGGTGACCACCGCCCCAATGACTCCAAAGAGGATGGAGGATAGCAATCCTGCAACCAAAGCGTTGCGGACAAAGGGAAAGTCAGGATTTCCAAGGGCACTGAAGAAGCTTAAGAGATTATCCATTGGAAGATCCTCCGTCAAAGGTGCAGTAGTCGGGCGGGAGCTCAACATCATGCAGTACTCGCAAAGCCTCTCCCCCATACAGTTCAGAAGGGGTGGGTTCCAGGGTATGCTGGACCACAGTGCGCCCCTTCTGCCCTGGCTTCTGGGCCCCGATACAGAATACCCTGTCAGTTAGGGATGAGACGGTTCCCATATCATGGGTGACTATGAGAATGGTTGTCTTGCCTTTGAACTTACGAAGCGTATCGAAGAGCCGCTTCTCACTCTCTGCATCCATATTTGCCGTAGGCTCGTCCAAGATAAGCATCTTTGGCCCTGCCACAAGGGCTCGTGCTACAAGGACTCTTCGTCTCTGCCCTCCCGACAGCTCACTATAGGATCGTTGGGCGAGCTCTTCCATCTCAACTTGCCTGAGGGCTTCCAGCGCAGCACTGTTTCTTGCATCCTTGCCCTTTCTTGAAGAGGAGAGCACCCCGCCCATCCTTACGACCTCCAATACGGATATGGGAAATGTAGGATCGTAGGTCATATGCTGGGGAACGTAGCCTATCATCGACCTGTTCTTCTTGGGTTGGTCTCCAAATAGAAGGACCTCCCCTTTCTGGCTCTGCTCAAGGCCAAGGATAAGCTTGAGCAGTGTGGTCTTGCCCGAGCCGTTGGGACCGACCAGAGCACTGAACTCCCCTTCATGAATATGGAAATTCACCCCCTCCAGGACGGGCAACATATCGTAGGAGAATGCAACGCCGGAGAATCGCAGGGCTATGGGGACGGCGCTCATTGCTTTCCTCCCAGTGAATCCAGAAGGGCATCACCCATCTGTTGGATGTTGGCCATCCAATCTCGGGCAAGAGGATCGAGGGCAAGCACCTTGGCCCCTGCGGCCTTTGCCACTGTCTCAGCCGAAGCAAGAGGAAACTGCTTTTGCACAAAGAGAGCTACGGCCTGTTCGCCCTTAGCCTTCTGGATAAGCAGGGAGAGGTCTTTGGCTGTAGGCTCTTTCCCTCCGATTTCCACAGCTTCCTGGAGCAGGCCAAACTCATCAAAAAAGTATCCGAATGAAGGATGATAGACAAACACCTTGCGCCCAGATAAGGGAGCAAGCTTCTCCTTAAGGCTCAGGAAGGTTTCATCAATGTCGGAGATAAGCTGTTGGTAATTGGATTCCAACACTGTTTTCTGTTCAGGAAGCAGCATTACCGCTGTTTCCAGGACATGGGAAGCCAGGATTTTCGCACTTTCCCATCCAAGCCAGGTGTGCCGGTCACGTTCAAGGCTATCCTTATCCATACTATGGTCTTCGTGATCGTCATGCGCTTCCAGTGATCGGAAGGTTACCCCCTCTGTCCCGTCGACTACCAGAAGGTTCGGATAGAGTGAGGATACCTTCTCTTCAAGGATCTCTTCAAAGTCGGTGCCGCTGAGTATCCACACCTTCGCGTTGGCAAGGGAGGCCATCTGCGAAGGGGTAGGCTCGTAGGAGTGGGGGCTCTGCCCCTCTCCAACGAGTACCACACTGCCAAGCAGGTCCCCAGCTATACGCTGGACAAAGTACTCTTGAGGGAGGATGCTCAGGGCAATGATGGGCTTGAGGCCAAGATCTTTCTTTTCAGCATTGCCTAGTGCAAACAGGAGTCCAGAGGTTACTATCAGGATGATCGCTATGCTATCTATATATTTGTTCTTTCTCATAATCCCTCCTTAGGGGGTAAGGAAAGAATACTGAGAGAGAGGAGAATTTGCAAGTCATTTGCAAAAATAATGCAAATGGTTTGCGCTAGTATTATTGGAGACTACCCAGAACCCTCTCTTTCACAGTATGCTTGGAACAATGAGAGGAACCCTACCATGATCCTGAACTTCAGAGACAAACAGCCCAACATCCATCCCACTTGCTTTATCGCACCTTCAGCCGATGTCATTGGAGAGGTTGAAATAGGCAAAGCCTCCTCAGTGTGGTTCAATGCCACCCTCAGAGGTGATGTCGCTCCCATCCATATTGGTGAAGGCAGCAACATCCAGGACAATACGGCGGTCCATTGTACCATCGGCTTGCCCCTGTCTATTGGAAACAATGTGACTATAGGTCATGCTGTGATACTCCACTCCTGTACAATAGGGGACGGATGTCTCATAGGTATGGGATCGACCATCCTTGATGCAGCAGTCCTAGCCGAAGAAACATTAGTCGGTGCAGCTTCCTTGATCCCTCCAGGAAAGACCTACCCTCCAAGGAGTCTGGTCATGGGGACCCCTGCCAAGTTCATACGACCCTTGACAGATGAGGAATTGGAAGGGATGAGAGAGAATGCCAAGCACTATGCTGAGACTGCTACAGAGTATGCTTCCTCTCTTTCCTAGACTTCGTTCGCCTTCTCAAACTTCTTTATGGCTTCATTGGGTCCCCCGACCACCAGTATATCCTCTGTCTTGAGAACAAGATCAGGTGTTATCTCACTGATGGCCTTATCGTCACGGAGCACCACTATGATGTTCAGATGGTATTTCTTACGGACATTCAACTCTTCGATCGTCTGGTCGACAAAGCTCTCTGAAATGGTGATGTTGGCTATGGAGAAATCATCGCACAGCTCAAGGAAGTCGAGGGTGCCCGTAGCAACGAGCGAGTGGGCAAGACGGACGCCCATATCAACTTCGGGATAGACTGCCTCTGCCCCTATCTTCTCCAGGACCCTTCCATGGTCAACACTGCTGGCTTTTGCAATGACCCGGGGTATCTTCAACTCCAGGGCATTCATTGTTGCAAGGATGTTGGACTCAAGGTCCTTGCCAATACAGACGATGACTGTCCCACAGTGGGCGACACCCGACTCTTTCAACACATCCTGGGTGATGCCCGTTACGGGATAAATATTTGCCAGCTGATCTTTGACCGCATCAAGCTTCTCTTCCTCGATCTCCAGCACGATGACGTCCTTGCCGGCCTTGGTCAATTCCAAGGCAAGGGAGAGGCCGAATTTACCCAAGCCAATGATACCATAGGCATCCAAATCAAATTCACTTTTCATGCAACACTCTCCTTACTCATCCGATGAACACCTTCTCCTCAACATACTTCAGAACCGATGGCTTGCCCCTGATGCTGGTTGCTATGGTGATGGGGCCCACCCTTCCGATGAACATGACCACCATAAGGACAACCTTCGAAGCGGCATGCAGGTGTGGGGTAATACCTGTTGAAAGGCCTACGGTTGCAAAGGCAGATACGCTTTCAAAGGCAACCTGCAAAAAGCTGAAGCTGTCCTTTTCTATCAATAGCAGGCATGTTATCCCAAAACCTAGAACCAGAGATGCCAACAACAACACTTGGAATGCCTTGAGGATACTCATCTCGTCAATTTTTCTTCTGAAGGCCGATGGCTCCCTTCTGCTGATCATGGATCCTAGGCTCAACAGCAGCGCAAATGCTGTGGTGGTCTTGATGCCTCCACCGGTGGAACCGGGTGACGCACCGATAAACATCAGGATCATCATAAGAAACTGTCCGGCCTCTGTCATAGAGCCAATGTCTATGGTGTTGAAGCCTGCAGTCCTTGCACTGGTACTCTGGAAGAAGGCGCTCAGCAATGAGGTTCTCTCTATGATCAGAAAAGCCAGGGTGCCCACTACAAGCAGACTGGTATTCATGAGCAGCACAATCTTACTGTGTAAGGAAAGGCGTTTCCAGCTACGTGCCCGAGCAAGGTCTGCCAGTACGAAGAAGCCTGTGCCTCCGATGATGATCAGGGAAGCAGTCACCATGTTCATGGACAAACTGTTCTTGTAGGCAGTCAGGCTCCGGTAACCTCCTTGGATATCAAAGCCTGCATTGTTGAATGCTGAGATGGTGTTGAAGGCAGCGTGACCCAGTGCCTGAAGCGGTGCATGGGTATTTCTGAATATGAGAAACTCAATGGAGGTACCCAAAACCTGAAAGATCAATGCGGCAAGACCTACGGTCTTCACCACCTGCATAGTCCCTTTCATGGTACCGAGGTTGTATGCTTCCTTGATGACACTGTACTTGCCGATTGCAACAGAGCCGCTGAACATCAAAATAAAGACCATGACAGCAGAAGCGAAGCCCAACCCCCCAAGCAGGATGAGCAGGGCTATGACCCCCCTGCCAAATAGGGAGAAGGTAGCGGCGACATCGACGGTGACCAACCCTGTTACACAGACTGCACTTGCAGAGGTGAAAAGTGCATCAATATAGCTGAGGTTCACCCCCTTGTTCTGGGCAAAGGGAAGGGAAAGGAGAATCGAACCTACCCCGATGATAAGCAAAAAACCCAGCAACAGATATTGGTTAGGCAACAAGGCCTTGCGTTTGATTGCACTCATAGTTGAACTCGAGTCTACCACCAGTGCAAATCTAACACAATATGTAGTCAAGCAGAGCCCTCCTTCATTTGCCGATATGCCCAATTGATGATATATTGAAGTATAGCTGGAGATTCTCCAGACAAAGTGAGGAAAGACATGATTGACAAAAAAATAGTGACACTGATCAACGAACAGATCAACAAAGAGTTCTTCTCTGCCTATCTCTATCTTGATATGGCGAACTTCTACGCCCACAAGGGCCTCGTAGGCTATGAGAACTGGTTCAAGGTCCAGGCCCAGGAAGAAATGGCACACGCCATGCTCTTCAGGCAGTACCTGATCAACAACGGGTACGCCATCGAATCTCCAGCCATTGCTGCTCCTACCAAGAAATATGAGGACAACAAGGCTCCCCTTCTTGAGGCATTGAAGCATGAGCAATATGTAACAGCTTCCATCAATACCATCTATGAGCAGGCATCTCTTCTAAAGGACTACAGGTCCCTGCAGTTTTTGGACTGGTTCGTCAAGGAGCAGGGAGAAGAGGAGATGAATGCTGAGGAAAACATCCAGAAGTATGACCTCTTCGGTTCCGACCCTAAGGGCCTTTATCTGCTGGATAAGGAGCTGTCAGCTCGAGTATTCACTGCCCCCTCCCTGGTACTCTAGCACAACCCATAACCAACGCCCGTTTTCATCAGAAGGCGGGTGTTGTTTTTTTATAAAGGAGTCACAATGCAAAGTAAACCTATCAAGAAGACAACAGGCGGCTCAGTGCAGTATGACGGTGCAGGAGTAAAGCTTGTCAGAGTAATCGGTAACCAGGATATCTACGACTTTGACCCCTTCCTGATGCTTGACGCATTTGACTCCACCGACCCCAAGGATTACGTCAAAGGCTTTCCCTGGCATCCACACCGGGGTATCGAGACGGTCACCTACCTTATTAACGGTGAAATCGAGCACGGGGACAGCTTGGGCAACCAAGGGGCCATCAATGACGGGTGCTGTCAGTGGATGACCGCTGGAAGTGGCATCATCCACCAGGAGATGCCCATAGAGGCCAACCGGATGCTTGGTAGCCAGCTGTGGATCAACCTGCCCCAAAAGGACAAGATGACCGATCCTGTCTACAGGGATATCAGAGCAGAGCAGATTCCTACAGTCACTGAGGAAGGCACTTCAGTTAGGGTCATCAGCGGCACCTATGCCGGGACCAATGGCCCCGAGCAAGGTGACTTTGTAAAGACCACCTACCTCGATGTGAGCCTTGAGGCAAACACTGCGTGGAGCTTTGGTGTAGACCCCAGGAAAACTGTATTCTGCTATATGGTGGAAGGATCGGCTCTGGTAAGCGAAACAAAGCAGAGGGTAAAAAGCGGTTTGGGAGTCCTGTTTGGAGAGGGCGATACGATTGACATAACAGCCACAGAAGAGGGCATTCGCTTCTTTCTCTATGCTGCAAAGCCCTTGGGGGAGCCTATCGCCTGGAGAGGCCCCATTGTGATGAACACCCAGGAGGAACTGAAGCTGGCTTCCAAGGAGTTACGAGAAGGCACGTTCATCAAGCACAAGGTGTAACATAGCATCCCAATATTTCTTTTCAAAATCCATATTCCAGCCTGCTCTTCAGGTTGGAATATGGATTTTGGAATAAGGGTAGGTACGTACTGTGAAAAATATAGGTTGGTTCTAGGAACCACATCCAGGGTACAGGACGGTTTTGCAGGAATTACACAAATTGTGGAAAAATTACAGGGGATGATAGGCTCAAGAGCATAATGGGGAAAAAGCTTGGTCCAAAGTAGCACAACTATGACTTTGATGACATCCTACCCAGTTTAAAATTGCCTAAGGTCATCATTCTTCTCCTTGAATTTCCCAATACCCAAACCTCTTTCCACCCTTACGTTCAAGCACTTGTTTTTCCACCATAAGGGCCATTGCACGCTTAATTGTCGGAAGAGAAACTGCAAGTTGTTCGGAAAGCTCTCGCTGCGTTATACTAGGATTCTTGCGTATCTGGGCCAGTAAAGTATCATCCAAAGTATCATCCAAAGTATCATCATGAGACTTTGGAACTTTAGAAGGTCCCACCTTAGCAGTAGAAGCTTCATTCAAAGGCACAATGATTCTAAAAATATTACCTTCAGTGAAAGTCGGTTCAGCACCACTGTACAGCTTCGAATACTTATATGTGTTGCGCATCCCTGACCCTAATTCATCAGCCAAGCCAATCTCACGGAATACTTTTGAAATCGGTGGGTTTTTCGGAAATGGCTCAAAAGAAGAGGGATCCAGATCACCAAATCCGTGAGTACGATTACTATTTTCTGTAAAAATACGATCTTTCTCGATAACTAGCTTTGCTACGTAAGCATTTGCATAATCCCTATGAGCAAGTGAATTAGAAACAATTTCTCGGAGAATTTTATCTCTGGCGCTGATGCTCTGCATTCCTTCTATAACAAAGAGGTCATTTAAGTGCTTTTTGCCAAAGGCAATCAACCTGTCATGGCTTTCAAGCAAGTTCGTAATAATTACGTCTCTATCATCATAACGATCCATATTGAACACACGGAAGATAGCATCGGTCTTGTGATGAGCCAGAGCTGATACTATCAGATTATCCGATCCAAACAAGAGAATGGCTGCAAGGGTGATACCCTCTCTTCCTGTTGAAGTGTCAGTAAGAATGAGACCAGCACTTCTAAGCAATTCCACATCAGTCAGTTGCTGCCATGGATGGTTCAGAGTTCTTACTCTGGACATCTTGCGAGCTCGGTCGATCAGGTCATGACGTAGATCTGAAACAGAGAAGACAGAAAAAACTTTATTTACATAATAGGTATCTTGCTTCCTAGCATAAAGCTGATAAACGAGGCCTTCATTATCAGTGATATCTATGTCAGAATCATAATTTCTATCAAAAATCTTGGCTTTGCAACGGCACACACCCTGGGAGCTCGGAACTTGTATATAGATGATTGACTTCCCTTCAAATTCATACTCAATCGGTTTGATATAAAGTGGTGGATATATCTTGTTCTTATTGTTTATTGCTGTCACAAAGTTTTTCTTCATCTGATCCACGCGGTCTTTTTGCACACCAACAATCTCTCCGTTGTCCTTCACACCAAGAAAGATATGACCTCCTTCTCTATTGGAAAACGAACAAACAGTATCATAGACGTCTGAAGTTATTTCCGTAGTAGATTTTTTGAACTCTACGGTCAAACCTTCTCCTTGTTGGATTAAAGCCAGTAAATTTTCTGGTAGAAGCATATTTTTGTCCTTTTCCAGTCAGAAATACGCTTATTGCGCATTGCTATCCGGCTTATAATCAAATTTCACATGATTACTATGACAGTACTGCTTGATGACGTTAAGCGTCATTTTATTCGGCACCGTCCTCCTGTTTTCCCACCGATTGACCGTTGCATAGCTGACCTCTAGGTCTGCTGCAAGTTGGTGCTGAGAAATTCGTAAAGATGTGCGTACATTCAGTATAGCATCGGCAAAATCCATAGTATTCACACTCCTATCGCATAGTATAACATATGTTATCCATCAAATAAACTGGAGTTTGAAAATATCGGTTTTGTCTGAAATCCCGATACTACCTACCCAACCTACACACCCATGGGCTATCAAGATCGAACCATTCAATTCTGGAGATGCACATATTTTGAAATCTGAAAGATGGTTTTCTTGACATTGTACTAATGTACCCATACAATAGTACAAGAAAGGAAAGGCAAGTGAAACCAGAGAGCGAAAACAAGCTTGAATTCAGTCTCGACATGAAAAGTGGTGTCCCCTTCTACAAGCAGATCATCTTCCAGGTGGAGATGGCAATTGCTGATGGAAGACTGGGGAAAGGCACCCAGCTGCCCACAGTCAGAAGTCTTGCTGTAGACTTGAGCATCAACCCCAACACTGTTGCCCGTGCCTATGCCGAAATGGAAATCCGAAACATCGTGGTCACCCAACAGGGGTCCGGAACCTTCATCAGCGACAAGAAAGTCAACCTTAATGCAATAGAGCGCGAACAGGTGCTCTCCCAGATTACCAAGGTCTATCTTACAAAGGCAGCATCTTTTGGATTTTCCCTGGGGGAACTGCTGACAAGCATCCATGAACTGGGAGCAGAACTGAAACAGAAAGAGGAGTCATCATGAGCCAGTATCAGAAACCGTTTGACAAGATCAAGAACATCAAGGGCTTTACCCTTAAGAAGGATTTTAGGTTTACAGCCCTATCCTTTGTGACCCTCACCATCTTCATGGTAGCAGGAGCATGGATGGAGTTGCTCTTCTTTCCCCAATTCCCCCTAGAGGGTATTGTACTGTTGTCCACGTTTGTTTTGGTGATGTCCCTCATCATCATGATCCTACCTATGTGGCTTACGGTAATGACCATCCTCATCATCATGTGGATAGTGGTCATAGGCTACCTCTCCCCCTACCTCTATATTCTGGCAATCTTTTTGACAGTAGGGTTGCTCCTGGCAAGCGGAGTCCAGCTGATACAACACTGGGATAAGGTCATTGTACTACGGATGGGAAAATTCAGGAAAGTCCACGGCTCTGGTATCCTCTTCCTTATCCCTTTGGTAGACAGGATAGCCGAATTCATAGACATGCGCATACGTGCAACTGATTTCAGTGCAGAAAAGACCCTGACACGGGATACCGTGCCTGTGCATGTCGATGCCCTAGCCTTCTGGATGATCTGGGACGCAAAAAAGGCAATCCTGGAGGTGGAGAACTATACCGAAGCAGTGATACTCTCCGCCCAGACAGCCTTGCGTGACTCCATAGGCAAATACAAGCTCTCGTCATTGCTCTCCGAACGTGAGGAGTTGGGCAAGGAGATACAACAGAACCTTGATGCGAAGACCAACCCCTGGGGAGTGACCATCCTCTCTGTGGAGATCACTGAGATCATCATCCCCAAGGAGCTTGAAAACTCCTTGAGCAAACAGGCTCAGGCAGAAAGAGAGAAAGAATCGAGGATCATACTGGGAGCTGCTGAGGTGGAGATAGCCAAGAAATTCACCGAAGCTTCGAAGGAGTATGCGAACGACCCGGTCGCACTGCAACTGCGTTCCATGAATATGATCTACGAAGGCATCAGGGGCAACAACTCCATGATGCTCCTGCCTGCCTCCATCCTGGACCATATGGATCTTGGGGCGGTATTGGGAGCCGCTGCAATCCAAAAGGCCCAAGAGACTGACAAAACACAAGCTAAGGCGAAATCCACAGCCCAGCTCATCGAGGAGTAACAGATGATCAAGATTGAGAATGTATCGCGCAACTACAAGACAGGGGAGACCGTCGTCAAAGCTTTGAAGAAAGTATCTTTGGAGATTCAGGACGGTGAGTTCATCTCGATAGCAGGCCCTTCAGGGTCAGGGAAGACAACGCTACTCAACCTTATAGGATGCATCGATGCCCTCGATGAGGGGGAGATAACCATCAACGGCGAGAAAGTGACCCACATGGGCAAGAAAGGGATGACAGAGTTCCGCAGGAACAACCTTGGCTTCGTCTTTCAAACCTACAACCTCATCCCTGTCCTCTCTGCCTATGAGAATGTCGCCTTCGTCCTATCTATCCTGAACATCAGTGAAGAGGAGACCAGAAGCCGTACCATGGAACTGCTCAAGGAGGTCGGTCTTGAAGGAATGGAAAATCGTCGTCCAGGCAAACTCAGCGGAGGGCAGCAGCAGCGCGTCGCCATTGCACGTGCCCTGATAAAGAATCCCCAGATAGTCCTTGCAGACGAGCCAACGGCAAACCTCGATTCCAAGACGGGAGAAGAGATACTCCGTCTCATGCAGAAGATGAACGAAAAGTACAAGACCACCTTCATATTCTCTACCCATGACCAGATGGTCATGGACTATGCCTCACGTCTTGTACAGTTGCATGATGGTACCATCATCAGCGATGAGAGGAGGAAGGGATGAGATTCATCTTTACCCTTGCCATGAAAAACCTATCCAGGTACAAGAGGCGTACTGCCATAACAGCGATAGCCATCGCCTTTGGCCTGATGATGTTCATCATTGTCGACTCCCTGCTCCTCGGAGTCGAACAGGAATCAGTACGCAACCTGATCTGGTACGAAACTTCATCGGTGAGGATTCATACGAAGGAACATTGGCCTGACAGGCTGCTCTTTCCCTTGGAAGAGGGAATTGAGCAACCGCAGAAGGTGATCGACCTACTCAAGCAAGACGGCTATACGGCAACAGAACGCACCATGTTCAAAGCAGATATGATCCTCTATAGCGAAGACTTCGGGGAGGACGGGAACTTGTCGGTAATGGTGACCGGCATAGACCCAGAACAGGACAATGAGGTCTTTCACTTCGAGGATACCCTGCTAGAGGGACGATTTCTCAACAAAGGGGAGCAGAATGGCATGCTCCTGGGTTCATGGCTTGCTGAGGACATCGGAGCTGAGATCGGTTACTGGGTCACCCTGGTCACCCGGGGAAACGGGGGTTTCTTTGAAGCGATTGATGTCCAGGTCGTAGGAATCGTCAACTGCCCCAACCCGAATGTGAACCGAACCCTAGTCATGATGGACAAGGATACTGCAGGCGCTGTATTGGGTATGGATGGGGCTGTTACAGAGATAGACATCCTGCTGCCAGGCCGTTCTGATGTCGACATTGAGGTTAATAAGATACAAGCAACCCTTGGGGCTAACGGCCTGGACAACCTTGAAGCTAGAAGCTGGAGAGAGATGGCCAAGGATTATCTTGCCATCGCAGAGGCCAAGCGCGGAGGGACAGGAGTAATCCTCTTCCTGGTATTCATCATAGCAGCGGTAGGTATCTCCAACACCATGCTGATGGCAATGTACGAGCGAACCCGAGAGCTTGGGATGATGAGGGCCTTGGGCATGAAGGACAACCATATCCGCCTTGCATTTATCATTGAGGCTGGAGGCATAGGACTGCTGGGAGCATTGGCAGGAATTCTATTGGGAGCACTTGCAAACATATTCCTTGCCAACGTGGGAATCAATATTGGATTCCTTCTGCGTGACATGGACATTGGCTACAGGATTCAAAGCATCATGAGGGGGACTTGGAGCATAAAGAGTTTCATCATAACCTTCGTATCAGGGATTTTCCTTTCCATGCTTGTTTCGTTCTTTCCCATCAGACGAGCTCTTAAGATGGATATTCCAACCTGCCTCAGGCACCAATAGGAGAGCCTTAGTATGATGACAAAACTTCCAAAACTAGCGTTTAGAAACATATTCAGAAACCTGAGGCGTTCGATTCTCTCGGCAGTCGCCATTGCCGTCTCAGCGATGAGCATTGTGATGCTCTTCGGCCTGCTCAATGGAATGGAAGCTGATATGGCCAACAACCTTAAGTCCTACTATACAGGGCAGGTACGCATCCGGCATATCGACTTTGAAAAGTACGAGCGATACAATCCACTGCACCTTGGCGTCGACTGGACAAGCATCAAGCCTATCCTGGAAGACTCCAATGATGTGCGCGCTGCCACAGCGAGGATCAATTTCCCGGCGAACATGTACCTAGGGGAGAAACAGCATGGGGTCATGGGCGTCGGAGTAGATTTTACCACTGAAGAGACTTTCATTGACTTCCCGTCCATACTTAAGGAAGGCAATCTCCCCCAAGCTGGAGAAAATGAGATCATGATGGGCTTCTCCCTGGCAAGGGACATGAACTTGGGCATTGGGGATAAGGTAACCCTACTCAGCACCACTGCAACCAGAGGAAGCAATGCATTCACCTTTACGATCGTGGGAATTGCTGGCTTCCCTGTAGCCAGCATGAACGCAAACTCCCTATGGGCTCCTATCGACCGGGTCCAGAAGTTCCTAGGCATGGATGGCCAGGCCCAAGAAATATTGGTCCTGCTTGAAGATGGAGTAAATGAGAAAAAAGCTGCAACGCAGATTGGAGACACAATTGAGAGCACCTTGGGTACGGTAACCGATACCCGATCATGGAAGGAACTGAACATGATGTACGGCATGCTCAGGATTGCCAAGATTGCATACTACTTCATCGCAATGTTCTTCTTTGTCCTGGGAAGCACAGTCATCATCAACACCACGATGATGGTCATCTTTGAGAGGATGCGTGAGATAGGGACGCTCTCGGCCCTTGGCATGCAAGGTTCGGAGCTGACCAGGCTCTTCCTCCTGGAAGGATTCTTCATCAGCATGATAGGATCGGCTGTAGGGGTGATCATAGGGTATATAGGCACCTACTATATGGGCAAGGTAGGGCTTGACTTCACTGAAGCCCTCAGCGGCATGGATATGGAGATTTCCTCCATACTCTACCCTCAGACAAGTGTTCTGACCGCAATTGTCGTTTGGGCATATGCTGTGGTGATCTCTACCCTGTCTACCTTCATCCCTTCCCGCCATGCTTCAAAAATACAACCTGTGGAGGCTCTACGTTATGTCTAAACACCAAAGCCCTGGACTACAAAAATTGGCATTGCTGGTCATACTGCTTTTCTGCATCCCAGCAATGCTCTTCGCCCTGAGTGCCGATGAAATAATCAAAGAAATGGATAGGATCGCCACTTTTGAAACCACCTATTCCACCGGCTCGATCCAGACTACCGACCGCTTCGGAACCAAGACCAGTCTCTTCAGGTCTTGGAGCCAAGGTGAGAAAGATTCCCTGATCGAGTTCACCAGCAAGGCAGAACGCGGGCAGAAGATCCTTCGTACAGAGGGAAGCCTTTACCTCTTCTATCCTGATGCCGAACAGCTCATCAGGATGCAGGGGGCCGCCCTCAGACAGTCCATGCTGGGATCGGACATCTCCTATGAGGATATGACCGAGGAGAAAAACACCCTGGACAACTATACAGCCAAACTGGAACAGGATGAGACATTCAAGGGAAATGAGTGTTACGTGCTGACCCTCACTGCCAAAACAAGGTCGGTAGCCTACCCGATTCAAAAAATCTGGGTAGACAAACAGTCCTACCTTGTCTGGAAGGCAGAGTACTCCACCCAGCAGGGGCGACTGCTCAAGGGGATGGAGGTACTTGATACCTTCAAATCAGGGGATAGGGTCCTTCCCAAGCAGAGCAAGATTGAGGACAAGATGAAGAAGGACTCTGCAACCCTCATGACTATTGATTCCTTTGAAGCAAATCCCAAACTGGATCGGAGCATCTTCACCTTGGAGAACCTCACATGGTAAGAACAACTTCGAAGCGCATCATCCTCACTTGCATGGCAGCAGCTCTCTTTCTCAGTCCGCTCCTAGCAGCTGAAAATCCCATCATAAGCATGGATTTTCTGCCAACGATTAGCTATCAAGCTGAAGATGACACGTGGAAGGATTCCATGATCGCAGACATGTCGGTCTCCCTCGAGTCCAAGCGAGAGGGAGACATCCGAGGCGAAGTTGTGCTGAAGGCAAACACACATCCCCTTATGTCGATAACAACATTTGATGATGTGGTGCATAAGGCATATTTCAAATCCCGCTTTCCTTCCTTCCGATTAACTGCCGGAAAGACCCGTCTCACTTGGGGAGACGGCATGCTCTTCAATGCTGCGGATGTGCTGTACGGAAGCAACGACACTTCGGTCTCCCTGACCCAGGCGGAACTACGGAGCGCCACCAGCTGGCTGGCTTCGGTCAACTACCCTTTGGGTTTCTTCTCGTTCGCTGAAGCTGTGGCGATGCCCTCTGAGACAGGTGTCCCTATCGATATGCTATTCGGAGCCCGGTATTATACCACTGTGAAGGACATCAAAGTTGAAGTTGGCTATGCGACAAAGACCTTAGGAACCACAAAATCACGTCTACACAAACCCTATATCAGCTTCCAAGGCAACCTTGGCTTTGACTGGTATATTTCCTCCTCTCTGGCTATCCCTGTTGCTGGTGACATTGCCAAAGAGACCGGGGAGTCCTGGATGATCAGTGCAGGCATATTCCATCTGGTACCCCTACCCCTGGATAGGTCGCTCTCCCTCCGCTTGGAACTCCTTACCAGACCCCTGGGCAGATGGGAGACAGGACCTGTCACTGATGCGACAGCAGCACTGCTGCTCTATCCTGAACTTGTCCTGTCTTACTCACCTTTCCTCTCCTTCAGTCTACGTTCGATCTTCTCACCTTTGGATATTTCGGCTATCACCACCTTTGGCATGAGCTGGAATGTCTTTGACGCTTTCAACCTCATAGGAAGCATCTCCCTAGCAACCGGTGATGAGGGGGATTTGTTTGCCTGGGCCACGGCAGATCCAACAAAGCCAGCTTCCCTCTCTGTCACAGTGGGCAGCAGCTGGATTTTCTGACAGGAGTTACACTTGTGAAATTTGCCTTTCTCCTAGCAATGAAAAACCTCTTCCGATACAAGAGGCGTACCTTCATCACGGCCATTGCAATTGCCCTGGGGCTTTCGATGTATCTCATCGTTGATTCTCTCCTTCTGGGAATAGAAGAGGAATCAGTACGCAACCTGCTCTGGTATGAGACCTCTTCGATACGGATCCATTCCAAGGGATACTGGCCTGATCGTCAGCTCTATCCCTTGGAACAGGGGATAGAGGAGCCTGAGCAAGTGCTCAGGCTCCTCAGGGAACATGGTTGGACAGCAACAGAAAGAATCATGTTCACCGGTGACATGATCCTCTACAGCGACGACTTTGGTGAAGATGGGAATATGGGGGTACTGGTGACTGCCATCAATCCTGAGACAGACAATGACGTGTTCCATTTTGAGGACACCCTCATCGATGGCAGGTTTCTCACAAAAGATGATACTGAAGGGGTTCTCATGGGATCGTGGTTTGCCCAGGACATCGGGGCAAAGGTAGGATATTGGATAACCTTGGTCACCCGTGGCAAAGGAGGCTTCTTTGGTGCAGTTGATCTTCAGATAGTAGGAATCGTCAACTGCCCCAATCCCAATGTGAACAGGGCACTCTTGATGATGAGCAGAGATAATGCAGATGCTCTGTTGGATATGGAAGGCTCTGTTACAGAGATTGATATCCGTCTGCCGATACACAGCGATGTTGATGGAGAGGTGGAACTTCTGCAACAGGCCCTCGGATCAATCGGACAACAGCTTGAACCAAGAAGCTGGAGAGTCCTTGCCAAGGACTACCTTGCAGCGATACAGGCGGAGAGGGGTGGCAGCACGATCATCCTATTTTTGGTCTGTATCATAGCAGCAGTGGGAATCTCCAATACGATGCTCATGTCCATGTATGAACGGACACGCGAGTTGGGAATGATGAGGGCTCTTGGAATGGAAGACAAGCACATTCTCCTCTCCTTCCTCTTTGAAGCAGGAGGCATCGGATTCATCGGATCTGTAATCGGTCTTGCAATGGGGGTTTTGACTAATCTCTATTTGGTCAATGTCGGCATTGACTTTGGCTTTCTTATGCGTGATGCGGATATCGGCTACAGGATCCAGGGTATTTTGCGCGGCACATGGAGTCTCAAATCCTTAGCTGTTGCCCTCGCCTCAGGAATTGGCCTTTCAGTGATTGTTGCATGGTTACCCATAAGAAGGTCGTTGAAGATTGATATTCCTACTTGCCTGCGACATCAGTAAAGGGACTGCCCAAGTGGGCAGAGCCCCCTACTGTTGTTACTAGAGAATATCCCCTTCAGAAGAGAGTGTGACCACAGCTATTGGCATGATCTTACCCGATGCGGTGATGGCACGCCTGACAGCACTGTCAAGACCACCACAACAGGGCACTTCCATCCTGACGACAGTGACGCTTCTGATGGTGTTGTTTGCAAAGATGACGGCAAGCTTCTCCGCATAGTCCCCGTCATCAAGCTTGGGGCATCCGATGAGGGTGACCTTGTCCTTGATGAATGTAGTATGGAAGTCTGCATAGGCATAGGCTGAACAGTCTGCAGCAATTAACAGGTCACAATTCTTGAAGAATGCGGCATTGGGTGAGGCGAGCTTGATCTGTACAGGCCATTGGCGTAACTGGCTGACAGGCTTTGTTGTAGCATAATCTGCAGCTTCTTCTGCATCCTTTTCCCCAACTTGCTTCATGACCTTCATCTGGGTTCCTGGGCAACTGAAGACAGGAGTCTCCTCCCCCATCAGATGGGCAACCGCCTCATGGTTGAAAGCCGGTGCCTCGCGCTCTTCAAAGGTTATTGCACCGGTGGGACAAACAGGAAGACAGTTGCCCAGCCCATCACAATAGTCTTCACGCAACAAGACAGCCTTTCCGTTTTCCATCCCGATGGCACCCTCCAGGCATGCACTCGCACACAGGCCACAACCATTACACAACTCTTCGTCTATCCGTATCATCTGTCTGATCATCATCATTCTCCATTGTCCAATTTTCCCTGTCATGATACTATTCGCTTCAAGAATATTATGTTGTTTTTACAACGAAAGGATTGTTTTATGGATATTTTGCCAATTCTTGCCCAGAGCCTCCTCTTTCAAGGGGTAAGCCTTTCCGACCTTCCTCACCTTCTCAGGTGCCTACAGCCCAAGGAGGTCACCTACCCAAAGGACTATACCATCATCGAGGAGGGGGACATACTCGATGAACTTGCTGTAATAGCTTCTGGCTCGGTCACCGTTGTCCGTCACGACTTTTGGGGAAACCGGACCCTGGTGGCAAAACTGGGTGCAGGGGATATCTTCGCTGAAACCGTTGCATGCACAGCAGAAAAAAGTGTTGCCTCTGTCATTACAGAGGAAAAGACAGTGGTTCTCTTTCTTGCGGTGCAGAAAATCATCACATCCTGCCCAACTGCCTGTGTGTTTCACCAATCCATCATCGAAAACATGGTAAAGCTACTTGCACACAAAAACCTTACCCTGATGCAGAAGATGGGTCACATTACAAAACGGAGCACCCGAGAGAAATTGCTCTCCTTCCTCTCCGAACAGGCCCTGGATAGGGGGCATCAGGAGTTTTCCATCCCCTTTGACCGCCAACAGCTCGCAGATTACCTCTGTGTGGACCGTAGTGCCATGTCCAGCGAACTGGGCAAGATGAAGCGCGAAGGGCTGATCGAGTACAACAAGAACACCTTTTGTCTCAAGCAGGGGGAGGCCTAGGAGAGAAGTTTCTCCCCAGGGAAAACAAAAGGCACTGGTTCTTTGCGAGCAGAACGCGGATAGCATCGGATACTATCGGATTCGATGAGATGATTTCTTCCTCTGGCAAACAGAGACTCCCTAGGGTACAATGGGTCATCACACCAGTCCAATGTGATGGGAGGGCTTATGAAACGAATGAGGAATCTACTTCTCGTGATCCTGGTGGCCACAATGATGGCCTTCACTTCTTGTGCGACAGTACAGCAGCAGGCAGTTGAGGCAGTAGAGCTGCAAAGCTTGCAGTCGAGTGTTGCCGTCGTCGACAAGTATGGCAACCTCACCCTAGAAATAAGTGAAGAGACCCTGTTGGGCGCAGGCTATGAGGTTGGGGATGTCGTGACCATCACCGTCGGGGACTTATCCTATGAGTCTCCCATCGGAACCGCCTACAGCGATGTGGACAAGGGCAACCATGTTGTCAGGCTCACCAAGGGCTATGTCATCCTGGCCATCAACTACGGAAACCTTGCAAAGGCAAGCGGTGCTGTAGTGCATGCTCCTGTTACCATTGCCCTCTCTGACAAGGGTGGCTACCTGCAGGAGTTCGAGCTGAGACACCTTGTTCGTACTGATGTTCGGGCAGACTACTCCTCTGATGCTGTCTTTGCCAACTTCCGCATGGTATCCTACGGCGCAATTGCCGAAGGTATGCTCTATCGCTCGGCAAATCCCGTTCTCGATGATGAAAGGGCGCCTTATGTGGCTAATTTGGCTGAGCTGGTCGGCATACAGACGGTCATCAACCTGGCAGACGACAAGGAGAGCCTCCATGCCAATCTCGATGATGCACCCTACTACAAGGCTCTCGTTGAAGCAGGATCGGTCATCGCCCTCAATATGGGAGTGACCTTCACCGATGCCGATTTCGTTACCAAGCTCCGAGAAGGGCTCGCCTTCATGGCTGACCACAAGGGACCGTACCTTGTACACTGCAACGAAGGAAAGGACAGGGCAGGTTTTGTCAGTGCATTGCTCAGTGCCATCATGGGGGCAACAGTAGAGGAGGTCGTTGAGGACTATATGATCAGCTACGAAAACTATTACGGGGTGGAGAAAGGCACCGAGCGCTACGATCTCATCAGCAAGATCATCGTGAACCTCTTCAGTGATATCAACGACGGTAAACCTGTCACCGACAAGACCATACGAAAGGTCGCCGAGTCCTATCTTCTGAACCAGGTGAAGCTCACCCCGACCCAGCTGGGTATGATCAAGGACAATCTCTCGGTGAAGAACGTAAAGGTCTCTGGCCAGATTGTATTTGCTCTGTAATGGAAGCTACCATACGTTTTCAGGCAAACATTGCCTTCCCCAAATCTTCCCAGAGACTCCCTTTGCACAAATACAAATCGACCTCACGAGTCCCACACATCTGAAATGTATGCATTGGGGTAATAGACGTGGTGGATGAAGGAGCCCTCATGCAAGACGGATGCATTTTCTGTAGGATGGACAGGCAAAGGATTATAGACGAGAATGCCCTCGCCTATGCCATACTGGACAAATTCCCCGTATCAGAGGGGCATACCCTCATCATTCCCAAACGCCATGAGACTGACTATTTCCTCCTGACCAAGGAAGAGAAGGCTTGCTGTGATGAGCTATTGGTGAGGGCCCGAAGTCGGCTCCTTGAATCTGACTCTTCAGTCGGAGGCTTCAATGTCGGCATCAACATTGGAGAGGTGGCAGGCCAGTCAGTCTTCCACTGCCACATCCACCTCATCCCAAGAAGAAAGGGCGACACACCGGACCCCAGAGGCGGGGTCCGTCATGTCATAGCGCACAAGGGGTTCTACGCTAGGCCTTGATCATCTGCTCGGGTGCTTCGACGATATCCAAGTTGTCACACACCGTATCGAGGAAGAACAGACGGACAACCTGCAAATCAAGTTCGTCCTCATAGGGGCCGAGGTCTTCACGAGTCTCCTTGGTATAGAGGAAAGCCCTCAGTTCGGAAAAGTTCCCCTTGGTCTGATAGTCAGATTGCAACTCTTTCAAGGAGCATCCCAGCTTATAGGAAAGAGAGCGAAGGTCTTCCTGCTCAAGGGAAACGACCATCTTTAGCTTACCCTTATGGGTGACAGCCATTGCATAGGGGATGAAGACAAGATCCTCACCACTTTTGCAGGAGGGCTTCCTGAGCATTGTGCAGACCACTTCTCCACATTTCCATATCTCGTCAGAAAGAACCCCGTCGGTGACATCAGGCAACGAGTGCCACAACAGGGGGTCTATCTTTTTCAGTTCCGTAATATCCAAGATCATATAATCCTCCCTATGCAAGGATAGCCTATCCTTTTGTGTATGAATACGGATAAGAGCTCTTGACCTGCCTAGACCCAGACTTTATCGTATCTTCATGAACAATCCAATACTTATGGCCTTAGTGGCCACCCTAGGAACCTGGGCAATGACTGCCTTGGGAGCATCCCTCGTATTCTTCTTCAAGACCATCAAGGATCATGTGATGAATTCCATGTTGGGTTTTGCAAGTGGTGTCATGATCGCAGCAAGTTTTTGGTCTCTGCTTGCCCCTGCCATCGCCATGGCTGAGGATGGGCCGGTACCGGCTTTTCTTGTTGCTGCCATAGGATTCCTCATGGGAGGTGCTTTCCTCTGGCTCAGTGACAGGCTTCTTCCCCATGCCCACTTTGGAGCTGCCCCAGGAGAGACCGAAGGCATCCCTACCCATTTGCGCCGGAGCATCCTCCTGGTTCTCTCCATCACCCTGCACAATATACCCGAAGGGCTTGCCGTCGGAGTTGCCTTCGGAGCTGCCGCACTCTCAGCAGAACCCAATGCATATCTTGGCGCTATTGCAGTGGCAATCGGTATCGGACTTCAGAACTTCCCAGAAGGGGCAGCGGTTTCCATTCCCCTCAGAAGGGAGAAGCTCAGCAGGTTCAAAAGCTTCATGTATGGCCAGGCTTCAGGAATTGTGGAACCCATAGCCGGTGTCCTGGGGGCGCTGTTGGTGCTCCAGGTACAGGCGATACTGCCCTACGCCCTCTCCTTTGCAGCTGGTGCGATGGTATACGTGGTTGTTGAAGAGCTTGTGCCTGCGGCCCAAGGGGCTTCAGACGACCACAGTGCAACACACTATGCCACCATCGGGACCATGATAGGTTTCACCGTCATGATGATGCTTGACGTAGGACTGGGTTGATCTAGATCCTCTGCAAGAGGTTCTCAATGGTGAGGTTTCCCAAAGAGGAGACACCCCGACCCTGTACCTGGCTTGCGATCGCCTCCCCTGCAGTATCACGCTCATCAAGCTCTATGGTCTCAAGCCCATAAAGTGAGTTTACCAGATCCTGCACCCTGAGTTTTTCCAGGGGTTGCATGGGTATGTACATCGTATGGCCATTGTTGGTAGGTGTAATGAATTTCAGCTGGGTCAACAACTCCAGAAACCCATTGAGGCGCATGTCTGGAATGGCCAGACGATCGATCATCTCCCTTATTGTGGTAGAACCTCCGCCATTGCGGAAATTACTGCCAATGAGCATCATGATGTTCACCCCTTCACAGAGTTGCAGGGCAGGGCTCTGGGGTAGCCCCTTATACACTTGGATATCGGGACGGAACTGATGTACATATGCCAGTTCGATGCTGTAGAAGACAACTGCCCAGAACACATAAAAGAGAAACAGGAAAAGGAATACTATGGCTAGGGAGCCATAGATTACAGAGTATCTGGCGGCCATTCCCGAAAGCAAGAAGAATAATTTGCTAAAGATATAAAGGAACAGGGTGCCTGTGACCGATCCCACCATGGCGGAGGAGAATCGCACCTTTGTGTTAGGGACAAAAAAGGTAAGCATGAACAAGATGACCCAGGTGGTGAGTATCGGGGCGATCACCCCCACTATCTTGGACCACAGGGCAACAGATTCACCAATAAGGTTCAGATACCAGGAATTCACCACTGATTGGATGCTGATGTACGCAGCGACAAGCAGACACGCGACAATGAGGAACGTCACAAAATTGGCCAGACGCTTGAGAGAGTTACGGTTTTGCGAAGTGCGATAGATATGATTGATGACTATCCAGACCTTGTTGATCAGAAGCACCATGGTGATGAGAAAGGAGATCAGCCCTACCACTCCCAGACTTGTCGCATTGGTTGTGTAGAGGTTCAACAGATCCATTAGCTGCAGGCCTGCCTCATCGCCGATGATTTCAGAAAGCCACTGTCGGAGAAGATCGACAAGTGGCTCCAGAACACCAAAGGCACTGAAAAAGGTGAAAATAAAAGTGACAGCAGGAACCAGGGCCATAAGGGTGGAATAGACCATACTTGAGGCAGACTGCAGCACATTGTCCTTCAGTGCCTGACCGAGGGCAAGCTGGGCAAACTTCAGTGATGCTAGGGCCTGTTTCCTAATGGTACTGACACATGCCATGGACCTACACCCGTTCCATTATCCATGAAGCGAGGTACTGCATGGTGGTATCCCTGTCAGTCTCATTCAACAGTTCATGTCTTGCCCCTTCAACCAGATGCAGGGTGAGATCCTTGACACCGGCTTGCTTGTAGAACTCCCTGACTTTTTCCAACCCTTTGCCGTAGTTCCCTACAGGATCCATACTTCCGCTGATGATCAGGATAGGCAGGTCGCTGTGCAGACGTCTGGCCCGTTCCATGCTGTTGGCATACCCGATGCCTTCCAACATATCCTCAAAGAACTTTGCCGTGCAGACAAACCCACAAAGCGGGTCATCATCATATTTCTTGACCTCGGCTTCATCACGGCTGAGCCATGCAAAGGCAGATTTGGCATCGGGTATCTGCTTGTTGTAGGAACCGAAGCTCATCTTATTCATCAGGTCATCAACATACTTCGAACCATACTTGCTGACATGCGAGTGTGCTATCATCTTGCCAATCTTGCCAAGGATACCCATGGAAGCACCGGTGCCCATTATGATGAGCCCATCATAGAGATCCGGAGAGTCCACGATGAGGGTCCTGGCAAGGAAAGACCCCATGCTGTGGCCCATCAGAAAGAGGGGTGTCTTGGGATTTTCCGATGAGATGAGGCTGGACAGTTCCTTTGCATCTTCAGCTGTACGCATCCAACCATCCCTCTCGGCGAACCAACCAAGGGGCTCTTCAGCCTTGGTTGCCGTAAGGCCATGCCCACGATGATCCTGGGCATAGAGAGCTATGCCCAGCTCGTTGAGGAAACGGGCAAATCTTTCATAACGCTGGCTATATTCAGCCATTCCATGCAGAAGGTGCATTACCGCTTTCACGCTTTTCCCCTCAGGGATCCATGCATGATAGTACAACACGTGAGAGTCACTACAGGTCAGTTTCCTGATATTAGACATACGCATCCTCCAGAAATACAATTCACCTACAATTTCAATGCCATTCTACCAGTAATATAGCCTACAAACAAGAATATCCTACCTCAATAGGGTAAATTCACAACGATGTCTTTTTGTGATAGTATGGAGGTATGGATACTATCATCTTTGGATCAGACTTGCACGGATCCTTACCAGCACTGACCTCACTCCTTGAAAAGGCAGAGAAGCTTGATGCCTCGATGCTTTTGCTGGGGGGGGATCTCTGTCCTCCGGAAAACAATCTCTTCAAAATTGCCTTTTCCAACACCACTGTCGATATCATTCATGTCAGGGGAAACTGTGATAATGCCTACGGCTTTGCAAAGGCGCAGCTCCCCCTTCCTCCCCTCACCCACAAGATCCTCTATGGGGAGAGGACCATCTTGCTCACCCATGGGGACAGGTACCCCTCACCCTACGGCCTTGGACTGAAAAAGGGTGATATCTTTATCTCAGGACACACCCATACCCCCCAGCTCCATACAGATGCAATGGGCATCATCTGTGTCAATCCCGGATCGACGACCTTTCCCAGAAATATTCTGGGCCCTACCTATGGCATCATCGACAACAACAGCATCAGAATCCTCTCCCTGAAGGACGATGTCTGCATTACGGAGCTGAAGACCTACTCGATGCCCCGCAAAGACCAGTAGGCATCAAGAAGACGCACCAAGGGGACTACCTGGGAAGACGGGTGGTTGCTAGAGGCATCCAGGAGAAGCTGTTCGGGCAACGAGCCGTACCGGCCTTTTTTCCCTGTCAGCTTGCTGTCGATATCCTGTTGCAAGCTCCACGCCCTCTCTCCAATCTGTGCCATCGTCTCGGGCTTCAGCTGATATCCCTCTGAGAGGGAAGCAAGCTTAGCCAGCAACTTCCAGGCCTTTGCCCTATTCAAGAAGTGGGGAAACCTCACAAAAAGCTTCTCATAAAACGGAATGGACAACCAAGGGCAAAGCCCCAGCGACTCCATCGCATAGCGAAGGTCCTGAGAGAATATTGCCCATCTGGCGAGCTTTTTCTCATTACCCCTATGGTAGGTATTCCCATGCATCAGCTCGGCAAAGACAAGGGTATCATCACCTGTGGAGGCAAGAGCAGCCTGGGCAGGCAAGCCTCTGAAGTCAAAGGGAGGCAGCGCCTGCCCACCAACCATATAGGCGTGCTCCTCTCCCCCATACAGGCTTACCAACTGGGAAAACGGCTCTGCAAGCTGTTCTCCAGTTCCTTTACGGTATGCTATTGCATCAATTATGCGCATGTACTGCATCACTGTCGAACTCTCCAGATTTGGAAGGAAAGACAGGCCGCCTTCCAGGCGGGTCTTCCTTGCCCAGGAGAGAACAGTACCCACACTGATGGGGTCAAGCCCGTTGTCAGAACAACGCTGAACAAGAAGAGATACCCGACGGTAATCGAAAAGCTCAAGGTTCGATCCAAGGGCCATCAGATTGGTAAAATCCAAAAGGTTCTGCCTCAATGACATTGGGGCATTGGAGGCCGGGCAACCTGCACATAGGGTATCTGCACTGGACGGTGCTGTCCCCTGCACCTTAGGGCAGAGTCCCCATAGTCGCCCATCAACCCGCATGGAGTAGTTGTCAATTGCAGCCCAACCATGGCTGTTGGCCTTTTTCAACAGGGTTGCAGACCCCTCCTCCTGCATGGCTCTGCCTATCTTGGTCTTTTTCACCAGTGTCTGGTATTTCTTGGTACAGAGCCCCAGTTCCTTGGTATCATAGCTCTCCCTTCCACTGGCGATGGGCTGGAATAGGATAAGCTTGATATTTTTCAGGCCGAACACCATCCCGACCCCTCCCCGGGTAATGTTCAGTCCGCTGTAGACCAGTGATGCATAGGGAACCTGGTGTTCTCCGGCAGGGCCGATGCATAAGAGCGCACGATCACGGAAATGCTTTTGCACCTCACTTGTTGTCAGGTCATGATAGCGTTCTGCATTGGAGAAGGTAACTTTCTGGCAATCGATCTCCAAGCTGCACAAGCGTCGGCTCCTGCCGACGATGACCAGGGCAGAGTAGCCACATCCCAGCAGGTTCTTGGCAAGTGTGCTGCTACCGCTGTTCACCGCAAGCTTTCCCGTAACAGGAGAACGCGTAACGACTGTAGAGGAGTCAGCGCACAGCATGGGGGTATCGCTAGCGGCCCCTGCAGCGATGACCACAGGATTGCCGACCTCGTACAGATGGCTGTCCAGACTATCATAAGAGGCATAGGTATCCCAAAGTGAGAGTGCAAGGAGCCTCCCCCCAAGCAGAGATTTTGCATCTGTTTCAGAGAAGGGGATTTTCTGCCAAGCCTCTTGGGAGAGGTCAATAAGAAGGATTGCCCGTTGGCGATACGGGAATGCCATTATCTGCTTTTTTGCCATATATTCAGGATACCTGCCCATTTTTTTTTGTCGATTCTGCCGAACCTACGTTGGATGACACAGTATAGCACAAAAACACGCATGCGTTTAACACTTGTTCTCTCACCCCAGTTGGTCTTATGATAGGGATATGAAAGAGATAGTAGTAACACACAACGACAAGAAACTGAGCCTGCCGATGGGTACCACGGTCGAGGAAGGCCTCCTTGCCTTTGGAATCATACAATCATCCGATACCCCATCCTATCTGGACAACCCCATTGTAGGGGCCCTGGTGAACCATGAGACCCAATCCTGTTCGAGTGCCATGGTCAGCGACTGCACCCTTGAAGGGGTGAGACTGTATGGTGAGATTGGAAAGAGAATGTACCGCCATAGCATCTGCTACTTGCTTTGCTGTGCTGTCTCGATGCTCTATCCCAGCAGGAGGCTTGTCATCGGGCACTCACTAGGCGATGGCTACTACTTCAGCTTCGATGACGATTTGACACTGCAGTCTGACGATATAGAAACAATCTCTGAAACCATGCAGGCCCTAGTCGAACAGAACCTTCCCATTGAGGAGGTTGTCCTCCCCTATCAAGAGGCCATCACCTACTTCAGGGAGAACCATTTCGACCAGACAGCCAGCCTCATCGCAACGCATAATGAGCCTGTGGTAGAGCTCTACCGCCTGCAGGGCTATCTCGACATTTCCTATGAGCCGCTGCTATGCCAGACCGGCCTTATGCAGGTATGGGAACTCAAGCCTTACCAAGACCGTGGCATGCTCCTCCGCTATCCCAGATCCCACAATATCGGTGCCTTGGATCCTTTTTCCGACAATCCGCTCCTATTTGCCATCTTCAAGGAGTATAAGGCTTGGGGAAGCATCCTCAACGTACAGTCCCTCGGACAGCTAAACCAACTGGGAAACCAGAACACCATAGAGTCTTTCATCCGACTGGCAGAAGCACTGCAGCAGAAGAAGATTGCCAACATCGCAGACCAGATCAATATCCATAGCAGTGTGAAGGCGGTCCTCATCGCAGGCCCCTCCTCCTCGGGAAAGACGACCTTTGCCCACAAACTGGCCATCCAACTGCAGGTTCTGGGTAAACGAACTATCAAGATATCGTTGGACAACTACTACCTGGCCCCTCATCTCGCCCCAAGGGACGAGAACAACAAGCCTGATCTGGAAGCACTTGAGGCCCTTGACCTTGCCCACTTCCAGAGAGATCTCGCTACCCTGATAGCAGGGGAAGCGGTCACCCTTCCCCGATTCGACTTCAAGAGTGCCAACCGGACATTCGAGGAAGAGCCTGTGCAGACAGACAAGCGCACCATCCTCATCATAGAGGGGATACACGGTATGAACCCGAGCCTGACCAACTCCATCGATGGGGATGCCCTGTTCCGGGTATACATCTCAGCCCTAACCCAGCTTAACCTTGATGACCATAACCGCATCAGCACCACTGACAACCGGATGATCAGGAGGATGATCAGGGACAACAGGACGCGGGGCACCGATGCCACGACTACCCTGAACATGTGGCCATCTGTACGCCGTGGGGAAGACCTCTACATATTCCCCTACCAGAACAATGCCAATGTCATGATCAACTCGGCACTCGACTATGAGCTGGGAGTCCTTTCACCCTATGCCCAGCCTCTTTTGAAGATGGTCAAGCCCGATGCAGGGCCCGCATATGAAACAGCGCGTCGCGTACTCAAGTTCCTTGAAAACGTAAACCCGATTCCCGACACCCTTGTACCGGAAGACTCTCTGTTGCGCGAGTTCATTGGAGGAAGTGAGTTTGGGGTCGTATAGGATCGTAGAGAATACCGCCAGATGACATGGTAGACTTGTGCTGACCACCATCAGGAAGGTGAAAGGATCCAACCATCCTTTCTTCATTCACAAACAAGAGGAGAGGTGACCAGGTCGCCTCTCCTCTTGTTTGTCTTGGTATCCATATATCTGGGTATCTTGTCTCAGATTTCCTGCAGGTCAGGTGCTGTAGATGTGCTTGTACTGGTCAAACAGCTCAGCAACCTGGTCTTTGCACTTCCCACAGACTGTGCCGTACTCGGTGATTCTCTCAAGATCATCAAGGGTCTTTGCCTCTCCGCTCTTTACCAGATCCTCGATGGCAACGTCAGTGACGTTCTTGCACTCACAGATAACCTTGGCAATCTTCCGCTTGAACGGGTTGTCACGATTCTGCTTGGCCAGATAGTCATCTATTGCTGCACGAAGGCCCTTGTCCCCAAGGACAGAACAGTGGAACTTATGGTCTGGCAGACCTCCAAGCTCTTCGGTGATCATAGCCGGGGAAAGGTTATAGGCCTCTTCAAGTCCCATTCCTTTGACCATCTCGCTCATCATGGAGGTACTGGCAATGGCTGAGGCGCACCCATAGGTAAGCCACCTCAGATCGACAATGACATCATCCTTGACCTTGATGGCAATCCTCATCTGGTCCCCACAGGCAAGGGATCCGACTTCACCGACGCCGTCAGCCTCAAAATCCTCGCCTTCGACCCAGGTATTCCTGGGATTCATAAAGTGATCCTTGACTACAGGGGAGTAAACCCACTGGCTCATGAAATTTGTACTCATCGTGTTGACATTCCTCTTAGACGCTTGATGATCGGCGGCAGCTTCTCCAATACATAGTGAACCTCTTCCTCGGTGTTGTACCGACCAAAGCTGAACCTGATCGAGCCGTGCGCCAGTTCTATATCCACTCCGGCGGCCAACAGCACATAGCTGGGTTCAAGAGACCCGCTTGCACAAGCACTACCGGTAGAAACCATAATCCCTTCCATATCAAGATAGAGCAGGACAGACTCCCCCTCTGCACTGGGAAATGAGACATCCAAGGTGCCGGGAAGGCAGTGCTCCTGGTCTCCGTTCACCACTACGTTGGGGATTTTCTCCTCTATCCCTTTGCGAAGCATCTCCCGAAGGTGCCAAAGCTGTGCACTCTCCTTCTCCAGGTTCTGCTTTGCAAGGTCAGCTGCAACGCCAGTGCCCACAATATAGGGGGTATTGTAGGTTCCGGCACGTTTGCCACCTTCCTGATGCCCCCCATGGACAAAGGCCTCAAAGGGGACCTTCTTCTTGACTGCAAGGACACCGATCCCCTTGGGACCGTAGAACTTGTGGGCTGAAAGGCTCATGTAGTCCACGCCCCAGCTCTTCATCTCTACAGGAATCTTTCCGATTGCCTGGGTCGCATCGGTGTGCATATACGCTCCGACAGCATGCGCCATCTTGGTAATCTCAGCAATTGGCTGGATGGTTCCAATCTCATTGTTTCCGGTCATGACCGAGACCAAGGCCACATCCTCATCAAGGTAGGTTGCCAAAGTCTCAAGCTCGACACGTCCTGTCTTGTCAACAGGAATCTCGTCGACGCGATACCCCCTCTTTTTCAGAAACTTTACAGTCTCTGTGATGGAAGGGTGTTCGATGACTGTAGTGACGATACGGTTCCTCTTCGATCCGAGATCGATGGCATCACGAAAAATATTAAAGACGGTATTGTTTGCTTCGCTCGCCCCACTGGTGAATACGACCTCATCTGCTTCGCATTCAATGAGGGCGGCGATCTTCTCTCTCGACTGTTCAATGGCAAAGGCGGCCTCACGGCCGAATCCATGCATGCTGGATGCGTTGCCAAAAAGTGTATTTGCTTCTGAGATAGCATCAACGACCTCTTGCGCCATAGGCGTAGTCGCATTGTTATCCAGATATATTATCTGTTGTTCCATATACTAATCCTCTCTGTAAAAATACGGACAAAGGCCCCTTAGGGTCAAGTCACACCACTGAGAAAGCAGTGTATATATCCTTGTCAGGTTCGTCAGGAGGACAGTTCTTGCTATGGATGAAACGAAGCATACGATGGGGGGCAAACCTGATATGATTGGCCTTTGCCCATTTTGCATATGCACAACTGTCAGGTATGTATTGGGCAAACATCGCACGAAGATGGGTCATCTTCTTACAACGCTTGCTCTGGGTCAACCGTTCGGCATAGATTGTGCATCGCTTGGTCACAGGATCGAAGAACTCACACCAGGAGTCCAGGTCAATTACCAACAGATGCCCGTACATCGCCTTCTCATGGCAGCAGAGACCGCATTGGGTACATTTGTCCTCCCAGGAGGAGGTTGAGCAACGGCTACACATGTGCCCTCCCTTCTGCGAGAAGGGCCAACCTATCCTGTACGTCCTGATGTATGGGGGGGAGGATGGAGAGTGCTGTAATGCTGACAAAGCCGGCGGAGACAGCCTGGTAGTCGGTCTCAAGTGTGTCACATTTCTGCACAGGGGGTACGCCCCCTTTCAGGGAGAATACCACAGAGTTGTCCAACTGAATGGAAGAGTCCTCAAATACCTTCTGATCCTCATCAGGGCGCTTTGTCACCGCATCCTGATAATCAAGATAGCTCATGACTGCAGGCTTCCACTTCCCATTGCCCTTGGAAGGGACATTGATGTTGAGAATGCACTCGGTGCTACACAGGGGATAGAGTTCAGACAGATGCTCCACAAGAAAACCGGCGGCCTTTTCAAAGGCGAAATGCCCACCTTCATCACGCGTACAGCTCAAGGCAATTGCCTTCATGCCGGTGAGGACAGCTTCCCGTGCAGCCCCTACGGTACCTGAATAGAGAATATCAGTAGAAATATTATAGCCATGATTGATGCCGCTGATGACCAGATCCGGATCGGAAGAGAAGATATTTCCCTTACGGGCATAGAGCATGCAGTCAGCGGGGGTTCCACTGCAATGGTAGTGCAGTGGAGCATATTCGGTGATGGTAATATCACCTCGGAGAGTCATGGCATGGCTGCTGGCACTTCGTTCGTGTGATGGCGCACATACCCAGACCTCATGTCCTGCTCGGACTAGGGCCTCTTCAAGGACCCTAATGCCCTTGCTCTGGTAACCGTCATCATTTGTCAGCAAAATTCTCATGTATTATCTTGGAACACAACCTTGGCTGAACCGCCACCTTCATAGATGTACCATCGGGGATGAAAACCGAAAATGTGTTCGTACTCCTCTAGACGCCCAATATAACTTGGAAGCGCCTGCTTACTCAAGAGGACCATGACATTCCCACTAAATCCATTGGATACGAGCACAGCCCCCATACTGCCGTTAATTTCTGATGATCGTTTGGTAAGCCAGTCGACTTCAGGACAGGAGACCTCAAGCAGATCACGCAATCCTGTCTGAACCTTCACCATGGTCTTCCCATACAACGTAGCATCCTTGGGATTGAGCATGGAAGCGGCATCAAAGGCAAGCCTTGATTCCATAAGGATGTATTCACAGATATGCCGGGAATCTTCATCAAGGGGGACGATCCGGGCAGAGATATCACCTTCAGGGAAATCCCTGATGAATCCACCAGGTTTCAACTCCCGAAGCTTGTCGAATGCCACCTCAATGGCCCTACGTTTGGCAGCGATCTCCTCGCGCATGGCATTGGGTGAAATCTTGCTGTCGACAACAAGGGCAACATACTCCTCGCTCTCCTCAGTAAAGGGGAAGTCCAGCTCCTGGAACGTCAGATGCTGCAGGTCAAAAAACAGTACTTTGCCTTTTTTCCCGTTGATCATGGTCAACAGGTCGCTTATCTTGCACAGCTCGTTGTTGAACGTGGTGTTAGCCTGATAGATGACACGAATAATGGAAGAGATGCTCATCTGGAGGTCCATAAGGGTATTGAGAGCCATACATACGCCCAAGGCTATGGCAGAGCTGACCATCTGGTTGTCGCTGAGCAACAGGGGACCCTCTACGGTCACATTCATCCCTGTAAACTCCACCCCTTCATTTGCGAGGATACCGATGACACCCTTGATGTAATTGCCCCACCTGTCTTCCTTCCGGAACTTAATGTTGCTCAAGGAGAATCGTTTGCGATCATTGAGGGTAGCATTGGCAAGTCGCACCATCTGATCATCTCGCTGAGAAATCCCCACAAACAGAGTGGCTACATCAGTACCCAGGATGGACCAACCCTTGCAGGCATCCGCAAAACTCCCTAGAAGAGTACAGGTACCCGGCACCTCTACAATCACGAGAGGTGATTCTTCGTACTCTTTTTTGTGATGACTTACTATATTTTCCATGCCCCAACCTAGCTTTTATGCGTAATTTTAGGATACTTACCAATAGATTGCAACAAAAAACCACCATTTAGCTTTTTGGTGGCTGATTCCTTAGGAAATCCTAGAAAAAAGGCTGGTAAGCACAGAAAAAGAGAGTACGGAAAGATGCAAGCAACAAAAAACCACCATTTCTGGTGGTATTTCTGTTGCCTGTACAACTTATTTTTCCAGACTGTACCTTTTCTTGAAGCGTTCGATACGCCCTGCGGTATCAACCATTTTCTGGGTACCGGTGAAGAACGGGTGACAAGCCGAACAAATTTCAACATCGAGTTTCTTTGCGGTTGTCTTGGTCTTGATCACATTGCCACAGGAGCAAGTGACCTCAGCAATTTCATAACGGGGGTGGATTCCCTTTTTCATAGTATATATCCTCCAGGAATATGTGTTTTTCTGCTGGCAGTACGCAGCAGACACGTTTCTGTAGCCGTCTCCGTCCTAATAACCTGCAGAGTTCGAGGGAATCCCTGTATTTATCGAACGTAAGAACGCTTCATTATCCTTAGTCTTTCTGATTTTGTCAATGAGGAAGGGAGTCATCTCCTGGTCATCCATGTCACTGACTGCATTTCTCGTAAGCCAGATCCTTGCAGCCTCATCGCTGGGGATAAGAAGGTCTTCCCTTCTGGTTCCACTCTTCTTGATGTTGATGGCAGGGAACTGGCGCTTGTCTGCCAATCTCCGGTCAAGGATAATCTCGTTATTGCCTGTGCCCTTGAACTCCTCGAAGATGACCTCATCCATTCGGGAGCCTGTCTCTACAAGGCCTGTGGCGATGATGGTCAGACTTCCACCGAACTCAATGTTTCGTGCGGCACCGAAAAATCTCTTGGGCTTGTGCAGGGCATTGGAGTCGACACCACCACTGAGGATCTTCCCGCTTGCAGGGACGGTCTGGTTATAGGCTCGGGCAAGGCGTGTAATGGAGTCCAAAAGGATGACAACATCCTTCTTGTGCTCAACAAGGCGCTTGGCCTTCTCAATCACCATCTCAGCAACCTGCACATGTCGTGAAGCCTGTTCATCAAAGGTTGAGGCAATGACCTCACCCTTGACGTGGCGGCGCATATCCGTAACCTCTTCAGGCCTTTCGTCCACAAGCAGAACCATCAGCACCACATCAAGGTGATTGGTACTTATGGCGTTTGCTATCTTTTGCAGCAGGACAGTCTTGCCGGTACGGGGAGGTGCTACGATCAGAGAGCGCTGTCCCTTTCCGATCGGACAGAACATATCGATGATCCTGGTTGCCATATCCCCATCAGGGGTCTCAAAGCGCATCCTCTCGTCCGGGAAAAGCGGGGTCAGGCTGTCAAACGGAACACGCATCTTTGCCTTTATAGGCTCATCATCATTGACTTCCATTATCCGAAGGATGGCAAAAAACCGTTCATTCTCACGGGGGGTTCGCACCTGTCCTTTCACCACATCACCTGTCTTCAGGTAGAGGCTCTTGATCTGGGCTGGGGATACATAGATATCTTCCAAGCCTGAGAGATAGCTGTTTGCCGGGGAGCGAAGGAATCCAAATCCATCAGGAAGGATCTCCAAGGTACCCACTCCAACGACGACACCCCCTTGGGCAGTATGAAGTCGGAGGATCTCTGCGATGATCTCCTGCTTGCGAAGGTCAAGGATATTGTCAGAACTCATCCCCTTTTCAAGGCCGCTCTTGCGAACTTCATCGATGGAGAGGTTGGTGTAGTCTGTCAGATTCAGAACAGGGGCTTCCGGATGCTCTTCAATATTCAGATCATTGGATGCATCATCCTGTTGGCCCTGGCGCATGGGACGGTTTGGGTTGTAGGGCTGTCCCTTCTGATAGCTCCCCTTGGTATGGGGTCTGCTTTGCTGAGTTCTGCCACCGCTTCGGGAGTTATACTGGCTGTTTTTTCTTTGGCCTTGGTTGGAGTTTCTGTTCTGGTTGGTATTTTGATTGTTAGTCTGGTTCTGATTTTGGTTCTGATTATTTTGGCCTTGGTTCTGGCCCTGTTCCTGTGAATCAGAGGGTGGCTGGGAAAAGGAGACCGAAGTGACAGGAGCTGGTTTGCTTTTCTTTTCGGGCTCTGGGGCCGGAGCACTCACTGTTTCAGAGGGTATGAGCTCAAGTTGAGAGCTATCTTTTTTCGGTGCCGGCTTTTTCTTGGTTGCTACTTTGGCAGCAGAGGATCCCTTGGGCCTTCCTCTCCTCTTCGGCTCAGCAGGGGCTTTCTCTTCCTGCTTTTCAGCTGGAGGTGCGACAGGTTCTGACGAACCGGCCACTACCGGGCTTTTCTTGCGAGTGATGCGACGTATGACTTTCTTCACAGGTTCCTGCTCAGAAGGACGAGCTACGTCAGATTGATCATTCAGTATTTCTTCGGAAGACATAGGATAAACTCCAACGAAACGGGTTTTTGACATGCACCTGTGAGCACGAGCTACAGGTAGCGTCCCTTACCGGTTCCTAAACGTAAAACATAATGTTAGAATATGCGGAAATGTGAAGGAGTGTGTACCATTGGTATTCCCGCGATTAGTATCTTAAATATATTGCCACTTGAGCACAGTGTCAAGCAATGCATCCCCATCAATGTACTTACCAGCTAGAATTAGCGCAGCAATTGAGGCTTTTCTTCTGACAGAGACCCTTCCCCATGAGGTAAATTGCAATTTCACAGCCTGTGTAGGTCTGTGTCTTGAAGCAAAACCCAGCCATACCATGCCGACAGGTTTCTCATCACTTCCTCCTGTAGGCCCGGCTATCCCTGTGATGGAGAGGGCATAATCAGTGCCCGAGACCTGTAGGATACCCTCAGCCATTTCAGAGGCGCACTCGCCGCTTACCGCCCCATAGGCATCCAGGGTTTGCTCCCTGACCCCAAGCATCTTCATCTTCGCCTCGTTGGAATAGGTTACGGATCCACCCCAAAACCACTCAGAGCTTCCACTCTCATCAGTAAGCAGCTTGGAAACATAGCCTGCTGTGCAACTCTCCGCACAGCTGATGGTCATCCCACATGCCTTTAGCTTGTCTGTCAGCAGATTAGCCGGCATGACGTCCCCACCGACAATGAGCGATGGCCCCACAAGAGCGAGCAGGCGCTGTGCCATCTCCTCCCTCCGCTCTTCAACCTCCCCCATCAGATATAGGCTTATCTTCAGATCCTGAAAACGCGTGCCCCATTGGATACCTTCTGAGGCAACCTGGCGGCATAGCTCCTCCAGTTTTGCCTCTGCAAGCAAAAAGGTAGAATATTCGGTACGGGAAAAATCATCGTGACCGATAAGCTGGGCAAGCCAGGGCAGTACCGCATCAAAGAACATCGGGTCCATCTCCCGGGGAGGGCCGGGCATCGCCACACAGGCGACTGAACGATCGCCGATAGGGATGAATCCCTTAAACCCTGCGGCAGTGCCATACGGGTTGGCGATCGCCTCGAAACCAGAAGGAAGCATCGCCTGCTGTTCGTTCGCTCCCCAGATACGCTCCCCTATCCTCGCATAGAGGGCTTCAAAAGCCTGCTGATCCCTAGCAAGGGGAACATTGGCCAGCGTGGCGACGATGCTACGGGTAAGATCATCACTGGTGGGCCCAAGGCCCCCTGTGAGGATAACCACATCGCAGGTATCCAGACAGGCCCTCAGGGCGCTTTCGATAGTCCCGTCATCAGGGACAACCACCATACGCTCCACACGATACCCTAGTTGGGTAAGTTGGCTGGAGACAAGCTGACAGTGCTTGTCCGCTATGACCCCACGGGTAAGCTCAGTACCGATTACGAACAGAGACGCAGTTTTGTAGAGCATGTTCAGTCCTTTTTCTTCGATCGCACTAACGCCAGAACTCCCTTGGCCAATCCAAGGGCAAGCAGGAACACGGAGAGATAGATTGAGGCGAAGGCAAACCAGTCATCATACTTTGTGTAGAACGTCTCCCCATAGGTTTCTGTCGTATAGACCGGTACGTCATAGACATGCCATCCGGTCTTGAAGGGTTCCATGGGGTCGACTATCTTGCCGGTGACATCAATGAGACAGGTCATGCCGCTGTTGGTTCCCCTCACAGTAGTCCGACGATTCTCGATGGAACGGAAGACAGCCATGCCCAGATGCTGCATTTCGGCTGAGACGGCCTTTGACCATCCGTCGTTGGTCATGTTAACGATGACCTGTGCTCCATTGCGCACAAACCTGGCGTTAAGGGCACCAAAGACATCCTCAAAACAGATGGGGGTGGAAAACCGTACCCCCTCATCGGTCTCGAAGACGACACTTTCATATCCTGTTTCCCACCAGTTGTAGTCATTTGCCAAAAGTAAGTCATACAGCCAAGGCATCTGCTTTTCGTAGGGGAAGTGCTCGGTAAAGGGAACCAGGTGCTGTTTCCTATAGGAATTCTTGACCCTGCCACCCTCAAAGAAGGTGACGGTATTGTAATCCTTGCGGTTCCAAGACCCGTCTGCAAGCAAGGCAGGCTTTGTGGGGTCGTCAAGGACCCCTTCAGGATTGCCGCTCAACAGGGGGATGGGCAGGGACTTGCCAAATTCGACAAACTCCTCCACCAGGGCAGAGGTCGCCTCATCAGAGGGATATTTCTCATGCCATGCCACAGAAGGGACAAAGGCCGTCTCAGACCAGAGGATCATATCGGGTTCAGAGACAAGCGCCTCAAGGCTCATTTTCCTCAGGTTGTTGAAGTTTCTCTTGTATGTGGTATAGCCACCAGCCCAAGTATCGGCATTGTGCTGTATGGTGGCGACTCTCCAGAGTTTGTCAGGCTCCTGAGCCTTCCAGTGCTGCATACTTGCAAACCCAAACACAAGGGATGCGAGCACAAGAACGGCATATGCTGCGACAGGGATCATGTGGGCCCTGAGGGTTGTGACAAGGCCTTCTCCATCTGAACGCAATCGATCAGTGAGCCAGGCTCCGAGGAATGTCTGGGGAAGCACCATGAGGAAGGTAATGCCCCATACACCTACCAGAGAAGCGATCTGGATCAGAGGAAGATATTCATATATGGCATACCCAAGGGTCCCATAGGGATAGCCAGCAAACCAGTCCTGGCTCACATAGGTATAGGCGACCCAGATGACAGCCTGCACCAAGTATCCATACTTCTTGAACAGCCTCTCCCCAGCTTTGAGCAAGGGAAAGAGTATGGCCATCTCACCGCCCTTTATGATGGGAACTATCAGGATTGCCAGGGGGTGAAAGGTCTTCAGCCAGTAATTGAAAAACAGATAAAAGACAAACCCAAAGAAAAACCCATAGACCGGGGTGAGTTTCCATGTCGTGTTTCTAATTACGGCAAAAAGCGGGATCAGCGCAAAGAATGCGATGAACCCAAATCCACGATTCGTCATGAAGCCGGGGAAAGCCATCGAATACACGAAAGCTGTAACCGACAATACAAAAACCTCAGAACAGACTGTTCTGAGGCTCCGTCTCTTTATCAAGCTATGCAAAAGAGTCTCTCCTACATTATACCAACGAGGGTCAATCAGTCAGTGACAGGTTGATTTTCGCGCAAATTCCAGACATAGTCCTTGAGCTCTTTACCAGGACGGAAAATGGCGACCCCATGGGTCTCCACTGCTACGATAGCACCTGTCTTGGGGTTGCGTGCCCTCTCCCTGCCTTTGCGGGTACGGACTTCAAAAGTCCCGAATCCTCTCAGTTCGATGACCTGGTCATTCTTAAGTCCAGTTTTCACCTCTTCAAAAAAAGAGTCGATTATCATATGGATATCTGACCGATTCAGTCCATGTTTTTCATGAAGACTTTCAATGATGGCCGCTTTTGTCAATTTAGGTTCTGCCATGGTAACTCCTTCAACAATTGTATTTCTCATGCGTATGCCGGCATATCACATACCCCGGCTATAATAATCAGGGCAGTTCTGTTATGCCTGGACAGCAGCCTGAGAGCTCATCTTGTTGAATCGGGCATGCAGTCTTGACTTCTTCCTGTCAGCTGTTCGGGAATGGATAACACCCTTGCTAGCTGTGACATCGAGCAGCTTGAGGCTAAGGTCAAGGGCGGCAGAAGCGCTTGCTACATCCCCGGACACCAAAGCAGCATCAAATTTCTTTATGGCTGTGCGCATAGTACTTTTTGCGGCACGGTTCCTCATTCTGCGAACGGCGTTTTGTCGCTCTCTTTTTTCAGCAGACTTGTTAATCACGTAATACCTCCAAACATATCACCTAGAATACGTATTTCTTGTATAAATATTGAATCGGCAACGAGGGCCGACGGTTAATCAAAATATCATACTCTCTAAAATCGGTCAATACAATGCTTTATATCAATTGGACAAATATTCGTTTGAATACTCCTTTGTTATCTCCCACCGATTGGCTCCTTCATTGAAAAAAACAGCTGAATGGGGGATGCTGAGCATTCTTCCCTCAGGTCCCAACAGCGTTATTTTTTTTCTGAGAATATTTATTTCTGTAATTTTCATCAGTTCAAACCCAACTTTGAGCTTGCTTCCCTCCGAAGGATACTTGCGTTTTTCCTCCACATAGAAGTCATACTCATAGGAGAGGCAGCAGAGCAAGCGCCCGCAAGGCCCGGATATCTTCATCGAATTGAGCGAAAGGTTCTGCTCCTTCGCCATCTTGATGGAAACAGGATCGAGCTTGTCCGTCACACTGTGACAGCAGTAATCGCGCCCACATACGGCAAGGCCACCAAGGACGCGACTCTCATCACGGACGCCGATCTGCCTCAGCTCAATGCGAATTCTGAATACCGACACCAGATCCTTGACCAACTCCCTGAAGTCCACCCGGACATCAGCGGTGAAGAAAAAGATTATCTTGGGTTCCCCAAGCAAGAAGTGGGCTGTTACCAGCTTCATATCCAACTTGTGCAAGGCGATTTTTTCCCTGCAGATCCTCATCGCCTCGTCTTCCTTGTCGGAAAGTTCCTGGTAGCGGGACATATCAGAGGGTGTGGCCAGGCGATCGATCCACTGGGTATCCCCTGAAAGCTGAACCATCTCGATGGGAGTCGATTCAGAGCAACCGTCGCTGGAGATCTCATCAGGTTCGGTATCAAAGGAAACCTCTTCACCTGGGGCTTCGACTTCTTGCTGTTGTTGCTCATGCTCTTCTTCACGAAGGGATTCGCTATGAAGACACGCCCCACGGCACTGGTCATTGCCCTTCTGGTATCCTCTCCCAAGATTATGGGCACTGGACACCACAACGCCCATATCGAGCCCATACCGGGTAGGGGAGACAACAGAGGTCCCAGGATAAAGGACCGAATCCCAAGCACAGATTGTCATCTCGTTGGAGGAGGTGTTCTTTACCAAATATATATAAGCGCTGGAGGGCCTGTTATTCACTGACACCTTCTCGCCACTGCGTACACGATCTTTTTTCATGCTATTCCTTTGCCACAAGGGCGGAGCATACTCGCTAAAACTTAAGCTATCACGAGTATGAATAATTGTCAAACTCTCTGTATCCCATATATAACTATTTTCGCCTATATGAATTACGTATATTGACGATTACCATTGCTCATGGTATATTTTAGACACTCTCCAGAACAAGCGAGAATCCAAACTCAAGGAGCCTGTATGCAATTTTTCGATACGCACGCACATATAGGGTTGCTCCAAGATGATAAAATGGAACAACTGCTGGCAGTCCAACTTGCAAAAGTCAAGAAGGTCAAACACATCGTGAGCATCTGCAACAGCCTTTCTGACTTTGAGAAGACCTATGCACATCTCGAGAGCGCAGATAGCGTCTATCATGCTGTCGGGGTATCACCGACAGAGGTGGCCCACCCAGGCAGGGATTGGGAAGAGAGAATCTCCCTCCATGCAAAAAAAGACAGGGTCATAGCCATAGGTGAGACCGGGCTTGACTACTATCATATGTTCGGAGGGGACAAGAGCGCACAGGTAGAGCTTTTCCTCAAGCATCTGGACATTGCAAAGCAACTCGAACTTCCTGTCATTATCCACAACCGCAATGCAGGTGATGACCTTCTGAACATTCTGGAGAAAAAGCTCCCTCCCAAGGGGGGTATACTGCACTGCTTCGGAGAGGACTGGGACTTTGCCAAGAAGGCTCTCTCGCTCAACCTGACCTTCTCCTTCGCCGGAAACCTCACCTTCAAGAACAGCCGGTCGATCCAGGAGGTGGCACGGAATCTCCCCTTGGACAGAATTGTCATAGAGAGTGAAGCCCCGTTTATGACGCCCTACCCCTATAAGGGTGAGCGAAACAAGATACCCTACCTCATCGAGACCGCAAAAACCCTCAGTGAAATCAGGGAAACCTACCTTGAAGAGCTCAGTGAAAGTCTTTATGCTAACAGCCTAAGGGCCTTCGCCCTTCCAAAGGACGTATGAGCGAACAGAACCTATACCATCCGGTAACAATAGGAAACGCCCCTGTCAGAGGGAATCTTTTTCTAGCCCCACTGGCGGGCTACACTGACGTACCCTTCCGATCGCTGTGCATTGAGATGGGAGCGGACATGACCTACACTGAGATGGTCAGCTCAGAAGGGCTCTTCCGTGAGGGAGAGAAAACCCTTGCACTGCTTGAGAAGGCCCCCAACGAACAGGCATATGCCGTACAGCTGTTCATGGGAAACACTGATTCCCTACCAGGGGCCATTGAGCAGCTGCAAGCCTATGAGCCCACCTGTATCGACATCAACTGCGGATGCCCGGTGCCCAAGGTCACCAAAACAGGGGCCGGCTCGTCCATGATGAAAAATCCCCCACTCATCACAGAAATCGTACAGATGATAACAAGGGCCATTCCGACGCCCGTTTCTGTGAAGTTCCGTACTGGCTGGGATGCGAACAGCCAGAACTTTCTGGAATTCGCCCAGGCAGCTCTAGACGGGGGAGCAGCCATGCTCACCATGCATGCGAGGACTAGGGCTCAGGGATATGCCCCTTTTGCGGATTGGACAAAGCTACGTGTGCTGAAAGAGTACTGCATGAAAAACGGATACAATGTACTGATTTTTGGTTCTGGGGATCTGTTTCATGCCGAGGATGCCAAAAGGATGCTCCAGGAAACCGGTATCGATGGCGTCATGTTTGCCAGGGGAGCCATCGGGAACCCCTTCATCTTCACACAGGCCAGGGACATCCTTGAGGGGAGGGAGATGCGAACCATATCCCTTGCAGAGAGGATCTCCATCATCTTGCGCCACCTCGACCTCATGATCGCTCACTATGGGGAAAAAAGCGCCTGTACCCAGATGCGCAAGCACACCTGTTCCTATCTCAAGGGCATTGCGAACACTGCTCCCATAAAGCAGGAAATCGTGAAGGCGAGCAAAAGGGAAGATTACAGGGAAGCCATGCAGAGGCTTCAAGCTAGTTGTTGACCACTCAACAGGTAAAATGGTACGTTTAGGAAAGAAAATACAGCAAGAAGGTAGTGCAATGAGAATACTAGTACTGGGCTCTGGAGCCAAAGACCATGCCATTGCATGGTGGTTTTCCCAGAGTCGTCTTATCAATGGTCTTTATGTAGGCCCAGGCAACGTAGGGACCGAATCCATTGCAAATAATCTTTCCATAGATCCTGCTGATCCCAAGCAGGTATATGAAGCTTGCAAGCAGCATGACATTGAGTTTGTCTTCATCGGAACAGAGGCCCCTCTGTTTACCGGTGTCATCGACTACCTCAACGAGCGGGGCATCGACACATTCGGAGCCCCCAGCAGGGCTCTGAAGCTTGAGGGGGACCGGGACTTTTCCAGGAAGTTCACCGACAGGCATAACATCCCCACCCCCACCCATCATGTGTTCGACAACGAAAAGGATCTTTCCGAGTATCTCAAACGGCACAAGGACGAGAGGTTTGTTGTCAAGAGCAACACCATCGCCCCCAGCCGTGTCATGATCGATTCCAGCGACTATGAGGCCTTGATGAAGTTCTCCAAGAAAATCCTGGGCAGTGGCTCCATCCTGCTTGAAGAGCATCTTGAGGGGCTTCCCATCACCCTCACCCTCCTGGTTGACAACAAGGGCTACATGATGCTGCCCCCTTCCAGTGACTACATGAAGGCAGGCCATGGAGGCCTGCCTACCGGAGGAATGGGATCCATCTGCCCTGTACCGCTACAGGAGGCTGTCAGCAAGTCCCTGGTCGATACCATCATAGAACCGACCCTCTTCGGCCTAAAGGCTGAGAAGATGGCTTACAAGGGAGTGCTGACCATCAGTGTCATCATCACCAGACAAGGACCGATCCTGGTGGACTATCACGTGCGATTCAACGATCCTGCCGCCCAGGCAATCGTCCCACTGATCAGAACTGACATCATCGACATCCTCACAGCCATGAAGGAGGATACGCTCTCCACCCTCAACCTTGAGGTTTCCACCAACTCGGCTGTAGCCCTTGTGGTGGCATCCGAGGGGTACCCTGAAGAACCTATAGTCGGCAAAAAGCTCGAACCCATCCCGGCTGCCCTGATGAGCAACGCCTTTATGGGTTCCCCCTTCTACTTTTTCGGTGGTGTCAAATCAGAAGATGGTATGCTGGTGACCAATGGAGGCCGGTGTGTCACCGTTGTGGGCATCGGCTACAATATCATGGATGCCAACAAAAACGCCTATAAGGGTGTCAGGCATATCTCCTTCCCAGGGGCTTGGTACCGTCCTGATATCGGAGACAACTTCTTTACGAACTGATGTGATGCCGACAGAACAAGAGGCTCTTCGCTTGCGAGGAGCCTCTTTTCATATCCATTTTCGAGAAGGGTGGCAAACAGATCTCCCGGCCCTATAGAGGAGCCTGCCAAAAGAGATCTGGTTGGAAAGGGAAACTGCTCGAAAGGACCAACCATTCATGGGCCACAGAGACCTTCCCAATTTCCCTATGCGCCTAGCTAGAGGGAGATCAGGCCGGCAAAATCGTCGGTAATGACGACCTCATCCTCCGGTGCTGCCTGCACAGCAAAGACTGGAAGCTCATATTTCTCCAGCCAGACGCTCTGAGGAGCATCAGGATTGGCAACAAGCGTAGGGATGGAGATGATGACCATCTCCTCCATCAGAGGGAGCTTGAACTTCCTGGTGATGCTTATTTCATTCCAATCGGCATCGGTATAGGAGACGGTGATGGTATGCTTCTGGCGTGTGACATCCACTTTGTCCCGATCCCGCGGCACAAACTCAAGGGAGTCGAGCTTGTTCACCTGCACTTCAACCATCTTCAAGGCCGCGATCTCCTCACCATTGACAGTGACTGTCTTGTTGTCCAGGAGAACAGTGTGCTGCTTTCCAATGAAAAACAAGATCACGGCAAACAGCAGGACAATAACGATCGCAACCAGTCGCATCAGATTTGTTCTGGTAAAGAGAGCTTTCATGCCTTGACCTCCTGCTCTTGTGCAAGGATCTGTCCTGCAATTCCACGGTCATGTTTCTTCCTGACTTCATACAGGACCAATGAGACGGTGATGACACCGTAGGAGACGAAGACCCGGAAGTACTCTCCAAGCTGGGCCTGTCCGATAAGGTTCTTCCCTGCCATAGGGGAGACTATGAACATGAGGTGGAACAGGATGACTCCCAAGAACACGTTACGCACCTTTGCATGGCTTACCGTGGCCCCTCCTACCAAGAGGGCGGCAACACTGAACATGCCAATCTGCATATGGCTGTTATACGTATTGAGGGTTCCGATATTCTGCAGATATATGATCATGCCATATCCAGCGAATACCGTTGAGATGACTATTGCCACTACGCGGGTATGCTCTACCTTGATACCTGCCGCACGGGCAACCTCCATATCCTGTCCTACTGCGCGCATGTCCTGCCCAAGCTTGGTCTTCTTGAACCAGAGGATGAATACGCACAGAAGTGCAATTACAATGAGGGTAAACAACGGAATGGGGATACCGAACAGTCGGATCATCAGCAGGTTGTCCAGACTTTTCCTGATGCCGATGAGGTTGACCGTATTGCGGATACCATATCCTCGGGGAAGTACCAGTGAGTTAGAACGGATGTGAATGATGGCTCCCATCCCGTAAAGGACCACCAGCTGGTAGATACCGTTCATGAAGAATCCGATAATATAGCTGGTGACCATCTCACGGCCCTTGGCCATATTGAGGATCTTTCCACACCAGACCCCTAGAGCTACGGAGATAGGGGTGGAAATGATCATGGCAAGCAACATGCCGGGAATCCCGACGATACCCCAGTCACTGACGAAGATGAGGCCGATCTGACCCGCCATGGCGCCGAGTGTCATACCGAAGTTCAGACCCATACCAGCGAGGATAGGAATGAGCAGACTGACGATCAAAAAGGAGTTTCTTGCGATACGGACAACTACTTCACTGACGAGGTAATTAGCTGAGTACCCACTGAGAGGGATGCCGAAAGCGCAGATCACCAAGAAGAGAATCGTTACTGTATTATTTCCCAGAAAGCGTTTCACCTTCTGGGTATTAGTTCTGTGGAGCGTCATCGGGTTGCCTCCGTTTTTCTGGTCAGGGCGTAGAGAATCATGCCATTTGAGACGATGATCCTGATAACCTCGGACATGTCGGTATGAATCATTGAGTTCATCACAGAGGGCGTCATGGTAAGTATCCCTTGGAATAGGAATGTACCGACTATGACATTCGTAATGGTAGCCTTGTTGACCGAGGCACCTCCTATCAGGATAGCGGAGACTGCAGGCAGGGCCATGTAGAAAGGCCCCATATAGAGCTGGATAAACCCGAAACTCTGCTGATAGACAAGGATACCGAGGGCTCCAAGCCAAGTGGACATAACCACGCTCAAAGCTCGTATGTTATCGACATGTATTCCGCTGGCCCGGGCAAACACGGGGTTTGACCCTACAGCTGTCATGGCAGTACCTGTCTTGGTATGCAAAAACGCCCATATGATGAAGGCAAGCAGAGCAAAGAATAGGAACATTCCGGTGGGTATGGTCAGATGGTCGGTCAGACGTATGGAAAGAAAATCATTGAGCACATGCAGGTAGTACCCTTCTGTGGAGATGGTCGTACGCAAGCCCTTACCGGCGTACCCCCAGACCATGGTAGGGTTGCTGTACGGCAATAGGAGCCACATGATGCACATGAATGCTACCGAGGAGAATCCCACATAGGTTGCGATCATCATCTCCCCACCCTTTACCTTGTTGAGCAACTGCCCATACCCCCATCCCAGGATAACGGCGAACGGCGTTGCAAAGACGATTGCCATCATAAAAGATGCAGGGCCAGTAAAGTTAAACTCCATGGAGAGTGTGCCTCCGAGCAGACCTGCTATGATGCCCAAAGGGAGGCCGAAGTTCAGCCCGCAACCGCTGTGGATCATAGGGACCATTGCCAGGACCATAACAGCATTCATACCGAACCTGTTGAAGGTGTCAGAAAGGCTGGTGCCGATATTTACGCCGACAAAAGGCGCGGCGATAAAAAGCATCAGCAAAAAGAGTCCGATGATGATACGAGGCAAACCAAAAGATCTCACCGCTTCCTGTAAGGTAGAAACCACTTTCTCAACTTTCACATTCATATACTACCTCCGTCAACCAATGCACTCTTCTCCCCAACCATCATAAGGCCGAATTCGGCGCTATCGGTGGAAGCGGGAAGGATTCCCAGGACCTTACCATCAGAGACAATGGCAATACGGTCGCAGATTGACCTCAGTTCCTCCAATTCGGAGGAGATCATGACAATGGTAGTTCCTTGTTCTTCATTATATTTTCTCAACGCCTGCAAGACCAGGGACTTTGCCCCGATATCAATTCCACGGGTTGGCTCCGAGACAAACAATAGCTTGGGTTCGACAGCAAAGGCCTTGGCCAGGCAGACCTTCTGCTGGTTTCCTCCTGAGAGCTCCTTCGCCTTCTGCTTGGTGCTGGTACACCGAATCTCCATCTGCTTCACATAGGAATCGGTGGCTTCTTCAATTGCCTTCTGGTCACGCCACTTGAACAGACCTCCCAAACGCTTCTTCAGGTACTTCTCCTGAACCTGCATAGCAGTGAAGGAGACGTTCCACTCCAAACTCTCATCAAGAAGGAGCCCTACCCCACGACGGTCTTCACTGACAAATGCCATGCCCGCATCGAGGAAGTTGCGGGGACTGTTAAGGGGAATTTCCTTCCCTTCAAAAAATATCTGCCCTCCGGCGGGGAAAAGCCCCATCGCACCATTGGGAATACCCAGCTTGCCTTGGCCAGCCATACCTCCAATCCCGATGATCTCCCCCCTATAGACATCCAAGTCCACATCGCGTACAACCTCACCTGGCATATCAACCCAGAGGTTCTGCAGCCTCAGCAGGATCTCCCTATCCTTTGAATCAAAAACCGCCCTCTTATGACTGGCTGTGTTGACCTCACGGCCGACCATCCATCTGGCAATCTCGGGGATTGCCACACCTTTGGCAGGGACCGTCTTGATGATCTTCCCATCACGCATGACCATGATAGTGTCACAGACGTCCAGAATCTCCTGCAGCCTGTGGGTAATGAAGATGATGGCAATACCTGACTCAGCGAGCAGGCGCATTGCCTTCAGGAGGCTGTCAGCCTCCTGCTCAGAGAGCACAGCTGTCGGCTCATCAAGGACCAGCAGCTTGATACCCTCGGAAACATCTGTGGCTTCCTTACTCAGTTCCCTGGCGATCTCGGTAAACTGCTTATGCCCCACAGGCATTTGTGAAACCAACATTTCAGGATCCAAGGTTACGGCAAGCCGGCCTATCGCCTTTTCAGAAATTTCAGTCATATTCTCCCTGTCGAGAATATTTAGACGTTCTCCGAACAGTTCAGAAAGTGCTGTGTATTTTAGTGGTTCGCGGTTAAGCAGAATATTCTCGGTTGCAGTAAAATCAGGCAAGAGCGAGAACTCCTGATGAACCATGCCAATACCGGCGGCCAGTGCATCAATGGGGGTTTCAAACGCAACCTTCTCCCCATTGATTATGACATCTCCCCCAAATCCACCTGTCTGATGAATTTCATCCATACCAAAGAGGATCTTCATCAGCGTAGACTTTCCTGCACCATTTTCTCCTACAAGGCCTAGGATTTCTCCCGGTCGGAGAGAGAAATTCACATCGGTGAGGACTTGGTTACCGAAAAAGTCCTTGCTGATGTGTTTCATCTCCAGCAACGGGATTTCTTTTTCATTCATATGCTCAATCCTTTCAATCTTGGGTGTGACCCTTGCGTCCTACAACGTAACGGTGACGGCCAAGCTTGGTACCAGTGAAGCGAAAAGACGCTACAGGAGAAGAACACTCCCGCTGTTCAATCGCTATAAAGGGGGAGAGTACCACTCTCCCCCCATTAGCTCAATACCAAATCTTATTTGATGGCGAAATACTTCTCAGGAACTGTGATGTCAGCGTTACCCATGTAACCTTTACCCATCATGTAGGTATCCTGGTAAATAAGGATGTGGTTCTTAGCACGGACGCCAGTGTTGACATCTGAGTAAGGGGCACCATTCCACTTGGCCTTGGGAGTATACTTGCCATATGCCTTCATGACGTCGCTGAGCTTGAGCAGTTCACTCTCACCTCTGAGTACGTTGATAGCATGCTGGCCCAAACCTGCACTAACGGTATATCCATAGGAGAAAGCCCAGGTACCGAAACGGCCGGCTCCTCCCTTGGCAACAACGGAAGACTCGACTTTCTTCAGGATAGCGGTGAAGTCACCGGCTTCAGCTGAGAGGTCGATGCCCAATGCGCCAGGATATCCCATCAGAGGGCTGGGAAGGTCTGCTTCAATGAAGTACCCGCCGTAAGCCAGGAGCTGCTTGAGCAGAGGCTCGGTGTGCGCATCGTTGGTACAGAAGAATGCCGCATTCTTGCCATAGGCCTCGATCCATGCGGGTACTTTCTCAAGGATGTACTGCTGGGCACCGGCTACACCGACGTCACTGGTCGGATCAGGAGCGGTCTCTGCGACAAACTTCATTCCCAAATCCTCACAAGCTACCTTCATGATCGCTGCACGGCGACTGAGGGTCTCATAGCTCATGTGTCTGGGGAAGGAGATATGCACGAAGGTATCGCACCCAAGTTCATGGGCGGTGCGGATGATCAGGTATCCACGGGCAATGAAGTCGTTATTTACAGCGAGATCAGCTGCGCTCTGGATAACTGCAGGATCCTCGTGGGCCTCACCTGCGATACAGAGGACATCACTTCTCTTCTCTTTTATACGGCGGAAAGCCTCGGTTGTACCAGGAATGGCCTGGTTTACAATGATGGCCTTCATCTTTGGGTCATCAGCAAGACCGGCGATAACACTGATGGTGGTCTCAGCCTCATCCATGAAGTTGTCAGGGTAGGTCACGTGCTGGATCATTCCACCATCGTTGACGGCGCCATACTCTTCAATGAGTCGTTCTGCACCACGGAGGTCATCTTCAGATTGTGATACTGTACCTGTGACAATACCGATGTGGAAATCTTTTCCAACCGTTGCTGTCTCTTGCACACCAGCGGCAAAGATCGTGCCGGAAACCAGAAGCACACAAAGAACAAGAGCAAACATCTTTTTCATTTCTACTTCTCTCCTTTAGGGATAGTTATAGTTCATGATACGTAAAAGAGGGGCTACTTGCAAGAAAAGAATGGTTTTTTATGCATTTTGATGATGTTTAGAAGCATAAATATAGAAAGCAGGGCATAAAGACCTAAAAAGGTGCATTATGCCCTATACGATTTCGTAAAAGTGTCCAGTTATTTCCCTAAAGGAGCAACCGCCTGCTGTCTGCGAACCTCATATAAGAGGATTCCTGCAGCTACTGAGACATTCAACGAATCGATATGTCCGCTTGTTGGAATAGAGACTATTCCATCACAAAGGGTCTTGGTAAGATCTCTCATGCCCTTCCCTTCACTGCCCATGACCAACACGGTTCTCTTTGGGAACACTGTCTTGTAGGTTTCCTTCCCTGCCATATCTGCCCCATAGACCCAAAACCCGCTACCCTTGAGGTTCTCAATCTCACGGTTGAGGTTGGTGACCACAGCCATCGGGACATACTGGGCCGCCCCAGAGGAGACCTTGACTACGGTGGAGTTAGCCTGTGCGCTACGCCGTTCGGGTATGATAACCAGAGATACGGAGAACTGGTCGGCAGAACGGAGGATCGCCCCGAGGTTCTGCGGGTCTGTTATCTCATCGAGGACCAATACCAAGGCGCTTTCATCCTCCTTGAGCTTGGAACAGAAATCCTTGACAGTGCTGAACTGGATCTTTGCATTTCCCTTCTTCACATCAAGCAGTTCCAGAACAGCCCCACGGTGGTCCGCCTGATCGACCATACGGTCCATCTCAACCTTAGCAATTTTCTTTATGAGCACTTTTCCTGTCAGCAGAGCCTGACGTTCCAAAGCTTCTGTATGGCCTCCCATTCCGCGACAAAGGTACAGTACTGACCCCGAAGCGGCCTGCTTGAGGCTCTCTTCTATGGCATGAAAGCCAAATATCTTCTCTCCCATTCTCTTCTCCTGCTCAGCAAAGCTTACTGTATTACAAAAATTAAGGCTACCTCATCGGTGAAGTAGCCTGCATTATTAATCCTCAAAGGGAACAGGAGTTGGGGAGGAATCCTCACCAAGGGCAGTTGCCAGTTCCTGCATAATTTTCTTAGCTTTGGAGTTCAGCCGTTTGGGAACCTGTACAAGCAGCTTCAAGTACATATCACCCCTGTCTGTGGAGTTGAGCTTGGTAACGCCTCTCCCCCGTACGCGAAGCATCTTGCCGGACTGCACCCCACTGGGGATGGTCACCTTGATGGACTGTCCGTCAATGGTAGGAACTTGGATGTCAGCCCCAAGGGAGGCTTGGGTGATGGAGATGGGGACCTGACAGAACAGGTCATAGTCCTGCCTGACGAAGTACTTGTGTGCTTTCACATTCACATAGACATACAAGTCGCCTGAAGGGCCGCCGTTTGCTCCGGCATCACCCATTCCGCGGAGCACTACGCGGCTTCCGCTGTCCACCCCGGCAGGGATGGTCACCTTGACCTTCTGCTGTTTTCGCTTGAGCCCATTCCCATGACACTCGGTGCAAGGGTTCTCGATCACACGCCCAGCTCCGTTACAGGTGGGACAGGTGCTCGCTATGGCGAAGAATCCGCTGTTGCGCCTGACCTGGCCACTGCCGTTACAGGTAGGGCAGATCTTGGTACCTGACCCCCCTTGGGAACCGGAACCGCTACAAGCTTCACATGCTACCTGATGGGAGTAAGCAACCTCCACCTTGGTACCAAATACAGCATCCTTAAAATCAATTTCCACATCATAGCGTAAAGAGGATCCCGCTTCAGGGCCTCTCTGGGCACTTCGCCCACCTTGGGTGCGACCACCGCCGCCACCAAAGAAAGAGCTGAAAATGTCTTCAAATCCGCCACCACCACCAAAACCGCTTCCAAAGATATCGCTGAAATCCCGGTAGACGTTGGAGTAGTCATGGCCGCCGCCTCCATTCGCACCATCAAGTCCGGCAAACCCGAACTGATCGTACATCTGTCTCTTCTTTTCGTCGGCAAGCACATCATAGGCTTCAGTAGCTTCTTTAAAACGTTCCTCAGCTGCCGCATCTCCCGGATTCCTGTCAGGGTGATTGGCAATGGCCAGCTTGCGATACGCCTTTTTTATCTCATCCAGTTGTGCTGTCTTCGCGACTCCAAGCACTTCATAATAATCTCGTTTCGCCACGGTGCGACTTCCTTCGAACAAATTGGCCTAGAAACATCATGTCGGCCGGAGCCGACATGATGCAAAGCCTATCTTCTATAGTAACCTGTTTTCGAAACCTTAGTCTACGACTTCGTAATCGGCATCTTCAACATTGTCTTTGCCGGTATGCTTCTTAGGCTCGTCCCCATCATCAGAAGGCTGGCCTTCAGGTCCTCCCTCACCACCTTCCTGTGCAGAAGTATGCTTATACACCTCTTCTGCCAACTTGTAGGCAGCCTGCTGGAGGGCTTCGCTCTTTGCCTTGAGTTCTTCAGCAGAAGAGCCCTGGTTTTCAAGCAATGACTTCAGTGAAGCGATGGAACTTTCAATGGCAGCCTTGTCCTCTGGGGAAATCTTATCCCCATACTCCTTGAGAGACTTCTCAGTGGAGTAGACCAGGCTGTCAGCCTCGTTGCGTGCATCAATGCGGGCGCGTTCCTTCTTGTCCTCTTCGGCATGGGTTTCAGCTTCACGTACCATCTTCTCGATATCGGCATCACTGAGACCGGATGAACTCTCGATGCGGATCTTCTGTTCCTTGCCAGTGCCAAGATCCTTGGCTGAGACATGGACAATACCGTTTGCATCGATGTCAAAGGTCACCTCTACCTGAGGTACTCCACGGGGAGCCGAGGGGATGCCGATAAGATCGAACTTACCCAGTGTCCTGTTCTGGCTGGCCATCTCTCGCTCACCCTGCAGGACATGGATGCTTACTGCAGTCTGTCCATCAGCGGCTGTGGAGAATATCTGGCTCTTCCGGGTAGGAATGGTCGTATTGCGCTCGATCAGGCGGGTATTTACCCCACCAAGGGTCTCGATACCAAGGGAGAGGGGGGTAACATCCAGCAAGAGGACATCCTTGACATCCCCACCGAGGATACCACCCTGAATAGCGGCTCCCATTGCGACGACCTCATCAGGGTTCACACCCTTATGGGGCTCCTTGCCGAACAGCTCGCGTACAAGTTCCTGTACAGCAGGAATACGTGTTGATCCACCGACAAGGATGACCTCATCGATATCTGCAGCAGTAAGACCGGCATCACGGAGGGCATTCTTTACAGGAAGCTTCGACCGCTCGACCAAGTCGGCAACAAGCTGCTCGAACTTGGAGCGGGACAGGGTCATGGCCAAGTGCTTGGGCCCTGATGCATCGGCTGTTATGAAGGGAAGGTTGATGTCGGTGCTGGTAGAGTTGGAGAGCTCTATCTTCGCCTTCTCAGCCGCTTCACGCAGTCTCTGCAAAGCCATCTTGTCACTGGTAAGGTCAATGCCGTTTGCCTTCTTGAATTCGGAAGCAATCCAGTCAATGATTTTCTGGTCAAAGTCATCACCACCGAGGTGGGTATCACCGTTGGTTGACTTGACTTCAAAGACACCGTCACCCAGCTCGAGGATGGAGATATCAAAGGTTCCACCTCCAAGGTCATACACGGCAATTTTCTCTTCCTTGCTCGCATCCTTTCCAATACCATAGGCAAGGGCTGCTGCAGTAGGCTCGTTGACGATACGCTTGACATCCAGGCCTGCAATCTTTCCTGCATCCTTGGTAGCCTGGCGCTGGGCGTCGTTAAAATATGCGGGAACAGTAACAACTGCTTCCGTTACAGTCTCACCGAGGTAGTCCTCAGCGGTCTTTTTCATCTTCTGTAGGATGGCGGCTGAAATCTCCTGGGGAGAGTAGCTTGTCCCACGGATATCAATCTTTATTTCACCACCAGAGCCTGAGCTGACCTTATACGGGATTCTGCTCATCTCTGAGGGAATTTCACTCGCTTTGCGTCCCATGAACCGCTTGATCGAGTACACAGTATTCTCTGCGTTGGTTACCATCTGGTTCTTGGCGGGTTGTCCGACCAAGCGATCCCCCTTCGCTGTATATCCAACGACAGAAGGAGTGGTTCTCTGTCCTTCACTGTTGGCAATGACCATTGCGTCATTGCCTTCCATAACCGCAACACAACTGTTGGTTGTGCCTAGGTCTATTCCAATAATTCTTCCCATTGTATATTTCTCCTCTCCAATGTATTTCTCATTCATCATGGGTCTGGCCCATGCAGATAAAGTACTAATACCAAGGCCAATCGTCAAACGCCAGGCTTGCCAACTTTCACTTTTGATGGTCGCAGCACCCGACCATGCAATTTGTATCCGGTAGAAAACTCCTCAAGGACCATTTCCGTCTCCAATGAGTCATCAGAAACGACCATGCACGCTTCGTGTTCCTCTGGATTGAACTCCTTTTCAGAAGCCTCAATTCGCTGGAGGCCCCAGTTACGTTCGAGGATCCCAAATATCTGCGAATTGACCATCACCACCCCATCATGGATTTTTTTATAGTCCTCAGTGGATTCGGCTGCTTCCAAAGCACGGCCGAAATCATCAAGGGGTTCCAACAGATCCTTGATAAGGGAAGAGTTGGCATACTTTACCGCCTCTTCTTTGTCCCGAACCAAGCGCTTGCGGGTATTCTCAAGGTCTGCACGGTTACGCAGCATCTGATTTTTCATCTCAGCCAAGTCTGCCTGGGCAGTTTCAAGCTGCTCCTTGAGAAGAGCCATTTCCAGCTCCTTCTGCTCCATCTCCGAAAGGGTTGCAGTCTCTTCCTGTTTGAGATCTGTTTCCTCATCATTCTTGGGCTGCTTTTTTTCCTGTTTCATATCCATACCAATTCCTCAACTTTTCCTAATGCCACACATGCGCGCGAGCATACGTATATTTGCAGGTTCTTGCACAAGGGAGCCCCGTGCAGAACCATTTCTTATAACCTAGTGTACCGTAATGAGTAGCCCACCCTGGGCACGCCATAACATACTCATAAGCTCTTGCAAGGGTCAAGTGTTTTTCTTCGGGATACCATCTATTTGTTTTTCCCGAACACCCACGGTTTACCCCTTTCAGCAAAACGCCAAGTCCAAGGGGAAATATCCTGCAAGAATTGCCTTGCATATGCTTGCTCATCAGGAAAACAAGAGGTTGACTCTTGCTGCAGGGAAACCTAGGGACGAGACCAGAAAGGCAGAGAGATTGCCACCCCATGGGAGGCGATCACCTGCAAAGGCAGGGAAAATGCGCGTTCCCTTCTCAATTTTGGCGGTACGCACTATGATAGACCTACTGATGCCCATACTCTAAGGAGAGTTGCAATGCGGAATTTTGAGCTGGAAGTCTATCTGTCACAATGGGAATTTCATGCCAAGTATCATATGACAGCATCTGATATCGAAAGCATGACACTATCGGATCTGCTTGCCATGGACCCATATGCACAGCAGAACCTGGATAGCCTTTGGCTGGGCTACACCGAATCCTACGGATCGAAGGCCTTGCTCGAGGAGATTGCCAAGACGTATGAGCATAGGGAAAGCTCCGAAATCCTCTGCTTTGCCGGAGCAGAAGAAGGCATATACACAGCCATGCGCGTCCTTCTGGACAAGGATGACCACGCCCTCGTCATTGTCCCAAATTATCAGGCATCCGAAACCATCCCCTTGGAACTTTGTGAAGTCACCGGTGTTGCCTTGAGGGCCGAGGATGGATGGCAGCTGGATATTGATCAGGTGAAAAAGGCCCTTCGTCCCAACACGAAACTGATAGGCATAAACTTTCCCCATAACCCTACAGGCGTCATCCTAGAACAGGATCGCTTCAATGAACTTGTCCGGCTCTGCAGGAGGCGTGGAATCTATCTGTTCAGCGATGAGGTATTCCGACTGATAGAGAGGGATCCCTCACTTCGATTGCCACAAGTAGCCGATGTGTATGAAAAAGGATTGTCCCTCAATGTCATGTCTAAAGCCTATGGACTGCCGGGCCTGAGGATCGGATGGATAGCAACCAAAGACCGTGCACTACTGCAAAGAATGGAGCGATACAAGCACTATCTCTCCATATGCAATTCAGCACCAAGCGAATTCTTGGCTACTGTCGCTTTACAGAACAGGAGGCAGATCCTCGATCGCAACAGGGCCCTTGTAAACCGCAATGCTCTTCTGCTGGATGCATTCTTTCAGGATTTCTCAAATCTGTTCGAATGGGAGAGACCCGACGGCGGTTGTATTGGATTTCCCCGATATACAGGGTCTGAGGGTGCCGATCAGTTCTGTGAAGCTCTTCTTCAAAGGACAGGTGTACTGCTGCTTCCTCCCAAGGTCTACAGGTCACAACTCATCCAGACGCCAACAGACCGTTTCAGGATCGGATTTGGGAGAAGTCACATGGAAGAGGGGTTGCAGGCGTTCCGAAGCTATGTAGAGAACAGGTAGGCGTCTGGCAATGCTGCAGGCCGCCTATGCAATGCAGGAGTGCGAAGGGGTTGCCAGCTATCTTACCAGGGCCCTTATCTGATCCGTACTCACAGACTACCAATGCCTGAGGCTCAGCCAAAGCAAGCTCATCCCCGATCAAACAGAAAGAAATGCTGGTCACCGTGTAAGCTCATCATCCTCGTCAAGGATAATCACCTCTTCCTCACTCTCTGGAAGATACTCAACCTGATGCTTATCTGAGGCGGCTTGCTGATCCTTATCTGAGACAACATACTGTTTTTCCTTATGATGTTTGGGTCTCTTCTTGGATCCACCCTCTTCATCCTCCACCTCTTCAGCCAGTGCCATTGCATAGGCAACGGAGGGAAGATCCTCTTGCTTAACTGCAGGGTGTTCTTCCAAGGGTTTGCACGCTTCATCTGCCAATGCCATGGCAAAGGCTACAGAGAGAGAGTCCTGTTCCGCATCATATGCCTTGAGAAGGGCAAGCCTCTCCTCTTTCATGGTTGCAAGCGATGCCTGCAAGTCTTCGGTTTGCTGGCGGATGAGAGTCAGCCTTGAGGTGGCTTCAGCCTCCAAGGCCTGTAATGCCTGTTGGTTCTGCTCCCCTTTGCGTGTCTCTTCCAACAACGTATCCAGTTCCTCTCTAAAGGAGAGTAAGGAGGCATTTTCAGAGGCTCCAAGCACCTTGGTCACCTCTCTTGCCTGCTCTAGACGCAAGGAGAGCTCCTTGAGATACTCTGAGACCACCCTGATCATATTCTGGAAGGAAACATCTGTCTTTGAAAGGGTCATATCGAAGATTTTACCCATCTCTCCATGGCACTGGCGGACAAAGTCCTGCATCTCCTGCTGCAAACGAAGCAGGGCCTTCGCTTCGATGGCAAGCAATTCTTCCTCGTGTCTTTTTTGTTGCTCTGCATACCTATTCTGCAATTGGGAGAGTTCACGCTGTTGCTCCTGCATCTTCTCATTGGCCTGCCTGTACGCACCTTGGAGGGCTTTCTCATATGCGAGCATCTGCTGTTCTCCCTCTTCGCTCAGAAGACGCAACTTGGCCGTTTGGGCTGAGACTAGGGCGAGCGATGCTTCCTGACGGGATGTAAGAGTTTCTGTGTGGTTGGCGATCTGGGAAAGGTTATCCTGCTCTGCCTGCTGCACTTCCTTCTCATACTCCTGGAGTTTGGCAAAGGAGGAGCTGAGCAACTCCCTGACGCGGATATTCTGAAGGCGCAGGGTCTCTTCTCCCCCGGCAATCTGTTCTTCCAGGGACTCCTTGAACTGCTCAAAGCGCAGGTCAAAGTCAGAGAGGCTCTCTTGCACAGCTACAAGGTTGGCGACTTCACCTCTCATTAGAGCAGCCCTTTGCTCTACCTGGGCTGTGGTGCTCTCCAGTTGTGTCAGGGATGTCTGGTAGGTGGCAAGCACCCTCTGCAGTGTGGCAAGATCTTCACTACGTGCTTCCAGGTCGGTAAGTTGTGAATCGACATGGCTCATAAGCAGGTGAGACTCTTCAATTTTCTTGCTGATACGCTCTTCTATTTTCTGGGCGCTCTCATTAAATTGGATATGGCTGCTCTCGACAGTCTTGAGCAGTGCATCAGAACGTTTCCTGATGAGCTCTGCCCGTTGGTTACGCTTGTCATCGGAGCGCAAGAGAAAGATGATGGCCAGAGTCAGAAGAAAGAGGACAACCGGCAACAACAGTTCAAAACCCATAGCAGACCTCCATGATTCAGAATACCAGAGATATGAACTCCTTCCAAGAACTGATCACCAAATCAGCATCAGGATACTCTTTCTTCGAGGAGGTTATCAGAGCTGAGTGCATCCCAGCCCTCTTCGCCCCTTGGCAATCCTTGGAATAGCTGTCCCCTACATAGAGCACTTCACCAGGGGAAGCCTTCACATGAGCCAAGAGATAGGAGAAGGCCTTGGGACTGGGCTTGAGGTAGCCGCTGTCCTCAGAGCTGAGCCCATCATCAACCAGGTCTGCAATACCAAGGGTCTCCAGTTTCTGTGCCACAGGGAAGTCACTGAAGACAACAATCTCCAAGCCTTCCCGTTTGGCCATTTCCAGAGCCTCCCTCATGTGCTTATATGCCTTGATGGTGAGAAAGGTACGCCGCCAAGCGTCATAAAATTGATGATCAATCCTCTTGCGCATCCGAAGCGTAGCATCCTCTGAAACCGGCTTGCCAAATTGCTCGAGCATCAGGTTTGCCTGACGGTTGAGCAACCCTTCACGGTTTGCAGGCATCGTCGCCTGCTCTTCCTGGACGATGCGATACCTCTGTCTCACCGTGTTGAAACGCAGGCCCACCAAGAGGGAGGGGAAGACAGAGAGCATCATCCTCAGGTTGAGCATCCGCTTGGGGTAGAGGGTTCCATCGATATCCAGGCAGAGGGCTTTGATGGAGTGTTCCTGTACGAATCCCATCCTAACTCCGGTTCTTCGTAACGGCGTTCCGTCCCTGCTTTGCATTTCGCTTTTCAGCCTTACCCTGGGCAGCCTTGTTCCCCGGCTTGGTACCCTTAGACTTGGCTACAGCCTTGCCACCGGTGCGCCTGGATGAAGGATCGTCCTTAGTGGGTCTGGGAGAATTGGAAATTTTTTTCGGCCTGTCATTGAGGGAAGGATTCCTCTTTCTCTCCCGCAAGTTGATCTCTATGGGGACTTGGGTAAAGCCTAGGTCACGCCGGACACAGTTTTTCATATACTGGACGTACGTCAGAGGGAAATCCTTGATCCTATTTACAAATATCAGGAATCGGATTGGATTTGCACTGATCTGGGTCCCATACATAACCTTGAAGTGACCACTCGAGCCCCGGGGTGGCTGATAGGCTTCACTCCACTCCTTGATGGCACTGTTCAACGTCGAGGTGTCAATACGTTTGTTGAGCTGTCTCCAGACCCCCCAGACAGTATCAAGCAACTTGCCGATATCAATTCCTTGTGTGGCGCTGATGGCAACGATCGGAGAAAAGCTGAGTATAGGGAAGAGGAATCGCATACGATCCTTGATCGCATCGATCTCATTGCCTATTCCGGTAAGCAGGTCAATCTTGTTCAGGACAAGGATGATGCCCTTGCCCCGGCGCACGATAAGCTGGGCGATCTTCTTGTCCTGGTCGGAGAGCCCTTCGACGGCGTCGATCATCAGCAATACGACATCAGCTTCATCAATGGTCTTGATGGCCCTGTTCACCGAGTAGTATTCGACATCATCGCCAACCTTGCCCTTCCTGCGTATCCCTGCAGTATCGAGCACGGTAAAATCACTGCCCTTATAGGAGAAGGCACCCATGACCACATCGCGTGTGGTCCCGGCGATATCGCTGACTATGGAGATGTCCTCCCCTACCAGCAGGTTTGCCAGCGTGCTCTTTCCGGTATTGGGTTTTCCTAAGATTGCCAGCTTGACGCTGTCCAACTCTTCAGGAGCCTCATCAAGGCTGATCAGGTTCAGCATGCCCAGCAGGGTATCCTCCAACTCCTCGATGCCATGTCCATGGGCGGCAGAGATGCCCAACACACGCTGGTAGCCATACTCATAATACTCCCATAGGAGGTCATCGCGAGAAGGGGTGTCTATCTTGTTTACCACCAATACCATCTTGTCTGTGAAGGGCCTGAGGAATTCCAGGAGCTCACGGTCTTCGGCCGTCACCTCTGTGCAATCCATCATAAAGACAATGGCATCAGCGATGGCTAACAGGGCGAGACTCTTGTCGGCAACCAGGCCATCGAGGCCTTCGCGGTCTATCTTGACTCCACCTGAGTCGATGATGGTCACCGGGTGATTACCCAGAAGCCATCGTTCGGGTATGGGGTCACGCGTTACCCCTGGAGTCGGGTCGGTAATGGCTCTCCGTTTGCCGATGAGGCGGTTGAAGAGTGTCGATTTGCCCACATTGGGTCTTCCAATAATGGCAATTACAGGCATTTTAGGTTGCCCGATATCAAGTTCAGATGGTGGTGAAATGATCGAATCGGTCATGCATCCACTCCCTTATATAGGTGGTTATCGTAAGATAGGACTCCATCTCCATCACATGCTCGGCAAGTTGCTTGGCCTCCTCAAAGGAGACTGAGCGCAGAATCTTGCGAACCTGCAGGAGGCTTTGGGAGCCCATACTCAATTCATCCATCCCCAGTCCGGCCAACAGCACGGAACAGAGAGGATCACTGGCCATCTCTCCACAGAGACTCACCGGGATGTTTGCCTGGTGGGCTTTCTCTACGATCATCTGCAAGGAGCGCAACACTCCCGGATGAAATGGCTGAAACAGGTGGGCGATCTTCTCGTTGCCCCGATCGACAGCAATGGTATACTGGATCAGGTCATTGGTTCCGATAGAGAAGAAGTCTACCTTTTTTGCGAGAATATCGGCACACAATGCGGCAGAGGGAACCTCTATCATGGTGCCGACCTGAATATCATCGTCGAAGGGTATCTGTTCTATCCTGCACTCTTCCTTGACATGTTCAAAAAGGTGCAAGACAGCATTCAATTCCTCAACACCGCTGATCATGGGAAACATGATCCTCAGCTTTCCATACACACTGGCCCGCAGAAGGGCGCGAAGCTGGACAGTAAAGATATCCTTGCGGGAAAGACAGAACCGTACTGCTCTCCAGCCTAGGATAGGGTTCTTCTCATCAATGCCCATTCCCGAGACAACCTTGTCACCGCCGACATCGATGGTACGGATGGTCACCGGCAACGGGGCCATTGATTGGATGACCTCCCGATACGCTTCAAACTGCTGTTGCTCGGTGGAGCCACCTTTGCTGTCCATGAACAGGAACTCCGACCGAAACAGTCCGATACCCGAAGAGCCTACCTCTTTGGCCGAACCGACCTCAGAGACTGTCTGGATATTTGCCTTGAGCAGCACCTCATGGCCATCACTGGTCAAGGTAGGCAGGTCAATCATCTGCCGCAACTCTTGTTCATGTGCCAGCCAGCGGGCATACCTCTCGTTCAGGTTCTGCACCGCTGTCAGGTCAGGACGGATGAGTACCTCGCCGTAGTTTCCATCCAGCAGGATCTCATCGCCATCACGGACCTTCTGGGATGCGGTTCCCAAGGCAATGACCGTAGGTATGTTGAATGCCCGAACCAGAATGGCGACATGGCTGGCCCGACCTCCCCCATCCAGGGCAATGCCGATGATATGCTTCTTGTCCATTGAAAACAGCTCAGAGGGCATGAGGGTGTCGGCTACAAGAATGACATCTTCAGTGAGGTTCTTAACCGTACGTCTTGACCTGTTGCTGAGGGCATCAAGCAGATGAAGCGACACATCCTTGAAATCCACACTCCGCTCTTTGAGCATCTCGTCAGGGGAGTCCTCAAGCAAGGCGACCATACTGTTTGTGACCGATTCTACAGCCCATCCTGCACATACCAGATTTGTGGAGATGTACTCCTCAATCTGGGAAAGATACTCAGGATCGCTGAGCATCATCAGGTGTGTCTGCAAAATCTCCGCTGGTTCGGCAGAGATATCGGGGCCTTGGTGTTCCTCCAAGGCCTTTTTTGCTTGTTCGACAGCTGTACGAAATTTAAGCAGCTCTTCCTGTACATCCATCGCCATGATGTGCTGCTTATCAGCAACCATCGAAGAGCGCACATGGAGCAGGGCTTTACCTTTGGAGAGCCCCTCGGAAGCTGCTATACCCTTGAATATCCTCATATGTAATGTACTATACGGGCTTTATCCTCTCATGTAAAGCTGGAAACCCACCACCATTTCGACTAGAATGGCCATATGGTTGACAATGGGGATAAGCAGAGATTACCACAGGGGAAGAAGAGCGGTTCGCATGCGTTAGCCCTCTTTGGATTGTGGCTGATATTTACTGCAACAACGCTTATCATAGGACTTCCCATCGTCCTGGACTCTATCCGACAAAGCGGGGTACTCACCCTGCTCGGTTCCCCTACAGGGACTAAGGCGACAAAGTCCGGCCATCAGGCAAGCGTATGGTTCTACACCTCTGACGGTTCGGCCAGGGTTTTCTCCCAGACGCAAATCAAGCAGGGAGGATCTTCCTATCACGATACCTTTGAAAGCCTGCTCGCAGGACCCGACCTGCAGGCCCTCAAAGAGGGTGCAGTCTCGGCGATACATCCCAAGACAACACTACGGGGCATCACCTTATCAAACAAGGTGCTCTACATAGACCTGAGCAGGGATTTCCAGGAAAGCCAGGATCTGAAAAAGGCGTACGAACAGCTTGTAAGGACGGCAAAAGGCTTTTCCCAAATCAAGGACATAGTCCTGCTTATTGAGGGAGAGCGAGCAACCCTTCCAGCCGGGCTGTAAAAGAGGCACTGTCCAATCCTTCTGAGTTCTTTAGCAGGGCAAGAAACTCCCTGTTGCCCTTGTGCCCGGTGAGGGGACTCAATGCCAAAGCATGGAAGCGCACCCCTTCCTCATACAGGAAGGTGAATACTGTATTCATTACCTCCACCAAAAGGGCATTGTCGGTAATGACACCGGTAAAGTCCTCAAGGTCCTTGGGAACCTCAAACTGCGGCTTGATGAGAGCCACCAACCAGGTATTCCCACAGAGCGAGAGGATATGGGAGGCAGCCTCACCTATGGAACGGAAAGAGAGGTCGCATACTGCAGCCTGGGGCAAGGGATCGAGATTCTCGAGGGTCATGATATTCTGCTTCTCAAGGACATGGACACGAGGGTCAGTCCTCAGTCGCCAATCAAGCTGGTTGTATCCAACATCGACGCTGTGCACAAGGCTTGCTCCCTTCTGGAGCAGACAGTCGGTAAAGCCCCCTGTGGAGGAGCCGGCATCGAGCATGACCAGACCATCGACAGAGAGAGAGAACTCTTCCAAGGCATGCTCAAGCTTGTATCCCCCTCTGGAGACATACTGTTCAAAGCTGAGGGAGAGAGAGGCATCCTCACCAAAGAGCTGTCTGGGATCGGAGGAGAGCTCACCATTTGCATAGACATTCTTACAGGCGACGAAGGCTGTGAGCTGATCCTTCGTATAGGTATTGCCGTATTGGTTCATCAGCAGCTGCAGCAGGGGTTTCTTCTTCTGTTTCATCAGATGAGAAAACTCCTACTGAAGCGTTCGATCTTCAGGGTATTTCCGGTGGAGATTTCCAAGGTGACACACACCCCTTGCAATACAGGACTCGTATCGGCGATTTCACTACGCATCGGCATCTGGGTAAGTTGCCTTGCGATGGAGATGTCCGGATTCGAGCCTATCACACTCTCTGAAGGTCCGCATAGCCCAAGGTCGGTGATGTATCCTGTCTTCTTGGGAAGTATCTTCTCATCAGAGGTCTGCACATGGGTGTGTGTCCCTACAAAGGCTGAGACCTGACCGTCGAGGTAGAGGCCGAGGGCCTCTTTTTCCTCAGTGTTCTCGGCATGGAAGTCAACCAGGATGAGCGGGGTCTGCTTACGAAGCTTCTGCACATGCTCCAATCCCACACGAAATGGGCAGTCGATGGCAGGAAGCTGCATTCGCCCTTGCAGATTGAGAACCCCTACCTTGGTTCCTTTGATGTCCACAATCACTGTCCCATGCCCAGGGGCCTGGGGAGGATAGTTGGCAGGACGGAGGAGCCTTTTCTCACTATCGAGATGGGGACGAAGATCATCCTGCTGCCAAATGTGGTTTCCACTGGTTATGACATCGACGCCCAGGGAGAAAAACTGTTCCATCAGAGAGGCCGAAAGGCCAAAGCCATTGGCAGCATTCTCGCCATTGACTATGACCATATCAGCACGATAGTCCTTGACCAGAGAGCCAAGGCCCATAAAAAGCGCCCTGCATCCGGGTTGTCCGCAGACATCCCCGAGCAGCAGGGCTACAAGTGTTTTCTTATCTGACACCCTACAACCTACCTAGCATATTCGACGACCCTCATCTCACGGATGATGGTCACTTTGATCCTACCTGGATAGCGAAGCTCAGCCTCAATGCGACTGGCGATGCCCTTGGCAATATCTTTGGCCCCGTCATCAGTGACCTGTTCGTTGTTGACCAGGATCCTGAGTTCGCGACCTGCTTGGATGGCAAAGGCCTTGTCCACTCCGTCAAAACTCTCAGCAATATGTTCAAGGGACTCAAGCCTCTTGATATAGTTGTCCAGCGTCTCACGGCGGGCACCAGGACGAGCAGCACTGATGGCGTCAGCTATCTGTACGATGACGGCCTCAATGGTTGTCGGTTCGGTGTCGTTGTGGTGTGCAAGGATAGCATTGACAACGCGGGGGTCTTCACCTAGGCGTTTTGCCATCTCTGAGCCTAGTTCGGCATGGTTTGCATCGCTTTCGGTCTCGATACCCTTTCCGATATCGTGCAACAGGCCGGCGCGCATGGCGAGCTCGCTGTTTGCCCCGACTTCACTTGCGATCATCCCGGAGAGTATGGCTACCTCCTTGGAGTGGTTGAGCACGTTCTGTCCATAACTGGTACGGAAGTAGAGCCTTCCCAGCGCACGGATGGTTTCAGGTCCCATGTTGTGCACTCCAAGCTCGAAGATGACTTTCTCACCCTCGTCAGCAATGATCCTTCCAATTTCCTTGGTGACCTTGTTTACCACTTCCTCAATTCTGGCTGGGTGGATTCTGCCATCCTGGACCAACCGTTCCAATGAGACGCGGGCAATTTCTTTACGCACAGGATCAAAACAGGATATGACCACCGCTTCTGGAGTATCGTCAATGATGACATCCACACCGGTGAGGGTCTCAAGGGTTCGGATATTTCGCCCTTCACGGCCGATGATCCTTCCCTTCATCTCATCACTGGGCAAACTGACAGAGCTGATCGTAACATCACTGGTTACTTCGGTAGCAAGACGCTGAATTGAGGTGACCACAATGTCACGCGCCTTCTTATCGGCAGAAAGCTGGGCTTCCTGTTCGATCTTGTTGATCATCACCTGTCCATCATGGCGAGCCTCGTTGTACATGCTCTCCATAATCGTGTTTTTAGCCTCTTCCGAGGTCATGCCTGCTATGCGTTCAATTTCAGTAAACAGGTTGCCTTCTTTTGTTGCAACCTCAAGTTCCATTTGGGCAAGTCTAGCTTCCCGATCTCCCAATTGCTTTCTGATAGCATCCAATTCGGCTTGCTTGTGCTCGATGTTCTCCTCTTTCTGCAAGAGTCGTCTTTCCGAGCGCTGCAATTCACTTCGCCTTTCCCTAGCTTCTCGTTCCTGCTGCTGTTGTTCTTTCAACAACTGATCACGAGTCTCAAGCAAAAGCTCTTTGCTTTTCGCTTCCGCTTCCTTTATCGCTTCCTGATTCAGTCTGACAGCTCTCTGTTCGACCGAGGTAAGCTTAAATTTCGCATACAGCCAACGGCTTAGCCAACCTAAGATAATACCAATAAAACAACTCAGGAGGATAGTTAGTATAATATTCATATACTACCCCCTATTGTAATGTTACAATCATACGAACGGATGTAGTACTTGTCAAGGCTCATCTTGGTTGAAAACTTGGCTCTCAGTATAAATTTACCAGCGATTTGACATAATTTATTACGCAAAATCCAAACAAAACGCCAGAGAAATAAAAAAACCGCCATCATTACAACAGCGGCTTAGCCCTTGCGGGCCGATACATTGGTGAAGGTGCGCTAACGAGTCTTATCTGTCCCCTTTTGCACGCTTCTCAGCAACTTAGGCTTATGCCTTTGCGCTGTCTTCAGCTTTTTTTGGAGCTTCTTTCTTGGGAGCTACTTTCTCAGCCTTCTTTTCAGCCTTCTTAGCGGCTTTCTTGTCGGGCTTTGCGGTCTTTTCAACCAGCTCAAGGATGACCATCTCTGCGGCATCACCAAGACGATTGCCGGTTTTCAGGATGCGGGTATACCCACCCTTACGTTCAGCAAACATGGGAGCGATCTCTAGGAAAAGCTTTGCGGAAACAGCTTCGTCTTTGATATCTCGGTCAATACGACGGCGGTTTGCAACGCTGTCGTCCTTTGCACGGGTAATCATCTTTTCAGCCATTCTGCGAACTTCCAGAGCCTTTGCTTTGGTGGTCTCAATTCTTTCATATCTGAACAATGAGGTCACCATACTGCGCTTCATAGCCTTCCTGTGAGAGGAGGTCTTGTTCAGCGCATTAAATCCAATCCTATGCTTCATTCTCTTCTTCCTTGTTCCCTGGGACTCTGATTGCTGTCTTCAAAATGCTATAGTCTGTCATCCCAAGACTGAGATTCCATTCCTTAAGCTTATCCTTGATTTCAGAGAGACTCTTCTTACCGAAGTTTCTCGTCTTGGCAATCTCTTCCTCAGTCCTCTTGGTCAGATCACCAATAGTCCTGATGTTGGCGTTCTTGAGACAGTTGCTGGACCGTACGGTCAGCTCCAATTCCTCAACGGAGGTGTTGAGAATCTTGCGGACTCTCTCTTCCTCTTCATCAACCTCATCATTGCTACTGATCAGTGTCTCGTCGAAGTTAATGAAGATCTGGAAGTAATCCTTCGCGATCTTCGCAGCTTCTGCCAAGGCGTTCTGAGGAACAATAGTTCCATCGGTGTAGATTTCCAGTGTCAGTTTATCATAGTCACTACGATAGCCGACTCTGGTGGGCTCAATTGAATATGCGACGCGAGTGACAGGTGAGAAAGTTGAGTCGAGTGGGATAGTCCCGATCTCCTCAATATATTTCTCGTTGATTTCAGACGGGACATAGCCCCTACCAAGGTCAATCTGAACCTCCATCTCGATGTTGGCATCATCCATCATCGTGAAGAGGACCAAATCCTTGTTGGTGATCTCAACCTGGTCACGCTCGAAGTTTGCACCGGTCACTACGCCTGGGCCCTTGCACTCGATGAGGAGGTTTGTTCCCTCCGAGTCCTCGGGCATGCTGATCCGCAACTTCTTCAGAGCAGCAATAATATCCGAGATATCCTCACGGACACCGGGTAGCTGCTCAAATTCGCTGGAAATCATATGCGGTACACCATCTTCATTAAAGCTGGTGAACTTCACAGCAGTGACTGCATACCCCTGGATTGATGAGAGAAGCACCCTTCGCAGCGTATTGCCGATTGTGGTACCAAAGCCTCTCTCAAAGGGATAGGCAATAAATCGACCATAATTCGGTTCTACTGCGTTGTGTTCAAAGGTAATCCCCTTGGGCTTCTTAAAGCCCTTCAGAAGGTTTTTGCGTGCCATGGTTACTCCTTATCTGGAATACAACTCGACCACCAGCTGCTCGTTGATCTTTTCGAGTTCGGTGACTTCACTTCGTCTGGGAACAGCAACAAAGGTGCCCTTCATTGCATCCGCATCCAACGTCAACCACTGGTAGACACCGGACTTGGTATATTCCTTCAGATTTTCCTTAATCGTAAGCATCTTCTGTCCATGAGGGCCTACGGAGACGACGTCACCGGGCTTCAGACGGTAGGAAGGGATGTCGACCCGCTTGCCATTGACCAGGATGTGACCATGGTTGATGAGCTGGGCGGACTGGCTACGACTGCTTGCAAAGTGCAAGCGATACACCACGTTGTCAAGTCTGCACTCAAGCAACGAGATGAGGTTTTCACCTGTCTTACCAGGGATTCTGACTGCTTCGTCAAAAGTTAGCTTGAACTGCTTCTCAAGCATGCAATAGGTTCTCTTCAGCTTTTGCTTCTCGCGAAGTTGAAGTCCATAGTTTGTAGGTTTCTTGGAACGGGCCCTTGGGTCCTTACCAGGAAGTCCGGTTGACTTAGGATCATTCATAGGACATTTCCCTGAATGACAACGCTCGCCCTTAAGGAACAACTTAGTCCTTTCGACCCTACAATATCTGCATTTAGGTCCTGTATATCTTGCCATATGCTCTCTAGCTCCTCATCAGACTCGTCTGCTCTTACGAGGTCTGCATCCATTGTGAGGGATGGGTGTGACGTCGCGGATAGACCTGACTTTCAACCCAAGGACTCCCAAAGTACGAATGGCACTCTCGCGCCCGACTCCAGGTCCCTTCACAAACACATTCACTTCCTGAAGTCCAGAATCCATAGCTGCCTTTGCGGCTTTCTCAGCTGTGGTCTGTGCTGCATAAGGAGTGGACTTCTTGGCTCCACGGAACCCAAGCCCGCCTGCGCTGGCCCAGGACACTGCATTACCATTAAGGTCGGTAACGGTGACAATGGTATTGTTGAAGGTAGCCTGAATATAGACGTTTCCCTCATATACCGTTTTCTTGACTTTACGTTTAGTTTTAGCCATGTATGACCTGCTCCTTATTTCTTCTTAGACGCAACGGTCTTCTTCTTACCCTTGCGAGTACGGGCATTGGTCTTAGTCCTCTGACCGCGTACGGGAAGACCCTTACGATGACGAAGGCCACGATAGCAACCAATGTCCATAAGGCGCTTGATATTTAGAGCGACTTCTGTTCTCAGACGTCCCTCTACCTTGTACTCTTCCTCAATTACCTTTCGCAGTACTGCAATATCTTCACCTGAAAGGGTGTTGATACTTACATCAGGGTTGATCTTTGTCTTTTCACAAATATCCACCGCTGTAACCCTGCCGATACCGTAAATATAGGTCAGGGCAATCTTAACTGCCTTGTTCGGCAAATCTACACCTGCAATTCTCGCCATTAATGGCCTCCTGAATTTCTCTTATAGAGTTGGAAGGCTTGCGCCGAACCTTGTTATCTCTGTCTCTGCTTGTGCTTGGGATTATCACAGATGATACGGACAACCCCATTCCGTCTGACTACTTTGCACTTGTCACAAATCGGTTTGACACTTGCTCTTACTTTCATGTTCTAGCTCCTAAGCCTAAATATGTTTTGACTTCTTGCTACCCACATTGAACCCATCGTAGTGGTGCATTTTCATGACACCTTCAATCTGTCTCATGGTGTCCAGGTCAACGCCCACCAAAATGAGGAGGGAAGTTCCACCGAACAGCATTGCAACCGACGAAGGGAAGTTGAAGAACTTCTGTACCAGCGTGGGGATCAAGGCAATGAAAGCCAAGAATACAGCTCCAGGAAGAACTATGCGGTTGAGAACCCTTGTCAGGTACTCTTCCAGCTTTTCAGATCGTACACCAGGTACGGATCCACCATTCTCACGAATCTGCTTGGCCATCTCAACCGGGTTCAAAGACACCTGCGTATAGAAGAAGGCAAACGCTATGATCAACAGGGTGTAGATAATCAGATAGGGGGCACCCTGTGGATTAAGCCAATTGGAAAAGGCGGCAAGCCACCTAATCTCCGGTCCCAACGTAGTCGCAATCTGCAAGGGGAATGAGAGTAGCGCAGAAGCAAAGATTACGGGAATAACACCTGAAGGGTTAACCTTGAAAGGAATATAGGTGCTTTGTGCACCATACATCTTTCGGCCTACCACTCTCTTGGCGTAGTTCACAGGAATCTTTCTGACACCCTGCTCTTCATAGACGACAAGCGCCACGACCACCAAAAACATCACAAATACCACAAGGACAACAATCGGGTTCAATATGCCTGCGGAGACACTCTTGAACAGGGTTGACATAGCCTCGGGAATCCTAGCCACAATACCGGCAAAGATCAACAAGCTGATACCGTTTCCGATACCCCACTGGGTGATCTTGTTGCCAAGCCAAATCAAAAGCATGGAACCTGCAGTGACCGTCAGCATAGCCAACATGGTGAAGGGAACCTTACCAATGGTCATAACTCCAGGAATGGAGTTTGCATAAATGGTGATCACATATGACTGGATCAGACACACGACGATCGTTCCATATCTGGTATACTGCTGGATCTTCTTATGGCCTGACGGGTCCTGAGCCAACTTCTTCAGGGAAGGCATCACCAACATCAGCAGCTGCAGAATGATCTGCGTACTGATATACGGCATGACACCAAGCATAAACAAGGAGAAATTGGAGAAAGCACCGCCAGAGAAAAAGTTCAAATACTCTGTGAGTCCGATGTTGGAACTATTACTCTGTGAAAGAAAATACAGTTTCAAAACTTGAGGATCTATTCCAGGAATAGGAATCACCGCCCCGACCCTGCTGACAATCAGCAGGCCCAAGGTTATGAAAATCTTCTTCCGAAGATCCTTAATTCTAAACATCTCAACTAAGGAGTTTGCCATAGAGCCCTTCTTTGTTATCTGATTTCGCCACCCGCAGCACCAATCTTTTCGATTGCACTAGCGGAAACCTTCAATCCATCAATGATCACCTTCTTGGTAATCTCACCATCGCCCAGGATTTTGGCCTGAACATTGTGACCCTTTACCACTCCTGCGTCCTTGAGGACATCAAGGGTAATCACATCACCATCTTCGAAGTTGGCGGAAAGAACATCGAGGGATACAACTGCATACTCCTGCTTGAACTTACTATTAGAGAAACCTCTGCGCGCCACACGGCGGTACAAAGGCATCTGCCCACCTTCAAAACCAAGACGGACACCACCGCCGGAGCGGGACTTCTGGCCGTCATGACCTCTACCACAGGAACGGCCCTTTGAGGAATTTCCGCGTCCTACGATATTCTTTTTGGTAGTGGCACCAACAGGTGCATTAATCTGACCCATCTTACATCTCCTCGACTTTCACAAGGTGTGATACGACACGAACCATCCCAAGTGTGGAGGGAGTAGCATCATGTACAACCGAGCTGGAAATCTTACCGAGCCCAAGAGCCTTCACAGTTCTACGCTGTGCAGGAAGGGTACGTGCAAGACCTCTAACCAGGGTAACTTTGATTTTTTTTACTTCAGCCATCGTCTTAACCCCACATCTCGCTCAGGGATTTTCCCCTGTTCTTTGCTATGCTCTTCGCATCAAAAAGATGCTCGAGTCCATCAAAAGCGGCCTTAACGGTGTTGATTGAGTTCTTGGAACCGAGGGACTTGCTCAAGATGTCATGAATGCCACAAGCATCACAGATAGCACGAACAGCACCACCGGCAATAACACCGGTACCTGGGACTGCAGGACGCAATAGGACACTGGCACTCTTATAATTACCTACAATTTCATGAGGAATTGAGGTTTTCTTCATCGGAACGACAATCATGCTTGCCTTGGCCCTATCGACAGCCTTTCGGATCGATTCGGTGACATCATTTGCCTTGCCAAATCCATAGCCAACCTTACCATTCTGATCGCCAACAACTACCAAGGCTGAAAAGGAAAACCTTCTACCACCCTTGACAACTTTGGCGACACGGTTCAGCTTGATCAGCTTTTCGACATATCCGTCGTTCTTGTCTTTGTCTCTTACTCTAGATCTATCCACAGTTTCCCCCTAGAACCTTACGCCGGCTTTGCGGGCGCCATCTGCGATGCCCTTGACGATACCGTGGAAAAGATAGCCATTACGGTCGAATACACAAGTGTCAATATTCTTCTCAAGCATTCTCTTGCCGATGGTCTCTCCAAGCTTGGCCGCATCTTCAACATTGTTTTTCAAACCTTTGAGTTCGCTTTCAACAGTACTTGCTGCGATCAGGGTTGTACCGGCTACATCATCAATGACTTGAACATACATGTGGGAGTTGCTGCGAAACACACTCATTCTCGGTCTGCTGGCAGTACCCGAGATTCTCTTGCGAATATGGTGCTTACGACGCACAAGCTTTCTTCTTTTATCGATAACTCTATTCATCTCTATTACCTACCCACTATTTCTTTGCAGAAGCGGACTTGCCGGCCTTACGACGGATCACTTCATCAGCATACCGAATACCCTTACCCTTATACGGCTCTGGAGCACGCAGGGAGCGGATTTCGGCACAAGTCTGACCAACACGCTGCTTATCGATGCCACTGATGGTGACCTTGGTAGGTCCATCAAGAGTAGCAGTGATCCCCTCAGGGATTACAACTTCAACCAAAGTGGAGTACCCCAGGTTCAAAGTCATCACATTACCTTTCAGTTCGGCACGATAACCGACACCGTTGATAATAAGAGTCTTGGAGTAACCTTTTGAAACACCTATGATCATGTTGTTGACAAGCTGACGGTACAGACCCTGATAACTATTTGCGTCCTTGGATGAATCCACAGGAGTCACCAGAATCTCAGAACCCTTATTGTCAATTGTCACTTGGGGCTTATAGGCACAACTGAGTTTGCCTTTGGGCCCTTCGACAGAAACAACTCCATCGGCAACGGCAACTTTAACCCCTGCAGGTATTACGATAGGCAATTTTCCAATTCTAGCCATTTTTTACCACCTTACCATATCGTGCAGATCAGTTCGCCACCGACCTTGTTCTCTGTAGCCTTCTTACCGGTGATAATACCACTAGAAGTGGAGACTACTACGACGCCATGTCCATTATATACACGGGGCATGTCACGGTATCCGGTATATACCCGGCGACCTGGTGTTGACACGCGACTAATCCCATGGAGGACAGGACTCTGATTATCGTCATACTTAAGGAAGATTCGGATGAAAGAAATTCCATCTTTTGTTACTTTCTTAAAGTTCTTGACGTACCCTTCGTTTTTCAGAATCTTCACAATCTGAAGCTTCATCTTCGAAGTGGAAATATCTACTTTTTCATGCTTTGCCAAACTAGCATTTCTGATTTTGGTCAGCATATCAGCTACTGGATCACTTACAGCCATTTTTCTCTCCTACCAACTAGATTTGGTAACACCAGGAATCTGGCCTTCACTTGCCAATTTGCGGAAGCAGATCCTGCACATCTCGAACTGGCGCATATAGCCACGGGGTCTACCACAAACTCTGCAGCGATTGACTTTCCGGGTACTGAACTTAGGCTCTCTGTTTGCCTTTACGATCATTGATTTTTTAGCCATCTGTCTCTACCCCTTATTTGCTGAAGGGCATGCCAAGCTTCTTCAGCAGGGCAAAGCCTTCTTCATCGGTCTTAGCAGTCGTAACAATGGCAATGTTCAAGCCGCTAACACGCTCAATCTTATCGAAGTCAATTTCAGGGAAAATAATCTGCTCAGTTATTCCAAGTGAGTAGTTTCCATGGCCGTCAAACGCATTCGGCTTGACACCCCTGAAGTCCTTGACACGGGGAAGAGCAATGCTGATCAGTCTTTCGATGAAGATCCACATGTTGTCACCACGGAGAGTAACCATTGCGCCAATTTCCTGTCCTTCACGAACCTTGAAGTTAGCGATGGACTTTCTGGCCTTGGTCTTCAGAACATGCTGACCGGTGATCTGTTCGAGTTCCTTGACGGCAGAATCGAGAAGCTTCTTGTTTACAATGGCTTCACCGACGCCCACACTGACAACAATCTTTTCCAGGGTAGGAACCTGCATTGGTGAGGTATAGCCAAGCTCCTTAAAAAGCTCAGGCGCTATAGTCTCACGATACTTTGTCTTAAAATTAGGTATGAACTTATCCATCAGATCACTTCCCCGGTTTTTTTAGCAAAACGGACTTTATTACCGTTCTCATCGAACTTGTAGCCAATCCTGGTTGCAACACCTTTTGAGGTGAGGAATGCCAAATTGGATACATGGATCGGAGCCTCAATTTCCATGATGCCCCCCTTATCCTGTGCATTCTTTTTCTTCATGGTCTTCTTGACCATGTTAGCACCCTGGACGACGACCCTTTCTTTTTCTCGGTCTACCTTTACGATCTTGCCAGTCTTACCCTTGTCTTTTCCAGCAAGAATCTTTACGGTGTCGTTCTTCTTAAGCTTCATGTGCACACACTCCTACAACACTTCCGGCGCGAGAGAAACAATCTTCATGTAGCCTTCTCTGAGTTCTCGGGCTACTGGTCCGAAGATACGCTTTCCACGCGGGTTATTGTTGGCATCAATGATAACGCATGCGTTATCATCGAACCTGATATAGGTACCGTCAGGTCTGCGGTATTCCTTCTTTGTCCGGACAATGACAGCTTTCATGACATCGCCTTTCTTGATTGCACCATTGGGCAGTGACTGCTTGACAGCAACTACGATGATGTCACCAATTCCAGCGACATACCGGTGGGTTCCACCAAGAACCTTGATGCACTGCACCTTCTTGGCTCCACTGTTGTCCGCTACATTCAAATAACTTTGCATCTGTACCATAACGTCTCTCCTGTTTACCGAGCACGCTCGACAATCTGAACGAGACGCCAGCACTTGTCTTTGCTGATGTGGCGGCATTCGACAACACGAACGGTGTCACCGATATTGGCCTCGTTTTTCTCATCATGTGCCTTTACCTTTTTGGTAGTGGTCACATACTTTTTGTACATAGGGTGCAGCCGTCTTGTGGGGATGGAGACGACAATGGTCTTTTCCATCTTGTCACTGACCACCTGTCCAGTAAAACTTTTCTTGTTAACTTCCATCTAACTCTCGCTCCCTTAATTAGCCGGTTTCCGAATTCCGAGGGCATATTCGTGGATTAGGGTATTCACGCGAGCGATGTTCCTCCTGATCGTCCGAACAGCAAGCGGATTTTCAACATGTCCTAGCACTCTTCCCATGCGAAGGTTGAGATGCTCCTTATGCAGGGCTTCCTTCTTTGCAACCAATTCGTCAAGGGTCAAATCTTTATATGAATTTTTCATAATATTACTCCACTTCCCTTCTAATAACGAATTTCGTCTTAATCGGGAGCTTTGCAGCGGCAAGTGCAAGAGCTTCACGAGCGAGCCCTTCATCTACGCCACCCATTTCAAACATGACTGCACCAGTCTTGACTACAGCAACCCAACCCTCAGGTGCACCCTTACCTTTACCTTGTCTCGTTTCAGCTGGCTTCTTGGTATAGGGCATGTCAGGGAAAATTCTGATCCAAACCTTACCACCACGCTTAATGTGACGGGTCATGGCAACACGGGCAGCTTCAATCTGTCGGTTGGTGATCCACTTTGGCTCAAGAGCCAACAAGCCGAATTCACCAAAGGCGATTGTATTACCGCGGTGTGCTACACCATCAGTGGTTCCACGCTGCTTTTTTCTATACTTTACTCTCTTTGGACTAAGCATGGCCTACTAACTCCTTGTCTCGACGCCTTCGGACTTAGCAGGTTTCCTTACCAGCCCACCGGCATCTTCTTTGACTGAACGGTCATAGATTTCACCATTGAAAACCCACACCTTGACGCCAATGGCACCAAAAGAGGTATTCGCAGTAGTGAACCCATAATCAATATCACTGCGAAGGGTATGGAGGGGCACTCGGCCGTCCTTCATCCATTCGGAGCGAGCAATTTCAGCACCACCAATACGACCAGAACATCGGATCTTGACACCCTGAGCACCACTCTGCATTGCCTTGGAAACAGCCATTTTCATAGCCCTGCGGAAAGAACCGCGGGAGACAAGCTGCTTTGCAACATTAGCTGCAATCAGCTGTGCATCAGCTTCAGGTTTCTTGATCTCTTTGATCTTGATCTGTATCTTCTTGTTGGTCAGCTTCTGGAGCCTAGTCCCAAGCTTCTCAACATTCGCACCCTTACTACCGATGATGATACCAGGGCGACTGGTTGTGATAACGATTGTAATGCGCTGTGGTTTGCGAATGATCTCAACATCCGAAATCTCAGCACCCTGGACTTCAGGGCACTCGACCAGAGCCTTTCTCAGCTTCAGGTCTTCATGCAGTGTGTCCGCATACTCTCGAGGATCGACATACCATTTTGATTTCCAAGTCTTGTTGATACCAAGACGCAGTCCGATCGGATTTACTTTCTGGCCCATTTATTTCCTCACGCTTGCTTTTTCGTCAACGACGACGGTAATGTGTGACATCCTCTTGAGGAGAATATCCCGTCTCCCGTGGGATCTCGGCCAGACTCTCTTGAGTCTAGGGCCCTCGTTAACTTGCAGCTCCATGATCACAAGGTTCTCTTCATCGAGCTTCTTGTTCTGATCAAGTGCATTTGCACAAGCGGATTGCAAAACCTTGAGGATCAAGCCAGAACCTTTCTGGGGCATGGCCTCTAGGATAGCAATTGCTTCCGCACAAGACTTATTCCGAACAAGATTAGCGACGGGGCGAACCTTTGAAGGCGATACCATCAGATACTTTGCAGTTGCTGAATACCCTTTTTTTTCTTCCATCATTGTACCCATCTCGTTTAGCCGACCTTCTTGTCGGAAGCGGTGTGACCACGAAAAATTCTGGTTGGGGAGAACTCTCCGAGCTTATGCCCGACCAGGTTTTCAGTCACAAATACAGGAATCCATGTCTTTCCGTTATACACGGAAATAGTGAACCCTACCATTTCAGGGATGATCGTGGAACTACGGGAATAAGTCTTGATCATCTGCTTTTGATTAGTCTTGAGAGACTCCTGAATCCTCTTATAAAGTTTTTTCTCAATAAAAGGACCTTTTTTGATTGATCTAGCCACTTTCTTCTCCTACTTCCGTTTCTTTACGATAAATGCGCTGGAAGGCTTCTTCTTGGAACGGGTCTTTCCACCCTTAGCAGGCTTACCCCATGGGGATACAGGATTACGTCCGGCTGCTGTCTTACCTTCACCACCACCATGTGGGTGATCGATAGGGTTCATTACAACACCTCGTACCTTAGGCCTTCTTCCAAGGTGGCGACTCGAGCCAGCCTTACCAAGCGTGACATTCATATGATCTTCATTGCCGAGCTGCCCGAGGGTAGCGTAGCACTCACCAAATACCATGCGCATTTCACCGGAGGGAAGACGGAGAGTGACATAATCACCTTCCTTGGCAACCACGGTAGCTCCAAGACCGGCAGAACGGACAAGCTGTCCGCCACGACCACGGGTAAGCTCAACGTTGTGCACAGACAATCCAAGAGGAACGTTCTTCAAAGGAAGAGCATTACCGCTTGCAATGGGTACTTCAGGACCAGAAATCACTGAGGTTCCCACAGTCAAGCCCCTTGGGGCAATCATGTAGCGCTTCTCACCGTCGGCATAGAATACCAAAGCGATGTTAGCACTGCGGTTTGGATCGTATTCAATGGTTTTTACAGTCCCAGGAATACCATATTTGTCGCGCTTGAAATCGATGGTTCGATAAGCACGCTTGTGGCCACCGCCTCTACGGCGAACGCTGATGCGCCCATGAGAGTCACGTCCGGCTTTTTTGCTCAAACCGGTGGTAAGTGACTTTTCGGGCTTGCTAGCAGTCAGCTCGCTGAAGACCAAAGTAGTCTTCTGGCGAAGGCCGGGAGTGTTTGGCTTGTAAGTTTTTAGAGCCATAATTCCAACTTCTCCTTATACGCCTTCGATGGCCTGGATGCTATCACCTTTGGCCAGGGTTACGACAGCCTTCTTCCAGTCACCGGTGTTACCGAGGATGCTGCCACCCTTACCGCGTGAAAACTTAGGCTTGCCTTTTACGATCATCACATTACATTTCACAGGTTCAACATTGAACAGCTCTTTCACAGCTGACATGATCAGAAACTTGTTAGCGTCCATATGGACTCTGAATGTGTACTTCTTTGTCTCACCTTCACGAGCGATATTGGTTTTCTCACTCAAGACAGGTTCAATTATCAATTGGTCTGCTCTCATATCCGGTCCCCTTATTTATCGCCGTAGAAGTCATTGAGACTTTTGGCGGCGGTTTCCAGAACCAAGACCTTTCTTCCATAGAGGAGTTCCTTAGCGGAAAGCCTGTTGTAGGAAAGGACACGCAGGTACGGAATATTTTTCGCAGCTCGGCGCATCATTACATCATCATCCTTGAGGATGAGAATTGTTCTTGTTTCGTCCTGGACGAAGTTCTTGATGATCGCACTCAGATCTCTGGTCTTGCCACTATCTGTAGTGAAATCCTCAACAACAACAAGCCTTTCTTCCTGGATTCCCTGGGAGAGCAGGCTCTTCATAGCAAGACGCTTCACCTTTTTGGGAAGAACATAGCTATAATCGCGGGGTTTGGGGCCGAACATTGTTCCACCGCCTACCCAAATTGGTGACTTCTTGTCACCAGCTCTTGCGTTGCCTGTTCCCTTCTGCTTATAAGGCTTTGCGTTGCTGTAGTGAACTTCAGAACGACCCTTAGTGCATGCAGTACCGACTCTTCGGTTTGCAAGCTCATTGTTAACGGCATGATAGATACATCCATCACTGACCTCGCGGTTGAAGACACTGTCGTTCAACTCGATGGTCCTGACTTCCTTGCCGTCAATAGAAAAGACTTTGGTTTCCATATCTTTCGCCCCTACTTCTTTATCGCTTTCTTGACGATGACGACACTCTGGGCGGGACCAGGGATCGCTCCCCTTACCATAAGAACCTGCATCTCTTCATCGACCCGGACAACCTTCAGGTTCTGCACTGTGTGCTTCTCATTACCCATATGGCCAGCCATACGAGTGCCCTTGAATGTGCGGGCAGGAGAAGATGACATTGCTGTTCCACCGATGTCACGGTGAAACTTCGAACCATGGGTTGCGCGTCCACCACTAAAGTTATGACGCTTCATACCGCCGGCAAAACCTTTACCCTTGGTAACACCAGTGACATCCACAAAAGTGGTGTCCTTAAATATATCCACGCCCAACACTTCGCCGACCGTAACTTCTTTGTCGAAATTACGGAACTCTCTTACGATTTGCTTCGGTTCACATATATCTGTGAACTGACCAGCATACGGCTTGGTGACAGTGCTTTTTTTCTTGTCAACGGAACCAATGACTGCGGCTGCATAGCCATTCTTATCTTCAGTCCGGTCTGCGACAACAACATTGCCCTCAATTTTTATAACCGTCACGGGTGTGAGCCTGCCTTGCGCATCAAACACCTGTGTCATTCCAACTTTTTTGCCGATAAGCCCTAACATCTCTTACCTCAACTCTCTTACTGTTTAATCTCTACATCCACACCGGCAGGGAGCTCAAGCTTCATGAGGGCATCCATGACTTTTGATGTAGGATCCAAAATGTCAATTAACCTTTTATGGGTTCTCATCTCGAACTGTTCGCGAGATGTCTTATTGACAAAGGGCGATCTCAGGACAGTGTACTTATTGACACGAGTCGGGAGAGGGACAGGACCTGACACGGTAGCGCCAGCCCTGACAACAGTTTCTACAATTGCTTTAGAGCTCTGTTCAACAAGCTCAATGTCAAAGCCTCTCAACCTTACCCGAATTCTTTCTTTAGCCATAATTCCTCCAAAAAACAGGTCTTGCCAGCTTATTATCATGCTGGCAAGACATTCGTAACAACCTTACTGAACGAGCTCGGTTACCTGGCCAGAAGCAACAGTCCTACCACCTTCACGAATAGCGAAGCGGAGTCCCTTGTCCATGGCGACAGGGTGAATGAGTTCTACGATGATGTCAGTGTGATCCCCAGGGAGTACCATCTGCTTGCCTTCAGGAAGATTTACCGTACCGGTGATGTCTGTGGTGCGGAAATAGAACTGTGGGCGGTATCCTGCAAAGAATGGGGAGTGACGACCACCCTCTTCCTTGCTCAGTACATAGACAGTGCCGAGGAACTTTGCGTGAGGAAGAATGGACTTGGGCTTTGCCAGAACCTGGCCGCGGACAACGTCCTTCTTATCAACACCACGAAGCAACGCACCAATGTTGTCACCAGCCTGACCATCGTCAAGAAGCTTGTTGAACATTTCAATACCAGTTACAACAGTCTCCCTGTTGTCCTTGATACCGATGATGGTTACAGGATCGTTGATCTTGACCACACCGCGCTCGATACGTCCGGTAACAACAGTTCCACGGCCAGAGATGGAGAACACGTCTTCAATTGGCATGAGGAAAGGAAGGTCAACGGCACGTGCAGGAAGGGGGATGTAGGTATCCATTGCTTCAAGAAGTTCGTCAAGACATTTTGTCTTCTCAGGATCATCGGGGTTGTTCATCGCTTCATATGCGGAACCACGGATGATGGGAGTTGCTGCACCGTCGAAACCATATTCGGACAGGAGGTCACGCATCTCTTCTTCAACAAGGTCAATGAGTTCAGGATCGTCGACCTGGTCAGTCTTGTTGATGAATACGATAATGGTAGGAACACCTACCTGACGAGCGAGCAACAAGTGCTCTTTGGTCTGAGCCATTGCACCGTCAGTAGCGGCAACAACGATGATCGCACCGTCCATCTGAGCGGCACCAGTGATCATGTTCTTGATGTAGTCAGCGTGTCCCGGGCAGTCAACGTGTGCATAGTGCCTATTGGTGGACTGGTATTCAACGTGTCTGGTGTTGATCGTAATACCACGCTCTTTCTCTTCAGGGGCGTTGTCAATTGCATCATAAGCAAGGGCCTTGTCGCCGAACAACTTAGCGCAATGCATGGTAATTGCAGCAGTAAGGGTAGTTTTACCATGGTCGACGTGGCCGATGGTGCCTACGTTTACGTGCGGCTTCGTCCTCTGAAATTTCTCTTTTGCCATCATTTCCTCCTTGTGACTTTCTTTTCTTGTCACAATCAAAAAATTAATATGTGCTCATAAAGGCACAAAGCCTTTACCATTTCTGCTGAGACAAACTAATTTTGGGGAGAACATATGCTAAAGAGGATTCCAGAGGTCGACAAGCATGGGAGAATCCCATCCGGCCGACATAGTAAAGTTAAAAAAAACTTCTTACTTCCTGAAAACCACCTTATCATTGTATTCCAATAATCGGTTTGGCTCTTCATAGTACCGCTAGGCATGCCTAGACACGGACACCTTTTGCACTATATGCGAAAAGGCGATTTAATGTCAAGCGATAGCAGTAAATCTTATTGAGATAACTAAAAACCGGTCGTCTTTTCAGAACGACCGGTTCCAGCAGGGGCTCAGGGACTACCAGCGGTAGTGACTGAAAGCCTTATTGGCCTCGGCCATCCTGTGTGTATCTTCCTTCTTCTTGAAAGCAGCACCAGTCTGGGCGAAAGCATCGAGGAACTCAGCGCCGAGCTTCTCACTCATGCTGTGTCCGTTGCGCTTGCGGGCTGCGGCGATGATCCAACGCATTGCAAGAGCTTCCTTACGGTTATCACGAACCTCAACAGGAACCTGGTATGTGGCACCACCAACACGGCGGCTCTTAACCTCGACCGCTGGCTTGACGTTCTCAAGACCCTTGAGGAATACATCAAGTGGCAGCTCACCGGTCTTCTCACCCATGGTAGCCATCGCATCATACATGATTCTTCTGCTTACTGATTTCTTACCATCCACCATCATGCGGCGAATGAATTTTTCGACCACGACACTACCATAGATAGGATCGGGCAAGACTTCCCTGATGGGAGCAGTTGTTCTTCTAGACATAATATAACTCCCTCATCAAGCCTTTGGCTTTTTGGCACCGTACTTGGAACGGCTTCTTTTGCGATCTGCTACCCCAAGGGTATCCTTGGCACCACGAACAATATGGTAACGAACACCAGGAAGGTCCTTGACCTTGCCACCACGCAGCAACACTACAGAGTGTTCCTGAAGGTTATGCCCGATACCGGGGATGTAAGCAGTTACTTCAATACCATTGGAAAGGCGCACACGTGCGACCTTACGAAGGGCAGAGTTTGGCTTCTTCGGAGTAACGGTCATGACCCTGGTGCATACACCACGTTTCTGGGGACAACCGGCAAGAGCAGGAGACTTAGTCTTGTTGGCTATTGTCTTCCTACCCTTTCTGATCAGCTGATTAATAGTAGGCATCTTATCGATACACTCCTTATTTTTTTCTGATCCACTACCTCTCACTAAAGCAGGGACCTGTGCCGCCCAAAGGGCAGCACGTCTATGTAAAATCCGCACCCAGCATGGACACGATGGGGTGTTGCATAACGAAGGACGTCAAAGCAGGCAGCGCCAACAGGCGCCCATCCTAATCTTCGTCGAAGCCATCGTCCACTTCCACCGCATCACCCGCGGATTTCATGTTACCTAAATCTTCCACGTCAAAATCATCATCATCTATCATTTCCTGACGTCTTGCTTGCTTGACCGCATCAACTTTCTGCTGCAGGGCCAAGAGCTCCTCATCCTTCAGCTTGATGTCCCGGTACTTCTTCATACCAGTTCCCGCTGGGATCAGATGCCCAATAATGACGTTCTCTTTCAAACCGCGCAACTCATCTTTACTACCAGCTATAGCTGCATTTGTCAAGACCTTCGTGGTTTCCTGGAAGGAAGCTGCAGAGATGAAAGAGTCAATGCTCAACGATGCCCGTGTGATTCCAAGGAGCAGGGGACGAGCCACTGCAGGCTCTCCACCCTCACTGGTGACTCGCTCATTTTCTTCATAAAAACGATACTTGTCAACCTGCTGCCCATGGATCAGATTGGTGTCACCCACATGGACAACCTCAATCTTGCGTAGCATCTGCCGTACGATGACACCAAGGTGCTTATCGTTGATCTGCACCCCCTGCATCCTGTAGACCTCCTGGACCTCATCGACCAGGAAGGACTGCAGTTCATTCTCGCCCAGTATGTCCAGCACATCATGCGGATCAACAGAACCATCACACAAGGGCTCGGCGGCTTCCACAGAGTCACCGTCACGAACCAAGAGGTTCTTGCCCATGGGAACCATGTGCTTATACTCATGGCCATACGGGTCTGTGACAAAAATGGTGCGTTTGCTCTTTACGACGGGGCCAAAACTGACCAGGCCCGAAACCTGTGCCAGGAAGGCACCGTTCTTAGGCCTGCGAGCTTCGAAAAGCTCACCGACACGGGGAAGACCACCGGTGATATCCTTGGTCTTTGTTCCTTCCTTGAGCAACTTAGCCAGGATATGACCCTTTTCGACCTTCACGTTATCTGCAACCTGGAGGTATGATCCTCCGGGAAGGAGATAGACCGCAAGCACATCACCCTTTCCATGCTCCTCACTGGTAATTTCAATGCGGGGCTGTAGGGACTCAAGGCTGTGCTCGGTGATCTTCTTCTCGATATTGCCGGTTTCCTCATTTACCTCTTCGTGCAGGGTTGTACCCAGCTTGATATCGATAAAGGAGGTGAAACCGCCCTCTTCGGCAAGAACAGGTTCACTGAAGGGGTCAAAGGTGACCAGAGGTGTATTGGCTTCAACATACTGGCCAGTCTCGATCAACAGCTCAGAACCTGTCTTGACAACCTGACTTGTGGAGTGTCCCACAAGATAGATATGTTTGCCGATGAACATGACAGAACCATTCTCACGGGAAAGGACAGTCTTGCCCTTTTTCTTGAAGATGGGAGTCCCCTTTCCTACGATAGAGCCATTTTCGATAAGCAGCTCATCATACTCCTCGCGGCGTATCTCTGCGTTGACACGGAAATATTCGATATGCCCCTTACGGGTGAATACCTTGACCGAGTCAGATGCACGCACGACACGGGTACCGGAAATGGCACCGATGACAATGGGATAGCTGAAAGTCAGCTTGTTATCCTCAGAGCTGGTTGATGCAGTTCCTCCGACGTGGAAGGTACGCATCGTCAGCTGGGTTCCAGGCTGTCCGATGGACTGTGCGGCGATGATACCTACAGCCTCACCGATGACCACACTGCGGTTGGTTGCAAGGTTACGCCCGTAACACTTACGGCAGACACCATGCTTGGCCTCACAGGTCAGCACGGTCCTGAGCAGCACGCTTTCCAGACCAGAGTCCTCAATGGCCTGGGCAACCGTCTCGTCGATCTCGACGTTTGCCTCAGCGAGAACCTCACGGGTGAAGGGATGGAGAATATCCTCGACAGGACAACGGCCGACAATGCGGTCAGCAAGCCCTTCGACAATCTCATCACCATCCTTGATAGCGGCGCGCCAGATACCGTTGATGGTATGACAGTCATCCTCATTGACAACCACATCCTGGCTGATATCAACCAGACGACGGGTAAGATACCCGGCCTCAGCGGTCTTCAGTGCAGTATCGGAAAGTCCCTTACGGGCACCGTTGGTCGAAATGAAGAACTCGATGATGGAGAGCCCTTCCTTAAAGTTCGACTTGATGGGGAACTCAATGACATCACCGGAGGGCTTGGCCATAAGACCACGCATACCACCGAGCTGACGAATCTGAGTCTTTGATCCTCGAGCACCACTATCGGCCATGAGGAAGAGGGGGTTAAACCCATCCTGGCTGATACGCAGTTCGCCCATCAGAGCATCCGTCAACTGGTCGTTGGTCTGTGTCCAGACCTCAATGACCCTGTTATATCGTTCTTCCTGGGTAATGTGACCCTGTCGGTACTGATCAAGGATTCTCTGTTGCTCGGTATTGGCCTTAGCTACCATTTCGTCCTTTACCATGGGAACGATCATATCGGACAGGCCGATGGTAGCACCAAAGATAGTGGCATACTTGAAGCCGACATCCTTGATGGAGTCAAGCATCTCAACAGCGAGCGAGTTCGCCTTGACCTTCAGGGTATCTCCGATCAGAGCCTTCAGTTCCTTGTCCCCCAGACACATGTTCTGGTAAGGAACACCCTTGGGAAGGACAGAGTTGAAGATCACACGCCCTGGTGTGGTCTCAATCTTCGTACCATCGGAGAAGCGGAACCTTATGCGAGCATTATAGGAGAGGGAACCCACATCAATGGCCAGTTCAATCTCACCGAGGGAGTCAAAATATTTACCTTCGCCCTTTGCCCCTGGCATCTCACGTGTCAGGTAGTTGATGCCGAGCACCATATCCTGGGAAGGGTATACGATCGGCTTACCATTGGCAGGGTCAAGCAGATTGGTTACCGAGAGCATCAAGGTCCAGCACTCAAGCTGGGCTGCATGGGTCAGCGGAACGTGCACAGCCATCTGGTCCCCGTCAAAGTCAGCGTTGTAGGCATGACATACGAGGGGATGCAACTTGATGGCCTTGCCATCTACCAGGACAGGATCGAAAGCCTGGATACCGAGTCGGTGAAGTGTAGGTGCACGGTTAAGAAGCACAGGGTGCTCCTTGACCACATCATCGAGGATGGACCAGACTGCATCGGTCTCTTCCTCAACAAGGCTCTTCGCCTTCTTAATGTTGTAGACAACACCATCCTGAACCAGCTTCTTCATGATGAAGGGCTTATAGAGTTCCAGGGCCATCTTGGAGGGCAGACCACACTGGTGCATCCTCAATTCCGGTCCAACTACAATTACCGAACGGCCAGAGTAGTCTACACGCTTACCGAGCAAGTTCTGCCGGAAACGGCCCTGCTTGCCCTTGAGCATGTCGGAAAGGCTCTTGAGGGGCCTGTTTGAAGCACCCTTGACAACACGCTTGCGCTTTGAGTTGTCAAACAGGGCATCCACAGCTTCCTGCAGCATCCTCTTCTCATTACGGATAATGATGTCAGGGGCATTGAGCTTGACCAGACGGTCGAGACGATTGTTCCTGTTGATACAACGACGGTACAGGTCGTTGAGATCACTGGTTGCAAACCTGCCGCCATCGAGCTGGACCATGGGCCTCAGATCTGGTGGGATGACAGGAATGACAGTGAGGATCATCCACTCGGGCTTGTTGCCACTATCGCGGAAGTTCTCACAGACCTCAATTCTCTTGAGCAGACGCTTATCAGCCTTGTCTGCCTTCTGGCGCATCTGTTCGCGAAGATCGCGAGAAAGCTCCTCAAGGTCGAGGTTGATAAGAAGCTTACGCACAGCCTCAGCACCCATACCTGCCTCAAAAGAGTCACCGTACTGCTCTCGGGCCTCCCAGTACTCCTCTTCGCTCAGCAGTTGCTTAGCCTTGAGGCTGGTATCCCCTGCATTGATGACCACATACTTCTCATAGTAGAGAACGCTCTGCAAGGAGTTGCGGGTAATATCCAACAACATGCTCATTCTGGAAGGTACAGAGCGGTAGTACCAAATATGGGAGACAGGGGCTGCAAGGGTAATGTGACCCATTCGTTCGCGACGAACCTTGGTGTTGGTTACTTCAACACCACAGCGGTCACAGATCACACCCTTATAGCGGATAGACTTGAACTTTCCGCAGTAGCACTCCCACTCCTTGGTGGTGCCGAATATCTTTTCACAGAACAGACCATCCCTCTCGGGTCGAAGCGTTCGGTAGTTTATTGTCTCGGGCTTCTTCACTTCACCATACGACCAATCCTTGATCTGCTCTGGTGAAGCCAGCTTTATCATGATGCTATCGAAATCCTGAATTTCCTTCATCCGTACTTCTCCTGATTAGTTGAGGGAGCCTTTCGACTGTTTGGCGATTAACTCTTCATCTCTTTCGGTCAAAGGAACCTGCTTGCCGTTGGAGTCATACACAGACATATCCAAAGCCAGGCCACGGATCTCCTGGACCAACACATTGAATGCCTCAGGCATTCCAGCGGTGGTTGCGGGTTCTCCCTTGACGATACTCTCATAAATCTTCACACGACCGTTCATGTCATCACTCTTGATGGTAAGCAGTTCCTGCAAGGTGTTGGCAGCGCCATACGCCTCAAGGGCCCACACTTCCATCTCTCCGAGTCTCTGACCACCAAACTGGGCCTTACCGCCAAGAGGCTGCTGGGTTACCAGCGAGTAGGGACCGGTGGAACGGGCATGCATCTTGTCATCTACAAGGTGGTGCAGCTTGAGGTAGTAGATATATCCACAGAAAACAGGATTCACGAAGGGAACACCGGTATGGCCATTGTACAGCACAGTCTTGGCGTTCTCAGGAAGTCCGGCTTCCCGCATCTTCTCCTCGATCTGTTCCATCGAAGCGCTCTGGAAGACAGGAGTCGAATACCACTTGTCAAGCTTGACAGCGGCCCAACCTAGCTGGGTCTCCATCAACTGGCCGATGTTCATTCGAGAAGGAACGCCCAACGGGTTGAGACAGACATCAAGGGGAGTCCCATCTTCCATGTATGGCATATCCTCTTCAGGGAGAATCCGGCTGACAACACCCTTGTTACCATGGCGTCCAGCCATCTTATCGCCCTGTCTCAGCTTACGCTTGGTTGCAAGCAGGACCTTCACTGTCTCTTCGACACCAGGGGGAAGCTCGTCATTGTTGCTACGCTTGAGCCTCTGGATATCGATGACCGTCCCTTCTGTGCCATGGGGCACTTTCAAGGAGGTGTCTCTCACTTCCTTGGCCTTTTCACCAAAGATCGAGTTGAGAAGCTTGAACTCGGGGGTCGTATCACTCTCACTCTTGGGAGTTACCTTACCGACAAGGATAGAACCTGGCTTGACCATAGTCCCGATGCGGACAATTCCATCCTCATCGAGCTGCTCAAGCATCTTCTCACTTGTATTGGGAATATCCCTGGTGAGTTTCTCAGGTCCGAGCTTGGTCTCACGGATATCGGTTGAGAACTCCTTGATATGTACAGAGGTGAAAATGTCATCCTTGACGACACGCTCACTGATGAGGACCGCATCCTCATAGTTATACCCATTCCAAGGTACGAATCCAACGAGGATATTACGCCCAAGGGCGAGATCTCCATCCTGGGTTGCAGGTCCATCGGCAAGCACCTCACCAGAGGCCACATGCTGGCCAACGCTGACGATCGGTTTCTGGTTGAAACAGGTGTCCTGGTTGGTGCGCTGGAACTTCTGGATGGGATAGGTTGTTACCTGACCCTCAATAGCGGCATCATCCTCTTGGATGACAACCTTATCCGAACTCACATAGGTGACAATCCCGGCCTTGGCAGCCTTGACAAGCACACCGCTATCATAGGCGGTCTTGCTCTCCATTCCGGTTCCTACACGAGGAGCCTCGGGGAATTCCAGGGGAACAGCCTGCCTCTGCATGTTCGAACCCATCAGGGCACGGTTGGCATCATCATGCTCAAGGAATGGGATCAGAGAGGCTGCGACACTGATGACCTGCTTGGGAGAGACGTCCATATAACGGATTTCTGAAGGGGGTTTGGTTGAGTAGTCTCCACTATGCCTTACAGGGATTTCCTTATCCTGGAATCTGCCTTCCTCATCCAATTTTGCAGAAGCCTGTGCGATGAAGAACTTCTCCTCGTCATTGGCATCAAGAAACCTGTACTGTTTGGACACGACACCATCAAGGACCCTGCGGTAGGGGGATTCAAGGAACCCATGCTGGTTGACCCTGGTATAGTTTGCCAAGGAGACAATAAGACCGATATTCGGACCTTCAGGAGTCTCAATGGGACAGATACGCCCATAGTGGGTGTAGTGGACGTCACGGACCTCAAAGCCTGCGCGGTCTCTTGAAAGACCACCAGGGCCGAGTGCATTGAGCCTTCTCTTGTGAGTAAGCTCGGCAAGCGGGTTGACCTGGTCCATGAACTGCGAGAGCTGGCTACTTCCGAAGAATTCCTTCACGGCTGCCACAATCGGTTTGATGGAAATCAGATCCTGAGGCTTGACGCTACCAGTCTCAAGGTTCATCCGCTCTTTGGCAATACGCTCCATGCGTGCAAACGCACTCTTCAGTGCATTCTGCAGGAGCTCGCCAACTGAACGGACACGCCTGTTACCCAGATGGTCGATGTCATCGACGTTCTGCTCACGAATGAAGACCTTGATGAGGAATCCCATCGTATTGACAATATCTGCGGTGGTCAGGACCGTGAGGTCGGTGGAGGCATTCTCCTCCTCCTCTTCCGAACCTGTGCCAAACTTCTTGTTGAACTTATACCGGCCGACCGAGCCGAGGTCATACCTGCGGCTGGAGAAGAACATGTCAGGAAGGTCTCTCTCCGCCCGTTCGATGGCGATCATCTCACCGGGCATAAGGACACTGAAGATAGGGCTGAGCACATCTTCCTTGGTCGGTTCGTCATATCCCTCACGGGTATATTTTGCATCCTCAATCTCAAAACAGTTGAGGATCATATCGCTGTGCAAGGAATCCTTGTCACGCATGTTGATCAGGTGGAGGCTGCTGACTTTCAGCGCAAGCATCTCATCGATCTCATGAGCATGCAACTTGTCACCGGCACGAAGAATTTTCTTGTTCTCCTTGTCGACAACGGCATAGACATCCTTGTATAGGTAGCGGTTCTCAAGGCTGGATTTCAAATCACCGTCATCGGCGATCTCCACAACCTCACCCTTATAAAACTGCTCAATGATCTTCTCACGGGTATCAAACCCGATTGCACGCAAAAAGAGCGTTCCGAGGATACGCTTCTTGCGATCGATCTTTGTGAAGATCAGATGCTTCTTATCATCGATTTCAAATTCAAGCCAGGATCCACGGTAGGGAATGATTCTCGAAGAGTACACATCCTTATCATTGGAAAAGATTACTCCAGGAGAGCGGTGAATCTGACTGACTACGACACGTTCGGCTCCATTGATGATAAAGGTGCCGCGATCTGTCATCATGGGGATATCCCCAAAGAAGATCTCCTTCTCCCTCATCTCACCAGTGGAAAATTCAAGGCTGATCGTGACTTTGATAGGCACACTGTAGGAGCGGCCCTTTTTCTTGCACTCGGTTTCACTGAACTTGATGTTATCATAATCAATGGTGTACCCCTTGTAGGCGAGACGCATCTCACCATTGGGGCTATCTATCGGAAACGTAGCTTGGAAGACTTCTTCAAGACCTGACGCAGTTTCAGGGGGCAAACCCTGCTTGAAACGTTCAAGCTGTAGAAATCTCTCATAGGAATCAAGCTGAATCCCGATAAGGTTGGGCAGTTCACAGACTTCTTGGAAATCAGAACCGATGTACGTGCGTGTTATGGATTTGCCTTTGGCAACCATCATGTACCCTCCAGAGTCAATTGAGAAACAGACAGAATCCCCCCTTCGACAGAGGGAAACGAAAGACACAACAGGCCACCGGTGTCTATCCGGTGGCTCAATTAGTCGGGCATTTACACCCGCTTACAAAAAACAGGAGCAGGGCCCTGGCCCAAGAGGGACAGGTCCCTACACATAAGGTTAGTCAACAGGCTTGATCTCGACAGTACAACTGGCGGCAACAAGCTTTTCCTTGACTGCTTCAGCATCAGCCTTGCTGACGCTTTCCTTGATGACTGCATTTCCAGCCTCAACCAATTCCTTGGCTTCTTTGAGGCCAAGACCGGTAAGGGCGCGGACTTCCTTGATAGCTGCAATCTTCTTAGCAGGATCACAAGCAACGAGGATAACGTTGAATTCGGTGGGCTCTTCAACAGCTTCAGCAGCAGGACCAGCAGCTGGGCCGGCGGCAGCGGCTGCTGCAACAACACCAAACTTCTCTTCCATCATCTTGATCAAGTCAGCGACTTCCATGACGGACATGTTTGCGATAGATTCCAAAATTTCTTCTTTAGTAGCCATATTACCTTCTCCTTAAAATTGTATATACTGCACAGTCATAGCAGGTTACGAGTGAAGACTAGGACTGTGTTTAGTTCTCTTCGACAACTGGTGCAGCTTCTTCAACTGCTGCGCCACCTTGATTTTCCACATATGCAAGCAGGGTCGCTGCAAGCTTCTGCACAGGGGCCTTCATGGTGCCCATCAACATTGAGATCAGTTCAAGTCTGGTAGGCAACTTGCTGAAAGCCTCAACCTCATCGGCATTCATGAATGATCCGTCAAACAGGGCACCCTTCACAATAAGGGGAGCGCCATCCTTGGCGGCCTGGAACAGATCCTTGGCAACCACGTTAGCCTCATCACCGCGAACCAACGCAATGGCAGTAGGGCCGACAAGCTGGTCATCGGATTTCCTGTCAAGCTGAGAAAGGGCAATCTTGGCAAACCTGTTCTTGACAACACGGTAAGCAGCGTCCTTCTTCAGGAGGTTTCTGCGAAGTGTAGTTATCTGTTCTACGGTCATCCCGCGGTAGTCGGTGAAGATATACCCAGTGTACTGGGCAAACTCATCTTTCAGAGCTTTTACGGCTTCTTCCTTGGCGGGTGTGATACGAGTTTTATAATCCATAATCTACTTCTCCTAGTTTGCCGAAGGCGTCAGATCCTTCACGTTTACATGGACTCCTGGGCCCATCGTGGAGGAAAGAGCGACACTTACCAAGAAGTCTGCCTTTGCATCAGATGGCTTCTTGCGGATGATTTCCTTGACAACTGCACGAGCGTTTTCACTGACTTTAGCAGGATCCATGGAAACTTTACCAACGCCAAGGTGTACAACACCGGTCTTGTCAGAACGGAACTCGACACGACCTTTGGTCAGCTCTTCAAGAGCACCCTTCAGGTCAAAGGTTACAGTCTGTGTCTTGGGGTTGGGCATGAGGCCTCTGCGCCCGAGAATGGGTCCCAAACGACCGACATCCTTCATCATGTCAGGGGTAGCCACTGCCACGTCAAAATCCATCCAACCGCCACGAATCTTCTCGATGAGCTCGCTGTCACCAACATAGGTAGCACCGGCATCAAGAGCTTCCTGTGCCTTTTCACCCTTGGCGAAAACGAGGACGCGCTTTTGTGCGGAGAACTGGTTGGGAAGCACTACAGTGTCACGGACACTCTGGCTCTTCTTGAGAGTGAGCTTTACAGAGATCTCGACAGTTTCGTCGAACTTTGCAAAGGCAACATCCTTGACAAGAGCTGTGGCTTCATCGAAGGAGTACAACTTCTCACGGTCAATCTTCTTGATACTTTCGCGATATTTCTTTCCGTGTTTCATCTTACTGCTCCACCTCTACGCCCATGCTTCGAGCGGTTCCTGCAACGATCTTCTTGGCAGCATCAATGTCATTGGCATTGAGATCCTCAAGCTTGGTCTTTGCAATCTCGGTAAGTTGGTCCTGTGTAAGCTTGCCAATCTTAGTCTTGTTAGGTGTACCACTTCCCTTGGTAACGCCAAGTGCCTTTTTGATAAGCACAGCGGCAGGGGGTGTCTTCAGGATAAAAGTAAAGCTCTTATCCGCGTACACAGTGATGATGACTGGAAGAATGAGTCCAGGTTCATAGTTCTTCGTCTTGTCGTTGAACTCCTGAACAAACTTTGGGGCACTGACACCATGAGGTCCAAGCGCGGGCCCGATTGGGGGTGCCGGCGTAGCCTTCTGGGCAGGACACTGCAGCTTGATTACTGCAGTTACCTTTTTCTTTGCCATGTTTCTCTCCTTACGCGACACCCTGCCTGAGCTGGCGGATAATCCGGGTTCGCGCTGGTTTTAACGCCTGTCATACGATCAGGCTCCCACCTCATACTACATATGAGGGAGTATTTCCATGAATAAGTGAACTTGTTGTAAAAAAACGATCTGCTTTTTCTCGTGGAGCTAAGTCCAAAACTCCTAGAGAATCTTTTCTACCTGAAGGAAATCCACCTCAACAGGAGTGGACCGACCGAAGATTCCGACGCTTACTCGCATGCGGGCCTTGTCCAGGTTCACCTCCTCAATGACACCGGTAAAGGTATCAAAGGGTCCTTCAACAATACGAACCTGTTCTCCAACGGCAAATGTCTGTTTTGGCTTGAAGACTTTTTCAGCAGGCAAATCACCTGTCTTCTGAAAAATCCCTTTTACCTCGCCGGCAGTCAGCGGCTTGGGCATCACACTGTCATTGGGGGTAACAAAACCAGTCACGCCCTGTATTCTCTTAATGTGGGAACACCAGGTTTTCCAGCTGTTTTCAGGCAAATCGAGCTCGACAAGAATATAGCCAGGGAGAATCTTTCGCTTTACATCGCGACGGACCCCATCCTTGACTTCAACAAGGGTTTCAAACGGAACCTTGACATCTGTGCAGACCATGCTAAAATCCACATCAGTCTCTCGCATCTTGTTTATGATGCGTTCAATTTTCTGTTCATACCCAGAATATGTATGTACTACGTACCAGCCCTTTGCCATGACACCGTCCTAAAAGATGAATAGTATACCCTTGAGAAGAAGAAAATCAACCAAGCCAAGGAATACTGCGACGATCACAGTGGAAACCAGTACGACCTTAGTGGAAGAGACAACGGCTTCACGGGAGGGCCAGACAACTTTCTTAAGTTCCTGGTGCGACTCCTTGAAATACTTGAACAGTTTCTTCATGTAAAGTCTCCTTTGGGGGTAGAAAAATCAAGAAGCAGACAGGCCAGGAAGGATTCGAACCCTCAACATCCGGTTTTGGAGACCAGCGCTCTACCAATTGGAGCTACTGGCCTATTTGCTTCTCGATACAAAGCCCTTTCGGACTTATTTAATCTTCGCTTCGCGATGCAAGGTGTGCTTACGCTCAAAAGGACAATACTTGTTCAACTCGAGCTTACCTTGCGTATTACGACGATTCTTCTCAGTCGTATAGTTCTTTTGTTTACATTCGGTGCACTGCAGAGCAATTTTCTCTACGGGACCTTTTTTCTTTGCTTCACCCATCTGATGCTCCTTGGTGAGTATTCACCCTGCTCTCCTCCCAGTTGGGAATGAGAAAAAAAAGAGCCCTCGAACGGATTTGAACCGTTGACCCCCACCTTACCATGGTGGTGCTCTGCCATACTGAGCTACAAGGGCATTGGCAACACAACAGAAAATCTCTCGCGAAACATACCTCTGACGTGCAGAAGCAAACTTACCAGAGCTGGAATAAATTGTCAATACGCATCAAACAATTTCGCCTTCAATAATGGAGCTGGATGCCCATACCCTTGCAACCTCTCGGTTGAGAAATCCCAGTCCTCTTCAGGGGCTGGGGTGAATCAGCTGGGTTTTCCCCGGTTCCCCGGATTTTATTTCCCTTTACTTGGTCAGTTGCATTTGTATAAGCAATATATGAAGCACTTTAAGCCACTTGGGGTACGGATCACGGTCTTTCAAAGGCATAAGGATCATAGACAGATACTCTATGACTACAAGTACAAGCAGCTATCTGCCTACAGAACAGCATTCGAGTGGTTGAAGGAAGCTGACTCACAGGCATTGGCCTGTTCGAAGGCGAACCTTGTACACGCCTTTTCCAACTTCTCAAAATCAGTACGGGGAGAACGCAACGGGAAAGTGAATTTCTCCAAATACTACGAATAAGAAGGCAAAGAACAGCTATATGTCCTCCTGTCTCAACAATACCATGGCTGTTGATTTTGAGATAAGAAAAGTCAAGATCCGCAACCGTAAAGTATTGTGTACGCGAAGCTCCTGAAGTAATTAATTAAGTCGTAACGGATATCCAAAAAGTGATAGGGCTTGATATGAGTCTATCAGACTTCTATACTGACAACGAGGGGAACAGTCCTGGATATACGAGAAACACGAGAAAACATGAAATGCAACTTGCCAAGGCTCAAAGAATATTGAGCAAGAAGAAGAAAAAATCTAAGAACTGGGAAAAAGGGAAAAAAAGCGTTGCCCCCAAACACGAGAAGACAACCGATTCCCGTTTAGATTTCAGCAGGAAGCTCGCTACCAGACCGACCAGTGAATACGATGCAGTTTGCATCGAGACCCTTTCGTTGAAGGGGATGTCACAGACCTTTCACTTGGGTAAATCAGTACATGATCCCGGCTTTGCTGACGATGTATCACGATTGAAACAGAAAGCTGCAGAGACAGGGACCCATGTAATCCAAGTGGATACGAGGCATCCAGGCTCAAAACTCTGCAGTGACTGTGGGTATAGGAACAGTGCGCTCACTCGTAAGGATCGCAACTGGACATGCCCCAATTATAGAGCAGAGCTCTCTCGTGATGAGAATGCAGGAAAGAACTTACATACTGTAGGTTGTAACATGTTGGGGCTGGGCCAGCCCTCAAAGCCTGTGGAGAAGGTGTCAGACTTAGTTGCTTCGGTTCCTAAGCAGTCTTCTGTGAAGCAAGAAGTCCATCGGCCTTTATCCGTTGGGCAGGTCACTCGCATATAGTAGTACTGACCCATATATTCAATTTATTAGGAGTTCATCCCATGAAAGACAAACTGAATGCACGATTTGGCCATACCCCCCCTGAACTGGCTCAGGATTATGCCGAACATCTCAAATACAGCCAAGATGCAGACCTATTCCATACCACGCAAGAGGACAGATTCACAGCCCTTGCCCTCACCATTCGAGACAGGATTATTCATCAGTGGAACCTAAGCAGAAAAACCCAGGCAAACCAGAATGCCAAACGGATCAGCTATCTCTCCCTTGAGTTTCTCATGGGAAGGGCAATGACCAACAACGTCATCAACCTGGGTATTGAGGACGAACTGAAAGAGGCCCTCTCCTCCCTTGGCTACACCTACGAGGAGCTAGCTGACATCGAACATGATGCCGGGCTCGGAAACGGAGGGCTGGGAAGATTGGCAGCATGCTTTCTCGATTCGCTGGCAACTCTGGAGTATCCTGCCTATGGCTATGGCATCCGCTACAACTATGGCATTTTCCGCCAGCAGATAAAAAACGGATGGCAGGTCGAACAGCCCGACAACTGGCTCAGGCACGGTAATCCCTGGGAGTTGGAGCGCCATGATGTCGCATTCACCGTACAGTTCGGTGGGGAAGTCCGCCTCATCCATGAAAAGGGAAGGGACAACTTCAAGTGGATCGGAGGTGAGCAGGTCATAGGTGTCGCATACGACATGCCGATCATCGGCTATGGCTGCAAGACAGTGAACACCCTCAGGCTCTGGTCTGCAAAAAGCCCTGACGAGTTTAATTTCCATGAGTTCAATGAAGGCGACTATACCGAGGCGGTACGGTCGAAGATATCTGCAGAGAACCTCTCACAGGTCCTCTATCCCAACGATACCCTCTATATGGGCAAGGAGCTTCGGCTGAAGCAGCAGTACTTCTTTGTCGCCTGCTCGCTTGCAGATATCATCAGGACATTCAAACGGGGGAACTACAAGTGGTCTCAGTTAGCTGACTTCAACGCAATCCAGCTCAATGACACCCACCCCTCGCTGGCAATCCCCGAGATGATGCGCATCCTTCTGGACGAAGAGAACCTTCCCTGGGATGAGGCATGGGCAATCACCAACAGCGTGATGGGGTACACCAACCATACACTCATGCCCGAAGCACTGGAGAAGTGGTCCTTGCCGATGCTGCAGTCCATCCTACCCAGGCATATGCAGATAATCTATGAGATCAACCACAGGTTCATGCAGAGCGCAGTATCGTTCTTTCCCCTGCAACCTCAGGTGCTCAGACAGATCAGCATCATAGAGGAATCGAATCCCAAGCAGGTGCGCATGGCTAACCTTGCCATCATCGGCAGCCACAGCACCAACGGAGTTGCTGCCCTCCACTCAGAGTTGCTCAAGCGGGAGATGTTCCCACAGTTCAACACCATCTACCCGGACAGGTTCAACAATAAGACAAACGGGATAACCCAGCGTCGTTGGTTACTTGACTCGAACCCTCGCCTGGCGGCGAAGATCACCGAGGCAATCGGCGATGGATGGATTACAGACTACAGCCAGATTTCCCAGCTCGCCCCCTTTGCAACCGACAGCGGTTTTGTCGCTGACTTTGCGAAGATCAAGCAGGAGAACAAGATCCGGGCGGCAGCCTTCCTCAAGAAGGATTGTGATATGCGCATCGATCCCAACACCATCTTTGATGTCCAGGTGAAACGCATCCACGAGTACAAGCGCCAACTGCTGAATGCTCTGAATATTATGCTGATCTACAACGACATCAAAAAGGGAGGACAAGCCACCAGGGATATGGCCCCGATGACCTTCCTCTTTGGAGGCAAGGCCGCGCCAGGCTACGTCAATGCGAAACTCATCATCAAGCTTATCAACAACATTGCCAATGTAATCAATTCCGACAAGGTGGCAAACAAGCTCCTTAGCGTACATTTCATGCCCAACTACAGGGTGACCATGGCAGAGAGCATCATACCCGCCACCGACCTTTCCGAACAGATTTCCACTGCCGGAACCGAGGCTTCAGGAACCGGAAACATGAAGTTCATGTGTAACGGGGCTTTGACCATCGGTACGATGGACGGGGCCAATGTGGAGATAGCTGAGGAAGCAGGTAAGGAGAACATGTTCATCTTCGGTCATACGGAGGAGGAGATCACCAAACTTGGACAACAGGGATATGACCCCTTTGCCTGGGTTATGAAGGACAGGGATATCAAGGATGCAGTCCAGCTCCTCACTACCGGATACTTCAATGTGAATGAACCCAATATCTTTGAGCCTCTTCGCCACAGTCTCTTTGAAGGGGGGGACAAGTACTTCCACTTTGCAGACCTGCGCATGTATGCCGATGCGCACAAGAGTGCACGGGACCTGTACAAGGACGATCAGGATGCATGGAACCGTAAGGCCATCATCAACATTGCCTCCAGTGGGAAATTCTCCAGTGACCGGACGATCAGCGAATATGCCGACGATATCTGGAATCTCAAGAAATGCCCAGTAAAACGGGGCAATGGCGTTGAGACCGCACTGCAGGATGCAATGAAGAAATAAGAAAACAGCCAAAACAGTCTACAACCAGAGAAGAGTGCAGGTCCCGAAAGGGGCCTGCTCTCTTACTTTGTGGCAATACTCTTCAAATATGCCATAATATTGGCAGAAGAATATTCCTATTTGCATCTTGTACAAGCAGATAGTATTGCTATGATATTTTTTTGAGATTTATGACGCATTTTTAGCAATCTCAAGAAAAATACTGGTATATTCTTACCATGCAAAAATTCTGGGAACGCGTAATAACCCTATTGGGATCGCCGAGTGTGGTAGACCTTGCCACGATGCTTGATGTTAAGAGAAGCACCTTATCCAGCTGGATTCACAACGACCGGCGCCCACCAATGGATGTACTGCTAAAACTGACCGAGCAGACAGGGCTGAACATTGAAAACCTTGAGTATGGTTTGGATTGGGAACCCTCAGACGACGAAGAAGCGGCTGAAAACCATTCCCCAAGGTTCAAGGCCATCATGAAGATGGTATCAGCCCTCAATACGGAAGAACAGGATATCATCTACAGGCTGCTCACGTACATGCATAAAAGACCCTAGAACCCTACGAAGGCAAACAGCATCACCACATAAGGCGAGAGTATGGCCAACACAGGTGCTATCAGCATCGCCGGCAAAAAATTCCCTGTCTTGCTTTTCCGTATGTCCAATAACCCCAGGCCAATCATCATCAAAAGCACCCCCCCAACTGCAGATAGCTCGTTAATGCCAGCCTCTCCTAAAATGGGGGAGATAAAACCGCCGGCCAAAGTAAAGAAACCTTGGTACACCAGGATTACCAGAGCACTCGCCATGACTCCAGGGCCGTAGACTGCGCTGAATATGATCGCCATACAACCATCCATTACCGACTTCACCAACAGCAGCTGGTAGTCCCCGGTGGTTCCTGCCTGGATGGATCCGACTACCGTCATGGCCCCCGAACAGAACAGCAGGGAAGCATTGAGAAAGCCCAGTGCAAAATTTTTTGCAGCTTGCTCATCATCATGCTTCTTCCCTAGCTTTGATTCGATCCAAGTACCCAAAGAGAGCACCCCGTCCTCAATGGAGAGGGCATACCCTACAAACCCTCCCAATATGGTGGAGAAGATAAGAATGAGAAATGATCCGGTCTGCATCGCCATGGAGATTCCGATGACCAAGGTAATCAGTCCCGAGGAGGTGAACACCACCTCCTTGTAGGAGCTTTTCAGCCGGTTTTTGAATAATAACCCTATAAGGGATCCGAGTATGACGGTAAGACAGTTGATATAGGTGGCAAACATAATGGATAGGAGTATAATACGTAAGAAAGACAAGGACAAGGAACGAATATGCAAAACATCCTTCTTGCAGCAGGATTGGGGAAGAGAAGCGGGGGTGAGAAACTCCTGCTTCCCTACAAAGGGCAACCGATCATCGCACACGCTGTAGAGCAATCACTTCTGGCAGGGCTCTACACAATTGTAGTGACCGGCTTCAGGCAAGCAGAGATCGAGCAGGTTCTCATGCCGTTTGCCTGCCCGAATCTCCAGCTAACCTTCAACGAGAACTATGCCCTTGGCCAGGGATCCTCAACGCTCGTAGGTGCAAAGTCCCTTCATGATGGAGAGGACTTCTTCATCTCCCTGTCGGACATGCCCCTGATCAAGGCATCCCACTACCATCTCCTTGCCCGAAGCTTCACCTCATCAGAGGCACTGCGTCCGCTCTATAGGGGCCAGATAGGCCATCCTGTACTGCTGAGGGCAAGCTTCAAGGCTCAGATCCTGGAACAATCCATACCTTTCACCATGCATGGCCTGCTACAGGATTTCCACGTAGAGAAGTGTATTGTCGATGACGAGGCCTTTGTCCGCGACATCGATACAATACACGCCTATACAGAACTTCTTATGCACCCTGAGCCTTGAGAGCCACCACCTTATCACCTTCCCTAGTCAGGCGGATTGCGACACCTGGCGCGAATTCCCCTGTAAGCAACTGGATAGAGAGGGGATTCTCCACCAGCCTCTGAATGGCTCGCTTCACAGGACGTGCTCCGAAGGAGGCATCAAAACCATCCTTGAAGACCAAGTCCACCACATCATCATCCCAATCCAAGGCATATCCACGCCTTTGGAGGCGTTGGGCCAGCTGTTTGAGTTGCATGCTCACAATCCTCTTGATCTGATCGGGACCAAGGCCCTCAAAGATGATGATCTCATCAAGACGGTTGATGAACTCCGGCTTGAAGGAGTCATGGATTATGGCAAGCACATCCTTGCGTGCCTGTTCGACATCCTGAGGCTGCAGCAGAAGGGAGCTTCCCAGATTGCTGGTCAGGATGATCACAGTATTGGTAAAGTCCACGACCCTACCTTGGCCATCGGTAAGCCGCCCGTCGTCCAACAGTTGCAACAGGACGTTAAAGACATCGGGGTGAGCCTTCTCGATCTCATCGAACAGGATAACCGAATAGGGCCTTCGCCTGACCACTTCAGTCAGCTGTCCTCCCTGGTCGTATCCCACATACCCGGGAGGGGCTCCGATCAGGCGACTCACCGAGTACTTCTCCATGTACTCACTCATATCAATACGGGTAAGGGCCTTCTCATCATCAAAGAGGAATGAGGCCAATACCTTTGCAAGGAGTGTCTTCCCTACCCCTGTGGGACCTGCAAAGAGGAAACTACCCAAGGGCCTTCTCTCATCTCCGATGCCGGCCTTGTTACGCCTGATGGCGTCAGAGAGGGCAGTAATTGCTTCTCTCTGTCCGACAACCTGTTCAGAGAGGGTCTTTTCAAGCTGCAGATATTTCTGCATCTCGCTGCCTTTCATCTTGGATACAGGCACCCCTGTCCAGTTGCTGACAATCCTTGCAATGTCATCCTCGGTGACCTCTTCGCGGAGCATCTGCTTACCGTCAATCTGGTCTTGTGCCAAAAGGGAGCTCTGCTGTTCAATCTCCTTGACCAGGGCTGGGATCGAGCCATGTTTGATCTGGGCCGCCTTCGCAAGGTCACCTTCACGTTCAGCCTGTTGCTCCTCTACCTTCAGCTTTTCCAAGCTTGCCTTCTTATCCCGCAACAAAGCTATGGCGTTGCGCTCATTGCCCCACTGCAGTTGCATGCTGTCCCGTTTTCCCTTCAGAAAACTTACCTCGTTTCTGATTTTTTTCAGCCTTTCAAGGCTGGCCTCATCAGTCTCTCGGGTGAGTGCCTGCTCTTCAATGTTGAGCTGCAGGATCTTGCGCTCGACCTGGTCGAGCTCCTCGGGCTGACTCTCAATCTCCATCTTCAACTGGCTGGCAGCCTCATCAATCAGGTCTATGGCCTTGTCCGGGAGGAACCGGTTGGTGATGTAGCGGTTACTCATCGTAGCTGCTGCAACAAGGGCCTCATCCTTGATGCGTACCCCGTGATGCACCTCATAGCGTTCCTTGAGACCTCTCAATATGGCTATAGTGCTCTCAACAGAGGGTTCGTTGGTATAGACCGGCTGGAACCTTCGCTCCAAGGCCTTGTCCACCTCAATATACTTTCGGTACTCATCCAGTGTAGTGGCACCAATGGCATGGAGTTCTCCCCGTGCCAAGGCGGGCTTGATGAGATTCGACGCATCGGTAGAACCTTCACTGGCCCCAGCTCCCACGATGGTATGCAGTTCGTCAATGAAGAGGATTATTGAACCTTCACTGCTGGTTACTTCCTTGACGACGGCTTTAAGCCTCTCCTCAAACTCCCCACGGAACTTTGCCCCCGCAACCAACGCCCCCACATCAAGGGACAAGATACGCTTGTTCTTCAGTGACTCAGGGACATCGCCTCGAGTGATTCGTTGGGCGAGTCCTTCGACGATGGCGGTCTTTCCCACTCCGGGTTCTCCGATGAGAACAGGGTTGTTCTTGGTCCTTCTGGAGAGGACCTGCATCACGCGCCTGATCTCCTCATCACGACCGATGACAGGATCGAGTTTTCCCAGACGGGCAAGGGCGGTCATGTCCTTGCAGTATTTCTCCAAGGCCTGGTAGCGGCTCTCAGGATCCTCACTGTCTATGGTCTGATTGCCTCTGATGCTCTGTAATGCCTGCATAATGCCATCACGGGTAACACCCAGGTTTTTCAGTGCCTTGCTGGCTGGACATGGGTCATCGATGATGGCAAGCAGTACATGTTCAGCACTGAGGAACTCATCCTTAAACTCTGCGGCTATCTTGTCAGCTGCATAGAGCTGGTTCCCCAAGGAAGCGGATATGGTGCGGTTTACACTGCCTCCGTAGGCTTTGGGAAGCTTGTTTGCAAGGTCTTCCAGAGCTGTCTGCACTTGCTTGGGGGGAACTCCCAGCCGCTCGAATAGCGGGGAGAGCAACCCCTCCTTCTGGTTGAGCAGGGCGAGCAGCAGGTGTTCGCTTGTTATCTCTGCACTCCCCCGTTCATTCGCAAGGATGTCGGCATCACCGACTGCCTGACGAAGCTTGATGGTCATTTTGTCTATATTCATGTGTTTTCCTCACTATGTGGATATGAGGCAACGGGCCCTTGGGGCCTTATCCTGTACATACTGAATATACTGCTAAAATGTTCTGTCGACTAGGAACGGCTTATGACCGGTGTAGTTCTTGGCCGTGCCTTGAAGAACTCCAGATAGTTGGCGATCAGTTCCTTGGAAAGGGTCATCTCAAAGGTATCCAGGAATGCCACCTGGAAGCAGGATGACTCCAGAAGCAACAGGATATGGTTGGCGACCTTATTTATGTCGCACTCGATGATATCACCACTATTGATGCCGATGCGCAAGAGGCGCTTGAAAAGGATGGTAAGCTTGGCTGTCCTCCTCATCACTATCTCGTTGAAGTCACGGCCTTCCTTCTTCATCTGCAGCATGACATCGACAAGGGAGGTCAGTTCGTCTTCGTGAGAGGTAGCGGTATCCATGATCTCGGAGCAGATCTTCTTGATCCTATCCATGTAGTTGTCTTCAGATGCCCAGGCAAGGGTTGCGTATTTTGCAAACATGCGTCCGGTAACCAGCTTTACGGCATAGTAGTAGATCTCTTCCTTGTCCTTGAAGTACTGGTAGATGGTCGGTCGGGAAATCCCACACTCCTGTGCAATGAGAGAGAGGTTAGAATCACGATACCCTTCACGACCGAATACTTTTAGTGCGGTCTGCAGTATCTTTTCCTTTCTTTCCTCATGGTCAATCTTCTTGGGCATGGTATAAAATCTCCCTAAACCTATCTGTACGCTATTGTTATATTACAATATACCATTATACTGTAAAAAACACTATATTGCAGAGAGGTTTTTATGCTTCTTATATACATACTTTTGGCATTAATTATCATACTTATAGTGATAGGTATTACAAGAACCCTTGTCCTCAGACAGGATACTCATGAGAAACCTCTTCCGACCTCACTTCCTAGTGCAAAAGAAGCCATACAGAAATTACAGCAGGCAATAACCTACAAGACGATAAGTGGAAGTGAGGAGGAAGCAACCGACTGGGATCAGTTCACCCAATTCGAAACCTTTCTTGACGAGGCCTTCCCTCTCTGCAAAAAACACCTGAAACAGGCAAGTGACTCCAAACACAACCTCATCTACCGTTTTATCGGAGAGGATACGAAGGCCCTTCCCGGCCTGCTTACAGCACACCAGGATGTGGTACCGGCAAACGCCGAAGAGTGGACTCATCCCCCCTTTGCACAAACCCTGGCAGATGGCTATGTCTGGGGACGGGGAAGCTTTGACTGCAAGCTACAGCTCATCGCCATCCTGGAAGCCTTTGAACAGTTGCTGCAGAGAGGCAATAAACCCAAGAGGACCTGGTACGCTGCCTTCGGATGTGATGAGGAGGTGAATGGCGGAGCAAAGGGAGCGACTCTCATCGCAGAGCAATTTGAACGGAAGGGCCTCTCCTTCTCCCTGCTTCTCGATGAAGGGGGTGTAGTTTCAGAGAACTACATCAAGGGAATTGAGCGTCCCATTGCAGTGGTGGGGGTTGCAGAGAAGGGGTACATGGACACACACTTGAGCTGTAGCAGGGAAGCCGGGCACTCTTCCACACCACAGATGCCAACAGCATTAGGAAAGATCGCAAAAGCAGTGACCTCCATCGAAACAAGCAGGCAAGAGGCTAGGATTACCAAGGCAGTTGCGGCCATGCTCAGGAACATAGGACGAGAGGCCCCATTCCCCTATGCCTTCCTCTTTCTCAACCTCTGGCTTACCAAACCCCTGATCAAGCTGATATTCTCCCATAGCCCCAGCCTCAACGCCCTCATTAGGACCACCAGCGTTCCTACTGTGATCGAGGCTAGCGACAAGAGCAATGTCATAGCACAAACGGCCACAGCTGTGGTCAACTCTCGTGTGCTGACAGGAGATGACAGGAACAGCATCCTCAAGCATCTCAAGACAGTCATCTCTGATGAGGAGGTCTCCCTCACGGTCACCCGCTATGATGAACCCTCCAAGGAATCCCCAGCTTCAGGAGATGCTTTTGACCTGGTAAAGGCGACTATAGCTAAAACATTTCCAGAGGCCATTGTCACCTCCTACCTGATGTTCGGGGCAACCGATGCACGCAGATACCAGAATCTGTGTGAGCACATATACCGTTTCACCCCCGCCCAGATGGATAGATCTGAGGTAGCCAGGATGCATGCCCCTGATGAGAGGATCCACACAGACAACGTGCAGAAGGCTGTCGGCTTCTTTCTCTCGCTGCTGGAGAGTTGGTGAATAAAAAGCACCATAAACATATAGTTGGGTAAGAAGGGCCCACAGCATAGACTGAAGTATTCTTGTCTCCATAGCGACCTCCTCACAAAAGACCACACAAAGAAATTATTGTATCACCACTCATTCCGTTTTCAGTCAAGATTTCAAATTCTCTATGGTGGAATTTTTTCTTGACACAAAATGTAAGTTCAACTGTGCTATCAGTGTAGAGACGATATACTCTAAAATGCTAAAGCTAGAAGCCCATGCACGTTGATTGGAATTTTCTGAGCAAGCTTGATCAATAGATTTCTTAGCTAGTACCTTGTAACATCAAAAAGTTAGAACAGGGTATAGCCGCTTGAGCTTTACCCTGGCTTCCTCAGCAGAGAACTGCCAGTTCACACCCTTCTGATTAGCATTCCTCTGCCGATACCAATGTGAGAGTTCATTTTGCAGTGTTTCAAGATTCGGAATCCTTCGATTCCCAAGACATTGACGCCCGAGTGCCGACAGTTCAATCTCGGCAATATCCAACCAGGAACCGTGTTTCGGTGTGTAGTGGATCTCTAATCGCTGCGCCAACTCAAATGCTTTCTTCGGAGGGAATGTATCATATAACGAAGAGATTGAATGGGTATTGAGATTATCCATGACCAAGACAATCTTCTCAGCATCTGGATACTGATCATCCAGAAGCCATGCTATCTGTTTCGCCCAATCTGCTTTTGTTCTTCTCTCTTGAGCATCAGCATATCTCCATTCTGCCAGAGGTTCAGTGAAGAGAAATATGCAGGCAGTCCCGTTTCTGATGTATTCGTTGTCGTAATACTCAACACCATATTTCTTAAAGCGCTTTCGCAAATCAGCAAAGAATTGCACAGGCTTCTCATCCATACAGACCACAGGATATTTCTCATCGTACGGACGAGCGTATACAGACAGTACATCTTCCATCGCTGCTACGAATGCAGCATTCTGTTTCGCAGGAATACACCAGCATTTCTTCAGGTGAGGCTTAAATTCGTTTTTTTTAACGTGCGATTGATTGTCATCGCAGATATGGACTCAATGAATCCCAGTTCAACACATTTGTCAGCAAGTAGTCGTACTGTCCAGCGACTATACCCTTCGGGAGGATCCGTACAGGCAAGGGCAATGATATGAGCCTCTACATCACCGGTCACTTTAGCAGGAACGGGAGGCGTAACGCGTTTCTTCCGTTGAAGACAAGCCTCCATACCATATGCAGCGTATTCAGTACGCACCTTTTGAACCGTAGTAGAAGAAACGTGAAAGGCAATTGAGACTTCATCGACGGTCATAGGCTTCTTCCCATTTCTGTCTGAAGCAAGAAGAATATTCGCTCTCATGATCGTACGGGCTGGAGAGGTGCCTATATTGACGATACCCTCCAGTTTCTTGCGATCTTTATCTGATAATTCGAGCAAGTATTTTATAGACGGCATAGTGCACTTTCTCCTTCATGATACCACATGAAGATGTATAGTTCACTGAGGTGATTTATGCAACTTTTAAATGTTACAAACTACTAGTATGTGAACTCTGCATAAAAGTTACACTCAAGGATTTTAGTGGTCAGTTTCTGCCGGCATCCAGGAAGTTCATGATCTCCTGAAAACTCTTACCACTTTTGATGAACGCATCCATTATCTGGCGGGCCTGATGTTCCTTCTTCTGCAGCATGAGTTTCTCCAAGTCGTCGGCTATGGTATCGTACTTTGCTTTTGCCTTCACCAGATCTTCCTGAGTCTTAGCAATTTGAGCTTCAAATGAAGCTATACTCTTCGTTCTCGCCATCTTCGTCATCTCCTTCGTTATCGGGTGAGTCCATCAGAGACCTGCCATCAGCAAGCAGCCTGCCGATTTCAGTTGCCTTGAATCTCACATACTGTTCATCCAGACCGAAAGCATTGAGAATTGTCTTCTGTCTCTTCGTTACCGCATGATCAAGCCGGTATGTCCCATTGTTCCTCCTGACCATCTCAATCTTCTCAAGCTCTCGGATGGCTTGGGGAACTGTCATGTAGTTCGGTCTGGTTTCTATTCTGAACAGTTCCTCCTTCAGAAGGGAGTAGATCCTGTTGCGTATGATGAGGGCTACGAATTCGATGAAGATCTTGGCAGAGAGAGCGTTCTGGGACTGAACCCGCATGCTTCTTCCTCCCAGAAAGGTCTTGTCTGAGCTGAACAGTTTCTCCGAAGAGTCTCTTCCCTTATAGAGAATGAGAGCCTCTTCGGCACTCATCTTCTCGGAAGTGACGATGCAGAAGTAGCCGCACAGGGACAATTCGGTCTCTATGACCGATGGTTTTTCTTGTGCATAGAGGAATTTGCCTTCCTTTCCGTAGTAGATGTCGAAGTAATGGGTGATGTTCCTGCTGAAAGAGACATCCTGACCTTCAACACGTCTGAGAAACTGTTTGCAGCTGTCAATTTTCAGTTCCAGCTGTTCCCTCTCAGCCGCCTGACGCCCTGTGTTGTAGTAGATATGGAAATAGCGGTCCTTGGTGTCGTCGGCATACAACCGGGCCTTGACCGAAGTCCCGTAGACCCTGTAGGTCCGGATGGCACATTCCCGTGAAGTTTCGAACGTGTGCATTTTGCTCTCAACCAGAGCTGAGACAAGGCTCTTCATTCCCTTGACCATGATGATGAAACTGTAGCCGTTGGTATCCATGTACCGGATGTTGTCCTTGCTGAAATAGCCCCTGTCCAGGATGAAGCCCATCCTTCTGTAGCCGTACTCGATCACCTTGTCCACAAGAAAACCGAACTGGGAGACATCGTTGATGGATCCCGGATACTCTTCGTAGAACAGGGGAACCTGGTTGGTCTTGTCGAAGGCAATGGCAAGATTGAAAACGGGGAATCCCCTATCGTCCTTGGCTTTGCCGAACTCAACGATATCGACATCCCCTGCCTGACAGTTCTTGTTGGTGGAGTCATAGGAGATGTACAGCCGCTGCCTTCGGTCCCGTTTTGCATTCCAGCTGTCAAGAAAGCCGAGGGTATGCTCCTTTGTAATGGAGTTCAGCAGTCTGGACACCTTCGAATCGCTGTAGACTCTCATGTTGTGTGAGAACAGGGGATGGGAGAACGCAAATTCAGGATAGTATTGCGCTACATTGTCTTCACTGATGATGGAGTAGCACACAAGATCGAGAAGCAGGCCGCTGTCTTTCCCAAGATGCTTCTCGAGCATCGAAGCGAGACCGTACTGCTGAACAACCTTGTCAATGATCAGATAGGCGCCGATTCTGAGACAACAGCTTCTGTAGGCATCCGATCTCTCCTCAGGGAGAACCGCAGCAGGAAAGTGGGTTTGGTAGCTTTCATTGGGATACATCAGCGAAGCATCTTCTTCGCTGACCTTGCCGATGATCGACCGCTTTGGAATGTTGAACTTACGAGCTGGGTCATAGACCCGTTCGTATTCGAACAACACGAAAGAAGAACCACCTTTCTTTTTGATGGTGATCTTGCCTTTGGCATCAGGAATTCCGATGGTGAAATCGTGATACATGCGGCCTCCAATACGAGTTTAACGGTTACACTCAATATTGTACAAGACCACGAAGCGAATTGCAATAAAAAAAGCCCGGAATTCGTTATGAAACCGAGCTTTATTCAAAGAGAATTGAGTATTTCAGAGGTTTGAGTGTAACAAATCAGCAGAGTTCACATAGTACCATCCCAGTACATTCTACATCATTGGTTTTGTCGAAGGTTCAAGGGTTAGAAATAAGTTTGACGCCTAACGCATTGAAATCAATATTTGCTGGTACTTCTCGGTCTCTACCAAAGAGGGCTTTGCTCACGAGCCGATACAAATCAGCAACTATATTCTGACCCTCTCGTGTATCTTCGAGGACAAGCCCGCCATCAGATGTAATCAAATCCCATGCCTTCTGATTCATTCCTGTTTTGTATAATGCCAAACAATATCCATACGTCAATCTTTTATTGCTTCGAGCTTCAAGGTCAAGAGCTTCATAGGCCTCGATGATGTCCTCGTAGTGTTCACAAATTTGTAGTATCCTGAAAGTTTCCTTGGTGTAGGAAATATCGGATGAAGCCAAAGCTAGGCCTTTCTTAATATATACAGCTGAATCTTTCACAGCTGAGTCAACAAGAGAAACAACAGCCAATCCATGGAGATTCCACGCATTGGAACTCAATACATTAGAGTGCTGGAACATTGATTTTGCACTCTGGTAGTCGCATTTCCAGAAATCATAAAGACCTATTTGGTAGTAAGCATACCAATTTCCCTTATTTTTATCCTCAATAGATCGAACCAAGTGTTCATACAAAGTCTTACTGCAGAGATAGTCTTCTGGTTTTATTGAGGGATCAGGGATATCAAATACCCCATGATCAATAAGGTGTTTCCATTGTATGGCTGGACCAGTAATCTTACCAAAGTCAAGATGAGATGAAAGATCCTTTTCTCCTGATTTTTCTTTGATATACCTGTTTAAGGCACCATAACAACTTCCCTCAACCATTAATGTAGACTGCATTTTAGAAAACAACCTTGTTTGAATATGCATCTCTTCCAAATCATTCTCTTGGAGTTGCTTTTCCGCAACCTTACAGGTATAGAGTTCAAGTTCTTCGTATCTACACCCCATCAGCTCTTTTGGAACAGTAATCGGCCCATATTGTTCAATCCAGTCCCAGCTAGTATTGGGGGGCATAGGAAGACACCCATATTGTGTTTTTGCAATGCCTGCCTGGATCTCAATGTACCTTCCTGCACTCTCCGTAAGGAAGGTCTGCCAACTATCCGCCCCTGGATTATCTCCCCAAGTGAAGAGTTTCCTGGCTTGCAACCTATCAGACGAAAGGTGCAAGAGACCTTTCCCGTTTTCATCAAGATGGACAATATATCTGGGTTTCTTTTTTTCCAGTGTGAAAAAGAAATCCGATTGGTGAACTATCTGTTTATAATGGGAAACATCACAATCCCTGGAAACTCTTGGACAAGGGACCTTCTGTACATGGATCATATCACAGAAATATGCAGAGGTTGCAGGAACTACCAACCTGCCTTTTGCATACTCCGGCACAGCAATATTGCTCCACCAATAGCCGGGAATCACCTGGGAGCTACTGTTTACCATTTTCATTCTACAGGTAAGTGCTCTGTCATCCTCTCTAAGAATGAAATCCATTTGATACTCTATTGCTCGAATCCTCTCATGCTCATATAGACGAAGAACCGTTGTCCCATCGTCAAGAGTCGCCCTTGAGGCAAAGATACGCTCACAGGTGAATGGAGTATGTCCGACTATTCCTACATTCCACTCCACCCCTCCACTGAACCAAGAATTCCTACTGGAAAGATTGCTGAAACGAATAACATCATTGGTATATAGGAGATTTTTCCCACTAATTTTATCAATCAAAGACCATAACCTACCCCCAAGATCAATAATAAAGGTGGCGCATAGGTAATCATTCTCCAGAATTGCAACAGAATACTCAACATCAATGAGCTCTCTATCGTAATCATCCTGTTGACGATATGGGTAGGAGCCTTTCAACGTACCGTACCCTTCAAAGATCTCCTCATATTCATCGAGGTCAAACTCCAGAGTGTTTTGCAAGATATGGCCACCAAGAATAGCGGGAACACTGCTCTCCCCTAACGGCCGTACTCCTCTGAATACCATCTGTTTCCATGTGAGCTTAGTTTTCATCTGTGGATTCCTTGATTGAATATTGTTCGCTGGAGGTATTGACTACTACAGTCACTCCATTTGCAAATACTGATTGATGGATAGTTCGTTCTTCATCGAGATAGGTATGGTGGACCATTTCGGAAAACGCAACCTTCTTATGCAAATCCATGGCAATATTTGCAAGCTTGATGTACTCATCATCACTATCAGTATATACATACGGGATTCCTCCATGAATCATTGCCATTAATGGAGCGAGTGTACCACCCTTGCAATCCTTAGCTTCGTTAGTCCATGGGACTACAATTGAGTCATGATATACCAAAGCGGATAGAGGGACAGGAACTCCAAGGGTTTTTCCGATGGGATCCCCGCACCATGTATCTTCATTGGGTTTTAATTCTTGCATATACGGCATATGATGTACAAAATCCAGATGGGGGATCGACCAGGCAACCCCTTCTTCACTTTGTACAACCAACTTTCGTGCCCGGACATTTGCAAAGCATCTACACCTTGACTCTTTGCACTGTGCCCTAGTCATCGGATGTTCTTTACTGTAGCACTCATCTAGGATTACACAAGAAAACACATCCAAGTAGGCACCATCCAAATCAAGCCCTGAACTCTCGTAGAGGTCAAAATTTCTTTTTACGAATTCCTCAGAAAACCGTGTGCAGAGGAACTCTTGTTTCCCTCCCTCCCAAAGGGAACAAAGAGGTCTCTTTCCTTGGTTACTTACTATCGACATATCTGCAATATATGAAGGGGCATCCAGAAAATAATCTCGGTATTGGTCATGAATTCCGAAAGTATACCCACATGCATGTGTTTTACGAATCAACTCCTTCATGCCTTCCAACCCTCCCGCCTCTACGTTGGGAGGAAAGGTATCGGGATGTTGATTGTCATATCCCATCCGGATCCAGCCATCCAGATGGATATAGGCACTCTTCAAGCCCATCTCATGCAATGTTTCAATCTCCTCGCTACGCTTTGCAAATGTTGTCCAGAATTTTTCCTGCTGGACATTTCCATGCCGCCAATCGAAAGAATCAGGAGAGTAATTATGTAGAGTATCCAGATGAACTAAAGCAGTTCCTACCAATGAAGCAACTGCAGGATTTCTTGAAATTTTATCCTTCAGCAGGCACAGCTCGCCATTCTGTTCAAGATGTTTCCTATATGTTTTGCAAAAATGATTATAATCACAGTTTTCAAATAACTGTATCCTCATCTCACGCCGATAGCCGATTCTTCCAAGTTCCGAAAGAAAAGAGGGAATTATTGTGGTACATCCTCCTGTAGGATGAACATACTCGAGTCCACAATCAAAAGAATTGAGGAACATAGCCATAAGCCCATGCCTTCCCTTTACCAATCCATACCAAGGCATATAACTATTTCTGGAAAAGCAATACCCAGAATCAAGTTCCCACCGCTTTGAGGGTATGATTTCTTGCTCAAGGCCATTCTCAACAAGGGAACCCTGGCCCAAGGTAAGCACGGAATACCAGCTTGTATCATTTTTGTTAAATTCAAAGGGTACCGGCCAATATATCTTGTCGATATGGCAATCCCCTTCAGACATGGGGGACAAGGCAAAACTAAAAGTACCTCGAGTTTTCTCTATAAGATACGAGGTTGAAAAAGATAGGTTCTCATCAAAACAAAAAGAGCTATAAGTAAGGGAGATTCCAAGATACAATGCATCATCTATTATTTTACTCGAGATTTGAGCAGCTTCAGAAAAGGGGTGTTTTTGGGAAGCCCCATTTATTAGAATACCAATAGAGGGAGAATAGGAACCATCTTCTGTCCAAGAGCAAACCCCATCAGAAATTGTAACAAGATTATCGGAATCCAAACTCACTGACCATCTATCAAATTGCATTATTTCCCTCCATATCTATTGGGAATCATACAATTGCTTGCAGTATTCATTCCAGACAGTTCAAACAAAACTACAACAAGACACATCAAAACGACAAATAGGGAAAGCTTATTTTAGCAAGAATCTGCTAGGAGGATAGCCAAACTTTTTTTTAAAACATTTGGTAAAGTAGCTGATATTTGAAAAACCGGTAGTATCGGCAATCTCACTCACATTATGCCCCCCTTCACTAATCAGCTCCATAGCCTTCTTCATCCTGACATTCATAATGTAATCATTTATTGTCACACCCATTGTTTTCTTGAACAATACACAAAGATAGTTATAGTTCTTGGAAACAGCATCAGCAATCTCTTCAATCGACAGCAGAGGGTTTGGATACTCATGAATTATATAGGTTAGCACATCCTTGACTGTACAATTGACTACAGAACCGTTATCATTGTTTATCGTGCAACACTTGGCATAGACTTCCTTGATATACGTAAACAATTCGACTTGATCACTTTTTTCTCCAAGCCCCTCATACATTGTATTATATAATTCAAGGTAGGGGGTTTCCTCAATAAGCTTTTTATCTATTAACGTATGCATACAAGGCTCTAGCAAGTGAATACCAATAATCTCAAGATAATCCAAACGTATCTTTAACCTCGATACTGTAGAGAGTATTCTGTTTAAAATATCTTCCACATAGGCATAATCACGTTGGCTTACGCCAAGAAACAATTGGTCACGAATCTTCTTCGTAACATGATACTCATCGTATCTGCTCATTTTTAGCTCATCATAGAATACCAGGGAGGCATGCTCTGAAACTACCTTACAAGAGAGGGCCTTGACAGCTTCATCATAGGCATTATTGATGAGTTCAAAGGAAGCGCATTCAGAACTAATGCCAAACGAATAGGTGAACGAACCATTTGACGTAAGATATGGCGTCAACTGATTTCTCAAAGAATCTATGGAAGTTCCAACTGTAGCAGAAATGATCACCACAACGCGACTATCATTATCAATGCACAGTTCTACCTGTCCATCAAAGGACTGTTCTATGATGCGTAGCAATGATTGATTATTCTTTTCTGTTTCTTCTAATACCATATCCTTTTTAGAATCCAAAATACCAGCACAAACATAGTAACCTACCCAACTACAAAGGGTACTGCCATTGCCCTGCAGAGATGAACGTACCTGTTCAGTTTCGGGTATTGATTTTTTATAGAGAAGGCGCTTAATAAAATATTTTTTTGCAAGAAGTTGATTCTCTTTTTCCTTCAGTTTCTCAGCAAGTTTTCTACTATTAACCTGATTAACTTGAATAAATTGTGTATGCAATACTTTTAGTAATTCAGCATCTTGGATAGGTTTTAACAGATAATCAACAACCCCCAACTTAAGGGCACTTCTGGCATACTCAAAATCATCATATCCTGTAACCATAACTATACGAACATCTAGCCTGAGTCGTTGCACTGATTCCACAAAACAAAGGCCATTCATCCTTGGCATATTGATATCTACAAGAATAATATCCATTTCTGAGTCTTGGAGAATTTTTAGTGCTTCTTCTCCATCCGATGCTTCGAGAATCTCTTCAACATTAAGGGTGGACTCCCTGATTGTCTGAATAAGAGTTTTTCTAAAAAAGTATTCATCATCAACTAGAAGAATTTTCATAGCCTTGTGCCTTTATCATGGGTATAGTAATAAACACCAATGTATATTCACCTTCTACACTCTCCAACCGAAGGAAAGCCTCATCACCAAAATACAGTTTCAGTCGTTCGTTAACACTATGAAGTCCAAATGATTTTCTTCCTGAAGTCTCTATCCCTTTTGTCAGATATGACTGCAGCAATGCTAGTTTTTGCTTTTCAATACCTACCCCTGTATCATGAACTTCAATTATGAGGTTCCCTTTCTTTATGTAACAACAGACGACAATTTCCGCTTGCCGTTTTGCGGGCTTAATCCCGTGATAAATACAGTTCTCTATCAAAGGTTGAATCAGAAGTTTGGGAACAATTATCATTCGACAGTCCTGCTCTATTTCCACCATCCATTGGATGGTCTCATTATAGCGAAGTTTTTGTAAATTCAAATAATGTTCCACTAATTCGAGTTCATCATTCATCGTTATGAGATCCTTCCCATTGCTGAGAGATTTCCTGTATAGCATAGAAAGATTTGTGATAGTCTGAATGGCTTTATCTTTATAACCGAGTTTAATGAAAGAAGAGATAGTTTCCAGTATATTATACAAAAAATGAGGTTTGACTTGGGCTTGAACAAGCTGAAGATCCCTTTGCCGCAAAACTTGTTGGTTAGAAAATATTTTGTCCATGGAGTATTCGAGCTTGTCGATGAGCGTATTAAAAGCCATTGCAAAAGCCTGCAATTCTGAATCGTTAATCCTTTTATCAACCCTACACTTCATATCCCCTTCTCCTATATTTTTCATGACATCTATTATTTGATATAAAGGTTTGGTAATGGAGATCGAAATAACTTTTGCCCCGAAGAATACTAATAAAAGAATAAGAAGCAAGAAAAGGCTGAAATACATAAACTGTACCCTCTCAGCGTTGAAGAAGTTGCCGAGATCAATAATTGAAACGACAATCCAATCTTGTTTGTCATACTTTTCACAACAGTACAGAAGATTATTCTTCAACAAATACTGATCTTTGATAATTTTTTCAAACTCATCCTCTGTCAAGTTACTCTCTTTCAAAAAATTGCCAAGGATTAGATGCTTATTTTCAGAGGATAGTATTTGCAAGTTACGTCCATCAACAACAAAATAATCGACTTGTCTTGAATCTATCTTTTCAAAAACTCTTGAAATATCCAATTCGTTGAGAAATAGGGTCAAAGCACCAATTGTATAGCCTGTTTCTTTGCTGATTATGGCTTTGGTGACCGGGAATACGAAATAATTATCCTTAATTTCCCTCAGGCCATCCCAATAGGGAGTCTTGCTATTACTCGCTTTGGAAAAATACTCTTTTGTAAAGAGATTTGTAATAGTCCTGTCATCAATAGTGTAGGTTGAATAAAGATGTGAATTCTCATACCAGATAGTTATACCATATAGCTCGGGATTAGTCACAATGACGTTGCCAAGGCTTTGGCCCAAAACTTCATCAATATGAAGTTTGGCTATGGATTGATAATCCGAAACAGATTCCATGAGATTCAATCCATCTTGTATTTTAGCATCTACGCTTGCTGACCTGATGAATTTCTCAATAAATCTGACCAGCATATCTATATTCTTAATTATCAGCCGATTTTCCATTAAGGAATGCTCAATTTCTGTATTGATATATTTTTCTGTATAATAAGAAAATGACACTAGAAAAAAACAAACGAGAGATACCATAAAAACAAGAAAATTGAATAAGAGGATTTTGTTTTTTAATGATAAGGTCAGTCCCTTATTACGCAATGTCATCTTTCGTATTTCATCCATACGCCATAGTAGCATGGGGTCTCCCCAAAAAGGTATCCATATGCATTCCTCTTGCTTATTTCAATATTGCACCTGCTGTCAAAGCATTCTCAATCTGTTTATTTCCAATTATATAGACAGTCATTGCCGGAATACTGGCCATAACCATAGCTGCACCAATCAAACCCCAATGCGATACTCCAATACTTGTAAAGAATTCCAACAAACCTACCGTTATGGGTCTCATACTCATTTTGCCAGCAAATACAAAAGCAAGGAAAAATTCATTCCAAGTATTGATTGTAATAAGAACTAATTGGGTAAGTAGCGCTGGAGAGATAAGCGGAAGAATAATCAAGAAATAACACTGGTATATCGAACATCCATCTATGCAGGCTGCATCTTCAAGCGAATACGGTAATGACCGTAGAAACGCATTGAGCATGAGGATACAAGAAGCAAGGGCAAATGCCGAATATGGCAATATCAGAGATAAATAGGTTCCTCTTAGATTCAAAACACCCATCATCATGTACAAAGGAACAATCATGACTTGAACAGGGAGAATCAGGCCAAGAGCAACATAGGAAAGGACTGGTTTGGAATATTTCCAATGCATTCTACTGACAGCATAGGCCAAAAGACTTCCACAGAGTAGGGTGATTAGAATGGTACCTACAGTATAGATGGTACTGTTTACCATATATTTAAAAAATGGATAATTATTCAAGACGTACGCATAGTTTTCAAATGAGTAGTGAGCAGGCAATCCGAAAGCATTATCAAACACCTCACTTTTGCCTTTGAAGGACATGCTGATCATCCAGTACAGAGGAAATAAAAATGAGAGGCCAATCAGTATCAAAAGTAAGCTCCTTGTCCAAGTCAGTAATCTTTTCATAATAAATCCCCTAATACTCAATAACTTCATCAGAAAATGTTTTGTTAATAAGTACCGTTAACAACAAACACTCAATAATAAAAAATATAGCAATGGCACAACCCACACCAAATTCAGACGTAGAAAAGGAGACATAATACATTTGGTACATTACAGTCCTTGAGGTATTCCCCGGGCCTCCGTTTGTCATGATCCGTGTGTGGGCGAACATAGCCATCGAACCCATGGTTGAAATTATTATGACATATTTTATGATATCCTTAAGCAAGGGTATGGTTATATGGAAATTTGCTCTCCAAAACCCTAAGCCCTCAAGTTGCGCTGCTTCATAGAAATGTTTGGGAATTGCCTTGATCCCTGCATAAAACAAAAGCATATTCAAGCCCATATATTGCCAGAGAAAAGCAAAGGAAACGCTTGGCATTACGGTTTGCTTATTGGTAAGCCAGTCTGTAGCTAAGGAGTCCAAACCCAACTCATTCAATATGGAATTGATAAGACCCCATTGTGGTTCCAACATTGCGACCCACATTTGACAGATGACCGTAACAGAAAGGACTGCAGGGAATACTGTGGAAAACTTAAAGAAAGTTTTCATCCTATCTGTATGTTTTGTTATTAAAATAGCAAAAAACAAAGAAATAGGCAGTGCTACAAACAATGAAAGAAGAACTACCATTAATGTATTTGCATTAGCAATCCAAAAAGGTTCTGATCTAAAGACCTGAGAATAATTGCCAAGGCCGACCCATCCAGAAGACATAAACCCATCATGATTTTGAAAACTCACAAGTATTTCTGGAAGAATAGGCAAAACTGAAAAAATTGTGAATAACACTAAACCAGGAAGAGCAAATACGTATACCGCCCCTCTGCTTGAGGTATAACCAGAACTCATATGCATACTCCTGTTAAGAAAGGGAGGAAGCAACTTCCTCCCATAATCATCTCCAATGATATTTTATTTGAACCAAGTGTTCTGCAGCCAGATCCGATTAAAATCTTCTGCAAATTCTTCAGCCGAGTAATCTCCCGTAAGAAAATTTACTCCATAAGAAGAAAATTCAGCAGCAGTTTTTGTATCCATTGCATTGAGCATCAGAGTTGGTATCTTCAACTTCGTATTGTTGTATAGCTCGTTGTTTCTTATCACAAGTGGTTCATCTGATTCAATAGTTATTTCTGTTCTTAGGTTTAACTGAGCCCCCTGTTCTGCATAAAATTGAGCTTCCATCAATGCACAGTATTCTGCAAACTTAACAGCATCAGCTACATGTTTACTATCGGGATTCACAGCATATCCACCTAGGGGAGAACCCCAAAACTGAATTACATCTTGCGAAGCATACTTTGGATTTGCGGTTGGCCAATAAAACATTCCAATGTCAGGATTAGACTTCAAATTCCCAACTTCCCAGGAGAAACCGCCAAACATTGCTGTTTTACCTGAAGTAAACATCTCTAGTGACGGACCATAGTCAAGGTTGGCGACTCCAGCAGGAAAGAAGTTATTATCTGCCATATAATCAATCCTATCTAAAGCCTTCATAATTGTAGGATTTGCAAAATCCGTTTTGTTTTGAAGAAGATCTAACATGAGTTGAGGATCTTGCATTTGAATCATAGTCTGCATTAGAAAGTTTCTTGGAGCCCATCCACCTTTACCCATAACAGAAATAGGAACTATGTCCTTAGATACCAACTTATTGCACAAAGCATCAAATTCTGTCCAATTTGAGGGTATGGTAAGCCCATTATCTGCAAATATTTTCTTGTTATAGAAAATAGCAGGAACAAAGAAGGTATCTGCTCCAGAACCAATTGCATAAATCTTACCGTCAGTATGGAATAATGCTTCAGGCACCTGATACTTTTCAAAAAAACCATCATTCTTAACGTATGGGGTAAGATCCAAGATATTCCCAGCATTGATTATTGCAACGGCTGTGTCTGTTGCACTATACCAGACATCTGGAAGATCGCCTGAAGCATTATACGTCTTTAACTTGTTGCCAAAATCCTCTCCACCTCCACCCGGTTCATATTGAATTTCAAAATTTGGGAAGGTAGTCTCTAGGTTTTTCTTTATGTACTTCTCAAGAATATCTGTCTGATTCTGATCAGTACTCACACTCATTAACCTGAGCTTAACTTTTGCATTCTCATTTGATGCATCTGACTCCCTTTGGCCTGTTGCAAAAAGGGGTAGAACCAATGCTACAGATAAACAAAAAACAATACTAAAAACAATTTTCTTGTTCATACGAATCCTCCATTTGTATTCCAAGTATACGGGCAAGCAACCATCTTTAGTAGCAACGAATAGTAGGTAAGTTTGTCAATTTGTTTGTATAGTTGATTTGATCGGACAATAATATTCTCTCGTTTCTGTAGCAATAATTGCATTCGTGATGCTTCTAAATTTCACAGATACCAGAATCTGTGTGAGCACATATACCGTTTCACCCCCGCCCAGATGGATAGATCTGAGGTAGCCAGGATGCATGCCCCTGATGAGAGGATCCACACAGACAACGTGCAGAAGGCTGTCGGCTTCTTTCTCTCGCTGCTGGAGAGTTGGTGAAGATAACGCAATATAACTGTCTAAAAAGGCTCCGCAATGCATGCGGAGCCTTTTTGTACAGGATGGGTTGTCTCAATCGATTTATTTGATTTTTACTTCAATGCTCTTGGGTTGTTCCACTTCCTTTTTGGGAAGGGTCAGTGTAAGCACTCCGTTGGAGAACTCACCTTCAATCTTGGACTCATCCACATCCTCTGGAAGAGAGAAAGCACGTTCAAAGCTATGGGATTTTCGCTCACAGATAAGAACCTTATCGCCATCCTTCTCTTCCTTAGTGCTCTGTTGGGCAGAACTGAGCCTGAGCACATGCTTCTCGATGTTCACCTTCACATCTTCCTGCTTATATCCGGGAAGCTCGGCCTCAACGATGTAGGCCTTGTCTGTCTCGGTAATGTCTACAGGAGGAATCTTCGATGAGGTAAGACCCCAATCCCCGAGCATATTGCTGAAGAGCGAATCGAAGGGCGATACCATCGGTGTCCGATAATTGTTCCTAGTTGTCAGATATGCCATTTGTACACCTCCATGTGTTTATCTATATGTAATCCCCTTTTCGGGTTTCACTTATATAGATGCACAAAGCGTGCCAACTTTACCAATCTACACTCAAAGCAAATATTATGGTCTATTTATGACAATTTGAAGCAAAAAGACTCACAGCAGGGATCCCTCCGAAAGGTCCACCAGATACCAATGGGTCAATCTGGTAGATCGAACAGCCACAAGACCATAAAATCGTATCAGAATGACCCATCGTATGAATAAAGAATGCTAGAGTGGGACAAAACCTCTTTAGAGCTTGTCACTCATCGTCGCAACCATGACTGCCTTGATAGTATGCATCCTGTTTTCCGCCTCGTCAAAGACTACAGAGTGCTTGCTCCTGAAGACTTCGTCAGTGACTTCCAACTCAGTTAGTCCATATTTGGAATATATTTGTCTTGATACAGTCGTATTCAGGTCATGGAATGATGGCAGGCAGTGCTCAAAGAGCACCTTCTCATTGCCGCTTGCACGAAGAAGATCCATCGTGACCTGATAATCCTTCAGCAGGGCGATACGGCCCTCTGTCTGATCCTCCTCTCCCATCGATACCCATATGTCGGTATAGATAATATCGGCACCCTTCACAGCTTCATAGGGATCGACGGTGGTTGAGATGACAGCTCCTGTCATTTTCGCATCCGGCGCCAGTTCAGCAATGAGTGTCTCAGACGGAAAGAGTTCCTTGGGGGAGCCTATGCTGTAGTGCATACCTACCTTGGCAGCTCCTATCATCAGGGCATTGGAGACGTTGTTCCGACCATCTCCTATGTAAGCCATCTTCATCTTGTTCAGAGGCTTTCCCGTATGCTCCATTGCAGTGAGAAAATCTGCAAGCACCTGGGTGGGGTGGTCATCATCGGTGAGGCCGTTCCAAACGGGAACCCCACTGTGGAGGGCCAGATCCTTGACGATCTGCATGGCGAAACCACGATATTCGATACCATCATACATCCGCCCCAGCACTTTGGCAGTATCCTCGATGGACTCTTTCTTGCCCATCTGGCTATTTGTAAGGAAGGTTACAGAGGCCCCTTCATCGAAGGCTGCGACTTCAAAGGCACACCGTGTACGTGTTGAGGTCTTGTCGAATATCAGGACAATGTTCTTTCCCTCCAGCAAAGCCCCTTCGAGGTCTTTGGAGTACGGCTTCTTGCACTTCTTCGCCTTGAGCTCTTTGGCAAGGTCCAGCAGATAGTGGATCTCCTCAGTCGTATAGTCTTTGAGCGTGAGAAAGCTTCTTCCCTTGAGCAACGTACCTGTATTCATACTATCCTCCATATAATGATCAATAATACATATTTATGCATTAAATAGCAATAAGTTTGCATAAGTATGCAAATGTTCATATATCTTGTATTCTGATACAAAAAGCCCTCCGACACAAGGAAGGAGGGCTACAATTACAAGAGAATTGGTTATTTGGTTACGAGAACCACCTCACCGTTGACATAGTTCTTGGCAACATAAGACTTGATCTTCTCCCCACGGAGAGCCTTGACCAGTGCTACGATACGAGGATCGTTCTCGTTACCCTCCTTGACTGCCACAACGTTTACGTAGGGGCTCTCAGAGCCTTCGACCAACAGGCCGTCACGAGTTGCGATCAGGCCGGCAGGAATGGCGTAGTTGCCGTTGATGATGGCTGCATCGACATCCTGCAATACGCGAGGAAGGGAGGCAGCTTCAATTTCACGGAACTTCAAGCCCTTGGGGTTCTTGGCAATATCCATGGGAGTTGCCTCAAGACCTGCATCGGCTTCAAGGGTGAGAAGGCCTGCGCTCTGCAAAAGGAGAAGTGCACGACCTTCGTTGGTGGGGTCATTTGGAATTGCAATGGTCGCACCCTGGGGGAAGTCGCCGATAGCCGTATACTTCTTTGAGTAGAGGGCAAAGGGCTCGACATGGATGCCACCTGCGTTGGCCAGGTGATAGCCACGGTCTTTGTTGAATGACTCGAGATAAGGAACGTGCTGGAAGAAGTTCGCATCAAGCTCGCCTGTCTCCAACGCTTCATTGGGGGTCACGTAGTCAGTGAACTCACGGATTTTGAGGGTGATGCCTTGGGCAGCGAGATCCTCAACGACAAGATTGAGAAATGCGGCGTGGGGCTCGGGTGTCGCGCCAACAGTCAGGACGTTACTGGGGGACTGTTCCTTTGTTCCGGCAGCGAAAAGGGTTGCTGCCACGAGGATTACCAAAACGATGGTCAAAGTTTTTTTCATATTTTCTCCTACTCTCAGCTAAGGTGAGAGGTATGCACCAATAGTGTCAGCGCTTGGCCAACAGATGTGAGCTGATCTTGTTGCCGATCACCTGGATAATCTCTACAAGAACCAGAATGATGATTACAGCAACAACCATAACGTCTCCACGGAAGCGTTGGTATCCGTAGCGGATAGCAAGGTCTCCCAAGCCTCCTCCCCCGATAGCACCGGCCATTGCCGAGTATCCGATGAGGTTGATGATCGTAAGCGTCACTCCGCTGACAAGCGAGGGCAAGGCTTCCGGGATAAGTACTTTTCGAATAATTTGCCAGTTGGTGGATCCCATTGCGCGGGCGGCCTGAACGACCCCCGGATCCACCTCCTTCAGCGCGGTCTCAATGACACGTGCAACAAATGGAGCGGCCGCTATGGACAGCGGTACGATAGTAGCGGTGGTACCGATACTCGTTCCGATCAAAATGCGTGAAAGGGGAAACAGCAAGATCATCAGGATGATGAAAGGGAACGATCGCAATACGTTCACTATCCTTCCTAGGACGTTGTTAAGCAACGGTTTGGGAATGATACCCCCCTGTTCCACACCTGACGTAATGGAAAGCAGGATTCCTAGAGGAAGGCCCATGAGAAGGGAGAAGAACGTGGAAAAGAAGACCATACTCAGCGTCTGACCTGTTGAGGCAAGGACCAGCATCCATAACTTGCTCATAGTTTGCCCTCCTCTTCCACAAGGACGCCCTGGCTTTTCAGTGCATCGATGGTCTTCTGCTTAATCTCTTCATCACCGCTTATATCAACTACCATGGTTCCGATCTCCACATCCCCGACTTTCTGCACTCCACCTGCACGAATGTTGAACTCAACGCCAAGGGCCCTGCTTATCCTGCTGAGGATAGGTTGGTCGGTGGTGTCCCCACGAAAGCGCAGGGTATATGTTCCAATTTTTTTTGACCATTGTACCATCTTGTCCTGATGGGTAGAGCTTTCGTCGACTCCAACGAGGTGGGCAAGAAAATCCTTTGTTACCTCACTGGACGGATTTGCAAAGATATCAGTGACAAATCCCTGCTCGACCACCTTGCCGTCCTCGAGGACAGCAACTTGCTCACACGCATCCCTGACTACCTCCATCTGATGGGTTATCATGACAACGGTGAGGGCCATCTTCTTCTGGATCTCCTTCAACAAGGAGAGGATCGAATGGGTAGTCTGTGGGTCAAGGGCACTGGTGGCCTCATCGCAGAAGAGTATGTCGGGGCTACATGCCAGGGCCCTGGCTATTGCGACCCTCTGCTTCTGACCACCACTTAAGGTGCTGATGGGAGCTTTCCCCCTGCCTTCCAAGGCAACTAGGGCAAGCAGCTCATTAACTCTAGCCTTGATGACATCCTTTCCCATCCCATTTATCTCCATGGGGTAGGCGATGTTCTCTTCCGCATTGCGCGAAGAGAACAGGTTGAAGTTCTGGAAGATCATGCCGACTCTTCGCCTTCGCTCGATCATGGCCCTTTTGGTAAGGTTGTCCACACGTACGTCATCAAAATAGACTTCACCACCGTCAGGGCTCTCCAATAGGCTGATAAGGCGCACCAGCGTAGACTTGCCAGCACCGCTCTTGCCAATGATTCCATATATGGTATTGGAGGGTATGGAGAGACTCACCCCATTGACGGCATGCAGATTGCCATAGGATCTTTGTAAATTGTCTAACGTAATCTGCATAAATATACCTTCCGTACTCAATGAATTGCTACCATCATAGTTAAAAGGGGTACCTTGGACAAGAGCAATAGGGGGTGAAACCAGGAAGGAAGTGACAAAAGCGAAAAAACATGCTGATTGTTCGCATACAAGAAAAGGACGCATAAGCGTCCTTTTCCATATATATGTAACCGACTCCTTAGTCGGACTAGGGCAAAAAAAGGCCCGGCGGCTACCTACTCTCCCACGGAAAACCGTAGTACCATCGGCGTGAGGGCGCTTAACTGCCGTGTTCGGGATGGGAACGGGTGTGTCTGCCCTGCTGTGGCCACCGGGCCGGCCAACACGGGGGAGCGCGAGATATTCTCGTGCGCCCTGTCTTGGCAGTCCGAATGTCGGGACTGGAACAGTGATATGGTCAAGCCTCTCGGATGATTAGTACCGGTCGGCTGAACGCATTGCTGCGCTTGCACCTCCGGCCTATCGAACAGGTAGTGTCCCTGTTTCCTTATGCCCGCTCGAGGCGGGGGGGATGTCTCATCTTGGGGAGGGCTTCCCGCTTAGATGCTTTCAGCGGTTATCCCTTCCGAACGTAGCTACCCGGCAGATGCCGTTGGCACGACAACCGGTACACCAGAGGTTCGTCCACTTCGGTCCTCTCGTACTAGAAGCAGGACCCCTCAAACATCCAACGCCCATGGCAGATAGGGACCGAACTGTCTCACGACGTTCTGAACCCAGCTCGCGTACCGCTTTAATTGGCGAACAGCCAAACCCTTGGGACCTGCTCCAGCCCCAGGATGCGATGAGCCGACATCGAGGTGCCAAACCTTGCCGTCGATATGAACTCTTGGGCAAGATCAGCCTGTTATCCCCGGAGTACCTTTTATCCGTTAAGTGACGGCGCTTCCACGCGCTACCGCCAGATCACTAAGACCTACTTTCGTACCTGCTCGGCCTGTTTGCCTCGCAGTCAAGCCACCTTGTGCCTTTACACTTGAGAGATGATTCCCAACCATCCTAAGGTGACCATCGCGCGCCTCCGTTACTCTTTGGGAGGCGACCGCCCCAGTCAAACTTCCCACCTGGCACTGTCCCCAGACCGGATCACGGCCGGGGTTAGAGAACTGGAGAGGGAAGGGTGGTATTTCACCAGCGGCTCCGCGCAGCCTGACGGCCACGCATCCATGCCTCCCACCTATCCTACACATCCCTGTCCAGGTCTCCATGCCAAGCTGAAGTAAAGGTTCACGGGGTCTTTCCGTCTAACCACGGGTACCAGGCATCTTCACCTGGACTTCAATTTCACCGGATTTCGCGTTGAGACAGCGCCCATATCGTTACACCATTCGTGCGGGTCGGAACTTACCCGACAAGGAATTTCGCTACCTTAGGACCGTTATAGTTACGGCCGCCGTTTACTGGGGCTTGGATTCGCTGCTTCGATCGCTCTGACAACTCCTCTTGACCTTCCAGCACCGGGCAGGTGTCAGTCCATATACTTCCCGTTGCCGGTTCGCATGGACCTGTGTTTTTGGTAAACAGTCGCATGGGCCGTTTCACTGCAACCCCCTTGCGGGGGCCATACTTATCCCGAAGTTACGTATGCATTTTGCCGAGTTCCTTAACGCGAATTCTTCCGTGCGCCTTTGCATTCTCAGCTCGCCCACCTGTGTCGGTTTGTAGTACGGTCCCCCAGAGACGCTCCTTAGAGACTATTTCTCGGCACGACGACTACGCGCACTTCGACCCACCTTGATGGGTCTCGCTCACGGCTCGCCTCAGCCCCCGGATTTGCCTGGGGGCCTCATCGGCTCGCCGCTTCGGCCGGGACTACCGTCGCCCGGCTGCGTTTCGCCCTATGCGTCGTCCCATCGGGACTCTGGGAGGTGCTGTAATGTTGAACAGCTTCCCATCGGCTACGGCTCTCGCCCTCGCCTTAGGGGCCGACTGACCCTTGGGTAGATTGACTTTACCCTGGAAACCTTAGGCTTTCGGCGGACGGGGATCTCACCCGTCTTTTCGTTACTCATGCCTGCATTCTCTCTTCCGTCCCGTCCACAAGGGCTTCCGCCCCAGCTTCTTCCGTACACGGAATGCTCTCCTACCGCCAGCACCCCTAGGATGCTGGCCCGCGGCTTCGGTGGCGTGCTTAGCCCCGTTACATTATCGGCGCATGACTACTCGACCAGTGAGCTGTTACGCACTCTTTGAAGGGGTGGCTGCTTCTGAGCCAACCTCCTGGCTGTCTGGGCAATCATACTTCCTTTCCCACTTGGCACGCCTTGGGGACCTTAGCCGGCGGTCCGGGCTGTTTCCCTCTTGACGATGGCCCTTATCAGTCACCGTCTGACTGCCGCACATTGTATCGCGGTATTCGGAGTTTGGTTAAGCTCGGTACCCAGTGACGGGCCCTCACCTATCCAGTGCTCTACCTCCGCGACAGTCGGTGCGACGCTAGCCCTAAAGCTATTTCGGAGAGTACCAGCTATCTCCAAGTTTGTTTAGTCTTTCGCTCCGAGCCACAGCTCATCCCAACCCTTTTCAGCGGATTTAGGTTCGGCCCTCCACTTGATTTCACTCAAGCTTCAGCCTGGCCATGGCTAGATCACTTGGCTTCGGGTCTACCGCACGCAACTGCTCGCCCTGTTCAGACTCGGTTTCCCTACGGCTCCGGGACTCCTATCCCTTAACCTCGCTGCATACGGTAACTCGCAGGCTCATTCTACAAAAGGCACGCCATCACCCAACAATGTGGGCTCTGACCGCTTGTAGGTCCACGGTTTCAGGTTCTCTTTCACTCCCCTCCCGGGGTCCTTTTCACCTTTCCCTCACGGTACTATGCGCTATCGGTAGCTGCCGAGTATTTAGCCTTGGAGGGTGGTCCCCCCGGATTCCGACAGGATTTCTCGTGTCCCGCCGTACTCAGGAAATGCGGCCATCCAGGCGCAACCGTTTCGCGTACGGGGCTTTCACCCGCTCTGGCCGGCCTTCCCAGGACCGTTCCGCTACAGTTGCGCTTTCTCACTGGACGGGCTGTGCCCCGCCGCACCCCTACAACCCCGCGCACCCGAAGGCACGCGGTTTGGGCTCCTCCCCGTTCGCTCGCCGCTACTGGGGGAATCTCGTTTGATTTCTACTCCCGCTGGTACTCAGATGGTTCACTCCCCAGCGTATACCGCATGCGCGTTATTTCATTGGCGCGCATGCGAATGTCATCAGGACATTCGGGTTACCCCATTCGGAAATCCGCGGATCATCGGGTATTGGCCCCTTCCCGCGGCTTATCGCAGCTAATCACGTCCTTCTTCGCCTGGCAGCTCCTAGGCATCCTCCGTGGACCCTTATTCACTTGACCATATCATTCTTCCAATCCCTACGCTTGTTCTTTCAAAGACCTTTCTTACCTTGCTCTGGAGGCAAGGGGATTCGAACCCCTGACCCTCGGCTTGCAAAGCCGATGCTCTAGCCAGCTGAGCTATGCCCCCGACTGGCACTTCGCACATAGGGAAGGCAAAGGGAACGGAAAATCTGAGGGGCGACCTTTCGGGGCTATTGTCTGCAGGACTTGCACCTGCTGGCCGACGGCCTTGTGTGTGCCTGCGGCTGTGAGGGCCGAAGGCTCCCTTTCTTTGCAGAAAGGAGGTGATCCAGCCGCACCTTCCGGTACGGCTACCTTGTTACGACTTCACCCTCCTCGCCGGACGTACCTTCGGAACCGCCCCCCCTTGCGGGTTGGGCTGGCGACTTCGGGTACCCCCGACTCGGATGGTGTGACGGGCGGTGTGTACAAGGCCCGGGAACGTATTCAACGCGCCATGCTGATGCGCGATTACTAGCGATTCCAACTTCATGGAGTCGGGTTGCAGACTCCAATCCGTACTGGGACCGGCTTTGTGCGATTCGCTTGGCCTCGCGGCCTCGCTGCGCTCTGTACCGGCCATTGTAGCACGTGTGTGGCCCAGGACATAAGGGCCATGATGACTTGACGTCGTCCCCACCTTCCTCCGGTTTGTCACCGGCAGTTCCGTCTGAGTGCCCACCATCACGTGATGGCAACAGACAGCAGGGGTTGCGCTCGTTGCGGGACTTAACCCAACACTTCACAGCACGAGCTGACGACAGCCATGCAGCACCTGTGTGCAGGCCGCAAGCGGCCTGTGCCTTTCGGCACCATTCCTGCACATGTCAAGCCCTGGTAAGGTTTCTCGCGTATCATCGAATTAAACCACATGCTCCACCGCTTGTGCGGGCCCCCGTCAATTCCTTTGAGTTTCACCCTTGCGAGCATACTCCCCAGGCGGTTCACTTAATGCGTTAGCTTCGGTACCGAGGGTCGACCCCCCGCCACCTGGTGAACATCGTTTACTGTGCGGACTACCAGGGTATCTAAACCTGTTTGCTCCCCGCACCTTCGCGTCTCAGCGTCAGTACATGGCCAGATGTCTGCCTTCGCCATTGGTGTTCTTCCAGATATCTACAGATTTCACCCCTACACCTGGAATTCCGACATCCCCTCCTGTACTCTAGCCCTGCAGTTTCCAGCGCGTCTCCCCGGTTGAGCCGGGGCATTTCACGCCGGACTTGCTGGGCCGCCTGCACGCCCTTTACGCCCAATGATTCCGAACAACGCTCGCCCCCTACGTGTTACCGCGGCTGCTGGCACGTAGTTAGCCGGGGCTTATTCCGGGATTCACGTCATCACGCGGCCATTGCCTGCCACGCTTATTCCTCCTCCCGAAAAGAACTTTACAACCTCACGGCCTTCATCGTTCACGCGGCGTCGCTCCGTCAGGCTTTCGCCCATTGCGGAAGATTCTTAGCTGCTGCCTCCCGTAGGAGTCTGGACCGTGTCTCAGTTCCAATGTGGCCGATCACCCTCTCAGGCCGGCTACCCATCGTCGCCACGGTGGGCCTTTACCCCGCCGTCTAGCTAATGGGCCGCGGACTCATCCCCCGGCGGCGCCGAAGCGCCTTTCCCCGCAAGCACTTCTGTGCTCGCGCTCGCATCCGGTATTGATCCAGGTTTCCCTGGGCTATCCCGGACCGGGGGGCAGATTGTCCACGTGTTACTCACCCGTCCGCCGCTCTAGGGGCCCGAAGGCCCTTGCCGCTCGACTTGCATGCTTAAAACGCGCCGCCAGCGTTCGTTCTGAGCCAGGATCAAACTCTCCGTCATAGGAATGCGGGCCCGAAGGCCCACAGCTTCTATTCTTCAGATTATAGTCTGCCCTGTCTTTCTCGCAAAACGAACGTAGCTTATCTCATCTACTGTTCATCACTCGGTAATTGACTGGGAAGCCCCTTGCGGTCACTTCCTCTTCTTTTCCGTTCTCTTTCCCTTCCCTAACGCTTGTTGTGTCATAAATCGCGGGTCGCCCAGTCTCCTGCACTCCCCCGCCCCTTCTCTGAGGCGCTCGACTAACTTACCCGATTTCCAGCCTTTCCGTCAAGGCCCTACGGCCCTTTCATCCTTGCTTTCCTTCCAGCATCTGCTTGCCGAACAAGATGGGATACTACCGGTATTGACTAATCCTGTCCACCCTCTTTTGATAAATAATGGTAAAAAAATGTTGCCAGCAGGATTATGCTATGCATTGCTAGGCTAGCATGGAGATTCTTGCAACATACTTGCTTTTTCCCACTTGTGACAAATATAAAAAATAGTTTTTTACCCTCACATACTTTTTTTGCTTTTGTTCAGAATAGGCCTGATATTCCCGAGTTTTTGCAAAAACTTTCATTCTTTTCTTCAAAACCATCGTTTTCTTGTCTCCCAATAATATTCCATGGTAGTATGCAAGCACGATACAAAGCGGATGCCAATGCGGCGACGATTTACAGAGGGGCCACCATACGATGAAACTATTGGTCTTTGTTCTGAACAACGAAGAACTATTGGAAGAAGTGCTTGAAGCATATGTCGAGGCAGGCGTTACAGGAGCCACTATTCTCGATTCAGAAGGAATGGGCCGATTTCTCGCCTATGAAGTACCTTTGTTCGCCGGATTCAAAGAATTTATGAAGGGGAACAAACCCTATAACAAGACTATCCTTTCGGTAGTCAGGGATACAGCAACGGTAGAAAGGGTCAGTTCTCTGGTAGACCCGCTGATCGGGGGGTTGGACAACGCAGGAACCGGCATCATGTTCACACTCCCTGTCGACTGGGTCTCGGGCTTGGTCCCAGAAGATGAAGAGGTGTAGAGATGATAGGGATTTGCAAACGACTGGATCCGTCCTGTATCTTGCTCGACCTGCATGAGCAGGACAAGCAAAGGATCATAGAACTCCTGGTGGATGCCCTGCATACTGTGCACCACCTCTCCGACCCGCAAAAATTGCTGGACGATATTATGGCACGTGAGAAGCTTGCAAGCACCTGTCTCGGTTCAGGTTGCACTGTTCCTCATGCCCACTCTGATACACTCGACACAAGCATTCTGGCTGCAGCGCGGATCACCCCCCCTGCAAAGTTCGAAACACCAGACGGCCAACCTATCTCATTGGTATTCCTCTTGGTTGGCCCTCCGAAAAACGCTGTCGTTCACTTGAAATTGCTGTCTAAGCTCGCCCGGTTGCTCCATGACGAACCATTCAGGCAACAGTTGCTTGCATCGAACTCGGCCGAGGAGTTTTACGCACTGATCTGCAGTAAGGAGGGTTAGCAATGCGAGCCGAGAGGAAGTGGGCATTCATTCGTTTCTTGATCACAGCTCTCTTTCTGTACGCAGTATGGCTTCTTTTCACAGCCAGTGTCGAACCTTACGCTCTCATCTTTGGCGCAGTGGGGTCACTTGGTATCGCAGCCTTGACCTACAATATCTTCATAGCCCGACATCAGGCCAACCTGAGATACATCATCCCCAACCCTATTCACCTTATCCTCTATATATGCATCCTCGTGTTCTTTCTCTACCAATCAAGCGTTCGTATGCTGCGTTCAGTGATAACAGGGAAAGCCAGTCCACGCATTGTCCATTTTCGGACTCGGTTGAAATCAGACATGGCGCGCATGGTTCTGGCAAACTCCATTACCCTTACACCGGGAACCATAACCGTCGACTTGAACGATGACCACCTCACCGTCCACTGGTTCTTCTGCGACACAAACCATACCAAACTGGCAGGGGAACGAGTCAAAGGGAGACTGGAGCGATTCATAGGGAATATCTGGTTATGAGTACACTCATGCTACCCTATATGCAATGGTTTCTCGTGTTCTGTATCGTGGTGTGCGTTCTCAGGCTATTGCTGGGACCTACCGCCGCCGATCGGCTTGTTGCCCTGAACATTCTCTCTGGAGTCACCCTCGCCTTCCTTGTTGTTCGAGGAGTTTCCCAACAGAGGGTCCTCTATCTGGATGTGGCCCTCGTTTATGACATTTTTGGGTTCCTTGGATTCCTGGCAATAGCCCGTTTCCTCAAGGACAAAATCTCAGAAGAGGAGGAACAGTAGACGTGAGCATACGTGAATGGCTGGCATTATGTGCTTTTCTCTCGGCGGTTATCTTCGGCCTTGCCGGATTGGTGGGAATGTTCAGGTTCCATGACCCCTTCTCCCGTATGCAGGCAGGGGGACTGTGCGGCACCACCGCTGTATTCTCCACTTGTATCGGAGCGTTGATACTGGCCCCAAATACAGCAATTGCTGCTCGGATCGTAGTAATCATGGCCTTCTTTCTTGTCAGTGCACCGACCGGATCCTATATAGTGGCAAGCTTCACGTGGCAAACGGGAATATCTGCTGGGGAGGCATCGGCCAAACCCACAAGAGGCCCTCACCAGAAGGAGACCACATGACCATCATCCTCCTGATACTTATCGTTTCCCTTGCTCTCTATACCCTGTCCAGCCCGGACCTGTTGCATGGTGTGATCGCCATGTCCGCCATCAGCTTACTGAGTGCGATACTATTCTATATACTGCAAGCACCCGATGTCGCCATCACTGAAGCAGCTGTAGGAGCAGGGGTTTCCACCGTGATATTCGTGTGGGCCCTCCGGCACTCCCAACGCAAGGATGAAACCCATGAGTAACAAGAGATCATGGCCCAACACACTGCAGACCACCCTCACCATCGGCGCGATGGCTGTCATCCTTCTCCCCATTTTTCTCTGTGAAACCCCTTGGCCGATTGCTGCACGGGACTATCTGGTCCAGCATGGTCAGGATGAAAGCGGTGCGCTCAATCTTGTCAGCGCAATATACCTCGGCTACAGGGCCTTCGACACGTTGGGGGAAACCATTGTCCTCCTTGTAGCGGTCATCGGAACCATGGGATTGCTCTCACGGGTCGAATCACTGATCACGCCCATAGATGACGATGGGAATACCATACGCTCTGTATCCGCATTCTCCTTGAACATCGAAAAAAGACGCTCACATATGCTTCGCACCAATCTGCTTGAGGTGGTTACAGGAACAATAGGGCCGATAGTCCTTCTTTTTGGATTTTATGTGATGCTCTATGGTCACCTATCGCCAGGAGGAGGGTTTCAAGGCGGAGTGATCATCGCTTCAGGTATCGTATTTCTTGCACTGGGAAACCAGCAGGACAAAGCCTCCGCACTCTCCAAATCCTCTACCCTGGGAGGAATCGAGACGGTATCATTCCTGTTGTTGCTCATAGTGGCCATCAGTGGATTGTTCTTTGGCAAAGGGTTTTTTGGAAATCCTTTGGAAGAGAGTGCCTATCCTGTCGGTTATATCATTCTTATGAATTCGATCATTGGCATGAAAGTCGGTGCAAGCATTGGAGCAATGTGTATCGTGATGATGGGAGGGCACACCTGATGGTTGAAAGGCTGTTGTTGCTGTTTTTGCTCCTTATAGGGTTTTGGGGAGTGGTTGCCAAAAGGAATATCATCAAGAAGATCTTTGCCTTGAATATCCTCAACGCTTCGGCTGTCATGCTCTTCATCCTTGAAGGGAACAGGATTGGACACGAAGCCCCGATCATGGAAAAAGGGATTTCCCCGATAGTGGATCCAATCCCCCAAGCCCTCATGCTCACCGCAATTGTTATCGGAGTGTGTGTGACAGCCCTTGCCCTGGCGCTGGCCGTTCACCTCTATCAAATTACCGGTTCGTTCGATATCGATACGATCGGAGAGAGGGTGCATGATGAGAGCTGAAGATTTTGTCTTTGCAACAGTAATGTTACCCCTGCTTGGAGCTTCTCTGGCTTTTTGTGCAAAGATTCTTCCTAAAGGACGATTTGCCACCATCGTGGAATACACAGGCGCTTGTATCGGACTGGGCCTTCCATGGATCGTACTCATCCGATTGTTTCCTTCAGTATTCGGTGGAACGAGCATTACTGGCATCATAGGCCAATGGTCTGACGTAGTTGGCATTGCTTTCCAATTTGACGGGTTGGCTTGGCTGATCAATATCCTTGGATACACTATCGGAGGGGTTGCATGGCTATATTCCCTGGGTGCCGGTCCGCGGGGTCCGGCATTCACCGGTGTGTTCCTCATTCAGACTGCGGCTCTCTCTGCGACAATCATGACATCTGATCTTTTCAATCTGTTTATCTGCCTTGAGATCATGGGGATCACATCCTATGTGCTTATCCCTACCTCGGGAAAGCCTGGAGCTACCCTGGCATCTTTCTCCTATCTCATGGTGAGCGCCTCAGCAATGGTATTTTTCCTGCTCGGGACATATGGGTTTTACAGGCTTACCGGCTCGCTTTCCTATGAAGGGATAGCAACGGGCTTGCAGTCTGTCGCCTCCTCGGAAATGGTGTTGTCACTGTTCTCCTTGGCCCTGTTGGTATCTGCAATTGCCATCCGAGTTGCAGTGATGCCGTTGTACGGGTGGCTTCCAGATGCCCATGCCCTTGCTCCACATGCCGTTTCGGCGGTTCTTTCTGGAGTCCTGATCAAAACTCCCCTATTTGCCCTCTCCCGAATATTGCTCTTGGTCCCTGCTGGAATGAAGGTAGGGGACCTTATGAGTATCGTAGGAGGCATCACAGCTGTAGTAGGGGTGCTTATCGCCCTTTCACAGCAAGATGCGAAACGCCTTCTTGCATACCATTCGATAAGCCAGATCGGGTACATTGTTGCTGCTTGGGGTATGGCCATCAAAGTAGGGGTACAAACCCCTGCAGGGACAACTCTCATGGTCGCCGCCTTTTTGCATGCGTTCTACCATGCCTTGTTCAAGGGATTGCTCTTTCTCAGTGTAGGAACGACTGTGGATGTGGCCAAAGAGAGAAATGTCTATCACCTTAGGGGTTCGATACAGAGATTGAAGAATGCCGGAGAACGGCTTCCCGTGACTTTCATAGGGTTTCTCATCGGTGCTTTAGCAATCAGTGCCATACCTCCGCTCAATGGTTTTGCCAGCAAAGGCGCCATTACCTTTGCCTTGAAGGGAACTGTAAACTACTACCTGCTCTCTGCAGCTGCGGTGGGCACAGTAGCGTCCTTCATCAAGCTTTCCAGAATCTATTGGCCAGCTTCCAAATACAGAGAGAGCACCAAAACTCCAAATACGCAACAGCCACCCAAAAGTCTTGGCTTGATAGAGCGGGGGTCAGCCCAATCGATATTGACTCTGCTTTGTCTGGCAGGAGGTCTCGCCTTCCCAATCATCTTACCGATAGTGGGGACCCTTCTGTCCAAGGGTGGGCAGAACATAGCGGCACAGCCAATCCTGTACTCAACTGATAATCTCCTGAAGACTGCTTTGACCACCATCGCAGGCATCCTGCTTTTTTTCCTTGCAACATCAAAAAATGGTTCCCGGGTACTGCATATCATACGAAACCGTCCTATTCGTTTTCAGGGATTGTTCGTTTCCTTCTCCTTAGGAACCGCAGTGCTCGCAGCGTATCTGGTACTGTAAAGATCAAAACCGGCTGAATCAGATTCCCATGCACCATCAATGCTATGAAGCTTGGTCGGCTCAACATTGCTACTCTTTTACCTCAGACTAAGGGATGGCATTTAGGGGATATGCCTGGTGTCATTTTCTCTACAGACGAACGGTATCCCTGGGAGGGATTCCCTCTAGATGACCTATGCGGGAATCACATACAAAGGCAGAGACGGCCTGATCACGCTTACATTTCAGTTTTCATTGAAACGATATTTGTAGATACCCCATTTCAGGCTTTATCTGCACAAGGGATTATTACCAGCCTGTACGTATGGGAGCATATATGATAGCGTGTTGAAAAAGATCAACATGGGTAATTTACATAGAGTTCCGAAAGGAGACGTTGCTATGCAGGACAAAGCAGATCAGCCACTGATACTGCAATATCTGAAAGATGGACAAACCTTTGAAGCATTCAAGTTGCTTGAACATTTGCACCCGACAGAAATCTCTGAAATTCTTTCCACTGTTTCTTCGGAAGTCATACAATCGGTTCTTTTCTTGTTTCCCAAACAAAGGCGGGGAGCAATTTTCTGCGAGTTCAGTTGTGCAGACCAAGCAGATATTGCGCAGTTACTCGAAACCTCTGACTTGGTTTCCTTGTTACGCAGCCTCTCCCCTGACGATCAGGTTGACCTGCTGAAAGCACTGGAGGAAGAGCAGTACGACGCAGTGTTGCCAGTTCTTGCCAAGAAAGAACGGGAAGACCTGATACAACTTGCCTCGTATCCAGAAGGATCGGCAGGTGCGATCATGAATACTGACTACATCTCCTATCCCCAGCATCTGCTGATACAGGAAGTTTTACAGAGGATACGATTAGAAAAAGCACAAAAGGAAGCGATCTATCGCATCTACATACTGGATACTGAGAGAAAACTCATAGGAACCCTTTCAGTCACCGACCTTATCCTCGCAGATCCCAAGGCAAAGATCTCTGATGTCATGAAAACCAAAAGCATAAGCATCGATGTCAATGAAAGCCAGGAAGAGGCGGTTTTCATGATGGCCCGCTATGACCTTGTCGCCCTGCCAGTTGTAGATGCAAACAATACTCTGCTGGGAAACATTACCCATGATGACGCTTTGGACGTCATGGAAGAGGAACGAACAAACGATATGGAACGCTTCATGGCCATTGTAGGCAAGCATGACAATACCCCCTACCTGAAGACCTCCATCTGGACCCATTTCCGCAAACGTGTGGTCTGGCTGGTTATCCTTGCCTTCCTAGGCCTTGCCTCTGGTGCAATACTTGAGTCCTATGAGGGAACCCTGACTAGCCTGATGATCCTAGCCTTCTATATGCCTATGCTCATAGATACAGGCGGAAACACTGGAAGCCAGGCAGCAACAGTAATGGTTCGTGCACTTGCCTTGAAGGAGATCTCCCCAAAGAATGTATTCAGGATAATCTGGAAAGAGTTCAGGGTCTCGGTAATGCTCGCCCTTGTCCTGGCAATCCTTGCTTTCCTCAGGGTAGTGTTCATCTCCAATCCAGGGACAATACCAGAGGTTTTCAGTTTACCAACCATCGGGTTCGCCATAGCTGTAGCGCTTGCCATACAAGTGGTATCTGCAACCATCCTAGGGGCTTTGCTTCCCCTAGGAGCTGCAGCCCTGAAACTGGACCCCGCACTGGTAGCCAGTCCTGCTTTGACCACAATAGTGGATATCACAGGGCTGGTCATCTATTTTGGTACGGTTTCATTGATACTGGGCCTGTAACTGATCCCCATTTCTTACTTTCAGGGCATGCCGCCTAAGCGACGTGTATCGCATCAGGAAAAATCCTTCATGGCTTGATCGATGAGTCCTATTGAGCAAGCAATTATTGGCTCATCCTCTGCAAAGAAACTTTGCAAGGGCTTTCTCACTTTGCCGAGGGCGATATTTTCTCGCCTAAGAAGGATCTCCTTCATCACTGAATAGAGATTTCCTTTTGCTTCACACATCTTGTAGATGATCGCATTGATGGCATTTTGGACTGCTTGAGCATCAAGAAACTGTCCTTGCTTAAGAAGTTCATCTGCTTTGAGAAATAACTCTGGCATTACGGCATATGTACCTCCGATCCCTCCATCCGCACCAATGATACGCCCGGCGATGAATTGTTCATCAGGCCCATTGAATACGGTGAAGCCTTCCCCTCCTGCCATCTTAAACATTTGAATATCTTGTGTAGACATGGAAGAGTTCTTAACCCCCACTACTCTCGGATTCTTAAGCATGGTGGTAAGGAGTTTCATCGTCAATGAAGTTCCTGCAAGCTGGGGAATATTATAGATGAAGAAATCTGTATCTGGGGCCGCTTCACTGATATCATTCCAATACGAGGCAATTGCATCTTCGGGCAGATGAAAATAGATAGGAGGTATTGATGCGATAGCATCTACTCCGCACGCTTGCGCATGGCGTGCAAGATCAATGCTATCAGAGGTATTGTTGCATGCGACATGGGCGATGACTATCATTTTTCCTTTCACTGCAGCCATTACGTTTTCGAGAACCAATCTACGCTCCTCAACACTCTGGTATATGCATTCACCAGAAGATCCGCACACATATAACCCTTGAACACCCTTTTGCAACAGATGAAGCGCAAAGATCTGTATTCGCTCAGGGCTGATATTGCCTCTGTCATCATAACAAGCATAAAAAGCGGGTAGTATTCCATGATATTTCATTGTATTTGCATTCATATTTCTTCTCCATTTATCCTATATACAATGCAGCATGCGCATCGTATTACTTCATAACCTCGGAAACTGAGACCTTTCTGTTTTCTTTGAGTGATAGGGTTGCCGCATCAGCTGTGGCAATTGATGCTCTAGCTGCCTCACCTGTCAACAAGGGTTGGTACTCTTCTGCAGGTGAAGCGCCCAGCATGAGTTCGTGGAAAAACTTCATTTCATTCTTCATGATACTATGAAGCCATATTGGAGGTTTCTTTCCCGGTTGCCCATACATAATTGCTCCATCCATTTCGAGGCTATGGTAAATTCGTGTTCTATCATCATCTTCTGCTTGTGTCTCATGGACAAGATATGTGCTCTCACTTCCATCAGCGAGCTTGAGAGTCATCCCAACATTACACATATCCATTTTTATTGCACCTTTAGTCCCCTGGATCAGGAGATAGTGTTCCGGCCAACGAAATGCAGAACCATATTCACAGAGCGCATATGCCCCATTTTCAAACTCAAGGGTGATGATCAGCATATCATTCTCATCGCCGAACCTATCCCCCTGATGGGCAACATTCCCTCCTACCATAGTTACGGTGGAAGAAGGCCCCAAAATGGATTGGATGCAGTCGAGTTCGTGGATATGATGGTATAGGTGCCCTCCTGATTTTGAAACCAATTTTTTCCAACTGATCGTATCATGAGGCTCCTCCCATCCATTACGGGCAGAGTGGCAATACAGGACACTGCCTATCTTCCCTTCGCCAATCAACTGCTTTGCCTTACGGACTCCATTAAAGAAATTCATTACGTGCCCCGCCATAAAGATTACCCCATGCTCTTTGCACGCATGTACCATCTCATCACAGTCTGCATACGAGAGGGCAATCGGTTTTTCACAAAAGACATGTTTATGATTTCTGGCTGCAACAAGAACCGGATCCTTATGTAGGTAATTCGGTGTTGCAACTATCACAGCATCAACATCCGGTCTGCTGCAAATTGCCTCAAGACTGGTTTCCGCTTCACATCCATATTCTTCTGAAATGGTTTTTCCATTTTCCGGATCAAATACAGCAACAATCCTGGCGCCTTCCTGATCGCTCATTATTCGTCCCAATTCCGCACCAAAATACCCTGTACCAATGACAGCATATCCAAGAGTTTTCATATTTCGCCTTCTTATTCCTATGATTATTTAATTGAACCCTGGGCAAGCCCACCGGCAATCTTCTTTTGAATGAACATGAAAAACACAATCGATGGAATCACAACAAGAGCGGAAGCCGCCATCATGGTTCCCCAATCCAATACTTCTTGACCCTCCAAAGACTTCAGAGCTACAGAGACAGTCATCTTTGAGTTGTCGTTGATCAGTATTAAAGAATATAGGAATTCATTCCAAGCATTGATAAATGTATATATTGCGACTGCTACCACCCCAGGTGAGACAATTGGCATTACAATCCGCAAGAACACAGACATTTTATTTGCTCCATCAATCTTTCCCGCTTCCTCTATTTCAAGAGGGACTGTCTGAAAGAATCCTACCAACAACCAAATTGCATATGGGACAGAAAAAGACAAATAGATGATTATCAGTCCAATCCTTGTGTTCACAAGCCCACTTTTCCCCATCATGATCGAATAAGGGACAGCCAATAAAATAGGAGGGAACATATACGTTGTAATGAGCACACGGGTCATAGCCTTTCCAAATTTAGGAAAGAAACGTACTATCCCATACGCACCCAAGCAGGAAATGGCAATAGTCAGTACCGTTGTGCTTAATGCAATACTAATACTGTTCCCTATATTGGTAGTGAACTCAAGTTGACCCAAGACCGTCTTGTAATAATCAAAGGTGATCTCTTTGGGCAAGAAGCTTGTAGGATTACCTGTAATTTCCCCTTTTCCCTTCACTGACGAAAGTATAATCCAGACGAGAGGGAAAGCGGCAATAATGGATAATACTACTATGTACAAATAGCTGAAAAAATCTCCAATCCAGCTCTTTGTGAAGATATGATCTTTATGCATCATGAGCTCTCCCTTTCCCATTTGTCCAATAGTTTGAAATAGAAAACACAAACACCCAACAAAAACAGTAGTAACAGAACAGTCACTGCTGAGGAACGACCTAATTGCTTGAGGCCCCATCCCAAATTGTAGGCATATATGGGCAATGTCTGTGTAAGGTCGGCAGGGCCTCCTCCAGTCAGCAAGTATATGGTGTCAAAATTGTTAAACACCCATATTGTGCGAAGAACTACCAGCAAACCAACAACAACCTTGATGTGGGGCAACGTGATATAGGCAAATGACTGAAGCGTTGATGCCCCATCTATTTTTGCAGCCTCATACTGATCTTTAGGAACCGTCTGAAGCGCACTTAGGACATTTACCATAATCAAAGGTGCTCCAAACCAAATATTGATAAAAACCAAGGTTCCAAATACCAGGGTAGCATCACTAAAAAACTGGGGGAGTGTAGAACAGAGCCCCAGATTGACCATAAGATTAGGAAGAAAACCATAGACACCATTGAGGATCCATTTCCAGACCAGTGCAATAACAATTGAAGGGAAAGCCCAGGGGATTATCAACATTATCCGAAAGAATCCTTGCCCTCTCTTTATCCTGTTCAATGCCAGTGCTGCTGTGAACCCCACTAAGACTTGCCCCAGGAGAGATAACACTGTCCATTTCACTGAAATAAAGAACGCATGATAAAAGCCTGGATCACTCAATATCTTGAAGTAGTTGGACAGTCCAACAAAATCATAGCTTTTCTTGATCAAGTGTTTGGATGTAAAGCTAAAATAAATGCTTGAAATTACAGGATATATCAATAATGATCCTACGACCAAGAATGCCGGCAGTAAGAACAGAAACCCGGTAATACTATCCTTTCGGAATACTGTTTTTTGCAACAAGAAGAACTCCTAATGTGCATGGGAGTACCTCTACTCCCATGCTTTGGAAAATATGATTACTGAACTGTCTCAAAAATATCATTGAGCTTATCTTCCGCTTCTTTGGCAGCAGTCCGCACATCAGTACCCTTGATGATAATGTTCTGGAACATGGTCTCAATGATCCCTTGGCTTGTCAGAAGGCCAGCTTCTGGACGAGGGCCATATTCCATACCAATAGCTGTACCAGTACCTACTGCATCACTTATGACCTGAAGTGCATTGGAAAATTTTTTCACAGTAGGATCATTCAGCATTTCGGGTTCCTTTGCAATTTCTGGAAGAGCAGGAAGCATTCCAACAGGTACGGAGAGCAGGAAAGGAACATAATTCTGAGGTTCATACATATATTCGATAAAAGCTTCACAAATCTCAGGATACTTTGAATTTTTCCAAATCACCAAGGGGATGTTTGAAGTCTCGTATCCCACCTGCTTTGTTCCTTTTACTAGCGTAGGCATTGGAGCACAATCAATCTGATCCAACAAATCAGGACTATTTGCCCTTACGCCACCAATATGGAACCCTGAGTTAAAGTCAAAGGCATTTTTCCCCTGGTAATACAGAGTAGCTTGGTCCAGAACGTTGTAATTGATCGAATCCTGTGGAGAACACTCCTTGGACATGCGCACCCAGTAGTTGATGCCATCAATTGCTGCTTTGCTTGTGAGATTTGCTTTGCCGTCTCTTGTTATGAGAGTCCCGCCTGCACTGCGAACATAGAAGTTCAACCAACGGGTTCCCATCATATCATTTGTCCCAAAGGGAACAGAACAGCCATATACGGCACCATTTTCTCCCTTGTCTATGACAGTGGCAGCAGTATACAACTCATCCCAAGTGGTTGGGACTTCAAGACCATATTTTGCCAATAGGTCTTTCCTATACCACATGACCTGGGCATGGGAGTATAAAGGGATTGCATAGCATGTTCCATCAACTGACATCTCCGTCAATGGAGCTTGTGCAAAACGGCTACGCCCCATTGAGTTGATAAGATTATCCATCGGAATGAGGGCATCTGCATCCAACATTTCAACAACTTGGTTTGGCAGTGCTGTGCTCATGTCTGGAATATTTCCGGAAGCAAAGCCTGTGGTCCACTTGGTGTAGAAATCACTCCAGGAAAATGTTTGGATGGTAATCTTTACCTTGGGATTCATCTTCATGAACTCATCAGCTGATTTTTTGATGGACTCAAGTCGTCCACCTTGGGTAAACGAGTGCCAGAATGTGATTTCTCCGGATAATTCTCCAGTATCGGAAGTTTTAAGCTCAGTCTCTTTTGTACCAGTAGCGAAAACTGGATTTAACACCAGTAACATTGTGAGAAGAAGAAAGATTCCAATTGTTTTTTTCATACGATGCTCCTTTTTTGTCCTAGCGGATGATATATCTCCATTACTATAAGAAGCTTACTAGTGGTTTTACTGGGGTTACAAGATATTCAAAGCTAAAAACTAGCACATTTCGATCAATATATAGCTATATTTCAACGCATCAAATGCACTAGTCATGAATATCAGCCAGTTGTCCCTGACGGTTAATCGCATTTTTGCTTACTGCCTGTTCAGATGCTTCCGATCTCGCACTGGATCTGTAATGCATGGGTGATACCCCAAAAACCGTCTTAAATGCCCGTGAAAAATAGTTGGGATCTTCATATCCAAGTTCAGTCGAAAGGGTTGCGATTGGTATATCCGTTGTAAGCAGTTCTCGGGCTGCCGCCAGCATTTTGAGCTCTTTGGCAAAATTACTCGGACTTTTCCCAGTCTGCAGCTTGAATAGTCTTCGTAAAGATGAAGAGCTTAGACAGGCAAGTCTACACAAATAGTCTTCATTGAATTTTTCTGTAGGATTGGCGATGATATAACTTACTACAACCTGGATCCTTGAGTCATTTTTTATATCCCTTGATCTTTGTTGGGAAATTTGTTCTCGCTCCAGTATCTTATGCAGAGACATTGAATCTGTTTGATCTTGTTCGTTTGGGTCCTGATATTCGTTACGATTAGCATGGTTAACAAGTTCTGCAATAATCAACTCAAGATATCCTCGTATACGAAATAGTTTATCAATGCGTGATGAACTTGCACTGAGATACAGAGCATGAAAAAATTCCTGGACACAATCAGGGACATTTTTCGATACTTTAGGCATGGAAAAGAACTCAGAAAGAAAATCGTTGTCATTTAGACGTAGCGTATTAACAAACCTGATACTGTAAAAACTAAAAACATCATCATTGGAATTGCATCTGAGAGTATTACCTTCAGAGATGTACACCACTTCACCAGCATGCACCTCAATGGGCACTCCGTCTATATGGAATATTGCGTTACCCTCAATTATGTAGCGAAGAAGGCAATAGGGAGTAGTCGTTTCAGGATACGTCCACCCCTTCCGGAATTCATACATATCAGCATAGAGAAAGACAAATCGCATAGAAGAGTACAGAGCTTGCGGAATATGCATGGAGGGTCTCCTTATATATCAATATGTATGGAGGTATTGTAAACGGAAAACACTACTACAGAAAGGGAAGTCCAAATATTTCTAAGTCTTGAATCCTCAGCATTCCTAGAAAAGCGGAAACAAATAACCATCAAACATGACACAGTCCCGAACGACTTCTTACTTTACTCCGAAAATCTAGCTGCGAACCATACTATATCCCATAAACCACCAGCGTAACCCCAATGCAAAAAGCGCACCCTAGTGAGTGCGCCGTAGCGAAGCATAACCTCATAGCCTACAAATATTTGTAATAAGTCTGAGTTACTAACCGTATTTTCTATGAAATGTAAAACATTTTTTCCTATCATCAGTGCTGCAAATAAATCATGGTGGCTGAGGACAAAAAAAGGCCCGGCGGCTACCTACTCTCCCACGGAAAACCGTAGTACCATCGGCGTGAGGGCGCTTAACTGCCGTGTTCGGGATGGGAACGGGTGTGTCTGCCCTGCTGTGGCCACCGGGCCGGCCAACACGAGGAAGCACGGAAGGATCCGTACGGCCGGTCTTGGCAGTCCCAATTCGGACTGGAAGAAAACGAAGAGAGAGAGAATCAAAAACAAGGACAAGGACAGGAACCGGTCAGGGAAGAGAAAACGGACTGGAGAAGAAAAAAAAGGCCCGGCGGCTACCTACTCTCCCACGGAAAACCGTAGTACCATCGGCGTGAGGGCGCTTAACTGCCGTGTTCGGGATGGGAACGGGTGTGTCTGCCCTGCTGTGGCCACCGGGCCGGCCAACACGGGGGAGCGCGAGATATTCTCGTGCGCCCTGTCTTGGCAGTCCGAATGTCGGGACTGGAACAGTGATATGGTCAAGCCTCTCGGATGATTAGTACCGGTCGGCTGAACGCATTGCTGCGCTTGCACCTCCGGCCTATCGAACAGGTAGTGTCCCTGTTTCCTTATGCCCGCTCGAGGCGGGGGGGATGTCTCATCTTGGGGAGGGCTTCCCGCTTAGATGCTTTCAGCGGTTATCCCTTCCGAACGTAGCTACCCGGCAGATGCCGTTGGCACGACAACCGGTACACCAGAGGTTCGTCCACTTCGGTCCTCTCGTACTAGAAGCAGGACCCCTCAAACATCCAACGCCCATGGCAGATAGGGACCGAACTGTCTCACGACGTTCTGAACCCAGCTCGCGTACCGCTTTAATTGGCGAACAGCCAAACCCTTGGGACCTGCTCCAGCCCCAGGATGCGATGAGCCGACATCGAGGTGCCAAACCTTGCCGTCGATATGAACTCTTGGGCAAGATCAGCCTGTTATCCCCGGAGTACCTTTTATCCGTTAAGTGACGGCGCTTCCACGCGCTACCGCCAGATCACTAAGACCTACTTTCGTACCTGCTCGGCCTGTTTGCCTCGCAGTCAAGCCACCTTGTGCCTTTACACTTGAGAGATGATTCCCAACCATCCTAAGGTGACCATCGCGCGCCTCCGTTACTCTTTGGGAGGCGACCGCCCCAGTCAAACTTCCCACCTGGCACTGTCCCCAGACCGGATCACGGCCGGGGTTAGAGAACTGGAGAGGGAAGGGTGGTATTTCACCAGCGGCTCCGCGCAGCCTGACGGCCACGCATCCATGCCTCCCACCTATCCTACACATCCCTGTCCAGGTCTCCATGCCAAGCTGAAGTAAAGGTTCACGGGGTCTTTCCGTCTAACCACGGGTACCAGGCATCTTCACCTGGACTTCAATTTCACCGGATTTCGCGTTGAGACAGCGCCCATATCGTTACACCATTCGTGCGGGTCGGAACTTACCCGACAAGGAATTTCGCTACCTTAGGACCGTTATAGTTACGGCCGCCGTTTACTGGGGCTTGGATTCGCTGCTTCGATCGCTCTGACAACTCCTCTTGACCTTCCAGCACCGGGCAGGTGTCAGTCCATATACTTCCCGTTGCCGGTTCGCATGGACCTGTGTTTTTGGTAAACAGTCGCATGGGCCGTTTCACTGCAACCCCCTTGCGGGGGCCATACTTATCCCGAAGTTACGTATGCATTTTGCCGAGTTCCTTAACGCGAATTCTTCCGTGCGCCTTTGCATTCTCAGCTCGCCCACCTGTGTCGGTTTGTAGTACGGTCCCCCAGAGACGCTCCTTAGAGACTATTTCTCGGCACGACGACTACGCGCACTTCGACCCACCTTGATGGGTCTCGCTCACGGCTCGCCTCAGCCCCCGGATTTGCCTGGGGGCCTCATCGGCTCGCCGCTTCGGCCGGGACTACCGTCGCCCGGCTGCGTTTCGCCCTATGCGTCGTCCCATCGGGACTCTGGGAGGTGCTGTAATGTTGAACAGCTTCCCATCGGCTACGGCTCTCGCCCTCGCCTTAGGGGCCGACTGACCCTTGGGTAGATTGACTTTACCCTGGAAACCTTAGGCTTTCGGCGGACGGGGATCTCACCCGTCTTTTCGTTACTCATGCCTGCATTCTCTCTTCCGTCCCGTCCACAAGGGCTTCCGCCCCAGCTTCTTCCGTACACGGAATGCTCTCCTACCGCCAGCACCCCTAGGATGCTGGCCCGCGGCTTCGGTGGCGTGCTTAGCCCCGTTACATTATCGGCGCATGACTACTCGACCAGTGAGCTGTTACGCACTCTTTGAAGGGGTGGCTGCTTCTGAGCCAACCTCCTGGCTGTCTGGGCAATCATACTTCCTTTCCCACTTGGCACGCCTTGGGGACCTTAGCCGGCGGTCCGGGCTGTTTCCCTCTTGACGATGGCCCTTATCAGTCACCGTCTGACTGCCGCACATTGTATCGCGGTATTCGGAGTTTGGTTAAGCTCGGTACCCAGTGACGGGCCCTCACCTATCCAGTGCTCTACCTCCGCGACAGTCGGTGCGACGCTAGCCCTAAAGCTATTTCGGAGAGTACCAGCTATCTCCAAGTTTGTTTAGTCTTTCGCTCCGAGCCACAGCTCATCCCAACCCTTTTCAGCGGATTTAGGTTCGGCCCTCCACTTGATTTCACTCAAGCTTCAGCCTGGCCATGGCTAGATCACTTGGCTTCGGGTCTACCGCACGCAACTGCTCGCCCTGTTCAGACTCGGTTTCCCTACGGCTCCGGGACTCCTATCCCTTAACCTCGCTGCATACGGTAACTCGCAGGCTCATTCTACAAAAGGCACGCCATCACCCAACAATGTGGGCTCTGACCGCTTGTAGGTCCACGGTTTCAGGTTCTCTTTCACTCCCCTCCCGGGGTCCTTTTCACCTTTCCCTCACGGTACTATGCGCTATCGGTAGCTGCCGAGTATTTAGCCTTGGAGGGTGGTCCCCCCGGATTCCGACAGGATTTCTCGTGTCCCGCCGTACTCAGGAAATGCGGCCATCCAGGCGCAACCGTTTCGCGTACGGGGCTTTCACCCGCTCTGGCCGGCCTTCCCAGGACCGTTCCGCTACAGTTGCGCTTTCTCACTGGACGGGCTGTGCCCCGCCGCACCCCTACAACCCCGCGCACCCGAAGGCACGCGGTTTGGGCTCCTCCCCGTTCGCTCGCCGCTACTGGGGGAATCTCGTTTGATTTCTACTCCCGCTGGTACTCAGATGGTTCACTCCCCAGCGTATACCGCATGCGCGTTATTTCATTGGCGCGCATGCGAATGTCATCAGGACATTCGGGTTACCCCATTCGGAAATCCGCGGATCATCGGGTATTGGCCCCTTCCCGCGGCTTATCGCAGCTAATCACGTCCTTCTTCGCCTGGCAGCTCCTAGGCATCCTCCGTGGACCCTTATTCACTTGACCATATCATTCTTCCAATCCCTACGCTATATAACAATGCCATTTGATCGGCTTTGTATTCTGTAAAAAAACCAGTTGCTCTTGCAACTGAATTTGGGACTGATAAGACTTGAACTTATGACCTCGTGCTTATCAGGCACGCGCTCTAACCACCTGAGCTACAGTCCCATTTTGACAAAAATATCAGAGAAGAGAAGAGTTAATAGAGAACATTAGGGCAATTGTCTGCAGGACTTGCACCTGCTGGCCGACGGCCTTGTGTGTGCCTGCGGCTGTGAGGGCCGAAGGCTCCCTTTCTTTGCAGAAAGGAGGTGATCCAGCCGCACCTTCCGGTACGGCTACCTTGTTACGACTTCACCCTCCTCGCCGGACGTACCTTCGGAACCGCCCCCCCTTGCGGGTTGGGCTGGCGACTTCGGGTACCCCCGACTCGGATGGTGTGACGGGCGGTGTGTACAAGGCCCGGGAACGTATTCAACGCGCCATGCTGATGCGCGATTACTAGCGATTCCAACTTCATGGAGTCGGGTTGCAGACTCCAATCCGTACTGGGACCGGCTTTGTGCGATTCGCTTGGCCTCGCGGCCTCGCTGCGCTCTGTACCGGCCATTGTAGCACGTGTGTGGCCCAGGACATAAGGGCCATGATGACTTGACGTCGTCCCCACCTTCCTCCGGTTTGTCACCGGCAGTTCCGTCTGAGTGCCCACCATCACGTGATGGCAACAGACAGCAGGGGTTGCGCTCGTTGCGGGACTTAACCCAACACTTCACAGCACGAGCTGACGACAGCCATGCAGCACCTGTGTGCAGGCCGCAAGCGGCCTGTGCCTTTCGGCACCATTCCTGCACATGTCAAGCCCTGGTAAGGTTTCTCGCGTATCATCGAATTAAACCACATGCTCCACCGCTTGTGCGGGCCCCCGTCAATTCCTTTGAGTTTCACCCTTGCGAGCATACTCCCCAGGCGGTTCACTTAATGCGTTAGCTTCGGTACCGAGGGTCGACCCCCCGCCACCTGGTGAACATCGTTTACTGTGCGGACTACCAGGGTATCTAAACCTGTTTGCTCCCCGCACCTTCGCGTCTCAGCGTCAGTACATGGCCAGATGTCTGCCTTCGCCATTGGTGTTCTTCCAGATATCTACAGATTTCACCCCTACACCTGGAATTCCGACATCCCCTCCTGTACTCTAGCCCTGCAGTTTCCAGCGCGTCTCCCCGGTTGAGCCGGGGCATTTCACGCCGGACTTGCAGGGCCGCCTGCACGCCCTTTACGCCCAATGATTCCGAACAACGCTCGCCCCCTACGTGTTACCGCGGCTGCTGGCACGTAGTTAGCCGGGGCTTATTCCGGGATTCACGTCATCACGCGGCCATTGCCTGCCACGCTTATTCCTCCTCCCGAAAAGAACTTTACAACCTCACGGCCTTCATCGTTCACGCGGCGTCGCTCCGTCAGGCTTTCGCCCATTGCGGAAGATTCTTAGCTGCTGCCTCCCGTAGGAGTCTGGACCGTGTCTCAGTTCCAATGTGGCCGATCACCCTCTCAGGCCGGCTACCCATCGTCGCCACGGTGGGCCTTTACCCCGCCGTCTAGCTAATGGGCCGCGGACTCATCCCCCGGCGGCGCCGAAGCGCCTTTCCCCGCAAGCACTTCTGTGCTCGCGCTCGCATCCGGTATTGATCCAGGTTTCCCTGGGCTATCCCGGACCGGGGGGCAGATTGTCCACGTGTTACTCACCCGTCCGCCGCTCTAGGGGCCCGAAGGCCCTTGCCGCTCGACTTGCATGCTTAAAACGCGCCGCCAGCGTTCGTTCTGAGCCAGGATCAAACTCTCCGTCATAGGAATGCGGGCCCGAAGGCCCACAGCTTCTATATCTTCAGATTATAGTTTGCCCTGTCTTTCTCGCAAAACGAACGTAGCTTATCTCATCTACTGTTCATCACTCGGTAATTGACTGGGAAGCCCTAATGCTTCCCGAAAGCTTTCGCTTCCACGCTTGACCAACGGCCGTTTCCGGCAATCGTCTTGCGTATATCTTCTCTTCTCTTCTCTCATATATCTGTCAAAAATCTGCTGCTGAGCTTTTCTGTGGCTCAGCGTGCTCAGACAACATAACAAAATTGGCTCTTTAGTGTCAAGCGTTCTTTTCAAAGTATTGCAGAATTATTCTTCTTGCACCGCAACAGAGCCTCTGCAATCTCACAGAACCCTGCACCTCCCTCTCCTCGGGCAACAAACTTGGGCAGGTATTGCATACTCTGGCTGTGCTTCCTTATATTACCCACACCAAAGCTCAGAGGGAAATGGGAGAACATAACCTGATCATTGGGAGCATCTCCACAATAGCAACAGATCTTTTGGAGTACCGTCCCTTCCAAACCGAGCACATCCCTAAAAAAAGCCTCAGTGCCCCGCCTCTTATCAAACTCCCCAAACCATACATTCACATGAATTGAGCTTACCGCCGTCCCTGCTCCAAGCTCGTTGCAAATCGTGACGATCCTAGCTATCTGGGACTTGTTCAAAAAGGGAGGCTCGCTACCATGATCAAAGGCTATATCATAGAGCCGTGCAAACTGGTCACTGGAGAGCTTTGCTTCAGGGACAAGGGCTTGGACTTTTCTGATAATTTCCTGTGCCCTTTGGGCATACCCCTCCTTCTTGATGGAAGGGTGCACATAGTGCCTGATAACCCCATCTTCCCTATAGAGGCAGAGGGCCCCACTTTCACTCAGGACTGCTTCGACCGGCCACTGTCTCAGATAGGTATCACCCCACCCAGCAGAGCCACCGGTAACACAGATGACCTTCAAACCAGAATCATGCAACTTCCAGAGGGCCTCAAGGCCCTCCGGGTGCAATTTCCCATGTGTTGTGATCGTATCATCAACATCAGTAAGCACATAGGTAAGGGATGCAACCTCACCCTCGGTGAGGGTATCAAGATCTCGCATGCTCGATCCTACCGGGACAGGGTGGAGAGGCTTCCATCTCGGATAATGGCCCTCACATAGGTAAGAAGGGAAGCCGCAGAGGCAAACGCCGCCAGGGCAAATATGACTGTAAGGGTTGTGGCGATAGGTGAAAGCCAGGATGCACCTACAAACCATCGAGTCATGGCAATGTACAGCACCCCTGCCGCCCCGCTGATGGCATAGAGAACCGCCTTCATCTTTCCAAAGATGTTTGCAGCAACCGGCTTACCTTTGCCCATCATCAGCATCCTGAGGAACAGGATGAAGAATTCACGCCACATGATGATGATAAACGCCCATAAAGGCATTATCCCATACCCTGAAAGACAGACAAAATAGGTCAGCCTGGAGAACGTATCGGCAAAGGGATCCATCACCTTGCCCAAATCGGTGACCAGGTGATATTTCCTTGCGATGATGCCGTCAAGCAGGTCGGTCATCTCCGTACAGAGCAACAATACGATGGTCAGTATCGAAGAGAGCTTGCCCAACTCAGGACCTACCCAAAGGGGGAGGTTGAAGGCGATGAAAAATAGCGGGGCCATGACCAGGCGGGAAACAGTGAGCTTATTCGGAATATTCATAGACATCCTCTAGTAGCCGAACAAGCGGCTGAACTTGTCTTCAAGGTAGCTTGTGAACAGATTCGCGTCAAGAGGTTTTCCAGTAGCCTCAAGCAACAGATCCTCTGGCAATAGCTGGCTTCCCTTGGAATAGATACGCTCATGCAGATAGGAATGCAAATCAGACAGCTTGCCTTGTCGCAACAGGGTATCGACTGCAATATCTTGGTTTGCCTTCTGCCAGATCTGCGCCCCATAGAGATTGCCCAGGGCATAGGTAGGGAAATACCCGAAGTCCCCACTGCTCCAGTGGACATCCTGCAACACCCCTTGTGCATAGGAAGAGGGCTTAACACCCAACAGCTCTTGTGATTTTGCGTTCCAGGCTTCAGGGAGATCATCGACAGAGAGATTGCCAAACAGAAGCTCCTGTTCAAGCTCGAAGCGGAGCATTACATGCAGGGAGTAACTCACCTCGTCAGCATTGACCCTGATAAGAGAGCGTTGCACCTTGTTTGCAGCCTGCAAAAACCTTTCAAGGCTCACCCCCTCGGTCTGGGAAGGGAAAACCCTGCAGAACAAAGGATAATAATGGGTCCAGAAACCCTCACCCTTTGCAACCATGTTCTCCCAAAGCCTGCTTTGGGACTCATGCATGCCATGAGATGCCGCATTAGCTACGCTATGACCCTTTTGCCTCCCAGTGTTCATCCCCATCTCATAGAGCGCATGCCCCCCTTCATGGATGGTCGAACTGAACGCATCCAACACGCTGGGATCAGTATAGCGTGTGGTGATGCGGATATCATCACTGCCTAATGTCGAGGTAAACGGATGGACAGAGACAGCCCTGTTACCCCGACTGAAGTCAAACCCCATATCATTGAGGACAATCTTGGAGAAATAGTCCTGCTGTGCGATCGGATAGTCCAACCGCAGAAAGTCATCATCAACACTTTTTTCTGATAGCATATCCACCAGAGATACCAGTTTGCCCCTGATGGACGAGAACAAGGCATCTACCTCAGAGCTCTGTATCCCCGGCTCAAAATCATCAAGCAGCACATCATAGCCACTGAAGCCTTCACGCCTATAGCAGGACTCCTTCTCCCTGGTCAAAGTGACAATCTCTGCAAGGTCTCCCTTGAACAGGTCCCAATCATTCTGTTTTCTCGCCTGGACCCAGCTTTCATGCGAAGTGGAAGCTTTCTCACTGATGGCCTTGACCAACGATGTGGGCATGCTCCTATGCTTGTCCCAATGGCGGAAGCGAAGGCGGATAAGGGCCTTTTCAAAGGCATCCTTTCCCGATCCCTCAGGGTTCTGCCTATCTGCGCTAAGGGAGGATAAGAGGTCCCCCATCTCGTTGCTGCATGTGAGTCCATGGGCCTGTGAGGAGAGCCATCCCATCTGGACAGAACGTTCCTCAAGCCCCTTCTCCGAAATGCCCATCTCCTGATCCCAGGAGAGGACTGAGCTCATATGTTCAAGCATCACCACTTCCCGGTCGATCGCTTCCAATCTCTGAAATGCCTGTTCTCGTGTCATCATATCCTCCAAGACAAGAAGCCGGATCGCTCCGGCTCCCTCCTTCTGATATTCGTAGATTTACAGCTGTTCCTTGCTAGCAACCGTCGCCTTTACGGAGGCGATGAAAGACTCGGTAGAAAGGCCGTTCTCCTGCTTGCCGCTCCTGTAACGGACAGAGACCAGATCTCCCTCAGCCTCACGCTCGCCAATGATTACCATATAGGGGATCTTCAGCTGCTGGGCATTGCGGATCTTTGCATTCATCCTGTCATCGCCAAGGTCAGCGGAAACACGGAACCCTTCCTTACGGAGGCGCTTCTCCAGCACTTTTGCATACTCAAAGAAGTTTTCCCCAACAGGGATCAGTTTGATCTGAACCGGTGCCAACCATGGGGGGAATGCCCCTGCATAGTGCTCGACCAGGACACCGAAGAACCGTTCCAAGGAACCAAGCAAGGCACGGTGGATCATGTACGGGCGTTTTTCCACCCCGTCACGGTCCACGAAAGTCATGTTGAAACGTTCAGGCTCGTTAAAATCGAACTGGACGGTTGAGAGCTGCCACTCGCGCCCGATGGCATCCTTCACCTTCAAGTCAATCTTAGGCCCATAGAAAGCACCGCCACCCTCATCGACCTCGTAGCTCAGGCCCTCAGCCTCAATAGCCTGGCGGAGAGCCTCTGTTGCATCATCCCAACGCTTCGGATCACCGACAGCCTTCTCTGGCATGGTGGAAAGGTATGCGTTGATATCGGAAAATCCGAAGGACTTGAGCATATGCAGGGAGAACCTGAGCACTTCCAAGATTTCCTCTTGCATCTGGTCCGGGGTTACAAACAGGTGCGCATCATCCTGGGTAAAGCCACGTACTCGCATCAGACCGTGCATCGCACCTGCCTTCTCGTATCGGTAGACGGTTCCAAGCTCTGCCCAACGGAAGGGCAGGTCACGGTAGGAGTGCTTGCTGTTGTTGTAGATCATGATATGGAAGGGGCAGTTCATCGGCTTGGCATAGTAGTCGCTCTTGTCCAGTTCCATCGGAGGATACATGCCTTCCTTGTAGAAGCCCAGGTGGCCGCTGGTCTCCCAGAGCCAAGACTTGCCGATATGGGGGGTATAGACCATCTCGTAGCCATTTGCATAGTGCTCGTCTCTCCAGAAGCTCTCGATAGCCTGACGGATCCTGGCTCCCATCGGGTGCCAGTACACCAGACCAGGGCCCGCGTCCTCATGCAAGCTGAACAGATCCAGATCCTTGCCGATCTTACGGTGGTCTCTCTTCTCCACATCCTCAAGATGCTGCATGTAGAGCCTGAGTTCCTTGGCGTTCTCCCAAGCAGTTCCATAGATACGGGTAAGCATGGGATTGGTCTCCTTGCCTCTCCAGTATGCACCTGCAATGCTCATAAGCTTGAAGGCATCTGCCTTAAGCTCTTTGGATGATTCCACATGAGGTCCGCGACAGAGGTCGGTAAAGTCACCGACACTGTAGAGGGAGACCTCCTCATCTTCAGGTATCGCATTGATGAGCTCAAGCTTGTATGTCTGGTCTGCAAACATCTTCTGTGCCTCAGGGCGGCTCACAACCGTACGGACAAAAGGTTTGTTCTCTGCGATGATGGTGCGCATCCGACCTGTGATCTCTTCAAGATCTTCAGCGACAAGCTGCCTGGGCAGGTCAAAATCATAATAGAACCCGTTCTCTATCGAAGGGCCTATGGCAATCTGTGCACTGGGGAACATTTCCAGGACAGCGGCGGCCATTACATGTGACATTGAGTGACGAATCTTGGAGAGTCTCTCTCCCACTTCCTCTTTAGCCATTTCACTTCTCCTTACACCCTAAAGGGGTGAACAAATACACTACAAAAAAGAGCCTTCATGCCATCGTCTTCCCGTTACGGCATCTCCGTATCCGGCAAGGACGAAGACATGAAAGCTCTCATGTTTCCGCGGTTCCACCTTGCTTCCCCACCAGCTACGCTGGACAGGACGCTCATTATACCTGTTTCGCCAGGTGTGCGGCATAGCCTACTGCAAAAGGTTCGGTATGCGGCTCAAAAGGGGTTTTCATCGGGCGCTTGTCAGACTCCTCTCAACCACCTATCTGTGGGAGTCCTCTCTGTCACACCGCTATCGACTACTCGTCTTTCTCAATGCCTTGGCATAAGAATGCGCACAAGGACCAATTTAGTCAAGACCAAAGCCTTGAGGAGAGAGCCAAAGCAACTTTTTCCAGCAATTTCTGATCTTCTTCAGTAAAACGATCCTTTAGGGGACTATCCAGATCGAGTAGAGCAACCAGGCTATTGCCCTCATCGACAAGAGGAATAACCAGCTCGCTCCTTGAGGCCTCGTCACAGGCGATATGACCGGGGAACTTGTGCACATCCGCTATGCGCTGACTCTGTCTGGTCTTTGCAGCCTTGCCGCATACTCCTCGGGAAAATTCGATGTCGGTACAGGCGACCTTTCCTTGGAAAGGGCCAAGGATTAGATGATCCTTTCCCGGCTCTCTCACATAGAACCCTACCCAGTTTATCCTTTCGAAATAGTCCCAAAGCAGAGCCGAGACATTTGCAAGGTGGCAGTATCGCCGTTCGATACTCCCTTCCCAAGGCCCTACCAGGGCCTCTACCTGCTCAACAAGAGTCCCTTCACGCGTAAAATCACCCATATGCTACCCTCTTTCAACCGATTCACGCATCGCCTTTACCGGCGCTGCCGCCTTGTTGCCACCACGAAGCCGTTTTGCAACAGAAGGCTTGACCACGGTCCCCGGACCGTTGATACACCCGCCCTCACAGCACATCACTTCGATCAAGTCTGCCTCGGGAGCACGTTTCTCCCATACCTTCATAGTCCTGAACATCTTCTTGTCAATGCCGTCGATGGAGAGCACCTCAACCCCCTGAGGGTTTTCCAGACGCCTGAGGACACTGGAAGCGACACCACTTGAGAGGGCAAACTCACGGCAATCCTCAAACAAGGAAGTATCCCCAAGATCGGATCCTTCCATTTCACGCACATCTATGCCCTTGGCCAAAAACAAGGAGGCAAGTTCACTGAAGGTCATGACCCCATCAATATTCTTTATTCTAGCCGCTTCAACCTTCTTGGCAAGACAGGGACCGATGAAAACGGTCTTTGTCTCACTATTCTGCTCCTTGCACCACAAGGCGGTATAAGCCATGGGAGAGAGTGCGGAGGAGCGCTTTCCAGCGAGGAAGGGAACATGCTTGTCCACCATCTCCATGTAGGCAGGGCAGCAGCTGGTGGTCATATAGCCCAGCTTGTCCCCCTTTCGTTGTATCAGCTCCTGTGCCTCATGCAAGCTGGTGGTCTCGGCCCCTTGGGATACCTCCACTACGGAAGAGAATCCAGAGGCGAGCAAAGCACTCTTTATCTGAGCAAGAGTGCCTGGAAACTGGCCCTCAATAGCTGGAGCTATCATTGCCGTCACATGGGCCTTGGCCTTGAGCATCTTTATCACAGGGACAAGACCCGACCGTTCTACGATCGCGCCAAAAGGACAGCTCGCGGCACAACGGCCACAGCTTATGCACTTCTTGTAGTCGATCTCCACATATCCATCCTCATTCTTCCTCACCGCATCGACCGGGCATGCCTGTTCGCAAGGGACGGGAATATGGACAACCGCATGGAAGGGACAGACCCCTTCGCACTTGCCACAGCGGATGCACCGGCTCTCGTCAATATGAGCCTTCCCGTTGATGAAGGATATGCAATCCTTGGGACAGTTGGCAAGGCAAGGACGGGCAAAACACCCCCTGCATGCCTCACTAATGAGATAGCGGTCTGGTGGGCAGGCCGAACAGGCTGTAGAGATGGTGGTCAGGATGGGAACAGGTGGGGTATCCTTATCCAGGACCTCCTTCACAAACTCGCCAAGACTCTTCAACTCATCATCGTCCTCCTCAATATTGATGCCGAGGAATGCCATGATCCTGTAGCGGACCATGGCCCGTTCCTTGTAGATGCAGCATCTGTTGGGGACGCGGCTCTTGGGGATGATGGAAAAGGGAATCTTATCGGCATTCTGAACCAAGGTTCCATCGAAGAACTGCTTGATAACCTCAGTATGCACCTTAGCCCGAATCTGGTTGTACTGGTTGTTCATCTCAAGCATTGACAGCCTCCGAAACAAGACGGCTGAACTTCTCTTCTGTCATGTCACCATGAATTGTGGAGTCTATCTGGACATAAGGAGGGCCCTCCTTCGAGTCGGCATCCTTGCATTTGCCGAGGCAGGAAACCCCTTCAATTTCACAGTTTGCAAGGACAATGGGATCCAGAAACTCATCATACAGCAACAGATCAGCTCCCCCTTGTACAAAACAGGCGGTCCCCACACAGATCCTTACACTCACTTTCTCTCTCTTAGCCATGATATGCTCCTCTCCCTACAAGTACTCTTGTGAGGTCTCTTTCAAATAATTGTCCTCAAGTGCCTTTCTCAGTCTGCCGACTATCGTGCGCCTGATCCCTATCTCCACGGGGATGCTGGGATCCTGGTGTGCTTCGTTGATCTTCGTCCCAACTATGAAGTGAACCTGGTCACTGTCCTGCATGACCTCCACAAACCTACGTACCGCATCGTTGGGAAGGGTGCGTACAGGTTTTTTCTGCTCAAGGGCCGTTGCCACCTTGCTGAGGGTAAGCATCCCCTCGGTCACCAGGTCTATGCCCTCCATGATCGAGACAGGGGGAACCTCAGGAGACCAGCAGGAGAGGTCGACCTTCAGCTTCTTGTTGAACAGGCGGGAGACGATGAGGGCGGTGGTTCCTCCGCTGAGTATCTTCCGTCCTTCAAAGGCACGAATCTTGTCAGCGAGAATCATGTCCTTCTCCTGGGTAAAGGGAGGGCCTGTAACCACAAGAGTACGCCTTGGGCGGCGCACATAGACCACCATGACGGTGATGTCATCCTTGGAGGCCAGCCTGTCCAGTCCGTTTGCCTTGCGTGCAATGGCCCGGCTCAGTTCGTGACTGGATATGCTCGGATTCTTCTCTATCTGCTGCTGTGCATACTCTCGTACCCCACCAAGACGCCATCCAAGGGGAAGGCCCTTGCCCATCCCCGCCTGGGTGACCCCGTCACTGAAGACTATCAGACGATCACCCACAGCCATCTGCAGGGAGGAGCGTGAGAGCTCCTCCTTCTTGAATGCCCCTTCGCGATGGAGCTCTATCTTCTCCCGATCCCACACAACACACTTGCTATCCCTAAACAGCAGGGCCAAGGGATTGTCATACTCGACCAGGTTTACCTGAATATCATCGGCCGAAGGATGGCGGATATCTACGATGCTGAAGGTCGCATAGCTGATCTTGCGATCCTTGCACACAGGCAGGGTATTCATGATGATCTTTGCAGAGTGGGTCAGGTCCATCTCACTGAAACTCAGCTTGTGCGCCATATGGGCGGTCAGACTGGCAAGCACATTTGCCTTTACCCCACTTCCCAAGCCGTCACTGAGGGTGCAGACGATCTGGTCCCTATCAGGGTTGCGGGACAGCAAGAAAACATCTCCGCCTATCTTCTGCCCGCTCTTGTAGATCTGGGCGTAGTCAACATCAATGAAGAGGTCGTTCATGAAAGATCCTGCCGATCATCTTTGGTAAAGCCCTCGACCTCCCCATTGCCCGGAACCTTGAAGGCATCTATGAGGCTGTTGAGCATGATCTCCGTATCAGCGGCATTCTCCCCTAGCAGGGATGCTATCTGCTGGACGGTCTCCAGACTCTTCTGGATGACACTCTCAGCTTTCTTGATGACCGTCTCCCTACGAACCGTCGGAGTGGTGATATCTTCGAATAGGGCGCCTACAAGCCTCTGCTTCTCCACAGAGAAGAAGGTGACACGCAAGAACTTGTCCTGATAGTGCAGACGGTACTGCTCTGCCTTGGCATAGGTGAACTGCTCGCTGAACTTCTCGTGAAACGGGACGAACCTCTCCAGAGGCAGGCCTGCCACCATGTTGAGGGCTGTATCCTCCAGTGGAAAGTCCACCTCGGAGAAAAGACGCAGGAACCCGCTGTTGCAATCCACTATCTTCAGCTTGTCATCGACGATGACCACCCCTATGGGAATGGTGCGAAGCAGCACATCCATCTTGCTCTGGGCTTCCTTACGCATCTTGGTGACGCACATCTCAGGTTCAGCCATACCGTCAAGATAGGCAATGGCCATCTCCCGGCAGCTATTGTAGCCGCAGCCGCCGCAGTTGAGCTCCTCACGCTTGTCAGCCTTGCCAAGAAGATGCAAAGCCTGCTCGATCTCCTCATCACTATGCGGGGATCCAAAGCTGTAGGATGAGGTTGGGTTAGGATGAGGAGAGGAGATGGGGTCTCCTTCAGGACCTGGCTTTTCCACCAGCGAATATCCTGCTTTGAGCAGGGAGGATACAAAGCTCGGGTCACCTGCAAAGACAGGCTGCTCAGAGGTGATCCTTGATCTGGTATAGCGTGAAGCGAGCCCCTTCTTGGATGCGGAGGAACGACCGGTGGCACTACCCGGGCCGTTGATGCAATCCTCCTTCACAGAATAGCAGTTCGAGGAAAATCCGTGTTGCGGTTATCATCCACCATCCCCTGCAAGGTACTTACCACCTGATCTGATCCGCTGATGGCAACAGCATGGGTCTGAAACGGATCATTGCCCCAGGACAGGGATGCTATCATGCCCCCTTCCACCGGGTAGAGGGTCGACTTTCCTGCTGCACTGGGAAGGAAGGGCGGGACATCCATCACCCCTGCATCCAAATCCCTTGTCATCGCGTCAAGATCGATACCTTCCTCCTCCAACCAGGTCCGAAACTCCCCGAAGGTCAGGGAAAAGTCGGGGTAGCCCGGAGTCTCATCCGCCTCAATCTTCTTCGCAATGCAGGGCCCGATAAAGACTATGCCGATATCCTGCCCATAGAGCTTGCGCAGATATGCACTGTGGCACTGAAGGGGGGATGGCACCTTGCTCAGAGAAGGGACTAGGCTTGGGTAATATTTCTTGACTATCTGCACAACGGTGGGACACGCTGTCGATATCCAGTCGCACCTCCCATCATGTTCAGAGGCGTATGCCTCGATACTTGCATTGACCAAGGCAGCTCCGATGGCTGTCTCGCTGGTGGCGAAGAATCCCAGACGCTTGAGCGCAACAACAACAGCGTCAACACTGTTGGGAAATTCTGAGGAGGCAGAGGGGGCAAGGGAGCAGAACACCTTGCGCCCGCTCTTGAGGAACTGCTTAACCCTTCCCAGGTCATTACGAATCTTCTTGGCGTGGGATGGACAGGTATCGACACAGGAGCCGCAGTAGATACAGCGGTCCTTTACCACGACAGCGGATCCGTCCCGAACCTGGATCGCCTTTACGGGACAGGAGCGGACACACTTGTAGCAATCCCTACACTCGGTCAGTTCTGTGTAGATGGGGTATATCATTATACTGCCCCCACCTGGTCTTCCAGAGCTTCACGCACCAGGTCGATTACACACTCCGAGGAGATTCCGCTATGGGTAACCTCCCCTATTTTGACATTAGGACCTGCAGAACAGGCCCCAAGGCAGAGATGGCCGACCAGTTCCACCCTGTCGCCAAGATTATTCTCAGCGATATACTCCTCAAGCATGGTCAGCGTCCGAGCATTTCCCCGGGCGAAACAAGAGCTTCCCATACACAATTCAACTGATAATCTTTCCATATTCACATCCCTCTTGGTCATCTCTACCGGTATGGTATCCATTTGACTTACAAGAGTCAACAAAATAGAGAAAAAGGAATTTTAAATATAGTTTTTATTCCTGTTTTTTAGACAAAAACAAAAATAAACCCATGATAATATTCTTTAAAGAATATTATCATGGGTTTATCAAAGATATAGGTATATTTTTACAACAATATCTACCACTCATCAACTTCGCTTGCAAGGTCCTCATCAGAAATCTTACGCTTCACTTTTGCAGAAAGCACAGCAAAACTTGTGGCAAGGTCGGTACGTTGCACGACCACCCTCTCCGGCAGCTTGAGATCTTTTGGGGCAAAATTCCAGATTGCCATGATCCCACAGCTGACCAATAGTTCGGCCACTTCCTGGGCATGCATGGCTGGCACTGCAAGGACTCCGATGTTCACATGGTTTGACTTGAGGTACGACCTCATGTCGGATATGGAGTAGACCGGGACATCCCCAAGCTTGGCACCCCACTTGACCTCATCAATATCAAAGGCTGCCACGATCTTCAGTCCGTAGGTATCGAAACCCTCATAGCGGGCGAGGGCCGAACCGAGATGCCCAGCCCCAACCAGTATGGCATCGGTGGAATTGTCCCATCCCAAGGTATGGATGATGGCATCAATGAGGCGGGCAATGGTAAAGCCCACCTTGGGCCTGCCTTCGATACCGGTACAGGAGATGTCCTTGCGCACCTGGATGGGCTTGAGACCGAGCTCCTCGGCAAGCGTCGTAGCAGAGACCATCTTCTGCCCTTCCTCAGAGTATTGCTTCAACAGGCGAAGATAGGAAGGAAGTCGTTTTATCGTGGGTATCGGTATGTCTCTGTTGGGTATATCCATGCTCATGTCTCCTTAAGTTTCGCTATAACCGCATCTATGGTATGGGAGGGCGTCGAAGCCCCTGCCGTTATTCCCAGTATAGCATACCCTTTCATCTCAGATGTAATTTCCTCTTCAGTTTCTATGTGCCAGGATTTTTTCCCCTGACCGACTATCAGGGTGTACAAGGCCTTGGTATTGGCACTCTCTTTTCCCCCGACAACAAGTATCGCATCACATTTCGAACAGAGACGCAAGGCAGCATCACGACGATTCACAGAACTGGGACAGACTTCGTTTTGCAGCTCAATCCGATAGCCCTGATTTCTCAATTCCTGGAAAGCGGAACGGATCTCCCTCCAGAGGAGACGGTCGAAGGTCGTCTGCACAAAGACGGCGTATGCCGTATCCCTCTTAAGAAGCGAGAGGTCTGCTGGACGGGTTATGAATAGTGACGGATAGCTCTTTCCCCCTCTCTCGACACCCTGCATGGCAAGGGTTTCAGGATGGTTCTCGTGTCCGACAATGATGATCTCAGCCTCTTTCTGGTTTTGGGCTATGAGGTTGAGATTACGCGAGACTACAGGACAGGTAGCATCCACTACCGTAAAGCCAGCTGCGATAAAATCAGCTCTGAGTGCATCAGGGATGCCATGGGCACGCAAGACAACAAGTCCTGGCCGATGACCGGATGGGGAGGTTATGGTCAGGAGCCCTTGGGCGGCAAAAGAGGCGCATACTTGTTGGTTGTGGATGACCTTGCCAAGCGAATAGACAGGCACACCCTTTTTTCTAGCCTCTTCAATGGCATCCTCAACCATGGAGATAGCCCTGGAGACACCTCCACAGTACCCCATTGTATCGGAGAGTATAAGTTCCATACTGACCCCCTAAACGGAAAACGCCACCGCAAGAAGAACTCACGGCGGCGTATTTGCATACAAGATGCCAATTACTTAGCCGTTTCTACCTTTTCAACTACATTACCCTTTTTCTGTGCCTTGCTGATCCAATAGAGCATCGCAGGTGCAAGCAGGTTGGAGGAGAAGGTACCGATCAGGATGCCAAAGCCCATGTTCACCGCAAACATTCTGATGTCACCGGTGGCGAATATCGCCAAAGGCAATATTGCCGCCAACGTTGTCAGCGCACTCATGATGGTACGGGACAACGATTGGGTGACGCTCTTGTCGATCTGAACAGCAAGACTGACTTCCTGATGCAGGCTGACATTTTCACGGATACGGTCAAAAATTACAATGGTGTTGTTCAGGGAATATCCAATGATTGTCAACAGCGCTGCGACTGTAGTGCTGGAGAACTCGAACTGGAACAGTGCGATAACTCCAAGCAACATGAGCACGTCATGCACCAAGGCAATGAGAGAGGATACTGCATACGCAATCCTAAAACGGAACCAGATATAGACCAGGATCAGAGCCATGGCCACGATGATGGCTAGGATAGAACTGGATACGAGGGTCTTGCTGAACTTTGCCCCGATATAATCACTGGCAAGGACAACAACGCTACCTTCACCAAAGTGTGCATCGAGTGCAAGCCTGACGTTCTCTTCCATGGAAGCTTGGGTGTCATCATCCTTGATGCCCAGACGAATCTGGAACATCTGACTATCAGAAGCACCCATTGTCTGTACCTTCACATTACCGAGATTCTCAAGAGCCATACGAATGTCCTCAATGGAGACATCTCCTGAAGCCTTGAAGTTCAGTTTGGTAGGATCAGAGCCGAGGGTCGCGGGAAATCCATAGCCTGAGAGCAGGTCTGCAGTTTCCAAAGCCCCATCGAGGGTGACTGCATCAATTTTATCGACGGCATTCAGAGCTGCAGCGAGATCGGCGGCAGTCGGATAGGATTCTGACTTGAACACCTTGACCGAAACACCCTCGGCACCACGCACCTCAAGGGAGAGGGCGGAACCGGAGATGGAAAGGACTGCATCCTCACTACCGGAATAGCTGACAGTCAGGCCGGCAGGTGCCACCTGAACTCGCTGGCTAAGACCGCTCTCAAAGTCAACACCAAGGTTAAACCCACCGTTGACGATAAAAGCACCACCTCCGACAAGCAGGAGGACTATTGCCAGGACCCAAGCAAACCAACGGTATCTGATGACAGGAATATCTTTCTTAGGCATTTAGTTTTTCCTCCAGCTGATGTGCAACTTCTTGCCTTCACGGTCGGCGACAGTCGCATCAAAAATCAAGTGAGACACAAACAGGGCGGTAAAGACTGAGCTGACAATACCAATTGCCAAGGTGTTGGCAAAGCCCTTAACAGAACTGGTACCAAGCTGAGAGAGAACCAGGGCCGCTATGATGGTCGTGATGTTCGCATCCATGACTGTCCAGAAAGCCTTGCCAAAACCTGCCTTGATGGACGCGATATCGCTTTTGCCCATCCCCATCTCTTCCTTGATACGCTCAAAGATGATTACGTTGGTATCAACAGCCATACCGAGGGTCAGGATAAGACCTGCCACACTGGTCAGTGTCAAGGTAAAGTTAAAGGCGGAAAGCACAGAGATCATGATAAGCACGTTGAACAGCAGTGCAAGGTTTGCGATCAGGCCACTGAGGCTGTAGTAGGCAAACATGAAGATGACAACCAGGACAAGACCGAGGGCGATAGCCTTCAGTCCTGCACTTACCGCATCCTCACCAAGGGTTGCACCAACAGCCTGCTGACTGGAAACAGTCAACTCGATAGGAAGGGCCGCCGTACGCAGGACAATAGCGAGGTCATTGGCTTCTGCAGCATTGAACCCGGAAATCTGTACGGAACTACGAATTCCCTGGGTTATGGTTGCCATCGCCTTCACCTTGCCGTCCATTACCACTGCAAGGGTATCGTTGACATGGGTGGAGGTCAGCTTGTAGAAGATATCCCCACCGACGCTATCAAGCTGGAAGTTGACCACAGGACGACCGGTGATTCCATCGGTGCTGGTGGTTGCACTCTCCAGGTGACTGCCGTCGAGTCCTACCTCCTCTTCAATGACTACATAGCGTTCCAACTCATCGATGCCATAGCTGTCGCTCACATAGTATCCTGCTGCAATCTTACCTGCAGGGAGGAACTCAGGTTGCTTCAGGGCACCGGTATCGGTGTACACTTCAGAGGGATTGGCCTTATAGAAAGCCGCAAGCTCATCGGTGAGGGCAGTGTCAACAATCTTGAACTCCAAGGAGCCTTTGCCTCTGAGGAAGGAGTTCACCCTCTCAGGGTCAGCGGCACCGGGAACCTCAATGAGGATCTGGTCTGTTCCCTGCAGCCTGATGACAGGCTCACTGACACCAAACTGGTCAATGCGCTTCTCAAGGATCTCGATATCCTGTTTGACAGCTTCGCTGATTTGGGCTGCAGTGGCAGATGCGCCTCTCTTGGCCTCAAAGGACTGGACATCAGCTTCCAACAGGATACTCATGCCTCCCCTAAGGTCCAATCCAAGCTGCAAAGCCTTGCCGCTCAATGTCTTGAGACCGAGAAGCTCAGTACGGTAATACTCTTCACAGGTATCAAAAAGATCCTGCTCATTGTAGAACCCACCAAACAGGGCTTCCATTGTCCATGTCTTGGGCACAGGTTTTTTCATGGCCTTATAGTTAGCCTTTGCCTCTGCCTTCAGATATCCATACTCGCTAGGAAGAGTGGCAAGGGGATCCTTCGCCACCAATTCCTTTAATGCACGAAGGTCCCGCGAAGCTTGTCCGCGTGAATATTCCTTGATTTGCACGTTCGAGCCTGTTGCCAATTCTTTGGTGCTCTGAGGTACCCCGCCGTACCACATGATAGTAGGATACAAAAAGAACCCACACATCAGGATCACCAGCAGAACAATCACCAGACGACTCCGTTTTTTCATGATACTCTCCAGATTGTCTCTATAGTTTATTTTTTAGTGTCGTTTTCGGGGGCCGTCTCTACAACGGTCGCATCAGTAGCTTCTTTCTTTGCCTTTGCCTTACTCTTCTTGGTGGCAGGTGGGGCCTTTGGAGCCTTAGGTTCGGAGACAACGGTCTCCTCAGCTGCATCCTGTTCAGGGGCGGCAACTTTTTCTACCTGGGCTTTCTTCTTGGAAGAAGCAGTTTCAGCCTTGCGGTTCACAATGCTGCTGATCGCACTTCTGGAGAACTCAAGGCGAGTATTGTCATCAACCTTGACCACTACGGAAGTCTCTTTGACAACAACAACGGTACCATGGATTCCTCCGATGGAAACGACCTTGTCACCTTTCTTGATCGATGCGAGCATCTCCTTGGTTTCCTTGTCCCGCTTCTTCTGCGGACGAATGATCAGGAAATAGAAGATGACGATGATGAGTCCGAATGTAACGAACGTGGTCATCATGGAACCAGATGAACTTGCTGCGGCACCCTCGGGGGCGGCCATAGCGCTAAGTAATGACAACATGGATATATCCTCACTTTGATAGAACACGGATGCAGGAAACAGATGCAAATTGTATTTTACAGCAAAATTTCCAAGTACCGGTTAAAGTAGCATGTTCAAGCTATGGTAGTCAAGTTTTACCATACAAGCAAAAAATGCAAAAAATGCATGCGACTGATACGAAGAAGGCCGCAAAGAATCACTTCCTTGCGGCCTTCCTCACTAAGCAACCTTACATCATACCGCCCATGCCGTCTCCACCTGCGGGCATTGCAGGTGCAGGAGCAGGAATATCGGTGATGGCACATTCGGTGGTGAGGATCAGAGCAGCGATGGATGCAGCATTCTGCAACGCACTGCGGGTGACCTTCACCGGGTCAATGATGCCGCTCTCAAACATGTTTACCCATTTGAGGCGTTCAGCATCGAATCCCATTCCGACACTCTCATGCTTACATTTGTCAGCGATGAGCGAGCCGTCAAGACCTGCATTCTCTGCAATCTGGCGGATGGGTTCCTCAAGGGCACGGCGTACGATCCTGTATCCGACCTGCTCTTCATCGGTAAGCTTTGCAAGGTCATACTCGCCAAGAGCTTTTGCAGCCTGGACAAGTGCGACACCACCGCCTGGGATGACTCCCTCTTCGATGGCAGCACGTGTGGCGCTGAGGGCATCCTCAACTCTGTGCTTCTTCTCCTTGAGCTCGACTTCAGTGGCTGCGCCGACATTCAGCACAGCAACGCCACCAGCAAGCTTTGCAAGTCTTTCCTGCAATTTCTCGCGGTCGTAGTCGCTGGAGGTGTCGCCGATCTGAGCCTTGATCTGAGCAATGCGATCCTTGATGTCGGATGCCTTGCCGTTGCCGTTGATGATGGTGGTGTTCTCTTTCTCAACCTTGATGCTCTTTGCCCTACCGAGCTGGGTAAGGTCTGCATTCTCAAGCTTCAGGCCGAGCTCTTCGCTGATGACCTCACCTCCGGTGAGAATTGCGATGTCCTCGAGCATTGCCTTGCGGCGATCGCCGAATCCAGGAGCCTTGACAGCAACGACATTGAGAATTCCACGCACACTGTTGACGACCAGGGTGGCAAGAGCCTCACCGTCGACATCCTCTGCAATGATAAGCAGGGGCTTGTTGGTCTGTGCGACCTTCTCCAGGACAGGAAGCAGTTCCTTCATGTTGGAAATCTTCTTGTCATAGATAAGGATGAAGGGATCATCCATGACTGTGGTCATGGTGTCCCGGTTGTTGCAGAAGTAGGCGGAGAGATATCCGCGGTCAAACTGCATACCTTCCACAAAGTCAGTGGTTGTCTCAATGGTCTTGGACTCTTCGACGGTGATGACACCGTCAAGGCCGACCTTCTCCATCGCATTGGCGATCTCGTCGCCGATGGTTCGGTCATTGTTGGCGCTGATGGAGGCGACCTGTGCGATCTCTTCCTTGTCCTTGATCATCTTCGCCTGTTTCTTGATCTCGTTGACAGCATCAGTTACGGCCTTGTCGATACCGCGACGAATCCCCATAGGATTCACTCCGGCTGCGACACTCTTCATGCCTTCCTTGGTAATGGACCAAGCGAGAACAGTTGCGGTGGTGGTTCCATCACCAGCAACATCGTTGGTTTTGGTTGCCACTTCCTTGAGAAGCTGAGCCCCCATGTTTTCAAACGGGTCCTCAAGCTCGACTTCACGGGCAACCGAAACCCCATCCTTGGTGACGGTAGGTGCACCAAACTTCTTGTCGATCACAACCAAGCGGCCTTTCGGGCCAAGGGTTGCCATGACTGCACGGGAAATCTTCTCGACACCTGCGACTAAAGATTTGCGTGCCTCTTCGTTGAACTGCAATTGTTTTGCCATACTGTATATCCTCTCTTAAGAATATGTGGTCTAAAATATACTAGGAGGGCCATATTCAATCCCACCGTGAAATAACATACAAATAAAAATGGAGAGAAGCAAGTGGAAAGGAACATTTTATCCTATAACCAGGACAAGCGATGCTCCGAGCAAGGTTGCGATCACATTGCTCATCAGGTTTACCAGGTCGTTGTCTACCCACCTGAACCCACGTTCCAGAGGCAGTTGCTTCCCTTTGGAGGTGGAGTGTTCGGTCAGACAGTCCCGTTCCTGGTCATAATAGTGCGCTTGGACGGTGGCTCCAAGCACACTATCCATAAGACAGCCAAAAAACCCACTGACCGCGACTATCGAGGCGTAGGCAAAACTTTTTGCTTCAATAGGGAAAAAATTGCTCATCCAATAGAGGGCGAGAAGCAGGGATCCCAACAGCCCTGCAATACTGCCAAGTGCACTGACAGCACCTGAGAGGCCTTTTCTCATCTTCCGCCCAGTAATGATGGAGATGGGTTGTCCCTTGGAAAGGATTCCTATCTCACCAGCAAAGGTATCGCTTGCTGCCTCAGCAACACTGGAACCGAACATCACCAAGACGACTGTTGAGGGGGAAAAATAATATAGGACTGCGGCAACAAGGGCCATGCCGCCGTTTGCGAACACTTGCATCCCATCGCGTCTGCTTCCCTTCTTCTGAATCCCCTGTGCATCAAACTTGGAACGCACCTTTGCAAACTTGCTCAGAACACCTGCAGAAAGGAAAAAGAGCAACATGGTGGTCAAGGCCCCAAATCCTAGAAAATAGGTGATGCCAAAGCCAACAAGAAAAGCTACTACAGAACCACTGAGGGTAAGTTGCCTTGTCTTGAAGGCAGCCAATGAGAACCCGAGCATGATCAGGGCCAGATACAAGAAGGAGTACGGCAGGGAAAAGAACCAGAGGTCAAACATGTTCGTGAAGGATCCGGAAGCAGGGACGAGATTCATACGAAAACTCCTACTATGAAAGCTGCAAGCAAGGGCACTGTGAGATTGTCCAATCCCAGCGGAGTTATCGCCTCTACAAAGGCTGATACCACTCCTACAAGCAGTGCAATTGCCAATGCACTACCCAAGGAAAGGGAAACTAGCATAAGACCAATGAAGGTGACAAGAAAACTCACAAGGAACATGACCAAGGTACCGAGCCAGGTCTTCCCTCCACTGGGGATGTTCATCTTATGCTTGCCCCATTTACGCCCTATCAGGGCGGCAAGGCCATCGCCATAGCCCATGACCAACACTCCGATGGTACAGGCAATGGTAGGCAGTACTCCCTGATACTGGAAGATGACCATCAACAAGAGAGTCACCGGAAAATAGATGAGTCCATAGTTCCGTTTTTTGTCGTTCATTCCAACAAACCGGCCCCAATCAAGGAATGTAAAAAGGCTGTTGGATATAATGAAGAAGATAGGGCCGACAATGGCATATGAGAGGGTGGTAAACAACGTGATCTCCAAAAACCACCAGTTAGAGACGCCAATATGAATAATCTTACGCATGGTTTCACTGCTGATAGCTGTCTTTTTTCCCAAAACAAAGGCAAAAGCAATAACGAATCCCAGGAAAGTGAAAGAAGCTATTAATCCGACAATATTTGTATTCATGTCAAGTATAATGATGATATGGCCAAAGAAATGCAAGGGGCGAATGCGTTGTGAATATCATAAAAATGTAGTAATCGAGAATTGACAGGGCTACAGGCTCATGATACCGTTAATTTGCTTTAGTTATTGTGTTGCAGCTGGTCCGTTATCTATACCCGTACGTGTGCGTTACTGAATCGCTCCCTACAGACAGGTAAAAGTACAAGCCTGCGCCAAATAGAGCAATTATTGTAGTAGACAGGCAAAGCCTGTGAAGGACGCTTTAATGGCAAAGAAAATCTATGTTGGTAACATGAGTTACAACACCTCCGAAGAAGAGCTTCGGGACCTGTTTGCACAGTACGGGACAGTACTTAGTGCTAATATCATCATTGACCGCGAGACTCGTCGCCCAAAGGGTTTTGCTTTCGTAGAGATGGAAGAGGATTCAGCAGCAGAGGCAGCTATCTCCCAGCTCGATGGGACTGACTTCGGTGGCCGTAATCTTCGTGTGAACGAGGCTATTGCAAAACCTCGCCCGGAACGTAATAACTACCGTAACTAGGTTAGGGCAGTTTCGCCAAAATGATTCAGTAATGGGGACGGAGCCGAGTGGCTCCGTTTTTTCTTCCCTTCTCACTATGCTCGTCTATCCGTTGTAGGAGTCTGGCCATGCACATGCCCCTGGTCGTACCTCAAAACCCACGCGAAGGGATTTCTGCAAAACTGCAGGAGCTGTCGTTCTCTCCCTACCCTTTCTCATTCTCCAAGAGAGAGAATCGGCTGACAGGCAAGCCATCCTTTACAACAGTGGCAACGAACATCTCATAGGGGCGTACCCAGAGGTCGGAAGAGTCCTTGGGGCGGTAGAGCACCATGGTCTGGAGGGTTTCGCTGTTGATGACCGTATCGAGCACCTCATACAGCCCTCCCTTGAAATGTCTGTACCACCCCTTTCCAAGCTCCTTTTTCTCGACCTTCTGCCTTACCATGCACCACCGCCTCCGCCTCCGAAACCACCACCACTGAAGCCGCTGCCACCGAATGAAGAGCGAACCCCACCCGATGATCCGCTCTTGGCCTGTGAGTAGATGGCGTGCTCCATGACATTGGAATGGATCCTATGGGACAGAGAACTGTAGAACAAGGCATTGAAAGCAAGGTTCTGCCCAAAATACCAGGTTGGAGGATCAAGGGCGATGGTAGCGAACTTCTTAGCCCACTTGTCCTCGAGACCCAATACGATGGCATAGCCAAGCACATGGTAGAAGAGCGCGGGATCGTCATCGATCATCATCTTGAGCTTATCCACCTCCACCTTGCTGATGAAGTCACGATAGCCGATGGTCTGTTCCAGCATCTTGTGCGCATAGGAGCTTCGCTTGGCTGTAACCACGCCCAAGAAGGCAAGGTATGCGGGAAAGACGACGACAGCAATGGCCATCAGCATTGCAAAGGTTGCGCTGGTATCCACTATCCCGTACAGGATGATCAGTGAGGAGACATAGGCAAGGAGGGAGGCAAGCACCAAGGCCACCATCTTGATGAACTTCGTAAACTTCCCGCGCATCTCCCAGTTGGAAGTCAGCCGGTATGCCCCGAGGGCACTGATCACCATGCAGAAAAAGCCGACTACCAGCAAGGCAACGGTGCCTTCTGCAAGGTAGCTGATACTTGCTGCCAGTGCGTTGGTCACCACAACGAGGGCGGCCATGAGGAAAATGACGACCCGTTTCTTTTCGGCAGCAGGATCGTTGAGCCGACGCTCACCCTTGAAATAACTCCGGGTCTGCATCTTGGCCTTATCCATAGCCTGGCCAAACTTCTGCTTCTCCAAATCCTTGAGGGTGACCGTTGTCCCATCACCCGCAGCAAAGAAGGAATTGAAGAGATTTCTCTCGTGAGCCTTACTTGTCTGGGGATCTTTGATCCGAGTAAAGGTAATTTTTTTCTTGCTTTCCTCTTCAATGGTAAGACAGCCCTGGTCCGCCCAATAGAAGAGCAGGGAGGTCAAATCCTTGTTGTCCACCCTTCCGTCTGCAATAAAGCCGACTTCCAAGGGGGAAAACTCTTCAGGGGGATCAAAACGAACGACAGGAACGAACAGATCCTCACGCCCATACCGTCTGAAGAGCATGGTAGCAAAGATGCATGCTGCTATGCCAAGCAACACCGCAAGGATGGAGGCAACAACCGTATAGTCCCTATGGACGGTCATCCCGGTAAAGTAGCCCTGCTCCATCTGAACCCGCAAGGTAAGGGCTTCGCCAGGGGCGAGGCTCTTAGCCTTACCGGTAAGGGTTTTCCTGTCTGCAGAAAGAGTATAGGTCCCTCTCTGGTCAGTGGAACCGTATGTGCCACCGGTAAGCCAGATCATTGTCGGGTCGATCGGCTTGGGAAAGGTAATGGTAAAGGTGAACTCTTCTATGGTGCTCTGCCAACCCGGCCCTACCAGGTTGAAGTACAGCTCATCATAGTCGTCATAACCATCCTCCCCTATATCGTAGGTATAGGAGATGGTATACGGCTTCCTGCCTATCACAGTACTGTCAGCAGATCCGAGACGGAAGGTGATGTAGTCCTTGGAGACTGAATCCTCAATGATGGGTTCACTGCTCGCCAGGTTCTCCAGTTTGATGCGCGTCTTGCCGAAACGCACAGGTATCTCACGGTAGATACCATGCCGGGGAACAGAAAAATTGACGACAATGTCCTCTTGTATGGAGTAGACGTTGCTCACAGAGACATCAAGGTCCAGATGATAGGACTCAAAGACATAATCTGCAGCAAACAGGGAGAGGACGGTTACCCATACCAGGACGAGGATCAGAACTCTTTTACTCTTCATCAAAACTTCACCTTTACATTGGATCGCGCCTCATCTTCAATTGTCAGATACGGCTTCTTGGTAAAATGAGCCATCGAAGCGACCAAGGAGGAGGGAAATACCTCACATGTCGTATTGAACTGCTTGATGATGGCATTATAGTACTTGCGTGCCGAAAGCAGCTGCTCTTCAATTTTCTGCAGCTGTTTCTGCAGGTCAAGGAACCCTTGGTTTGCCTTCAGGTCGGGATAGGCCTCGCTCAGGGCGAACAGGGATTTCAGCGTAGAGGTGAAGCCCTTGTTGGCCTCATCCTTCTCTACAGTACCTGTGGCGCTCATTGCCTTATTCCTTGCCTCTATTACAGCGGTGAGAGTCTCGCTCTCATGCTTTGCATATCCTTTGACAGTCTCAACAAGGTTGGGGACAAGGTCATAGCGTTGCTTCAGATGGGCATCAATGGCCGACTCGGCCTCCTCTCCTTGGTTTCTCAACCTGACCAAACGGTTGTAAACACTCACAAAATAGAGAGCCAACACCACTACGATACCAAGAATAATGAGAAAGATTACCATACTTCACTCCTTTTCAGTGAAGATAGCATGCTACACTCTTTGACCCCGGTCAAGCGTTGCATCCAAAAAAAGAGAAGCGTTCAATCTTGCATTGCTTGCGATAGTACTGTATCTTTATTCGTATATAACGCATAAATATCCAATTCGATGCGATAGACAGGAGAAGCCAAAGAATGAGGCAACGACATAACCGTCTTACTGTTGTCAAGGAACTGATAAAAAGTAACAGGATAGACAATCAGGATACCCTGCTTGAGATGCTGAAGACCGAAGGGTACACAGTGACACAGGCTACCCTTTCCAGAGACCTTAAGATGCTGAAGGTCGGCAAGATTTCCGATGGATGGTCAGGCTACTACTATGCACTTCCCGATAACGACCTGATCAGCGAATCTGAGAAGAGCTACATCCAGGATGTGAGAAGGGGGATACTCTCCATAGAGTTCTCCGGGAACTTCGGTGTAATCAAAACCCGCCCGGGGCATGCCAACAGTGTGGGAATCGCCCTCGATGTCCTTGCCCTCCCTGAGATATTGGGAACCCTCGCAGGGGATGACACCATCTTTGTGATCCTCCGTGAAGGGATGAACAAGGAAGATCTTCAGGACAGTTTCAAGACCCGCATCCCAGAAATCGAAGAGTAGTACAGCCTTGCGCTACCAAGCCCCTCCCAGTACAATGGAGGGGTGTTTTTTTGTATAAGGAGCCAACCTATGGAATTCAAGAATCTTGATAAGACAGATGCATATGAACGCCTATTGACCATCCAGCCTAAAGACCTTGCAACGGTGCTGGATGCAAAGCGCATCAATACCTACCAGATCGCCGCCGCAGGAGGTCTGACCTACAACTATGCCGCAATGCCTGTCGACAAGCAGAGCCTTGCTGTTCTGCAGGAACTCGCCGACGAGCAGCAGCTCATCGAAAAGTATCGGGCCGTCCTCAATGGGGAGATCATGAACCCCGGCGAAGAAAGGCTGGTACTGCACCATCTTACCCGCGGACAGGTGCTCGACCCTATCCAGGCCAACGGGGAGAATACAGGTGATTTCTACGCTGCCGTACTGAAGAGAATCGAAACTTTCTCCCACAAGGTTCGTGAAGGGAAGATAGTCGGTTCGACCGGCAAGAGCTTCAAGACCGTTGTGCAGATCGGCATCGGCGGAAGCGACCTGGGTCCGCGCGCCCTCTACCTCGCCCTCAAGGGTTGGTGTACAGCAGAGGACATCCCTCAGCTTGAGGCCCGTTTCATCAGCAATGTGGACCCCGACGATGCCGCAGAAGTCCTCAAGGGCGTGGACTTTGAGACCACCCTATTTATCCTGGTCTCAAAAAGCGGAACCACCTTGGAGACCCTTACAAATAGGGATCTGGTGCTCAAGGCAATAACGGAAAGTGGCATACAGGGCATCGATGCTGAAAAGCATATGGTTGCAGTCACCAGCAAGACCAGTCCCTTGGCAGCCTCATCCTCGTTGCTTGATGCCTTCTACATCGATGACTTCATAGGGGGAAGGTACAGCTCCACCAGCGCAGTGGGGGGAGTGATCCTATCCCTGGCATTTGGCTATTCCGTCTTTGCCCAGCTCCTCGACGGAGCCCATGAGGCGGATATCCTTGCCTTGGAAACCGATATTACCAAAAATGCTGCCCTGGCTGATGCCCTAATCGGGCTTTACCTGAGAAACGCCTTGGATCTGCCCACCACTGCGATTCTTCCCTATTCCCAGGCCCTGACACGCTTTCCTGCTCATCTGCAACAGCTTGACATGGAGAGCAACGGCAAACATGTGAATAGGAAGGGAGAGCCTCTCTCCTACAGCACGGGCCCCATCATTTTCGGAGAACCGGGAACCAACGGACAGCACTCCTTCTACCAGCTGCTGCACCAGGGAACCGATACCATTCCTTTGCAGTTCATCGGATTTTCATCCTCCCAGTATGACAATGACATCGTCGTAGAAGGCTCTACAAGCCAGACAAAGCTCAATGCAAACCTTGTTGCCCAAATAGTGGCATTTGCCAAGGGGAAGGAGGATGCGAACCCCAACAAGCAGTTTGAGGGCAACCGCTACTCCTCCTTATTATTTGCTGAAAAGCTGGATCCTAGGACTCTTGGTGCCTTGCTTGCCCACTTTGAGAACAAGGTGATGTTCCAAGGCTTTGCCTGGAACCTCAACAGCTTCGACCAGGAGGGGGTGCAGCTTGGCAAGGTACTTGCGACCAAGGTGCTCAATGGTTGTGAAGGGGACGAAGTGCTCAAGGCGTATGCAGATCTGTTCTAAAAACAGAGAGAAGAATACGAGCGCTGATCCCTATGCTTCCAAGGAAATACAGAGATACTGAAATGCGTACACTCCCAATCAGGGCTCCCTTACACAGGGGGCCCTGATTGTTCTCGCCTGGTCACAAGTATGAAGAAATACGGGAAAAGAGGGTTGCTGATCCGAGGGTGTTGTACATTTCTCCCATATTTCACCCTTTAACCCTAGGCTAAACAGGGATTCTTCACTAATATCGTTAGCAAGCTAACAATTATTCTGAAGGAGAACCTGTGCCTCATCACAACCAGCATATTGTACTGACCTTAAAAATCCTCACCAACCTCTTTACACGCAAGTTCGAAGAGGGAATACGCAGTGAGGTACAGAATCCCATCACCCCGGTACAGGCCCAGATTCTCAGCTTCTTCGGAAGGACACAGAGAAAGACCATACCCCAGAGGGAGATCCAAAAGGAATTTGGCATACGCGGTTCCACCGCTGCCAACATCCTTCGCCTGATGGAGAACAACAATCTCATATCCCGCTCACCCCGAGCAACTGATGCACGACAGAATATGGTGACCCTGACTGAAACATCGCAAGACCTATGCAAGCAACACCTGGCATTTTTCCAGGAGTTCGAACAGACCCTGCAAAGCGGCTTGACAGAAGAAGAGCTTGCACAGTTCTTCATCATAACCGAAAAGCTCAAGAAGAATATGGAGTAAGTGAACCCATTATGTTACAGAATCTAAGGAAACAGACGAAAGGCTATAGGATCCCCGGCTTTCTTACCTCACTCTTTGTAGTACTGGAAGTGGTCATGGATGTGTTCATTCCCTACCTGATGGCAAGCCTCATTGACCAGGGAATTGATGCGAACAATATGGACCGTATCTGGTATTGGGGAATGGTACTTCTCGGATGTGCCCTTGTCGCGCTCGTATTTGGCGTGCTGTCCGGGTATTTTGCAGCCATAGCGTCAACAGGTTTTGCCAGGAACCTCCGCCAGAAGATGTACTACTCCATACAGGACTTCTCCTTCTCCAATATCGACAAGTTCACCTCATCGAGCCTGATCACCCGCCTGACCACTGACGTGACCAATGTGCAGAGAGCCTACCAGATGTTGATACGGGTAGCGGTGCGCAGTCCTTTCATGCTTGCCTTCAGCTTTTTCATGGCAAGCAGGCTCAATGCAAGGTTATCGCTGGTCTATCTCGGGGCAATTCCCCTCCTGGGCCTAGGGATGTTCATCATCATAAGAAATGCCTATCCCCTCTTTGTCAGGGTATTCAAGACCTATGACAAGCTCAACTCAGTTGTACAGGAGAATGTCAGGGGCGTGCGGGTGGTAAAATCCTTTGTACGCGAGGAGCATGAGACAAATAAGTTCAAGAAAGTATCGACCTCCATCTATGAGGACACCAGCAAGGCTGAGAAGATCGTAGCCTTCAATAGTCCCCTGATGCAGGGTCTTATGTACATCAGCCTGCTCACCATCTCCTACTTGGGAGCGCGCCTCATCGTCAGTGACAGCATGACCACAGGACAGCTGATGAGCTTCATCACCTATACATCCCAGATACTCATGAGCCTGATGATGCTCTCCATGGTCTTTGTCATGATCACCATCAGCAGGGCTTCGGCTTTCCGCATTGAAGAGGTGCTCGCTGAAACCAGCGACCTGCTTGACAAGGAAGGCGCCATCACATCCGTCGCAGATGGGAGCATTGATTTTGACCAGGTGAACTTCAGCTACACCAAACGGGAGGACAAGCTCTGCCTCAGGGATATCGAACTGCACATACAAAGCGGGGATGTCGTAGGCATCATCGGCTCCACAGGTAGCGGCAAGACCAGCCTGATCCAGCTGATACCACGCCTGTACGATGTATTCTCAGGTTCGGTGAAGGTCGGTGGCCTAGATGTCAGGGACTACCAGCTGGATGCACTCAGAAACGCAGTAAGCATTGTCTTACAGAAAAGCGTGCTCTTCTCTGGGTCTATCAAGGATAACCTCAGATGGGGAAACCTTGATGCAACTGACGAACAGATCGTAGCAGCATGTAAGATCGCACAGGCAGACGCCTTCATACGAAGCTTCCCAGACGGCTATGACACCCATATAGAACAGGACGGATCCAACCTCTCAGGCGGTCAGAAGCAGAGGCTCAGCATAGCCCGATCCATCTTGAAACAACCGAAGGTCCTCATTTTGGATGACTCGACCAGCGCGGTCGACACCAAGACCGATACCCACATCAGAGACGCATTCAGAAACGAGCTCAAGGGTACCACCAAGATCATCATCTCCCAGAGGATCAACTCCGTAAAGGATTCTGATATGATCGTGGTCCTCGACGAAGGCAGGATCCAGGCCGTAGGCACACACGACCAACTGCTTACCCACAGTGAGATGTATCGCGAAATTTACGACTCCCAGAGCAGGGAGGAGGCATAATGATGGCTACCAGGAAAGAGACACGAAAACGTACAATTGACAAGCATGTGATGACCCGTCTCCTGCAATACATCTTTGTCCCGTATAAGAAGCGCTTCATCCTCGTGCTGCTCTGCATTGTGGTAAGTGCATTGGCAGGAGTCGGGGGGTCGCTGTTCCTACGTATCCTGATCGACGACTTCATAGTTCCACTCTCCAAAGAAGCCAACCCTTCCTTCATCCCCCTGCTCAAGGCTTTGACCATGATGGGAGGTATCTATCTGGTGGGAGTCATCGCAACATTCCTGTACAACCGTCTGATGATCACCATCGCACAGGGGGCCTTGAGAACCATCAGGGATGATATGTTCGCCCATATGCAACATCTCAGCATAAGGTTTTTCGACACCAATTCCCATGGCGACCTCATGAGCCTCTACACCAATGATACCGATACACTGCGCCAGATGGTTACCCAGAGCATACCCAACATATTCTCCTCGTCCCTTACCGTAATAGCCATATTCTTTGCCATGCTCTTTACAAGCTGGCCACTGACGGTGGTGGTGATCTTTTCCCTCACAGGAATGCTTTGGGTCACCTCCAAGATCGCCAAGCAGAGCGGCAAGTATTTCATCGATCAGCAGAAGTCCTTGGGAAGGACCAACGGCTTCATTGAAGAGATGATCCATGGGCAGAAAGTGGTCAAGGTGTTCACCCACGAAAAGGAGGCTGAGAAAGCCTTCGACAAGCTCAACGAAGAGCTTTTCAACAATGCGAACAAGGCCAATAGGTTTGCAAACATCCTCATGCCCATCATGAGCAACATCAGCTATATCCAGTATGTCATCGTCGCCATTGCCGGAGGGATGCTGGCTATCAGCGGATGGGGAGGGGTCCTTACCCTTGGTGCTATCGCAACGTTCCTGCAATTGAGCAGGACGATCAACATGCCCATCAACCAGATGGCACAGCAGCTCAACAGCGTGGTCATGGCCATGGCAGGGGCAAAGCGTATCTTTGCCCTGCTTGACCAGGAGCATGAAGTGGACCAGGGCTATGTCACCTTGGTAAACGCAACCTATGATAAAAATGGGACAATTATTGAAACCCAGGAAAGGACCAACATCTGGGCATGGAAGAACCCCCACAAGTCAGGGCCCGAGAGGTATACCAAGCTGGATGGGTATGTGCAGTTCTTCAATGTCGACTTTGGCTACAACGAGGATACGCTAGTACTCAAAGATGTATCGCTGTATGCCCGCCCTACCCATAAGATCGCCCTTGTAGGCGCAACAGGAGCTGGCAAGACAACCATCACCAACCTCATCAATAGGTTCTATGACCTGGCTGACGGAAAAATACGATATGACGGCATCAACATCAATAAGATCAAAAAGGATGATCTTAGGCGTTCACTTGGGATAGTATTGCAGGATGTGAACCTCTTCTCAGGCACAGTCATGGAGAATATCCGCTATGGAAGGCTCGATGCAACAGATGAAGAGGTCATTGAGGCGGCAAGGCTTGCAAACGCCGACTCCTTCATACAACTGCTTCCCCAGGGCTACGAGAGCGAGCTGGCAGGAGACGGCTCTTCCCTTTCGCAGGGGCAGCGCCAGCTCATCTCCATTGCAAGGGCAATCGTTGCCAACCCACCTGTACTCATCCTTGACGAGGCGACCAGCAGCATTGACACCAGGACAGAGACGATAGTGCAACAGGGCATGGATGCCCTGATGCACGGCAGGACGGTCTTTGTCATTGCACACAGGCTGTCTACCATCAAGAACGCCGATGTCATCATGGTGCTCGAACAAGGTGAAATCATCGAACGAGGTACTCACCAGCAACTGATGGACAAGAGGGGCCAGTACCATAAGCTCTATACCGGGGTATTTGAGCTGGAGTAAAAGGTCAAGCCACAAGTAGATTTTCTGAGTTCCAATACTTACAAAGAAATGAAGGACTATCGGAAACGCACTCGAGAGAGTGCGTGCTCTTTTGACTTGTGTAATTCTTCGTAGGTAGGGGGTATTGTTCCTTAGAGTTAGGTGAAAGAAAGAGTCTAGAATATATCTGTTGAATTATTGTGATAATAATCATTATTTCACATCAAAAGGAAAAAGGACAAAAAAACCCCCTAGGGAAAAGGAGGTTAAACCCTAGAGGGAACAAAAGGAGGTTAGAAAAAATCCGATTTCTGTGCTATCAGGTCCGACGGACGCAGAAGCATGTCGTTCTCTTTCTGAAATGAACATTACAAACAACAGGAAAAAAAATCAAGACATTTTTATGTTTTTCTAAAAAAACTTTTGTAGCTTTTATTTACATTGTCACTACTTAATTACTGTCTAGTAGCTATTTCGCAAAATCATTGCAACTAGAGTCAAAATCATTCAGAAGTGATTTTGCTCATATTCGTCGGGTTCCTGACCCATCCAATTAACAGGGTCCTCTTACCGTACAGGAATTTTACTCTGGAGATACATAGAATTGTGGAATACCACTTATTCTAGAATGGGGTACGTTGAGAAGAATATGTGTGGGTTGTTCGGGCATTCTTTTCAGATTGTTTGCCAGTCCAATGTCCTATCAGTGACAACAGTCATTGCACCCCAATCCAGAAGGGTGTCGAATATTCCATTCTCTCTGTATGTAGCATTTCCCACTTATTTATCCTCTCGAATGAGATGTCACACTATCTCCAATAAACACACAATATGTATATTGGTGCACCGAATGTGTTATTGTATCCTTTGTACAACACAAGGAGAGTCTCCCATGAACAAGATCAAAGAGTTTCGGACACAGCTTGGCCTAACCCAGAAAGATCTTGCCACCTTGATGGATACTACCCAGCAGACAATTGGAAGATGGGAAAATGGGACTTCTGAACCAAGCTTGTCAAAGCTTCGGGACCTGGCCTTCAGGCTAGGCACTACAACCTCTGCACTTCTGGGAGAACCCTTCATGTTTGAAACCCTCAACGACAAACCTTGGGTTCGGGATCAATCCAACTGCAGTGACCATTGGAAATGGAGCCTATACCATGAGTCTCCCCTTGGACGAGCTCTCTGTTGTTGAATTCCCCTTAGCAAAGGGCAATGAGGATATGCATAAGGGGTTGCCGGACTTGAAAGGGTTGGAGGATTTTCTCATGGAGAATGACGAATACATCGTAAAAACTGAAGGTCCTATTCACGAGGATATAGAATCAGCCATACGTAAGTCCCTTGATACGGAAAGAGCAGTTTCTTCAGAAGTTGGACTCTTTGAGTGTTTGTATGCTAACGGGAATATGACAAACGGTACCATAGAAAGAATATGAAGGATGGACTGGCAATGCACATAAGGATCGGAATAATCGGGACAGGAAGCACTGTAAGCATAGGATCATTCCATGCTCTTGCATTGGAAAAGATACAAGGTGTTGAAGTAACAGGAGTCTATAATAGGAGCCTGCAACGGAGCGAAGCATTCATAGCAGAGTACAATCTGAAACAGGCTGTAGCCTGTACCTCCTATGCTGAACTCTTGAATGTTGTCGATGGTGTAATCATCTGCACCCCGTCCAATGTCCATACCGAGTTCATCCTCCAGGCCATACAGGCAAAGAAGGCCATCCTCGTCGAGAAACCCATTGTCACCACCTATGACGACTGTGCTCTCATTTTACAAGCCTTGGAAGCTGAACCAGTCTTCAATATGGTCGGCTATGATCTTCGTTTCTCCAATCAGGTGATGGAGTTGAAGCGCCTTATCACAGAAAAGATAGGAAAGGTCTATAACCTCAGCATCACCTATGGAGGACTTCGCCTTGCGAATGCCTCCATCCCCTTTGAGTGGCGAATGGATAAGACAGAGAGTGGTTTTGGGGCGCTGCAGGACTTTGGTTCCCATGTGCTTGATGTTGCCCGTTATGCATGTGGCATCACCATCGCAGAAGTCTGCTGCACGACACAGACCCATATACCTCATCGCCCCATAGGCTTTAGGGGAAAAGGCAGGGTTGAGAATGATGACTCTGCTGTTATCATGGCTGTCGGAAAAGAGGGGGAGCTGTGCAGTCTCCATTTGAGCCGGGTGGGATTTGATGAGTTCAGACTCACAGTCAATGGGGAGGGGGGGCTCATCAAGCTCTCCCTGAGGGACAACTTCATTGAGTTTCTTCCCAAGAATAAGGACGAAGGATATGCATCCACCGTCCAAAGGATCCCTACAGAAAGACAGACATTCATGACTGATTTCATCTTCTCACAGGATAGGGCCTTCATTGGGGGAATGCAGGGAAAGAGAGTTGAGGTATGCACCTTCAAGGAGGCTTGCACGATCCAAAAGGTATTGGAGAAAGCTGAACGAGCATCAGAGAACAAGAGTGTCATGTATATCGATGAGAACGAATAACAATCAGGAATGACTTGGCTTACCATATAAGGGGATCCAACGTTTATGGCTGAAACCTCTTGATTCCAACAAAAACCTGCATCTGGAATCTCCAAATGCAGGTTTTTGCTACTTTTCACCAGATATTCTTATCCTACCAAATCCAAGGGCATCGAACTGGCAATCTGAATTTTCAGTATTTGCTGGAAGAGTGAAAGGAATCCTTTCTGAAGAGGGCTGATGTAAATCCGGAAAGGCTTGCCAACAGAGTTCATCCCTCATACCTATTACAGCTTCACACTCTTCCAGTCAATGGTGAGCTCTCCCCTGTACAGTGCATCCTTTGCCTTGTTCAGTGCATCGCGAATCTCAGCCTGTTCCGTTACGATGGTATAGGAGAAGCCCCCGTTCTGAAAATCCAGCAGGAGGTTCACCCCACCACGGATACCGTTGCTCCGATGCTCCAACAAGGAGTCCAGCATGGGAACCCAGTTGTATGCCTGGGAGGCAAGCACCTTGGGGCTTGTAGGATCCCCTCCGAGCCAGAACACATCCTCTCCTACATAATCCTCAACTGCCCGAAGAGCACCACTGGCCTGCTGTGAAGAGCCGCTGAGCACATCGACTCCCGTTGTCCTCACATAGAGGTGTGCCATCTGGGAAGAGCGAATGTAGTCGGTATAGGTACCGGTATGGACAATCTTGACCTCAGCCTTCGAATTAACCGAGCGAACGCCCAGAACAAAGCCACGGTCATATCTTGCAGCATCACCACCATCGACAGAACCGATCAGTCCGATACTATTCGTCTTGGTGCCAAGGCCTGCTGCAATGCCATTGAGATATCCTGTCTGTTCACTTCTGGGGGTATAGGTGAATACATTCTCCAAGCTGGTATCCTCACCAGTGCCATAGGCAAAGATGACAGAGGGATAGGAGGGGGCGAGGTCTTTCACAATATTCGCATACTGCGCTCCATGGGCGATGATGATGTCATAGCCCTGGGCAATGAACTGCATGATGGAGGTCCCTGCATTCACAGGGGTCTGCTTTTCACTGAGCCCGACAATGATGTCCCCTCGCCTCTGCTGAACTTGTAGCAAGGATCTGTACATGCTCTCAAACCAGAGCCCGTCATCAACAGTGCTTTCACCGATCAGGGCGATACGAATCTTCTCATCAGAGTGTTTCTCCGTATTGGCTTGGGAGAACCCAAAGGAGAGGGAAACCAGAAGAACCAGGAGCAACAACAATATTTTTTTCATAGGCGCTATCCTCACTATCCTAACTATAGGAAGAGGATGCCCAGCATGTCAAACCGAAAGATACCATAAGGGAACAATAGTGGTCCTGTCCATCAGCTTTTTCTGACATTTCTCAAGAGAATCTCATAATCCGGAGAGTTGGCGAGCTGGACGAAATGCTTCAGAGGACTTGGTTGCCCATGCCTCTGAAGCATTTCTATTACGCTTAGCTGTTTCTCTGGTATCTTTGCCTACTTCTTCTGCCCTTCCTAGTGGAAGGTGGCGGGAGTAGGATCGTCCTTCATGCACAGATGCACTGCCGCTGTCTTGAAGGCAAGAGGAAGGGCCAGTATGTTGGGGTTCTCCCCTACAAACTTCTTCTTCGCATCCTCAAGGGCCTCGTCGAAGGTAGCTCGTGTCTTCAGACCCATACCTCTTGCAATGCCTGGCTCCTGAGCCCCTACCATGTAGATCGCACTGGTGTTCATCTCCGCTATGTGGCCACAGCTTATCATGGAGAATCCATGGAAGGGGTGGAACGCATTGCAATACCGGTACTGGCGAATATACTCCTCGTCTGTAGCAAAATACTCACCATAGCGATGCATATCAGGAAGGGTGTTCATCTCATCCTTCTGGAACATCTCGTACATCTTGCGGGTATAGGGCCACAGCTCATCATGGAAGTATCCGTTGCACAAGGAAGAGCAGATGATGACACACTTGTCACTCATGATCCTCTTATGCCTGATGACCTGGGCACTGAGGGCCTGCATCATCATCACAGGGTTGGTTCCCATACCTTCTCCATAGTGGAAGAACTGGGGCATGCCAAAGACCAGGACATCATATTTCTTCTCTGCAAAGGGAACATAGGTCCTCTTGTCAGCTTCGATCCAGGAAAGCTCCATCATCGCCTTGGCATAGCCGGAGTAGACGGCGATCTGTCGGGACTTGGTGTCGAGCACTGCATCACAGCAGAAGAACTTCTTGCCCATATGATCTTCCATGTGCATGGAGATTTGGTTGAACTTGGAGCGCATGAGACTATGGCCGTTTACGGGGGTAAAGTCATCACGATGCATCACATTGGGAACATGATGGGTGGCAATGCTTCTCCAGTGGGTGATACCGGTAGCACTATGCTTGTACCCACCGGAATAGCCCCCATAAGGATTGCCCTGCACATGCCCGATCAGGATGGCAAGGTCAGCGTCATAGACATACTTGTTCATGATCACAGGGTCACCGGCTTCGGTGACACCCAGGTCTACAAGATGCTCGTAATCCTCACTGTCATGGTTCATGATCTGATGGCTTGGGGCAAACTGGTAATACAGGTCGGGACCCAAGACTCCAAGAATCTCCTTGTCGGTGTTCTTTCGGTGGAGACCGTTGGAACAGAGAAGCAGGATATCCTTCTTCGCAACTCCAGCTGCATACAGCTCCTCCAGGATCAGCTTGATGGAGACCTTGCGATGGCTGGTTGCCTGCTCCCCTCCCTTGACCCTGTCCGGAAATATGATGACAGCCTTGTGTCCCGGCTTGGCAAGCTTGGATAGAGGATCCATGCCGATAGGATTGCGGATGCTTTTCAGGGTCTCCGCCTCGACCTTGTCTTCTGCAATACAGGGAGGGTCAGCAATGGTTACCCCTGGGATGAATACATCGGTAGTGTCAGGCAGGTTTGCCGTCATTGTCCCTTTTCCATACTCCAATTCTACTTTCACTCTGTTACTCCTTTGCTGTTCTTTGCCTGCATATAGGTCTGTATGATCTCCAAATATTCGTCCGGATAGAACCCTATCTCCCCAGAAAAGCGGGTAAGGGCGATCAGGCCCCCGTCAATCTCCTCAATGGAAGCGAGCATCGCAGCATTGTCGCCCTTGAGACCCCCACCATAGACGACAGGGACACTACCGATGGTCTCCTTGATGAAACGTGCGACCTTGGTGATATACGCCTTGTCCGCCGGCTTCTTGCCCGGTCCGATGGACCACACCGGCTCGTAGGCAATGGTGACATTCGACAGGTCACATCCCGCCAGCCCTATGGTCAGCTGCTCGGAGAGAACCTCTTTCCAGTCGTCAAGCTCACTGTCCTTTTCCCCGATACAATAGAGCACCTTCATGCCGGCTTTCTGGGCACAGAGGACTTCCTTGTTCAGGATTTCATTCACCTTTGCGCGTTCAGTATTCCCACCGAGGGCCAATAGCTCATTCTTGTCATTGCGCTCTTCACAGTGCCCTATGATGGTATCGTTACACCCGAGGGCGACCATGGCGTTGGCAGGACGATTGGTGGTGAAGGAACCAAAGTTGCCTCCCACTGAGGTATCAGATCGGTATACCCCCTGGCAACCTATGGCAAGGGCGTGCGAATCCCCTTTTTCCTCTATGGCCCCAATGAGGTGGGCTTCGGGATAATAGTGGGTGAATGACACCTCATCAGAATCATACTGATTGAGATACGGTAGGGTGGAAGAGACAATAGACCTTGCCCATTGACTACCACTGGTGAGCCTGTTGACCCCTCCCGAGGTTGGGGGTATGTCAAAGCGTTTGAAATTTACGTATATATGTTGCATCAGATGCCCTCCTTCGTATAGAAATCCGCCATCCAGTCAAGGCTCTTGGGCTCAACCTGGCTTGCCATGCCCACACAGCCGAACTGTACGACTAGAGTCCCAACCACTTCCAATACCCCACGCCTTATGCAGTCGGTTATGTCCCTCACCCCTTCGTTGGGGATGGTGCCATACATGACTGTGTCCATGATGGGGGTAAGGAAAAGCCTGGGGTCAAATGCCTGGGGATTGGCTTCCATGATCTTCCAGATTGCTGCAACAGAGCTCTCGCTCTGGTGCTCTGGGTTATTCACAAAGTACTCCCTCAGGTTGCGTGTCACAGCAAGACGGATATCGGTATCGACGTTGATCTTGCCGACGCCAAGCTTGCCGACCTCCTTCAGCTGGGAAAGCGCGATGCCATAGGCATTGCGTATGTCCCCACCCAAGGCGTTAATCTCATCAACTATATATGTAGGGACGGTAGAGGACCCGTGGCTGACAAGGACTCCGAAGATGTGCTCATGACGGAGGCACTCCTTGACGGCGATGGCAATCTCCTTGCGAACCTTCGCATCCTTGCCTTTGTTGGCCCCGTGCATGGTGCCGTAGCTTATGGCAAGGGCGTCAACTTTCGTCTCCTTGAAGAACCTGACGGCGTCGAGGGGATTGGTGTAGGAGCTGGTCTCGGAGAATACATGGTCCTCTATGCCTGCGAGGACTCCAAGTTCCCCTTCAACCGTGACACCCAAGGGGTGTGCGTACCTGACAACTTCTCGGGTCAGCTCGATATTGTCCTTCAGGGACAGGGACGAACCGTCGATCATGACCGAGGTATATCCTCCGTCGATAGCGGCCTTCACACTTGCAAGGTCGCGCCCATGGTCAAGGTGCAGGGCAATGGGTATGGGGGCATCTGCAGCAAGCTTCTTTACGGCGCTTGCGATGTTCCTTGCACCCGCTATCTTGTCCTCGAGGGTGGCATTGAGAAAATCTGTCCTCCCGCCCATAAAGCCATTGGCCAGGTCAGCTCCCTGAAGAATCGCAGGGGCACGGAACATTGCATGCACATCAATTACAGCCTCCGCCTGGGCAACGGCATTCACGTTGAAAGCACCCTGGGCGTAGGACAGGCGGTCGGTTGCTTCCAGTATCGGTCGCAAAGGTATCAAGCTCATTTGGTTATTCCTCTCCCTGCATAGGCAAGGTTGCCGCACACATAGGTGCGCTCTATCTGTAGTGTAGTATCAAGCAACGTGAAATCAGCATCCTTGCCGACCTCAAGGCTTCCTTTCGTATCAAACATGTCCAACATGCGGGCAGGATTCTCCGTCAAAAGAGGCAAGACCTGCTCTAGGCTTTTTTTGGTGAAATCCATAAGGTTCAGCAGAGCCCTGTCCATGGTGAGGGTGCTTCCGGCACGCACCCCATCGAGTAGCTTGGCATCACCATCGGTTACCTGAACATCCATGGCCCCCAACTTGTACAGACCGTCAGGAAGCCCTGCGGCCATCATGCTGTCGGTTATCGCCACCACCTTGTCGTAGCCCTTGGTCTTGAGCAACAGCCTGACAGTAGCGGGTGCCAGATGAAAGCCGTCACAGATAGCTTCACAGTAGATGTCACTTTCCAGGGCAGCACCGGTTATGGCCGGACGGTGCATATGGAACAGTTTCATGGCATTGAAAATATGGGTACAGGATTTTGCACCCGCCTCGATGGCGGCCATACTGGTCTCGTAATCAGCACCACTATGCCCGATGGCAATGACCAGCCTATCCTTGAACTTCCTGATAAGGGGGATGACACCCGGCAGTTCAGGAGCGACTGTGAGGTAGAGCACATTGCCTTCCGCTACTGTGAGGTAGTGCTCAAGCAGGTCGGCATCGCCATCGAGAATCAACTCCTTAGGCATGGCACCCTTGTACTCACAACTTATGAAGGGACCTTCAAGATGGATTCCCAGGAGCTCACTTCCAGCTGTCCCCTGTGCAATGGAAGCGGATAGGGTCCTCAGGATATCTTCGGTACGTTCCTTGGTATCGGTCACCACTGATCCCAGAAAGCCTGTGATGCCTTTGGAAGCAAAGAAGATGGAGAGCTCATCAATATCGGACGTTGATCTGATATGATTGATATCGATGTGATTACCCCCATGGGTATGCACATCGATGAACCCAGGAACAAGATACCTTCCCTCTGCATCAAAGCTCTCTTCATCACCAAGAGGTTTGACACTCTCCCCTATGGCTGTGATGGCCTTCCCTTCCCATCGGATCGATCCAAGGACAAACGTGCCTTGGTGGTAGATATGTGCATTGTCTATTCTCATCAGAAGGGCCTCTGACTTGCAACGTTGTTGGCGTAGATCATCGCATCAGGGTGATTCTGCAGCAAGGTTGCAGGAAAATGTGTGGATATCTCACCAAACAGGGTCTGTCTCAGGACAGCCTGGTGCCAAGCCCTGAACACTCCCAGACGAATTTTTTTCGCCCCGAGGATCTGGCGCATCCCAAGGGTGACTGCAAAGCGCGGCATCGCATCGATGGCCCCGTTGAGATCCCCTATGGCATTGGCTACCCTGGTCTCAGGGCTTATTTCCAGGACTCGGGTTTCCAGCTGAGCAAAATCCTCCAGGGAAAGCTCATCCTGTGGTTCGTTGAATGCCAAGTGCCCGTTGATGCCAATTCCTCCGAAGGCTATATCCACCCCACCCGCCTCATCGATGAGCAACTGAACCTTTCCAGGGTCATTGGGGTCTGGGAAAATACGTTGACCGACTGGGACACTCAGATGGGCAGGAATCTGAGAGTAGACATTCCTCTCCATGAAACCCCTGAAGGAGAGCTTGTGATCGATAGGAAGGTATTGCTTCTCATCGGTAAGATACTCATCCATGTTGATGAAATAGCAGGAAGCAAGGCTTACCTGCTCTTCGGTGACCAGACGATTGAATATGGGGTACTGCCCTACAGGACCTACAGGTATGATGAAGACGGTCTTTTTTTCCGTCTTGTTGTTATCCTTTATGGTCTGTACCATCTCTTTTGCAATCTCGTAAAAGACTTCTCCGCTATCGCCAAGTGTCTTGACACCAACCTTGTTCCCTTTGGTGAGTTCTGTTGATTCTTTCTGAAAAAAGCTATGATCCATAGGGGTATTCCTTATTTCCTAAATGATATGAAAGAGCCAAGGTCTTCCCCTACCAGAGGAGAGAGCCATGTCTCGTACGACCGGTCTATATCAAAATGATCGGCATCAATGTAAAGCTCAGGAAGGACCCGTGCCTTGATGACCTCCTCATCGATGGGGATTGTGATAATCCTGAATTCGTAAGGGTCTGTGCTGACACGCTCAATGGACGCCATATGGGCATGTTTGCCAGAAGTGACAGCCTTCACGGCCTCTCTGCCACAGGCAATGGCCTCATCCCTATCAATTGTGCTCATCCAGGCGCTCGATGCCCTGCCCAAGATACCCGGCTTCTCGCTTCTTGCCTTGATGCCAAGCTTCTTGATGATAAGCTGTGCCAGGTATGCGGAGACGTCCCCGAAGTAGGTCGCCCTGCCTACGGTGAAGATGGGCTCCACTATCGGGCGCCCATCCTTGTAGCGCAAGCCTTCGCTTGCCACGACAACCACCCCGCCCTTTTCTTCATAGAGAGATTTCACCCTTGCAAGAAAAGCCTCCTCATCGAAGGGTGTCTCAGGGCAAAGGATCATATGGGGAGCATCCCCTTCCTTCTCCCTTGCCAATACGGAGGATGCGGCAAGCCAGCCTGCATCACGGCCGAACGCCTCGACCACAACCACGTGGATCGCAAGGCCCTTCACATCTTGGGCAACTTCACGGACAGAGCCGGCAAGGTAGCGCGCAGCAGAGGCAAATCCTGGGCTGTGATCCGTCTTGGAAAGGTCGTTGTCCATGGTCTTGGGAATTCCACACACGACAATACCCTTTGCCCGGCATGCATCAGAGAGCTTCTTGCAGGTATCCATCGTTCCATTTCCCCCAGTCATCAGGACAAAGGTGATACCAAGAGCCTCTAGTTTATCTGCCATCAGGGAGTAATCTTCCACTTCCAGATGGTCCCGGCTTGTCCCTATGGCTGAGCCGGGTGTGTGGACTAGCAATTCAAGTTTTTCCTGGGGGACATCAGTCAAATCGAGTATCGCCCCTGCAAGGAAGCCTCCGGTTCCGCCGTCGGAGGCGAGGATACGGTTGACCATATCATGATGTTTCGCTTCTTCAATGACCCCGTAGAGGGATGCGTTTATAACAGCAGTGGGGGCTCCCCCATGCATGATGAGTAGGTTTCCTTTCATGACTTGACCTCTTGTTGTATGTAATGTGGCCCTTGGGCGGTGCTTTCACGCTCTATCAGTGTAAAGGGCAGGGTCACCTGCAGGGGATAGTTCCGTTTGTCGAGGATCCTGTCCAGCAGAATCTTGGTAGCATAGCGTCCAAGTTCAGCCTTGGGCACATCAATGGTAGTCAGGGAGGGAGTGAGATAGGCTGCATTGTCGATGTTGTCAAAGCCAATGACCGAGACCTGGGAAGGAACAAGAATACCCCCTTCCCCAAGAGCCTTCAGCACACCGGTAGCCACCGTATCATTCGCACAGATGATGGCACTGGGCAGCCTTCCCTTGCGTATCATCTCCCTCATCCCCTCAAAGCCGTCCTGGGCAGTGAGGAAGGAGTCATATACAAAAGCTGGGTCAGCTTTGAGACCGAAGGAGGCAAGCCCGTCGATAAATCCTGCATACCTGTGTTCGTTGAACACAGGATGCTTTTCCAACGTTGGTCCGATGAAGCCCATGGCCCTATGCCCAAGGCCATGGAGGTATTCGACAGATCTGATGACCCCCTTGCGGGCATCACAGAGGATCTCATCGAAATCCTTTCCTATCCTGTTGAGCCCTGCATAGACCAGATAAGGGATATGAGCCTTGATGAAGGTGATATTCTCCAAGGTAGTCCGACCCAACACAATGGCACCATTGAGGTGGCTTTGGGAGATGGCTTGCCTGTACCCTGCATCAGCAATGTTGAAGGTGGAGAAGACAATCTGATAGCGGTCGCCCAAAGAGAGGATCTCTTTCTGGATACCTGCCAGTATTTGTGAGAAGAAAGGGGAAACGAAGCTTTCATGGTCAGAGGTAAAGATGCATCCCAGGGTAAGGACCTGTACTGACGAACCTAATGCAGGAGAGAAGGGCCTCTGATCGAAATAGCCCATCTCACGTGCCACCTGCACCACCTTGTCAACAGTCTCCTGCTTACTCTTTCGTGTGGTGTCATTGCTGAGTATCCGGGATACTGTCGAGATGGAGACTCCACTCCTCTGTGCAATGTCTTTCAGCTTTACTGCCATGGTTTCTAGCCCTTTATCCAAATATTTGGATGAATATATTTCAGTGAAAGTTCTACAGAGAAAGGATATCATGCATATTTAGGGAAAGCAATAGGAATCCAATAAATTGGAGGCAAACGGTTATTTATCCAAATATTTGGATTACTACTCTGCCTCGAACAGCATGAACCCCCTTGTTCCGGTTCAGAACCAGATGGGAGAGGTATATGCCACATCCTTATTTTTTTGGAACACTCGCAGATACACAAATGAATTGCCTTCGCTTGAAATAGGCTCATGAATCTCCACTAAGCTTTTTTCAATGGGTACAAACTCTGAAACGAAGAGGGCCGGAGACACAAAGCCCCTGACATATTCACTTTCCGGGCCCTGCTGCAAATCCTGTAGCCTATACCTGTACTCTTCAGTAATAACTTCACTATTCCATACAGCTTCAATTTGCACAGAAACGACGCTATCAGATATTCCTTTGACCTCAAGAACAAACCCTTGGTTACTATTGGTGGTGGGAGTGAGGTTTCCTTCCGTCTGACACTTGAGATGTATCCCTCCCTCGTGTCTAAAGCAGTGTGGCTTGGCAATGTCTTTGGGGATATTCAGTGGATCGACCATATCCTTGCCCCTAAGCCTTGGGGAATACGATACCATCTCTCCATCTTGTATTGAAACTTGTACATTCCAATCACAAGGGACATGCTTTTTCCCCCACCCTACAGAGATACCTACAAACCCATGGAGAACCCCATCTCCCGACAAAGGTGATGCATCTGGTTTGGCGGTATGAATGACCTGATTATCCCTTATGACCTCAACTTTTTCTATTTCATCAAGCCCTGCGATATAGGCATCAAGAGCATGGATCCCCCCCCGATGTTCAAGCACTGTACCCATGGGCATGTCATCAACAAAAAGGGCTACTTCGATCTTGTCACCCGTAAAGGCAACAGTATTTCTCCTTAGCAGACCATCCCAGATAGAATCCCTGTCAAGAGTCCCTATCCACAAGCCAGTCCTTCCAAACCCATAGCTTCCAGGTGAGGCGTTATGATGGTCTGTCGATGCGGTAACGCCAAAGACTCTCCCTTTTTCCAATCCACCCTGCATGGTATTGAACTTGCTTCGAGGCCCCATCGTATGAAGATATTCCAAGCTTGCTTCATGACTCTCTGCACAACCATGCATGGAGCAAATTTCCACCAGAGGGGAGGACGTCTCATTGTACTGGTCCCAGTTAATCCCACGGTACCCACTTTTATACCCAATATGGTGCGGAATAGGAAGCAAATTACTCTTTTGAGCATCATTATGCCCTATTAGCTCTTGTAGGCGAGTATCGTCCTCCCCTTGTGGGACCTCAGCAGGGAGATCTTCATTGAGGTTTTTGCACACTACGGTGTAATCACCATAAAAGAAACTATGATATTCATACGACAACAAAGGGATAAAATCTTTCCTCTCAGATTGCTGCATCAGGTGCAGATATGCAGGCCAGTTTTGCCTAAGTTTTGCAAACCCTTTCTTGTGATAGTCGATCACCTCAGCAGGTATGGTGCGATCAGGGAACTTCTCCATATCTGGCCAAGCGAAATGTCCTGTAACGGTAAAGAAATCCAACTGTTGCTTTGCAAACTCTATTGCATCCTCCAGTTTTCCATACCCATAGCTGATGTTGCAGTGATTATGAATATCCCCAAGGAACAGGTTGTTTTGCTCCAACCAGATTCTTTGATTTTCCCTTATGCTGAGGCTCGGGATAAAATTATGTACAATACGGTTCATAGAGGCTCCTATATGACGTCAACATGTGGATGAGGAATAGTCTAAGGTGATCCTTTGACAAAACTCATATTTACCCTTTGGTGGAATAGTACGTTCAAAGGGGCCATCATCACGATGTGCATCTGTATCTATTCGTGGTTCAAGACAGACAAACTTTTCAGATCCACCCTTTGCAGACCAGAGCACTAGCGTAGTATGGCCCTTGCTTTCCAGCAGAACCTTTTTGCCATGGTCATCAGTAAGGACAAAGTTAGTATGGTCAAGGTCAAAAAACGTTCGTACCTGTGCAAGATAGGAGGTATCTAGAGGTATTGTCCTGCCCTCCCAAGAAAGGCATTCCCATTTTCCAGCAAGACCTGTGTGAAACCCTACAGAAAAGGGCAAGGAAGAGGGAGACTCGTTGGCAATGAGGTACCGTTGCTCAAGGGTATGATCGTTGAGGGTGTACCGTACTTCTACAGTAAAATCATAAGGATACAGTTCCCTCGTCCTTGCAGATGATGAAAAGAAGAAGGAATTGCCCCGTACTTCAGCTTCAAGATCACGCAGAAATCCGTGTTGCGGTAGGAAATACCTCTTTCCTCCATACATATATCCTTCAGGAAACGCTCCACACTGGGGAAACAGGTTGGGACTTCTTCTTGCCCAGATTTCAGGCTCTCCTTGCCATATATATTCTCTATCGTCCTTTTTGGTTCTGAGTGAAAAGAGCTCAGCTCCCAAAGAGTTCACAGCAAAAGAGATTTTTTCATTTTCAAATGTGTGTATCATGTAGAGGGAATCCCATCCTTTCAAATTGTTCTAATGGAGCATCGCTTTGTCTCATCAGATCGGCCATCATTCTGTTGAGCTTCGCTAAGACGTCCTTTTTCTCGGCTATACAGTTCTTCTCCTGATATGCATCAACCTTACAATCAAAAAGCATGTCCCCATACTTGAGGTGTTCATCATACTGATGATGAGACCCATTGGGCACATCTTTTGTATGGGCAGGGATCTTGAGCAACGGCACATGGTCACAAAAGGAGAACTCACGGGTCAAGCCTTCTGTCATCCGCAGCTCATCTTTGGTAAACAAGCTTGCCAGACGTGTAGGCATGAGCGTATATTCATAGAGCTTTGCGTTATCTCTTGCTGCTCTGAAATATGCATATTGTCCATCAGTGATATTGATATGTTTGCCAAAATATCCAAACAGAATCGCATCATGAATCTTCGTATCATCAGATGCAGTTTTCAATAGGGATTTACCTTGCATAGAAGAAGGTATCTCAAGACCAAAAAAATCCAATAGGGTCGGGGCAATGTCAATGGTTTGGGATAGGGATTGTCTTCTCGCCCCCCCATTTTCCGGATTTCTGGGATCATAGATAAAAAAGGGAAGATTGACCAGTTCCTGATAACATGGCATGTAATTTTTTGCCATGTACCCATGTTCTCCAAGCATATATCCATGGTCAGTGTTGAGGATAAGAAGGGTATCCTTCCATAGGTCAAGGGTATCAAAAAGATCCAAAATCTTGCCAAGATAGTCGTCACACATACTTACGGTTGCCTTATAGTTGATCACAGCCTGCCTGACTTGCTCTTGGGACTCCACCTTTCCATACAGAGGCCAATCCATGGGTACAGCTTCATCGGTATAGAGCTTCTTGTACCGTTCAGGTGCATCAAAAGGCTCGTGGGGATCAAAATATTCCAGATGCAGGTACCAGTTGTCTTCATCCTTGTTATGCAAGATGAAATCTTTTGCTGCCTCGAAACAGCGGGAATGGCTAGAGTTATCCTCTCTCGTATACTCCCTATTTATCTGGTCTTGTCTCCGTGGATTTCTCTTTGTAGCAAATCCTTTGCTCCTTGCATGCCATTCATCCCCCTCTTGCCCTCTGACCATCTCAAATCCTGCATAGCGAGTTTGGTAGGTAAGGCCCCCATCTTGCCAATAATGGCAATGATCAGAAACAAACTGTGTGCAAACCCCATTTTGAGAGAGCAATTCAGGTGCCGAGTCATCGAACGGTTCCAATGGGCCCCAACTTCTGTGGAGGAAATTATATCGTCCGGTATGCAGCTCCCTTCTCGCTGGCATGCATGGCATGCTCCCACAATAGAATGAATCAAAGGTCACGGCTTTTTTGGCAAGCCTTTCAAAATTGGGAGCGATGACATCTCGTGCCCCATAGGGAGGCAGATACCGTCGGTTCAAGGAATCATACATTATCGTGACAGCTTTCATTGGTAGCTCCTTATTCCATCCATTTGTATGGGGAAGTTACTAGCCGTTCCCGATACGCTGGAGACAGTATCACATGGTCTTTGGCGATTGGGACAAGCTTCCCATCCTTCACAAAAATCTGATCTTCTGAATTCCGCTTTTGCAAATCATTGATGACGAATTCACGCATTTTCCGAATGGTTTCACTACATGCCGGATTTCCGATCTCATCCTTTTCTTCTCGTTTGTTATCACGCAAATCAAAGAATCGCTCCCGTCCTGTCTTACAAAAATAGATATACTTAAACTTTCCATCAGTAAGGAAATAATTGTCTTCTTCAAAGGAGTATCCTTGTACATGCTCTCCTTGTACATACGGCCTGTCGGAGGTTTCTCCCTTGCAGGCACCGACTAGGCTCATTCCTTCCATATCGCCAGGAAGCTCAAGACCACAGACATCCAGTACTGTAGGCATAACATCATAGAGGGATACAGGAACATCTGAATGGGCAACAACTCCTTGGGAAAGAGATTTGGGCAACTTAATGATGAAAGGTATGTGTGCTGATCCTTCGTAAGCATAGCTCTTTCTTAGAAGGTTATGGTCCTGAAGCATATCTCCATGGTCACTGGTAAAGATTATTAGCATCTCATCCAGGAGCTTGGCTTTATTAAGAGTTGTCAAAAACTTTCCAATCTGATAATCGGTTTGGGTTATGGAGCCGTAATATCCCGCACGGGCTCTCTTGATCTCTTCCTTGCTCTTCTTCCCACACCACCCGGTAAGTGATTTTGCTGATTCATTCTCTTCATACTCTTTTGACCAATCAGACACAAAAGGTGCGGGCAAATCATCCCGGTCATAATACAAGTCATAGAAATACTTGCTGGGATCGTACGGTGAGTGGGGACGGGAAAAAGACATATTCAAAAAGAAAGGGGTGGTAGGATCTTTTCTTTTCAGAAACTTCAAGCATTCGTTCACTGTCCAGTTGGAAGGGTGGTAACACTCGTCCGCATGGAATGGTCTTGCACCAAAGGCATTCCAATGGATCCCATGATCGGTGATGTCATGATGATCAGGATTACATTTGAGGAACCACTCTTTGTAGTCAGATATGAAATTCTTGTCTTCCTCCCTTCCCGACTCATCCAATAGGGTGTGAGAGAAACCCATGCTTGATCGTTGGGGGAAAAAATGCATCTTTCCTATGCCCTCGCTATGGTATCCTCCCTTCACCAGTTCACCAGGCAACGTATGGGCAAAGTTGCAGCCCATAACGCCTCCCTGCAAATGGGGGCCAGCTGAATTGCCGGTAAACAAAACACCTGTAGACCAAGGCTTCTGTCCAGTCCATAAGCAGGATCGAGCAGGGATGCATGTAGGGGATGGAGAGTATGCTGAATTAAAGACGGTACCCATACTGGCTATCCAATCAATGGCTGGTGTTTCTATTTTCCCTTCCGAGCTATAGCCCAGAGCATCAAAGCGAAGTTGGTCAAGGACAATAAGCAATACGTTCGGTAGATTCTTCAAGTTCTCATTCCTCCCATTAAAATTTTACGCCTGAATCCTCTAATCCGACAGTAGCAAGTTTCATACTACCAAAGGCGACAACCTATGCTTTCAGTAATTGTATGTATACAGCAAAGGGGTCACTGCTCTGAAAAAAGAGATTCCATGTGCAAATCACGAATAGTATGAATGATCTCTTTGGTTCTCCTCACCTCAAATTTCTTCAAAATCATACCAATCTGTTTCTTTATGGTCACAGGCTCAACAAAACGGGCGGAAGCAATCTCGGATATCTTCTTATTCTCGAGCAATAGCCGTATGATCTCCTTTTCACAGGATGTCACCTGCATAACCTTACGGATAAAAGCCAGTTGGTCATGTTTTGATTTTGACAATTTGAGAAACTCTCCATGCAAAACCTTCTGGATGACACAATCAATCTCTATCATATCTTTATGGGCTTTTTTAATATGTTCGATGGTATTCTTGCAATCTGCAGTCTTGACAATATAGTCGACAGCACCGGTAGCCATAGCATTGATTATCGAACAGTCATCTTCGTGCATGGTTAAAAAAATAATTTTTACCGCTGGGTTTGCTGCAAAGATCCTATTTGCCGCAGTAATTCCTGCTGTTGCATTTTCCATTTCAATATCCATAAGGATGATTCCAGGATCATGCTTCAAGGCCAATGCCACAGCCGCTTCACCTGAGGAAGCTTCAGCAACCACCTCTATCTCATCGTCCGCTTCCAGAATTTCCTTGAGATTCTTTCTGAGAATATCCACATCTTCTGCAATGAGCACCCTAATTTTTTTCATGAGATCGTCCCTTGTTATATTTGGGCAAGGTAATAAGAAAGGTCGTTCCTTCTCCTTCATGTGTATCAAAACGAATTTCGCCCATATGCTTCTTAATGATAATATTCGAATAGCACAACCCTACGCCCCAGTTTGTCAGGCTATTTTTTGTAGTGGTAAATGGTTGGAATATTTTTCCCCTGATAGCCTTCGGAATTCCTCCACCGTTATCCTCTACAGTGATCACTGTCTTAACTCGCAACTGCTTCAGAGTTACCCTAATGCAAGGATCCTTCTTTCTTGAGACCGCTTCATCAGCATTGACTACCAAGTTGTACAGCGTCTCACTTAACAAGTCCTTATCACAGAGGAGAGAACACTCCTCAAAAGAGAATCTGATATGTGAGGTATCCTGAATCTTCTCCTGCACTTTCTTTTTCAGCAGGGCTTCCAACTCAAGGCTACTTTCAGATGAGAGTTTCGTGTTCACCTGAATAAAAGACTTGTACAACACGGAAAGCTTAGCCTTGATAAATTCATTTGAGGCTATTAGCTTGCCATTTGTGGATACAAGATTGTCCCTTGCCTGCCCTTCAGGTAAGCCTGAGATATCTTTGCTAAGCTTGTTGAGAAGAATCTCAGAACTCAACAGTTGATTTTTCAAGCCATGCATCAGAATATATGAGGAGACACTTGCACTGTCAATTTTCTCATTGATGAAAAGCTCTTTCTTTATCCTGTCATACTCTATTTTATAATATTTCCATGTTTGGAAGATAGTGATAATTGTTGAGATCAAGCATAGGGACAAAAGGATAGTCCATATGGTATTCGTCTGATTGCCCCTTGTGGCGATGAAATTTGAACTCACCCTAATGCTGGAATAGTTCTGATAGATGGTAATCGGCTCAAAAAGTGCAAAGAAGGTAAACTGGAGAGCTATCAGGAATTGTGATATCAGCAGATTGCGATGTTGTTTTCGTATATAGGACAATTGTATATCAAAAAACTCATACACCAACAGCAGTAATGCCACTATCAGATACACAAGGAGCAAAGCCTCAATAGAACGAGAGATGACATTTTGTCCTATATAGTTATGAGCGAACAGACGAAGAAAAACTCCAGGCTGCACGATATAGAATGATACAACGATCGGAGTGATGACTATCAGATAGAGATAGGGTTTCTCACGGAATGAATTTTTTGAGCATAAGTTATGGTTAATCGCATGTAGCAGAAAAAACAGGACAAAGAACAATCTTCCTGTAATGATAAATACAGCAAGCTTATTGAAGCTAATTGCAAGGGTGGTAAAGAAAGGAAAAGAAAAGCTCCCCCCAAGTAAGAAATGTTTTTGGGATAGAGAGAATCCCCCGGTCTTAAGGAAATACACATATAAGCCTGAGAGCAATATGATAAAACAAATGGTCTGAAAAATTGGTAACAAAGTTTTCTTCCATGAAGAAAAGACGAGCATCAACGCTATTGTGACCACTTGTAATACCACTATGATAAAAAGCATTTCTTCCCAGGCCCATCCTTACTTATGATATGTCTAGGCAAGATACGTTACACGGGGTGGAATTTCCACCCCATGCAGCGTACACGTCCATCCTTATCTGTTTGCAATGGCATTTTTCATATATTGCCAATTGACATAGTCACTAACAGGTACAATAGCATCAATCTTTCCAGAGTCGAGCATGCTCTGTTGCTGCACTTCATAATACTTCTGAATTTTCCCATTATCAATGGCAGTCTTCAACTGCTCAGAGTTCATAAAGAACACACTTCCGATCTGGCTTTCGATGGTAGGAACATCACTTTCCACAATCTCTGCAACCCAGACGGCAACCTGTTTCTCATTGTCTTTCCAATAATCCATAGATTTTGCAAGGGCATTTGCAAAGGCCTGTACTGTCTCTTCATTCTCATCAATATACTTCTGCGTAGCAAGCCAACTGGATACTGAAGCATACCTATCTGAGAAATCCGAGGTCTTAGCAAGCTCCTTATAATTTTCAGCCAACATCTTCTCGATCGTCACTTTATAGGAACCCCATGCACAGACTGCATCAACTTTACCTGCAACCATTGCAGTAACACATCCACCCATATCCATGTTGATGATCTGAATATCGCCAGGTTTCATACCAGCCTCTTCGATTGCAAGATTGACAATATTCTCCCCAGAAGTACCAAGTGTTGTAGCCAGAGTTTTTCCCTTGAGATCCTGCATACTTTTGATGCCTGACTGCTTATTTACAATTATTGCTTCAGCATCTCCAAGATTCTGAAAATAGATGATTTCGACATCACCCTTAACAGCAAGAGTTGTGGCACCTGAGCCAATATAGCCAAACTGCAAATCACCAGAGACCAAGGCTGCTATTTCTGAGGGGCCGGAGGTAAAAGGTACAAGCTCCACATCCAGTCCTGCTTCTTTGAAGTATCCCATCTTAGTTCCTACTGCCACTACAGCTGCACCAGAATACCCAAGGTGATGAGCCACTTTAACTTTGGTAAGTTTTTCACCAGCTGCATTTTGCTCCGTTTGCCCTGCAGCAAACACCATCGAAGACGCAATTAATGCGATCAACAACCATACTGTAACCATTTTTTTCATTGTAGAGACTCCTTTTCAATTCGCTTATTTTCTGACTGCAAGGTATTCCTCGTAGACTAAACCCCAAATATAGTTTTTCAATTTTAAGAATTCATCACTCATTTTAGTTTTCTGATCTCTGGGATGAGGAATGTTGACTTCAACAATTTCCTTGATCCTTCCAGGTCTTGCACTCATAATTACAATCCGTTCAGAGAGAATAATCGCTTCATCGATGTCATGGGTGATAAACAAACAGGTCTTTCTCTCTTTTTCCCATGTCCTGATCAGTTCGCTTTGCAGCTGGGTTCGGGTCTGTGCATCAAGTGCTCCAAAGGGTTCGTCAAGGAGAAGAATCTCAGGATTTACGGCATACGCTCTTGCAATGGCGACCCTTTGCTTCATTCCCCCAGAAAGCTCCTTTGGGAAAGAATCTGTGAAATCCTCCAGCTGTACCAATCTGATATATTTTTCAGCTCTTTCCCTGATCTCAGTTTTGGTCAATTTCCTAAACTCTCCATTTCGGACAGGATCAGGAATAGCATTGATTTTTAAACCGAACTCAATATTCTTACGTACTGTCAGCCAAGGGAAAAGTGCATACTGCTGAAACACCACCCCCCGCTCAACACTGGTTCCTTCCACAATCTTATCGTTGACAGTTATGGTCCCACCAGTGGGAGGGAACAACCCTGCTACAATATTCAGCAAGGTAGATTTTCCACAACCCGAAGGCCCAACAATACTCACAAACTCATTCTCTTTTATATCCAGCGAAACTCCGTTCAAAGCGACCACATCACCTTTTGAACTACTGTAAATCTTTGTAATGTCTTGAATTTTTACCTTTACCGCTCTGTTATCCATGTAGTTAACCCTCTATTGTGTCTTGCCAGCTAGTAGCATGTTTTTCGAGAGTCCTTACGATTTTTTGTAAGAATAACCCTAGCACACCTATCACTAAAATCCCCATCAAGACGACTTCCATCCTAAAATACTGGCTTGCTGATTGAATCAAAACCCCCAGCCCTTTTGCAGCACCTGTCATTTCAGCAGCTATCAATGTCGTCAGAGCCGAAGAGAGACCTAGTCGCATAGCTGTCATGATAAAGGGGAAGGAAGCAGGAATTACTACTTTTGTAAAAATGACAAAATCATCTGCCCCCAACACTCTAGCGGCTTTGATCAAGGTAGTATCTACATTTTTCACCCCTTGGAAAATGGTAATTGTCATTGTGAGGAAACATGCGATAAAAATGACAACCACCTTACTTTCTTCACCTACTCCGGCAGCAACAACTACCAAAGGTATGTATGATATGGGAGGTATGTTTTTAAGAAATTGTATCCAAGGCTCTACCAGACGACAGATGGTCTTGTACCATCCAAGAATGAATGCCACAGGGATGGCACAGACAAATGCAAAACTGAATCCCACTATGATACGTCTGAAGCTAGCAAAGAAATGCTTCGACAACTGCCCTGTGGAAGCAGAAGAGACAAGAGCGGAAATCACAGAGAACGGCGAAGCAAAAACCATGCCGCCACTTTCTGACATTGAAATGATTTGCCACACCAGAACAGCAACGGCTAAAGACAATATGGACCAAGTCCAATTTGGAACCTTTGATATGATCTCAGCCCATTTACCTTTTTTTACAAACATCTATAAACTCCTAATTATAAGTACAAATCAAGAGTAAGGCCCAAAAATCCATCTGCACAGTAGCATTTTTTTTACTACCTTCCATTCAGCACCCAAGGGTGAGCAACCCTCTCGGATATAAGACAATTTCATACAGGGTTGCAACATTTACAGAGGGTTCAAACCCTTTTCCCTCTTGATACTTGCTGAAATGGTTACGTTGAACAGGAGAAAGTGGAATAGGTATTTCACCTTGTGGTCATATGATGCAGAAATACATTGTATTTTTTCTCTTATATCAAGATAAGGCCAGAAATAAGGGAAAAGGCCCTACATTCGACCTGCCTTGAAGGTGGGGAAATACGGAAGCGGAACATTGGTATCTTCTCTGGATTGTTATTCGAATCCTTTTGCACCATGGCCTTGCGTGTCTACGCTTAAGCCATCGATGAAAAGGTCTTCCACTATCGTGATGCAAGAGGACTGGGATCGGATATTGTGGTATGCCTAAACGATGGCAGATGTGCGGCAATAGAAGTGAAACTCGGGGTACAAGAGATAGAGTAAGCCGCTGGACCTACAGCCCAAGGCCAACACCGGCAAGATGAAAAAACCTTATGATTCTCACTGGAAGAGGATAATCCTGTTCCTTGATTGCATCTTCACCAATTCAAACCATAGACAACCGTCCGAAAGTGGGAGGCTGCTTATGCAACCTCCCCACCTATTTCTCTTGTCTCTGTTTCCGAATCCCTTCTAGGGAAGTTCTTCTTCCCTAATCCTTTAGCTTTCCTTGGGGTTCTTCAGACTGAAGGGCTGACGGGTATTCTCCAGCACGTCCCTCCACAGGGAGCCCTCAAGGTCCACATGGTTACGGGCGCCCACTGCAACATCTATGGGAAGATGGACGAACCTGTTGTTCATCAGACCTATCAACAGTTTGGTCTTGCCTGCCATGGCCGCATGCACAGCATGAGCTCCAAGGCGGGCACAGTAGATCGAGTCAAAGGAGTCCGCAGGAGCACTTCTGATGATATAGGAAGGGTCGATATACTTGACGTTACATTCGATGCCCTCTTTTGTGAAGAACTCGAGAATCTTCTCCTTGAGAAAAATTCCTATGTCTTGGAACTTCACATTGCCTGAAGCGTCGGTTTCACCTGTTTTGGGGACAAGTTCCTGCCCGGCGCCTTCAGCAACCAAGACCACTGCATGTCCCCGATCGAGGATACGCCTTCGCAGGTTTGTGAGGAAGCCCATGGGCCCCTCAAGGTCAAACGGGCTCTCCGGGATCAGACAGAAGTTCACATCACTCTGGGCGAGCGAGGTATTTGCGGCAATGAAGCCCGAATGACGGCCCATGACCTTAACCAGTCCAATGCCGTTCAGGGCATTTTTTGCCTCAATATGTGCACAGCGCACAACAGGGACAGCCATTGCTACAGCCGTATCCATGCCAAAGGAGCTCTGGATAAAGGAGAGGTCGTTGTCGATGGTCTTGGGAATTCCGATGATGGATATCTTCAAGCCACGCTTCTTGATCTCGTCACTAATTTCAGAGGCACCGCGGAGCGTTCCGTCTCCACCGACGGTAACCAGGATGTTGATGTTCAGCTTCTCCAACGTATCGACTATCTCGCCGACCTTCTTACCACCACCACGGGCGGAACCGAGGATGGTACCACCCTTCTCCTGGATTTCATCCACCACATCGGGATCGAGGGGGATAAGGGGCCAAGGGCTGTTTTCCAGAAGCCCCTGATAGCCAAACTGCACACCGCTGATCCTTCTGACACCATAACGGTACCAGAAGCAACGTACGACAGCACGAATTACGTTGTTCATCCCCGGGCAGATGCCTCCACATGTGGTAATCGCAGCATGGGTATGGGCAGGATTGTAATAAATCTTCTCACGGGGGCCTGCAAGCTCCACAGTCTCATCATGACGGGGTACCGGTCGACCTTTGTCATCGATATCTGTATCGATACTATAGAGGATATGGTCTCCATCAGAGACATAATCCGCTTGCCCGTCATTATGGGTAGAGCTCATCAGGATGGGAGAGGATATCTTTGCCTCGCCCAAGCTAGGAATGGTAAAATCAATCTTCTTGGAATTCACTACACACCTCCGTGGTCTTCATCCTCGTCAAACAAAAGGGAAAGATTCTCCCTGAACTGCTCATACGGCTTGTCCAGGGTACGCTTCGCCTCTTGTTCAAACGTCTCGTACAGTTCAATAAATCGTTCACCAAAAGGCGTCAGGGTTGCCCCGTCGCGATTTGCCCCACCCTTTTTCCGATCGAGAATGGCAACTCCAAGACTTTTTTCCAGATTCCGAATCATGGCAAAAGCCTTGGAATAGGAGATACCCAGGACAGAAGAGCCCTTACGCAAGGATTTGTGCTCGCGGATGTGCTCCAGAAGCCATAGAACTCCTATTCCCATGAACTTATTGCCCTCTTCATCGACCAGATAGAGCTTTGCCTTTAGTTCCATGCTTCTCCTGCCGCCTGATAGACCAAGTCCACCAGTTCCTCTATCTTATCACACTCAACCGAGCAATAGGCAAGACGTAAGGTGGTATCGGCGATGTTGATACAACCGACCTGGTAGGTATCCAACAGATGCTTGCGCAAAACTTCAGAACTGCCCTTACACTTGAATGCCATAAAATACCCGCTGTTGAACGGATAGGGCTTGAGCAACGGGTTGCCTTCATAGTTCTTCAGCACCTTGGCAATGGTTCGGTAACGCTTCTCCATTTCAGCAAAAGCGGCATTCTTGTCGGTTTGGTAGCCCTTTCCATCACGCATTGCCTTGAGTACCAGACTCTGACCAGGGCGGTCACAGTTGGAGACCGTACTTCTAATGATACCAAGGGTCTTCTTGTTCAGGGCATCATAGTGCTCAGCCTTCAAGGCCTTGCTTCCGTAGGTGACAAAGCCTATTCTGAAACCCCAGACCATCTCTTCCTTGGTGGCTGCATCAGCCTTGACGGCAAAGATATTCTCATGTGCATCACAGAGGGAAGCGAACAGGCTCTCCTTTTCGGTATCCTCTTCGAAGAATAGACCGAAGTAGGCATCGTCGGAGATGACCATCAGGCGCATTCCATCCTCGGCAAGTTGGACAAGGGCTTCTTTGGTCCGCTTCATCTCATCCTTGCTGGGGGTGAAGCCTGTAGGGTTGTTGGGGAAGTTCAACAGGAGACGGGCCTTCTTTTCAGGAATGGAAGCGAGAGTCTGCTTGAGGCCCTCCACATTGAAGGCTCCGCCTTCGGTGTAGAAAGGGAACGTCCTTATGGTCGCATTGACCTGATGGGAGAAGATAAGCTCATAGTTGTCCCAGGCGAGGTCTGGCACAACAAGGGTATCGCCCTCTTCGAAGAAAAGCTGGGCAAGCAGGCTCAAGCCATGGGTAAGGCCGCCGGTGACTATGGGAAGGGAAAAATCCTTGCCCTTAAGGGAAGGGTTCTTCTTGAACATCTCACTTTTCCACAACTCACGCAGTTCAGGATCGCCACCGCCCGGGGCATAGGCAAAAATTTGGCCTGGGGTTAGGGAATTATCTGCGAACTGGTTATAGATATCACTCAGATGCATAGGCTTGCCTTTGGTGGTAGCCATCCCAATGGTGGCATTGAACCGAGTGGCCTTCTTCTTGGCCTCAGCTGATTGTGCCACAATGCCTTTGGGAAAGAACATTCTCCTCCCTACAGCCGAAAACATCTCGTCTACTATGGTCCCTTTCAATGCGGTGTTCAATTCGTTGGCAAGTTCATGCATGCTGATTCCTCCGTTGGTGCTGCTTCCTATATATAGGGTTTTTGCTATAATGTCACTAGAAAGTGAATTCCCCTTGCACATCTTCGCTCATTTTTGCTGGGTTTTCTGCTTTTAGCATAGATAGGAACACCTCTTCGTCTACGATCGTGACGCCAAGGCTGTTCGCTTGGGCCAGCTTGCTTCCCGCTCCACTACCAGCAAGAAGATGGGTAGTCTTGCCGGTTACCGAAGAGGTTGTCCTTCCACCCCGCCTTTCAATCTCCTCCAGGGCAAGGGAGCGTGGATTGAAATGGGCAAACGAGCCGGTCACACACCAGGTCTGTCCTGCAAGGCTCTGTTCGATATCAGGAGAATCAGACTCTTCCTCTTCCAAATGCAAGCCAGCCTGGCGCAAGTGTTCGATACGCTTTCGCATCTCAGGATCCTTGAGGCCGTCAATAAGCAGGCGGGCACTCTTGGGCCCGATCTGCTTGATGGCGGTAAGGGTCGCCTCATCTTCACGGTCTGCGATCTCCAAGAGCATATCCATGCTGGTGAGCCCGCTGTCCACCAACAGATCGGCAGCCTTCTTTCCGATCTCACCAATGCCAAGGGATACCAGCACACGCCTGAAGCCTTGGCTTTTGCTCTTCTCCACTCCGTCTCTGATCGCTGCTATCTTCTTCTCGCCAAAGCCGGGGACTTCTGAGAGAGACCTTTCATAATCAATGGTATAGATATCACAGATATCCTTGAGCAGACCGAGTCCGATGAGGGTTGTAATAGTCTCAGGGCCGAAAGAATCGATATCCATCTGGGCTTTCCCCACGAAAAACTTCAGACGGGCGCTGACCTGGTCAGGACAGGCTGGGTTGGGACAGAAGGTGTGCGCCCCACGGACAACAAGTGGCGTTGAGCAGCTGGGACATGTATCTGGAAGCTTCCAGACCCTGTTTCCCTCTTCGTTCTTCTCAATCACCCGCTCCACAGCCGGGATCACATCACCGCGTTTGGATATCTCCACGCTATCGCCGATGGCGAGTTCCAGCATATCAATGTAATCCTGGTTGTGCAGGGTACTGTTGGAGACAGTCGAGCCTCCGACCAGGACAGGTTCCACTCTGGCGACAGGGGTGATCCTTCCGGTTCTTCCCACCTGCACCTCGATATTCTCCACTACAGTCTGGGCCTGGGGAGACTCAAACTTATAGGCAAGTGCCCACCGGGGATGATGAACGGTATAGCCAAGGCTCTCACGGACAGACAGTTCATTGACCTTCATGACCAGACCGTCTATCTCATAGGGAAGGCTCGCCCTTTTTGCCGTATGTTCCTCTACATAGGCATCAAAGTCAGCATAGGAGAGGCCCTTGCCCTCCAGGGAGGCGAGGGAGAGCCTCTTCTCTGCCTCTTCTCGAGTTTTGCAGAAGAGGGCAATGTTCGGATTGAGTGCAAACCCATAGGATGCTAGGGTGGCCAGTATGGCGATATGGTCTGTGAAGGGATGCTCCCCTTCCCAGAACCCCTCGTAGACAAAGATCCTCAAGGGGACTTTGGCCACTTCACTGCTCTTTATCCGCCTGATGGTTCCGGCGGCAAGGTTACGCGGATTGGCATAGGGGGTCTCCATGCGCTTGTTCAACGTAAGGAAATCCTCCTTGGGAAGGAACACCTCCCCGCGCACAGCAACACTCTCATCCGTGGGTATTCTCAAGGGAATTGATGCTATTGTCTTCATATTGGCTGTCACATCATTGCCAACCTCCCCATTACCCCGAGTCACAGCACGAGAGAGCAGGCCTTGTTCATAGTACAGGACGATGGAGACCCCATCCATCTTCTCCTCCACCACAAAACTGAGCTCCTGTGCTACCTTCGACTCCGTCTTGGTCATCCAGGAAGAGACCTCTGCACTCCTGTACGCCTTGTCCAGGCTCAAAACAGGGATGGTATGCCTCACTTCAGGGAACTCGCTGTTCAGGTCACTTCCCACCCTCTGGGTTGGGGAGTCAGGAAACCTGAGATCGGGATGCTGCTCCTCCAAGGTTAGCAAACGGTCAAGGAGGCGGTCATATTCGAGGTCGCTTACCAGTGGTCGTGCATCCACATAGTAGGCTTTCTGGTAGGTTCTGAGGCGGTCGGAAAGATCTTCCACCTCCTTACGGGGATCTGTCTCATGGGTGTTCATGCAAGCATGGTACCCTCCCTCCACCCTGTTTTGCAAGCAGAGCGCGAGCTTTCTCTCATTGCAGATACTTGGCCAACATGGTATCTTTCTTAGCGAGAGAGGAAGAGACCCATGGCAGACAAGAGAGAGCCCATCTACAAAGCGAACTTGCTTCACGGTATAGTCATACCCTCTGCCATAGATGTCGGCAAGATCAGCGAGATCAAGATACCCCCTCTGGACAACAACTATGTGCTGGTAGCGGCCCGAGATATCCCAGGGACCAACCGCGTACGGGTCTTGGACAATGCCACGACGCTTCTGACATCGGCACAGATATCCTATCGGGGCCAGCCCATACTCGCCCTGTTCGGCTATGACAGCGAATCAGTCCAACTCAAGAGCAGGGAGATAGCTATCTCCTACGAAGAGCCGTCACCTGAAGAGCCTTCATCAAACATCTCCACCAAATCCGAACAGATAGTATCCTCCCCCTTCACCTACCGCTATGGAAACATGGAATCGGCCACAACAGACGAAACACTGGTGACCATGGAACGCTCCTATACCTTCAGCGGCAACGGCTATAACAACAACAACATCACACGCATAAGCGTAGACCTCGAAGATGACAAGCTGCATGTCTACCTACCCACCCAATGGCCGGCCCATGTGCGCGAGACCCTCAGTGAGGTCACCTCCATTCCCAAAAAGAGGATCATCATCCATCGCCTTCCCTTCTATGCCCCCCATGACGAGATGTTGCTGGGGCCTACCTATCTGGCAGCCATTGCCGCTGTAGCCTCCATCAAGGCCAAGGGCCCTGTTGAATTGCAGTGCAAGATAGAGAATTACAGGCCAGAGGTAACCATCGAGCGAAAAAGCTGGTACTTCCCTGATGGCAAACCCCAGGCAGAAGCCATTTCTGTAAGCGTAGACCAGGGGAGCACCCCCCTGTTCACCGAGGAGTTTTCCAACCAGCTCATAGCAGGGCTGGTACCCATCTACCCCTTGGAAGCCATCTCTGTCTCCATCACCTTCAAGACGAGCAACAATGCCCCCGCACACTTTTTTGGAGACCTCGGCTATTGTGATGCCCTTGCATCGACGGAGAGTCACTACAACGAGATGGCAAGGCTTACCGGATATACTTCCTATGCATGGAGGCTGAAGTTCGCCTCTGATAGCTCCTCCCATCTGCCGGTGATCAAATTCGACAAGCTCTCCAAGCTAAAGGAAGTCATCACCGATGTCGCCACCCGTTCCGACTTCCAGAGAAAAAGTGCAGCCTATGAGCTACAGCACACCATGAAGATCCGGCTCTCCACATTCTTCAACTACAGCAGGGGCGCCGCCTTGGCATGTGCAGCAGGAATAAGCGGCTTCAGCAGCGAATGCAAAGGCCTCTCCCAGCAGTCGGTGCAGGTACAGCTCAATCCCAACAACAAGGTCGATTGCAACACCTCCTTCTATACCAATGGAGCGAGTGTGGAGATATGGAAGCAGATCATCTGTGAAGAGCTTGGTGTAGAAAAGGGAAACATCTCCTTTCCCCTTGACGAACAGGAACTTTTGGACAGCGGCCCCTCGGTTCTCTCGGCAAACAGCGGGCGCATGCCACAACAGATACAGAGGGCGTGCACCCAGATCAAGGAGAAAAGGTTTGTCCAGCCGTTGCCCATCTGTGAAAGTGTGCTCAACGCCCGTATGGGTGGTGCCAAGGGATCCCTGTTCCTTTCCAACAGCTGGGTTGCCCTGGCCCTGGAGTTGGAGATACAGACTGTCACCCTCCAACCGGTTGTGCGTAGCATCTGGGTCTCAATATCCACAGGCAGGGTCTTTGACGAACACGCCCTTCGCAGCAAAATCCGCCATACCATCGTAAGCACACTCAGAGAGGGTGGTGCCCTTCTTTCCAGTGACAAGAGCTTTACCATAGACATCGTCATCAAGGGAGAGGGGGATCTGATATCCTCTTCGGTGACCAGTGCCTTGAAGGGCATTGCCACTGCGGCGTATGTTTCAGCACTCCAACAGGCCTTGGGCTCCCATATTCCCAAGATACCGGTTACAGGGGATACCATTCTTGAAGTGATGAGGTCAAACAAATGAAAATAGAGTGTACCATCGACGGGAAAGCCCTTTCACTCTCGGTAAATTCCAACAAGCCTCTCTCGCTCATCCTTATGGAGGATGTCGGCAATCGTTCGCTCCTTTGCCATTGCAAGGGACAAGCATGCGGCAACTGTATTGTCCTGCTCAATGACGAGGCAACCCTCAGTTGTGTCGTCCCTGCTTTCCGCCTGAAGGATGCCACCATAAGCACATTCGAAAGCTACCAGAAGACGCGCCTTTGCAGGGATATCGAGCGAGCCTACCAGAGAAACGGCAACACCCCCTGCCCCAACTGCTACGCTTCCAAGACCCTGATCATTGAGTCCATCCTGCAAGGTCTTACCAACGTTCGCTCCTCCAGGATACAGTCCCCCATGATGAGCCGTCCCAGGCTCGCTCCGACCACAGATGATGCTTTGGATGAGAGTGCCATCGTACAGGAACTCTCCCTGAACACCTGCCAGTGCATGCACATGAGTGAGCTCGTGCAGATTGTCGAGACAGCACTCACATTCAGGAGGCGAAAACGTGTACGAAGGAATTAGGTCCCCGGTCATCCATACGCCAAAGTCACAAGGCGAATTCAATACCACCATCCTACGGTATCCAAACGCCCAGATATGGGCAGGAGGAACCTATATCATGAGCCAGAAGGAGTACTATCCCAGTGACTCCAAGGATGCTATCATCGACCTTGGCGGGATGGAGGAGATGAAGAAGATCACCAGAAACGACCGCTTTGTGGAGATCGGCTCCATGGTAAGCGCATCTCAGCTGCTCTATGCAGGCAAGCTCATCCTCCCCGAAATTCTGCAGGAGACACTGGAGACTCTGGCATCACAGATAGTCAGGCGACAGATTACCATCGGAGGGTCCTTATGCATCCCCGGGGTAAGGCTGGCACTCTCCACGACTCTAGCAATCCTCGACGCATCGGCTGAATTCAAGTTCTACCAGGGGGGTAAGGTCTCCACTCACTGGATCCCTGTAGCTAGGATGTACGACAAGCAGGGCAATCTTGCCCTCGGGGTCGATAACGCCCTGCTGACAAGAATTCGCATCGGTCTGGACTATGGGGATGTCCACTCGTTCATGGCCGTTGAAGACCCTATCCGAAACACCGACAAGTGTGTTATATTCGCCTTCCAGGCGAAACGGACACAGAACTCGCTGAGCAAGGTACAGTTTTGTATGAACTTTCCGATGAAGGCTTTTCATATGAGCAAGGACATAGAGTCAAAACTCTCCTCGCTCACCTTGCCTATTCACCCTGAGCGGGTTAACACGATTTCGTATGAGCTTGTTGCTGAACTGAAGAAGCTACATAGCACTATCACCGAACTGCAGCTTGAAAGAGGACGAAGAATGTTTGAATCGGTTCTTCATGGATTGAACTCAAAGTCCCTGCAAACGTAATTTTTTGGAGCATTTCTCATGGAAGAACACCTGATAGAAGAAGTAGGCATAGGCGAAGAGCAAGCTCACAAATACGAGCCCTTTACCCACCTGCATAACCATACGGACTTTTCTCTGCTTGATGGAGCCGCCCCCATTGAGCGATACATGGCCAAGGCAAAAGAGTTGAACATGCAGAGCCTCGCCATCACCGACCATGGCAACATGTTCGGTGCCCTTCGCTTTTATTTTGCCGCCAAGCAAGCGGGCATCAATCCCATCATTGGGTGTGAGTTCTACGCCAACCCCACCAGCCGATTGGAGAAGACCATGGTCGGAGGCAAGAAGCCCAACCAGTACCACCTTATCCTGCTTGCAATGAACGAGAAGGGATACCACAATCTCATGCACCTCAACTCACTTGCCTATACGGAAGGATTCTATTTCAAGCCTAGAATCGATGACGAGCTGTTGCTCAAATACAACGAAGGGCTGATATGCCTCTCTGCCTGCCTGGGTGGGGAGATCCTGCAGAACCTGCTCCGAGACCAGTATGACGAGGCAAAGGATCGCGCCCTCTGGTTTTCCTCCGTCTTTGATGACGGACGCTATTACCTGGAGATGCAGGATCATGGCCTTACCGAACAGAAGAGGACAAACCCCCTACTGAAGAAGCTCAGCGATGAGACAGGCATACCCCTAGTCTGTACCAATGACATCCACTACATCGAGAAGAGTGATGCCAACGCCCAGGATCTGCTACTGTGCATAGGAACCAACTCAAAGAAGAACGATCCGGACCGTATGCGCTTCCCCAGCCCTGAATTCTACATGAAGAGTCCTCAGGAGATGCAAGATCTATTTTCGTGGTGTCCAGAGGCACTTTCCAATACCCAAAAGATAGCAGAAAGATGCAATATCGAGCTCCATTTGCCAGGGCCCCTCCTCCCTGACTTCAAGGTGCCGCCTGAGTTCGCCAATCCTGCAGAGTATCTGCGCCACGTCTCAAACGAAGGACTCAAGGAACGCTATAAGGTGATCACTGAGGAGCTGCAGACCCGGCTGGATTTTGAACTCGATGTCATCATCAACATGAAATTCGAAGGATACTTTCTGATCGTCATGGACTACATCCAGTGGGCGAAGGACCATGACATCCCAGTGGGCCCCGGGCGAGGAAGCGGTGCAGGATCGATCGTCGCCTACAGTCTCGGCATCACCAATGTCGACCCCATCAAATACAACCTTCTCTTTGAGCGGTTTCTCAACCCCGACCGTGTCAGCATGCCTGACTTTGACATCGACTTCTGCTACGAGAGGAGGCAGGAGGTCATCAACTATGTCACAGAGCACTACGGCACCGAACGTGTGGCGCAGATAGCCACCTTCGGAACCTTGAAGGCAAAGGCTGTGGTCAAGGATGTCGCCCGCGTACTTGACATCCCCTACGACGAGTCGAACAACATCTGCAAGCTCATCCCTGAAGATCCCAAGATGAACCTTACCAAGGCTTTTGAGATGAGCAAGGAGCTGGTCGAGCTGGAGAAACGCGGAGGAATCTATGCCGAGCTCTTTGATGCGGCAAGAAGACTTGAGGGCCTGAACCGTCATACCTCAACCCATGCAGCCGGAGTGGTCATCGGCAAGGAAGACCTGGTCAACTATGTCCCCCTCTACCGGGATGCCAAGACCGGAGCCATCTCGACGCAATACACGATGGACCTCATCGAGGAGTGCGGCCTGGTAAAGATGGACTTTCTGGGGCTGAAGACCCTGACGCTGATCAAGCACACCGAGGATCTGATAAAAAAACGCGAGCCTTCCTTCAGTGCTGCAGACATCGACGAGAAGGATCCCAAGACCTTTGCCATGCTATCCCGTGGGGAGAGTGCGGCCATCTTCCAGTTTGAGAGCGCCGGCATGCAAGGCATCCTCAAGGATGCCCAGCCTTCGGACATAGAGGATCTGGTAGCCCTCAACGCCCTGTACAGACCCGGCCCCATGGCATACATCCCCCAGTTCATCGGCTGTAAGCGTGGCAGACAGCCCATCACCTATGCAAACCCTGAACTGGAAGAGGAACTTAAGACCACCTACGGAGTCATCGTCTATCAGGAACAGGTCATGAAGGTAGCTCAGATCATTGCCGGCTATTCGCTTGGCAATGCTGATATCCTCCGGCGTATCATGGGCAAGAAGAAGGTCGCAGCCCTTGCCGAGGAGAAGATCAAGTTCATAGCAGGGGCCAAGGCCCTGGGAAGGACAGAGAAGCACGCCATTGAGATATTTGAGATGCTGGAGCCCTTTGCAGGCTACGGATTCAACAAGTCCCATGCAGTCGCCTACTCTGTAGTAGCCTACCAGACCGCCTTCCTCAAGGCAAACTACCCCTCCGAGTTCTGGGCGGCAAACCTCACCAACGAGATGAACAACCCAGACAAGTTTTCCGAGTACCTGCAGGTGGCAAAGGACCAGGGTCTTGAGATAATGCCCCCTTCCATCAACTACTCTGACAAGCATTTCTCCGTTGTGGGGAACAAGATCGTCTATGGGTTGGCTGGTATCAAGAATGTGGGAGAAGGGGTTGTCGAACTCTTTGTCGCTGAAAGGGAAAAAAATGGCCTGTATAAGGACTTCCTGGACTTCCTCACCCGCATAGACTCCCGTTCGAGCAATTCCAAGCTTCTTGAGTCCCTCATCAAGGCAGGGGCATTCGATGCAATGGGAATTAACCGCCCTACTCTGTTGGCAAATGTAGGTGCTGCTGTCACCTATGTGCAGAAACGTCGTGAAGAGCGTGCTTTCGGGCAGTTCTCCCTCTTTGATGAGGAGATAGAGGCCCAGATGGACACATTCACCATGACAGAAGTCGAGGACTGGGCCATCAACGAGAAACTGGAGACAGAGAAAGCACTTCTGGGATTCTACATCTCCGGCCATCCTATGGATGCCTACAAGAAGGCGATCGCAGAGAGGGTGACGGTAAACACGGCAAAACAGGATGATCTCCCTTTCGGAAGGCCGACAAATGTCATTGCCATGATAGCCAGCATCAGACCTTACACTACAAAAAAAGGGGATGTGATGGCGTTCCTTCAACTTACCGACCTGAATGCCACCTTTGACGCCACCCTCTTTCCCAAGACGTTCGAACAGTTCAAGGAAATCCTGCATGTCGATGGCATCTATGGCTTCACGGGCAACTTCGACAACTCACGCGGCGAGGGCAAAGTATCTTTCCTGATAGAATCGATATTCACCAATCCTGAGGATCTCACCCCCATGGCTGTGACCAAATGCCATATCGTACTGGAAAAGTCCTTTTGCAAGCCGGAAAAGATGACGGCCCTTCGTGATTCCTTTCTCACCTGGGAGGGAGGGTGCAAGGTGGAGCTGATCATCCGCGAGGGGGAAGGCTCCCCTAAGGATATCATTGCCTGCGGTGGAGAGTTCAAAGTCCGCTATTGTGATGCGTTTGAAAAGGAAGTGCGAGATAATACGGCAGTAATGGATATTTGGTTCGACTAACAGGAAAATGTTGGGTATCTTATTAACGGAGGATTACTATGGATGACACCTATTACAACGGCGGACTTATCTCCCTTGGCAGCGCACCCGAATGGCTGATGGGCATAGCCTCTTTCCTGGCCGCTCTGATTTCCCTCTATTCGCTGGTGATCTGGGTAAGAATCATCCTTACCTGGATACGAATACCCGGCCAGGGTGCTGAAAACCCCCTTTCCCACTATCTGGGAAAGATCGTCGACCCCTATCTCAACTGGTTCAAGGGGATAAGCACCCTCAGACGCAGCCATATAGACCTCACCCCGCTTATAGCTTTGGCAGTCCTTTCTGTAGTGCAGAGCATACTCAGGCTATTCGGATCCTACGGCAAGATTACCATCGGAATGGTTTTTGCCCTGATACTCAACACGCTCTGGTCCTTCCTGCTCAGCCCGATCCTCTGGTTTCTCATGGCATTATTGGGGGTCAGGCTCTATTTCTGTTATAAACGCGGTCCCAATACCATTGCATACATCAAGATGATCGACTCGCTGGTCGGGGGAGTCCTCAACTGGGTGCAGAGACTCTTGTACAGGGATAAGGCGATCAATGACCGTCAGCTGGTGATGACCAGCCTCATCTTCTTTGCCGTTGTCTATCTTGGATCCTCTGCCCTTATCAGAGTGCTGGTCTCGTTCCTCGCAAAACTCTCCTTCTGAGCATGGCTTACCTTAGGGCGCTGCAAACAAGCATCAAGACCCTGGGGGGAGTAGGCCCTGCCTCTGCCAAGGCATATGCAGAGTTGGGCATCAACACCTATTCAGATCTCCTGCTCTTCTCCCCAAGGGCTTGGGAAGACCGTAGCCGTGTCAGGCCATTGGGAGGGATACAGGACGCTGAGATGGCCAACACCCTCGTAGAGGTGCTTGCCCACTCCTACTTCGGCCAACGAAGTGCAAAGAAACGTACCTTGAAAATCCTGCTTCGCGATGTCTCCGGAGAAGGGGACGGAAGACTGTCCCTGCTCTGCTTCGGACGTAACTTCCTGGAAAAGACCATCAGGGTTGGAAACATCTACTACATCTATGCCCAGGTCTCGATAAACAGGGGGGAGCTGCAAAGCTCCCAGTTCGAACTCCATCCTGCCTCAGAAGAGGGAGGTTTTCCCGCATCCTTCGGTTCCATCCTCCCCATCTACCCCTTACGCGGGGCCCTTACCCAGAGACTCATCAGGGCAAATGTCCGGAAGGTGCTCGATTCGGTTGAGATGTTTGAGGAAGAGCTCCCTTATGAACTCATCACCAGCCAGAAGCTCCTTCCTATGGACGAAGCCATCAGGATCTGGCACTTCCCCCCCTCCTTCATACAGCATGAGGAGGCGAGAAGGACCCTTGCCCTCGACGAGCTTTTCTACCTGCAGCTTATCGCCCGAAGACGAAAAGGCTTGCATGAAAGAGACGTACAACAGAGAGCTGCCAACCCCACAAGGATAGAGCTGGCACTCATAGAGAGTCTTCCCTTCTCCCTGACAGGCGACCAGATAACGGTCCTCCATGAGATTCGTAAGGATCTCGCCAGCGCCGTTCCCATGAATCGCCTGCTGCAAGGCGATGTGGGTAGCGGAAAGACCCTGGTTGCCTGGATCACAGCCCTGCATGTCCTTTCACAGAATGCCCAGGTTGCCTTCATGGCACCCACTGAACTGCTGGCACGTCAGCATGCGGAGTCAGGGGCGAGGCTGCTGGAAAGCCTAGGGGTCAGGATGGCTTTCCTTACCGGTTCGGTGAAAAGCAAAGATCGCAAACATCTGTTGCGAGCCATCGGAGACGGAGAAGTCGATATCATCGTGGGTACGCACGCTCTCTTCTCCAAGGAGGTCACCTTCAAGAACCTGCGGTATGTGATCATAGACGAGCAACACCGATTTGGGGTGGAACAGCGTCTTGCCCTTATGGAGAAGGCCGAGGTTCCCGATCTCCTCTTGATGACAGCCACCCCCATTCCCAGGACCCTCTCGCTGACGGTCTTCGGCAACCTGAACGTATCGACCATCAAGACGATGCCCCCAGGCAGGAAACCCATAGTCACCCATCTGGTAAACGAACAGAGCCGGAAGCGGATGTACAGGGCTGTAGGGGTGGAGTTCTCCCGAGGTCACCAGGCTTACTTTGTCTATCCCCGAATCGATGACAGCGGGGAGAGTGACCTCAGGGATGTGACGAACATGTACGAGTTTCTCAAGGCCGAGTACCCAGGAATACCTTCAGAACTTATCCACAGCAAGCTCGATGATGAAGAGAAGATGTCCATACTCAAGCGATACCAGAATGGAGAGCTCTCCTACCTGGTCTCCACCAGTGTAGTCGAGGTAGGCATAGACATACCCAACGCCACGTGCATGATCATCGAGCATGCTGACCGTTTCGGGCTCTCAGCGCTACACCAGCTTCGTGGACGGGTAGGCAGAAGCAGTTTGAGTTCCTACTGTTTCCTGGTATTCGGAGACCATCTCACCGATGAGGCAAAACAGCGTCTGCTGGTGATGAAGGAGTCAACAGACGGCTTTTACATCGCTGAGAAGGATCTGCTTATCAGAGGGCCTGGAGAGATGACAGGGACCAAGCAGTCAGGTTTTTTGCGTCTCCACTATGCTTCGCTTACCGAAGACCTGCCGCTCATTGAGTTGGCAAGGGCCGAAGCAGATAGGATCCTAGGAGAGGATCCAGCCCTGTTGGCCGCAAAAAATGCGGTCATCAGAAAAACCCTTGCAGAGGCTCCTCCCTTTGCCTTGGATACAGCTGAGGCCAACTAAAGAGACAGACAAAGACCAGGACAGGGTAAAAATCCATACATTACCCCAACTTGCACAAACAAGGCTGAATACCTATTATGGGAAGGATGAGGAGAAGCTATGCGTATAACCGGAGGAATCTATAGGGGAAGGACAGTGACCTGTCCTCCTGGAATCATCAGACCTGCCATGGATATGATGAGGGAGTCCCTCTTCTCCATCTTGGGAAATATTGACGGACTCTCTTGGCTTGACCTGTTCACCGGCAGCGGTTGTGTAGGTATCGAGGCAGCTTCACGGGGTGCGATCCTTGTCCATGTGGTGGAGAAGGACCGTCAGAAGAAGGCTACCATCCTGGAGAACCTCTCGATGGTAGAAAGTGAGATCAAACTCTTCATGACCGATGTCAACCGATTCATTCCCACAGCCAAACGCCAGTACGACATCATCTATGCGGACCCTCCCTTCCCTATGGGCGGAAAGGTTGCTCTTGCCAAGGCCGTCGATAAGGCCGACTTGCTCACAGAGGGTGGCCTCTTCATCATCCACTACCCTGCCGAAGAGAAGGCACTCTGGCCGGAACAAATTGGCAACCTTCAGTTCAATGACGAGCGCAAGTATGGGCGCAGCATGCTTCGATTCTATAAGAAAACCAAGATTGCGGGGAATACGGATGAAGAATGAGACACTGAGTATCGATGCCCATAATATAGCACATAGCCAGTTCACCACCTACAGCTACGAGACTGACAGTTTTTTTGATGCAAGGCTTGCATTCTACTTCCAAATCGTACAGGAAGCGGCGGGGAACCATGCAGCTGTGCGCGGTTGCTCAGTTCCCGCTCTCCATGAAGAGGGAAAGACCTGGGTCATCACCCGAACCAAGATAGAAGTGCAAAAATATACCCAATGGCCGGACCAGCTCATCGTCGAGACCTGGGCACAAGATCCCATCAGACTCCATCTGCCTAGGGTCGTCCGCTCTTTTGACGAGATGGGAGCGCCCATCTTCACAGCAAAGACCTACTGGGCACTCATTGACCTGGAAAGAGGGAGGCCCTGCCGTCCCACCACCATGGTCGAACGCATTGGCCTGCCCCCCTTAGAGATGCAGATGGATCTCTCCTTGACAGCTCGCCTCCCCTATGAAGGGTCAGGTTGTACTACCCTTGTCTCCTACAAGCCGAAGATCCAATACCTCGACACTGACAGCAACCTGCATGTCAACAACATCTCCTACCTCAATTGGGCACTGGAAAGCCTCCCTTCGGAGTTTCGCAACCGCGCGAAGGTAGCCGAAGCCGATGTCTCCTGGATACGCCAGACCTTCAACGGTGATGACCTTACTGTCCTTACAGGCAGCGAAAACGAGAAGATACTGTTTGGTGATGAAGGGTTGCTCTATCATACGATAGTGAGGAAGGAGAAGGACGGGAGTAATACCACTGTCTGGGAAGGGACCACCAGGTGGAAGAAGCGCTCCTCCCTTAGAGGAACACCTTCCTGAGGCTAGGATCCTTTCCCAAGAGAAGGCCGATGGACTCACGCACAAAAACTGAGCCCGAATGGGTATTTGCCGAAAAGTAGCAGTACCAGCACCCTTCTTCGCTCTTATAGTGCAGGTCACAGCTGACAAGGTAGCGGCTTGCCCACCCACGTTCGGGGGTCGGCAACACCACCTGACGAAAAGAGCTCTTCCACTGAACGCCGTCAGGACTCTCTATCTGCAATAGGGAAGAGGTGGTCTTGGCCCGCTTCTTGTCCCAATGCATCGCACATTCAAAGCCTACATATCCATCGGAAGCCTGCACAACCTTGATGGAGCCACACGCCATATTGCGGAAAGGGTCGTCAGGGTCAGCCGAAAGAAGAGGCTCACTCTCGTTGGCCAAGGCATAGGGCCCTTCCAGGGAGGAACTCATTGCCAGGGCAAAATGCCTAGTGGCCTTCTGTTTGGTATCTTCAAGCACCACATGGGAGGCTCCGAAATAGAGGCGGAACCCCTCTCTCTCCTTGAATAGCTGGGGTCGGGAGATTCTGGGTTTTTTCAGACCGTCCCCTGCAAAAGGGATATCCTTGCTGTCCAAAATAACCTTGGGTTCGCTGAAGAGGATGAGGTCGCTGGACGAGCGCATCTCAAAGCGACTGGATGTGTTCTTGTCCCGTCGCTTTCCCCTCAGCCGCTTTTTCAGGGAAGGACATGATGCATCATGTTTCTCATAGAGCAGGTACCACATCCCGTCATGACGAAAGATCGATGGGGAGTGACCTCGGAGTTCGATCATTTTTCGCGGTTCCCAGGAGATGCCATTCTCACTGATGAAGTGTTCTATTCCCACCCAGGTATGACCGAACAGATGCCATTTGCCGTCGGGACTCTCTTCAGGAAAAAGGAAAAAGGGGTCGCAGAGCCTTGGCATATACCACTGGCTCTGAATTACCGGCTTGTCACTGAAGGGAAACCAGGAGATCCTGGTTAGGGCGGCGATCGATGGAGGCATCAGGGCTACTCCTCACGACGGGGTTTTTTTCTCTTTCTGGTGAATAGAGGGGCCAATTTATCCTCAAGTTCAAAGCGCCTTGTCATCCACTTGATGACGACCGAGTAGAGCCAGAAGCTTCCTCCGATGCTCACAAGGAAGGAGAGGCCCAGCCACAGGGGCACCAGGGAGCTTGCAGGATCCACAAATCTTGTGATCAGGACAAAACAGACCAAGAACAGGATAAGCATGAGCAAAATGTTGAGCACCGTTGCCGCCAACATAAACCAGATAGTGTTTGATTTCTTAGACATCGTGTATTTCCTTCTTCTTTGTTGGAGTGATTAGGATTGTTAGGGCGATCAAGATTCCACTGATGACAAGCGAAGCATCGGCAATGTTCCAGGTAGGCCATCGCTCAAATCCCAAAAAGCCATAGACTTTCACACTGATGAAATCCACCACCCTGAAAGAGCGGAAGATCCTATCGATAAGGTTGCCAATACCACCTCCCAAAAAGAGCGCCAAGGTCCATCTTTGCAGGGGGGTAAACTCCGCATGTCTGGAGAAGTATAGCACGCTTACTACGATCAGGAGGAGAATTGGGAGAAATATGAATCCCACAAGCTTGACCAAGGGAGGGAAACCCACTCCCATGCTGAAGGCGATGGCGGTATTGCGCACATGCACAATAGCTAGAAAATCTCCTAGAAATCGGAACCCCACGCTGTTTTCTGCAATGTTCGCTACTATCCAGGCCTTGGAAAGTTGGTCGGCTAGTATGACCGCTAGGGTAAGGAGAAGAGGCTTCACCTTGCTTGATAGTTTGATATCCATAACGGTCACTATACTACACTCTTTTCTCTCTGCCTACAGGCCTGTGGGATTATCAAGAAAGAGGACCTGTACTCCAAACAATGAGCGCAGGTGCCCAGAGAGCGCCTGCACCCCGAAGACTTCGCTTTCATAGTGTCCGCCCCCGATCATGGTGATGCCCTGCTCTAGGCAGTCATTATATACCTGGTGCTCACACTCGCCGGTAATGAAACAGTCCAAGCCTTCAGCAAGGGCAATGTGGACATCGTCACTGGCTCCGCCACTGACAATGCCGACGCTTGTTATCCGATCGGGGCCGAAGGGAAGGATGACAGGCTTGCTAAAGCCCAGGACCTCTGAAATCTCTTTGGCAGTGAGGGGTGTCGGCAGGTTTCCCTTGAAGCCGAGTTCCAGGCCCTTGAAGGGGGCGAACCCCTGTATGTCCAGAAGCCCTAGCATCTGGGCCATTATTGCATTGTTGCCGACTGATGCGTGTGCATCGAGGGGTAGGTGTGCAGCATACAAATCGAGATTGCCATCAAGGAGCGTCTTTATGCGCCTGTAGTGCGCACCTGTGATGGCCATCGGTCTCCCCCAATAGAGGCCATGGTGGACAATAAGCATGTCTGCCCCCCATTCCAAAGCCAAGTCGAAGGTCCTTTGGCAGGCATCGACAGCGAAGGCAAGCTTGGAAATCTCCTTGTCAGGGCCTGCTACAACCAAGGAGTTGAGCGATGGGTCAAAGGGTGAAAAAAGCCCGATAGAAAGGTACTCGTCAAGGTATCTAACCAGTTCGTTGCGTCTCATTGCTATAGTATAAAGAGTTGACTTGATTTGTTCCACCTCCTATAGTTCGGGCATGGTTGAAAAAGTAACGAAGATTCAGAGGCTTCCCTATGAGGAAGCTGCTTTTGACTTTACAGATACACGTATCCTGGAGTGTAAGAAACTTGCCATGAAACCCTCTATAGTGGGCCAACCACGGGCTTTACGCTCGTTGGAGATGGGGCTTGCCATACAGAAGGGTGGGTATAACCTCTTTGTCAGCGGCAACTCTGGCAGTGGCAGGCTCGATGCCATCAAAGAGAGTGTGGAAAGGTTTCGGGGTGACACCTCCCTTTTGCAGGACATTGTCTATGCCTACAACTACCTCCAGCCGGACTCCCCTGTCGCACTCACATTTCCCCCTTCCCTGGGGCAGAGGTTTTCAGACGCCATGGAGCTGTTCAGCCAGAAAGTTGCCCTGCTTGCCCAAGACAGGACTACCTTCCTTGAACAGGCAAGCGCCTTGCTCAAGGATATGGAGCAGGAGTTCAGCACCCCCTCCCTGAGGGTGCAGTTCAACCATATCCACTCTGACCTGGTAAGACAGGCTTCCCACATACAGAACCTCAGTGACGACCAACTCAAGAAGGATCCCTTTGCCCGCAAATACCGGGTAAATCTCCTGGTTAACCATAGCAGAACGAGCAAACGCCCCCTGGTAATAGAAAACTACCCCACATTCCCAAACCTCTTCGGAACCCTCGATGAGAAGGCCGAATACGCCCACCTGGGTCTGCATGCAGGGTCCCTGCTGGAAGCGGAAGGCGGATTCATCGTCATCAATGCTGAGGAACTGCTCTCAGAGGAAGGCCTTTGGGACTCCCTCAAACGCTATCTCGATGCATCGGCTCTGGCACTGCAGCCTGACCTATTGGTCAAGGGCGAGTTGCGCAAGGCCCAAGTCCGGCCTCAGATGACCACGATCCCAGTGAAGGTCATCCTCATGGGCAACGAGGACACCTTCGATGCACTGACTGAGCATGATGAGAGGTTCCTGAATCTTTTCAAGGTCTCTTCGCAGTTTGACTTTTCCATGCCCTCGACTGAGGAGAATATTGCCAAGAGTATTGCCAATCTGGAAGCGTTTGCCGAGAAGCACACCACCAGAAAGCTCGATACTTCCGCTTTGTCCCAGCTGTTGCGCTACAGCGCCTGGTATGCAGAATCCCGCAATGAGCTCACCACCCAGCTGTCCCAGCTCTATGACATCATCATTGAGGCAGACTACTGGGCTGAGGTTGAGAAGAAGACCACCATAGATAGGGCTCTCATCCTCAAGGCCAATGAGGAACGGGACTATTTCAGCAATATCACCGAGCTGCGCATCAATGAGGAGATCCTCAACGGCGAGATGCTCATCAGCCTGACAGGATCCAAAATTGGGGTGGTAAACGGTCTTGCGATAATGGACAGGGGAGCCTCTTCCTTTGGCACTCCGACGGTCATCACCGCCAGTGTCGCCCCAGGCAGCGAAGGCATTGTCAATATTGAACATGAGGCAGGTCTCAGTGGAGAGATCCATGACAAGGGCTTGCTTATCCTGGAAGGGTATCTGCGTAAGCACTATGCAAGGACTTTCCCCCTGTCAATCTATGCAGGCATCGCCTTTGAGCAATCCTATGCAGAGGTTGATGGGGACAGCGCATCATCCTCTGAGCTCTATGCCCTGCTTTCTGCCATAGGGGAGTTGCCTGTGCGTCAGGATATTGCCGTCACAGGATCTGTCAACCAGATGGGTATGATCCAGCCGGTTGGTGGCATCAACGAGAAGATCGAAGGGTTCTACAGGACGTGTCTCTCTACGGGCCTTACCGGCAAGCAAGGGGTGATCATCCCGAGCCAGAATGTCCGCAATCTGATAATTTCCTATGAGGTGCTGGATGCCATCAAGGAGAAGAAGTTCCATATCTACCCTATCAAGACCATCGATGAGGGTATGCGCATCCTTACAGGCAGGCCTGTAGGCATACGCAATGCCAAGGGGAATTTCAGTGCGGGGAACTTCAACTTTGAGATTGAGGACAGGCTTAGGAAGATGTATCAGGCGGTAACCTCTAGCAGGTCGTAGCATACCACTTCTGTAGCATGACCCCTGAGGCCACTGAAACGTTCAGAGAACCTTTGGTTCCTCCCAAGGCGATGGATACCCTGCCTAGGCTAGTGTCACACAAGGCCAACAAGGCTGGGCTTACCCCCATCTCCTCGCTACCTATGACGGCAGCTCCGGACCGGGGGAAAGGAAAGCTTTCCAGGTCAGTGCCTCCCAGTTCAAGGGCAAAGAGGCCAATGGATGAGCAACGGATCTTCTCAAGGAGAGCCGGCTCAGAAAAATACTGATACGAGACAGTATCTATGCACCCACGGGCTGACTTTACCGAGCGGGGATGTGTCACCGGGGCAGTCCCCTCCACCAACCAAATCTCCTTTATGCCAAACGAGTCTGCACTGCGGAAGATCGAACCCACATTGAAAGGGGAACGCAAGCGGTCGAGTATGAGAATGTGGGGTAGGATCACACGCTTGGAAAGATCCAAAGCTCCCTCTTCATCAACAAAATCCCAGTCTGACATTTCGCTTCCGAGCGCAGACAGCAAAGTATGATGGATGTCCTCCAGAAAAAAGGGAAGGGACACTATCGATGCAGAGAAAAGACTACTGGCGGGAATTTTAAGCACAAGCCTCTGTTCATCACTCAATACTGAGATGAATTGGGGTGAGTCAAAGAGGGAACACAGCTCCCTTATATAGGGATAGTCAGGCGCATTGCCCTGCACTATCCTTTGTGCCTGCTCATGGAAAAGCAGGGCGCACTTGCGCACGCAGGTGCGATCCTTGAGTGTCTTAAGCTTCGCTATCGTTATCATCGCTGTCTGATGCCTCAACAGGGGCTATGCAGAGGGCAAACTCCCCCTTGATCGCTTGTCTGGAAGACAATACAGAGGAGACTTCCCCAGCTGTCCCAACTAGGAACTCCTCAAACTTCTTGGTCATCTCCCGGCCCACCACTACCTTTCGCAAGGGATCAAGGGCTGACAGCTCATCCAACGTCTTGACGATGCGAAAGGGAGATTCGTAGATGACAAAGGCTTCGTTGCGCCCAAGCAACTCGCTCAGCCGCTTGGTTCTCCTTCCCTTGCGGGGGGAGAGAAAGCCTTCAAAGGTAAAGCTCTTGCCCACATAGCCTGCAACACTTATCAAGGTAGCGACAGCGGAAGGCCCTGGGATGGGAACCACGGTAAATCCGGCATCGCGTACGGCCTTGACCACACGAAGGCCGGGATCGCTGATGCCGGGAGTTCCGGCATCGCTGACAAAGGCTATGTCATTGCCGGCTTCAAGGAGAGCAACAATCCCTTGGGCCGAGTTGCTCTCATTGTGTGCATGACAGGCAATGAGGCGCTTCTGGATCTCATACTTTTGCAAAAGGGTCTGTGTATGCCGGGTATCCTCACAGGCGATGACATCTACGCTCTTCAGTGTCTCAACTGCACGGTAGGTGATATCATCAAGATTTCCTATGGGGGTGGCTACCATATATAGAGTACTCATGAACGAGAGTTTACACGCTTAGGCACTGGGGGACAAGAAGGAGCATACCACTACAGATCTTTCAGAAGGGATCATCCCCATGGGTGCACAATGAAGCACACACTCCTCACTCTTACAGCTGGGATTTCTAGTGAATTATCTGGCTTGGCAATCAGCTCTAGTAATCGGATTGATTCTCTGTGGCAAAGGCTTATTACACTTCGCTGATAGTGAAAGCGCCTGGTCCGAAACAATCTTCATTTCTGCCATGATAACCTCAATCTCCTTGCGATTCCTGATCTACTGCTCGATGAGGATCGCCTCATCGTGACCAAGGCGTTTGTTCACTTTCTTGCCATCCACCTTGGTCGTCCAGTAAGGTCATGGCGTTAGGCGGGATTCTTGCTACATGTGCAATCGGTCTTGCAACATACTTTGAAACGCCACTGGATGCTCCCCTTTCTCTGCCTTAGGGCTCAATTCATCCTCTTTCATGCATTCTATCCTTGCAATCTGTGAAATCTGACAACCCGACACTACCACATATAGGACAAGTCAATATGCTAATATACAGGAAAGTACCTTCCTTCTGAAAGCAACATCTCAGTATCGCACACGGCCATTGAGCCATGATGCAATATCTGCGTAAGTATAATTGCTGAGATTTATCATAAACTACATTAAGCACGACTCCGAGCCTACCTAAAATTTGTTTCATTGGGTTATATAATTGCCTCAAATAACTTAGTTTCCTGCTGTTCAATTAAGCATGAAGATGATAGAATTGCATCATAAATTGCGGCGTGCTGCAATTTTGTTATTAATATGTTTTTTAGTATGGAGTTATAATGAATAAATTTACTTGTGCATCTTTTTTTGCAGGCGTAGGAGGTATTGATCTCGGTTTTGAGAGAGCAGGATTCTCCACAATATATGCAAATGAAATCGACATTAAGGCTACTCATACCTTTGAAAATAATTTCAACATTAAGGTGGATTGCAGAGATATCTGCGATGTTAAAGTGGATGAATTACCTGATTTCAATATCATGCTTGCAGGATTTCCATGCCAAGCATTTTCCGTTGCTGGCTACCGGAAAGGATTTGAAGATGACAAAGGGAGAGGAATCCTGTTTTTTGAATTGACAAGGATATTCAAAGAGAAGAAACCTGATGTAATATTCCTTGAAAACGTCAAAAATCTTGTAGGACATGACAAAGGAAAAACTTTTCGTATAATTCTTGAGGCCTTGGAATATGAAGGCTATCATGTAAAAAAAGAAGTGCTCAACTCAATGGAATATGGCAATATTCCACAAAACAGGGAAAGGATATATATTGTTGCCTTTAGAAACATTGACACCTATAAGGAATTTGAATTCCCCAAACCAATTGAACTGAATACAAAGTTGAAAGATTTTATCGATTATGAGTATAAATTAGATAATCGCTATTATTATACTTCCTCTAGCTTTCCGCACTATAAGACAATTAAAAAAGCCATTTTAAATAGAGATACTGTATATCAGTGGCGAAGAGTCTATGTCAGGGAAAATAAAAGTAATGTATGCCCTACCCTTACAGCAAATATGGGAACAGGTGGACACAATGTCCCTTTGGTTTTAACAAAAAATGGAATAAGGAAGCTAACCCCCAAAGAGTGTTTTAAGATCCAAGGGTTTCCCGAAGATTATAAATTGCCTGAGGATCTCGTTAACACACACCTATACAAACAAGCTGGCAATTCAGTGTCGGTTACCGTCATAGAAAGGATTGCAAGAAATATCAGAGAAGCCATTGAGAAAACCAAGACATCATCCTAAAGCTAATTTTCCTAGACAAACTCTGTCAAATTTTCATATCTGCCAATTTTTAAAAAAACGTGAAAAATTGGAATATTTACTTGAAGCCCTTCCTATCAACAAGGATTTTGTTGGTAACTCTTACAGGTTTTTGTTTACCATATATGGGAATTCAGGATCGGCAGTAAGCCCACCCATTGGTAATCTTGTTGTATTGTTTTTAAAATTTGAATGTGTTGAAGATGCTGTTCTTATTATTCTTGCAAGAATCTGTAGATCTAGCAAATTATTTTTAGAATATACCTGCATCATTTTTTTCATATCTATAAGAACACCTTGCACCCTACTGTATGGAAAAGATTCTGAACACCAATTAGTTAAGGAGAACCCAATTTGTTTCACCCATTCAGAACTTGCATCAATTGATTGATATGGCATGATGAAGGCATTAAATGTGTTTTCGTTTCCCCAATACTGAGCTGCATACTCACCATATACTATCTGCTTATAAATTGATGAAGTGGGGGGCAAATGGTATCGATTATTTGTAACGCCATATTTATAGTATTTGGCATCCAGGACGTAACAAGAGGCTTCCTCATTATCCTGAATAATCATGATTGTATCTGGCTCCATTACCGAACTCTTAAATTTTTTAGAATCTTGATTAATAACCCAAAAAGCCTGGGGAAAGTAAAGGTTCTTCTCCTTTATTCCGAAATGAGTATCAATCATACCTTCCCACACATATTCAAACCGATAGGTTCCCCATAAACGGATACGACTTTCTTGCTGCTGCAATAGTTCTTCATTTTTTAGTACATTCTCCATTGAAGATAGAAGCAAGCGTTTTCTGTCATTGAAAGTGTTTGAGATATGCTCCCTGACAATGGCAATAGCCTCTTTTATTCCCATTTTTAAAGGATTTGTAGGCAGAGTTTCATATCCATAAAGCCAACCAATCATTTTAGAGGCTAGATACACACAATACTGCGAAATAAAGAAAATCGGAGTATTATATAATGGTGTTTTTTTTCGAATCTGGTAATTCAAAAATACAAAGGAATTGTCCACAAAATTAGGTTCTTCTTTTGCTATAGTACGCTTCCAGTCGATAGTCCCATCATAAGCACTTTTGTTATTTACAGTGGATTCCTGAAAATAACTATTCTGAACGTAATCATCCCAGATTATTCTGTATGAAAAGAAAGGAAGAGAGTCTGACATCATTCCGTCAATGTTGTTTGAATCAGAGAACCATTCACTTTTTGAAAATCCTGATAAAACCCTAATCAAGAGCAACAGATCATCCCTAATTTCATTTTCAGTTTCGCCCAGATTGTACCCCAGGGGGAAAATAACAGAAAATAGTCCAGCATGCTCTTGAATCCCTACAAAAGTGTTCTCTTCACCTGGTTGGATGGTACGACAGAACGATTTTAAAGTTTTCATGATATTACAATATTGAACCAATATCTTTAAGCGAGGGGTTCAGTGAAGGGAAATCAATATTGAAAACGTCAAGCCCATTTTCAAGATAACCATTGATAACGGATTCAAGGTTGGGATAATCGTTTGTATTAAAAAGTGTTTCACGATTGTATCTGAATACGTCATCCCAAAGGTACAAAAAGAGCTTCTCGACAAACCCTCTAGCATTCTCTTCCTGCAATTCGGATTCAATCATGAAAAAGGCCCCAAGGCGCTTGTCATTCATTGCAAGCTGACCAGACATCTGTGATATTTCTTTATTAATACTTTCGGCAAAGTTTTTCCACGAAATTTCAGCCTTGGGTATGGACTTGCTTGAATAGGGGTGTTTTAAAAAGTCGTTTTTCATCATATACATTTTCCAACGCCTCTTGAATGCAGTATCCAGAACAAAGACGCTCTGGTCAGAAGTATTCATTGTCGAATAAATCGACAGGTTAGCAGGAATGCGTATCTCCGTATTTGTATTGCCAAAGATAGATTGGGAGATGTCTTTATTATAAATGCTATATTCGCTTTCACCAGACTGCCTACGGTCCAACAATTGAAAGATATCTCCAAAAATAGCTGGTGCATTGCCCCTGTTAATCTCTTCCACTACCAAGGCGCATTTAGTACTTAGATTTTTAATAGCATATTTAAGGATCTGAATAAATGGTCCATCCACGTACTTGTACTGCATAATCCCATCGCTCACAACAGGACGAATCTGTCCAACAAAATCAGCATAGGAATAATCAGGATGAAACACAACGCGAATGGTTTTTCCAAAACTTCCCGATTGAAGCTTCCTATCAATAAAATAGCTCTTTCCCGACCCTGGAACCCCATAATATAAGACATTCTCCCCATCGGAATGCTCGGTGACATAATTTTTTGAATACTTTGCATCTCCAAACTTTTCAATTTGCGGACGCAACACCTCAGTCTCTAGAAGGGCATCATCCAGCAAATCCTTAGGGAGGAATTTCTTGAAATTTTCGAGAAGATTAGGTTGTTTGTCAAGGATACAGCGCAATACCGAAACAACCTGTGGACGATCCAATGTCTTGATAGCTTGGTTCTGCTCACCTTGTGTCGTAGGTCCTATCCCACCAGCGTTATAAGCCCCACGGTATGCAATAAAATCCTCCTGCACCAAGGCAGGAGAAAAGACAACAAGCATATCAATATCAATTTTAAAGTTTCTTGGATTTGAGGTATCATACCCTTTTTCATAAGGGGTTTTAACTATTTTAGCAACACCGATAAGTCCCTTTGGCCAATCGCTTCCAGCTACCTTCATTTTCCCTCTGTCACCACCAAAAATAACAAAACAGAGATCCCCTTTTGAAATATTACCTTCATTTTGGTTAAGTTGAATAACGGAAATACCTGTGTCACAGTTTTGTACTCTATCGGCAAATTCCTGCGCCTTTGGATCTGATAGCTTATAGCTAAAATAATTCATTTTATCCTCTTAACTATTTATGTTACCACTAATGCTGTGAGAATACAATAATAGCAAAGTTTTCCTAAAAGGCAACCTTAAGATTCCCCCCGTAGTTCGTAAACATCGATTCTAAAATTTAAATCTAGTAGTTTGTAACACTTAAATATATACTTTTATAGATACTTGCAGTATCCTTCAAATTGGAGAACAATAAGGGAGGATACTGCCATGGCATATGCAAAGAGAACAATCAGGCTAAACAATGCTCAGAGGGAATACCTGCAAGGCTTCATCACCAAGGGAGTCAGGCCGGTTCAGGCTGTCAAACGTGCAAGGATTCTCTTGGAATGTGATACTTCTGGGGGAAGGCGACCAGATAAAGAGTCTGCAATCGCGGAGAAGGTTGGTGTAAGCATTCCTACGGTCAAGTCGGTGAAGAGAACCTTTCATGACCTGGGCAAGGATGTCGAGGCCGTGGTAAAACGTAAAGAGAGAGATAGAGGGCCCAGGGAGACAAAGATCACCGGCGATGTGGAAGCACATCTGATTGCATTGTGCTGCAGCCCAGCTCCCGAGGGATATGCCAGATGGACTGTCAGGCTGCTTGCCGAAAAGATGGTGGAATTGGATTACATCGATGAAATCTCCGCCATGTCGGTCTCTCGGACGCTAAAAAAAACTCGTTTAAGCCTCACCTGAAGCGGTGCTGGACCATCCCTGCCAAACAGAATGGTGACTTTGTGGCTGCAATGGAAGATGTCTTGGAACTGTATGCCCAGCCCTATGACAGCCTAAGACCGGTCCTGTGCATGGATGAAAAACGGCTATTCGCTGAATCGTGTGGGTAAGGCTACATGAGGGTAGCTTTAGGAAGCTCCAACCCACCACAAACGAAATAGATCATAGCCATGAAATTATCCATATTCTTGAACCCTCTTGCCTTGCGTTTTATCAGGCTTATGACTGAGTTGAACCCTTCCAGTACCGCGTTAGTCTTTCTTGAGTCGAAGAAGTTCAGGATTTCAACAGCATTGCGAATCAATGACTTTCCCAGTTTCTGCATTTCCCAGATACTGCTATTGGAAAGATCCAGGCACAACGTTTCATAAGAGTCTACGGCAGTACCGTAGTCACTACTTGCATATACATCCTGCAACCTCAGACGGAAATTATAGGCAGTAACAGTGTCCAGATAATCTGTTTCCAACAACAGATCGAGCTGTTTCTGCTGGTCCTCAGTAAGGGTATCCCTATTCTTGAGCCACAAGTACCTTGTCTTATCCAGTGCCTTGCCCTTCTTTTTGTCCTTTGAACGGTTCTCCCTTCGTCTGACATTGTCCACTTCATCATTAGCCATTTTCATCACATGGAACCGATCCACCGTGGTGGTCGCCTTCGGAAAGGCTGTTTGCATCGCATTGCGAAAGCCGTGGGTCAGATCACAGGTGAGGTTCTTCACCTCATCCGAGTTGCCCTTCTTCTCCTTGAATTTCTCACCGAACCGGGTTACCGTAGAATTGTCTTTTCCTTCTGTAGTATACAAAACCCGTGCCTTGGTGCTCTTTTTGGTGGGGTGGGCAAGGAAAACGGTTATGTAGTTATGGCCCTTATGGGAATACTCATCGACGCCGATGTCCTTTACATCGCTGAAGTCCTGTAACTCCAATGCCTCACGCACAAAGCCCGTAAGCAGGCGCCAAAGCCTCGTGTCGTGCTCACCGACCTGTTTGGCCACCTGCGATACTGACATCTGCCTCAACATGGTAAGCAACACAGCCTCCATCAGGAGCGTGAAGCCGCTACCCGGCTTTGCCCAAGGCACATCAACCAGCCTTACCTTATGATCCTTGCAGTCGACTCTGGGAACCCTGGCATGGATGTAGCAGCGGTATTGGAAGAAGTTCAGGTGTCTCCATTCCTTCTGGTTTGAATCATAAACGGTGCATAGATCACCGCATTTGGGACAGGGGAACTTGCTTCCCCCCTGGTAATCCAAGGTAATATGGACATCAAGCCTGTCCGGGTCTTTCTCAGAAGGTTGGAATTCCACCTGTGAAACAAACCACGGCTCTACCAACCCAAGTGCTTGTGTAAAGATATCATTCTGAGAAAAACCGTTCATGTGCTTACCCTCTCTTGAGTCAAAAAGATAGGTAAACTGTAACACAACTCTTTCAGATGATTCCATCAGTTTCTGATGCTACCCACTCAAAACAGCGAAAGGCCTGAAAAACCCTTGCAACTACTTTCACATAAAAGAAAAAGCATTCCAATGGAACGTGGAAAGCCGTTACGGGAGGACTCGGAGTACATCCGCAAAGGGACCTGCAGCATCTTCATGTTCAACGAACCTTTGGGCAAATATCGGTATGTTGATGCAAAGGAGCACAGGACAAAGGAAGACTGGGCCCGCCAAATCAAGCGGCTTGTTGATGAGGATTATCCCGACGTCGAGGTCATCCGTTTGGTAATGGACAACCTCAATACGCATAAGATTGGGTCACTGTACAATACCTTCCCTCCAGAAGAGGCATTACGTATTGCATCCAAACTGGAGATCCACTACACCCCAAAACATGGCAGCTGGTTGAATATGGCCGAATGCGAACTGGCTGCTTTGACATCCCAATGCATTGAAACAAGAAGATTACCTGATCTTGAAACAGTATGTAGGGAAGTATCAGCATGGGGTCGTGCGAGAAACTCAAACCAGAAGGGCATTGATTGGCACTTCAAAACCAGTGATGCCAGAACCAAACTTAAATGTCTGTACCCCGTAATAAAGGAATAGGTTTAAATGTTACGAGCTACTAGGTATTATGGGATGATGACAAAAGGGCATACCAAATCCTCACTACAAAGGGTTACACCAAGTATTATATTAAGGGCTTCATTTCAAAACTGGAAAGATCTAATGTTTTCCATTTTAGGAGAGTTAATTAATTGAAAAGGAAAATATAAAATATTTCGTTTTTAGCGAGCTTGTGCCTCGTTTTGTTGGAATCATCAAGCCATATGTAATATGTGGGTTGGTACAGGACTCGGTATTGGCAAAGTGCAAGGTGACATGGCACTAGTCAATCGCTGGTCAAGGGGAGACATCCTTGCAGATGTTCTGGGAATCATGGCCGGCTTCCTGTTATCAACCGTATGCTGAGCCCTGACAGGGTTATGGGTGGGTACTCAAGTCTCATTGGATCTAAGTCCAACTGATTCAATTTTTTATACTTTTTCAAAAAGGATGAGAAAGGTGTGATATTGGATTTCAGATCACCATCATTGGTTAATTCATCCACTGTATTTGGTATTTTTTACCAATACTCTGGCTTTTTTAAGACAGAAAGCAATATATCACACAAAAAACCTCATCAGATGACGATTTAACCACGGTTTTTCAAAGTTGGCACGCCTTATGCATAGATATTATCGTACCAACAAAGAGCCACCAAGTGGCAGAAGGAGACCATATGAACGTGTTTAAAAGAATCGCAGACATCTTCAATTCAAATGTACATAGTGCCCTGGACAGAATCGAAGACCCCGCCAAGATGATCAACCTCATGATCACAGAGCTACAGGATACCCTTACCAAGGCCCGCTCTTCTGCAGCAGCACGCAAAGCGGAGAAAGCCAGCCTCACCAATGAGAAGGCTGAGCTTGCCAAGGCGATAGAGCGCTGGGAAGACAGGGCAAAACTGGCCATCACGAACAAGCGTGAGGATCTGGCAAGGGAAGCCCTCTCTGCGAAGAAGGGTTGCACCGAAAGAATCCGCCTCATTGATGAGCAGCTGATCAATCTGGACAGCATCGTCGTAAGTCAGGAAGTCCAGCTAACCCAGATAGCTGACAAGCTGAAAGAGGTCAAGGACAAGCAGAAGATCCTTGTACAGCGCGCAACCAGTGCCAAAGAGAAGAAGCAGGTGGCCAGAACCCTACAGAGCAGCGACAGCACAGACCTTGCCCGAAAGTTCAGTGACCTGGAAAGCAAGATCGAGCGCATGGAAGCTGATGCCGAGATGGCAGGCTATCATGGGAAGCCTTCCAGCAGCGACGAGTTCAACAAGATGGAGACCGACACCGCAATTGATGAGGAACTTGCTGCCTTGAAAGAGTCCATGAAGGAGAAGAAGTAATGGAATATCCACGCAGGGAGACCCACAGGCTCTATAGGGAGCACACAGGGTATGTGTTGGGCGTCATCGAGGGTCTGGCAAACTGGTCAGGGCTTCCAGCCATTGCCTTACGTATTGTAGCGGTCATCCTTCTGTTCAAGGTGGGTTTTGTCCCCATAGGGCTTGCTTACCTGGGTGCAGCAATCCTGATGCCAGGAAGATAAAGGGATAAGGAACGGGTTTTGGCGTGAGAGTCCAAATACCGTAGGGGAGTATCTTCAATCATAGCCGTATAGTGTACCGTATTCATAACCAGGGTCGTCGTGTGATGACCCTGGTTTTTCTTTTTGCATGCAAGCAATGCGTAAGAGTTGATGATAAGAGTCTAGGGGAAAACTCCAATGCTGTCCCATATACCATACAACATTTGTGACAAGCAAGGATGATGGACGACGCTGGGTCCATTTTTTGTCGCAAGAAGAGGCAATTGTAAGAATTATGGCTTGGAAGCCATTCCCTGTTGGTTTACGATCGATCACTAGTGTCTAAAGCTGGTCCTTATATTTCCTATACAGACCACGAAACTGGTCATAGGTAAGGTTGAGCAACTTTGCCGCTTCCTTCTGGTTGCCGTCGCTTCTGGTTAGTGCATTCTGCAAATAGACAAGCTCCAGCTGTTCCCGTGCCTGCTCGTACCGAGCAAGGTCGAGTTCCTGATCTGATAGGGAGGTTTCCCGACTTTTCTCTCCATAGGGGTTGGCAAAAGGATCGAACTGTACCTCTTGGATGTTTGTGGTGTCACTACGGTAGACAGCCCTTTCCACCACATTCTTCAACTCACGCACATTCCCAGGCCAGCTGTATGCCATAAGGCTTGCTTCAACCTGTTTGCTGAAGCGGGGCATCTCAGCCTTTCCACACTCCAAGGCCATCTTCGAACTGAAATAATTGGCCAGAAGCATTATGTCTTCTGCTCGTTCCCGAAGCGGGGGAAGAAATAGCACTTCAAAGGAGAGCCGGTCCAGAAGGTCTTCCTTGAATTGGCCCTCCTTGCAGAGCTGGGGAAGGTCGGCATTGGTGGCTCCGATGATTCTGACATCAACTTCATGGGTGACAGAGGAGCCTACCCGCTCGAAGGTGCCATACTCCACTACCCTGAGAATCTTTTCCTGGACTTCCAAGGGAATGAGGCCTATCTCATCAAGGAAGAGGGTCCCTCCTTCCGCCTCTTCAAACCGTCCTTTTCTTGTTTTCTGTGCTCCGGTGAAGGCTCCTTGCTCATATCCAAAGAGCTCGGTCTCAATGAGGGAAGGAGGAAGGGCTGCACAGTTGACTGTAACCAGAGCCTGTTGCCATCGGGGGGAAAGGAAGTGAAGCCTGCGTGCGGCACCTTCCTTTCCACTTCCACGTTCTCCTACCAACAGTACCGAACGGTTGACCTTGGCCGCACGGCTAAGCTGGGCCTGAAAGTCAAGAAAGGCTTCACTTTCCCCCAGAAGTTGCTGACTGTATCCAATCCGGTCGGTTTCCATTGCTTCTCCCTTTTGGTAAAATGTACCAATGTTGGCAGGTTTTACCAACTCCAAGATACCATACAAGGAAGCACCTGTGAAGTAACAATCGCTTATGGTGTGCAGGGAAAGGGTTTACCACTTTTTTTATCATATTTTAATAGTTGGCATGCTTTGTGCATCTTGATATGTACTAGAACAGGTGGTACTACTACCTAAGGAGAATACTATGGGAGTTTTTTCAAGATTCTTGGATATTGTAAATGCAAACATCAACTCACTTCTCGATAAGGCTGAAGACCCAGAGAAGATGATCAAGCTGATGATGCAGGAGATGGAAGATACCCTGATCGAGCTCAAGAGTTCCTGTGCGGCCAAGATGGCAAGCAGGGCCAAGACTGAGCGGACCTACAAGGAACAGGAGAGTGCTGTCAATCGCTGGCAGAGCAGAGCTGAGCTCGCTATCAGCAAAGGGCGCGAAGATCTTGCAAGGGAAGCCTTGCTGGAGAAGAAGAAGGCCCTTGAAGAGATGGAGAGGCTTGCCTCAGACTTGAAGGTTGCAGATGAGACCATCAGGGTCAGCAAGGACGAGATCAACCAGATCGAGGACAAGCTGGTGACTGTCAAGCAGAAATACCAGATGATGGTTGAGCGTGCAAAACGTGCGCGGGAAGAGCAGGCTGCCCAAGAGACACTGAGGCGTGCTGCTGAATCAGCAACCCATGACCGTTTTTCGAACATGGAAGAGAAGATTGACAGGATGAAAGCTGCCAATGATCTGAACAAGTACGAAAGCAGCTCGCTGGATGACAAGTTCAAGGATTTGGAAGATATGGATGATATCGATGCTGAGATAGCTGCTCTTCGCAAGCGTGCAGGTCTCTGACAGAGAAGGGAGTTATTGAATGGAAGCGGTATTTATTCTGATAGTCATCTTTTCCTTTATCATCATTATCACCACCCTTGATGAAAAGTTTAAGATGCAAAAGAAAAAGATGGACGCGGCTCTGAGGATGCGGGAAATGGAGAGTGGGTATCCACCAGGGACCTACAGTGGATACAATCCAAAACATAAGAAGGGTAAACGGTCAAAGAATGATGACTATGACTTTGACTTATCCTCCAATGCAGGGCCCAACAAGGAATCCCAGAGGGAAGTGTTGAAGAAGGGCATAGATGATCTTCAGCAACGTCTGGACAATATTGAAACAATTATGCAAAGCCGTAAGGCTCAAGAAAAGGAAAATAAGGAATGATTGGTATGGCAACAAAAAAACTCTACAGATCACCAAGGGGAAGAGTCTTCGGAGTAGCGACAGGCTTGGCAGAGTGGCGTGACTTGGATCCTCGCATGGTACAACTCATCGTATTTATTGTAGTCGCTTCAACCGGCTTCTTTCCAGGAGCGCTCATCTACTTGGCAGCTGCTCTCATCATCCCGATGAATCCCGGACCTCAGGCATTTGAAGGTGAGTACTACACGTCCGGCAAGGACAGCCGAAGTGATGAGGACTTGCAATCTGAGTATGACCGTCTGAAGAAGAAGGTTGAGAAGATGGAAAACGATATGTTCAACAAGGAACGTGACTGGGACGACCGATTCCACAAAGGATAGAAAGATGCTCAAGGATTCCAAAGCAAACAAGATATTCCTTATTGTAGTGATCGGCATCCTTGCCATCCTCTTCTCCATGGACATTGTCTGGCAGAAGCGTGGCAAGGAGAACCGATCAGAACAGTCCTACTCCTTTTCAGCCTCAGACTCGGTGAAGATCAACACGGTCAGCACTGATGTTGTCCTGGCAGTAGATCCAAAAGCCAAGCAAGCCTTGGTCAGCATCGGGGAAAACGACAAAAATTACCTGAAAGTTGATAAAAATGGCAAAGAGTTGTCCATTGTGGTTTCCCCTCTCTCCAGAGGCTTCCTCAACTTCTTCACCAGTCAGGTGACCCCTTTAGTAGTCACCCTACCCCAATCACTAGTTGACCAGCTTGAGATTAGGACAACAAGTGGGGACATCCTTGTAATGCAGGACTTGGAAGCACAAAAGATTCAGATCGACAGTATCAGCGGTGATGTTGATATGCTCAACCTGACGGGAAAGGAAGATTTCCATATCAAGACCCTCAGTGGGGATATCAGCGGATACTCTGCAAATAGCGAAGGCAAGCTTTCCTTTGTATCCACCAGTGGTGATTTCGAAGTCAACAGGTTGGAAGGAAAGACCATCTCACTGCATACAACGAGCGGAGATATTGAAACCACAGTACGTATCCTTCCCCAGGGCAATTTGGAAGGCTCAACCACCAGCGGGGATCTTGAGCTGGATCTGAGCGAGTCAGAGGATCTGGATATTCATGCTACCATGACAAGCGGAACCATCCTCTTCAATAACCAAAGGCAGGAAAGCTCCCCCGCTCTTGCCAGCACGGGGAAGAAACAAGCGGTGGTTAAGCTTTCAGTAGTCAGTGGGAATATGGATATTCGGTTCTAGGGAAACTTCTGATGCCATATCGTGTTGGAATTGAACGAAGAAAGAGATTGGATGAACACACCCTCTCCTGCCTCACGGCAAGAGAGGGTGTTGTTGTAAAGAAACTCAGTACCCTCCGGCAACTTCTGTAGAATCGCTCGTCAGCTTTCTCCGGGGCTGAGGAAACTTCTTCAAGACAATGAGATTCCTTCTACACAGACATCAGAAAAAACATACAAAGATGGCCTACAGCAAAGAATCTCCATACCAAGAAACCACTGAAAACAGGGTATCAGCTCTGCTCCACTGTATTCCATAGGAGGGAAGTCCACTGCGTACCAAGTTTTCCAACAATTCCAGATGTCTCCTCGATGAGAGCTTGAATATCTTGGAGATAGCTGAGAAACACACTATTGTGACCCGCTTTTCAAATTCGGTCCAATCCTTGGCTGATACGCATCCCAAAAATAATTTGCTGGAATGAACTGTAATCAGGACAAGAAGAGAACACCGAGGGTATGAATTCAGGTACTATGAGTTCTCCTCCTGCTTTCTTCACAAAGAAAACAAGTATGACAACACTAATACTCCAAAGCAACCATCGCATGCCCTTGTACTACTGGAATAGTAAAATTCTGACGGCCATCAGTACCGTTTTTGATCTCAATTTCAGTCATAACAGGTACGATCACAGCTTTCTTTACCTGCTTCTCCAAAACTAGAGAGAGGCTTAGGTTATGCAAAGGGATAACATCTTCAATGGTATCAAACTCACTGCAGCGCCTCTCAGGTATGTAGTGCAGTGCATGAACAACATACCTTTTTGCATCTGATTGTTCATTTACCGTGACCATGACAGTAGAAGGACCATCGTGCTCAAGCAGTCCTCTGCCCATAAGTATCTCTATAGCATTGGTTACAAGAGTCTTGTACCAAAGAGGATTATACTTGCTGTATGTGGCAAAAATGGGGTGGATGAAATGGATGTGTCCCCCCTTTCTTACCACCGCCGGATACCCCTGCTCGAACGATGAGGGTGTATGTCTATGAGAGCAATAGTGTTCCCAAGTTCGATTGAAAAATGGAACGTCAACATAACTGACCACTTCACAACCTACTTTTGGTTCAACAAGCATGCCTTTGTCATACATTACATAGTTCGCATCCGCCAAACCTTTACCCAAAGCCCCTGTAGCAACAATAAAATCAGGGGAGAACGGAGCCTCTCCTGCTACGTCAAATCCCCAGTCGACAGTTGTGCCTTCAAGAGATTTATACGTCGAAAGAAGTTTTCCACCTTTGAGAACGTATTCGACAAGAGCTTTCTCAAACTCAGAAGTAAGAATAACCAGGTCTGGCAATACTACTAGTTTATACTTCGAGAGAGCTTCTTTCTGGTCGATTACATTGAACTGGTACCCAGCTTCCTGGAGCATCCTGCAACTGCCCTCAATCTCTGGAGAGAAATACCCTTTACTTGTACCCCAGAAGCCATCTGGAGAAACTACAGCAATCTCTACCAGAGGCTTTGCATCCTTACACCATGGCTCTTTCTCTTCTACAGACTTATATATTCTACCTATAAGATCGTATGCTTCTGGAGCAAGCTCACCATATGGATGCAATTGATCTCCTATACTAATGCCAGCATTCAAGGCAAGGGATCGGAAACTCTCGAATTCTAGGGCGGCATCACTCTTCAAAGAGTGGAAATCACCCCATGCAGTATGAAATTTGCCTGTCATGCCTATACATGGAAGACCCAACGTCCTTGCATAGCGAACAGTGATTGTAAAATCCCAGTACCCCCAACCACCTGAGGGAAGAGATTCAAGCTCGAGATGGGTAAATCCATCAATGATATCCCTGTGAGTTGTCCTTACATGGCTATGATTATAAAAAATTGGGATATCCTTTTGCACATCGCGAATTTCTCCACTAACATATTCTGTAAAATTCTTAATTACTGATCGCGTATAGGAAATCCTATCCTCTTTCTTTGTTGGATCCAGACCCTCTTCGATCATACCTTTTTTACAATAGGCACAGGAACACTCTTTCACATTGATGATATCCATGAAAAGTCCATCCGCTGGATACATCTCCAAAATCTCTTTTGCCTGTTCTACAACAAATTCCCGATAAGGTGTATTAAGACACAACTGCCGATAAAACCCGGGCTGATAGGGTCCAGGGCCCACGGGCCGACCATTCTCATCCATTACCAACCACTCAGGATGTTCAGTAGCCATGAGATTATCCCATTGCAAGGGCAAGTAGACTGGAACCTTGATATCTCTCATATGACAAGCTTCAATCTGCTCACCCAGGAGGTCTTTGCATGCCAGATGAGGATGAATCCTTTCAGGGAACTTCTTTGATGGATAATAGAGCCATCCATGATGGCAACGGGAAAAACAAGTAATTGAATCCACATGAGCATTTTCTAAGACTCTAGCAAACCGTTCAGCATTAAAATCCTTGCCTATACCTTCAATGGACTCACTGGTATGAAAATCCAAGTGAACCTGTCTCATTCTAAAATCATGCATATACATTTACCCCTTTACGGCACCAGCGACCATACCTGACTGAATCTGTTTTTGAAACAACATATATACGACAACCATTGGAATGGTGGCAAGTACGATTGCAGCGAACATCGGACCCATATCAACTGTCTTTTCTCCTGAAAAATACAACATACCAAGAGAGATGGTATATTTGATTTTATCACTTAAAAATACCAAGGCAAAAGTCATCTCATTGTAGCAAGTCAGAAAAGTAAGAATGGCTGCTGTTGAAAGAGCGGGGATAGAGATAGGAACAAGAATATTGAAAAAAAGCTTGGAAACCGAACAGCCATCGATAATGGCCGCTTCATCGATTTCCTTGCTAATCCCCTTCATATACCCAGTAAGAATAAATACAGCAGTAGGTAGGTTTATTGCAATATAAATCAATGAAAGTGTAGTAAGGCTATTGCTTTTTAAAAAAGGAACCTTGGTCACCATTTTTGCCAATGGGATTAATGTAGCATAAATAGGCAACACTATCCCTGTTAAGAATAGGCCGAAAACTACTTTGTTATACTTGAATTGAGTTCTCCCCAAAACATAGGAGATCATGCTTGAAAACAGCAAGACCCCAAGAGTGGATGTCATTGAGACAAGGAATGAATTGACTATACTTCTGTCGATTCTCGCTCCAAACAATGCAATGGCGTAGTTATTCCAAACTGGATTTTTCGGAATGTTCAGCATGGATCCAAAAATCCCATCATTATCTTTCAAAGAAGAGAAAATGGTGATAAGGAAGGGATAGAGGGTAGCAAATGCCCAAACAAGGGCAAATATCCATAGTACATAGTAGGAAGGCCCCTTTTTTACTCTAATCATGATCAGTCCTCTTTTCTAGAAAAAATCTTGTTGGTCAATAGGCTTAAAGTCACTCCTGCGATAAGAAGAAATACTCCAATCGCATTACCAACTCCAAAGTTTCTATAGATGAACGCCTCGTTGTATAGCAAAGTAGTAGGCATCTCTGAAGCATGGGACGGACCGCCACCTGTCATGACAAAGACCAGATTAAAGTGCTTAATACATCCAGTCACACATAAGATGGAAAATATCTTAAAAGATTCATTCATCATGGGAACGGTGATTCTCGTGAGCTGTTGCCAGCTATTGGCACCATCGATCTTTGCAGATTCATAGAGTTCAGAGGGGATTGAGACAATACCTGCTGAAAAAATCAACATGTTCAGTCCTGCATATACCCACTCATTAACTAGCACAATAGTGAAAATAGCCCAATCAGGATCACCAAGAAAGTTTGGTGCTTGAATCCCAAAAAACTTGAGGATTATAGGAATAACTCCACTTTCTGGAAAAAGCATATAGACCCACATAAGGCCTACTGCAGTCATCGGAAGAACAACTGGAAGAAAATAGGTTGTCTTAAAAAAGCCTCTCATCCGATACTCATTATTGATCACTAGAGCCAATACAAAAGAGAGCGGCATCAGGACAACAAAGCCACCAAGCATAAACCAGCCAACATTAACCAGTGAGTTCCAAAACTTCATATCCTTGAATACTACACTGTAGTTATCCAGACCCACATACTTCATTGGAGAGATTGAAATTCCATTCCAGGAGTAGAAAGATTGAATTACGGACTCAACGATGGGTGTCAAAACCAAAAAGGAAAAAATAAGCACGCCAGGGGCTAGAAATGCCAAATGCCAACCCACTTGTTTTCTATTTCCAACAACCATTTATTTCCTCCTCCATATAAATCAAGAGGACAGTTTCCTATCCTCTTGATATTCTTATTTCTATAAGTTATTTTTCTGCATTCACCACAAGCATAATCTCTTCTGCGCACTGTTTGGGAGTTTTTCCAACAAAAAGCCCTTGCAGAGCAACACGAACTGTCTCAAGCATCTTGGGATTATCGTCATAATTTTGGATATCAGATCTGAATTCTTCTGCATTTTCATATGCATCAGATACTTCAATGGAAATTCTTGATACAACAGATGGATCAGATTCAAAAAATACAGGGTAAACACCACCACGAGCTACTGCTTGTTGTTCCTTGGCAAACTCCCCACGGGTAAGTTCTTTCAGTAGTTGTATAGATTTTTCCACTTTATTCGCATCGCCAGTATTTACGACGGACAGACCACCATTTGTTCCTCCCTGCCAAGAATTTGCATACTCAGGGTTAATGGCTGGAAAAGGGATAAAGGAAATGTCATCTGCAATGGAAACTGAAGCAGCTGTACCAAGGTACCAAGTCCCATCAAAATGCATAGCAGCCTTTTCCGAGTGAAAATCTGTCCTTGCCATATTGGTATCCTTATTAATGGTATTTGCTCCAAAATATCCACGATTGTTGTAATCGTACAACATTTGATAGAGTTTCATTATTTTGGGATCATCATATGATAGTGTACGATCACCCAATGCTGTAACAGCATCCGATCCGTAAGATTTCATAACAAGATTATTGAAAAAATGCCCTGCGCGGTATACATCTTTTTCACCCAAAGACAAGGGTATGTAGCCTGCTTCCATGAGCTTATCACTAACCTGCTCAAATTCTTTCATGGTCGTGGGAGCTTGCAAGCCTAATTCTGCAAAGATAGCCTTGTTATAAAAAAGTCCGACAACATAAAAACTCGTGGGCACTCCATACAGAGCTCCAGGATAATCTGCATATCTCCAGTCATCGAGAATTGGAAGAAAATCGGCTTTCCACTCAGGATCAGCATCTAAGAAAGGCTGCAGATCAACAAGGATTCCACTCTCCACGTAGTCAGCAGTTCTTGCCCCGCCATAATCAAAAAATATGTCAGGGAATTCTCCTGTGGCAAATCGTGTACGTAACTTGTTGTAATAGGATTTCTCGTCACCAATCATCTCAGAGACTACCTTGATACCGTTGTCTTCAGCATCAAATTCAGCAATCTTATCTCTAAATATCTTGCTTGTTGGTGTGTCACTCGACCATTCTGCAATAATTGATATCGTTATATCGCCCTTTGCGCCAGCAACGTTCTTATCCTTGCTACCCTGTGCAAAAAGCATCAAGGGAAGTAGCAATACAACTGAGACCAAAAGATAACACCTTTTTTTCATATAACTCTCCTCCTTAAGGATATGGAGATTTTACCATCCCATAATCTAGGTTCACATGGAGGATTATTAGCAACCTTATGGATTATTCTCATTTGATTGTTTTGCCAAAACGTTTGGAGGAAAACCATACTTCTTTTTAAACCGTTTACTAAAATAGAATTGGTCATTAAAACCTACACTTAAAGAAACTTGTTGACAGGAAAAATCAGTAGACTCTAAGAGGAAGTATGCTTTTTCTAGACGAATGTCGGTAAGGAACTCTATAACAGAGAATCCTGTCTCCTCTTTGAATTTTGTGCTTATATAATTTGGATGAGCACAAACTACAAGAGCTATCATATCTAGATTTAAGTGAGGCTGTGCATAATGTGTAGTAAGATACTGACGGACTTTTTCTACCAGAGGAATACTTGCTTCTGTCTTGTGCTGGAAAGTCTCAAGTATCAGAGCCTGAAACCAAGCAATACACTCTTCAAGAGAGGTAAACCTCTCTAAAATCCAAAGAGCAGAGTGGCTTTCCCATGGGAAGCCAGATAGACCACGTTGTCCTTGCTTAATCAATGTGATTAAGGAAGATGTATAGCATTCCAGTTGAAGAGGATGCTCGAGTTCATGCACCTGAGAATCAAGAAGCCTAGTAAAAAGACTAAAATCACCCATCTGTATCAAGGTTTGGTTTTGCGCCATCATAGCACTAATAGAAGAGACAGAACACTCAGACAATGCCTGGCCATACAAATGAGTTTCTGGCGAAAAAAACCTTTTGAGCAAGACACAACGAAGAGTGACAAACATTGCTCGCAAAATCTCCTTATCCTGACAAGGATTACTCAAAGCAACATATAGATTCAGAGGCAGGTTACCCACCACATGGGATTGCCCAGGCTTTAACAGCCCAAGGGTCATCCCATTAGGCAAAGCAAATAAAAGAACTTCATTGATTTTATCAGACAGCAGGCCGTTTATCAGCAATAGCCTAGTCCCTTGGGGATGCACAATTATCTCTGAAACTCGAGCAGAAAGGTTTTTCTCAACATCTTCCCCACAAAAGTACCGATACAATAGTTCTGCATCTTTCAGCTTGTCATATGCATGTTCAATCTTTCTTTGTTTGATATCCTTAATAATGGCAGTAACGGCTCTATCCATTGCATCAAGCAACTGATCTGAATCGATAGGCTTAAGGAGATAGTCACTAGCACTATTCTTAAGTGCTGAAATTGCAAAATCAAAATTATTATAACCAGTGAGAATGATAAACTTTGTATGAATGCCAGCTTTCCTACTTTCTTCAAGTAGTTCAATTCCAGACATCAATGGCATCGCGATATCGGTAATAATGATATCGGGCAGATACTCATTAAGCAATTCTTGTGCCTCTAGACCATCACAAGCCATCCCAACGATAGAATAACCAGCCTCTTCAAGATGCTTAGAAAGACGCTCCCTGATAATATATTCATCATCGGCAATGACTACCGTAAAAGTATCAGACAAGACTTTCATGGGATTTCTCCTTTGGGATTCTCACAAATACCGTAGTCCCCTCACCAAGGTGAGAGGTGTATTTCAACCCATATTGTTCTCCAAATAAAAGTTGAAGACGTTTGTGCGTGGCGCCTACTCCGATACCTTTCCTTCCTTTTTTAGGGGAAAAAGGATCTTCTGAGAATAGTGTTTCCAAAACCTTTGGTTGCATTCCTAAACCATTGTCCGAAAGGATAATGACGATATCATCCTTTTCTGAGACCACATACAGAGAAAGCCTCCAAACCCCTTGTTTTCCTTTTAACCCATGGTAGATGGCATTTTCAAGTAGAGGTTGCAAGGTAAATTTGACGATCGGATAGTGTTCCAAACCTGGTTCCACTTCTATTGTAGTCATGATTCTATCATTATAGCGTACATTTTGAATCTGTAGGTACAAGTTGGTTATATGCAACTCTTGTTCGATAGTCGATAGCAACTCCCCTCCTGACAAAACTGATCTATAAAATGAAGCTGTTGCCATAATAAGGGCGATGGAATCAGCTTTTCGATCAAGCTCGATCAAACCGCACGTATTTTCAAGGATGTTGTTTAGAAAATGAGGGTTCATCTGTGATTGCAATAATGACAGTTCGTACTGCTGCAATTTTTTTTGTCTGATAAAATCCTGTTCTACAAAATTAGCTATTCTATCTACCATATTGTTATACACAACAGCTAGGCGCCCCACTTCATCCTTCCCTGGAACATTGACATAGACCCTTTGAGCCGGATCTTCAAATAGGCTCATTGAGGTTTCCATATTTCTTAGAGGTTTTGTGATAGTGCTAGAGGTATAGAAAGAGGCAAAAACCGTTATTATCAGAGAAAGCAAACCAAGCATAACAAATTCTAAGCGAAGCTTTCTGGAAGAGGCTAGAAGCTCATCATAGGGGACAACATTGACGATATGCCATCCTAAGCGGGAATAATGAAAAACTTCATAACTCAAAGCATCCTTGAATATCTTTGCATTCCCTGTAAAGTTGAGACAGAAGGCACGTTCATCCTCCTCGAGTCTTGTATTTATCGTGGAGCTGTCATGATGTGCAACAATATATCCTTCATCATCAATGATAAAAACCTCCCCTCGTTTTCCTATCTTACTCATACTAAAAGAATCGACAAGAAGTGAAAGAGGAATATCGGACTCTATCAAGCCATATGTAGCACCTGAATATCCATCATACACTTTCATAAAAAGAGGGATAGTGTAAATTTCTTGATTTGATACTCCTTGGACCATCTGTTTTCTCGGTCTTCCAACAATCACTAGGTTTCCAAGGTTGAGAGAATCACGGATGGAAGAGATCATCGTATCAGAGCATTGTGAAAACAGAGTCTCGTCATTGGTAGAGTAGATTTTACCGGTAGAGAAACTGAATATTCCCATTGATTCTATCTCTGTGCGGGGTGTTACAAATGTCCTTAGCCCTTCATTGACGTTTATTATCTCATCAAAATCATGAATGATGGGGGGCTTGGCCTTCGGGGAATGAGTCAATTCATTCTTGAGGGAAAAATCTGCAATAGCCATCTTCGTGTATGTTTCAAAAGTCTCAAATGATAGGTCTAGCTTGTCAGCAATATGTAGCAAACTCCTGTGGGATTCTTGAGATGCCTGGTTGATGATGACTTTTGATGATAGCCTAGTGAAAACGAAAACAATGGCAAACACAATTATCAGATTGATAACAAACATTGCGGCCCAAATTTTTTTAGAAATAGAAAGATCTCGTACAAATTGATGAAGTTTGCTATTCATTTCACTCCATCGTAATTGGAAGGATGCTCTAAAGCAACCTCAGAACAAAAATTTCTCATTCCTCTCTGATGCAAGAGGGATAACCTCTCCCATACTCATTACCAAACATTTTCGAATCGCATTATAGTATCACGTGAAATAGACACAGAAAAACCTATTTTCAATCTGAATCTCTCACATTCATATACAAGAACAAAAATACACATTCTGCCGAGAGCATATAATTTGAATACGGTACTGCCTGAAATGCCCGTTGCCCATGCCAACCTAAAGCAGGAACACAGAGGTCCAATCCTTGGCTGATACGCATCCAAAATCCGCTATACCTTCCTCTCCCCTGCAGCAAAAACAGATTACCCACAGGTTCACACTTCAATTCTGAGTTGACTTTCTTCCTGTGAGCCTTCAATCTTAGTGTAATATACAGGGAAACAGGTAAAGGATATGGAAAAACTACCAAAGGGATTGATCTACAACGAGATTTTGCAATGCATCAAGGAAGGGGTGTATTTTGTGGACACAAATCGCAAAATTACCTTTTGGAACGACTATGCAGAAGAAATAACAGGATTTTCTGCATCAGAAGTCCTCGACAGCCATTGCTATGACAATATCCTCAATCATGTTGACGATGCTGGCACCCACCTGTGCATAGAAGGGTGCCCCCTTCATAAAACCATAGAAGATAACATCAGGTGTGAGGCCTCAGTGTATTTGCACCATAAAAACGGGCATAGGGTACCTGTGGTTGTGCGGACATTTCCCCTGTCTGATTCGGGGGAAATCATCGGGGCTATCGAGCTGTTCTCTGAAAAAAAGACTATACCCCAATTGCAGCATGTGATAGGGGATATTGAAGAGCTTAAGATTCTCGCCATGACAGACCAGCTTACTGGACTCTCCAATAGAAGATATGCAGAAAATTTCCTCTCAAGCAAACTGGAGGAGTTAAAGGTGTTCCAGGCTCCATTCGCTGTAGCTCTGATCGATGTCGACAATTTTAAGACAATTAATGATACCCATGGTCACGGTATAGGAGATCGGATACTACAAATGACGGCCAAAAGCATGGTCAATGCAGTATGCTCCGATGATCTTGTCTGCCGATGGGGGGGAGATGAATTCATTGTGATTTTCTCTTCTATTGGAAGCAAGAACTTGGAGCAAGTCTCCGAACGAATACGCATGCTTGTAGAATCATCATATTTGCGGGTGGAAGGAAATACCATCCAAGTTACGGTCTCCATCGGGTCGGTCATCGTTGACAAACCTGTCTCAAGGGAGCTGATCATCCAGATGGCCGACCAACTGATGTACCAGAGCAAGCTAAATGGCAGGAACTGCATTTCGATCGGGTAAATGGAGAGGTAGTGATTCGTGCCTCTTTCAACGTTCCTTTTTACATCTATGGGCAAAACTTCTTGCGCAACACTTCATTAGCCTTTAGCATGAGACCATCCGATCGCATAAGAAAAGGGACCTGCAATGGAACGCACTGAAAAAAGCCTATACACAATTATGCTCATCATTATTATTGGATTGGCAGTGATGGGATTGGAACTTGATGGCCCTATCTCAACCCTGCAAGGCTTTCTGCGCCTGCAGGTACGAGGAGCGCGCCTTATCAACGACTTTACTCAAGCAGGGGTGGGGGCCGCGATGTTCAATGCAGCCCTTGTCGGATTGATAGGGCTCATCATCGTATTTTTTGCAACCATAAGCCTCTCAGGGCCTACCATTGCAGCTATCTTTACCATGATAGGCTTCGGATTCTTCGGCAAGACCCCTCTCAATATCCTTCCTCTTATCGCAGGTGTCTGGATCGCTGCAAAAATTGCAAACAACACTCTGGGATCCTATAGCCTGATAGCACTCTTCGGTACGGCCTTAGGCCCTGTTGTGACGTTTATCATGTTCGAGATTGGGTTGCCCCTCATGCTTTCCATCCCTTTGGGTATCATAAGCGGTCTGGTGGCGGGCTTCATCCTCCCAGGCGTTGCCGGAACCATGCTGCAGCTCCATCAGGGCTACAACCTTTACAATACAGGCTTCAGCTGTGGATTTATCGGTCTGTTTGCCTCTGGCCTGCTTATTGCGACTAGCAAGATGGAGCCAATTACCATCATTTGGAATACAGCGGCAGAGCCTGCTCTCCATCTGCTTATTCCTGTATTGTCAGCCTTCCTTATCATTTCTGCCTTGGTTATAGATGGCTTTTCCAATATCAAAAGGACCCTGAAAGGTCTTATCGATTTGCAAAAACTTCCTGGCCGACTGCCTACAGACATGTTCGACGCCGGCACTGCAGGCTCTACCTTGATCAATATGGGACTTTTGGGCCTTGGATCTTCTCTGTATGTCTGGATTGTCAAGGCTCCATTCAACGGACCTGTTATCGGAGGAATATTGACTGTTATGGGCTTTGGTGGGTTTGGAAAGACCCTGAAGAATGTATGGCCTGTAGTGATTGGGGTTATTCTGGCTACCTTGGTCTTTGGGAAGGATCTCTCTGCCCCTGGGCCTATCCTCGCCGCCCTCTTCTGCACCACCCTAGCCCCTATAGCAGGACAATTTGGCATACTGGCAGGCATAGTTGCGGGATTCATACACCTGTTTATGGTAGAGACAACCGCCGTTTGGCACGGAGGAATGGATCTCTATAACAATGGATTTGCCGGAGGTCTTACTGCAAGCCTTATGATGGCAGTCATGCAATGGTACAGGACAAACCGTCCAAAAGAGGATTTCCAGCTATGAAACGAAAAGAAATATTAGGCCGTCTTATCGGAGAGCTCACAAACTACATGTTGGAAACCAACCCTCTCAGGCTGGTTATCTCCCTGCATCAGGAAGAGGATGGTGCACATATCAGTTTCTTTGACGACCGACCTAGGTCTGAGTCAGAGTTGGAACAGATTCGCAAATCCCTCAATCCAAAGGCCCCACGCCCTGAGCTCGCCCAATACTATGGGATGATGGCAGGACATGATATGACTTGGGGAGCCAGGCTCAAACTCATTGGATGGCAGATTAAGCATGCAAGTGTCTCCAACTCAGACAGTGGTCTGCAGATAGACCTCTGGTTGGGTAGTGATGCATTCAAGCCAGAGAACTTTACTTTGGATAAAAAAGACGAATAGTATCGGCTTCAGCGAACACTAGCCCTTGGCTTCTTGTGTCCCAAGCCTGATGACATGCTCGGCATGCATCATCTTCACTTCTTCTGGGTCATGCGTTACAAGAAGTACCGTCTTGTTTTTGATCTTCTCCAAGGTATAGGCAACAACCTGGACTTTAGTCACCTCATCCAGGCCTTTGAAGGGTTCATCAAGTATGAGCAGGTCGTATGTGGCCATCAGTGCACGCACCAAGGCCACCCTTCGTCGCATCCCTCCCGACAGTTCTTTTGCAGGCTTGCGGATGGAATCTCTGAGACCTACAGCATTAAGGGCGTCCTGTATCTGTTCAGAGGGTACTGAAGGGTCAACCACCAGCTTAACGTTGGAGAAGGCCGAAAGGTTGTTGCACAGCCGGTCTTCCTGAAATACCGCACTGAAGCGAACAGGGCCAAAAGCCTTCAATGTCCCTTCATCCGCCTCTTCGAGGCCCATAAGCAGACGAAGCAGTGTAGTCTTACCTGAGCCTGAAGCACCAAAGAGGACATTCACCTCACCAGGGTGTATGGTACAGCTGAACCTGTCAAAGACGACAGTGTCACCATACCGCTTGGAAATTGTCTTGACCTGCAGGTTTTTCATAGGTGCTCCATTTTCTGCATAGCTCTGTCCAAAAGCATAAGGAAGAACTTCTCAAACCAGACACTGATGATGATGATAACCAGCGTCCATGCAAACATATCCGGAGTATCCAGATAAATCTTTGCCTGGTACAGCATCTCTCCTATGGAACCTTGGGGAAGCCCTATAACCTCAGCGGCGATACCTGCCTTCCAGCTCAATCCCAATGCAACAGAACAGGCCGAACGGAAAAATGGGAGCACCTGGGAGAGATAGATATAGCGGATACGCCTGTAGGTGGGGACACGGAATACCTCTGCCATCTCCAGAAGTTTCTCATTCGTGCTCCTGATGCCCATCAGGACATTGGTGTACATGATGGGCAACACCATTAAGAAGGATATAAAGACAGAGAGGTTCTGTGGAGCTATCCAGACGAGGGTAAGGATGACAAAGGAGGCCACAGGTGTTGCCTTTATCGTCTGGATGGGCGGGGCGAGCAACTCCTCAACCCACCTGTAGCGGTAGGAAAAAACAGCAAAAAACACCCCCATGAGGGTTGCCAGGAAAAATCCCCCCGCAATCCTTGTGAAGGAGTAAGCGATAGAGAGCCAAAACGAGCTGGTCTGTACCAGCTCAAAAAGGCGCATACTAACTGCTAAGGGCGAGACAAGCAGGATATCCTGGCCAAGGGTCATGGCAACAAGTTGCCATATCCCCAGCCAGAGCAGGACCGACCATACCCTGATAGTTCCCCGTTTTTTAGCGAATGAAGTAGAAATCATCGGTTGGCAGTGCTCCACCTACGCTTTTGGGATTCTGATCATACAGTACCTTGAGATACCCGGAGAGTTTGGTTTTCATCTCGGCACCATCAACATAGGTTATATTACAGAAAGGAAGAGCCTTCAAGGCAACAGGCGCTGGAACAATACCAAGATCTCCAATAAGAACTGATGCCTCCTGATGATTAGCCAGTACATAGGCTACAGAATCGGCATAGTGGTCAAGAAATTGACTGACCGCCCTTGGCTGTTCTTCAACAAAAGAAGTCTGGGCAACCACAACACCGGTCATCATGGTGCTGGGGAAAGGTTGTGTTCCCTGGATCTCTTCCCAGAGCTTGGTCATGTCCAGTGCAATGCGGATAGTAGGATCCTTCATCATGGCAGAGGTAGCAAAAGGCTGGGGCAACACTGCAATGCTATTGGGCTTCTGGGCCAAGGCAGCCACACACTCGGTTGTCTCACTCTTCCACTCAATGGTCACTTCTTTGACACCATAGGCGTTGAGCAGATACTTGAGGGCATACTCGGGGGAAGCTCCCTTGCCTGTGGAAAAGATGGTCTTGCCAGAAAGATCCTCGATGGATGTGATGCTATCACCACTTTCCATGATGTAGAGGACTCCCAAAGTATTGATAGCCAGCACCTTCAGGGCACCTTTGGTATTGTTGAACAAGACAGAAGAGAGGTTTGCTGGGATAGCTGCAATATCGACCTCTCCCTTAGCCAGCTTTGCAACCACGACATCAATGGTAGCCAAATCATCGAAAATGTAGGAATTGCCATCCATCACACCATTTTTTGCCTCTTCCATCAGGGAGACCATTCCCATGGCAGTAGGACCTTTCATAGCCAGGACCCTGACTTCAACAGGTTGTTTTTCCATGTTTGACAGATTTCCGAGGTCTACATTGACCCCCTCTTTCGTTCCTGCTGCAAATAAGGCAACAGTTCCCAAAACCAAGGCCAATACAATCAGACTGAATTTCTTCATACAAAATCACTCCCGTGCCACACAGACACCATACATATTTCATTTCTGGAGAACACTCTCCAAACTCTTACGGTTTGTTACCCGAACAATTGAGCCATTGCTATATACAGCTTGCATCTTCTCCAATGCAGAGAGTTCCCGAAACAAGGTGGCCCTGCTGATGCCTAAAGGAAGAGCTAAAGATTCCTTGGAAACCAGGGACAACTCAGGATTCTCAACGGAGGTGTGGCTCAAGATATACTCAGCAACCTTTAATCGGGCGGATGTGAGGCTCAATTGTTCGATACGCCTGATCAGAAACTGGATTTTACGGTTGCAGAGCTTTGCATATTCGACCATTGCAAGCGGGCTTTTGAGTATTGCCGTTCGCAATATGTCTTTGCCAACAGAGAGAAGCACACAATCAGTTCGGCACTGCAACTGGGTGCGAAGAGTCTCCTCTTCAAATAGATTGCTTATGCCAAATACCTCAGACCTACCCAAAGTGGAGACAAGTATTTTCGTACCATCGAGGGCTACACTGAACACATCAAGCTCACCTTCTTCCACAAAGACAGCCAAGGATGCTGAGCCATCACTGTCGCCCACTTCCTGTCCCTTTGGATAGGAAGTGCGCAATAGTGATGAGGGAGTGAGTGTTTTGGAATCGAGTAACAATTCCAACAGTGTATGGTCAGGATAGAATTCAGTTTGCATGACAGTCCTCAGTAACTTATAGCTACCATTTCTGGCATTTTACCCGATGTATTGCGGGAAAATCAACCATATGGCACTATTTACCGTCTCATATGAGACTATAGTAAAGATACCATGAATAGAGGCATAAGGCAACAAGGGCTTGGAGAATTAAGGTGGCATCCGCAAGCTGCTCGTCTTTTCATAGGAAAGAAAGAACATTGGTACCAATGCTCGCCTATAAAGAGAGAGAAAGTCGTTTAAGGTTCCAAACAAGTCGGGCTAGATATAAGGGAATGAAGAATCATTCTAGGTAAAAACTTAAGATTACACACTTCTTGTGATGCCATTACAAGATTTGCTGGCATATTTAGAAGTGTCATTTAAAAATAATCCAATGAAGTGAGATGCGTGGTTGTAACAATTCAAGAAAGCTCCAATAATCGGGTTACCCAACTGTTGAAGCAAGAACACTGGTCCTTTATTGTAGCTATACCAATAGAATTAGCGATTTGAGTTCCGTGAAGAACTTTCTTATATTGCGGATTCAGAAATTTCAAAATTTTCGAAGGGGCTTTTGAAGGATCTGTAGTAATCAGTTCCGGATCTCCATCAAATGAATCTAACACTCGCTGCAAATCCTGTACATTTCCACGTAATCCTTCACTGAGTTTGAGAATATCTGAAAAGAGCAGAGCCTCAAACTCATGCATGGAAAAATAAGGAAAAACCCGCGAGGCAATATCATACTGAGGAAACATCTCTTTGAGTTTAGATACAGTATATTTCTCCAGTGTCCCACACACAAAAATCTTATCTAGAGTCCTACCAGAACTTGTTGCCCGTTTCAATTCGTCCATACCTGGCCAAGCATTATCAAGGCTGAAGTAATCAATCATTGAGGAGATGTTTGTACCACTTCTTTGTTTCAAGGCAATTCCTACATCTTTGGAAAAACGCTCAAAAGAAACACCACCACCCTTATGTCCTGAAGTACCTATCAATTGTGCTCGAATATACCATGATTGTTCGCCTAGATAGGGTGCCAAGACAGACTTCAAAAACGATTGTTCGCTTTGCCCTTCAACAATTACAATGACCTCATTCATGTATAGGCCCCCCGGAGAGTATGTTTTTTGTCCATAACTCTCCAAGTGAATAGTCTTGCAACCAAACATCCAATGAATCTGTATTAAGTCTGGTGAAGGTAGACTGTCCTTCCATTCGGTCACAAACAATAATATTTTCAGGTTCGAAATGACTGATCAAAGCAGGAGACTGGGTTGCTACAATTAGTTGGGTATCCGTAGATCGTGATTGCATGAGCTCTGCCAGAAGGCCAATTGCATACGGATGAAGCCCAAGCTCAGGCTCGTCGATGATAATGGTATCTGGATGTTTTGGTTGCAAAAGAACCGTAGCCAAACAGATAAAGCGAAGAGTCCCATCGGAGAGTGACTGGGGTTTCATAGGATAATCGGAACCTTTTTGTTTCCAAAGCAGTCTCACGAGGTCCTGTTGGTTCGCCTCTAGGATAAAATCATCAAAAAAGGGTGCTACCTGGCGTACGGCTTCTACAATTTGGGAATACAAGAATTGATACCTAGGATGCTCCTTAAGGAAAAGAAGATAACTGGCCAAATTTGAACCATCAAAACGCAGATACTTATGATCAAAAACATTCTGAGAAGATTTAATTGGAGATAGTCGTCCAGTATCATGGAAATGGTACATTTGCCAGTTCTGTATTGATTCATAAACATAATAACCAACTCCACGATTACCATAGACTCCTCTTGTATCCTTATCTTCCAATAGGCCAGGGGTAAAACCATCCGGAGAATGTAAGCTATACCAACGATCCGTACCTTTATAGTATGTCCCTTCAGAATCTACTCGAAGCAGATCATCTTGGGTCGGGACTAGTACCATCCCATAACCATTCTCACCAAAGTCCAGCTTGAAATATATCTGAGTCGCTTCAGCCTTCCCTTTATATAAAAAATCCGTAGCAACACCAGAATCTAAAACATACTTCTTAAGATTTGTTTCAGTAAATCCCGGTAGAGGAAGCTGCATGCTTGCTCGAAGAAGTTTAAACAACTCAAGAAAATTACTTTTGCCTGATCCATTGGCACCTATGAGAAGATTGAGGTCAGTTAAGGCAAGTGATTCAATCTCTCGTATTGACTTAAACCCACGGACTGATAGCGAATCCAATCGTGCCATTTTGATATTTCCTTTCAGATTGTACCCTACCATACTTCATCCTCCTCTGCAATTTTGAGGTATTTGTATAGAGAACGCTTCAGTCAGAGATAAGAACCTCTGATCACATGGAAAACTGAAAAACGAATAACCAATCCAACCACGCTAGGAATTGCACAACCCATCGTTTTCAGCTGATTTTGTTGCAAATTATCCTACATTTGTTGCATTTTGTATTTTTATACAAAATAATGGTGTTTTTATGTATATTTATGTTGCATAAAATCCAGCAATTGGATATTCTCCCAACAATTTGGACTAAGGAAGCAACAATGGAAACAACCTTTCTCATCCTGGAAGACGGGACGACCTTCACAGGCAAAGGGTTCGGCAAGAGAGCCCCCCTCTATACGGAACTGGATACAGAGCCCCTGTTTGGGGAAGTGGTATTCAACACCAGCATGTGCGGTTACCAGCAGATTTTGACAGACCCTTCCTACCATGGGCAGATGGTGGTCATGACAAGCCCGCACATAGGAAACTATGGGTGTGAGCCTCTCTTCTCTGAGAGTACGCTCTGCCCCATGGAAGTTCCCTCCGCGGCTCTAATAATCCGATCACTGTATGAAGGCCCTCTTCCCTCGGAGAGGGTCTCTTTAGATGCCTTCATGAAAGAGGCAGGGGTGTGTGGGATAAGCGGTGTCGACACCAGGGCTCTGACCTTACACCTTCGTGAAAAAGGCTCATGCAATGCACTGTTGCTTCGCAATGGGCATACTAGTCTGACAATGTCAGAGAAGACACAAGCTTTGGAGACTCTCAGTTCCTTGCCCTCCATCTCGGAGCGCAATCTCATCGATGGGGTGTCAGTCAGGGAGGTTCTTGTCGACCCTCCTTCTTCATTCCCTACTCCCTTCTCGCCCATCCTCCGCTTCGCCCTTGTTGACTTCGGCATCAAAACTTCCATCATAGCCGAACTGTACAAACGTAATGTTGCAGTCACGCTCCTTCCCAGCACTGCAACAGCAGACGATGTCCTCAGCCAGGGCTGTGATGCCCTCTTCCTTTCCAATGGCCCTGGGGACCCTATGATGCTGCCAGAGGCAGTGGCTATGACCAGGACAGTGATGGAAATTCAACCCACTGTCGGCATCTGTCTCGGCCACCAGATACTGACCCTTGCCCTCGGAGGGAGAACCACAAAGATGAAGTTCGGCCACCACGGAGCAAACCACCCGGTCAGGGATATGTTCACAGGAAAGACTTTCGTTACCAGTCAGAACCACGGCTTTATGAGTGAGACATCTTCCTTGCCTTCCTGTGTACTGCCCTGGTTCATCAACGCAAACGACCGATCAATAGAAGGACTGTGGCACAAGGAGAAGCCCATCGCCTGTGTCCAGTTCCACCCCGAAGCCTCTCCAGGACCTCATGACGGGTCGTGGATATTCGACCGGTTCATCACAGTCGCACAGGGAGATAACGCATGAGCGCACGAACAGACATCAAAAGGATCCTCGTAGTGGGAAGCGGGCCGATAGTCATCGGCCAGGCTTGTGAGTTCGATTACAGTGGGACACAAGCGGTCAAGGCCCTCAAGGAAGAGGGCTATGAAGTGACCCTGGTCAATCCCAATCCTGCAACTGTCATGACAACAGCGGGCATCGCTGACCATATCTATATGGATCCTCTGCGGCCCGAGTATATCGAGCAGATATTCCAGCGAGAGCAACCTGATGCCATCCTCTCCACCATGGGAGGACAGACCGCCTTGAACCTGACCTTGGAATTGGAAAAGCTGGGACTGCTCAAGCAGTACGGTGTAGAGGTCATAGGGGCCTCCATCGCTTCCATTGAACTTGCAGAAGACAGGGGGGCCTTCAAGAAGATAGTGGAGGGTCTTGGCTTGGAAAGTGCATTCAGCACAGTCATCCACACCTTGGAGGAAGGCCTTGCCTTGGAGACGAGTATGGGGCTTCCGCTCATCATCCGACCCTCCTACACCTTGGGAGGGATGGGAGGTGCCATAGCCTACACCCATGAGGAACTACCCCTTCTCTTGGAACATGCCTTGGCTACAAGCCCCACCCATGAGGCCCTTATAGAGGAGTCCCTCATCGGGTGGAAAGAGTTTGAGATGGAAGTGATGCGAGATAGAAAGGACAATGCCATCATCGTCTGTTCGATCGAGAATATCGATCCCATGGGTGTCCATACGGGGGACAGCATAACCATAGCGCCTATCCAGACCCTTGATGAAGGCCAGTACCAAAAAATGCGTGACGCCTCAATCGCCATCTTACGCGCAGTTGGTGTTGAGTGTGGGGGAAGCAATGTCCAGTTCGCACTCGACCCCGACAGTGGCAAGATGGTGGTCATCGAGATGAACCCCAGGGTCTCGCGTTCCTCAGCCCTTGCCAGCAAGGCGACGGGATTTCCCATCGCTCGCTGCTCGGCAAAGCTTGCGGTAGGCTATACCCTCGATGAGATCATCAATGAGATAACAGGCTCCTCAGTATCGTGCTTTGAGCCAGCACTCGACTACTGTGCAGTGAAGGTCCCACGCTTTGAACTGGAGAAGTTCCCCCTACCTCCCTCTGCCTTGGGGACACAGATGCGTAGCGTCGGTGAGGCCCTCGCTTTGGGCAGGACCGCCCTTGAGGCATTGAACAAAGCACTGCGATCATCAGAGCAGAAGCTAGAAGGACTCACAGACCTCACTGAAGACGATCGCTATACCACCAGTGAGGTAGAGATGCTACTCAGAAGCGCCCATCCACTGCGTCTGCTTGCTGCCTACACTGTATTGTGCAGAGAGGGTGAAGCCATAGCGAGAGAGCTCTCTTGCATTACAGGTTTTGACCCTTGGTTTGTCCAACTGTTGGTGGAACAATGCAGACTGGACAGGCGCCTACGGCAGGGCCTCGACAGGAGCCTTCTCCTGGAGGCAAAGAAGGCTGGCATGAGTGACAAGAGGATAGCGACCCTCCTCAGGTCTGAAGAAAGCTCCATCGAACGACTTCGATACGCGTACGAGCTGCACCCTGTCACCCACTATGTCGATACGTGTGCTGGGGAGTTCGAGGCCATCACACCCTACCTCTATACAACCTACGGTGAAGCCGATGAGGCTCCTCCTCTAGGGGAGGAAGCTGTGGTGATCCTGGCAAGCGGGCCCAACAGGATAGGCCAGGGCCTGGAGTTTGATACCTGCTGTACCCTCGCCTCCCTCGCCTACAGGAAGCTTGGGAAAAGGACCATCATGGTCAACAGCAACCCGGAGACAGTTTCCACCGATTTCAACATCAGCGACCGTCTCTATATTGAGACGCTGGGATCGGAGGAGGCGAAGGAGATACTGCTTCGTGAACGTACCGGCAATATTGTCGTACAACTTGGGGGTCAGACTCCGCTGAATATTGCCAAAAAACTCAAGACAAGCGGGGCCAAGCTTGTGGGGACCTCCCTGGATGGACTGGAGAAAGCAGGGGATAGGGGGCAGTTCTCTGCCCTGGTCTCTGTTCTTGGTCTCCGCCAACCCAGGAACAGGACAGCCTACAGCCAGAAGGATCTTATCCCTCTGGCTGAGGAGGTAGGGTATCCCGTACTTGTCAGACCCTCCTATGTGCTGGGTGGACGGGGAATGTTCATCATCTATGATAGCAAAGGAATAGGTGATCTCATTGACAAGAAATCCATCTGGGCAAGCAAGGATGCTCCCATTCTGCTGGACCAGTTTCTTGAGGATGCCTTTGAGTATGACCTCGATGCTGTCTGTGATGGACAGAGCACATACATAGGAGGCATCCTGCAGCACATAGAGGCTGCAGGTATCCATAGCGGAGACTCTGCGGCAGTGTTCCCCCCCTACAAGTCCAATCCCACCATCCTCACCGAGATGAAGGAGTGGGCGCATAAACTGGCTCTTGCCCTTGGGGTGCAAGGCCTGATGAACATCCAGTTTGCAGTCAAGGATGATACGCTCTACCTCATCGAGGTTAACCCCAGGGCCTCAAGGACTGTACCTTTCATATCCAAGGCATCAGGGGTCAACCTCGTTGAGGTGGCGGTCAGGGTGTGGGAAGGCGAGGATCTTGTACAGCAAAAGCTGGTAGGCAAACCAGGGGGTATGGGCGAAGGTAAATGCCTTATCGGATGGGCTGTGAAGGAGGCTGTGTTCTCGTTTGACCGCTTCAGCAATGTCGACCCGGCCCTAGGGCCTGAGATGCGTTCGACTGGTGAGTCCATCGGCATGGGAAAGAGTTTCGGAGAGGCCTTTGCCAAGAGCCAGATCAGTGCAGGTAACAACCTTCCTACCTCAGGGAAGGTTGTGGTAAGCGTCAACAGGAAGGACCGCAAGACCATTCTTCCTGTTGTGAAGAAACTCAAGGCCCTGGGCTTCCAGATAGCGGCAACCAAGGGAACAGCACGATCCTTGTTCGATGAGGGCATCCTATGTGAAGTGGTGCAGAAGGTGCATGAAGGGAGGCCAAACCTCACAGACTATCTTAAGGAGAAGTCCATAGCCCTGGTGATAAACACTCCTATGGGATACCTGGCCCATGCCAGTGATGACGAGATAAGAAGTGTGGCGATGCGCCTCAAGATCCCCTATACCACGACAACCAGTGCAGCAATCGCAGCTGTAGATTCCATCGAATTCCTACTGAAAAAAAGAGTTATGGTGAGAGAACTTCCCCAGTAGCAGGCAATTGTCTTTTTGACATCCATAGTATAGGATAGGGATACTTTCCAAAGATAGGGGACCGGTATGGCAGAAGAATTATTTTCACAACGAACAGCGACGTGCGGAGCACTGAACAAGGCAGATGACAACAAGCGCGTTGTCCTCAACGGGTGGGTTCATAGGGACCGAAACCATGGTTCCCTGCACTTCATCAACCTACGTGACCGCTATGGCATCACCCAGGTTGTGGTCGATGACGATGCATCGCCTGAGTTGCAGAGCACTGCCAACGAACTGAGGATGGAGTTCTGCATTGCGGTCACCGGTGTAGTAAGGCTCAGACCCGATTCCATGGTCAATCCTGAAATGGCAACAGGTGAGATCGAGGTCAAGGCGGAGAAGATCGAGATCCTCTCACGCTGCGCACCCCTTCCCTTCCAGCTTGATGATGGCAAGGAGACTCGTGAGGACCTGCGCCTCAAGTACCGGTACCTTGACTTGCGTAGCCAGGGGATGCAAAAGCGCCTCAAGCTTCGTCATGACTTCATCTTCTCCATCAGGAAGTATCTTTCCGGCAAGGACTTCTATGAGATCGAGACCCCAACGCTCATCAAGAGCACCCCTGAAGGGGCACGTGACTTTGTGGTACCCAGCCGCCTATATGCCGGCAAGTTCTATGCCCTACCCCAGAGTCCCCAGCTTTTCAAGCAGATCCTGATGGTCGGCGGCTTTGACAAGTACTTCCAGATCGCACGCTGTTACCGAGACGAGGACGCCCGTGGAGACAGGCAGCTGGAATTTACCCAGCTCGACCTGGAGATGAGCTTTGTGAAGCGTGACGATGTGCTCTCCCTTATGGAAGGGCTGTTCGGACATGTGTTCAAAGAGGTCATGGATGTAGATCTCCCTGTTACATTTAGAAGGCTCACCTATGCCGATAGCTTGAACACCTACGGAAATGACAAACCTGATCTCCGGTTTGACCTCCCCCTATCCGATATGAATGATCTTGCCCAGAAGAGCAGTTTCGCGACCTTCAAGGATATTGTTGCTGCAGGGGGGTATGTGAAAGCCCTCTGCGCACCCAAGACTGAAGGGGTGGAGTTCAGCCGCAAGTTCATCACCGAGCTTGAGGATGCTGCCAAAATCTACGGGGCCAAGGGCCTGGCGTGGATCAAAGTGGGAGCAAACAATTCCCTTTCCGGTGGGGTTAGCAAGTTCTTTACAGGGCTTGAAGATGAACTGGTTTCCCAGATGGAGGCAAAGGAAGGGGATCTCATCCTCTTTGTTGCCCATGAGAACTGGAAGCGTTGTTGTGCCAGCCTCAGTGCCGTACGTTCAAAGCTGGGCAAGGATCTCAACCTGATCAGAAAGGGCTTTGAGTTCTGCTGGATCATCGACTTCCCCCTCTTTGAGTACAATGAGACAGGCGGCCACTGGGAAGCTGCACACCATATGTTCAGCATGCCCCAGAGCCAGTACCTTGAGACTTTGGAATCAGATCCTGGCAGTGTGAAGGGAGACCTATACGACCTGGTGCTCAATCGGGTATGAGGTAGCCAGCGGCTCAATCCGTATCCATGATGTGGAGTTGCAGAAGCGGATCTTCCGTATCTGTAACTTCGATGACGAGACAGCCGAGGAGCGCTTCGGGTTCCTTCTCAATGCCTTCAGGTACGGACCTCCCCCCCATGGTGGCATCGCCCCTGGTATCGACAGGATGCTTATGATCATGAGTGAAGAGACATCAATCCATGAGGTGATCGCATTCCCGAAGAATACGGCGGGCATCAGTCCCATGGATGACTCCCCTTCATTCCTCGACCAACAGCAGCTGGATGACCTGCATCTGATAGTTGACTATCCGAAACCCAAGGAATAAGACAATCCAAGGTTGCATAAGATAGGGAAACCTGGTTCATATGAGCCAGGTTTCTTTTTTGCGCTATACATTGTGAATTGTTGCGGAGAAAGTCTATGATAGAGGATATTCTCCGCACAAGACAAATTGTACTGGGTGGAACGTGAGAATCTATACCCGAGTAGAAAAACACCTGGCAATGGGAAAGTCTGGAAATGCCCGCACCACTTTATCAAGAGTCTCTAGTGTAGGGTTTCCCGCATTTTCCAACCTTACATACCTATTTCTGTTGGCCAAGCCAATTACATGCTGGGCTTGTTCTTGGGTAAGTTTTTTCTGCAGTCTGAAGTTTTTCATCATAATGGAAATAGCTATCCTGCTATCAACAGGTATAGAGACAATGGTATCATTTTCTTCGATAGACTCATCTGGAAGAGGAAATGTTACATTGGAACCTTGGGGTTCATCTAAATACAGATTCAAGACGTCCTTTTGATATTCAGTAAGCTCTACAAGAGTATCACCATGAGTCACACAACGAGGCAGTTCTATCCCTTCAGCCCAATATTCAAAATTTTCATCTTGATGTATTCTAAAATGATATTTCATATTTCAGGGTCCGCCAGGTCCGCTCCATGAACACGTTGTCCAAACATCTTCCGACACCATCCATGCTGATCTCCACCCCGAGATCCTCAAGAATCGCCAGGAACTCAAGACTGGTGAACTGGCTGCCTATGTTTTTCGGCTCAGCATCGGGTCGATGACAACAACCTTTGTTCCTGTTATCTGAGCGAAATCATCTATGTAGGAAGGAAGCGTCTCTAATTTCTTGCTGACTGCAAGCACAGCAGGAGAGGTATGAAAGAGAATACTCTTTCGTTGATCATCATTTTTCTGTAGCAAGGATGCAATCCTCGTTGCTCCCTTGGGTAGAGTTGTTTGTTTTGCAAAAGCAACAAGCTGAGTCTTAGTTTTCTCATCACTCTCTTCACCGAACAGAGGAATCAGCTTTGTAAGGTATTTCCTACATTCCACCTCCAGCTGCTTGGCTATATTTAGAGTTTCTCCCTCATCTTTTCCGAAGCAAATGACTCCATGATTGGCAAGCAGGACAGTTGTGCCCTTGTTGCTCGCGTTAGCCTCCCCTGCATTCCTTACTAGTATCTTGGTATCCGGAAGCCCATATCTGGCTACAGGGATGGTCTTTCCGATCAAGGGTTGGCCCTGTTTGCTGACAGGGATATCCTTACCAAGCAACCCAGCTGGAAAATCCAGCTCCTGATGGGTCTCGATCACACAGCCCACATCTTACTTCTGCCTATGGACCACACTTTGGAGTCTATTATCTGACGAGGATATGATCTTTTTGGGATACCCCAAGTCTTCAAGGGCAACAAGGACCGGCTGGTCTTTCTGCAGCTTCCCATAGGGCTTGCCACTGGGTGTGATAGGATAATGGTCCTTTCCTACCTTTCCCTAGGTTTGTGCTTCCAAGACCAAGCTCTACCAGTTGCCTTCTCGCTTCCATCTCCGCATCGTAGCCATACTTGCTTCCCATGGCATACCATTGGATAAGCAAGTACTCACTCACGTAGAATATGATCATGGGAAGGGAGAAACACAATAAAATACCTGGGGATAGGTCTTTGCGAATCCGGCCTTTGCTTGACAAAGCAATGGCCAACGAGTACGGTAAATCTACTCTGAGCAGAGGCTCTGGAACATAGGAGAAGGAATACTATGGATCAGGAAAAGAATCATAAGCTGGCAATGAACATCTCCAGAACTAACATATTCATGAATGCCTTTCTCTCTATATCCAAGCTTGCCGTAGGCTTCTTAGCAAACTCCCATGCCATGATAAATGACGGCATCAACAACGCAAGTGATGTTGTAGGCTCTGTCATTGTTGCCGTTGGAGTATCACAAGGGGCTAAGGATTCGGACAAGCACCACCAGTATGGACATGAAAGGCTTGAATGCGTCGCTTCCATACTGGTATCAGGTATCGTCATGGCCCTTGGTGTCGGGCTATTCTTTGATGGAATCGGAAACATCTATAATGGATCCTACAATACCCTCCCAATGCCTGGTGTGGCAGCGGTAATAGCTGCCATAGCCTCCATCATCATCAAGGAGATCATGTTCCTCTATACAAGAAGCGCCGCCAAAAAGACAGGCTCTTCAGCCCTGATGGCCTCTGCCTGGGATTCGCAAAGCGATGTCCTGGCAACCACCGGCGGCCTTATCGGAATAGTGGCATCGAGGCTGGGAGTTCCTGTCGCTGATTCAATCGCAGCCATTGTCATTGCAATGTTCATTTTCAAAGTTGGACTCGATATCTTCAGGGATGGAATGTACAAGATGGTAGACCACTCTTGCCCTGATGATGTGGTTAAGAAGATCCATAAGGTCATCAAAGATCAGAGCGGTGTGTTGGGCGTCGATGTACTGCAGACCCGTATGTTTGGATCCAGGGCCTACGTTGATGTGGAGATATCGGCAGAAGGCACCCAAAGCCTCATACAGGCACATGCCATTGCAGAGAGGGTGCACCATGCCATTGAGATCAACTTCCCACAGGTAAAGCACTGTATGGTACATGTGAACCCCTACAGGGAAGTCTCCTCTGGAAAGAAATGATATTTGCCACTATAGTATAGGGTACAAAGGAGTCAACAATGAGCAAAAAACATATACGTGCCGATTTTGTAGCAGATCACTACCAGTTTACCACTGATAAAGGAACAACCTATGAGATAGGGGCGACCGCTCCCTATGACTACCTCTTGGGAGCACTTTCAGGTTGCCTTTTCGCCACATTTGTCGATTTGGCTGTCAAGATGAAAGTATCCTGGGAGCATGTCTCCCTGGAAGTCGACGGAACCAAACGTGAGGAGAGTCCCACAACCCTCGAGCAATGCACAGTAGCCGCAATTGCAACCGGGGTCGACAATGAGAAGAAGTTCCTCAAGGCCTTTGAAACTGCAACCAGGTACTGTTCCATCTACCAGACCATCTCCAAAGTAAGTGAGATGCATTGGTCAGTGGACTTCCAATAGGAGAGGCGATGAGTAGGCAATACACAAACACCCAGCTGTTTGAAGCATTTGAAGAAGCTCTGGGATACCTCATCGAGGATGATGCCCAGCTCTTCACTTGGCCAAAGGCCAAGGTGAGTATTGCCCACACCTTCGCCTCGCACCTGCATAGGACACTGTGCAAAGTCCTCGGTCTCTCTTTGGACACCAGCAGCAAGAGCTACCTCTCCCTTCCCCAGCATATGAAAGTCGACTTGTTTGCCCTTGCAAGGGAGAGCAAGGCAGACATCCTGCTTCATGACAGAAAAGAGAGCCGGCCTCTGGCCATCCTTTTCAATCAGGACTACTTGAGCAAGCAACAGATTGAAGTGTTGCATAAACTGGAGAAGCAAGGGTGCTCACTCGTATTGGGAGTAGCCTTCCTGAGCCAGAAAGAGTACATCCTCATCTATCGTGCAAATGGGGAGAAGCTCGACTACTACCACTTCAGCAGAACCGCCCATACCTCGTCCCTGCTCAAGCAGCGGGAACTCGCTGGCAGGGAAAATCCCTTACAGCTCTCTCTTGATATCCAGAACAAGAAGAAACGTAAGAAGCAACAGGCAAAGCCTGTTGGGGTACCTACACCTATTTCAGAGGATCAATAACCCTACTTCTCCCTGTCATCTTATTCATACCACGCTTATGCGCATCCTCACATCCGTTCCAAGGCTTATCCATGTTCTCTGACTTGTACTTTTGGGTCATCCAGTAGACATCCTTGGCTATGCGGTCAAGATTGAACAGCTCCAACTGAGTCAGGGAGCGGACAAACTCAGGCAAGAGTGAGGACGAAAGAGCTTCCTTGGACTGCTTGAGCAACCCTTGAAAATGGTGCAGACAAAAGCCCTTGCTATCAGAGAGAGCTTGTCGGAATTCCATATCCTCTCCCCAGAGATACGCGGTGGTATAGTAGTAGCGCAGAAGGCGATCCTGCATCGATGTGCAGACCAGACATCCAGCTTCACGTTTTTCCAGGTCAGAGCTGAAGTGCTCAATGGCCTTCTTGGCCAATTTTGGATTCTTTGCACCCAACAGCTCATTGAAAGATCGTTCAAACTTCTCACGGCTCTTGGCCAGATAGGTATCTGTCATCAGGGCAACCCCCTGGCTCTTGTTGGCAGCAACCAACATCTGGGAGTGCTTGTAGCAGAAACCATGCTCATTGACCCGCACCCGGGTCTCAGGGTTCATGACTGAGCTGCCCAGGTAGAAGGCGATGGCATCATGCTGAGCCTGAGCCATAAGATCACAGATATAGCACTCGCTATCGCTTTTTACTCCGTCCCAGACGGGAATGGTTTCCAGTTGAATTTTCATAGTGCTGATTGTAGCATGGATGGGGTGCATAGCAATAGGAAACTAGAGTAAGGAAGCGTCATCATTCCTTGCTCTAGCAGTGTGATCAAACGGGATTTTGGTCCAAAGACCCTATCGATCGGCCTTTCGCACCACCGACCCCAGGGCAAACAGCACAACCCCACCTACCAGGAAAAGGATCGGCATCAGTCTCATCTCGCTGAAGGTGAAGCCTATGATACTCTGCAGTAATGAAGAGTCCACTGGGAGAGACTCAAAGTCAACACCAGAATAGTTCTCGATGGTTTGCAGGTTTGACAGGAAGCTGATAAGGCCGAGGAAAAGTGCCCCGGTCAGAGCAGTACTCAGACCAAACCATTGCAAGCCCCCACCAAATTTCCAGAACAGCAAGCAGAGCACCAGAAATACAATGATGACGAGCCAGGCTAGGATACCGAATATTGAATCCATAGTTCCAAGATGCCCTGAGACCATCTCAAGGGTTCCAGGATCACTCGCATCTACCAAGTCGGCAATGACCAATGATTCGGGAAGGCCCAATTTGCCAACTATCTGTTCTGCTATCACTGGGATGTAGGCACGTGGTGCTCCGAACATGGCAAACAGTTCTGCATCAGAGAACTTCTCAAGACCAGAAGCGATATTATTCTCTATCTCAGAAAGTTTGCCCTTGAGGTCTATGATTGCGGTGAGGGAGGACTTCTCTGCATTGAGCAGGCCCACCACATCAGAGGTGACCATCAGGGCCTGTTCCTCGATCCAATCCTCATCCAGAGCATCTGTTATCGCTGTGGAGATAAGCGACACTTGTTTGTCTACAGCTGCCTTCTCCTTTGCATCAGTTACAGGAGTTCCTCCAGTCAGGCCATCAAGTACGATAGGCGCAATCATATCTCCAAGCGCTCCATGGACAGAGGATGCAATTCCATACTCACCTATGACTGTGTTGTAGTATTGTTGGTCCAGCAACGTCTTGTCGATGCCTCGATACATCATGAACCCCATTCCATACACTACGAATACAAGCGAGAGCAAAGTCAGAATAATGATCTTGGGTGTTTTCACTAGTTTCTCCTTCCAGTCAGGGTGTACATTCATTCCATCAATAGAATAATGCATAACGGATCGAGTATGTCCATCCGTTCAATTACATGGTGGAGGGATGAGGGACACAAGTCAAGAAAAAAATTCTAGAGGAGATTTTAAGGGAGATTATGAGTAAGGCAGTTAGTCCGTCTTTCTTCTGGATTTTCCCTCGAGGATGGAAGGCATAGTGAATCCTACCTTCATTTTTCTGTAGTGTCTTCAAGGGTTTATTCCCTATAGGATCTGCTTAAGGTCGGCATTCCTCCAGTCCTGGTATTCGGCAGAGAAAAACCTAGGCCAGAGGAACATGCATGATCCCCTGGCCTAGTATTTGTTTTCGCATGGCATTCTGCGTTTAATGCTTCATGCGTTGCACTTTGTATTTCAGCGTACAAGCATTCAGATCCTATGTTTGTAGTGCCTCACAGACCTATCGCTTTGTCAGCTCTTCAGCCTTCTTTTCGATATTCTCTGCAGTAAACCCAAAAACCTTAGCCAAGTAATCGAGCTTTCCTACCTCACCGAACTGCTCTCCTACCGAAACGAAGTCCATGGGGACAGGATTTTCCTTGACCAGAAATCCGGCAATGGCCTCACCTACTCCACCAGCATAGCGCCCGTTCTCACATACGAGGACACGCTTGCAGCGTTTGGCAACCTTGGTGATGAGCTCATAGTCCAGGGGCCTGATAGTATGCAAGTCAACCAAGGTGGCTTTGATGCCTTTCTTTGCGAGAGCTTGAACAGCCTTCTCCGCTGCATTGACCATGACCTCTCCTGTTGCAATGATAGCCACATCATCGCCCTGGGCAAGTTCAATGCCTTTGCCAAGTTCAATCTTGGTGCCCACGGGATATCGATGACTCGCGCCCTTTCTAGCTGCACGGGTGTAGGAGCTCTTGTTCAGGGCATAGGCCTGTCTCATAAGCTCGTACAGACTCTGTGCGTCACTCGGGTCAATGATGGTGACTCCGGGGATCTGCCGGATGAGGGCGATATCTTCAAAAGGCATGTGGGTTCCACCGTTGAGCTGTGCGGTTATGCCAGGGTCGCTACCGATTACATGGACTACCTGCCGGGTATATCCTACTGATAGGAAGAACTGGTCATATGCCCTTCTGGTAGCAAAGCACCCAAAGGTATGTGCATAGGGAACCAGACCCATGGAGGCGAGTCCTGCAGCCACACCGATCATGTTGGCCTCAGCAATACCACAGTTGAAGAAATTATCAGGATGAATGCTGCAAAAGGATGTGGAACCGATGCAGCTAGAAAGGTCCGCATCAAGCATGACCACTTCGGGATGCTCGTTCGCCAGGTCGTTGACAGCTGCCATGACGGCGTCTCTCATATTGTCAATAGTAGTGGTATCTCTCATATCTTTCCTCCTTCACGGGCATAGAGGTCTTCTATTGCCTTGGTGGCAACCTTGGAATCAAATGCCATGCTATGGTTGGCAGTGGTAGTTTCACCAGGGATGAAACCATAGGACTTCACCGTATCCATGATAATCATGCTGGGACGGTCTAGGACACCCTTTGCAATCTGGACAGCACGATCGATCTGATTGAAGTCATGTCCGTTGATCCGCTGCACATGCCAGTTGAACCCGAGCCAACGGGTATCGATGTTCTCCATATTTACGATATCGGAGGTATAGCCATCGAGCTGGAGACGGTTGAAGTCTGTGAAGGCTATCAGGTTGCCAAGCTTCCACTGTGCAGCAGTTGCTGCCCCTTCCCATATCTGGCCTTCCTGGCTCTCCCCATCGCCGATTACGACAAACGTGTTCGCTTCTATCTTGCGTATCTTCTGACCCAAGGCAATACCGATTGCGGCACTGAAACCCTGGCCTAAGGAACCGCCGGTGAAGTCTACGCCAACGGTCTTGTTCATATCACAGTGGCTAGGAAGGTTGGTCCCTCCCTGGTTGAGGGTCTTCAACTCCTCTACAGGGAAGTAGCCTTTGGTTGCGAGCGTTGCATAGACAGCAGGACCTGCATGGCCTTTAGAACAGATAAATCGGTCACGATCTTCTTTCTTGGGATCGGAAGGGTCAATTCTCATCTCGTGGTAGTAAAGGTAGGTAAGCATCTCCACAATAGACATGCTCCCTCCAATATGGCCTGATCCGAAATTACCAATCTCTTCGATGGTGAGTTTCCGAATCTCCAAAGCTACCTGCTTCAGCTTTTTTACATCAAGCATTGCTTTCTCCTTTTATTTGTTTCCATATTTCATACGCATCAGCTGTTCACATCGCGCATCATCCAATGTAGAGACATCATAGCCATGGCTAGCCATCTGGATCGCTATGGTGGTCATCTGGGCTGCCCGTTCGAGCAGTTCCATCTTATCAAAGGCTTCGAGCAACGTTTTCCCCAAGGCTACAGCCCCATGGTTCTCCAATAGGAGCACCGAATGGTCGAAGGCTTTTATGGCAACCTGCTCTGCAAGGTTGACCGTTCCCATCAGGCGGTAGGGAACCATTTCAGGCTTTTCTAGAATAAAGTAGGACTCGGCTATCATGGTGGTGTCGATGGCACACATGCCGTCTTTTGTGATGGCGGTGAAAGCTGAGGTATAGGTAGGATGTGCGTGTACGATGGCACGACAGTCAGGCCTTGCTATCAGAGAGAGACGGTGCATCTCCGTCTCGATGCTCAGAGGCAGATCCGGTGTCAGGTTCTTTCCTTCCATGCTCACCACCGCTATATCCTCAAATGTGAGAAGCCCCTTGTCCAAGGCCGAAGGGGTGATGCAGAACAGCTCCTCGCTGATGCGCAGGCTGATGTTTCCACCGCTGGCAGTGGTGAGCTGGCGATCATAGAGGCGGGTCATGAACGCGGCAACCTGAGTGCGTTCCTTCTCATATTGGCTTATATTCATAGTACGGCGAGTATAGCATGCATTGGGGCAACTGTTAAAGCTTCCATGGATATATACCTTGAGGAGGAAAGGCTGTTTTGTTACAATGAGCCCTGTTCAAGCAATAGAGGAGACAGTAAGTATATGCGCATGTCCAATGTATTTTCCAGAACCCTTCGCGAGGCACCAAACGGTGCAGACAGCAAGGGGTATGAATATCTGCTTCGTGCAGGATTTATCCGGCAGATGGGTGCCGGAATCTTCTCGTTGCTACCTTTCGGGTTCAGTGCGACCAGGAAGATCAGCCAGATCATCCGCGAAGAGATGGATGCTATCGGAGCCCAGGAGCTGCTGATGCCCTTGATAAACACAGCTGACATCTGGAAAGAGACCGGTCGTTTCTACAGCATCGACAAGGAGATGAGTCGCTTCATCGACCGAAGCGGACGCGACATGGTCCTTGCCATGACCCACGAGGAAGCGGTAACCGATATCGCCCGAGGGGAGATTGACAGCTACAAGCGCCTTCCCCAGCTTGTCTACCAAATCCAGACCAAATGGAGGGATGACCCCCGTCCCCGTGCAGGTCTCATCAGGGTGCGCGAGTTTACCATGAAGGACAGCTACTCCTTTGACAAGGATCAGGAAGGGCTAGATATCCAGTATGCCAAGCACTACACGTCCTATTTCAGGATCTTCAGCCGCTGCGCCCTTCCTACCATTGTAGTAAGTGCCGACAGTGGCATGATGGGAGGCAAGGTCAGCCATGAGTATATGTATCTTTCCTCCATTGGTGAAGATACCATCATCACCTGCGCAACGTGCGGCTACACAGCCAACCGCCAGATAGCGACATTCAAGAAGACCTATTACCAACAAGAGGCGAAGCCCCTTGAAAAGGTGCATACCCCCGAATGCAAGACCATCGAAGATCTTGCCCTGTTCCTGAAGATTGAAAAAACACAAACGGCAAAGGCTGTCTTTATGATAGGCACCTTCATCGACGACGAAAACGGCGAAGAGGAAGAAAAACTCATTGTCGGAATCATCCGCGGGGATTTGGATGTCGAAGAGAACAAGTTGCAGAACGCGGCAAAGGCCAATGCACTTAGGCCTGCACACCCAGAGGAGATCGTGGCAAAGAAGATGGTTCCAGGCTACGGATCGCCTATCGGTGCATCTGAGGATGTCCTGGTCATCGTCGATGATTCGGTTGCAAAGAGCAATAACCTCGTCGCCGGTGCAAACGAAGAGGGATACCACCTGCTCAACACCAACTTTGGACGTGACTACACAGGAGTTGTAGCAGATCTTGCAAGTGCCACCTCAGGGAAGCCATGTCCGAACTGCAGTAGCGCCCTCACCTCTTCAAAGGGTGTGGAAGTCGGCAATATATTCCAGTTGGGAACCCGCTACAGTGAAGCTATGAACTGTTTTTACCAAGACGAAGCTGGGGTGCGAAAACCTGTCATCATGGGATCCTATGGCATTGGTGTCGGAAGGTTGCTTGCCTGTCTTGCAGAGGAGTATGCCGATGAGCAGGGTCTTGCCCTGCCCATAACCGTAGCTCCCTACCAGATCCATCTGGTAAGCCTGGTGAAGGATGCCGAAGTGGTGGAAGGGATCTACAAGGATCTTACCGCTAACGGTATTGAGGTGCTCTATGACGACCGCAAGGAGTCTGCCGGGGTGAAGTTTGCTGATGCAGACCTTATCGGGCTTCCCATCCGCATCACTGTTGGTAATCGCTCACTCAAGGAGGGGAAGGTCGAGGTAAAGCTGAGAAGCAATCTGGATGAGACACTCTCCTATGACCTGAAGGGCCTTGCCTCTGAGATGAAGACCCTGATCAAGAGCCTCACCGATGCCATCAACGAGAAGATCGTTGAGCCGGAGTGGGACAAGGAGACAAAGTAAGAAGGAATCTTTGAGTTTGTAGAGAACAAGAAGAAACGAGAATACAGACTAAAAAGGTAGGGGGGATTCCATGGGAATCCCCTTCCTTATATCTATTCAGTTGTAAGAAATACATCTAGGATCATGTATCCATTTCAAGTCCATAGACAACCTACTGTGTATAATTCAGGTAGGAGAAAAGCGATAGGATCGTCTAACTTGGATTAGAGATATTGAGCATTATGACACGGTTAGCAAACCAATACAATCAGCAAATGTTTCAAATTTATAATTAATACGGTTAAATTTTATAAAGACCGAATTTTTTATAATTATTGATTATTCTTGTACGCTTCTTGTGCAATAATGACACTGAAGGAAGTGCCATGGCAAATAAACCCAAACCCCTACAATTCCCATTTCCGGAAAGAAAATTCATCAGAACCAGCATGATGCTTGAGCTTGGATACAGCTACTATATGATACAGCGCTTTGTCAAAGATGGCATCATTGCAAGAATCAATGGGAACACGTTTGAAAATCTACAGTATGCGATGGATGAAAACGAATTTCTGTACGTGGATGGATATATTGAACAAGGTGTCGTTTGTCTGATGAGTGCAGCTGTGTACCATGGAATGAGCACATTTAGGCCGCATCAGATCGATGTGGCGATTCCTAGCAAGTCAAAAGTATCAATTCTTCCGCCTTGGCCATCCATTGGGATCTTCTATTTTTCTGACAGTCGTCATCAGCTCGGCATTGAAAGAATAGCATTTGAAGGGGGATCATGCGCCATCTATGACAAAGAAAAGACTGTCTGTGATCTATTGACCTACAGGAATAAATACGGGCAGGAGGATTGCCTGGCTGTGCTGAAAAACTATCTCAGAGAAGAAGAGCGCGATATTAACAACCTCATTCGTTATGCGCAGCAGATGAGAAGTTATACAATCTTGTCAAAATACCTGGAGGTACTCCTATGAATATTGTTGAGTCCACAAAAGCAAAACTAAATAATAGAGCTGTAAAGAATAACCGTTCTTATAATGAAGTCATTACAGTATATGGTCTTGAGAGAATGCTATATCGCTTATCAATATCACCCTTCAAGGAACACTTCGTACTATAAGGAGGTATTCTTCTGTACGCACTATTCGAAGGCAACCACATGCGTGGGACAGCCGATGTTGATTTCTTGGGGCATAACATTTCAAATACAACTGATGAAATGAAAACTGTCTTCAAAGAGGTATTTTCCATAGACTGTCCGAAAGACGGTATCAGGTTCGATTTGGATTCACTTCGTGCTATTCATATTGCAGAGTTCAAAAAATATGCAGGCATCAATATTTCTATAGATGGGTATCTGGGTAAAACAAAGCTGAGAGTCAACATAGATATAGGTTTCGGCGATGTGATTTCTCCATCAAGTATTCTGATGGAATATCCAACGCTGCTTGATCAAGAAAGACCAATGATCCTAGCATATACAATCGAATCGGTTATTTCAGAAAAGTTTGAGGCAATCGTATCCCTTGGTAAAGCCAATAGCCGAATGAAAGACTTCTACGACATATATGTGCTTTCAAAATCAATGGATTTTATTGGAGAAAAGCTTAAAACAGCTATCCGAGAAACACTTGATAATCGAAAAACTAACCTTGATGTTATTGTTGTTTTTGCATCGGGTTTTAGCGCTGAGCCCCATCGAAAAGGACAATGGACTTCATTCATAAAGGCAAAAAGAGGTGATTCTACACTGACCTTACCTGAAGTGATTGATCAAATTGAATTGTTTTTACTTCCGATCATCGAAGCATTGAAGAAAAAAACATATTTTCAAAAAACCTGGAATAGTTCACTCAACCTTTGGGAGCCTATGGAATAGGGTATGCTTGTAGACATAACATTATTGTTGCATACCCTTCTTCCATATCCAATTCAAGAGGAAACACCAAGTAATGAACAGGTCGGTAGAACACTCAAGTTTGGATGGATTATACATCTGATTGACAACACGATTATTTCTGGCAAGCAATCAGACCAGCAAACACAACAACTACCCCACTATATGAAGAAACCACCAACAATGAACTCAGTCGGTGGTTTTTCAGTTGAAAAAACAGTGTAATGCCAATGGCGAAATACATCTGCATATACCATTTCCATCACTCTACCGGTATCAAAATATGGGTAACATATTCTTCACCCATTCTTAGGGTTTCCTCTGTAATGCTTCTACCATCAGAGCTCTTCCCCTAATCAACACTCGGAAACAGCAACTACCCTATCAGTGGGCACCCATCTTCTTCAGCTGGGTTACGATGTAGGTGCGCTTGGCGGCCTTGGCATACTCGAGTACCGAGTGGCCTTGGTAGTCGCGTGCGTTTATGTCTGCCCCGGCTTTCAGCAACTCAGAAATAACACGGGTCTCGTCATTGGAATTCACAGCAAGGATAAGGGCAGTTTCACCAAGGTAGTTTCTTGCATTGAGATCGGATCCTGCTTCCAGAAGGGTTGCGATCACCTTCGGGCTCTTGCTCTTGTTGGCAGCAAGATGCAAGGCGTTGGAGCGGTACTTTGGCTCAGCTTCCTGTATGTCTGCACCAGCCTCAAGCAATGCCTTGAGGACATTCACTGAAGGGTTGTACTGGGCTGCAAGCATGATAGGGGTGAGACCCCACTCATTCTGAGCGTGGATGTCAGCACCTGCTGAGAGAAGGTCCTTGATCTCCTTGACTTTTGTTGCTGTTATAGCGGCACTAAGCAGCTTCTTGTTCAGACTTTCAATATTTTTAGCCATAGTAAAAAATCTCCTTACTCATTTGTTCAATTGCCTTTATCTGCTTGTATTATCTCAAGTATCTCCCTTATTGTACAGAGCAGGGCAGTTTAGTTGACAAATAACAAGGATTTGTACAGAAAATGTATGCTTTTCAATTTGCTTAGCAATACAGGTTTGTTGTATGATGAAGCTATGTTGACAAAAGAAATTATCCAGCAAGTACCCAAAGTTGAGTTGCATGATCATCTTGATGGAGGGTTGAGGATCAAGACCATCCTGGAATTGGCAAAAAAGTACGATGTCTCCCTACCCTCTGAAGACGAGCAGGAACTACGGTCCTGGTTTGTTCGGGGATGCAAGCAGAAGAGCCTTTCGCTGTACCTGGAAACATTTGCAGTTACCACGAGTGTCATGCAAAGCCGTGAAGCCCTCGAGCGCGTCGCCTTTGAGGCTGTGGAGGATCTTGCCAAAGAGAATGTCTGCTATGCAGAGATTCGCTTCGCCCCCAACCTACACGTGGAAAAGGGCCTTACCCCCAAAGACGCCGTCCAGGCTGTCCTTGACGGCCTGGACCGGGGAAGAAAAAAGACCGGAATGCCATCAGGGCTCATCCTCTGTGCGATGCGCAACCAAAGTCCGGCCCTTTCCCTTGCAACAGCCGAACTTGCAGTGGCTTTTTGCGACCGTGGGGTTGTAGGATTTGACCTGGCAGGAGATGAAAGCGGCTATCCACCGAAGAAACACCTCCAGGCCTTCCAGTACATCCGTAACAAGAACTTCAACATCACCATCCATGCAGGCGAGGCCTTTGGCGTAGAGTCCATCTGGCAAGCCATCCAGCTCTGCGGAGCCCATAGGATAGGGCATGGCACCCGCCTCATTGAGGATATGACACTCGAAGGGAATCATATCGAGGAGACCGGATCCTTGGCAAATTTCATACGAGACCGACGCATTCCCATGGAGATGTGCCTTACCAGTAATGTCGGCACTGGGGTTGCCACTGATTACGCTCACCACCCCTTCCCCATTTTCTTCCGCAACCAGTTCAGGGTATTTCTCTGCACCGACAACCGCCTGATGAGTGACACGTCACTCACTCGCGAGATGGAGATTGCTGTAGAGTACTACAATCTGACCCTGCGGGATTTGGAGAAGATAACCATCAATGCGATGAAGTCAGCCTTCATACACCATGACCAGAAGCTTGAGATCATCTACACAATGATCAAGAAAGGATATCAGCAGGTTCGTTCACAGTACGGGATCCTGGACTAGCGTGTACGCCTGAATACATCTATCGGATTGATCTTCATCCTGATCCTGCAATAGAGGAATGCAAACAGCAACCCACTTAGGTGGGTCAGGTGCGCTACGTTGCCGCCTCTGCTGAATACCTGGCTATAGAGCTCGATGCCTGTATAGATGATGACCAGGGTGGGTGCACGCAAAGGTATGAGTCCAAAGACGAAAATCCTTGCAAAGGGATAGAATACGGCAAACATCAGCAGCACCCCGTATATGGCCCCTGAAGCCCCTACGAGAATGACGTTTGTCCCTGCCAGAAGATAGCTGATAAAGCTTATGATACCGCTGAACAGTCCTGCCAGGAGATAGAAGAGGAGGAACTCCCTGGTGCCGACACGCTGCTCGACCATCGTGCCGAACAGATAGAGGCTTATCATGTTGAACAGCAGATGGGAGAATCCCCCATGGACAAACATGTAGGTGAAAGGTTGCCAGATGAACCCGCCCAATACAAAGGAAGGGATCATGGCCAGATAGTAGGCACTACGGGGATAGACCACACTGGTAAGCAGGTAAACCAGGGCATTGATGATCACCAGCTTGAGGGTCACATTCGTATAGGAGTTATTCTTAAATCTCCGGTTGAGGATATTTTTCTTATTCATGCACATAAAATATAGAGCAAATGATGCTTCGTCAATTGTGTAAGAACTGCGCAAATACATTAGGTGTGAATTTTTTACACAGCAAAATGGATCATAACCTGTAATAGGAGGCTTCAGAAGCCTATAAAAGTTGGCACGCTCCTTGCATATATATTTGTACAGAGCAACAGTTTTTTTCATACTCCTCCTTTTACAACGACAGGGTGCCTAGAAGATATCCCAATCCACTTCTGGCACCCTACTTTTGTCTAGGCAGTTCTACGATTAGGGAGTCTCAAATACAGAATCAAGGCTCAGTGGGGATAGCATATATTCACCTATGACAAGGTGTTTCTCTGCTCATAATACATCTCACACAAAACACATGACTCTTTTTGGTTTCACTCATCCCCAATAATTGATACAATGCACCAATAGCAAAGAGAACCCTGTCTTTTCATACAAGATGGAAAGCACCCATGAAGGATTGCATATGAGCCTCTACACACTCTTCCACCCCCCCATATTCCAGGGCAGAAAGACAAGGCAGAACTATTTTGAAGGCTGGTACTTCAAGATGGCCATACGGGACGAGGTCCTTGCCCTGATCCCTGGCATCTCCATGGGATCTGACCGTCATGCATTCATCCAGGTCATCAGCAGCAAGGAAGGGAGAAGCTGGTATGTCCGTTATCCTTATGATGCATTTACCGCTGATACAAAGGTGTTTTCCGTATCCATAGGGGAAAATCACTTCTCTATCGAGGGTATCTCTATAGACCTCAGCTTTGAGGATCTCCGTATCAAAGCTGAGGTGCAAAATGTATCTTCCACTCCATTTCCGGTGACCCTGACAGCACCAGGTATCATGGGTTGGTATGCCTATGTCCCCTTTATGGAGTGTTTCCATGGGGTGGTATCAACCCATCATACCCTGAAAGGTTCTGTGGAGCTCAATGGAGCGAAGACTATTTTCACTGGAGGAACAGGCTACATTGAGAAGGATTGGGGGAAATCCTTCCCTTCCGCCTGGATTTGGATACAGGGCAACTGCTTTCCCTCTGGTAAGAGCTCCTGCATGCTTTCTGTTGCAAATATACCCTTTATAGGCATGAAGTTCCAGGGTTTTCTGGGGTTCCTGCAGATAGAGGATAAGCTCATCAGGTTCGGCACCTATACCGGAGCTAAGATTATCAAGCTGGAACAGGACAGCACACATGCCACCATCACCATCCGTCAAAGGAAGTATCTCATCACCTTTGAAGCCACCCTTGGCCCGGCTTCTCACCTGAGTGCACCACGCCAAGGCAATATGGATCGCCTTATCCTGGAAAGCATCATGGGAACTGTTGAGGTGAGCCTTGCAAAGAAGGATGGCACTCTCCTGTTCCAGGAAACCAGCAACCTGGCTGGGATTGAATTGTCAGAAGCTACTGAGCTCCTGCAAATCTAGCACCCCCCTGACAAGGGCCAGGGTGTGAAGAAAGGGAAGAGTGTAACCTTTTTTCACAGAGGGCTTTGATGTATTCTCCGACATCCCATTGCTTCCAGCAACATATGCTTACTTATAGATATTAATTAGTAAGTTGGCACGGCTATTGCATACTTGTTGATGAATAGAGCAACAGTTTTTTTCAAACCTCCTTAAAGTGTGATTTCTTAGGTGCCAGCGAATCTCTCTCCCCACCCCATAATAATTCGCTGGCACCTTCTCTTTGCCCTTCCGGGTTGTCTGTTTTTTTGGTATAGTCTTATCCATGGCTACTAGCAGACGAGATCGTGCAGACTCCTATACAAAACGTGCACACAAAGAGGGCTACCCTGCCCGTTCAGTCTACAAGTTGGAAGAGATCCAGAAAAACTCCAAGATCATACAACCTGGAGACAATGTGCTCGATGTCGGAGCGGCCCCAGGGTCGTGGACCCTCTATACCCACAGGGAATTGTTGAAGGGTAAGGGACAGATCATAGCCGTTGATCTAAACCCCCTCAATCTCGATCCCATACCCCCTACTGTCACAGCTTTTGTAGGTGATGCATTCAGCAAGGAGATACGCACCCTTTTGGTGGAGCACGGACCTTATGATGCAATCATCAGTGATGTAGCCCCCATGACGATGGGCAACCGTGCAGTCGATACCGCCCGCAGCGAATACCTCACCGAACAGGTGATCTACCTTGCAAAGGAACATCTGAAGGAACATGGAAATCTGGTGGTGAAGATATTTCAGGGAGGGGGCGAGGTTGAAATCATCAAGGAGATGCGCACCTTCTTTACCAAGGTGAAACCCTTCAAGCCAAAGGCTTGTAGGGATGACTCCTTTGAGATCTATCTGATAGGGCTGGATAAGAAGAGGGTGTAACACCAGTATGGGTACAAACAATCAATTCTTACAGGGAGGGAAAATGAAAGTAGTTATCATTGATGGCCAGGGCGGTAGCTTGGGAAAGGCTCTGGTTGAAGCGATCAGGAAGGTACACCCTACCCTTGAAATCCTTGCCATAGGGACCAACAGCATGGCAGCGAGTGCGATGCTCCGTAGCGGAGCGAGTGCCATAGCGACAGGGGAGAATCCTGTAGTGGTAGCCTCCCGCGATGCTGATGTGATCATAGGGCCTTTGGGTCTCATCGCTGCAGATTCCCTGCATGGGGAGATCACCCCCATCATGGCCTCTTCAGTATCGCAGAGCAAAGCCCATAAGATCCTCATTCCCATCAGCAAGTGCAACATCTCCATAGTGGGAAAGCAGGAGCTTGGCCTTGGGGAGATGATAGCACTTGTAGTGAAGGAGCTGGATATGTTGCTGAGATAGAATCTCAGCAACATTCCAATCCCTTCCCCCAGAGTCTCTGGGTCTCTGGTTTTCGTTTGTTGACACACTCCCCCCCACTCTGTAAGATAATCACAACACAACCCCATGAAGGGGTTACCTAGAACTACAGCTTGCAGTACTGAACTAACACATACTTGTATCATAGACCAACAGCCATGAAGGCATAAAAGGAGATAGTTCCTTTTCGCTTTTGTGGCAAATTTTTTTGTCTTTGGAGATGACGTGGAACCATACAAACAACCGCTGGAAAATGGCCTAACCCTCTGTGTGTACAACAATGAGGAGCTCATTTTCTCTGACCAGGGAAGATGGCTGACCCCCCTCTTTGCCCTGGAGGAGTTCTTGCAGACCTATGAAGGGGACAGGAGTAACCTTGCAGCCCATGATACGGCAGCAGGGAAAGCTGCTGCCATCCTCATGGTGCGCATGGGCATCAAGCGCGTGCATATCAACCTGATGAGTGAGCTTGCTTTCACCTACTATGAGGCCAATGGCGTAGTTGCCTCCTATGAGAAGAAGATAGAGAAACTTGCCTGCAAGACAGAAACATTGCTGGAGACACTCACCGACAGTGATGAGATGTACCGCCTGTTGAGGATGCGAGCCAAACTGGTAAGAGGGGTCTCGGTAGAATTGCAGGACGCTAGTTTTGGCTATGATGGAGCTCCCCTGTTTTCCAACCTCAACGTCACGCTTCCCGAAGGGGAGAGGTTGCTCATCCAAGGCGACAATGGAAAGGGAAAAACCACCTTGCTGAAGATGCTGATGGGAAAAATCGAGCCTACCAGCGGGAAAGTCCTCATCGATGGGGTTCCCCCTTCCCAGATACAAAACAGAACCATAGGGTACATCAAGCAACAGCAGACCCAACAGCAGTTCCCTGTCTCGGTGAGGGAGGTGGTGAGCATGGCCACTGATGGCAAACTCTCCAAGGAGAGGCAGAAGTGGGAGATCGACACAGCCTTGAGAAGAGTGGGTATCCAGGAGTTGCAAGGAAGAAACTTCTATACCCTCAGTGGAGGGGAGAGACAGAAGGTAGCCCTAGCCCGTTGTCTCTGCCAGAAGGCAAGACTGCTTCTTTTAGACGAACCGACATCCTTTTTGGATGCAAATAGCCGTAAGGCCTTGGTGGAGACCATTAGGGCCCTGACGCTTAACGAGATGCCCACCATCATTGTGGTGACCCATGACAAGCAGTTGGAGCAGGATCTTGGGTGGCCAACCCTCACCTTAGGAGTGCAAGGGAACGGGGTACAAGAACTTGGAGAAAAAGAATTCAGAATCCAAGAAACTGAAAAAGGAGTAGGCAATGAGTGACCTCCTCTTCATGCTCAGCCTTGCCCCTGTGGCCAAGGGCTTGGTGGCAATGACCATTGCAGGGCTTTGTTTTCCTGCTGCAGGTGTTATGGTCTTACGCCTCGATCTTGTCCCGATGCGCTACATGCTCATGCATGGGGTAATCCTAGGGGGAGCAATCTCCCTTGCCTTCTCCCTGCCTCTGCTGCCAGTCAGCATTGCCCTGAATCTTCTGCTGGTCCTTGGCATGCTCAAACTTACCAAGGACTCCTCTACAGGCTTTGGGGTCAGCAGTGCAGCTGCCATGGTGTTTACCATGGCTCTAGCCTCCATAGTCATGCATGTATTCGATGTTCCGGCAAAGGATACCCTCCAACTGCTTTGGGGAAGTCCATTTGCCCTAAGGGTTGCAGATGTACTGGGGTTGCTAGCCATCGCCATAGCACTCTCCCTCTATGTGGTGCTGAACTTCAGGAGCATCAGCGCCATCTTCTTCGACCAGGAAATCGCGCAGTCCTTGGGTATGCGGGTGCGGGCCCACCATACAGCCATGGTCATCGTCATAGCCCTTGTCATTGCCTTGGCAATGAAACTGCTTGGTGCCCTTCTGATAGACGCACTGCTCATACTTCCGGTCCTCATTGCCGCTCGCCATGCACAAAGCCTCAGGCAGCTCTTTGTCCGGGCTTGCCTGGTTGGCGTATTCGTATCGTTTTTCGGATTTATCGCGGCAGTCGCAACCGATCTTCCTCCCAGTGGGACCATCGCCTTGCTCTCTGCCTTCCTCTATCTCATAGTAACAACCACAAAAAAAAGGAAACAATCATGAAAAAAATGCTTATCGTCTTGTCACTTGTTATTCTCAGTGTAGCCCTCTTTGCAGAAGGCGCACCCGAGAAATTATCCATGACTTCTGCGTCCAGAAACATCTCAGTCATCGCCTCAACCTCATGGACAGCTGCCTTTGCAGACCTTGGTGGGGCCCAGAATGTGGAAATTATCGCACCAGCCTCCCTCATACACCCACCTGAGTATGAGATCACAGTCAGTGATGTGGTTAAGATCGACAAGGCTGACTACTTCATCTATGCAGGGTATGAACGAATGATGAAAAGCATGGGTGATGCCATCGGCAAGACCAACACAGATCTGATCAAGATCACCACAGACAATAGCATCGAGAACGTAAAAAAACAGGCCGCCCTCATCGCCTCAGCGCTGAAGAGCCAGTACTATAGCGAGGACAGGGTCTATGACTATGTCCAGACGGTAGAGAATGGCAAACAAGCAGTGGCTAAAAAGGGCTTAGACAAGCAGAAAGTCTACTGCCATGCAATGCAGATCTTCCTGGCAAAGGACCTCGGTCTTCAGGTAGAAGGGACCTTCGGCCCCGGACCCCTTACAGCATCTCAGATAGCAGAGGTTGCGCAGGGTGGGTATGACATCATCATCGACAATGTCCACAACCCAATCGCCTCTCCCCTTTTGGAAGTGTCACCAAAGACCAACCTGGTTGTCTGGAGAAACTTCCCAGAAACCGTGGAGAGGGCAAGCCTGCAGAAGATGGTGCAGGAGAATATTGATGCCCTGCTGAAGTAGGAAGCAGAAGAAAGCACGAAAACAGTCTCTATGACTCCATGAGGAATACGGAAAAAATCAGGCTACCCAGAAGAGAGCTCTCCTTGGTAGCCTGATTATTTCCAATCTCCATTTTCGTTTCAGAGGAGGCTCTTGGCATCAACAGATACCAGCATTGCACCTTTCTTTAGCTGTAATACGAACCGTATTTTCCCTTCAAAAATGCAACAGTCCTCTTTGCTGCAGTCTCAGGATCAGGAAAGGGGAGAATCTCAGCAGTTGTCCACCCATCATAGCCGATGGCCGTCAACGCATTGAAGATTTCATCCCAATCCATGTGGCCATCGCCAGGTGAATAGCGGTTGGTATCAGCAAAGTGGATGTAGCGCACATACTCCTTGTTACGGATCAGGCTCTTTCCAATATAGTCATCCTCAATGTTCATATGGAACACATCAGGCATCATGGAAAAGTTCTTCCTGTTTACCTTCTTCAGCAAGGCCGAACACTCATCCAAATTGTTGATGAAGTCGATTTCGTAGCGGTTTACCGGCTCCAGTATCAGTTCAACACCCTGCTTTTCAGCATAATCGGCAACAGAGTGGGCCATATCCAGGAAAAGATCCTCACAGAGCTTGGGATCACGTCCGCTGAGGGAACCGCGAGTTCGCCCGATATTGACCAATCCTCCGAAATCAGAGGCAAGGTCTATGAACCCACAGAAGGTATCATACAGCTCCTTGCGTTTCTCCTTGTTCTCATCGGTGAAGAAGAGGTTCCTTGCGGCAAATACCTGACCTGAGGAGATGGCACTCACCTGGAGGCTGTTGTCCTGCAATAGTTTCTTCAACTCACTTTTTCCAACTTCATCGGGTCTCTTGAGTGCAAGCTCAACTCCATCAAAGCCAAGTTGATGGGCTTTTTTTATTGATTCTTCAACACCCCGAAATACCACGAAGGCATTGGGCATCGCCTCAGCTCCTGCTATGGCCACTGATAATTTCATACGTTATTTCTCCAATGAGTCTTCGGTATAGGGAACCACATAGGGACCATCGCTGACATATACAACAGAAAGGTCCCCTATACTCGTTTTTTTCTGCCCTGCAATGTACTGCAGTGCACCCTCTACCATCTTGGTAAAACAGTCAGAGCCTGGATTCTTCTGATCTGCATCAGGCAGGAAGCGCTTACCATTAATGCCGGGTAGACCTGGCCACCAGATCTCATCAAGGGAGGGACTGTACACCAACATGTGTTCTGCCTCGATCCTATCGAAGACCTTTGCCCACATCTGCACCTGCCACTGCTCGGGCAGGAACGTCCAGTCAGGGGAGCCTATGGTCTTCAAAAACCCCTTCGCTCCCTGAAGCTTCAACAAGGCCAGCGTAGTTCTGTAGTTGATGCCACCGACCACATTCCCCTCATCGGTCGTATCTGCAATGATGATCAGATAGCCACCCCTCTTCAGAACACCAAGAGAAGAAACAGCGCACTTCGCGCATTGATAATGGTTCATGCCCACAAAGCCGCCATGGGTGATGACTATATCAGCGGCCTTGGGTGCTGGCACTTTCACAGTCTCGGAAATCTTAGCCACAGCAGCAAGATGCGCCTTATCAAGGTCTCCACTGAACACACCAGTGATATGGAAGGCATGGTCGAGTGTTACGTTGACCAAAAAATCCACTCCAACAAACTTGGCAACTTCAAGGCTCTCCTCATGGACAGGATTTCCCTCTATGTTGAGGTCTCTGGATGCGGGGTCGGCCATAAGGGGGACACCATGGAAAACAAAGGTGGAGCCCTCTCCTATGAGACCTGGGCAGACAGCCTTCCTCCCACCGCTCGCACCAGCCATGAAGTGGCTCTCCACCAGACCTGTGGCGATCTTGAGGTCCGCCTCCACATAGATCCTGTTGACCATGATACGTGTACCACGGCTGCTGTCTCCAAGATAGACAAGATTGCTCTCATCCTTGCAGTCATGATTGACTATGCGAACGCCACTTGCAAGCACGCGCTCGTCGACCATCTTCGCTATCTCATCCTTACTCATTGCACGGTGGGTTCCGGTAGCGATAAGGATGGTGATATCTTCTTTCCTATACCCAACAGCAAATAGGGTATCCAAGATAGGGAGAAGAATCCCCTCCTCGCCCTTATACGGGACGGGTCTGGTATTGTCACTTATGATGATGGCAGCCTTGGCCTGGGCATTCTTTGCAAGCTTTTCCCTTGCGATAGTTGCAAGACTTTTGCTCGCTATCGGGTTGTCAAACGAATCCAAGATAGCCTTGCCAACATCTGTAAGCTTCTGTGGCGCCTGCATCTTAATGGTGAAGGTATGGTCTGGCAGAATGAGATCATCATACTGACTACCTAAAGGGTTGGGGACGTTCATGATATTCTCCTTACAATAAGGCACTGCTGTTCGCAGTGCCTTATTGCCAAATGCTTAGTTACATCTCCTTGATGAGGGAGAGGTCTCCACTGGAGGCTGCACGGAGCAGGGGTTCCATAAAGAGATCGACATCGCTGGTTGCCATAGGAACGGGCATGTTCTTGAGCTTCATCGCAAGCTGGGGATCCTTGGCGGCAGAGAGTGCACGCTGGACATGCTTCTCACCAAACCCGGGGATATCATCAAGCTTGGTCGGAGCCTTGATGCTCGCACTGAATGCTATCATAGCCTCGGCTACCGCAACGGCTAGGGCCCTGTCCTTCAGATCGGCAATGCCCTGGTCAGCAAACCCATGCTTAGCGAAGATGGAACCGACCACCTTCAGCTGCTTCTGTATAGCCTTGGAGTAGAGAACCGCATAGTAGGGGTTCATGATTCCACAGGCAGTGCCATGGGCTACGATGTCCACAAGTGAGAAGCTGGTGAGGTGAGCCCCACTGGTGCCTCCGATCATGATGGCATAGCCACCGAGGTCGGTTGCAAGGCCGATGGCCTCACGTGCCTTCACATTCTTGGGGTCGTTGATAAGGACCTTGGCATATTCGGCAACCAGGTTAATGGCACACTCTGCGATTTCGCGTGCCTTGTCATAGGTAGCTTCCTTGGCACCACAGAATACCTCAAAGGTATGTGCGATTGCATCAAGGGCCCCATCGATAGTCACAGAGAGAGGCATGGTGACAGTTGTCTCGTAGTCAAACATCGCAACGGTCGGGTTCAGGGCATTATCAACAATGAGCTTCTTCTGCCCTACTACAGGGTCAGTGATGTTGGAGTACTTGGTCAGATGCGCCCCGCTGGAAGCGGAGGTCTGCACAGCAATTAGAGGGATCAAAGAGACGCCGGTATCCTTGAGGGCGCCCGTCACCACATCGGTACCGAAGTAGTGGTCGATCTCAGGGGTAACCTTTGAGCCGAGACAGGCAAGGGCATTGGCTGCCTTGCATGCATCAATGGAGGACCCGCCGCCAATGGCTATGATGCAATCGGGCTTGGTGTGCAGGATATAGGACTCAAGGCGGTAGACATCCTCACGGGGGGCATTCGGCTTCGCATCGGGGGCAATGACACCTCCTGCAAGCTCAACGCCAGATTCTTTCAAATATGAGACGACACGATCTGCAACAGGCTTCATATAGGTGGTATTGCTTACTACCAAGGCCCTCTTTCCAAAGCCCTTGGCGATGGTCCCGACCTGGTCAAGTACCCCGAGACCATGCACATAGGCATCGCCTTTCCAATCATTGAGCAGTTCATACGCTTTCTTCATCTGGTCCATATTCTTCTCCTACTCGCAGAGTGCTTTTGCCCTTGAGGCAATGTTTTCTGCGCTAATTCCATATTTTGCCAAAAGGGGTTCGTAAGGACCCGATTCGGTAAATCTGTCTTCAATTCCAATTGCATCAAATATACAATGGATGCCCTGTTTCATAAAGGCCTCACTAACAGCAGAAGAAAATCCCCCCATAAGGGCATGCTCTTCCACACAGAGAAGTTTCCCTGTCTTCTCTACGCTCTTTTTCAGGCTTTCCACGTCCAAGGGCTTTATCATGGGGACGCTGAGCACCTCAGCGGCAATGCCTTCCTTAGCAAGCAGAGCGGCGGCTTCTCGTGCAAAGGAAGCGGTGATGCCATTCGCTGCAATGGTAACATCACTGCCCTCTGCACATACCACAGTCGTAAGCTCATCGGTTGCAGGAAGGTCGGGCATGGGATTGCGGTTGAGACGGATAAATACAGGACCTGTCTGCTTCAGGGCGTATTCAAGGGCCAGTTCAGCCTGCCTTGCATCGGAGGGTACTATCACCTGCATGTTGGGCAGGGCCCTCATGATGGCGATGTCGCAGATGGACTGGTGACTTGCCCCGTCAAAGGAGTCTGAAAGCCCGCCATAGGCACCTGCGATGACCACAGGAAGGTTATTATAGCAGAGCGTATTGCGGATCTGGTCAGTAGCCTTCAGGGCAAGGAAGATGGAGAAGGCGTTTACCACAGGATGCAAGCCTGCAGTTGCCATACCTGCTGCAATATCGACCATGTTTGCCTCAGCAACCCCTACGTTGAAGAACCGCTCAGGATAGGCTTTTCCAAACAGGGCACTTTTTGTTGATGAGGATACATCTGCATCCAAGACGACAAGCTCGGGGTACGTTGAACCAAGCTCAGCAAGTTTATTACCAAAGGCTTCTCTCATGGCTACGCTCATAGCACTGCCTCCTTTTTCTGAAGATCTCTCTTCAGCTCTTCAATTCCCTTGGCGTAGGAGTCATCATCGATGACAGCCCCGTGCCAGCTGCTCTTTCCCTCTGTAAAGGAGACGCCCTTTCCCTTGATGGTGTCATAGATGACAGCCTTCGGCCAGACGGTGTCCTGATCCATCCATTCATAGGAAGAGAGTATGTCTTCGGTATTATTTCCGTCATAGGGATGGGGGCATACATTCCACCCGAAGGCCTTCAACTTGTCCGAAAGGCAATCCAAAGGCATGATCTCATCCTCGGTTCCGTCAAGCTGCACCTTGTTGTAGTCGACCATAAGGACAAAGTTCTCAGGTTTGAACTTGGCCGCGCTCATGATGGCTTCCCAGCTCTGCCCTTCGTTGAGACACCCCTCACCCACAATAACATAGGTCCAATAGGACTTGCCGGTTACCTTTGCAGCCATAGCCATACCCAAGCCGATGGAAATACCATGGCCGAGAGCTCCGGTGGACATGTCCACTCCAGGAATCTTCTGCATGCAGGGGTGTCCCTGCAGTCTGGAATCGAGTTTCCTGAAGGAAGCAAGCTCATCCACGGGAAAGAAGCCCCTATGGGCAAGGATGGTATAGAGGTTCATCGATGCGTGACCTTTTGAGAGGATGAGACGGTCACGGTCTTCCCACTGCGCCTCATTGGTCCTGATGTTCATCCGATTGAAATAAAGGGAGGTCGTAAGCTCAGCACTTGAGGCTGAACCACCCCAGTGACCGGTACCCCTGTCGTGAAGGGTGTCAAACATGACCACCCTAAAATAGGCTGCTAGTGCTGCCAGTTCCTTCGCGTTGAACGTGCGCCCTGTATCAGAGAGCAGTTGTGTAACACCTGTTTTCATCTAGGAAACTCCTCATGCTCATTGGCTTACCCTGTATTCATGCGTGGATACGAAGATAATCAAGCATTGTGTACTGTATACAATATTAATATCACGTTGAGGTACTATTGTCAAATAAAAAAATGTTTTTTTAATACAATTAGTAAAAAAAAGTACTATTTATTATAGAGTGCTTTTTAATTAGCTATTTTATAATAAATAATGTAACTACAATTCTGTATACAATAATGGAACATACTCAAAAAATCTCTTCTTTGCTCATATGATTATTGACGAAACAGAAAATACAGCCTAGAGTTATGGATGAATAAGGGGAATACTATGGCAAAATGTGTACAAAACAGCCTTTCTGACCAAGTCTATACTATGCTCAAGGAACAAATCCTATCAGGAGAGCTTAAAGGTGGGATGAAAATCCCTGAGGAGCTACTTGCAGAACAGTTCGGCGTATCACGAACCCCTATACGGGAGGCTATCAGGCGTCTGAGTGAATATGGCCTGGTAACCATCAAGCCCAGAAGCTTTGCGACAGTCTCGGTCATCACCCCCCAAGAGGCAAATGACATCGCACGTGTCAGGGTTACCTTGGAACAGCTTGCCATCGACAGCATCAATGAACAGTCGTATGCCGAGCATGTTCGGGAACTCTCCCGCTATGCAGCTGACTGCCAGTACGCCATGGGTATAGGAGACAGGGCTACAGTCTTTGAACAGGACAGCCTCTTTCATATGGCCCTCATCAAGGCCTCAAAGAATTCAGCCTTGATCAATATCTGCGAACGCCTTGATGCAAAGATACAGCAGCTTCGCATAGCGCAGGACCTCCCTGAGGATGAACTGTCCTACTACCTGCACCAACACTCGACTCTCATGCAACATTTGAAGAATGGGGAGAAGGATGCATGCAAGCGCCTGCTTTACGAGCATATCACCCACGACCTTACCAGCCATGTTACCCAAGAAGGAAATCAATGAACAAGCACGACATACTCACCATCTACGGTTCGGACCCTTCAAAGATGACCAAGTCACTTCTCTCCTCCATTGACTTTGCATCCCTCATACCGGACAAAGATGCGTCGATCGCCCTCAAGCCCAACTTGGTCGTTGCCGTCACTTCCGACAGCGGGGCAACCACCCACCCTGAAATAGCAGTCGTTATCATCGAACACTTGCAGGCTCTGGGATATAAGAATATTAGCATTGTGGAGAGTGCCTGGGTCGGAGACTCTACCAAGGAAGGCTTCCGAGTCAATGGATACAACCAGATAAGCAGCCGCTATTCCGTGCCCCTCATCGATGTGAAGGATGACGAATATGTAAAGAAGACTGTCGGAAAGATCACCATGGAAGTGAGCGAGACAATCCTTGAGACTGATTTTCTCATCAGCCTACCAGTTCTCAAAGGTCACTGTCAGACGGCGATGACCTGTGCCCTGAAGAATATGAAAGGATGCATTTCTGATCGCTCCAAACGGCTCTTCCATACCTTGGGCCTGCACAAGCCCATCGCTGCCCTCAACGCAGTGCGCTGTGCAGACCTGGTCATTGTTGACAGTCTCAATGGAGATCTGGACTTTGAGGAAGGGGGGAACCCTGTTGAAACAAACAGGATGTTTGCCACAACAGACAGCGTTCTCTGTGACAGCTACGGTGCCTCCCTATTGGGCTTTGAGCTGAAGGACATCCCCTACATCGGTCTTGCCGAAGAGCTTGGAGTAGGAAGCTCTGACCTTTCCCAAGCAACCATCATCCAACTGAACGAACCCAGTGATGAAGAGGCGAAAAAGCCAAGTGGCAGGGTATCCTACCTTGCAAAGCATACAGTGCCTGACTCTGCTTGCTCAGCATGCTATGGCAACCTCATCCATGCGCTGAAGCGCTTGGATGAGGTGGATCGTCTTGGAGACGTCTCTGTGCCTATCTGTATCGGCCAGGGCTATAAAGGAATACATGACCCAAGCAAAGTGGGAGTAGGCATATGCACACGGGGGTTGGGCAAAAGCCTAGCTGGATGCCCTCCAAAGGCCATTGACATGATTGCCTTCATCAAGGATCTCAGCAAGTAAGGACCAGAAAGAAAAATCTCAGGGATCCTGCTGCAAGCCTATTCTACAGTTACCGATTTGGCCAGATTCCTTGGTTTGTCAGGATCATTTCCTTTCAACACCGAGCAGTAATACGCATACAACTGGCTTACGATCACCGTGAGGATCGGTGAAAAATACGGTTCTATTGTAGGGATTCTGAACACCTCATCAGCGGTGGCATTGAAATCCTGTACTGAGTCAAAGGTAATGGCCAACGCGGTAGCTCCCCGTGCCTTCACTTCCTTGATATTGGAATCCATCTTGGCAAAGAGCGAGGGTTGTGTGCACATGGCAACGACAAGAGTCGATTCGTCGACCAACGCTATGGGCCCGTGCTTGAGTTCTCCTGCTGCAAAGGATTCACTGTGTGTATAGCTGATCTCCTTCAGCTTGAGTGCGCTTTCCAAGCTGATGGCATAATCGGTAAGGCGCCCCATGAAGAAGACCTTATCCTTGTTGAACTGGCTTGCGGCAAACCTTTGGATATCTTCCTGCTTGTCAAGAAGCAGTTGTGCTTGTGAAGGGATAAGCTGCAATTGTTCGAGCAAAGGGCCGGTCTCTTTTTTTGTCATCACCAAGGCCAGTATGTACAGACACATCAGCTGGGTGGTAAGGGCCTTGGTCGAAGCTACGGCTATTTCGGGTCCGGCTTGGGTATACATCACCATGTCCGCTTCGCGACTGATCGTCGAACCCACAACGTTCGTAAGGGCGATGGTCACCACCCCAAGACCCTTGAGCAATCGCAAGGATGCAAGGGTATCGGCTGTCTCACCGCTCTGGCTGATAAGGATACACACATCCCCCTCTTTGCACATAGGGGTCCTGTACCGCAATTCACTGGCAATATCAACTTCAACGCGTACCATGGCAAAGTGCTCGATCACATACTTTGCCACCATACCAGCATGATAGGCGGTTCCACACCCGGTTATCAGCAAGTTGGTGCAATTGGCCAAAGCTTCCTGTATTTTTGGATTGATCACTATCATGGAATCCTTGATACGGCTGTTCAAGGTATCGCGCAAGGCCTTTGGCTGCTCAAATATCTCCTTGAGCATAAAGTGTTCATAGCCACATTTCTCAGCGGACTCAATATCCCAATCGACATGGACCAGTTCCCGTTGCTGGATCTCTCCCTCAAGATTATAGATGGTGACCTCATCCTTGGTGAGCAACGCCAATTCCAAATCATGCAAATATTGGACTTCACGGGTATGGCAAAGCAAGGGGGGGACATCACTGGCTATGAGATTATAGGAATCCGCCCGTCCTATGACCAAAGGACTGTCCTTCCTGACCACGACCAGCTTGTCTGGATAGTCTTCGCAGATTACAGCAATTGCATAGGACCCTTCCAACCGCTTAACCGTCTCACTCACAGCGAGCAGCAGATCCCCGTTGTAGTGGAAGTCAACCAGATGTGCTATCACTTCGCTGTCAGTCTGGCTTCTGAAGACGACATGGTGCTTTTCCAACCACTCCCTCAAGGAAGCGTGGTTTTCAATGATCCCATTATGTACTACTGCTATGTTTCCTGATACATCGGTATGGGGATGGCTATTGATGTCGCTCGGCTCCCCATGGGTCGCCCATCGGGTATGCCCGATTCCACACGAGCCCTGTACCGGTTGTTGTGCAACAAGGAGATCCAGATTGGATAGCCTGCCCTTGATCTTGCGCACCTGCAGTTTCTCACTCTCTTCCACTACGGCAATGCCACCGGAATCATATCCACGGTATTCCAGTTTCCTAAGAGCCTCCAACAATACAGGAGAAGCCTGATCACAGCCAACATATCCGACGATTCCACACATATGAGCCTCCCAAAACTACCACGTGTCTGTAATAGCATGGAATTTGCTGTTTGTGCTACTAATTTGTGGAAGAAAAGTCATAAAAGCTGATCATATGGAGAATTCTCCTACTGTAAGGATTTGCCCAAATGGTCAATGAATGTGAGATCTTCCCGACTCAGACCGATGGAAGCAGCTTGGGCGTTCTCCTCAAGGTGCTCGCTTTTGCGCGCACCACAGAGTACGTTCATGGTTATAGTCTGCTCCAGTGTCCAGGCAAGGACAAGCGTCCCAACCGAACAGCCGTATCGGATGGACATCTCTGTAAGCTTGTCCAACATCTCGAGCACGTGAGCCCTCTTCTCTGGTTGGAACCAGGGGATGGAGGCCTTTGCAGTTCCTACAATCTCACTATCGGGGGAAACCTTTCCGGTAAGGATGCCCCGTTCGAGGGGGCTGTATGCCTGGAAGGTAATATTCTCTTTTTCACAGTAGAGGGCCTTGTCCAGGTTCTGCCTGCTGAGCAAGCTGAACCTCTCCTGCACCAGGGAGAGACTGCCAAACTTCTGGTACTCCCTGATCTGGTCCAAAGTGAGGTTGGATGCTCCGTAGGAACGTATCTTGCCTTCGCGTTTCAACGCTTCCAAAACAAAGACTGTCTCTTCTATAGGGGTGAAAAACGGTTCAATTGATTGCCAATGGGTAATAAGCAGGTCGATATGGTCTGTCTTGAGTCTTGCAAGGCTCCCTTCCACCTGGGCTCTGATGCTCATAGGTGAGAGGTTTCTGCGTATGGTGACCCCATCACGACTTTTGTGCACTGACCCTTCATCATCGGAGCCCCAGATAAGACCACATTTGGTTGCAAGGATATAGTTGTTCCTGTTGACAGAAATGACACGACCTAGGATCTCTTCACTATAGCCATTGCCATAGGCAGGGGCGGTATCGAGGAAATTGATGCCGACTTCCAAGGCTTTCTTGAGGGTACGAACCGACTCCTTCTCATCAGAAGGCCCCCAACTCATTCCACCACCCATTGCCCACGTTCCCAAGGAGAGTGCTGAGATGCGAATGTCGGTATTTCCCAATAGCTTGTACTGCATGTACATCTCCTTTTTCCTTAGTATACACCACAATGCAGGTCAAATCGAGAACTGATGAACATCTACCTGCCCAATCACCCTAAACAATCACTTAAGCTCTAATTCTTGATGACAACACCTTCTCGCATAACAAAGTTCACCGTCGAAAGGGCATTCTCTTGCCTTAAAGGGTCTTTTGTTACTGTAATGAGATCTGCTTGGTAGCCTTCTTCCAAAGAGCCTACTCTCCTATTCATAAGTTCACCTGCATACACGGTGATCCCCTTGATCGCCTCTATTCTGCTCATTCCCAATTGAGTCATAAACTCAACTTCTTTATAGAGATAGGTATGATAAGCGTCACTACCGATGACAAACTTAGGCTTGGAGGAAACAAGCGACGACATTCTTCTAACAACGTCTTCCCTAGTTCGTAACACTCTTAAAGCATGATCACTCGGACAGAGAGGGAGACGGCTGTCATCCATGAAAACACCAGGGGTAAAACATACTGTAGTCCCATACTTTTGTATCAGGTCGATATCTGTGGAATCAACCCAATAGCAATGATCAAGAACATCCACACCCTCTTCAGCACAGTATTGAAGGCCTTTACCCCCAATGCAGTGTGCGCTGGTCTTCAGTCCACAGGCTCTAGCCTCTTCTACAACTGTTGTAACCTCTTCTCGAGTGAGATAGCAACTGACAGTAGATCCTTGGGGTGGAGCCCCAGCTGTAATGAACATTTTAAGCCAATCGGTGTGGTTATGCATATTTATGCGAGCTTGGCGCCGAAACTCCTCAGGCCCGCTAAAGCTTTTTCCCACATAGCCATGCCCGTGCAAACTCTTCATCCCTATTCCAGCAACTTGCATCCAAGGCCCTTGTAATTTTTTTTCATAGACCATATCCCTCAGAAGAACATCCAGGTAATAGCGGTCACCAACAGCTCTCAATCCAGTGATCCCCGCCTGAAGATTGTCATGTATCACCTTCAAAGCACGAATGGTTTGCTTTGCTTCAGAGTCTTCCATCAAACCGAGATGACCGGGAATTCTCGCATCCAGAGCGAGGTGGGTATGGCAGTCTATCATTCCAGGAAGAAGGGTATCTCCTTCTTTCAGAACAATATTGGCCTCTGAGGCTTTTCCCTCTTGAATACTCGCAATGAGCCCATCACTGATGGTAACCAATTGATTTTCCTTTGGTTCCAGATTCTTTCCGTAAAGTAGTCTTGGTGCATACACTGTAGTTGTCATTTTATTATCTCCGCTTTATCATTTTCTTCTTCACAATAGGCCAGAATAAAGAAAAGACGATGAAGGAAGCAAACACAATTGTCAGAGGTCTGGTGAATATCATAAAGAAATTATCGTACATGGTATCTGTAAGGGTGATAGCCTCTTCGAGCATAGGTCCAAGCAAAAGGCCCAAAGCAACAGGGGACAGTGGATATCCATACTTAAGCATAAAATACCCAATTATTCCTGCTACAAACATAGTTGCAACATCCATCATACTTTGTTGAATTGAGAACGAACCCACTGTAGCAAGAACTACAATTATGACTGCAAGTATCTGTTTTGGGATGATAAGTATCTTCCCTGCAAACTTGCAGAAAAACCAACCAACAAAAAATATCATGATATTTACTACAGCAAAACCTACAAGCAACGTATAGACAGTGCCAGCATGTTGGGTAAAGAGCAGAGGGCCTGGCCGCAATCCATGGATAATCATTGCTCCAAGAAAAATCGCAGCAGGGGCACTTCCTGGAATACTTAGTGTAAGCAAAGGAATCAATGACCCTCCGGTCACTCCATTATTTGCAGCTTCACTGGCTATGATACCTTCATTCGATCCATGTCCATACTTCTCAGGGTGCTTGCTTGCTTTTTTAGCTTCATTGTAGGAGAGAAAAGATGCAATATCAGGACCAGCGGCGGGAATGATACCAATGGCGACACCAATGCATGTGGAACGAATTAAATTTACGCCGTTTGCAATAATCTCCTTGAGGGATAATCGCATTTTACTGACTCCTGTGGCTTTCTCCCCCTGCTTGGTATCCTCAAGCATCTTGAAAACTTCCGGGAGACTAAAGAGCCCTATCAATACGGAGACTGTCTCTAATCCTCCTATTAACTGAAAATTACCAAATGTGAACCTTGGGAAACCAAGCATTGGGTCTTGTCCGATGGTCGCGAACAACAAAGTTATAAACCCAACAAACAGACCTTTAAGCATATTTCCTGCGCTAAGCATGGAGACAACACTCAGACCAAAGATGGCGATCATCATCTGTTCTGGAGGACCTACCTTAAGTGCCACTATCGCTAACAAAGGGGCAAAAAGCAACAAGGCTATGGAGGAGAAAAATCCTCCAAAGGCGGAACCAAACGTAACCATAGCCAGTGCTTCACCACTTTTTCCCTGCTCCACCATTGCACGCCCCTCGAGACTGGTTGGAACACTTGCAGGAGTACCTGGGATACCTATCAAAACAGCTGGAATTGAACCCCCGTATATCGCTCCGCAGTATATCCCACTGAGCAACAACATAGCAGCCCCAGGTTCCAACACATAGGAGAAAGGTACGAATACAGCAACACCCATAGTAGCGCTGAACCCAGGAAGAGCTCCAAATACAATACCGATCGCGACACCCAAGAATTCAAAAAGTAAATTCTGAGGTGCGAAAGCACCTTGAAGGCCCAGTAAAATATTCTCAATCATATCAATCTCCTACAAGGTAAGGGAGAACCAAGCACCCTCTGGAAGAATTACTGAAAGCCCTCGACTGAACAAAAAATACATAGCCAAGCTCAGCAAAATTGGAAACAATAAAAACAAAAGGCCCTTTTTCAATTTAAGGTACCAAAGACCTGCATACAGAAACAGCAATGTGGAGAGGATATACCCTATTTTTGTCAGAAGAATCAGAGAGACTCCTATTAGTATCGCAAACACCAATATTCGAATTGCGTTCTCTTTTCCGATTGATATTTCTTCCTTCTGGGGCTTTACAAATATGGCGATAGTAAGAAGGAAACTACAGATCAATAAGACCTGCGGGTATTCACTCGCACCATCAGGAATTTTGGCCAATTGGGTTGCAAATGCAATTTGTACAGCCCCAAAAAACAGCAGAAAGACTCTATTACCTGTAAGTTTATACATACATTCTCTCCAATAGAACAATCCGGACAGCCCAAGCTGCCCGGAATTACATTTTCTAAAACTATTTGGCCAGCTGAGCTTCTTTGATCAGTTTCTGATAAAACTTGTGGTTTTCCTCGTAGTACTTGGAAAACTCAGTGTTATTCTTGAATTCTGCAAAAGTACCAGACTTTAAAGCTGCTGCAAGATATTCGGGATTGTTCAAGACTTTACTCATAGCAGCATCAATCACAGAAACTACTTCTGCACTCAATCCTGCTGGTCCAACGATCGCTCTCCACATCGTATGCTCAAAGTCGTACCCTGACTCTTTGACAGTTGGAATTGAAGGGGTAAGTTCAAAACGTGAATTGCTAGAAATTGCTATTGGAACAACATTACCAGCTTCAATTTGAGCAAGAGCCTCACTGACAAAAGGGACAGCAACAGTACAGTTGCCTCCAGCTACTGCTGTGATAGCAGCGGCTCCACCTTGAAAAACCATTCTCTTGAAGGTTACGTCAGCATTCTCTTCAAGGCTCATGCGCAAGAAGTCATGACTGGTCCAAGCACCACCAAGCCCAAAGGTGATTCCTGCAGGATCATTTTTTGCAGCTTCCACCAGTTCTTTCATACTGGTTATTCCTGAATCTTTTGACACGACAATGATGTGGGGATCATTTGAGAAAAGGGAAATTGGAGTGAAGGAAGTATTGTCGTACTTGATTCCTTCAAACAGTAGGCTGTCATTGGTCTGGGTAGAGGAAAAATACCCAAGGGTGTAGCCATCAGCCTTAGCATTGGCAAGCTGGGTAAACCCAATGGTTCCACTGCCACCACTGACGTTCTGGATGATAAACTTCTGTCCGAGTTCCTCTTCAAGGTACTTGGTAAGTAAGCGAACAGAGATATCAGCACCACCACCTGCGCCATAGGGAACTATCATCTGGATAGACTTGCTAGGATACTTTGCAGCAACCTGATTTTCACCTGCGCCATTGGCAAAAGCCAATGATGAGAACACTATAAGTGCAAGGACGATCGAAAAGATTTTCTTCATACTAAACTCCATTTTTTTTATTTTGTATACTGTATACATTATAGTAACATTAGTAGTTTATCCCGTCAAGATAGATACTTGATTTGTTTATTTATATATACATTTTACATTTACATATTTATAATAAATACTTAATCTCAATAAGTATTTGCAATAATCTACTAATTGTACACAATAGTTAAGTGTTATGACTATTCTTAGAATTTCTTCAAAATTTCTTTCACTTTGTCAAAATCTTCAATTGATTACATGTGTTAAGAAAGCCCCAGCAATCTGCACAAACAACAGATCTTATCGAATCTTTCCTATACGTTTTGCCACTTCCAGTATACATAACTGAGGTGATGAGAATGTACGGATCCTAGTCTGCGCCTGTACCAAGTCCTGCAGGTGGGCCATGGATGCCTGGGCAAGCACAATGGTATCGCTATCCTTGACCTCACGAGCCATATCAAGGACCAGTTTGTCATGCCTTGCCTTCTGCCCTGCCTTCAGATGAACCAGGGCCTCAGGGCAACAAAGCGAAGATAATGATACAACCTTTTGTTGTGAAGCGGCCTCTTCCTCCAGCTTTTTCAGGGTAGGGCTCACTGTAGACTCTGCTGTTGCCAGTACGGTTACCTTCCTGCCCTGTTTTACTGCCAAAGAGCACATTGCATCATCAATGGCAATGATCGGTGTGGTAAAGAAGGGTCTGGCTGCAACCACATGGGGGGTAAGGGTGGAACAGGTGACCACAATGAGATCGGCCCCCGTAAGCTGTGCACTTGAGAGGTCATGCATCAGACGCATGCGATTATCAACGGTAAAGGCACCTCTTTCTATTGAATCAGCTACAAGAAAATCATCAAGCATATTATAGACCTTGATATCTCCTGTTACGGCCCTAAGGTCTTTCTCAAATGTCTCATAGACACTCTTTACCGTATGAATTAGTACAATGCGTTTCATATCTTTCCCTTTAACTAATGAAGCAGTTTGCACTAAGCTCCATTTATTAAATTAGCTTGTTTGGCATATTAATTTCCGCCAAACTATAGAATAGGAGAGAAGCCGCTATTTAACGACTTCTCCCTATCCCGAAATCACTGTTACATATTCAACAGTGTCAGCATCTCATTCCCGTATTGATTCGCAAACAGTGCTTTGGAACCTGACATCAGGTTCTTGAATGCCGATCTATCAGGATTTTCAACAACTTGGACGCCTGCATCTTTGATTTTCTGAAGATAATTTGCATTTTCCCTGTCATTCACAGCATATACGATAGCCTGAGCTTCTTTTGCTGCCTTGGTGATAATCTCTTTCTGCTCTGCAGTAAGCTTATCCCAAGTAGGGCCACCAGCACTGAACAACATGGGTGTATAGACATGAGAAGTCAAAGAAAGATGCTTCTGAACCTCGTGGAACCTCTGATTGTATATTTCACTCAAGGGGTTCTCCTGGCCATCGACAACTCCCTGTTGCAAGGAAGAATACAACTCAGAAATATCCATGGGCACAGGAATGGCACCAGCACTTTCCCAAGCTTTCACCTGGAAGGTAGCAGGCAGAGTGCGGAGCTTAAGGCCTTTAAGATCAGCGGGGTTGTTAACAGCTCTTTTTGAGTTTGTAACTTGTCTAAATCCAATTTCCCAGAAAGTCAGGGGATGTATTCCTTTCTTTTCCAGCTTTTCAGAAATGGCCTTGCCTGCAGGCCCATTGACAGCATTCCGAGCTTCTTGGAGAGAATCAAACATGTAGGGAAGTTCGAAAACCTGAATTTCAGGAACCAGACTGGAATAGTATGCATCACCACACACGCCAAAGTCGACAGTGCCCTGCTGCATCCCGCTTACCATAGAGGACGGCGAACCGAGAGTGGTGTCATAGAAAACTTTTACACTTATGGTGCCGTTTGAATACTCTTCTACTTTCTCAGCAAACTTTGCCATACCCTGTCCAGCAGGACTGGTAGCTGACATGCCTCCAGTCGATACGGATAACTCAAGTTTTTTGCCTTCTTTCTCTCCAGCACCGAACACCATTACCATACTCATGATAAGGACAAGAACCAATAGACTTCTTTTCATATTTTTCTCCTTATTTATTTTCCTACAAATTCTTATTTGCCAAGACTTGGCAATAACAAAGATATTTGCGGAAATAATACAATTAACACTACAGCTACCAACATTGATAGTAAAAACGGTATAACTTTTTTGCTGACCATCAGCACAGGACGATTTGCAATATTGGAAGCAACAAAGAGAGTCATCCCAACAGGAGGAGTGACAAGACCCATACAGAAAGTTGCAACCATCACAACACCAAAGTGAATAGGATCAATTCCCATTGCAATGGCAGAAGGAGTAAGAATTGGAGCAAATATTAGAACTGCAGGAACTGGGTCAAGAAACATGCCGACAACAATTAAAATAAATGCAATTATCAACATAAATACCTGGGGATTGCTTGAAATTGAAGTGCTCATCAAGGCTATTTGCTGGGGAAGGCCCTCACGTGTCATAATCCAGCTAAATAGTTGGGTTACTGCAACAATGCTCAGAATTATACCGGTGCCCTTAATAGCATTGTACAGACATTTCAATAGAGATTTAAACGTCAGTTCCTTGTAGATGAAGAAACCCACAAACATTGCATAAAAACAACTGAAAGCCGCAGCCTCTGTTGGGGTGAAGATGCCCGAATAAATTCCACCTAAAATAGTGACGGGAGTCAATAAAGCCCAGATAGACTCTTTAAAGGAGCTCGCAACCTTTTTCATTGAAAAAGGATCACCACCCCTATAGCCTTTTTTCACGGAAATAATGACTGTCACTACCATCATGCTGACAGCAATCAATATGCCAGGCAACAGACCAGCTAGAAGCATATCTCCTACCGAGTTCCCTGTTGAGACACTATACAAAACCATAAGGATACTAGGTGGAATCATGGGACCAAGAGTTCCTCCAGCAGCCTGCAACGCACTTGCAAAGTCGATATCATAGCCATTTTTTACAAGGGCTGGAATCATCATACCACCAATAGCGGCTACACAAGCTGCACCAGAGCCTGTCATTGCAGCAAAAAAGGCACTAGCAACAATAACAACCAAGGCTAATCCACCAGGAAGGCCACCAACAAGAGCTGTCGAGAAGGATATGATACGCCTTGATATTCCTCCAGACTCCATCAACGCACCCGATTATGATAAAAAATGGGATAGCCATAAGGGTATATGAACCAATACCACCCAGCATCTGGTTAGCAACAATATTCATGGGAATATTCATGAAAACGAGTATATAGGCGACCGCTCCAAGGCCCATAGCCCCTACAACAGGAACCCCTAAGAATAGAAAAGCAAGAAAGAAGACTATGATTAACATACTGGTCATAGAGTTGCCTCGTCCTTATTGATAAGCTTTTTGATAATCAAGTAAGTATTTACGCTGAGGAATGATAACCAAAGGATACTGCCTAAGCTCATTGCTAGAGTGGTCACATACACAGGAATATTAAGAATCGCTGTAAATTGTTCAGTCCTAGCCTGAAGCATGACAATTTTCCAGCTTTGTACGCAGACTATCAGGATAAAAACCATAAAGAGGATGTTCTGTCCGATTGAAACTGCTATTTTAGCTTTCCCCTTTAGCGAATCACGAAGCAATGTAATAGTAATATGCCCGCCATTTAAACTTGCTAAAGCAGCACCAATGAAAATAACCCAGTTGAATAGCAACACTGTAAGCTCTTCATTCCAAGGGATTGCCACTTTAAACACATACCGTGTCAATATCCCCAGATTCACCAGAAGGACCCACACCAAGACAATAAATCCTAGTGTCTGTTCAAATCTGGACTTTAATAGTTCCATTGTTTCTTTGTTCATCAAACACCTCCGTTAGACACGAGCCACAGCACGAACAGGACAACCATCTACATGCTTCAAATTGAGAGGCAAGCAGAAAAACTCACAAGTATCACTATCAATTGCATTAAAGTTAGTTAGGTACTCGATCAATAAGATATTATTCCGCAAAAGTATGGTATGTGTTTTTTGCTCTTCAGGAGAAACGGGTCTCTCCTGGAGAAGTCTGATAGAATAATCTTGGGGAAAATCAAAAGCGACTGCTGTAGGTTTCTGCTCCGCAATCCAATAAATTGCATCATCGGTGAGATAGGGAGCATGATCCCAGAAATCCTTGGTTTCCCAAGATGTCTCCAATCCCCAATCACTACGGATCAGGAGAATTTTCTCTAGGCTCCTTCCCTTGCTCGCCAGCTGCAAATCAGCAGCAGTAATTGCATAATCTGCTATTGGGCCCTTTTGTACATGAATTACCGAAGCCATCCCGTTATATGTTTCAAGAGGAAAAGCTTCACTATCGGGATATTCCAACCCTGTGTGCCTAGGAAAATCAATATGGGAAAACCAATGTGATTTCATAGAGAATTCAGTAATTTGCCATGCATCGCCTTTTTCAAAAGAGGAAACGTGGTTACTTTTGAATCCATATCTCCAGTGTGGTTGTATAGGAAGACTAAGATCTACTAACATTTTTACCTCCAAAACATTTCTAACCAAAACGAACACATAGTATCGTTGTTATTATCTACAATAATTTTTTTACTTTCCTAAAGCGATATGGCTTGCCATCTTGCTTGCCATCTTTACCGCATTTTCAAAGGCAAGCGTATGTACAATACCTTTGCCTGCTATATCATACGCTGTTCCATGGGCACAGGTCACGATGGGGGCCGGAAGCCCTCCAGCGATGGTGATACCCTCGTCAAAACCCTTGAGCTTGAGGGCGATCTGTCCCTGGTCGTGGTACATGGTGACCACCCCGTCGAACTCCCCGCGGAAGGCCTTGATGAAGGTAATGTCGCTTGGATAGGGACCGCTTGCATCAATGCCCATCTTTTGGGCCGCTTGGATGGCTGGTATGATGACGTCGATCTCCTCCCGTCCGCACATGCCGTTCTCCCCTGCATGGGGATTGAGGGCGGCAAGGGCCAGGCGGGGCTTCTCCACACCGCTGTTACGAATGGAGACATTGGCAAGGCGTACTGCTCGCAGGATGCTCTCCACGCTAAGATGCTTGCTTACTTCACTGATGGGGATATGGCTGGTGGTACGGGTAGTCCAGAGGTCTCCCACCACGTTGATCTCACCAAAGGGTTCGGTATGCCCGAACAAGTCTGCCATATAGTGGTGTTCGCTCTCGAATTTGCATCCGGCATCTTTCATGCCCGCCTTGTTTAGAGGGGCAAAGCAGAAGCCTTCAATCTTCTTTTCCTTATAGAGGTCCACCGCCACTTGAAGGGAACGAAGGTTGGCTGCTCCGCATACGGTGGTAAGCTTGCCAAGGGGGGCATCCTTGGGATCCAGGTTCTTCTGGTCCAAAACCGGCAAGCCCTTGGACCAGTCAGCCTGGTCAATGGAATCTAGTATCTGTAAGGGAACAGAGGAGCCGATGATCTCAAAGGCTCGGGAGAGTATTCTTGCATCACCTATGATGACAGGCTTGCAATACTTTGCATAAAAATCAGAGACGGAAAGCTTCGCCACAATTTCAGGTCCGACCCCGGCTCCATCGCCGAGCAATATTCCCAGTACAGGTTTCTTATTCATCAATATTTCCTTATCTTGTAGTCGAAAGCAACACAGAGTGCAGCTCACATGGATAAGGTAGCAAGTAGCGTGCCAACTTTATAAAATTGTATACAATGAATCGTTTTTATTATATTTGTACACATGTAACTCTAGATAGTTAAAATACATAGAATATTAGTAAAATTTCTATTACTATTCTAGCATGCCAAAACGTTTTCAAGTATTTGTTTCAATAAATGTTTCATGTTTCATTTGAAACAAAACGAAACACTAACCAGTGCCTTTATAGACATTGTGGACAGTTTTTTACAATCTCATAATATAACCCAGTATTGGTTTCCTAGCATCACACACGCATTGGAATATCACATAGTGGCTATGAATTTACACAATAGAAGAATAAGAACGTAGGTTCCTTCATATGTAATTGATCTTATGACAATATGCATCTGAAAAAACTAAGGGCCAAAATAATTTATGCTTATTTTGGTCCTTAATGAATCGAAATTAGGGTCTTATGTATTGCTTCCTATCCTAGCTTATGTATCATCTGACCCTTTTCCAGGCATCCAACAGGGTACGCTTGGCATTTGCCACAACCAGGTCGCTATCCTCATCCCCTTGGGGCTTCACCTCAAAGGAGAGCATGTTATCCCCTCCATCATATAGGTAGCCGATATCCTTCACCTTCTGGAGAAAGGAGGTAAGGTATTCAGTATCATTCTCTGAACCCGGATATCCAAACCTGGGATGGAGGTCTCCATAGCAGGGATGATTTGGATCACTGATGAAGGTGTTGCCAACATGGACATGGCGGATATACGCCTTCACAGGGTCAATGGCTTCATCGATGCTCTCCCCTATCATGGGGATGTGTGAACAGTCGACCATGATACCGAAGTTGTCATGATCGTTACATACTGATTCTGCATAGCGTCTGACCAACGATGCCGGTCCCAACAAGGACTTCTTGTCAATGGCATGGTCAAAGACTTCCAGACATACGCTCATATCACCTTTCTGCTTTGCATAGGCGCATAATTCCTTGGTGGAGATGATCAGCTGCTTGAGATACAAGTCCTCTTTTCCCTGTTCGTAGTGACGGGAAAGGAACTGGAACTCCTCACATCCCCAGCTGTATGCCTGATCAATTCCCTGTTTCAGGATTTGAACCGCCTGCTTTCTCTCCTCTTCATCGAGGCTGTTGATGTTCAGATTCTGGGAGAAGAGCAGGGAGTGCCCGCTATAGGTCATGTCGCAGTGTGCGACTTTGACCATTGAAGTAACCTTATCAGCGATGGATGCAAAGGGAAGGGCTCCTAATTCGACCACCTGAAAAAACGGGTCGACAAGGATTTGTTTCAGTGAGGACAGATAAGACTCTTCGCTCTTGGCACACCCGGGATATGCCATGCCTAGGACAATACCGAACCTGCAATAGTTTTGGATGGCGTCTTTCATGTTGTTCCCCCCTTAAGAAGCTGTTTTACCCGTTCACAGCAGAGCCTGGGAGAAGCAAGGACCGGTATGTTTGCCAGTTTCTCCGCCTCTTCCTGCAGATGCCCCATGGATGCCTGGGCAAGCACGATGCAATCATACCCCTTGACTTGTGCTATCTGAGAGAGAACCAACTTGTCGTGCTTTGCCAAGTCCCCGCATTTCATCGCTGCATAGGCTGTCTCATTGTCTTCTGCATCAATGCTCACCTCTATTCCAGCAAGTGCAGCCTCCTGCTGCAACTTTGCTACCGTGGGCTTGATGGTGCTCATTGCAGTGGCCACAACCTTGATCTTCGATCCTATTTGCACAGCTTTCTCAGTCATGGCATCATCGATGGCGACGATGGGAACCTTGATGAAGGGACGTATGCGCTGGACTGCTGGAGTGAGGGTCGAGCAGGTCACCACAATGACATCAGCCCCAGTAAGTTCGCAGGACTTGATGTCGTTGAAGAGCCGGTTATGGTTTTCTATGGAGAAGATGCCACTTTCGCCGGGATCAGATGCAAGAAAATCATCGAGAAGGTTAAAAATCTTCAGTTTCTCTTGTACGACCTCTTCCAGGAGCTCAGGAAAGGTGCCAAGGACCGGTCGTACTGTGTAAATGATCGCAACTTTTTTCATGGATGCCTCCGAAAATACTGCAAGAAATGAGAAACAGTGAATGGAAAGTTCAAGCTTACGCATGAGAATGAACGAGCTTGAGCATGATACATTCTTCGCTTTCACACTGAATTGCATTGAGGGATGAAAGGGTTCTCCCCTTCACCCCTCAATCATGATAAGTCTATACTGTATCAGCGTGCAATACGATTATTTGTCCTTACCGATGGAAGCAAGGTAATCGGCCTGGAACTGTGCACCATATGCCTTGAATGCATTGTGGTCCATGAAATCAGGTACGAGCTTCTGTTTTTCGATATATCCCTGAGTCCATGCGTCAGTCTCGGAAACCTGCTTGAACACATCACTCCAGTACGCTACAGCTTCAGCACTCATGCTCTTCGGGCCAACAACAGATCTCCAGTTGGGGACCTCGACGTTCTTGTAGCCAAGCTCTTTCAGAGTCGGGGCAGAACTGAGGTTTCCAGGGAAACGGCTGGTGGAAAGAGCAAGAATTGGCTTAATCTTGCCAGCTTCGACATACTGGGAAGCAGCGGCGGGCTTGCTGATCAGAAGGTCATAGTGATTACCCAGGATTGCAGTGATGGCGGCACTTGAGGCGTCATGTGTAACATATGCAAACTGATCTACAGAGACACCCAGCTCCTTGGCGAGGGCGGCATGACATGCAATGTCATCTCCCTTGGATCCAGCGAGCGTGATGTTCTTTCCAGCCTTGAGGGCTGCAATGACTTCTTCCATATTCTTGTACGCAGACTCCTCACCGACGAAGATCAGATGCTTGTCTACTGCAAGGTGAGCGATAGGCTGGAAGTTTTCAAAGCGGTTGTTGGTGTTCTTGGCCATTGGCATGAGGTCACCACTGTTGAAGGTCAACAGAGTATGGTCAGCCTGATCCCCTGCCCTGAGGTTGGAGACCAACAGACGTCCGACTTCACCGGCACCATCGGTCTTGTACTGGATGACAATGTTTTTATCATTCACCAGTTTCTCGTTAACCATGATATCCATAAGGGTGCGGGTGAAGATATCAGAACCTCCACCGGGGGAACTGGTAACATACCAATCGATGTTCTTTGAGGGAACAAATCCTTTTGAATCAGAAACTTCACTCTGAGCGGCAGCGAAAGCTGGAACGGCAAGCAACAGGGCTAATGCCAGTACGATTGCAAATTTCTTCATACTATCTCTCCTATTTTTTTTTATCCGAGACACCAATTGTCTCAAAATACCTAATTAATTGCTCTTCTGAGCAGGTCGAATCTTCTTCAGCACAAACTTGATGACAGGAGTCAGGATGATCGCAAACAGGACCAAGATCAGGAATGCTGAGATCGGCTTCTGGAAGAAGATATCAAGACTTCCATGGCTGCTGATAAACGACTTGCGCATATTTGACTCAAGCAAGGGAGCTAGGACAAAGGCAAGCAGCATCGGAGCCGTGGAGTATCCGTTCCTGTCCAGGACATACCCAAACAGACCGGAAAAGAACATTACCAGAACCCCATACATGGAGTTAGAGGTGCTATAGCTACCTACAATACAGATGACAGTTATGCAAGGCACAAGAATCTTTACAGGGACTGTGAGGATCTTAATCATAAAGGGGATTATGCCCACAGCTATGATCAGGGTCAGCAAGTTTGCAAGGAAGAGGGAGGCAATGAGGCCCCAGCAGAATTCTGGCTGGCTGCTGAACAGCAGTGGCCCAGGATTTAGCCCCCACATCATCAGGCCTCCGAGTAGGACCGCTCCCGTACCGGAACCGGGGATTCCCAAGGCCAGCAGCGGAGCAAACGATCCGGCGGCGGCCGCATTGTTTGCAGATTCACAGGCAGCGATCCCTTCGATGGCTCCAGTTCCCAATTCATCCTCATTCTTGAACGCCTTCTGCATGGCGTATCCCATGAATGATCCGGTGGTTGCACCAGCACCAGGGAGGACACCCACAAAGGTCCCAAGAAACCCACTTCTTATGGCAGGGGGAAGCAGACGCTTGATATCATGCAAGGTAAGCATCGAGCCCTTGATGGTCAGCTTCTGGGTGAAGGAGGTCTCAATTTTCTTGTTTCGGTCTTGCATGAGCTTCAGCACCTGTGAGAAACCGACCGTACCGATGACAAACGGTGTGAAGGGGATTCCTCCAAGCAGGTATATGTTACCAAAATCAAATCGGGGACTACCGGTGAGGGTATCCATCCCCATGGATGCGATAAGGATACCAACCAAGGTGAGCACCACACCCTTTGTGGGGTTCTCCCCTACAAGCCAGCCGATACTCGTCATTGCAACCAGGAGCAACGCGGTCATCTCCGCAGGTCCGAATTTCAGACCGAGGTTAGCCAAGGCAGGACCGGTAAAGGTTAGGATGATCATCCCTATGACCCCTCCAATGAAGGAAGACATGTTTGAGGTGAACAGGGCCTGACCTGGGCGATTGCGTTTTGTCGCCATGGGATACCCATCAAGAGCAGTCATGACAGCGGGCGAATCTCCGGGGATATTGAGTAGGATGGCGCTGAAAGCTCCTCCGTACATATTTGCATAGTATAACGACCCAAGCATGATGATCGCAGTGGTCGGGTTGAACTTATAGGTAAGAGGCAACAAGAGAGCCACACCTGCAAGAGAGCCGATACCAGGCATAGCCCCGACTATAAGACCAAGGACGGCACCGAGGAGAACCACCAACACATTCTGTAGTGAAAGGACTACGGTGAAGCCCTCCAACAACATTGAAAAATTATCCATCCAGCACCCCTTAGTTGAAGATCATGTCGTAGATGAGCCCTTTTGGAAAAGGGACACCAAGCCAGAATACGAAAGCACCCACAACAATTCCCATGATGACAACAAAGACGATCAGGGTTGTTTTCCAAGGGTACTTCTCATACCATTTCAACCAGAGCACCACAAAGATAGCGAGAGAGGGAAGCATCCCTATGACTAGGGTAGAAAGCATGATCAGGACAGCACCAAAGGCTGGATACCAGTTTTCCAAAGGATAGTCGGTACCCCCTTCATGCAAGGAGGTAATGAAGCCCAAGACACTCATCATCAGCAGGACACTACCTATGATGACAGGGAAAAAGCCTGGGAGGGGTCCCCTTGTAGGATGCCAGAATCCATATTTGGCATATCCAAATGAGACGAACAGCACAGCAACCAATGCCGAAAACACCGGTATCAGCATTTTGCTCGTTATCTTCTTCTTTTGCATACCTGTACGACTCCTCAAGTTCTTGCTGAGATATGGCTTGCCATCTTGCTTGCCATCTTTACCGCATTTTCAAAGGCAAGCGTATGTACAATACCTTTGCCTGCTATATCATACGCTGTTCCATGGGCACAGGTCACGATGGGGGCCGGAAGCCCTCCAGCGATGGTGATACCCTCGTCAAAACCCTTGAGCTTGAGGGCGATCTGTCCCTGGTCGTGGTACATGGTGACCACCCCGTCGAACTCCCCGCGGAAGGCTTTGATGAAGGTAATGTCGCTTGGATAGGGACCGCTTGCATCAATGCCCATCTTTTGGGCCGCTTGGATGGCTGGTATGATGACGTCGATCTCCTCCCGTCCGCACATGCCGTTCTCCCCTGCATGGGGATTGAGGGCGGCAAGGGCCAGGCGGGGCTTCTCCACACCGCTGTTACGAATGGATACATTGGCAAGTCGTACTGCTCGCAGGATGCTCTCCACGCTAAGATGCTTGCTTACTTCACTGATGGGGATATGGCTGGTGGTACGGGTAGTCCAGAGGTCTCCCACCACGTTGATCTCACCAAAGGGTTCGGTATGTCCGAACAAGTCTGCCATATAGTGGTGTTCGCTCTCGAATTTGCATCCGGCATCTTTCATGCCCGCCTTGTTTAGAGGGGCAAAGCAGAAGCCTTCAATCTTCTTTTCCTTATAGAGGTCCACCGCCACTTGAAGGGAACGAAGGTTGGCTGCTCCGCATACGGTGGTAAGCTTGCCAAGGGGGGCATCCTTGGGATCCAGGTTCTTCTGGTCCAAAACCGGCAAGCCCTTGGACCAGTCAGCCTGGTCAATGGAATCTAGTATCTGTAAGGGAACAGAGGAGCCGATGATCTCAAAGGCTCGGGAGAGTATTCTTGCATCACCTATGATGACAGGCTTGCAATACTTTGCATAAAAATCAGAGACGGAAAGCTTCGCCACAATTTCAGGTCCGACCCCGGCTCCATCGCCGAGCAATATTCCCAGTACAGGTTTCTTATTCATCAATATTTCCTTATCTTGTAGTCGAAAGCAACACAGAGTGCAGCTCACGTGGATAAGGTAGCAAGTAGCGTGCCAACTTTTTTATATTGTATACAATGAATCGTTTTTATATTATTTGTATACATACAACTCTAATAAGAGGCAATACATAGGGAAATATAGGGCTAAGTTTTACTTTTTTGCTACTATATTTGCTTTATTGGCTAGTTGTTTCAATGCATGTTTCATGTTCCACTTGAAACATGCATTGAAACATACAGAGAGACTACTCATCAAACTTGGATAGTTTTCTCCACAAGGTAGTCCTGCTCAGGCCCACCTGCCGGGCAAAGGCTTCCCGAGTCATACCACTGGCGAGATACTCCCTATACAGATCCTCATCTGAGAGCGAGGTTGCCAAACGGCGCTTAACCGAAAACGTTACTGGCATTACCTCCCCATGCAGACTGGTCGATCCGATATCAAGCTGTTCAATCTCCAACAAGCCGACTTCACTTGAGGAGTGAAGGATAGCCAGACGTTCGGCGGCGTTGCGAAGCTCACGGATATTTCCTGGCCAATAGAACTCTTGTAGCGCTTCTGTTGCTGTCTTGCTAATGGTGGGTATGGCTTGGCCATGACGTTTGCAATACTGCTCCACGAAGTATCTGAAGAGGATGCCTATATCATCCTTGCGCTCGCGGAGGCTGGGTATCTGCAGGCTCAACAGGCTGATGCGATAGAAGAGGTCTAGGCGGAATGATCCACTCTTTACCCGCTCCATGATATTGCAGTTTGCTGCGCTTATGATCCGTACATCGACAGGGATGACCTTGTCAGCCCCTATCTTGCGCACTTCCTTCTCCTGAAGGACCCTCAGAAGTTTTGCCTGCAAAACGATGGGCATCTCCCCTATCTCATCGAGAAAGAGCGTTCCCTTGTGGGCAAGTTCGAACAGTCCTACCTTTCCCCCTTTGCTTGCACCGGTAAAGGCGCCTTCGCTATAGCCGAAGAGTTCGCTTTCAAGCAGCTGTTCAGGAAGGGCAGCACAGTTGACAGCTACAAACGGCTCTTTGCTTCGGGGGGAGTGATTGTGCAGGCTCTGTGCAAACAACTCCTTTCCCGTCCCTGTCTCTCCGAGGAGCAGGACCGCACCATTGACGACGCTAAAGCGTTTTGCCTTCTCCACGAGCTGGAGCATATGGGTATTTTGGGTGACAATATCAGCAAAGCCATACCGAGCGACAAGGCCCTTGCGGTTCAGCTCTGTGCGGATTTTATGTTCGGTCTTCTGGATTGCCTCTGCATTCTGAAAGGTAAAGAGCACCCCGGAGGTCTGCTCGTCAACTCTGATGGGTTGTTGGCTTACCAGTATCTGCTGTCCTCCGATGCTCTGCAACGCCTCCACCAAATACCCTGTAAGCACGGTTTGGGACCACTTGCTTCCCTGATAGACCACATCAATGGACTTCCCTTCCAAAGGTGAAAGGGAAAACAGCTGTTCTGCCTGATGGTTTGCGGCAATAATGACCCCATAACTGTTAATGGCAAAAAGGGCATAGGTAGCATTATTCAGAAGAGTAGCCAGAAGGGTTCCACGGGTCTTGGCCCGATCCAAAGACCGGGCAGTGGCGACTGCGTCCTCAATAGCGTTCACAACCGCCTGGTAGCCTGTCTTCACATGGACATAGGCTATGGAGTGTTCCTTACAGAGATTGCACATCGTGAGGCCACCAACCAAAACAGTGCACCCTTTCTCGTGTAGGGTGAAGACAGCTTCCCTGACATCTTTTTGGTCCTGCACCTTGATCACGGTCACCGGACACCCGACAAGTGATGTTATCTGCTGACAATCACAAAGCTCTTCATTGGTGACGATTCCGATATTGCAGGGAACATTCTGCTGTTTTGCAAGGGAAAGGGCTGTAAGCAGGTCCCCACTGCTCAAGGCGATGGGTATGACGTGGGTTGTAGGCTTGTACTTGGCGATGGCACTGGCTGTGATCCCCCGAGCAACAATGATATCGCCTTCCAAGGCATCTATGACCCGAGGGTCGGATCCGAGGATATGGGTGGTACTTATTTGGATGCCATCATGTTCGAAGGTTTTGATGACCTCTTCGAAGGCATCCTGCAGTTCCCTATAGGGGACGACAACAAGGATTTTGATCACTTCTTACTCCTACATCAACACTAGCATAAAGCATCATGGCTTTACAGACCATCACCCTCCCATCAATTCCGTATGGTATGAAGTACCGTTGCATCCATACCAAGTATTGACATCACCCATTGCAACTTTTCAAGATAGTATCAAAAGAGAACTTCCGATGAATGTTCTTCGAAATCTTCTCTTTGTAATCCAGACCCAACCCGTTGGATCTGGATAGGATTGAGTGAGGGGGGACATCCTTTGTCCGTCTACGAGCTACCATACGTATATGATGGGCAGCAGGCTCTGCAGGTTATTGAAGAACACCTTGATGCTGAAGCAGAGCTAGCTGACCCGGAAAACTCACTGCACTCTTTTCTGGGTCAGTTCGATGATGACGCCCTCAGCAGTAGCAAGATAGATAATCTTGTTGCTTTTGTTCGGTCCCGCATTCACGGTAATCATCTGACCCACTTCTGTAAGACCATAGGCTTTGGCCTCTTTTCTGACCTTCGCCATATCTTCAATGTTGATGGAGAGATGCCAGTGTCCCACATCTACAGGACGCGGCTTATAGGAAGCTGTGCCAGATGTTTGTGAGTAACACAAGACTTCAAGGACAAAGCCTCCCCCTTCCAGGTAGGCAATAGTAACAATTGGATCCGGGTGGTTGGTCACCTTGGCCTGCACTACCCTTCCACGGGGGCCCCTATCTAGTACGGTATAGTCGAACAGCCCTGTCATGATCGTGATGAACCTATCGAGATCCTCCACAACCATCCCCACATGGTTAGTGCTCAATACCTTGCACTCATTCATGAGAAGATGCCTTATACATCCGATACAGCTCTGACTTTGAAAGGTCTACCATATCAACGGTAAAGAGACTTCCTTTTGAGACATCTTTGGTAAGCGTCTTCTCTGCAAGAAGGTAGAAGGGTGCAATCCCTGATCGTAGATCTTCCTTGCATACCAAGGAGACTGCAACGTCATCAATGAGCCTATGATGACCATTTAAGGACATTCTCTCTCCAGCTTTAAAATCTCTTGTTGCCTTGGCACTCATCACTGCTACATGATCACACATATTGTATGTGGAAAGTCCTAATCTGAGCGCATTCACTACAGATACAGGAGCCTCTACGCCCATGAAATGGTAAGGAAGGTACAGGCAGGCATATTTACCATTTCGGCTGACAATATGGCCTTTCTCACCCAACAGAGCCCAGACTTTATCATTATGGCACTTCACGATGACAAAGACTCCTCCTGCAAAACTCGCCTCGTCAGGTCTTCTAAAATTGTTGAACACATCCACAACACCTGTCTTGGCTAGCACCCCTCCATCTTCTTTTGGTATGTAGATATCAGCCAATTCTGATACTCGGCATATGGGGTAATGGAACTGGTCACAGGAAGGGACTAGGCCTGTTGCATTGGCAACAACATTCATCTCACAATAGTCTGGGACAGCAAACTGGGGAAAATCTTTCAATACCCTGCTACGATCATCGAGGGTCTTCATGCCATCCAAATGCCAATAGGCTGCCAGTTCAGGCAGATTTGCACTCTTGCCTTGGAATGTGAACTCAAAGCTGTCAAGATCATAGACAAAGTCATATTCGCTGGATTTCCCTGCGGCGATGATCTCAAGGCCAAGTAGCTCAACCCAACTCAAAAACTGGATGAGATTTGCCGGTTGGTCTCCTGCGGTGATAGCATAGACCAGGTTTCTGGAAGTTGCCAGACTGTACAGATAAGGGCCGGAAACACAATCAGCCTCTTTGGAGACCATGCACACATGGATATCATGCAATAGGGCATTCTCCGCCATAACCGAACTGGTTTCAGGAACTCCGGTAGCCTCTACCAACACATCAATGCCACAATATGGCAACAGCATGCCATCTTCAAGGATGATGATTGCATCTTCCTCTTGCATATGCTTTTTGATATCTGCCTTTGTCGAGCAGTGACAAAACCTGGAGCTGTCATAACCAAGGCCCTTGAGCAATTCCATAGAAACTTGTGCATCAAGGTCACAGATGGCCCGTAGGGAGAGCGAATCTTTCATCAGGGGTACTTGCGCTAGAAAGGAGTATCCAAAGCCACCATTGGCACCAATTATACCTACTCGGGCTTTCCTCATATCCACATTTTTGAACAGGGTAGAATAATTCATCGTACAAATCTCTCTTTATTACATTATTTGAGGGAGTACCAGGACACACCTCTTGAGGCACACCAAAACCAAGCTATGGATGGATAGCCATAAAATTCTCTATGTGTGGGAGGCTGGAAGCGTCCCCACCATATCCAACTGACGATCGGAAGATTACCGAGAAAGATATCAGGAACGCCCCTTTTTTCGATATCGCATACACTTCACCACCCTTTGGACGACCGGAAGGAGCAACAAAATACCTGTGAAGAGGAGAATTCCCAAAGATATCGGTTTCTGGAAGAATATCCAGGCGCTGCCTTGGGATATCCCCAAAGCCTGCCGCATTGATACCTCAAGACGGGGAGTCAGAACAAAGGCCAACAGGATGGGCGATATGGGAAAAGCCTGCTTCTTAAGGTAAAAAGCTACAATTCCGGAAACCAGCATGAGCCCCATGTCAAAGATGCTATTCCCCACTGAGTAGGAACCGACCAGACAGATGACCATGATGATAGGTATAAGCACTTTCTTGGAAATCTTCAGAAAGGAAACCAAGAAAGGCAACATTCCCATTCCGGCTACCAGACACAAAAGATTGCCAAAATACATCGAGCTTATCAGGCCCCAAACAAAGTCAGGGTTTGATTCAAACAACAGGGGACCAGGACGAAGGCCCCACATCATAAGGCCTCCCAACAGGACGGCACTTGTGGAGGAACCTGGGATTCCCAGAGAGAGAAGAGGAGCGAAGGAACCGACAGCAGCGGCATTGTTGGCTGCTTCTGATACCGCTACTCCTGTGATCTCCCCAGTACCTAGCTTGTCACCTTTCTTGCCAACCTTCTTCTCCAGAATATATGCAAGAAAGGATCCTGTGGTGGCCCCAGCCCCAGGAAGGAATCCGATAAAGTTTCCTAGAACCGCACTGCGAACGGAAGGGAAAAATATCTCTTTTACTTCTGATATGGAGAGCATGCTCTCCTTGATGGATAGTGGCTTGATATCATCGACTTCAAGTTCCTCTTTGTTTTCCATCATATCCAGAACCTGGCTAAAACCGAACATTCCAATAACCAGAGGAACAAAAGAGAGCCCTCCTATCAGATTGAGGTTACCAAAACTATACCTTGCTACCCCTGAAGCACCATCTATACCAATGGTTGAGAGTATCACTCCGATCGCCGCTGCTACCAACCCCTTTATGGGGTCGTCACCCAATAGCCAGCCAATAGAGGTCAGGGCCATGAAAATCAGGGCAGCAACTTCGGTCGGCCCGAAATGCAAGCCGATTTCTGCCAGCAGAGGCCCAAATATCGTCAGGAAGAAAATCCCGATCGTCCCCCCGATAAAGGAAGCGATATTTCCTGCAGCAAGAGACTTGCCTGCCATACCTTTTTTGGTGAGCTGATAGCCATCAAGGGCAGTCACCACCGCAGGGGTGTCTCCAGGTATGTTCAGTAAGGTGGCGCTATAGGCCCCTCCATACATATTTCCATAATAGATGCCAGCCAGCATGATAATCCCGGTTGTCGGGTTCATCTTAAAGGTCATCGGCAACAGCAAAGAGACTCCAGCGGCGGCTCCAATGCCAGGCATCGCACCTACAATAATGCCTAGAATGGCTCCAATAAGTGCAGCCGTTGCATTTACAAAGCTAAACGCTACTGAGAAGCCTTGCATCAACATTTCAAAATTGCTCATTTCAAGTTCTCCTCAATCATCATATTCCAAAAATTCCCCGGGGAAAGGGGATCCTAAGCCATAGGACAAACACCAAAAAGACAAAAAGCGTCATAATTGATGTAATGAGCAACGACTTGCCCAACTTGACCTTGCTTATACCGAAAAGCCAAATGAATGCAGTCAGAAACATGGCAGGAATAACCCCGGCAACTACCATCAGACCAATTGCCAGCAGGGTATAGACAGCAGGGACTAAAGGCCGTATCCATGTCGGATACTTCCCTTCCGCCTTTTTCGGTTTTTCATCCGCTGATTCTTTTTCCTCTATTCCATCATCAGTTCTCGTACTTCTTTTTCTCAGGGACAGGACAATAAGATATCCGGAAAAGATCATCAGAAGGGTACCGAACAGCACTGGCAAAAACCCACTTCCAGGTACACCCTTGAGCCAGAACTTATAGACGAAGATGCCTTGTTGCACCCAATACCCACCTACAAGAAAAATGAGTATGTTAATTGCGATTTCCATGAAATTGCTCCTACATGTTTTTTGGGGAGGGAGAGACCCCCATAGGAGGTCTCCCCAATGCATCAAGGGGTGTTAGAGAATCCCCAGTTTCTTTGCGAAGGTCAGGAGCTGACTCTCGAGCTTTGCATAATATGCGGTAAAGTCATCAGCATTCAGATACTTGTCTTCCAGCAGGTTTCTTTTGATGTAACCGGTCTTCCACTCGTCAGTCTGGGAAACCTTCTCCAAGACATCGCTCCAGAACATTTGTGCTTCACGGCTCATGCCAGCAGGTCCGATGACCGAGCGTGACATCTGCAATACAGCGTTGGGATATCCCAGTTCAACAAACGTTGGAGTCTGATCAAAAGGAGCATCACTTCTGGAAGTCGCCCAAGAACCAATAGCCTTTAGACGACCACCTTCGACCAAGCCTACACACTCAACAGGGTTGAGAACAGCCAGGTCGAGATGCCCCCCCAACAGAGCAGTCGCCACTTCGCCGCTTGATGCAAAGTATGCTGTGGTGTTGAATTCAGTATTGGTCTCCTCCTCTAACAAGGCCAAAGCCATTGCATCCAGGTCATCAGCCAATCCAACGGTCAAGGATTTCGGATTTGCCTTGACAGCTTTCTCAACATCTGCCCAACTATTCAAATTTCCATCAGTACGGACGACCAGTACAATGTTGTCAATTGCCATATTGGCAAGTGGAGTGAAGGGCCCCTTTGGTGAAATACTATTATTTACGTGCATGGTAAGCATGTTTGCAGAGTTACAGGTTAACAGGTAATAGTCGGGTTCACTCTTGGCATTCACATATCCATGGGATACTGATCCTGCTGCCCCACCCTTATTCACCACAGTAACAGTCTGATCTACCAAATTGTATTTCTGGATAATGTCAGTGATGGTACGACCAAGAATATCACTGCCGCCGCCAGCACTGCCGGGTATGACAAATTCGACAGGACGATCAGGATACGCTTTCACTTCAGCACTTCCAGCTGCCCAGAGGACCCCAGCAAAACAGAGGACACACAAAACCAATACAGAGATTCTTTTCATCATTTTCTCCTTTTAATTATTCCTCATGACATTGCAGTCTCTACAAAAGTCATGAGATGCTTACTGCTACCTGTACAATGCAACTACCGTGCCAAAACCAAGCCAGGTTCTCTTGTAAAGGAATATTCTCTTGTACATATTGCAGTTATGAACATCTTACCAAAATTCAATATGGGCACTTTCTCAAGCCCCTGCAACAACCAATGTGTAGCAACGCTACACAAGTGTGTCACTACAATCAGTTCAAGGCATAGGAGCGCAGCTTCCTATATAAGGTAGACCTATCCATTCCCAAATCCCTTGCTGCTTCACTCTTGTTGTTATTGGTCTTTCTAAGAGCTTGCACAATCCTTGCACACTCATCCTGTTGCTCATGAGATTCCAACATGGCACGACATTCACCCTCACGCCCCAGGCAAGTAAGGATGTCGTGGGCCGAGACAACCGACCCTGCTACAACCACCGAGATCCTTTCACATAGGTTCCTGAGCTGGCGGATATTCCCATCCCAGGGGTGGGCAAGCATTATGGGTAGCGCTTGGGGGTCAAGCATATGGACAGTTGAGCCATTACGTTCATCAAACTGCCGCAGGAAATGCTTCGCAAGAAGCAATACATCCTTACCGCGATCACGTAAGGGAGGAATGTTCAGACGCAAAACATCAAGACGATAGAACAAGTCTTTTCGGAACTTGTTCTGGGAAACCTGATCCTCAATATCCCTATTTGTGGCGGCAATGATACGAATATCTACAGGGATGACCGTATCGTGGCCAATCCTCATGATCTCCCTCTCCTCGATGACCCGGAGCAGCCTTCCCTGAAGCAGAAGGCTCATCTCGGAAACTTCATCAAGGAACAGCGTCCCTCCATGAGCCAGTTCAAACAATCCCATCTTTCCATTTTTTGATGCCCCGGTGAAGGCACCTCCCACATATCCGAAAAGCTCACTCTCCAACAAGGATTCGGGAAGGGCTGCACAGTTTATCGCAACAAAAGGACCATGGGAACGGGGGCTTGCCCTATGGATACTCTGGGCAAACAACTCCTTTCCTGTGCCGGTTTCTCCTACCAGCAATATATTCGATTGAACCTTGGCATATCCCAATGCCAACTTTTTCACTTCCTGCAGTGCTTCACTGGTCCCGAGCATCTGGGAAAAGTCGTATGAGGCAACCAGCCCTTTCTGGTTCAAATCCTTTCGAATCCTGGTTTCAATCTTTTGAATCTGAGAAAGCTCCTGAAACGTGATGATACCGGCAAAGAACTTTCCCTGTACAAGGACAGGAACCCTATTCACTGCAATATGATTACCGTGGATCTCAATGAAATCGCCGATCTCCGGTTGCTTCAGGGTAGAGAGATCAGGGTTGTCAAGTATTGGAATAACATCTGAAAGCCTCTTATCCTGTATGTCCTCAAGACTGACCTGAAGCATCTGTTCGGCAAACTGGTTGCAGATAGTTATCCGTTTGTCTTGGTCGACTGCAATTATACCTTCGTGTACATTCTCAACCAGAGCGTTCAAGCGTTGGACGCGTACCCTCTCCTCAATATTTGAGTGCCATAATCTCCAAGCCTCATCAATGGCCTGCCTCACACTCTCCTTGCCTGCTTCGATCCGCTCGCAAGGGACACCCATCTGTTCGGCACAAGTTGAGACAGAGTCCCCTCCGATTATGAGGTCCGCACCATCAGATACCGCCTTGCGGACGAAAATCTCAATACTATCCATATGACCGATCTCATAGGTTGTGATGGAGGGGAGAAAACTTGTAGCAAAATTGTCTATTCCATAGACCGCATTGGCAGTCGCTATGAGGGCTATCTGTTTTGCCCCAAACTTTTTTACCCCTGCACTCATCGCACGCAAGATATCATAGCCACTCATCGGAAGCTCAATGACGGTGGTATCCTTCCACAGCAGGTTGAGATAGGAGGCTGTCAAACCTCGAGCAATGAAGACATCCCCAACCAGCTTGTTTCTGCGAATCTCAGGAACACCACCATAGTTCACGACATTTTTGATCTCGTTTCTTTTTGGGTGTTCCGCAAAGGCCTCTTCAACAACTGAAACAAGATTTCTGTACGGTACAATAAATTCAATGGTAAACATGGCAACCACCTCTGCTGGAATCATATAAATACTTTCCACAAGATATGCAATGATTCAAAAAAAACGATTATTTGAGGAAAGATGCACAGTATCCAGCTATTTGGCATCGATGCACCAACTTTTTCCCTAATGACAAATTGTATACAATGATACTGCCAAGGTCTATCCCAGAGGAATCCGCCGGTCTAGGGAAGAAGCAAGGCCAATCGAACAACTTCAGCATCATGGCTTTACAGACCAGCTCCTCTCTTGCTATTGTCCCCAAGGAGGCTTTCTATGAACCTGTTGCAATATGTCCTATTGGCATTCCTTGTCCTGCTGACCCTATTCAATCTCTACTCCCTTACCATTGGGAGGAAGAAAAAAAAGCAGGCAGTGGCTGCTTTCAAGCAGACCCTTGCTGAGCTTGAAGGCAAGACTTTCAAAGAGATGAAGAAACGTCAGCTCTTCTTCAGCGAAAAACATGGATATATCAACGATTTGAATGAGGGGATACTCCTGACCTTCGACCATGAGAAAAGGAAGGTGGGGATAACACTCAAGGATGCGTTCTACCTCATCAACTTTGACGAGGTAATCTCCTGTACAGCCAAACACGACACCCTCGATACTGGAAAATGGACGAATATCACCGTAGATTTGGAGACCAAGGACCAGGTCATAACCCTCTTGTTCGGGTCAAGATTCTGGAAGCCCAATTCTACCCTGGCCAAATTCATCCTCAACGATGCGAAGGAATTTGCCTCTTTTGTCAACAAGTATTGCAAGGAAGGCCAAGAGAAGAAACAGGAAGGGACAGGAGAATCGGTTACAAGCTGAGGTCTCGCTTGAACACAGGGCAGTGGGTTCCCTTGGAAGAAACGGATTCAGAGCCTGAAAAATGACAAAGCGACCGGATTGACCGGTCGCTTTGTCATTTTTCAGCATATATCTCATGCTGAAATCAGAAGAGAGCCCTTGGATCTAGCTACTTTCTTGCTTTCCGTTTTTTGAAGCCTCAATCAGCTTAGGCGTGTCGATGATGTGCAGGTCCAGTTGGTCAAAGGGAACCTCGAGTCCGACCTCTGCCAGGCAAGCGATAATTTCACCCTGGAATCGCCAGTAAACCTTCCAGTAGTCTGCGGGTTTTGTCCATGGACGGGCAATGAAGTCAACAGATGACGCACTGAGCTTGTTCACCTCGATGGTAGGGGCAGGATCAGGGAGAATCTCCTCGTACCTTGCGAATATCGAGGATATCACCTGTTTCACTGTCGCCACATCCGATCCATAGGGTACGCTTACCACTAGGTCCACTCTCCTTCTCTCCATGTCTGAGTAGTTGACAATGGGGCTCCCCCAAACCAGACGGTTAGACATCGTAATCTTCTTGTTGTCAGGGGTGGCAAGGATGACACAGATCATATCCATGTCCTTGACTGTACCCGAGTAAGAACCGGCATCTATATAGTCTCCGATCCTGAAGGGAGCGTTCATGACGATCATCACTCCACTAAGCAGGTTCCCGATGGTCTCCTGGAAAGCAAAACCGAGAATGACACCGGTAATGCCCAAGCCTGCAAGGAATGGGCCCATATTCAGTCCCATGTGTTGCAGGAAAGCAATTAGGAGGAATATCCAACCGACAATATTCACCAGTTGCAACAAGAAGCGTGCCATGAGGTCGTTAATCTTCTTGGATTTGGCAAAGGCTCGCTGAAGTACCCTTTTGAACCAGATGATGAGGATCTTACCTATCAGGACTATCAGGAGCCCTCCACCTAGGGTTATGAGGAAAGTGACGGGTCCAAGCTGGGACCATTCATGGAAATTTATCATCAGTTGGGAGAAATAACCGCCACTTTTTGCAGCAGCCTCAGGGGCTGTCTCACTTGCAAAAGCCATAATAGTTGAAAGCATATACAATCCATCCTTGAAAAGAGAGTGGTTACAAAAACCCTACCACCGGCATACAAAAAAAGCAAGGGAAGGTTGCCCTTCCCCTGCTTTCCAGATTTCAATCCCATTACCGTGACAGCAAGGAGTGAAGCTTCTTGGCAAAGGCTACAGGATCCTTGGGCATCACACCCTCCGCCAGCAATGCCTGGTCGAGCAAGACCGAACACAGGTCAGCTACATACTCAGTGTCTTCGCTGGCTTCTATCTTCTTGACCATGGGGTCTTCAACATTGATCTCAAGGATTGGTTTGATATCTTCAAAATCCCCTTGTCCCATGCTCTTGAGCAACTGCTGCATCTGCACTGAAGGATCATTCTCATCGACAACCACAACAGCCGGGGACTCTACCAGACGGGAGGAAACAACAACGTCCTTGACCTTATCCTCAAGGGCTTTCTTGATCTTCTTGATCAGTTTCTTTGATTCCTTGGTCTTTTCGACAGGATCATCATCACCTTTGAGGTCGTCAACCGCACCACTCTTGTTGATGGCCTTCAGGGGAATTTCCTTGTAGGTACCAATCGATCCCACAACGATATCATCGATGTCGTCACTCATGACCAGGACCTCAAAGCCCCTCTTTCGATAGGCTTCCAGCAAGGGGCTTGCCTTCAGGGTGGACTCCTTCCCACCGGTTATGTAGTAGATGCTCTTCTGCTCAGAGCTCATCCGTTCCTTGTAGGAAGCGAGGCTGACATAGCCCTCTTCTGTGGAAGACTTGAATCGAACAAGGTCAAGCAGGGCATCCCTGTTTGCGTAGTCGGAATAGAGGCCTTCCTTCAGGGGACGGTTGTACTGCTCGATGAACTTGGCATACATCTCAGGGTTCTGTTCGCTTATCTTCTGGAACTCAGAGAGCAGCTTCTTCACAGAGGCGTTGCGGATGGAGGACATCACGCGGTTCTGCTGCAAGATCTCGCGGCTTACGTTCAGAGGAAGATCCTCACTGTCGATGATACCACGTACAAACCTCAGATAGGTAGGAAGCAGTTCCTTGTCATCGTCGGTGATGTAGACACGTTTTACAAAGAGCTTCACACCAGGGCGATAGTCCGCATTGTTCATGTCAAAGGGAGCCTTGGCAGGAATGAAGAACAAGGTAGTGTACTCAATAGCTCCTTCAGCCTTTGTATGGATATAAAACAGAGGATCTTCACTGTCGTACGAGGAGCTCTTGTAGAACTCGTTGTACTCCTCGACCTTGATGTCATTCTTGTTCGTTCGCCAGAGGGCTGAGCTGTTGTTGATCTGCTCGACCTTGTGCTCAATGGTTTTGAGGGGATTGCCCTCCTTGTCCTTTTTCTTGTCGTCAACTGAAGTCTGGTCATAGGAGAGGAAGATGGGAAAAGCGACGTGGTCGCTGTATTTTTTCACCAGCTGCTGGATCTGCCAGCGGTTGGCATACTCGTCACCCTCTTCGTTGAGGTAGAGGATGATGGTAGTCCCCTGCTCCTCTCGGGTAGTCTCTTCAAGGGTATAGGAGCCTTTTCCGGTACTGCTCCACTTGTGTGCAAGCTCTTCACCTGCCTTGCGACTGATGACCTCCACTTTTTCAGAGACCATGAAAGCACTGTAGAACCCTACGCCGAACTGGCCGATGAGGTTGCTGTCCTTCTTCTGCTCTTCAGTCAGGGAGGCAAGGAACTTCTTGGTTCCGCTGGATGCGATGGTACCAAGGTTGTTGGTAAGGTCATCGTGATCCATCCCAAGACCGTTGTCCTTGATGGTAAGGGTTCTCTTGTCACCTTCGGTGAAAGAGATGTCAATTCTCGGCTCGAAGGCGAAACCCTTAAGTTTCTCGTCAGTGAGGGCGAGATATTTTAGTTTGTCCAAAGCATCCGAAGAGTTTGAGACAAGCTCACGAAGGAATATTTCCTTGTTCGAATACAGCGAGTGAATGATAAGCTGAAGTAATTCTGATACCTCAGTTTTGAACTTTTTCTGTTCCATGATTGCTAGATACCTCCAAAGGGATATAGGCAAACATAATGATTTTTTTGGGTATCGGCAATCTTTCCTTAACAAAAAGATGCGCTTGGAGTATGCTCAAGAGATGAAGTTCACCCAACCAGCCGCAGCACGAGAGATTAACCGCCTGAGGGTGCTGAATCTGCTCGCCCAGGACAAAGAGTACAGCCGCTCTGACATTGCAAGGATTCTCAAACTCAACAAGCCTTCTACGAGTGAAATCATCGAGGGGCTGCTCAAAGACGGATTGGTAGCCGAGACAGGCAAGAGGGAGACCACTACAGGACGAAGGCCTGTGGCCATCGCCCTATGCGGTGATGCAGCCCTCGTCCTTGGCGTCGATATGGGCAGTCGCAATACCTCCATAGCCCTCGCCGACCTCAAGGGGAACATCTTGCGCTTTGAGCGCTTCCCCACAACAGAACAACCTGAGGTCAAGGATCTCTGTTCAAGCGTCATTAGGATACTGAGGAAGATGGCCAAGATGGCCACCTCCCCTATCCTGGGGGTGGTGGTAGCCTTGGACGGCGTCCTGAGTGAAGACAAACGAAATCTCATCAGAAATGACCATTGGAACTGGAAGGAAGTTCCCCTTGCCGCTATCATAGAAAAGAATACGGACCTTCCCACCTACTTGGTACCCAACGTGGAGGCAATGGTACTTGCCGAGCGTTGGGTTGCCCATGAGGAGGAAGAGAACTTCTTCTTCGTAAACTGGGGCGAGCATATCAAGAGCGCCTGGGTGACCAAGCAAGCTATTACAGGCAGCGACACACAGTTCGGTCATCTGATGGTCAGTTCCACTGGCCTTTGCAAATGCGGGAAGATCGGGTGCCTGGAAACCAAAGCCGCAGGGTGGGCTATCAGCGGGAGATATGGGGGAAAGACGGTCAAGAACCTTTGCCTTGACCCAAGCACGGAGATCAAGAAAGACCTAAGACAAGCATCAGAGGCCATGGCAATGGCACTTGTTGCAGCGAGTGCCATAACCGGCTGCAATAAGATTATCCTTGGTGGCGGATTGGCTAACCTCGACACAGAATATATAGAATACCTGAAAAAAATCTATAGAGACCACTCCAACCGGCAGAAGGTTGCCATTGTGTGCTCTCCACTGAAAGAGAAACAGACACTTCTGGGAACCATTGTGATAGCAATTGATAGGTGGATGTTAAAAAAATCGCTTTTGGAAATGATGCAAGGCCAAGAGAGATAAAAAAACCGCTATCCAGTATGACCCGGATAGCGGCAACCTCCTTGAAAACCCCAGGATCCCTCCCCTGGAGTACCTGTCCACCCGCTGGAAAAATCGGAATGGACTCTGAGCAACGACACTCATGATTATTACATGGTTTGGAGGCGATGTAAAACAAAATTCACACGTATTTCAAAAATTTACTAGAAAAATTGAGAATCTAGAGCAATTACAACCCATCTGTATAATTAACTGAAAAGGATCCCCTGTATGATCCTGCAGTATAGACATCATTGACTCCTTTGCTGACCTTGACAGTAAGCTTGCCAATTTCCCGATCGACCTGAACACCTGGAAGAAAGGTTATGCTGAAGGTATTTGCGCCATCAACACGGGTCATGATATGTTCAGAGGCAAGCTCCAAGGTTGTACGCAAAGTGTTGGCTTCATTCAGCTGCAGGTCAGCCATGGCAAAGCTCAGTCTTCCATATGTGCCTGTGGGCAAGTTTGATGTGTACTTGAAGTGGATTGACTTGGAGACTTCCCATACTTCGGTAGCAGGAAAGTCAAAGGTCAGGATAGCACTATCCTGATCAAGTTCCTCACCAAATTCATCATATGCACTGATCTTCGTTGAAATACTTCCGATCTGGCCCTTCAGATAGACAACGGCCTGGTTTGGTGAGATTGTAACGGCGTCAGCTGCAAACAATGAAATGCCTATAGATAATAGGAGTAACACTCCTAGCAATTTTCTCATAATAGTCTCCCATATCAATACTTGTTGATGCTTCCATCTTAGCAAGTATTATCCCGTGAGAAAAGAGAGGGGTAAAGAAAAAGCTGTGCAGTTTCCTGCACAGCCAAACTCTCAATACATTAGATGATTAACATCATTATGAAGCGGTTATGGAGAACGTAAGCGTAGCCACGTATGCACCAGCGGAACCACCCTCAACAGTAGAACCTGAAGCGATAGCTGTTCCTCCACCCGTATGATCGAAGTTTCCAATATCACCAGTTCTTGCTGGAGTAATCGTAATTACAGCCTCATCAAACCGTTCGGCACTTGTAACTGTAGCAGAGCTCTCAGTGAAAATAGTGTAGAAACCACCTGAATAACTGGTGCCTTTGTCACTAGAAACTGAAGCAATCTTTACGGTTCCAGTAACAGTCTGGTTGACAAAGTCACTTACAGCCATCTTAAATACAAAATTTCCTGCTGCGTTGGTCTTGTATCCATACTTGAAGGAAGGGGCAGTCGAACCAAACGCATCATCAATGGTTACTGTAGGCTGATATTTAGTACCTGCGATATTGAAACCATGATTAAGATATTCACCAATGTTTGCTCTCAAGGTTGCAGTGACATTGCTAGGAACTGTTACAGTAACTGCAAACAGACCTGCTGTTGCCAGAACAAGAATCATTAATATAGCCAAAGCTCTCTTTTTCATAACATTCTCCTTTATGTGAGAGCCGTCCGATGGGTTCTCTCATGTATGTTCATAGCATATCCCCTACTCAGACTTATGTCAATATCCAATCGTCAAATGAATGATATTTTTATTTATTTTTAATATAATTTTTTTAATTTGTTTTATTATATAAACTTAAGTTAAAAACAACTTATAACGCAAGTTGGACATAAGTCGAAATTGATACGAAACCTTAGTTTTTTATATCCTAGTGAAACAGGGACTAATAACAAATTCATCCTTACACTTGTCATATCTAATGTTTGTAAAACAGGACTACATCGGGTAAGGGAAAGAACCCTATTGGCTGTCTTCCCACACAGATCCGCACGTATTGTTCAGTAATCAGTTCATGTACTCTATGACAAATAGGCCAGAAAGCCATCGCCATCCCCTTTCCTAGGGATTTCTGTTAGTCAGTGTCGTATCAAGCATCCATGAATTTGCCCCGTTTCCTTGATACAAGGAATCGCTTCCTGCATGTGCTTTATGGCTTTAGCACCCGCAGTGGACTTTCTTCATCCAGCAATTGCCCACGCTGTGCAAACAACCAAAAAAAAGGTGCCCATCCGGACACCTCATTTCAACACTTTACACCTAGAGGATCAACTTCCAGTTTCAATGTCGATCGCAACATTGGAAACATAGTTTCCTATAGGCTTTGAATCCAATATGCTCTGGTCAACAAAAACTGTCAGCGTGTGTGCATAAAAAATTGTTCCGGAGGAAGGGGTGAATTCCAATATCTTATATTTCCCTGCTTCAAGGACGGCAGGGGTCCCATCTATCTCAACCTGATCAATCGGCACTGTCGCCGGAGTTACAACATCCTGTTCCTCAAAAGGATCAATGGTTGCCTTAACTTTCAGAGGAACTCCTACATTGGTCTTGATCCCATAGTTCAGGACAGCTCCAGCCGGGTTGAATGCATCATATACAGTGGGGGAACTCGCAACAAAAGCTGTAGAGCCTGGTGCATCAAGAAATCCATGGTACAGATACCCTGGAACCGAGGTGGTCAGGGTAATGCTAACACTAGTTGTGTTACCCACAGCACCAAGAGTCAAAGGTATTCCAAGCAAGAGAACATATAATATAAGAAGAAATCTTTTCATTGTGTTTGTACTCCTCTTCAGAAAGCGTGCAAGGGCTTTCCGCTTTTCTTCTTATAAGAACTATAACGTTAATAACAAACTTATGTCAAGAAAGATAGTGTATTAGCTTATGCTTTTAGTGTTTCCTAATAAATATTTTTATAACTCTTTGTTTTATAAACATTTGTAATTTTCTATCTTATGACACCTATTATCTTTTACAAAATCCATTTCAAAAATCCTCTCTACCCTCCATTCAGCCTCATACAGATTTGTATCAGTTCTCCCCTTATGTCACCTTGGAAGAAGTGTTTACGATTGGATTTTCCAGAGAAAAAATTCTACCTATTACTATAAAATATTCATTGTTATGGATTTGTATTATTATAAAACCAATAATGAATTACCCACTTATCACACAATCTGTGCAAAACTTATTACATATTACATCTGCATTGTATTGTCTTTTCTCTCTTTAGAGGCTATTATCGAATGTGGAACCTACTTAAGCAACAAGGTTCACTAACCAGCAATCCCCAAGGATGCAACAAAAAAGAGGATATAGATTTATGATACTTCCAATTGCTTCAGAAACAAAATCTACTATGATAGCAAACCAGCTTGAGGAGATGATCCTCAACAAGAAATACAAGGCAGGGGAGAATCTTCCAAGCCAGCACACGCTCGCCACACAGTTCGGTGCAAGCAGCAGAAGCGTCCGTGAAGCCTTCAAGAATCTAGAGGCAAAGGGTCTCATCGAGGTGCAGCAGGGCAAGAGGGCAATGGTAAAGAGCAACAACCTTGACCAGTTCGTAGAGTCTCTCTCCATCTCCATGATCAGAAACCAGACACCGGACAAGAAGCTTCTCACCGACCTTATGCAGGTTCGCACCACCATTGAGGTCTCCGCTACCAGGGAGCTCTCCCGCGATCCCAGCAGGATGCTTATCGTACGTTCCCTCGACAGGTGCTGCACCAAGATGGAGCACCTGCTTCCTTCCCTTGAAAGCGGAAAGGATACCGATGCTAACGATCAGTTCAAACAGGTGGATTTCGAATTCCATGCTACCCTGATCAAGTCGAATGACAACGCAATACTGACCAGCATCTATGAAAACCTTGCTCCCCAACTCTATATGGCGCTCGATCGCCTTCCTGAGTCCTACAACGAACAGCGCAAGAAGGTCAACGAATACCGATACCTCGTAGAGGCCTTGGAAAACGGGCAGACAGACCTTGCTGTAGCACTCACTTTGGTCAGCCTGACCAACATCAAGGATAAGTTCGAATCCCTCAAATTCTAGAAAAAGTATTTAAAAAAAACAGAGAGGTCTCGGCTTCTCTGTTTTTTTATCTCCAGAAATACAAATCACACAAGTATTTATCAATTTCTTTATACATTTCCTATGTCAAATGTAAGGCATAAGTGGATAATATCTTACATTAGATACAACTAATGACACATATAAATATTACGATATGTAGCTATTGCATAAAGTTACAAAGTGGGTTACTTTATATATAGAATACAACATAGAACTTATGACATCTAAGCGCTGGACATAATTACTTACATAAAAGGATATCAGAATGAATTATATTTCTGAAACAAAATCGACTAAGATCGCAAAAGCCCTTGAAGCAATGATATTGGACAACTCTCTGAAAACAGGGAGTTTTCTTCCTTCTCAACAGAAGTTGGCTGATCAGTTCCAAACATCCAGCCGCCCCATCCGGGAGGCCTTGAAGCTCCTTGAAGCAAAAGGGCTGGTTACCATCACTCAAGGCAGACGCGCCGAAATACGAAGCAACAGTCTAGACCAGTATGTTGGCTCTCTCTCCACCAAACTTGTCAACAGCCCTATCAGCACAGGCAAGCTTATGAGAAACCTCATGCAGGTACGTATCTCTGTTGCAACCAGTGCGGCAAGAGAGTTTACCCGCCTTGAAAATCGGGAATCCTACCTAGCACAGCTCTGGAAGGCAAGTAACACCATGGACGCAGCCGTTCCCAAGGTTTTCAAGAAAGATGCCGAAGGGCTGAAGATATTCCAGGATGCAGAGAATGAGTTCCATCATATCCTCATCAATGCCAACGGAAATCAGATACTCTGCAGTATCTATGACAACCTCGCCCCCATGTTGGTCTCTGCCCTGAATGCCATCAAATTCACTCCTCTGCAGATTGAGAAACGGGCCAGAGACTATATGTACCTCTGTGAAGCCTTGCAAAATGGTCAGACAGACCTAGCAGTGGCCTTGGTGCTGGTGACCCTCACCACCTTGGAGAACAAGGTCAATGACCGCTATCCGGATGAGAGTGCAATAGCGTACGCCTGAGGCTCCCTGTCCTTTTGCAAGAAGCCTCCCCTGTGGTATAGTCCACCGAGGAGGCTTCTTTATGCTCAGACCCATCATTGAAATCGTCCATGCAACAGTAAGGAGACAGGACAAGGCAATTCTTGACGATGTCTCCTTTACCGTCAATTCCGGCGAGCATGTCGCCATTATAGGGCCAAATGGTGCCGGCAAGTCGACGTTGGTCCAAGTTATCAGCGAAGAGATCCATCCCCTATATAACCCCCTTTCAAAGAGAGTTATTTTTGGACAGCAACGCTGGCAGGTGCTTGAGCTGAGAAAAAGGTTGGGCATCGTTTCACAATCATTGCAATACCTGTGCAACAGCACCTACAAGGCATGGGAGATCGTAGCCTCAGGATTTTTCAGCTCCATAGGACTAGATTTCCATCACCAGGTGACCAGTGCCCATCTTGAGAAGGTTGAGGAGGTCATGCGGAGTTTTGAGGTATGGCATCTTCAGGACAAGCAGATGAACCGCCTCTCTTCTGGCGAGGCAAGGCGCGTGTTGCTCTGCCGAGCCAGTGTCCATGACCCAGAGGTGATGTTGCTTGATGAAGCCGGGGCAAACCTTGACTTCCCCTCCCGCCACCAGTACAGGGCTTCTCTGGAGCAACTCTCGGAGAGAGGAAAGACCCTTATCCTTGCCACTCATGAGCTCAGTGAGATTATCCCGGCAATACAGCGTGTGGTAGTGATGAGCAAGGGAAAAATTGTCGCAGATGGGCCTAAAGATGTGATCATCACCGAAGATATTCTGTCTTCGGTGTACGGCTCTCAAGTCTTTGTCGACCAACGAGAAGGGCTCTTCACAGCATGGTGCTAAAGACGAATTGCCAATTTTTCACACACCAGGGGTTTTTTGTAGTATATTTTAGGAAAGAACATACAAGCGAGGTCTGCCATGAAGCGTTGTTCCATCATAATTCACAGTGTAAGCGGTAACTGTTACATAATCGGATCCTATTTGCAGGAACTCATGATCGATCGCAATGTGGATGCACGGCTCTACCGAGTCGATGATCCCGATTTGCATATCTGGGCAAATACCCAGGAAACCACCAATGACTTTTACGAGGACATCCTTGCCCTTCCCGTGGCAAGTTCCGAAACCCTCCTGAAAAGCGATATGGTCATATTGGGGAGCCCCACACGCTTTGGTAACACCTCAGCGGAAATGAAGACTTTTTTGGACACTACCTTGCCACTCAGCAAGGAACAGAGCCTGGAAAGCAAGTTCTTCGCATGCTTCACCAGTTGCTCCCACTCCACCTGCGAAGGGGCCCATACCCTCAGTGCCATGATCTACTGGGCACAGAGCATGGGAATGCTCCACATTCCCTATGGTGTACATGAAGAGAACGACAGCTACGACCAACCGGTCGCTGGTATTGTCCATCTGGCAGGCAGAGAGGATTCCATCCGCCCAAGTGACAGGCTTGGCAAGGAGATGGAAACTTATGCCGATATACTGAGTGCCTATATCCAGGAGGACGAGGAAAAGTAGGGGTCACAGGTATTCTACCCCTAACACCTAAGTAGAGGCTGCTTCAAGCTTTCGTTTGAAGCAGCCTTCTCTACTATGCATCTCACCCAAAACAACCTAAGGGACAACCAGGGACTTGAAAACCAAAAGGAGAACCATTGCCCTTGTATTTTTACCACGAGAGTATCCTCTCCCCTAGTGCTTGCGAAGCATACCCGGAGTTTGGGATTCATGACGCTTGAATACACGAATGAAGGAGATATCACTGGAAAATCCTATTGCCAGGGCAATATCCTTCACAGTCATATCCGTTGAGCTGATCAGATCTTTTGCCAGGTCTATCCTCAGTTGATTTGTCTTGCGATACGTACTTTTTTTTAGATTTTCAGTGTATTAAGGCTTATACTCTTTGTTCGCATCAGAATCCTTGGAGAAGAACTCCCTAATCCTGTAGAGCCAACGCTTGAGCCTTCCCTTGCCGTAGCGCGTCTTATAGTCACTGGCAGCGCTCTCGATGGAGACCTCGTGACTGCCGCTCATATGCTTGAGATTATCCCAGTGCCGCACTATCCACATATACAGATCCCCTTCGGTATTTCCTGGGAACGAGTAGAGCAGCTTTGATCTGCGCACCTCATCTATGATGGGGGAGTAGACAGTACGGTACCACGAACGGGCGGCTGTCTCAAAGCTAAGCTCCTCAGCCTTGCCCTCGTTGATATAATATTTATGTACAAGGATATGGTTCACCATCTCGGGATAGGATCCTGGGGAAGTGAACTGAATCTGATCCATCGGAAGGAATGTCGGGGTATACTGGGCGATGAAGCGCTCTCGCTCATACTCGACAACCCGCTTGGCCAGCTGCTTCATTGTCAGTCCGGCTTCAAGGGGTATCTCAGTATCGAGGCCGACCACCTCAGCATCGATGAACTCAATGCCCTGGGTCTTTGCCACCGACACACGATGGTTTCCGTCACGGACGAAATACCAGTCCCCCACCTTATATACTGATATTGGCGGCAGGATCACATACTCCTTTGCCGCCCTGTCGATACTCTGCCAGCGGGAGCGCAACATCTCTTTTTTGGGGTAGAAGGCCAGGGTAAAGTCCTGGTACCTGCCTTCGCTTCCTATGATCTTATCCACAGGGATGGTATTCATCCCCAGGTATGTCTCGTTCTTTGGTTTTATCAGTTCGGTGACAGCATAGAGGGAAAGCAGATCCGTATTCTTCCAAGCAAGCCCACTTAGCAGGGATTGCATCCTTCCACGTGTACGCGCCTTCTCAAAATCCTCTCTTGCCTGATTGGACATATCAATTGCCACTGTCTCTATCCTTTCCCAGTGAAGGGTCTTCCAACATATAGTTCTGAAAGACATTGATAATCTTTGTTTTCTTGAACACAGTATGCCTGTTTGCATTCAAGTCATGCAAGTGGATATGTCCATGCAGGAGATATTTTGGCTTGAACCACTCCATAAAGGTCAGATAGGTGGCGAATCCCTGGTGGCAACGGTCGGATTCATCTCCCAGACCAAGGGGGGCTGCATGGGTAAGGAGGATATCCAGGTACCTTCCTCTGAATAGTCGGTTGAACACCAAGTGGGGTACCATCCTGAGTACGCGGAAAAACATCTCCCTCTCAGTGAACTGGTGCTTGCCCTTGTTATATCGCATAGCCCCACCAAGGCCTGCTATGATGAGCTTGTTGCGCTTGTCATAGACAACTTTCCCATCGACAAAATCCCCTCCGAAGGCAGGGAGCAGCTGCATGTCCCCCTTGGTATCCGTATAGCCATACTGCACAACGGAGGAAGAGGAGGAGAACTGGTGCAGATATTCCAGGTTATGGTTTCCGAACACAAAGTAGAGAGGCTTGTTCAGTGAAGAGATAATGAACTCATAGTACTTGAGGGGAAGGTCTCCGGCAGCCAACACTAAGTCAACATCACCATAGCGCGATGCTATGTTCTTGGAGTAGATAAGGGGATCTGTCTCATCGGAAATGCAGAGTATTTTCATCGCTATCCTACCAGGTATCCACAGTCGACTACGAGGACCTGACCGGTCATCGCCTTTGCTCCAGAGAGAAACTTGACACAGGAGGCAACTTCCTCCACCTTTACCATCCGCTTGAGAGGAGCACGGCTCTCAAACTTGGTACGTACAGGATTATCCGGATCAGAGAGATAGGGAGCATCAAGCAAGCCGGGGGCAACTGCATTGACCCTGATGGGAGCCACTTCAGGGGCGAGGCTTTTGGTGTACGCAACTACAGCACCTTTGGATGAATCATAGTGGGCTGTCTGCCCAAAGCCAGGGTGTATGGCGTTGATGGAGGCTATGTTTATGATAGAAGCATCCTGGGAGACCTGGAGAAGGGGAAGGGCAGCTTTGGTAACTAAGAAAAGCCCTTTCACATTGGTATCAAAGACTCGATCCCATTCATCCGGTGCAAGACTAGCCTGGTCGGAAAGGGTAAACAGGCCACTGTTGTTCACCAGTACATCAAGCTTGTGTATCTGAGAAAACAGATCCAGAACACTCTCCTGTTCAAGCAAATCAAGTTTCATAATAGCCAGATTATCGCCAAGTTCCTGTTTCAAGTTCTCTGCACCCTCCCTGTTATGGGCATAGGTAGCGATGACAAAGTCTCCCTCGCGTATGAAGGACCGGCAAATTGCAGCCCCCAAATTGCTTGTGCCCCCGGTCACCAGGACTGTTCTCATCGATCCTCCTCTCGTAGGAAATCAACTAGTCGCTTGCAGGAGGGATAGTCCTGCATCAGGGAGATAGTCCCTTGTTTGTAGCGACTCTGGTCATAGGGGGGACACATGGTAGTGGCACAGAGGGCATACCCTCCCTCGATCAGTTTGGTTCCCTGATAACATCCGCCAGGAACGACAGACAGAGGGGCGATGCCCTCCCCTACAGGCCCGAGCAGCGAAAGGGAGTGCCTTCCATCAGGATAGAGCACAAGCTGTTCTACCGGCGAGCCTTGTAAAAAATACCAGAGCTCTTCGGTCGGCAACCAATGCAGACTGGAGAAGCTCTCCTCCGTCATCAGGTAGTAGATAGTCCCTCCCAGGATGGTAGAGCCACTTCTATGGGTATAGTACTTGCGATAGTATCCCCCTTCCCCTTCAAGAGGTACAAGCCCGAGCTTGCTGATCAAAGCGCGGGCTTCCTCATTCACAGTGGCCATGAGCGGGTCACCCCACGTATCAGCAGAGCAAAGCTCTCCTTGACCTTTTCACTTGTCTCCATCACCTCTTCATGGTTAAGAGGTTGGTCCAGAATACCTGCTGCCATGTTGGTGATACAGCTGATGCCCAACACCTTCATGCGCATATGGCTCGCCGCAATGGCTTCAGGTGCTGTGGACATGCCCACAGCGTCTGCTCCGAGGATGCGGGCGGCCCGTACCTCTGCAGGGGTCTCATAGGAGGGCCCCGCAAAGAACATATAGACCCCTTCCTGCAAACTAAGATCCAAGGAAGCGGCTTCTTGTCGGGCAATGGCCATCAAAGCCTTGTCATACGTATTGGTCATATCAAAGAAGCGAGAACCCAACTTGTCATTGTTGGGACCATGCATAGGGCTGTCCGCTATTAGCTTGATATGGTCTGTTATCAACATGAGGTCGCCAGGCTTGTAGGAAGTGTTCACCCCACCGGCTGCATTGGTGACCAGCAGGTTGCTGATACCCAAGGCGTGCATCACCTGGATGGGGAACACCACCTGGTCCATCCCATACCCTTCATAGTAGTGGAAACGCCCCTGCATACACATCACACGCTTGCCTTCCAAGACCCCTACAACCAAGCGTCCCTTATGTCCGAAGACGGTGGAGACAGGAAAAAACGGAATATCCTTATAGGAGATGTAGATTCGATCCTCCAGCTGTTCGGCAAGATCCCCCAGACCACTACCCAAAACCATACCGATATGCACCGGCTCGTCTCCAATTCGCGAGGTAATGAACATCGCCGCTTCCTGCATCTTCTCATTCAGATTTTCCATATATCCTCCATTGATTCATTTTTCAAAACATTACAAGCAAACCCGTTTTAGAAAGGATCTCCCACGGCCTTCGGTGCTGCCGACTTCTTCGAGAAGGCCACCAAGGCAAGCAAAGTTGCAATATACGGGAAGACCTTGAAGATTACCGGAGGTATCACATTCAAGGAAGGGATGACCTGCGACACATTGGCAATGGTGGTGGCGATTCCAAAGAAGAAGGTCGCACCAAGGATACCAAGAGGCTTCCACTGCCCGAATATCAAAGCAGCAAGAGCGAGAAATCCAAGTCCTGCAACAGTACCGTTGAACTCACCTGAATAGGTGATCAGGATGACCGCCCCACCAAGACCGGCAAGAGCTCCGCTCATGACAACCCCAAAGTACCGCATAAAGTGCACATTGACACCTGCAGAGGCAACCGCTGAGGGATGCTCACCACAAGCTCTGAGGCGCAAACCGAAGGAAGTCTTGTAGAGCAACACCCAAGAAAGGGCCCAGATAAGCAGGCACAGCCAGGTTGTCCAGTAGGTCTGGCTGAAGAAAAGGGGTCCGAGAATAGGTATCTTCACAAGGAACGGGACGTTCGTACGAACGATTCCCATGAAGATGCGCACGTTTCCGCTTCCAGAGATGGTACGGGCAAGATAGACAGTAAGTGCGGCGGCCAACATGTTGATGGCAGTACCACTGATAATCTGGTCTGCCCGTAGGTTGATGGAGGCGAATGCATGCAGCAGGGAAAAGATTGCCCCGGCAAGTACGCCAACAAGCAACCCTACCGGCAATGCGTTGATACCAAGGGTAGCCTCTGTCAGCTTGATGGTGATGGCCGAAGCAAAGTATCCGACAAGCATGAGGCCTTCCAGGCCTATGTTTGTGACACCGCTTCGTTCGCTGTACAGCCCTCCCAGGGAGGTGACCAGCATAGGTATGGTATAGGCTATTGCATACGGAAATATCTGTGTAAGGGTTACCCACATATTATTTCACCTCCTTGGTTTTCTTTGCATCAGAAACAGCTTGTTCACGTTTCTCTCTCTTGTCTATTGAGAGCCTTTTGAACAGTGCCTCCCAGATACGTTTGAACAGTACACTGGTTGCAGTGAAGTAGATAATGACAGCAATGATGGTATCGGCGATCTCAGGAGGGACACTGGTCATGGCATTCATGAAGCCTTTGCCCGACTGCAGGATACCAAAGAAAAGCGAGCTGAAGAATACCCCCAAAGGATTGCTTGCCCCGAGCAGGGCTACTGCAATCCCATCAAAGCCCTGGGAAGGGAGCACCCCGATCTGCATGTTGCGCGAATACCCGGTGTAGAATGTAAGACCGGCAAGTCCTGCAAGTCCTCCTGCGATCATCATGGAGAGGATCACATTCTTATTGACTTTGATACCTGCATACTCCGCACAATCCCTGTTCGACCCTACAGCCTTCAGTTCAAAGCCCAGGGTGGTCTTGTCCAGAATGAACTTGATGATGATCACAGAGGCTATTGCTACAAAGAACCCCAGATTCATATAGGAACCCTTGAATACACTGGTAAGCCAAGGGGCACGCAAAGTCTGTTCAATTGCTATGCTTGCAGACTCAGTCTCAAGCGAAGGCCCCTTCAGATAGGCAGGGACAAAGTAATAGACAGACCAATATGCTATCCAGTTCATCATGATGGTTGCGACAACCTCATGGACATTGAATTTTGCCTTCAGAAATCCTGGGATGATACCCCAGACGGCTCCTCCGAGGAATGCTGAGAGGATGAGGACTGCCAGATAGAGAGGACGAGGAAGGAAGATATGGTGTGCTACCAAGGTGGCACACAACCCACCGGCCAGCATTTGTCCTGAGGCTCCGATATTAAACAGACCGGTCCTGAAGGCAAAGGCAACAGAGAGACCTACCAACATGAGGTTTGTTGCCGTAGCCAGCGTATTGCCGATACGCTCGATGTTCATCAAACCCCCACGGAACAGATACCAAAACCCTGTGAAGGGGTTGCTTCCAATGGCGGCCATCAGTATTGCACCCGCCAAGAGCCCAAGCAGGACCGCACTGACAGCAATCAGGAAGGCATTGCTTCTCATCTCTTTGTTCTCTAAATCACTCATCGTGCACCTTCCTTTTGCTTGACGCCTGCCATCATCAGACCGACTGACTGTTCATCGGCATCTTCGGTCTTCACCACATCGATGATCTCGCCTGAGTACATGACAGCTATCCGGTCGGAAAGATTGAAAATCTCATCCAGTTCAAAGGAGACCAGCAATACCGCATGGCCTTTGTCGCGGTGTGCGATGAGCTGCGAATGGATATATTCGATGGCCCCGACATCCAGACCTCGGGTCGGTTGTACTGCAATGAGCAGCTCCGGATCCGAGACAACCTCGCGTCCTACTATGAGCTTCTGCTGGTTGCCTCCAGACAGCTTTCCGGCAAGGGAAAATATCCCCTCACCGCTACGCACATCAAACTTGGTCACCACATCCTGGGCATATTGCTGTACATACTCAGCATCGAGGATCCCCCGCTTGCTGAAAGGAGGATGGTAGAACTCTTTTATGGCGATGTTGTTGAACAGCGAGCTCTCCATGACAAGACCCCGCTTCTGCCTGTCTTCAGGAATGTGTCCCAACCCTACCTCGTTGCGCTTTCGTACGGGAGCGTTGGTGATGTCATTGCCATCGAGGACAATGGTACCACCCTCTACAGGACGGAGACCGGTTATTGCCTCGATCAGTTCTGTCTGACCGTTGCCATCGACCCCCGCTATGCCGACTATCTCCCCACTCTTGACCGAAAGGTTGACACCCTTCACTCCTAGCATCTTCTTGTTGTTCATGACCTTCAGGTCATATAGTTCAAGGATGACCCTTCCCACCTGGGCGGGTTTCTTGTCAACCTTAAAGTTTACAGGACGGCCGACCATCATGGAGGCCATCTCCTTTTGTGAGGTCTTTTTCACATCTACCACGCCGATGAGCTTACCTCGTCGGATAACGGTACACCGGTCGGCCACAGCCTTGATCTCATTGAGCTTATGGGTAATGAGGATGACCGACTTTCCTTCAGCGACCAGATTGCGCATGATCTGCATCAGATCTTCAATCTCCTGAGGGGTAAGAACTGCAGTAGGTTCGTCTAGTATGAGTATCTCGGCATCGCGGTAGAGCATCTTGAGTATCTCAACGCGCTGTTGCATGCCGACGGTAATATCCTCGATTACCATATCAGGATCGATGTTCAGCCCATATTTTTCGGAGAGGGCCTTGATGGTTTTCGATGCTGACTTGCGGTCAAGGAAAAATTTCCCTTCCTTGCCGAGGATGATATTCTCTGTAACTGTATAGTTGTGTACCAGCTGGAAGTGCTGGTGAACCATTCCGATGCCAAGGTCATTGGCATCATTGGGGCTATTAATGGAAACTTCCTTACCCCTAACCTTAATCTGCCCCTTATCGGGATGATACAAACCGAAAAGGATGCTCATCAAGGTAGATTTGCCGGCGCCATTCTCGCCGAGGATAGCATGGATCTCCCCTTGTTCTACCTGCAAGGTGATATCGTCGTTAGCTACGATACCGGGGAACTCCTTTCGGATGTTTAGCATTTCAATAACATGACTCATTGGTGGACTCCCTATGAGGACACGCAGCGCGTGTAATGTAGGATGGGACTATAATAGCACACAAGGGCCACCTTTGTGCGGTGACCCTTGCAATGAGGACTGGAACAGACCTTATTTGAAAAGGCCTTCCTTTGAAGCGGCGACTTTTACCTCACCACTCTTAAGCTTGGCATAAATCTTGGCAACTTCGTCTGTGACGCTCTTTGAGAGGTTTGGATTCTCTACAGGGATTCCAACGCCATCGTTGGTAGCATCGAGATGAAGGATCTCACCACCAGGGAACTCACCGTTGAGCTCAGCCTTGATCATATCATAGGAAGCGCGGTCGAGGTACTTCATGGCGGAGGTGAGGATGATGGACTTTCCACCGGAACTCATCAAACCCTCAGGATACTGGTCGACATCAACACCGATGACCCAGACATCCTGGCCATTGGCCACACGGTTCTTGGCTTCGTTGATGACACCAACGCCAACACCACCAGCTGCTGCGAAGATGACCTTCACACCCTTGTCATACATGGATGCTGCAATCTGCTGCCCTGCACTGATATTGTCAAACGTACCCTGGTAGAGGTTGTTTTCCTGTTTCATGACAATATTGGTTCCATGGTTCTTGTTGGCATATTTTACTCCCTGCTGGAAGCCCCAGTTGAACTTCTGTACAGCGGGAATCTCCATACCACCAACGAAACCAAACTCAGCGTCCTTCATCTGAAGAGCTGCTGCATACCCGGCAAGGAAACCGGATTCATGTTCTGCCCAATAGACACCAACTACGTTGTCCTCGATGCGGAAAGTTGAGTAGTCAGCACTGTGGGGCTCACCGTCAAGGATGACGAACTTTACTTTGGGGTACTTGTCCTGTGCTTCAAAAAGAGTGGTCTCAAATTTGAATCCGGGACAAATGATCATATTATACCCAGCATCTACAAGGTTACCGATCTCTTTCAGATAATCGGCTTCGGTTGTACCGGAGGGTTTCAGATATTTGATGTCCAAACCATAGTCAGCACCTGCACGTTTGATACCTTCCCAGGTTCCCTGGTTGAAGGACTTGTCATCAATAGTACCTGCATCAGTTACCATTCCTACGCGAAGATTGCTTTTTCCTGCGGCCTCACCTGATCCTTGGGCAAATGCCATGGAACCGAGCATCAGAAAAATACATACAACAACAGTTAGTTTCTTCATTACAGTTTCTCCTATTTTCGAGCGTGATACAAAGAGTCGTTACTCCCCCATTCTACAATCCCCTCCTGCTGTTGTCAAACAAAGAAAATTGCGTATATGAAGCATGACTCAATTGGTATTTCCCCTCACTACAGCCAATTACACTCCACTATCTGAAATACCTAGGCAAAAGGCTTCAACAGATATGGGATATGGAGGAAGGAAATGTCATCTGGTTCCCAAAAAAAAGAAAAACGGCAGGATATTCTGGCCAGAAAATCCTGCCGTACACTATGTTGGTGCTTAACCCTCAGGCCCGCTCAGCCTCAAGGAGGGCAAGGATACAGGGACCTACACCCTTGAAATCATCTTCAGCTACCGCCTCTGAAATGTAGTAGGCAAACGAGCCGTCGCGGTAGGGGTTACCCCCAAGACCTGCAACAGTACAGATCCCGCCTAGGTGTAACTGACCTTGCTCATCCTGACGAAGGAACATCTTGTCCAGTCCATCCAAGGCTTTTCTTGCCTGAATGAGATAGCGCTCCGTTTCTCTGATTTCTGTGGCGATACCAAACCTGACAGCCTTGAAAAGGACCGTTGCGAACATGCTTGAACAGGAAGACTCCAGGTAATTGCCCTGTTCGCCTCCCTTGTCCAATACCTGATACCACAATCCTGAGCTGTCCTGAAACGACAAGACAGCATCCAATACCCTGCTGAGAATACTACCCAGAACCTTCCTGTGGGGATGGCCTTGATCGAGTATTTCGTAGATATCCACCAATGCCATGCAGAACCACCCTACCGCACGTCCCCAGAAATGGGGTGAGAGCCCGGTCTTTGGATCTGACCATCGCATACCCTTGGATTCGTCATAGGCATGGTAGAGCAATCCTGTAACAGGATCGCTGAGCAATTGGTATACGGTTTGGACCTGCAGGATCAGGTCATCAAGGTCTTCACTCTTGCCAAACTGTTTGGCAAACTGCGCATTGAAGGGTCCTTGCATATATAGCCCGTCGAGCCAGATTTGCCAAGGATAGATCTCCTTATGCCAGAACACCCCGCTTAAAGTCCTGGGATGATGATCCAACTGCTCCTTCAGCCTGTTTGCAGCTAACAGAAACCGCTCTTCCCCAGTTTTCTCATACAGCGTGAACAGGTTCCGCCCTGCATTGATCTGATCGAGGTTGTACTCACCCTGACGATAGGTTGCGATAGCCCCATCCTGAGCTATGAGAGGGTCATACATGCCATAGGCCCAGGTGGAGAATTCCTCCATCTGATAGTGCTGTCCCACTGCAAGACAGGCCTGTATCACCAAGCCGTGCTCGTAGTGCCAACGCATCATACCTTTGGTATAACGCCCTTTCACACTCCGAGCCATGGCAAGGGAGAGATATTCAGCAGAATTCATTATAGTTCCTTACTGTACTTCAGTTCAGATTTAGAAGTGGCCAGCCATTCGGCTGGCCACATGCCACTGTTCTACGTTACTTGGTGAGCAGGTTGTTCTCCCGAGCAAAGGCAACACCCTTGTCGTTCCAATCCTGTCCGCCAAGGCGCTTGAACTCATCAAGCCACTTTGACCAGTTTTCATGAGTCAGAGCCCTCTTACCAGTGATGAACTCACTCAGACCCTGTTCGTAGAAACGCTTGAGGTCTGCATTGGGAATAGGCAAGGTATCCGATCCGACCTGGGCTGTCCAATCTTTGGTCTGCATCTCTCGAAGTACTGCCAAGGCCGACATCTCCTTCTTGCTCACATCGGTGGTGTACTTGGGATAGCGGGCATAAAGCTCGATATCACCGTTGTAGAACACCATATTCCTCAACTGAGTGACCGTCTGTCCACCAGGGGCGGAGAAGGCAAGGTCAGCATTGGGAAGATTGGCTGCAACAGGGATGCCATTCGCATCCTTGGTGTAGTTGACACCCTCAACGCCCCAACCAAGGAGATAGTACCCCTCATCAGATGCCATCCACTCCAACAGTGCTGCGATCTTGTCAGTCTTGCCTTCCTTGGCAGCCTTTGCACTGATGGCATAGATGCGGAAGTTTGCCGTATAGGGCCCGATAGAGGCCTTGCCCTCCGGTCCCTTGGGAGGATCGATGATGGCCCAATTCCCCTCGGGGAAGTTCTTGTCAAACGGTGCATAGTTTGACTGTGCGGCAAAAGCGGCGTTCTGCTCGCGCATAATGCCAAACCTTCCCTGCTTCCAAGCTGCCCTGAAGTCATCTTTCTTGTAGGAGAGCCAGTTGGGGTCGATGATGCCTCCGTCAACTATTCCTTTTAGGAATACCATGGCATCATAGAATTCAGGTTTCATGACGTTCAGACCTGCATTGGCCTCTTCCATATTCCAGGTACCCTCAACACCGAAGGCTCCGAACAGGGGTTCCAGACGTCTTCCGGGCCATGCTTCATAGTTGTTGATCTCCTGAAATGCTCCATAGCCCCAGGTATCATTGCGGCCGTTGCCGTCGGGATCTTCGAAAGTGAATGCGCGCATCACTTCCAACAGCTCATCGATTGTCTTGGGAATCGTCAGGCCAAGGTTGTCAAGCCAGTCCTTGCGGATAAGCAAACCCTCGTTCTTCATGATGGAGCCGGGATCGGCGAGCCCATAGGTCTTGCCACCGATGCGGGCATGACTTTTGCTTACCTCATCATAGTGGGCAGCTGTCCTGACGGGCATCTTGGCATAGAGATCATCGACAGCAGCTATCAGACCCTGTGGGACAAGACGGGCCAAAACATCACGCCTAACCATAAAGAGATCAGGAAGATTGTTTGCAGCTGCGGCGGCCTGAATCTTCACATCCTGATCGCTCTCATTAGAAGGAAGGGCGGTCAGCTTCAGATCAATGTCCAGCTTCTCCCTGATGATGTCAAAGCCAACCCAGTCGGATGGTGGTGGCCCAGCTTCGGTGACGGCGGCCCCGTACCAGAGTTCGATGGTCGTAGGGCCCGTAGGCTCCTTAGTACCTTGAGCAAACAAGGAGAGCGAAAGCAGCAGGACAACAAGGGCCATCATGCTACGTGTGTAATGTTTCTTCATGACAAATCCTCCTTACATGAAGTGTTTAGACGTACGGTTCTATGATCAAGCCTGCAGCGAAGGTCAGCCCTTCACACTACCAAGCAATGTACCCTTCGTGAAATATTTCTGGATGAACGGATAGGCAATAATCATCGGTATGGCACTCATGAATACCGAAGCTGCCTTGATGGCGGCAATGGGGGCATCCCCGAATGCACTTACCTCCACATATTCGTTCATGCCACTGGCCATCAGGATGTTACGCAGCAGGATGGGAAGGGGCTGCAGTTGGTTGCTGTTCAGATAGAGCATCGCATGGAAGAAGTCATTCCAGAATGATACCCCATAGAACAGGCCAATGGTCATGATGATAGCCTTGGAAAGGGGCAGGATAATCCTGACGAGCACCTGTATCTCACTGGCACCGTCGATCCGTGCCGACTCCTTCAGCTCATTGGGCAACCCTTCAAAGAAGGATCGCATGATCAGGCAGTTGTAGGTGCTAATGGCAGCGGGAAGGAAAATGGCAGCGAGGTGGTCTATGAGCCCTATGTTGGTCACCAGGAGATAGGAGGGGATCATGCCCACGTTGAAGACATAGGGGACTACGATCAAAAAGTTGAGGTATTTCCTCCCTGGCAAAGTCGGGATGGAGAGTACATAGGCAAGGGGGATGGTCAGGGCCAGGGCAGAGGAGACTCCTCCTATTAGGATAAGGAAACTGTTCTTAAAAGCCAAAATAAAGCCTTGGTTGCCCAACAGTGCTTTGTAGGCAGCGTCTGACCATTCCCAAGGGACAAGGAACATCCCCTGCAGATTGTTTCCGATATAGTCATTCGGCCTGAAAGAAAGCGTGATGGTGCTCCATAGGGGAACTGCTATTATGATGAGCAGAACCAGAAGGAAGAGATCGACCACAAGGTTGAACACATGATCGGACTTGCTAGGCCTGATAGCAACGGAGGTGTTTCCCACTCTTCGGTACCGGCTTTGTTTTTTTTGTTGGTTCAATGGCATATACCGACTCCTAAAATAGTGAGTTTCCGCCGAATCGCCTAACAAGACGGTTCGAGCCCAGGATAAGGAACATTCCGATAAAGCCCTTGAACAGGCCTACCGCAGTAGCAAGGCCGAACTGGAACTCCAACAGGCCCTGACGATAGACCCAAGTATCGATGATGTCCGCAACAGAGAGGACGGGGGTTGAGTAAAGCATGAAGATCTGGTTGAAGCCAGCATCAAGGATGGTTCCCAGACGGAGCAAGACGACGATAATGATGACAGGTCGGATCGATGGCAGGGTGATGTAACGCACCCTTTGCCAGGAGGAGGCCCCTTCCACAAGAGCCGCTTCAAAGAGAGAGGGGTCGATACCCATCAGGGCGGCTATAAAGATGATGGCACTCCAACCCATCTCCTTCCAAGCGTCACTGAAGATGACAATCCAGGGAAATGCGCTGGTATTGGTTAGGAAATCAATGGGTTTCCCCCCGAAGAGCTTGATGATGTCATTGATTATACCATCGCCAGGAGCAAGAAGGGCGAGCAGGATTCCATACATGATTACCCATGAGAGAAAGTGTGGAAGGTACGCAAGTGTCTGAACCATTTTCCGCAAGGCGGGCTTGTTGCACTCATAGATCGTTATGGAGAGGATGATGGCCAAGGGGAGGCTGAAGAGAAGCTTTCCGACACTGTACATCAGGGTGTTGCGCAAGAGTTCAATAAAATAGTAGGAACCGGTAAAGGTCTTGAAGTGCTTCAGTCCGACCCATTTGCTGCCGAGCACACCATCGAGGGCCATATATTCCTTAAAGGCAATCTGTCCATTGAAAATGGGGATGTACTTGAAGATGATATAATAGGCCAAGGGAAAGAGCAGAAGAAGATAGACCGACCTATGTCGCCTTATATCCCTTGCTAGCTGTGATCTTCGTTTTTTGACAGGTAATTGTGACATACAAGCATTGCTCCTCGCTTCTAAAGCATATGTCAGGCTCGGGAAACAATGCAGGGAGACTCTTGTACTTTTCAGTCATTCGTTATTCGCCGGTTCGCACTTTCCCGGGGGGAAATCCCTTGATCTTCTTGAAGACCCTGCAAAAGTAGGCCTGATCCTGGAATCCCGTCCTACTTGCTATCTCATTGATGGTGAGTGTAGTCTGCCTGAGCAACCCGGTTGCAAGATGGACACGATGCCGGTTCAGATAATCCCAAGGGGAGAGTCCTATCTCCTTTCGGAAAATACGGGTCAGATAGTCTTCGCTTACATGTACCGCCTCGGCAAGTTGCCAGCGGGAGAACTGTTTTGTAGCATGATCTCCAATATAGACGAGGGCTCTCTTTACCAGAGAGGAAGTCAAAGGGGGAAGAAGATCATCCCCTCCTCCCAAGGCGATCAGTCGGGAAAGAAACTCACTGCTCGCTACAACTGAGGAGTGTACCATCAGCAGGTTGGGCAGAAGGCTGAGATCATCAGCCTCGGCTGAGGTGTAGGAGTCCCTGATAAGCACAATGGGCGCGGAAGAGCCGGTTTTTCCCTTACGTATCTCCCTAAAAAATTCGATGGAGAGTGTGTCGGTCACAAACAGCGAGGGCTCCCTCTCCCCTTCCAGGCGCCAGAACTCCTCTTCCGTTTGCAGGGACAAACCCTCTGTGGGTGAGAGGAGGGAGGCAATCTCCGTTGGCATCTGTCCGATTGAGATGACCATAAGCTCCTCGCTTGCAAAGTTGAGTGCGTCTTTCAGTGATGGGGCTCCGCTAGGACAACCTAGGCAGACGAAAGAGAGAGGGCTTGTCTTCTTGGCATGCACCATCTGATGCAACAGCAACATCAGGGCAGGGTTCTTCCTGCGGGCATCCCACAGTATTCCTCCAAACTTGGAGAGGGTTTCATTTTTCTGCAATAGGGCGGAAGCAGACAGGAGGGTCACATCCTGTATGAAGGAGAACTCTGAAGGGATGTCAAACTCCTGCTCATCGGCGATGTAGGCGAAAGGCAGGGAACAGGAAGTGGGGCTCTCCATGGAGAGTGTGGGCCAGGGAAGTCTGAAAGAGACAGCATTCTGTTGGAACCAGAACAACCCACCATGAAGCAGTATGATGCTCTCTGCCAAGCTGATGCCAGGATCCTGCTTGCTCAGTGATGCCTGCCAACCAGTGGAGGAGGATGTGAAGGAGAAAACCAGCCCTTCTGTAAGGATAGAGGAGCTGAGGCTGACTGGGGCTCCCTCCTTTTGCATGTGGTTGGCAAGGATGGTGAAGACCTGCCTCAGACGAAAGCTATCGACAATGACGGCCGGCAAGCTACCAGGGCCTGCATAGGCAATACCACGCTGGAATACGAACTCTTCGACAAGGGTTGTGGGGGTAAGTACCAGACGATCGAGCTCCAGCTCTCCGGTCTCGCTGAGAGAGAGGTCCAACAGGTGGGTTGCCTGGAAAACCTCCTCACCTATCGCGCTTTTCAAACCAGCATACTGTTCCCCTTGGAGAGCCTCCACCTGTGCCTGTATCTCCTCAAGGGGATTACGCAGCCCTTCACTTACATTGGCAAAGAACTCAGTTCGCGATCGTTGGGCACGTTCTGCAAGTTCCTTCGCCCTGTTTGCCTCATCAAGAAGAAAGGAAGCCTGTATCGAGCTGCTCAGGGCAGTTCGTAACTCTTCCATAAGGCTTCCTTCGAACAGCGTTGTCTGAATGATCAGATATCCAAGCGGCTGGTTTTCCATAAACAGCGGTTCTACCACATAGACACCTGTTTTGAGATTCTCGTTGATCGAGGCAGGAAGCAAGAGCATCTTGTTGAAAAGGATCTCCTTCTCATAGAGCTGCCCGTCCTCAAACCCCCCGACAAACCGACTCATCTCCTCATCTTCATTGAGTACTATCAGACACCCCCCGATGCCCAAGGGGGGAAGGTGCATTTGGAGGAGTTGGGGGTGGGAGCCGAGGGTACGCACTCCCAGAAGATCACATTTTAACGAATTTAGCCGTTTGGTCTGCATCGAAAGGGCATAGGCATGTTCATGCGATACCAAGGATAGCTGACGCAAGAAGAGATCTCTGATGGCAGACCCCATCTTCTGCGAGAAAGGTTTGTTTGCATAGAAGAGTGTGTACCAGTGCAAGGCTTCACTGAGTTGGCTGGGGTCCCCTCCCTTGTCAAGGAAGGCATATACCAGATTCCCAAGCTTGGATAGGATGTATGCGACAGTCTTTTCATCCGAATGTTCGGACAGGCCTGTGCATACGTCAAAGAGTTCGGCCACCACCTTCGATGTTCTCTGATCCAGGGAAAAGGTATCAGAAAGATAAGCGATATAAGCTTGAGAGGAGGAGAACAGCATCTTGGCATGGTCTGCTCCCCCCAGGGAGTATTCACATCCACAGGACTGGCGTATGACCGGCTCGCAAGGCAGGAGGATATCAGGGGATGAATCACTCTCCTTCTCCACCATCTGATCTATCATGCTCCATGCCATTAGGGCCATCTGCATGACAGGCATCTTTACTGTGGTGCAAGGCACCTTCAAAAGATGGCTTTCACTGCTGTCGTTGAATCCGACCATCCTGATGTCTTGGGGTATGCCGTATCCCAGCTCCTCCAGCTTCTTGCCGGCGGCAAACATCATCATGTCACTTGAACAGGCAAGGAAATCAAAGTCCACCCCGGGTTGAAGGGCCCTATCCAGAAGGAGCTGCTGTACAGCCTTATCCCCTTCAGTCCAGGGGAAGGGATCGGTCACCAGAAGGGGGTCGTACGCAAAATCCATCTGCTGAAGGGTATCGACATAAGCCCGGTAACGGTCCATCGAGGAGAGGTGATTCTCAGGACCCCGGATGAAGGCGATGCGTTTGGCCCCATGGACTGTAATGCAGTGCTGAAGAAGCCCCATCACTCCTGAGTAGGCATCAAAGGCGATATCGGGAAACCCTTCACGTTTCAGACCGAGGGTGACACAGGGGAGAGTCCCAAACCTTCGATATTGTTGTTCGACCTCCTCAATGCTTACCGACCCTCCCAAAGATGATCCCCAGACAATGAGGCCGTCAAGATTGCCACTATTGGCCAAAGGATAGAGCGAGTTACGCAGATGCTCATGATCTTGGAGACACTCAAGTCTCCCTCCTGGGAAGACAAAGAGGATACTGCTTCCACTCTCTTGGGAAAACCGGGCAACATCAGACCAGAGGGCATTGGCTGCTCCCGTATGGATTGATGCAAGGACGAGGCCTATTCTCTTGATCTCTTCTTTGTCCAAGCGTAACTCCTCACCTGATACAGTATCATCCATTTGCCAGTGATGCCAATAATCTTTTTAGGACAATGACCTACCGGTGAAATAATCCCAGGTTTCTCCGTATGAATACTGCACATTACAGAAGGAGTTTCCCATGCCTATGCATAAAGTACCTTGATATGGGCAAAAACTACAACAAAAGAAGAGATATTCTCTCTACTTTTGTTGAAACATACTGGATTCTCATGCTCTTTTGTCCACTAATACCCCTGTATTATACAATTCCCAGAATAACACTAAGCTTGACAGGTGAACTCCCTCAAGGATATCATTGGAACAATGTTTCATTTTCAAACCATCGAGACAGGTCTTAACAGACTGAACAAGGCTCTGGAACGTCTTATGCCGATACTTACCCCTCTTGGGGTTCTGGTCGGACTATTCTTGGGCTCTCGCGTCTCGCAGCTGAAACCCTCAGTGCCTTGGCTGTTCGCCTTCCTTACCTTCAGTGGAGCATTGGGTATCAGTTCCTCAAGTTTTTTGCAGGTGGTCAGGAAACCCAAGAACATCCTTGTCTTCTTTCTGGGCACCAATATCATCATGCCGATAATCGCCTGGACACTTGCCTCTCTCTTCTTTGGATCTAACCCTGCCATTGTTACAGGCTATGTCCTGTTGCTCTCCATACCCACTGCAGTCTCAGGCTATATCTGGAGTGCCATATACAAGGGGAACGGGGCCCTTTCGCTGACCCTGATCCTCCTGTCGACAGTCATGGCACCGCTGCTGACCCCCTTTACCATTAGCTTTCTAACCCAAAGCAACGTCGCACTCGACAGCACCTCGATGATGATCTCCCTGTTGAAGATGGTCGTCATCCCTTCGATGATAGGTGTTGCGCTGAACAGCTTCACCGAAGGTGGGGTGACCATCCATCTTGCTCCCGCTCTCAAGCCATTCTCCAAGCTGGCCCTCTTCTTTGTCATCGTCATCAACACCTCCTTAGTCTCTGGGCGCCTGCTTGCAGACGCATCCTGGGCCTACCTTCCCATAGCAATGCTGTGTGCCATCCTTGCTGCCAGCGGCTACCCCATATCCTATACCCTGGGGAAGCTGGCCAAGATTCCCTACGAGGACAACATAAGCATCACCTTCGCCTCATCCATGAGAAACATCAGCGCAGCCCTTATACTTTCCATTGAGTTCTTTCCTGCCCAGACAGCCCTACCGGTCATCTTTGGAATCGTATTCCAGCAGACCATATGTGCTTTTATGGGGTATTTCCTATTTGGACAAAAAAAACAACTGCCACAACAATCCCTAAGGAGTAAGCCATGCAATCGATCACAACCGTAAAAAAACCAGTAAAGAGACCCGTACGTGTCCTCCAATATGGGGAAGGGAACTTTCTTCGGGCCTTTGTAGATTGGAAAATCGATATCCTCAATGAGAAGTCAGATTTCAACGGCAACGTGGTAATCGTCCAACCCCTCGAAAGAGGCCTTGGAGATATGCTCAACGAACAGGAAGGCCTCTATACCACAATCCTCAGGGGTGTGCAGAATGGGAAGACCGTTGAGCAGTGCAGGACCATCAACAGTGTTGAGGCCTGCCTCAACCCCTACCATGAAGATGACTACAAGGCCTATATGCAGCTCGCTTCCAGCGAAGAGCTACGGTTCGTATTCTCCAATACCACAGAAGCGGGCATTGCCTACCACGAGGGAGACAAGCTTGAAGACAAGCCACAGACCTCTTTTCCTGGAAAGATGTGTGCATTCCTCTATAAGCGCTTCCAGGTATTCAGTGGCGACACCAGCAAGGGCCTCATCATCATCCCCTGTGAGCTCATAGACAAGAACGGGGACAACCTGAAGCGTATCGTCAAGCAGTATGCCACCCAGTGGAAGCTTGGAGAGGCATTTACCACGTGGCTGGACGAGGCATGTGACTTCTGCAACTCCCTGGTTGACCGCATCGTACCCGGCTACCCCAAGGCGGAAGCCGGGCAAATCTGCGATAAGCTTGGGTATCAGGACAACCTCCTGGTCTCTGCTGAAATCTTCCATCTCTGGGTCATCGAGTGCCACAAGCAATTCCACGAGGACGAACTGCCATTTGCCAAAGCAGGCCTGAATGTCATCTGGACCGACGACATGAGCTTCTACAGGACGCGCAAGGTTCGCATCCTCAACGGGGCGCATACCCTCTCCGTCCTAGCCGCCTACCAGGCTGGCCTCGATACCGTGCAGCAGTGTATCGCTGACAAGGACCTCGTATACCCTTTCATGCATGCAGGTATATTTGAAGAGATCATCCCCTCGATGGACGGTTCACAGCAGATGCTTGAAGCATACGCATCCGATGTGCTTGAAAGGTTTGAGAACCCGTTCAACCCCCATCAGCTGCTGAGCATCTCACTCAATTCGGTAAGCAAGTTCAAGACACGGGATCTCCCCTCACTTCTTGGATACATGGATACGTACAAAAAGCTTCCCAAGCATCTTGTTTTCTCCCTTGCCGCCCTTATCAGCTTCTATGAGGGCACCGAGTATGAAGGACCAGCACTAATGGGAAAAAGAAATGCCGAGACCTACCTCATCCAGGACAGTCCTGAGGTGCTGGAAAAGTTCTCAAGGTTGTACAAACATAAGGATGCGGAGACAATTTCCAAGGCAGTGCTCAGTGACACCTCCTGGTGGGGAACTGACCTTACCCTGCTGCCAGACCTGGAAAAGCAGGTAGCGAAGAACCTGAACTGTATCTGGAAGGACGGAATGAAGAGTGCTCTTTCAGCACTCTAAGGAGAGTAGTTGCATGCAGACATATTCCACAATGAAAATAGCAGAGAGTGATACCGTAGCTGTAGCCATCAAAGCACTTACCACTGGTGAGGTTGTCGAGGTGGGAGACAAGAAGGTAAAGCTTGCCTGTGATATCCCTGCAGGGCACAAGTTTGCCCTCAAGGATATCAGCAAGGATGAACATATCATCAAATATGGCTTTCCCATTGGCAAAGCAAAAGAGGATATCGACATGGGTAGTCATGTCCATTCCACAAACATCACTACCTTGCTCAGTGAGAAAGTCGAGTACCAGTACGACAAGGAGGAAAGTGCCTCCTATAGGGAAAAGGCTGAAGAGAAGCGAAAGAGATGGGAAGGGAAGGTTCCCACCATCGAGGCCTATAGGCGTTCCAATGGTCAGATAGGGATTCGCAACGAGCTTTGGATAGTACCTACCGTAGGGTGTGTGAACATGGTTGCCGAAACCCTCAGCAGCTGGGCTAAGGGCGCCTTTGCCTCCTACGACTATGACGGCATCCATGTCTGGTCCCACCCCTACGGGTGCTCCCAGCTAGGGGCCGACCATGAGGCAACCAGGACGATCCTCTCCGATTTGGTGCACCACCCCAATGCAGGGGGTGTCCTGGTGCTCTCCCTCGGGTGTGAAAACAACACTCCTGCCTCCTTCAAGGCATTGGTCGGGGAGGTTGATCCAAAAAGGATCAAGTTTCTCACCAGCCAGGAGGTTGATGATGAGCTGGAGAGTGGTAAGGCCCTGCTTACCGAACTGATAGAGACCATCTCCAAGGACAAGCGCGAAAGCGTCCCCATGGGGGAGCTGGTCATTGGCTTCAAGTGTGGTGGTTCTGATGGTTTCAGCGGCATCACGGCAAACCCCCTGGTCGGGCGTTTCTGCGATGAGTTCAACGCAATGGGCGGTACGTCCCTCCTCACGGAGGTTCCCGAGATGTTCGGGGCCGAACAGATCCTGATGAACCGTTCAGTCACCGAGGAAGTCTATGAAGAGACTGTCAGGCTTATCAACGACTTCAAGGACTACTTCGTCAAGCATGACCAGGTCGTGTATGAGAATCCCTCCCCAGGAAACAAGGAGGGGGGTATCAGCACCTTGGAGGACAAGAGCATCGGAGCCATCCAGAAAGGCGGACAGGCCCCTGTTGTGGCTGTGCTTGATTATGGGCAGAGAGTTACCAAGCGAGGGCTGAATTTGCTTTCTGGTCCTGGCAATGATATAGTGTCGACTACGGCTCTGACTGCGAGCGGTGCGCACATAATCCTGTTTACCACAGGACGGGGGACTCCCCTTGGAGCCCCGGTTCCTACGGTTAAGATTGCGTCCAACACTGCTTTGGCTACAAAAAAAAGCAATTGGATCGACTTTGATGCAGGACGTTTGCTGAGTGAAGACAGCGAGGTTGTGCTCAAGGACTTCATCACCCTGATGCAGAAGGTTGCCTCGGGTGAGCAACAGACTAAAAATGAAATAAACGGCTATGCCGAGATTTCCCTATTCAAGGATGGGGTCATCCTCTAGAAAGGAGTACTGCTATGAAAAAATTTATGGGTGAGAACTTCCTCCTGCAAACAAAGACAGCTGAGATGCTCTATCATGAGTATGCAAAGGACCAACCAATCTTTGACTACCACTGTCACCTTATCCCTCAGGAAATTGCAACCGACAAGCGCTTTACCACCATTACCGACGCATGGCTGGGGGGAGACCACTACAAGTGGAGGGCCATGCGTTCCAATGGGATACCTGAGACTCTCATCACTGGTAAGGATGCCGATCCTTTTGACAAGTTCTACGCTTGGGCCAGCACATTGGAGAATGCCTTGGGCAACCCCCTCTATCACTGGACACACCTGGAACTGCAACGCTATTTCGACATCCACGAACCGCTGAACACTACTAGTGCAAAGGCAATCTATGAGGAGACCAACAGGAGGTTCGCCCAAGATGCCAACCTTTCGGTTAAGGGCATCATGAAGCAATTCAAGGTCTATGCAGTGGGTACCACTGACGACCCTGCCGATGACCTCATTTTCCACAAGGATATAGCTTCCCAGCAGGACTTCCCTGCAAAAGTGCTCCCTTCCTACCGTCCGGACAAGGCCCTTGCGATTGAGAAGGCGACCTTCGCTGAGTATATTTCCCTGTTGTCCAAAGCCTCAGGTCTGGCCATCACCAATGCGAGCGATGTAGTGTCAGCCCTTATTGCAAGGCTGGACTTCTTTGTCGAACATGGGTGCAAGGCTTCCGACCATGCTTTGGTGACTGCCCCCTCTGTGTTCAAGAGCGAAAGCGAAGTCAATGCTATCTTTGGCAAGAAACTTGCCGGAGCTACACTGAACAATGTGGAGGTAGAAGCCTACAAGACCTTTGTACTCTCACACCTTGCTAGAGCTTATGCTAAGCGTGACATTGCCATGCAGTTGCACTTTGCAGCCATTAGGGACAACAACGAACGGATGTTCAAAATCCTCGGCCCCGACACCGGATTCGATGCATCCCATGACAAGGAGATCGCAGAGGGGCTTTCCGCTTTCCTCAGTGCCCTCTCTGCAACAGGGGAAGTTCCCAAGACCATCCTGTACACCCTCAATCCCAAAGATTATTACACCCTCGGCACCCTGATGGGTTGCTACCAGGGTGGCATGCCAGGCAAGATACAGCTGGGTTCGGCCTGGTGGTTTGCAGACCATAAGGATGGTATGGAAGAGCAGATGAAGGTCCTGGGAAACCTCGGGCTTCTGCCACGCTTTATCGGTATGCTCACTGACAGCCGATCATTCCTCTCCTACCCTAGGCACGAGTATTTCAGAAGAATCCTGTGCAACATACTCGGAACCTGGGCTGAAGAGGGAGAAATCCCTGCTGACAAGGATATGCTGGGCAGTGTCGTGAAGAATATCTCGTTTGAGAATGCAAAGGCGTACTTTGAAGGATAAGAAGATGGGTGACAAAGGATCTGAACTGCAGGGAGACAAACAGCTGACAAGTGGGGTGGTGCGTACCATTGCCATTATGGAGACGCTCTCACAATACCAACATATCAATCTTGAGAACCTAGCCAAGGAGACCAAGTTGCCCAAGGCTACCCTACTCAGATTCCTTTCCACGCTTGTCAGTCTCGGGTATGTCTATCGTGACCCCACAGATCTGTATAGTCTGACCTTGAAGCTGTTCTCCTTGGGTTCACATGGGTTGGAGCATATTGATTTCATCAGTCTGGCCAACCCTGTCGCCCAGAAGCTCTGCACTGAACTGGGGGAGACCGTCCATATGGGTGTCCTCGAAGGCAAGACCGCAGTCTATGTCCTGAAGAAGGAGTCATCCTTCACCATCCGCATGTACAGCAGAGTGGGAAAGACCATCCCCCTCTACTGTACTGCCATAGGGAAAGTCCTGCTCAGTGATATGACTGAGCGCGAGCTTCAGCAGTACCTAAGCAAGGTGCCTCTCAAGCCTTTCACCCCCAATACCATCAGGGATGAGCAATCCCTGCGAAGCGAGTTGGAGAAGGTCAGGACCCAAGGGTGGGCTTCCGATGATGAGGAGCATGAGATGGGAACGCTCTGCATAGGTGCGCCCATTAAGGATTATACAGGAAGGGCAATAGCAGCGATGAGCGTCTCCTGGCCCCTGTTCAGGTTTGATCCGGAGGATAAAAAGCGCATTGTCGCTTCTATCCTGAGCGAGTGCAATAATCTTTCGAAGTTGCTTGGTTGGGAGAAGAAGTAGAAGCAGGAAGAGCAAAGAAAGAGAACTGGATAAAAAAGGATCAAGGAGGAACCTATGCAAACGATCCGTTGGGGCATCATTGGATGTGGGGATGTAACAGAAAAGAAGAGCGGGCCGGGCCTTCAGAAAGCCGAGGGTTCCTCCCTTGTTGCAGTGATGCGCCGAGACGACGAGAAAGCCGCTGACTATGCAAGAAGACACAAGGTTCCTCGCTGGTATGATGATGCGCAGAAGCTTATCGACGATCCTGAAGTGGACGCCATCTACATCGCCACCCCTCCTTCTTCCCATATGGAGTATACCCTCAAGGCTGCAGGGGCTGGAAAACCTGTGTACTGTGAGAAGCCTTTGGCTGTCTCCAGCGAACAGAGCAAAAGGATGGTATCCTTTTGCAAAGAGAGAAATGTTCCTTTTTTCAGTGCCTACTATCGTAGGGCGCTTCCCAAGTTTTTGAAGATCAAGGCTTTGCTCGATAGCGGAATCATTGGTGAGATTAGGTATGTACAGGTCTCAATGCACCAGAGAATAGCAGATGAGGACCGAAAGGACGGTGGTTCCTGGAGAGTCAGCCCTGAAATCTCTGGAGGTGGACTCCTTTTGGATGTCGGTTCACATGCTTTGGATCTGCTGGACTGGTTTTTCGGCCCAATCACAGAAGCCCAAGGCTTTTCAGAGAACCAAAGCAAGAGCTACGCTGCTGAAGATATTGTCAGCGGGAGCTGGATGCATGCTACCAATATCATGGGAAATGGTATCTTCTGCTTCAATTCATACAAGGATGAAGATGAGACTGTCATCGGTGGAAGCAAAGGGGAACTCTCCTTCTCAGTCTTCGCCAATGCAGAGCCGATCAGAATAAAAAAAAAAGATGGCGAACAGAAAATAGAAGTAGATTCGCCCCCCGAGCATATCGCCCAACCCCTGATTCAGACTGTGGTGAATGAGCTTCTGGGAAAGGGCATCTGCCCCAGCTCAGGAGAGAGTGGATCGAGAACTGATTGGGTCATGGAAAAGCTGAAAGGCAAATAGGAGAATCAATATGTTTGTATCACATCGAGATGAGATTGAGAAAAAGCAGATAGAGAGTCCCTCTTCAAACAAGGTTACCAAGCAGGTTCTCGTAGGACCAGACCAAGGGTGGAAGGACCATGTCATGAGGATGTTCACCCTGGGCAAGGGAGGATTTGCTCCCCGTCATGCCCATCCTTGGCAACACATCATCTATGCTGTCGAAGGTGAAGGCATGCTGTTCATGGATGGCAAGGACCACCCTCTTAAGGCAGGTTCAACGGCCTATGTCCCTTCTGATATCCTGCACCAGATATCCCAAGCTGGAGATGAGAATTTTGTGTTCATCTGCATAGTGCCGGAGGTGGGGGATAAGTAGGAAGAACAGATTAGAGCTAGATGATTAGGTAGAACAAGGAGGTCCGACAAGGGCTTCCTTGTTTCTTAAATTGGTATTTAGAGGTTGCTGAACAACCCCTGTTTTCAGGCTGAACCTGTTTCAGCCTATTTTCCTACCAAGATTAAGCGAATATTCCCTTGACCGAACAGCCATTTCAAGAAAACAAAAAGACCCTTCAGGACCTTTCTCAGGTTCATCCCCAGGATGACCAGTGTTATGGTGGTCTCACTGGTGCCATCTAGCTAGGTTCTTATCCTATCAAGGGTGTATTTGCGTTTCGCAACCCCGAATACACCTTCGATGGAGATTCGATCTATCTCATCTTGTCTCGATTCTCGCAGCATCTTCTTGTACACTTCCTTGTCCTTGGAGGCCTTCCTAACCGAGGGCCTGCGAGTCGGATGCCAAGGCCTTAGCAATGCTTGAGGTTGTCCCTTGTCCGATAGATCTTGTCGGCATGAATGGAAACTGGATAACACCCAAACCTTCTCTTATACTCTTCGATATGCTCATTAAGCTTGGTACCTTCATTGTACGGTTCCCATCCCAACGTCTCAAGAAATGCATAGCCACCTACCTTTGAGACTGATGCCTTTGCTCCAAACTCGACTGGAGCTGATACTTTGCCTCTGATGACTGGTCGAATATGTGGTAGGCTGATACTGACAATCCTGTGGTCAACTTTATTTCTTTTTTTGCAATACATCTGTTCTTGCTGGCGACACACTTCTGCTATGACCAGGAGGTTGCGGTACATCCTCCTGCTGAGGGTATCCAGCCCAACTTGTCCTGCAAGGGTCTCTATATGACCCAGATTACGCCTTACATACTGGAGCTGTTGCCTGATTGCCTTCCTTATCAGCTTCTTTTGCGGTTTGCGGTTCCTTGAGACACGAAGAAAATCTTTTCTTGCCCGTATCCGATAGGTTCTTGGCTTCTTTTTTATCCCTTCCAAAGGACCATGCAACACATCAATAATATCTTCTAACTTTTCTCGCGCTTCATTGAGTAACCCAAGATAGTCCAGCACCTTGATTTGTCCCCTCTTTATATCTACTAAGAAGTCCATCGAGGGTTGGGAATTCAGACATTGCACGCTGCCTCTCTGTACCTCTCAAGAAATCATGTTCCATGAACCATCACCATTGGAACTATAGGCAAACGGAATATCAAGGGTTGTTGCATAGGTCATTGCTTGTTGTAAGCCAAAGGGAAATGAATGGTTATTGTCCTTGGCTTCTACGATAGCGATAGGATTATTTGGAGATATGTACAACATGTAATCTTACTTTTCCACCCTTTATCCACCAAAGCAGGGGTAATATAGTTGAACTTAATATCTTCCTCAGACATTTTCTTCTTTCCCAATATCTCATTCATACAATCAACACCCCTTCAATTGTTCTGAAAGCTTCGACTTTTCTAGTAAGTCAAACTGCTTATAAATATAGCCCAGAATTGAAAGAAAGGGGCTGGAACATGGAATTTGAGAAAAATCCCCTTGTTGGGGAATCATGGGAAGTATATACATCTATTCGGAGGACGATTTCGGGGCTCTTTGAATCATGAGTCAGCAGAGTCTCTTCTCTTGTTTTTATCTCAAGTACATGGAAGTATGCTATAATATAAGAAGAAAAGAACGATTTGATTTGCTATCCTTTTCATCATTTAAACAGATTTAACATCTGTTTTTGGCTACGTTACATGGAGTTAGTTTGCATGAGAGTTACATATACCATATCCCAGGACATTCTCGATTGGGTAATTAGCCAAACCTCTTCCTATAGTGTTCATCCAAAAACTTTGCCAATGATTAAAGAATGGCAAAGAGGTACTAAGACCCCAACGTACAATCAGATTGAAGTGGCCAGTAAAGACACGCGTATTCCTTTAGGGTATTTTTTCCTTAAGACTCCGCCCACTGAAAACATACCATTGCTTGAATACAGGACAATCAAGAGTCAGGAGTTTGAGCATCCTAGCAGAGATTTGGTTGATACCATTGAAGAGATGGAACGAATTGTTGACTGGACCAAAAATAATCTCAGGGCGGAAGGTGCAGAAAAGAACTCTGTTGTTGGCGTACTCAAAGGTGTAACAGATATTGATCCTATTTCTGCGTACATCCGCAATACTCTCGACTTACAAGAGAACTGGTTTGAAAACACCAAAGATGCTGGAGACTCTTTCAGAACACTGAGAACTGCAATTAATGCTGTTGGGGTTACTGTAATGATGAACGGTATTGTACGCAGTAATACTTACAGGCCTCTGGATGTGAATGAATTCCGTGCGTTTACCATTATTGATGAGTATGCCCCTTTGATATTTATCAATGCAAATGATTCTATTAATGGCAGGTTGTTTTCCCTGCTTCACGAATTTGTGCATATTTGCCTTGGAGTCAATAACCTTTTCAATGACAGGTATAGTTTTGGAAAGAGTGTCAGCCTCGTTGAAACTACCAGCAATGCTGTAGCTGCAGAAATCCTTGTTCCAAATACCATCTTCCTCGATAAGTGGAATGAAAGTGGCGGGGATGGAGCTTCTCTGGACAAGCGTATAATGCAATTGGCTTATTTTTTTAGCTGTGGCCCTGTTGTTATTGCTCGCAAGGCACTGGATGAAAGGAAAATAGACATCACCCAATACAGACATATTTCTCAAGAGGCTACCAGACATTTTATAGACAACAAAACCTCTCAGCCATCTGGAGGAGGCGATTACTATGCAACAATGGGGACTCGCATAGACCGCAGATTCTTCAATCTCTTGTATAAAAGTGTCTCTGAGGGGAAGACTCAGTACACTGAAGCCTTCAGACTTACAAACACAAACCGAGTAACATTTACCAAACTGGCTGAAAGGATGTTGGATTAATGTCTGATAGAGAAGTGTTTCTTATAGACTCAAATGTACTAATTACTCCACAGGAACAATACTATCCTTTCGATCTTGCTCCCAACTTCTGGGCACAAATGGCAGAAAAGATAGAAGATGGTTCAATAGTCATTCTTGATGTGGTCAAAGATGAGATTCTTGTTTCAAAAGACAAAGATGATTTGTCTAATTGGTTTGAAAATCTAAAAATAGATCACTATGTTGATCATAGGCAACCGGATATTCTCAGTAAATATTCTGAGGTTCTCCAGAGCATTCAAGACAACCCTTGCTACAAAGATAAAGCACTCAGAGCTTGGTCTCCTGCTAAAGTGGCTGATCCATGGCTCATAGCCACTGCTGCTGTATTTGGATTTACCATCATTACAATTGAAAAACGTGCTAACAAGCTAAGTCAACATGATCCCAGTGGAAATCCTAAAATCCCCAACGTTGCTTCTGATTTTGATGTTTCAGTTGAGGATCTTTTTTACATGATGCGTAAACTTCAAATCAAATTGTCATAGTACTATTAGATTTCTTGGAGCTGAAGGGATGACCAAACATCCCAATTGAATCAAGGTACCCGTTTTACACATACCATGTGTAAAACACCTTTTATTTATTCATATGACTATTTCATGAAACCAAACTTTCTCTCATTAGTACCTTTGTAGGAATGGGAACGCCCAGCAACCAATTCAGACACACTTGAAACAGCTTTCAGATCGGATAACCTTGTCTCAATTTCTTAGCATCATCAGTCCCAAGTACCTTTATAGCTTTTTTTTAACCAATTAGTTACACTATGATCCTACAAATTTACCCGACTTACAATCAAATGCCAAAATCTTCAGCGTTATATTCTCTTCAAAGGTATATGTTGTCTCCGTTACCTTTGGGAAAGCTGGTGTATAGGGATAGATCAGCAAGATCTCTTCGACTTCATATTTCTTCCCATATGCGTACATCTGGTAGATGTCAGATTGACTGATGCCGTTATGAGGAAGATAGGAATCAAGTATTTTCCATTTCGTATCTGCAACCACGGTGTCATCTATTATGATATCAGGCTTTAGCTTAAACTCTTTCCTAGGGCTTTCTATCAGATACTTGCGACTGACTTGGGTGCTAATATCCTTTTTAGGATTATCCCGACGCAAACATGACGCAACATAGTCTTCAAAAATACGATTCATATCAAAGAGGAGTGCAAATGCAAGCGTTGATCCTTTGAAAGGTGTTGTGCATTGGGAGGATAGGAATATTTCGCACCAATCCAAAACTAATGCATAATCCTTCATCTGCCGGTTCAGTTGAACTCTGCCAAAGGATTTTTTTATATCAGTTACAGCCTGAATTTCTTGTTTTTTGTACATAGACAGAGAAGCTGGTCTCAAGTCACCGGCAGTCCATGCTTGGCTCGTCTTTTTCGCAACTCCCTTTCCACCAACTTCGGTATGTCGTCACGCAGGTCCTTTGCCTTCATGACACCGAATATGTAGAAGAGTTTCTGCACCTCCAAGGGCAGCTCGCACCACTGGCCCTTGTCGAACGTCTTGCCCTTGGGCTTTCTCCATTTTACATTGAAGACCTCGTCCCTCACGTCATTGAAGGAGTACTTGTCAAAGAGGAGGTACTCGTCCATTCTCCTGCGGATCCACATCTCCAGGATGGTGGTGAGGTAGACAAGGAATATCTTTCCATCGAGATGTTCCTCAAGGCTGTGCCGGGGCCTTCTCATCCTGGTCTTGTAGCACTCGTAGTCCTTCTCCACATAGTCCCTGTTCCTGACAAGGGCGAGGACCTTTTCACAGGAGAGGCCTACAGGGCCAAGGAAGCCGAAGAAGCCGCACTCCTTCATCTTGTCCCTTTGTGCTTCAAGGTTGTTGGTGACACCGATAACCTTGCCCTTAGCATCATACTCGAGGTCAAAGTGCTTGCCGTAGAAGTTGTTTTTTTTGTAGAGGCTGCTGTCTGCTTCAAGATTTTCCTTCTTTGCAGCAAACTTGCGGGCAAGCCTCTGCTGGTCCTCCGCCTGCTTCTGCGAGTCATGGAAGAGATAGAGGGCAAGGTCATGACTGTTGGGACCGCGTCCCCTTCTGGAGGCAGCTATGCTGATGGTCTTTGACCAGGCATGCATGCCAATGGACGGGTAGAAGTTTTCAGTGTCAAGAATTACATCATATGCTTCCAAGATGGCCTCTGCATAGAAGGGGGCGTTCAGCGGCATCCCCATGATGAACCGGAAGCCGCTTTTCAGCAGCATCACTATGACGGCAAGGCTGTAGAACCCCCTGTCCATGAGCAGTATGGTACCCTTGCGAAACTCAGCGCTCTTGAGCTCCTTCAGGGTAACCCCGAGGACATTCTTGTCCGAGGAGTCGCCGGGCAGGGAGCGGTAGTACAGGGCGATGCCGGTGACGGCATCACAGATCATCAGCAAGTTGACCTGGGCCATGAGATCATCTTCCTTGTTCTTGCCGAACTTCGCAGCCTCCAGCATTGTCGAGAAAGTCGATATCGAGGACGTATCCAGGGCAAGTACAACCATATCCTCAAGAGGGTTCTTTTCCTTCCTCTTCGCAGAGGTCCTCCTCTCAAAATCACCGAAAAACCGTTCGGTGGACTCCGGGTCCACAGCCTTGAGGGCCTTGGTTATGCTGTATTCGGTCGGTGCATCCACCATGGTATGCCAGCACACATCATGGAAGTGCTTGGGGCTGTACAGTGCCCTGTCGGGATAGCTCATCATCGCCTCTGCTATTGAAAGCTGTTGCTGCCAGTCGGAAGGAAAAACCTTCTTCAGGGACTGCCATACACCACTTTCCTTTGCTGCAGTCTCGAGCAGGGCGATGAAGCCGAACATCTTGGAATCATAGGTGTCGACATCCCCCCTGGTGTACAGGGAAAAGAAGGGCTCATCGACCAATCCTGTCTCCATCTGCTCCTCTGCAGTGAATGATAAAAAGGTCTTGTTGGGCGTGAACTCGCCCTTGCTGTCGATCTTTCCAATGCACTTTTTCTTTACTTCAGGGTAATCCTGGCCCGGAATGTAGACAGAATGCCCCCAGTAGAGATAAGTGACGTTGCTTTTCTTGTTTTTATGCCGAATAAGTGTATTTTTCTTCATAGTGTATGTACAAGATTGTACATATAAAACATGAGTGAGTCAACCTGTAAAGAGGCTAATAAGTCATTTAATGATAGTGATATATGAATTTAATGAGGCTGGAAGAATCTTCCTATGTACAAAAATAGAGAAATTTAGGTTACAAGGGCCCATTTCATATACTATTGCTGCAATAATTTTCCACCAAGGATATTCTTTAACAAGGCTCTCCAAGTACTCCTCTTTTGAGATAGATTCAATCTTTTCAGTATAGTTGGGGAAGTAATCTTTCACCATTGCATAGGTTTTTCCAGTTCCTGGTGGCCCAAATAGGATTCTGTTTTCCTGCACTAAAGGAGTTTTTATTTGAACAGAGGGTTCTGCAAGAGCAGTGGTTTCATCATCTACAAAGGTTTCCGCTGCAAGCTTTTCAAGTGTAGTATCAAATATAGGAGCAAGAATTTCTTGTTCTAAAAGCATGAGTTCAGTAACAGGGACTTTTTTACACGTTGAGTTATAGTTGGGAGTCCAGCCTTTTTTTATGCCGGTATAGACTACAGGGTTTTCAAGTTCAACAATAGGTTCATACTCTCTAAAGAGCCATCCATCGTTCTTTTCATCTAGTGCATCAGAAGTAACTCTTCCTATAAGAACCAACCCTTCATCATTTCCATGACACAAATAGAAAAGATCTCCAATTTTAATTTCTTCCTGAAATATTTTCCCTTGATTTTTCTTTGTGTCTTTGTGGACAAGAATTTTCTTCTCAAGTATATAGTCTTGCCGCTCTTGAGTAGTAAAATCTATCTTTCCATGTGATATTTTCCAAAAACGTAGTTGCTTAGCATAGGTATTCCAAAGATCCTTTGAAAAATCAAACAGTGATACCTCTTCCTTTTTTTTGCTAACAGCAGGCTGTATAAATCTGAGTATGAAGCTGAACTTGATGGGGTTTCAACATTCACCAGCAGTGCATCTTTAGAGAACACAAAGGCAATACAAGGGTTCTCTCTATCTTGATACAATGAGGCAATCTTCCATTTATACGCAACACCAAGATCTATAGAATCTATTTCAGATAGACGAGAAGATTGTACATGTCCTATTACTTGCAGGATGAGCCTTTTTACTTTTTCAAAGGCTTCCTCGGGTGTTGATCCATATTTTGAGTACCAGGCATACTCATCAGAATAGGAGCGACCGCTGCCACTAACCATCAGTTTCTTATCATTGCGATTAAACACCCCGAATTTGAATGATGACCCACCCCAAATCGATCCTAGGGTGTCAAGTTTTGATTCAAGCCAGTAGGTGAAGGTGTCTTTAGAACCTACGTTAGTATACTCCTCAATTGTCATTGTCTCAATTCTTGAAATAGGCCAGACTCTTAAAAACTCATCCCATAATTCAATATTTTCTGCCAGCATGTTTGTCCCCTAGAAGAATTATTCATCACGTCAGAATAGCATTAAAAAGCCATTGGTAAGCAATCCATCTTGGATTTATAGCTTTGAGTATAGCATAGATGTAGGGATAATCCATTTTGAAAAACAAGGCCTTACCATGATTACTCGGACTTGCTTTGAAATAAGGGATATCACGGTGAATCACCGTCATTTCCCTGCTATCTCCTACATTTCTCGTGTAAATAATGGAGACTACATGAGAGGACTTGAGTGTCCTCTCATGCTTCTTTTTTCTCCAAGAGCCTACTCATGATGATGTCCACACCCAGGTCCATGCACATGTTCATGATGCTCATGCTCCTCTTCCCCATTGAAGCCATGGCTGATGAACTCTTCTATGATTGTATCCAACTCATCATTCTGCTTACCCTGCACCATCATGATGTTGATCTGTGTTCCCAGGTGGGCGAGCAAAGGATAGGTCCGGTCTCCAAAGCAGTGGATGGCCTGAGGTTTCCCTATCTGGTCAAAGCTATCAAGGAGGCGAGAGACAAACTTGATATGGCTCTGTTCGTAGTCATCCACCATATGCAAGTCGAGCATGACGTGCTTCTGAGGATCAAAAAGCATATAGGCTACAGGAAATATGGGGGAACCTCCCTTAGCGTCCTTGAAAGGCTCTGGAAGGAGAAAGGTTGCAACATAGAGGATTTTCCCTGGCTTTGCCTTCATTCTCTTGTAGAGGGTGAGCTTCTCTTCATTAGTCAGCCTTGCCTGGGGATATTCAACCCCATAGTCATCATCGTTGAGCTCTCTGGCTTCAACGGTAAATGATTCCTTGTGATCCTTCACGTGCTTGAAGTAGGGATAGTACTCCCGCTTCTCAATGTCATCCAAGCCCAGGCTCTCCAGCCAAGGGGTGAGGGAGTTGGTCTTGCTTATCTTCCCAAACTCAGCGACATAGCTCTTGGCAAACAGGATACCACGCAGGGCCAAGGCGAAGGAATGCCTCTCTTCAGCAGTCAGGAACCAGGGAAAGCGGTACTGCCGTTTGACCCGGACCATGGGATACGAGCCTTCATCAAACTCAATGCCACTTTCTTCAATGGCTTTTAGGTCCTCAGGTTCCAACTCTTCCTTTGCATTGTTCATGGTCAGGATAAAGCACTCCTGGGAGTTCTCCACCTCATTCATTTCCAAAGGTTTCGTAGCATCAGGGTCGAGAAAGCAGAGACGGAGGTAGCCGGTGATACCCTTCTGTCCAAGGTAGAGGGCAAGGGCATCCTCCACTATCGAGGCGTAGGCAGGACTCTTGTCCTCCAGCTCTATCGCAAACAGGTCATTTTCTGAAAAGACCGTATCGACTTGGGCTTGTTGGTACTCTTTTATAAGGGAATAGAACTCTTTGGTTTCCATCAGTGCCTCCACATCCCAATCATACAGAAAAAAGGGAGCATGTCCAATGAAGTTGGACTACCATCTTGGGCATTCTCTCCTCGATTCCTACATCTGAGTCCTCTTCATCCCTTTGCTTATTCCAAGCTCTGGACCTCAAAGCCTCATTAATCGGCTATTTCTTACCATCCCCCATTGTTCTTGTATCTGATGTGCTCTTCTCCATCATTTTCTTGTCAGCAACCCCAACACCCTGTAGGATGTGTCTATGACAAAACGTACTCACAAGCCCCAGGGGATGGCAAAGCTCCACCAGGCTCCCCGCTTTGATATGGCAAAAAAACCTATCAGACAACGATTCTACCTCAAGCCTCTGACCTGGGCACTGAGCTATCCTGATGTCCTAAAACATAGGTTGAAGATCAACAGGAAGGGAATGGAAGGGGTCAAAGGCCCCTATCTGTTGCTATGCACCCATATGGCATTTCTCGATTTCAAGGTAACGACAGCAGCCCTCTTCCCCCATAGGGCAAGCTATGTGGTGGCCATTGACGGTTTTCTCAACCGGGAATGGCTGCTTCGGAATGCAGGGGGAATCTGCAAGCGCAAGTTCACCAACGATGTCCAGCTCATCCGCCAGATTCGTCATGTGCTTGTCGAACAGAGGACAATACTTGCCCTCTATCCAGAGGCACGCTATTCCCTCGTCGGCACCAATGCCGTCCTACCAGAATCCTTGGGCAAAATGGCCAAGCTTTTGGGGTTTCCTGTGGTGATGCTGAACATGCATGGTCATTACCTCAACAGCCCTTGCTGGAACCTAGCAAAACGAGGAAATAGGATCGAGGCTGACATGACACTGCTTTACTCATCAGAAGACTTAGCCACTAGTTCTGTAAAGGAGATAAACACAACCATCAACAGAGCCTTCTCCTATGATGAGTACCGTTGGCAGAAAGAGAATTCGATAGTCATCAATTTCCCAAGACGTGCAGAAGGGTTGCATAAGGTACTGTACCAGTGCCCCCACTGCCTGACCGAATACGCCATGGCTAGTAAGGGAACAATCCTTTCATGTACCCATTGCAAGAAAAGGTGGGAGATGTCTGTCTTAGGAGAGTTGTCAGCTGTTGCTCTGGCTTCTGATGAGTCAGTTCTTGTATCTGAATTCACTCACATCCCCTCCTGGTACGAGTTCGAGCGAGAGCAAGTGAGAAAAGAGATTGAGAGCGGTTCCTATCATCTGGAGGTTCCCTCACTGGTGGAGGCCATGCCCAATGCAAAGGGCTACATCCCCCTTGGAAAGGCAACGCTGTCCCACTCCATGGAAGGATTCCTTCTGGAAGGGAACTTTGAAGGAGAGCCATTCTCCCTGGTCAAACCTGTTGTTTCCATGTACTCCTGTCACATTGAGTTCGAGTACTTTGGGAAAGGGGACTGCATCGACCTTTCAACCTTACGTGATACCTACTATATCTATCCTCAAGGAGAGGATTTCTCAGTCACCAAGATTGCCTTGGCGACTGAGGAGCTCTATGCCTATGAAAAAAGGCTGTCGTCTCCCTAAAACAGGAAAGATGGACAGCCTCTTTTTATATATAGCGTATTGTTGCCACTAACAACCAGCCCTAGCGCTGGACACGTCCGCTTCCATCACCCTTGCAGAGAGCTTCCACTTCGCTCTTCAGCGTAAGGTTGAAGTCCCCTCCGATGGAGTGCTTCAAGGCAGAGGCGGCAACTGCAAAGTTGATCGCATACTGCTCATCATCGCCGTATTCGCTCAAGGCATAGATGATGCCGGCTGAGAAGGAGTCACCACCGCCTACTCGGTCGATGATGTCAGTTATCTCATACTGCTTGGACACATAGAACCCTGTCTTGCCGTTGATGGCAGCCCGCCAGCCATTATGGTCGGCACTCTTGCTCTCCCTAAGGGTAACGTTGACCACACTGACATTGGGGAACTGACGCTTTACCTCTTGGGTAAGCTCCTGATAGACATCGAGGTCAAGCTCACCCTTGGTAACGTCTACTTTTGCCTCAATGCCAAGGCACTTCTGGATATCCTCTTCATTGGCAACGATGACATCGGCATATTGGGTCAGGCCCCGCATGACCTCGACAGCTGTCTTGCCATACTGCCAAAGCTTCTTACGGTAGTTCAGGTCGATTGAGACGGTTGCACCTGCTCTCTTAGCTGCTTTCATCGCCTCAAGGGTACAGTCGGCTGCACTCTGGCTGATAGCAGGAGTTATGCCGGTGACATGCAACCACTGGGAATCGCCTAGGATTGCAGGGAAGTCGAAGTCTGCAGGTTTTGCCCGGGCGATCGAACTTTCGGCGCGATCATAGACGACCATGCTGGGACGCTGGTTGGCACCGGTCTCCAGGAAGTATATCCCTACACGACCATCCTTGGTCCTGTTGACAGCTGATACATCAACACCATATTTTCTCACTTCCCGCACTGCCGCTTCGCCAATTGCATTAGCAGGAAGGGCTGTGACAAACTGGGCTTCTTTACCCAAAAGGGAGAGGGATACCGCAACGTTTGCCTCACCACCGCCGAAGGTAGCTTCCAACAAAGGCGACTGGAAGAAACGTTCATGTCCGGGAGATTTCAGCCTCAACATGATCTCACCAAAGGTGACAAACTTCTTACCCATACAATCCTCCTAAAATATTTCGTGAACATTCATTATTCTCTTGATATTTGGAATCATAGAGGGTATGCTGAGCTCTGTCAACATTATTTTGAAACAACGTTTCATAATTGAAACCAATAAGGAGAATTACCCATGCATGAACAGTTATTTGCTCAGATCCATGACATTGGACTTGTCCCTGTCGTCAAGATAGACGATGCATCAAAGGCAGTCGGACTGGCAGGTGCCATGATCAAGGGAGGCCTTCCCTGTGCTGAGGTCACCTTCCGTACCGATGCAGCAGAACAGGCCATTAAGAACATAACCAAAGCCTATCCAGAAATGCTCGTAGGGGCAGGGACGGTGACAAACCTCGACTATGCAAAAAAGGCCGTGGCCGCAGGGGCCAAGTTTATCGTATCGCCCGGATTCAACCCCACAGTAGTGGATTGGTGCCTTGAGAACAGTGTACCCATCGTGCCTGGCGTATGTACCCCCAGTGATATCGAACAGGGGCTTGCACGTGGGCTGTCCACCCTCAAGTTCTTCCCCGCAGAAGCCTCAGGTGGGGTGGACATGCTCAAGAATTTTGCAGGCCCTTTCCCCAACCTGATGTTCATGCCTACCGGTGGCATCAGCCTGGCAAACCTCTCCTCATACGCCAAGCAGAGCAATGTGCTCGCAGTAGGCGGCTCTTGGATGGTCAAGGCCGACCTCATTGAGAATGAGGACTGGGACGCCATCAGCAAACTCTGCAGCGATGCTGTGATCGCCCTTCAGGGTCTTGAGTTTGCCCATATGGGGTTGAACAATGATGGAGTCGATGAGGCTGAAAAAAGCATCACAGGATTTGCTGCCTTGGGAATGCCTACCAAACGAGGAAACTCCTCTACATTTATGGGCCCCTTCATTGAAGTGCTTCCCAAGCTCTATCTGGGAAAGAACGGACATATCGGATTCCGCTGCTTTGACATTGAAAGGACACTCTCCTATCTGGCACAGCATGGCTTTAGCGTGAACGAGGAGACCATCGCCCGTGATGCAAAGGGGGCCATCAAGGTCTGTTACCTCAATGAGGATCTCAGCGGATTTGCCATCCACCTTATCAGGGCATAGCAAACAGTAACGTGGGCCGACACCTATTGTATTGTTTCCCTTTCTCACGATACGCCATTGTTCACGCAGTAAAACAAGAGAGAAGCCTCCCCGTAATCTTTACGAGGGGCCTTCTCTCTTGTACTATCTGAGCAATGACAATGCATAGCATCAAAACCAATTCGCTCAATGAACAACAAACAGTCGCAGTAAGAAACCTGCAAAAAATCTGTTTCCAGCTTGAGGGTTTGGAAAACGAAATCGTTCTCTCCAATAGTCTCAATATCGATCCTACCCTTCCTTGTTTCTTCCTGCAGTATGAAAAGGATACGCTTGTGGGATTCCTTTCAACATTCTTTCCTACGGAGGATGAGATAGAGGTCAACGGATTTGTTCACCCTGAGTATAGGCTCAGGGGCATATTCTCATCACTGGTCACCGAAGCCAGAAAGATCTATGCCCCTCTCACCTTCTATCAGATGCTCTTTCAGGTGGAGATCTCTTCAGCAAGCGGAAAAGCTTACGTAAAGGACAGGTTTCCCCATATCGGTCGCAGCGAGTACCGCCTGACACTTTCAAAAAGCCGCTGGCAAAGCAACAGGCCAAAGTCAGTCAAGCTTGGCACCCTTGTTGAGGCAGCAAGAGAAAACCAACAGCTGTTCATCAAGACAGCAACCTCCCTCTTGAAGGAAGATTCTGGGTTTGTCCAGCGCATGCTAGGTGATCCCGAACGGAAAGGCTATCTCTATCTCTACGAGGACAAACCTGTTGGAGTCCTGCAGATATGCAAAGAGAGTGAAAAGCTCACGATGCTCTATGGGGTCGCCATAGATGAGGCTTATCGTGGCCAAGGCCATGGAAAGGCTATGCTTGGACTTGCATTTGATTCTTTGTTTGCTTGGTGTGATCACCTTTCACTGGAGGTTGATTCCCAAAACCCCATCGCTTTTGGACTGTATAGTGCTTTAGGGTTTGAAACTGACTTCCAGGTTGACTATCATAGTTTACTTTTGTCTTAACTATAACTCTTTGGCTCTCTCTTTGGTTGGGCTCTTATTTTCTTGACGCCATCATAAGGTGAGGGTAGCATACTCTTACACACACAACTTTTCCGTTTGGAAAAGATTCATTCTTGGAGGAAACTATGAAAAGATCACTAGCAATCCTTTTGGTTCTGCTGCTTCTTGCCCCTTCTCTGTTTGCTGCAGGTACTCCTGAAGCCGCTCCAACTGCAGCCCCTGCTGCCGCTCCCGCTGCAAGTTCCGGAAGTGTCAATGCATACACGACACTTGAAGAGCCCCTTGCCGCAAAGCTATTCAAGCTCTTTGAAGAGGAGACAGGCATCAAAGTCAACTTTGTCCGCCTTAGCGGTGGCGAGGCTGTAGCACGACTGGAAGCAGAGGCTTCCAACCCCCAGGCATCCATCTGGGTTGGTGGTGTAGGCCTCGACCACATCACAGCCAAGAGCAAAAACCTCACCACACCCTATGTGAGCCGCTATGCTGCAAAGACACCTGCACAGTTCAGAGATGCCGAAAACTACTATATCGGCCTCTATGTCGGCCCCCTTACGTTTGTAACCAACCTTGACAGGGCAAAGGAACTTGGTCTTGAAATTCCCCGCAGCTGGGCTGACCTGACCAAACCCCAGTACAAGGGCTATGTCCGTGTTGCCAACCCCAACTCCTCAGGAACTGCCTATAACGTGCTGACCACCATACTTGATATCTTTGGGACCGAAGACAAGATGATCGAATACATGAAGGCCCTGGACAAAAACATCGACCAATACACCAAGAGTGGCTCTGCCCCTGGCAAGAGCGTAGCAACCGGTGAGATTCCCGTGGCCATCGGCTATGCACATGACCAGGTCAAGCTCAAGGCGGCAGGATCAAACATCGTCATAACAGCTCCTTCCGAAGGTACTGGCTATGAGTTGGCTTCCATGTCCCTCGTTGCAGGCGGAAAGGACAGCGTCAATGCAAAGAAACTGTATGACTGGGTACTTTCAAGTCCCAAGGCACAGGCAACCTTTACCGAATGGTATGTTGTCCTTGTTGCTGATGGAGCTCTGAAGCATCCTGATGCCCTTGCTATCAGCGACATCAAGACCGTTGTACAGGACATGGTCTGGGACGGTGACAATGTCAACAAGACACGTCTTCTTGACCGCTGGACCAATGAGATCGGCAACAAGAGATAATTACCCTTGGTAATTCTAGCTTTCATACCACCCTGCAAGCTACACTTGCAGGGTGTGTGTCAATAATGGACAAACTAGATGTTTACAAAAAAACGTATTATTCAGTTTTGTGTCGCCGCTCTGATATTTCTCTCCCTTGACCTATGGATGTTCAATACCCTCGCCTCAAACTTCAGAAGCTATGAGGAGCTGCGAAACTTCAATGAGATCGCACTCTTCTCCCAGACCGCCCCTGAAAATGAGGAGAGCAATGCCTACGAGAAGTGGATCCCCACAGTCAAGGACATCATCGCCGGCGCCCGTGCCTTCTACTTCTCCTTTGACGAGGGGCAAGGGGACTTTGTCCCATCCACAGGGTCAGAGACAAACTACCGGCTTTGGGACGAGAACAAGAACTCACCAGAATTCCAAAAGGCCATGGAGAGTGTCTACTACCTCGAACCAATGAAACTTTCTGGCTCCTATAAGGCTGACTACACCCTCGATGCCGACCAGCATAGCAATGAAACCATAGAATCCCAGGTATATTTCGTTCCTGTTGTCAATGAGAACGGCTATCAGGCGAATGGGGCCATCATGATCCTTGTGCCGAACAGCACAGCTACCGGGTACATGAACCTGCTTCGTACAATCTTTATCTCTGCTGCGGTAATTTTTCTCGGCATTATGCTGGTTATTACCTTTACCAGAGACCCCATTACAGGCTTCATGGTTCTGGCTCTCTTCGGCATTGTGCTGATCTTCATCGCCTATCCTCTCATGGAAGCGGTAAGGCTCTCCTTCATGAAGGATGGGGTCGTATCACTTCAGACTTGGAAGGAGACCCTCTCCCCCACCTATCTTGTAGCCTTGTGGGGTTCGCTACGACTCGGAGTCCTTACTGCAACCATCTCTACCATCGTGGGGTATATGTTTGCCTTCCTTATCGAAAGGACCTCCTTCAGGCAGAAAAAGGTGATGAGTATCCTGGCTACCATGCCTGTCATTTCCCCTCCCTTCTCCCTGAGCCTCTCCATCATCCTCCTGTTCGGAAACAACGGCCTCATCTCAAAACAGCTGTTGCACCTGAACACATCCATCTACGGTCTGGCTGGATTGACTCTCGTTGAAGTGATCGGGATGTTCCCCATCGCCTTCATGACTATCAGCGGAGTGCTCAGGCAGATAGACTCCACCGTTGAGGATGCCTCACTTGACCTCAGTGCTTCCAAGTGGCAGACATTCAAGGCGATTACGCTACCCCTGTCCGCCCCTGGTATCGTTTCGGCATGGCTGCTGGTCTTCACCAACTCGCTGGCGGACTTTGCCAACCCCCTGTTGCTCAGTGGTGACTACCGGGTCCTATCGACCGAAGCGTACATGCTAGTTACCGGACGTAGCAACCTCAGTGCCGGCTCGGCCCTCTCCTTTCTGCTATTGATGCCCACTATCACAGCCTTCCTCATCCAACGCCAATGGGTCGCAAAGAAGAGCTATGTGACAGTCACTGGCAAACCCTCTACAACCCTTACCGAGCTTACCAACAAGCCGGTACGCCTCTCCTTGGAAGTTGTCTCATGGACTTTCATCGGCTTCATAGTCGCCCTCTATCTGACCATTGTAGCAGGATGTTTTGTGGTGAACTGGGGTATTGATTACTCATTCACCCTTGCAAACTGGGGTGAGGCCCTCTCGCGAGGCTGGACGTCAATCCGTGACACTGTCACCCTTGCTGCGATAGCAACCCCGACAGCAGGCCTGTTGGCTATGCTGACGGCAATGCTGCTCGTGCGCAAGAAGTTCCCTGGAAAACGCCTGCTGGAAGTGGTGATAATGACCCCCTATGCAATCCCTGGAACACTGATCGGTATCAGCTATATCCTGGCATTCAACAAGCCACCGTTGTTGCTGGTGGGAACCGGGGCAATCATCGTCATCAACTATGTGATACGGGAACTGCCTGTAGGAGTGGAAAACGGAATTACCGCCCTCCACCAGATAGACCCTGCCATAGAGGAGTCAGCTGCTGACCTGGGAGCCGATGTAACAACCGTATTCAGGACCATCGTACTTCCCCTGGTTCGTCCTGCATTCCTATCGAGCATGTCCTACACATTCGTGCGTTCGATGACTGCAGTCAGTGCCATCATTTTCCTCATATCGGCTCGTTGGAACCATCTGACCGTCCTCATCTTCAACTTCTCAGAGAACCTGCGGTTCGGTCTGGCCAGCGTCTTGTCAACCATCCTCATCGTCATCGTGCTCTCCGTATGGGCACTGATGCAGGTGCTGGTCAAGGATGACAAGCTCACACAAAAAACTATTTCAACCCGATAAGGGGGCTTTCCATGGTAGAAAAAAAGAGTGTATCAGTAACGCTTGAGCAAGTGACAAAACGGTTCAAGGATGTGAAGGGAAAGAAGGATGTCGTCGCTGTCAATGAAGCGAATCTGGTCATCGAACCAGGGGAACTGGTGACCTTGCTCGGTCCTTCCGGATGTGGAAAGACCACTACACTTAGGATGATCGCAGGCTTCGAGCTCCCCACCGAAGGGAAGATCTTCATCGGCAATGAGGAGGTCACCATGATGCCTCCAAACAAACGCGACACAGCGACGATGTTCCAAAGCTATGGGCTGTTTCCCCATATGACAGTGTTTGACAATGTGGCCTACGGTCTGAAGCTGCGCAAGATTCCCGCTGACGAGATCAAAGAACGGGTCAACGAGACCCTCGCCATGGTCGGTCTTGCCGACTATGGGGACAGGGCCCCTTCCAAGCTATCGGGAGGGCAACAGCAACGTGTTGCCCTTGCCAGAAGCCTGATAGTCACCCCTTCAGTACTTCTGTTGGACGAGCCTCTTTCCAACCTCGATGCCTTGCTCAGGGAGCAAATGCGCGTGGAGATCAGAAAGATCCAGAAAGAACTTGGCATAACAGCTGTCTACGTCACACACGACAGGGTGGAGGCAATGAGCCTTTCAGACCGTGTCGTGGTGATGAAAAACGGCTTTATCCGCCAGATAGGCCCTCCTTCGGTTATCTATGAGGAGCCAAACTCCCGTTTTGTTGCAGGCTTTGTCGGCAAGGCAACCTTCTTTCCAGTAAAAATACTGAGGAAAGAGGCAAAGAACTGGATCTGTGAACTTGGAGGCAAGGAAGCTGTCGTCAGCCAGGCTGGGGACGACGTTGTTGTCGGGGAGGAAGCCGTCCTGATGGCAAGGCCAGAGTCGTTGAGGGTAGTGGCTCCGGGAGCCGGGCATATAGAAGGGAAGATCAGGATGAACGTCTATCTGGGAAACAGCCTGGAAGCATTCATCAACACTTCCTTCGGAGAGGTTCTGGTACAGATAGACGATCCCCATGCAAAGAAGATCTACGCTGAGGGTTCTGATATCTCCATCGACTTCGCCCCTGACCGGGTAAGGCTGCTCAATAAGGATGAGGAGTAGGGATTTTCGGCAAAAGGGGGTTCATCCTCAGAGCCTGATACGAGAAGTGCCTCCTCGGCTATCATAGCAAATTCTCAAGAAACAAAGGGTGCCAATTGAATCGGCACCCTTTGTTTTTTTTGCTGTTTCGCTATGATCCTGCCACCCCGAAAATATGCTTGACCATCCTAGAATGTAAAGAGGAGAAGCATCTTGCATTTTCCCGGGTTCCAGTCCTAGCCCAAATGTTTTTTATTCCAAATAACATTGTAGTCTATAAGACTTAGTATTGTAGCTAAAAGTATTTACAAGCATTCTATTAGGATATCAAACCTTTTGACAGATACATTTTTACATGCCTATACTTTCCCTAGAGATAGAAATAAGGAGCGATGTATGGAACATCACGTGAAAAAAGGGAGGCATCCCTTGGTCGTGGTCGTTATCCTGTTGCTGTTGCTGTCCTTCAACTCCTGCTCGCACACCCAACAAGAGACCAATGAGGCTCTGTCGTACTCTCCAACCTTCATGGAATTGGAGAAGTCACCCATTTTTGTTCCGATCGAAGCTACTGGATATGGACGAAAATACGAAGTATTGGGATTGGAGGACTTCTCCACTGTCTTACGAGGTCCTACCTTTGGGTTCAAGCTGGGAGAAGGAGGAACTTTCCCGACCGAATCCGATGATTACTGGATTGTAGGAAGGTCAGAGGGAAACAAACAGTATCTCCAATACTATTTGACTGACAGTACAAGCCTTCCGCTCAAGGCAAAGGGGACGTATGAGATCAGTTTCACCTATAAGGTGCTCGAGACTCCTGATAAGGGATTTGAAACTATCTTCTTCTCCAGTACCGGAGCTTCCAGAAACGACTGGGTAGAGGCAAGCATCTTCATCAACGAACCTGCTGGCAGTGAAGGCAGGGCTTCCATGCAGGCCACATTGAAACAGTATGATGATTACCAGGTATTGATGAATGTCATCAACAAGGGTTCGATTGCCGTACGGGATATCCAGATCAAGGATTTGGATGATGGGAACATTATTGCCAAAGAGGATTGCAGAAGCGTTGTCCACACCCAATCTCTTATGCTCAGAGGTGAAGGAGAACTCCAAATCAAGCCAAGCACCATCAAGGAGGGTGCCTTTAGTATCTTTACCAATGGGTTTGTAAAACTATGGACCAACTACCAGCTTGTCGAACTTCCCAAGGACACTGTCGTCGGATTGGAATTTGACTACAAGGTTTTGAAACGGACAAAGGATCCTGAGCACTTGGGGTGGGTCAGGCTGTATTCGGCAGCGAAACCCCACCAAGACCGTAGCGCCATGCAAATTCCAGGCTTTGGGGTTACACAAGGCCACTATAGTGGTGCCTTGAAAACTGGCGAGGCAGATGACCTGTATGTCCTGGAGATAGGCATTAATGATGGTTTTGAGATGGAGATCGGCAACTTCATGATCACACGGCAAGATCCTGTTCCCAGGACAATAGCCGAAAACCCAGCCCAACACCTCAAATATGCACAATTTCCTCGTCTGGGGAACTTCTTCTCAGAGTATGGGGAATGGGTTGCCCACAATGGAAGCGGATCGGCTATCGGTGAGAAGCCTGTAATGGCGTTCGCAGAACTTGAACGCCTTCTTGCCTACAGTGATGTGGTGGTAGGCCTACACCCGATGTACAGTCTCAATGACCCGAGCATCTCAAAAAGGCTTCGATCACATAATCCTAATATCGTGTTGCTCCCCCGCATCGATACCCACCATCATCAAAACCATCCTGATTTCAAGAAAGAGTTTTCCAACCCTTTGGCAACAGCTGAATTCTTGATGCTCAAGGGCATTGAAATGGATTGGCAGTTGCAAACGACAAAGGGCAAGGTTATCAACCTACAGGATGGGTACAGCATTGTTCCGCTCAACGTCTCTCCTTTCTGTCCGCCAAACGAGAAAGGCCAATCCTATCTTGATTATTGGGCAGAGAGCGCCTTTGACCTGCATGTGAAGGATGGGACTTGGGATGGCCTGCATCTCATGGACCTGTACAACCGGGGACATGATCTGATCGCTGGTGTCTATGCCAAGTCCAAGGTTGATGCGGACTACAACAGGAACCAGATCAAGGATGAGACTCCGCCTTGGATTCATGAGATGACCGCCTCTGCTTCGCTAACAATGATTAGGAATATGAGGGAGAAGGTAGGATTCGACGAATTGATCGTCACCAGCAACTTCTTTGACAGCACTACTGCAGCCCTGGTCAATGGATCTGCACTGCTATTCTTCAATGGGAACTGGTACCTAGATCGTGACATCAGACGGTTTGCAGAGGCCCAGTGGTGCTGGACAGTGAACCAGACATGGGATGTGGCGAAACAGTACCATGACCCTTCTTTCATGCTTTTGCAGGCATCACCGGTGTTCGACGATACTGTACCGGAGGATAAGAGGGAACCTACAGCTGAGGATATTTCCTTACAAAGGTTTGCCCTGGGAACTGCCCTGTTGACCGATGCATTCTATGAATATGATCTGGTTGATGGAAGAAGCGCCCCCTATTTCTTTGATGAGATGCTGGTGGACGCCAATGGATCAAGCACCACCGCCCTTTCAGGAAAAGGCTGGCTTGGTAAGGCACTAGGTGAAGCAAAACACGAGATCACAGACAAGGGACAAGTATTTGCCATTGAGAAACCCATAATCCTGGGTGATAGGAGTCCTAAATCCAAGGAACTCTACAGAGGTCGCAGCAAGAGTGCAGAAAGTGAGCAATACCTCGTCGAGTTCGACTGGAAGATACTCTCTACCTGCACTTCACATCCAGTAATTGTGACTTCTGTGGATGACAAGTGGCATGACTTCTACTCGCTACACTCCCTGCTGGTGGGAAGCGGTGGACACATTGCATTCCATACTACCTTGGATCCTAAGAAGGAGCTCATCTATAGTGCATATGCAGGAAGGAAAGGAAGTGTGGAAATTACGAACTTCACTATTTCCAAAGCAGATGCAGGTCTCTATCGGAGGGACTTCGAACATGGGATAGTCCTGGTCAACTCGTCAAATGAAGAGAAGACTGTTAGTGTATCCCAGATCAAGGGAAGTCTTGGAAGGACGAATATCAGACGTATCAGAGGAAGGCTCGATACGGTGACCAACAATGGACAGGAAGTAACACAAGCCCTTGTTCTCAAGGCCCATGACGCCATTGTCCTCATCGCTGACTAGCATTACAGGAAAAGCTCTCTCAGATGACTTATTGAATTTGAGTATCCGGACAAGGTGGCAAAAGCCACCTTGTCCTATGTCCGACCCAAGATCGAGAGAAACTACAGTTCTGTGAGAGCTACGCCCTCCTCCATGAACAGAGATTGTCCTGTCTCTCCCTTCGCAAGGCCTGTAACCTCAAGACCTTGTACGCTTAGCTCGACATTCCTCAGCCGAATGCCCCGTTCTGATATCACAGGAAGGCCTTGGGTCATCTCACTGTCCTCAATAGACTCGAGGCCTTCTGTTGCAACACCAAACGAACAGTTCCCTATGCGAAGGTTTGTGATCGGCGCTTCAGGCAGACCGACGATGAAGGCTGCAGAGGAACGTGAACCGGTTGCTGTACAGTTGGAGATGGTCACGTTTGATATGGAGGGTGTAGTTGGTGAGAGAGCAAGCTTTTCCAAGTAAAAATCTTCCTCCTTGTCAGAACCACAGCGATAGTACATGTTCAGGGTGAGGGGACACAGGTTGCCCTGCATCCTGATTGTGGAAAAATTCAAGTTGTAAATCTTTCCGCCCCTGCCTCTTCGGGTCTTTATCCTTATCCCCCTGTCAGTCCCATCGAAAAGACAATCAGAGACTTGTACATCAAAGATCCCCCCAGCCGTTTCACTGCCTATGACAGCCCCTCCATGGGCATTCTTTACTGTACAGTGATCAATGCGGACATTGTTTGTGGGAATATTGGTCTTGATGCCATCTTCTCCACTGCCACTTTTCAACGCGATGCCGTCATCACCGACATCGATGACACACCCTGTGATATGGACACTCTGGCACGAGTCCACATCGATGCCATCAGTATTGGGGGCATCCTTGGGATTGCTGATGGTCAGATTCTTGAAGAGCAGGTCGCTCGAGTAGAGAGGATGCAGGGTCCAGAACGGGCTGTTGGTAAGGGTGATATCCTCAATGCTCACATGCTCGCTTTTATAGATCTGCAGCAAGGGTGGGCGCAAATACTGTGAAAGCCTTCCCCCTCCCCCTCCACTCTGTTTTTCATAGCCTGGGTTCAGCTGGGCGAGCAGTTTCTCTTTTGGAGTTACAGGACCCTTCTGATGCTCCCGCTTGTAGGAGGAGACATCCCACCAGGCTTTCCCCTGTCCGTCGAGGGACCCTTCTCCTGTTAAGCGGATATGGGATGAATTCATGATCGACAGGCAGCTCTGCAGACAGTGACAGTTGATCCCTTCCCAGCGAGAAAAGACGGGGTCATACAGATCCTCGTCATCGCTGAACAGGATCCTTGCACCCTTATCCAAATATAGGGTTATGTTGTTCTTATCTTTGAGGGTTAGGGGTCCGGTCTTCCATATCCCCTCTGCAATGACCAGGCTATCCCCGCTTTGCAGGGCGGCAAAGGCCAAGGCAAAGCTTTTGCTGTTATCGTAGTGGGCATCACCGATGCCCCCAAAACTCTTCATGGAATACTGCAAATCCATCACCTCCGATTGCCATAAGTCCTGAATCATCCCTTCGTGGGCTGCGCCGTAGCGTTCAGGTGCGAAATGTGTTTCATCCCCATAACATACTGAACCCTGCCACCGGTGGTGGCAAGGTTCTATGATGACCAGTTTTTGTATTATACAGGACTAGAAGAGGAAGGGCTGTGCAAACGATACAGGGCGCTTGTTGTCAGAAAGGACTTTTTCCATGTACACCCTATCGAGTTCAAGGTCGTCTACCAGTCTGAGCAACAGCTCTTCAGGGACAAGGTTATGTTCGCAGAAAAGGAAGATGAGAGCCTTCTCTGCAATGTTAGCGGGTTTGAGGGAGTTGAAGTAGATCTCCTCATCAGGTTTTCCGGCATACCGACCCTGGATATTTCCAAACAGCATGGAACTCTCCATATCGTGCTTGAGGGCATAGAGTTCCTTGCGCAAGGGTTTCTCGTCCCCTCTCGCCGCTTGCTCCCCAAGGGGCTTGAGATGGAAGAAGGTGTACTCCTTACCTGGCAGGTAGTGATGATCGTCACATCTGGCGGCATAGTTCGGTTCCAGGTTGCTGCTCTTGAAAGCATCTCCGCCGACTATGATCAGAGGATCGAAATAGAGGGCAGGACACTCCTTTCCGTCGACCTGATAGTACCGATAGGTATTGAAGGCATCCTCCATACAGTCAGGATGCTCACAGTACGCGGTAAGGGGGATGACGTCGGTGGCTACGTCAAGCATAAGACGGGCAGTCGAATTGAAGATGTCCCTGCGGAAATTGAGGATCAGGGTAGGGAATATGAACATGACCCCACGCTCGAAGCTATGGTTTCGCACCACATAAGCAAGTCTCTCATCGAAGAAGGAAGCCTCGTCTATGATGAAAGTCCCCACAGTTGGGTTGTCCCTGAGCACCTCCTCCAGACCGAAAGAATCACGTATCCTTGCTATATTGGTACCACAGCTCACATACCCACTACGGTAGCAAAGTGCATCCTCCGGATACTCGGAGAACCGCTGGCCGTCAATTTCACTGCGGATGAAAAAAACCTTACGTCGGTCTACCTGGCCACTGCTGGTCAAGGCCCGTACCTTCTCCCCTTTCTTCTGCGCTATGGCGGCATCACGCCAGACCCTGGCGGCAAACTCCGTCTTGCCCGAGCCCATGGGTCCTATGAGAAGGACCCTGCGCCCAGGATTGGTGAAGTCGAAATGAGAGAAGGTAGTATGTATATCAATGGTGGGGAATCCGAGGCTCTTGAGAAAATCACTTCCCTCACCTTGGGGGTCAATTCGCGGCATTCTGCCCCTCTACGATGACTATCCCGCTGGAAGCGCCAATTCTGGTAGCCCCAGCATGTATCATCGCCATTGCCTCTGTATAGGTATGGATCCCACCAGAAGCCTTGACCCCAAGTTCGGGTCCCACAGTCTTACGCATAAGACGGACATCTGTTTCCTTAGCACCTCCTGTGGAGAAGCCTGTGGAAGTCTTTACATAATCAGCTCCGGCAGTCTTGGCAAGACGACAGGCACGAGCCTTTTGCTCATCTGTGAGCAGGCAGGTTTCAATGATGACCTTGAGGGTCTTCTTCCCGATGGCCTGCTTTACCTTTGCAATATCATCCAACACCAGATCATCATCATGGTTCTTCAGCCATCCTATATTGATGACCATGTCCACCTCATCAGCACCGTCTGTCACCGCACGCTTAGCCTCAAAGGCCTTGCTCTCAGTAGACATTGCCCCTAGGGGGAATCCTACAACCGTACAAACCAAAACTTCGCTTTTTGCCAGAATCTTGGCACAAAGGGGAACCCAGCAACTATTCACACAAACTGATGCAAAATGCCACTGCTGGGCTTCTTTACAAATCTGTTCAATCTTCTCGCGCGTTGCATTGGGCGCAAGAACCGTATGGTCGATGTACTTGGCGACATCCTCTACTAACATGGCAACCTCCATTGCTTAAGGTACACAGTAAGCTTACTGCAAATCCTTATCCCTATCAACGGAATTATGCGATGAGGGTTGAAGGAACAAAGCTTGACGAAGGCTTCAGAGCACTATACCCTAAGTCTCATGATTTTAGAAACCATAGAAAAGTATTATACATGGGCACTGATAGCCATCCTGTTGGTGAATTTCACGCAAAGAAAGATTCCCCGCACGGAAAAGAAACGGTTTGCTACCATCTATCTGGCAGCAATTCTTTTGGTGTTTGAGGTAGGTATCGTTACTATCCTCTCACGGGACTTGAACCACAACCTCGCCTGGCTCGTTCTTGCCCTCTGCATTGGGCTTTTCTACCTCTTCAGGAAGAAGGCCCTGCCCTTCAGGATCCATTGTGTCGAGTGTGGGACCAGAATGGACTTCAATCACATCATCGGCCATGACGACAATCTCTGCAGCTCGTGCTACAACACGGCTCATCCTGAGGAAGCGGCAGCAGAAGCTGCAAAAAAACCCAAGCTTGCCCAAGTGACCGAAGGAGCTGAAGATTTCATAGTTCCCGACACGGTTGCCGAGATGGACTGGGATCTGTGGGATCCCAAGGAAGTGTGTGTCATCACCTACCTCTTCGATGGCGACCAAGTGCTGCTCATCGACAAGAAAAGCGGATTGGGATCCGGTCTGGTCAATGCCCCCGGCGGGCACATTGAGCTTGCTGAGACAGCAACCGAAGCGGCAATTAGGGAGTTCAAGGAAGAGACCGAACTTACCATTGAAAACCCCAGGATGGTTGGGAAGCTCAACTTCCAGTTCAAGGACGGACTTTCCGAACGCGGCTATGTTTTCTTTGCAGACACCTATAGCGGCACTCCCTCAGAGACCGAAGAGGCCAGACCCTTCTGGTGTCCCATTAAGGACATTCCCTATGACAAGATGTGGGAAGATGATCTTCACTGGTTGCCCCAGGCTCTAGAGGGAAAGAAGTTTGAAGGCTTCTTCATTTTTGATGATCAGAAGATGCTCGACAAGCTTGTGACCTTTGAGGAAGATGAACAAGAGTGAGTTAGGCCTTGGGTGCTGGCAGTTCGGCCCTTCTTTCGGGTTTTGGGACGGCCAGGATCAATCGGACTCTGTGCGAGTCCTGCATAAGGCATTACGAGAGAACATACGGCATTTCGATACCGCCGCCTCCTATGGGAACGGTGGTAGCGAACAACTGCTCGGCCACCAGACAAAGCGTTTCTCGCGGACCATCGGGCGGGAAGAGCTGACCATCGCAACAAAGATTATGCCCAAAAGGCCAGATCTTGTCAGAAAGGATGTGCTCAAGAGCCTTTCCAGGCTCTGCACCCCCTATCTGGATATCCTCTACCTACACTGGCCCAGCAGCACCATTGAACTCCCTCCCATACTACAGGCAATGGGAGACCTTAAGGATGAAGGCCTCATCCGGTCTTTGGGCCTGAGCAACTTTCCCCTCTCCCTATTGCCTTCCTTTTCACAATATCCCATCTCCTACATCCAGAGCCCCTGCTCGCTGTTGTGGGCCAAGGATCTGCAGAACCTTGTAGCATACGGCAAACAGCAGTCCATCAAGATGGTGGGCTACAGCCCCTTGGGGTTGGGTATGCTCAATGGAAACCATCTGGTCTCCCCCTCCGACAGCAGGAGAAACCTCTATGTCTTCGCTGATAAGGCCTACCCCATCTACAAGGAGCTCTATGCTATTCTTATACAGCTAGGGGAGAAACACCACTGCACTGTGGCACAGATAGCCCTCGGATGGGCGATGATCCAAGGTTTTGATATCTTGCTCCTAGGGGCCAGAAACAGAACCCAACTGGAGGAGAATCTGATTGCCCGGACAATAGACCTTAGTGAAGATGAATGTGCAATCCTGGATGGGACCGCTGCTCATCTTGCTGCAACAATCCCATGCGAACAGGACAATCTGTTCGGCCACAGGTGGTGAATGTGAGAATCCCTTTGGAGAGTGCACAGACAGAGATTGAGGTGAGAAAATCCAGATTCCTCGCCTTAGCAATACCCTGCACCTCCCTCTCAGATGTAAAGCAGATGGTCAGTACATTGAAGGCCGGGCATCCTGGTGCCAACCATGTGGTGCATGCTGCCGTGATCGGGGAGAGAGGGGATGAGTTTAGCTACAGCGATGACCGCGAGCCAAAGAACACAGCTGGAAGGCCCGCACTTGAAGTCCTCAAAGGCAGTGGCATCACCAATGTGGCAATCTTTATAATCCGCTACTTTGGGGGTACCTTACTGGGAACAGGGGGCCTGGTCAAAGCCTATGGGGACAGCGCAAAAAGTGTGCTGGATATTCTCAAGACAGAGGAGCTTATAGAGAAGTGCAACTTCTCCATAACAACATCCTATCACCTGTACGAACCCATAAAAAAGATACTTGCAGAGCATAAGGCCGCTATCGTTGACGAACAGTTTGCCACTGATGTCAGTATCGGAGGAACCCTTGCGATCAGTGAAAAGGAACAAGTGGCTAGCGCGATAACCGAGATCTCCAATGGTCGGGACCACATAGCCTTTACACAATAGAGAATATCCCACGAACGAAAGGACAGGGAGTATGTCAACGGCTGGAGAACTTGCTGAACGTGAGGTCAGGGCCGTCATCACTACCAGGCTTGTCCTCTTTGAATATCGATTCCGATTCCTGATAAAGCTCATCCTTATCGACGAGCTCCACCAGACGTATGGCTATGGAGAGTGCATGCTCCACAGTCTTGCTCTCAATTGCAGAGACCGTGTCATCAGGAGTGTGGTAGACAGCGGGTTTGCTGCGGTCATCCCAGGCTACAGCAGTGAGGGTGGTTGCATCGATGCCACACCTTGCCGCTGATGCTGCGTCAGTGCCTCCGGCAAGGATGGGGATGGCGGCACTCTGTGCCTTATAGCCCATACCTTGGGCAATATGGACACAGCGTCTGGCAAGTTTGGAGGAAAGTGGTTGCAACCCATTCACATCCCGTTCGAGAAAGGTCAGCTCATCCTCATAATAGGGAGAGTCAAAGTTCAGGTGGATCGGATCCTCAAGCAGACCCAAGTTCTGGTCGAACCAGTGGCGCGAGCCCCTGAGGCCGACCTCCTCCCCATCAAATGAACAGAATACCAGGCGAGTGTGCTGCAAAGGTTGCCCGCACTTTCTCTTCCAGTCAAAGAACCTTGCCAGCTCGACTCCCATACAGGAGGAGACGAGGTTATCCCCAGCCCCAGGGGAGCCCTCTTCAAGCACAAAATCCTTCAAGGGGAGAAGCAAGGGTATTCCCAGGGTAAGCAGGAAGTTGAGAATGAAATTCGCCAAGGGAGGAAGGTTCACTGCAAACAGGCGCAAGCTCACTATCTCAGTGATGAGTTGTACCACTGAGGAAAACCCCAACAGGGCAAAGAGAAAAAAAGGTGCCAGCACTTTCTTGAAATATGCTCTCCTGTCGAGCTTGTTATACCGGTAGAGACGGGCACTGTCATGGTGTCCGCTGAAGACGACGGTGTGCAAGACCTCCAGTTCAGGCTCTATGCAACCATGGCTGTTTGCACCGAGGGAGGAGGGTGTATACTTTTCCCCAAAGGGCTTGAATGCCAAGAACTCCAGAAACACATAGGAGCAGAACAGCAGATAGGAGAGAGTCCCCAGAAGGGGGAGTCCAAACCAGAGAAAGGTCAAGACGGCCGGATAGGCTACCACCATGATTTTCAGCCAGAGCGTATAGGCTCTGCCATGTAGGGTAAATTCCTGGTATTTTGTGGTGCTGCAATATTTTTTAAGATGTTCTTCAATGACTGCGGCGCATCCCCTGCTCTCTTTCGTTCCGGCTACCCTAGGGCCAAACGTTTCTATCAGGGAGGATGTGAGATCCAGTGCCAACTGGGCAAGCCTGCCTGCCTTTAGGGTATCAAGTCTAGGCCTTTTCTGCTCGCTCTCTTCTGACACCAGAGGAGGGGCTATTTTCTTTCTTTTCCTAAAAATGGGGATTCTCATGTTCGTTTCATGATGCCGAGATAGGTTGGGACTGTCAAGAAAGATGGATTGATTCTGATAGTGGCTTGACAAAGAGTGAACCACTCAATATAGTGAAAAACCGATTGGTAGCTAAGCAACCTGAGAATTGCCTGGCTTTTGCCATGGCTGTTAGTAGGAGAGATGTCCGAGCGGTCGAAGGAGGCAGTCTTGAAAACTGTTGGGGCGCAAGTCCCCGGGGGTTCGAATCCCTCTCTCTCCGCTCATTTCTAGTTACTGTTAGGTTATTGATAGAATATGTTTTACTCTGGAGAGGTGCGAGAGCGGTCGAATCGGGCTCCCTGCTAAGGAGTTGACCTGGTAACGGGTCCGGGGGTTCGAATCCCCCCTTCTCCGAATCTGTTTTTTTACAGTGTAACGAGACCATAGCTCAGCTGGATAGAGCATCAGTTTGCGGAACTGAGGGTCGAAGGTTCGAATCCTTTTGGTCTCATTGTTTTTTTACGTTCATTATCACACCGGGAGAGATGTCCGAGTGGTCGAAGGAGACGGACTCGAAATCCGTTGTACCGTTTACGGTACCGAGGGTTCGAATCCCTCTCTCTCCGAAAGCTTGGATTATTTTTATGGTGTCTGACTGTTCGTAAGTTTCGTTCGTTTGGAGAGGTGTCCGAGTGGTCGATGGTGCACGCTTGGAAAGCGTGTGTGCTGAAAGGCACCGGGGGTTCGAATCCCCCCTTCTCCGTTTGTTTCCCAGCCGACAGATTCTGTGCTATGTGTATTCACCCAACCCCGTCAGGACCGGAAGGTAGCAGCGGTAAGTGAACTATGCATGAGACGCAGGTGATTTGTCGGCTGGGTTTTTCATTATAGGCTACGTTTCACTTTTTTCAGCTGGTACATATGGCGGTCAGCACCCAATATCAAGCTGTTGAGGGTCGAATCCTCAAAGAGCGCAGTACTATCCATCCCAATTGTCACGCTCAGGGGGTAAGGAAGCGACTTCTGCATTGCATTTCTTGCAAGGTTCTGCTGGAAGCGGTCTGAGAGCAAAGGGACAAAGCCTAATGGGGCATCAAGTGCGAGTACGATAAACTCATCCCCTCCCCATCTGGCGGTAATGTCTGTTTCCCTGAAAGATTGGGCGAGTGTAGCTGCCACAAGCTTCAGTACCTTGTCACCCTCATCATGGCCAAATGTATCGTTGATGCTTTTGAAGTCATCGACATCAATACTCAGCAGGATGGTCTCAGCGTTGATCCTCTGGGCATGTCTGAGCTCCTGCTCCGCCATGAGGCGAAACCCCCTTCTGTTATACAGACCAGTCAGGTCGTCTGTAATGGCAAGGTTATGCAATCGCTCTTCCAGGCGTTTGAACTCAGTGATGTCCCTTACCACTCCGAAACTCCCTTTTGGGCAAGTATTGGGAATCTTGATGGTGGGGCGCACTTCAGTCCAGACAAGCGAGCCGTCACTGCGCATGAGCTCCACTTCAAACCGGCTGGTGTCGATTTTTTCTTCAGTGCTGTGCAGGTAGAACTTCCTGACCTTTTCAACATCCTCTTCCTTGAGGAATTCATAGAGGGATTCTCCCATCAAATGAGATGGATCCTCATATCCCAATAGGTGGGCCAACCCTTGATTGGCGTACAAGATGCACCCTTGCAGATTAGTGAAATAGACACCATCAACAAGGTTGGCGACAAGGTTCTTAAAATTGATTTTCTGTTGCTGTTCCTGTACCAAGACAAAATCCTCTCTAATTACATGAAAAAAAGCAGGAAAAACCAAAGGCTTTTCTTGCAACACTGTAACGCTGAGTATGAGCAGAAAATTCTAGCAGTACGTCACGCCCGGGAATAACTATAAACCAAAGAGAGCCAGGAAGCAATAAAAAAAGAAATATAGCGAATAGCGTAGCAAGTCGCAGAAATTATAGCATGAGAAAAAGAACGTACTACCTCAAAAGGGTGAAAAATTGCAGGGTTGAACCTTTTTTCGGTAGGGGTATCTATGGTGAATCTGGGAGCGTTGCCTAAGCGTGTCCAGAAGATGAACCCAGAAAGAATCGCTCTTCCAAGCCTATCGGTGAAGGCCAAGTCACTGGTACCCGTTCATGATGATTTGTGCTATACTTGTCCAGTACATTTTCAAGGGAGATCCAATGGCATATGAAGTAACGGCTACAAGGAAAAGACCCCAACTGTTTGATAACCTTGTGGGTCAGGAGTTTGTAGTTTCAACCATCAAAAATGCGATCGAACAGAAGCGAATAGCTCACGCATATCTCTTCAGCGGACCCCGTGGAGTCGGAAAGACTTCCTCTGCCCGTATCCTCGCACGTGCTCTGAACTGTGAGGAGGGGCCTACCCCCGTCCCTTGCGGGATCTGCCCCAACTGCAAAGAGATCACACGAGGCAACAGCGTCGACGTCATAGAGATCGACGGTGCGAGCAACACCAGCGTCAATGACATCCGCCAGATTAAGGACGAAGTCCTTTTCCCCCCACAGACAAGCCGTTACAAGATATATATCATTGACGAGGTTCACATGCTCTCTACCAGTGCGTTCAACGCACTGCTGAAGACCATTGAGGAACCCCCTGCCTATATCATATTCATCTTTGCCACCACCGAACCACAAAAAGTCCCTGCAACCATCCGTTCCCGTTGCCAACAGTTCCACTTCCAACTCATCGATCTGCATACGATCAAGGCCTGCTTGGCTGAAGCGGCCCAGGAGATGGAGGTTACTGCTGATGATGATGCCCTTTTCTGGATAGCCAAGGAGTCGACAGGTTCGATGCGTGATGCATACACCCTGTTTGATCAGGTACTCTCCTTTTCCAAAGATCACATCACCTTGGCTCAGATCAGCGACAAGCTGGGGCTGGTCGGCATTGACCAGATCACTGAAATCGTGGAGTCCCTACTTTCCGGGGAGAACCATAGGGCCCTCACATCTGTGCAGAGCTTGCTTGACAACGGCATCTCCATTGAACAGTGCATCAAGGACTTCACCTCCTTCTTCAGAAGCCTGCTTCTTATGAAGGAGGGCATAACCGAGGAGGCAATCCTAGGGATCCAGACCGACCGCATACCGTTGGTAGTGCGAGGTGCCTATACTCAGGAACAGCTGGAGGCAGCCTTGGAGATGTTCCTCAAGCTCTACCGTGACATTCGTTTTTCCCTGAACCCTCGCTTCGAGCTTGAACTTGCGATAAGCCGACTTGGATCCCTGCCCCATCTTGCCTCGGCCACTGAGCTGGTGCGTAAGCTTGCCGCTCTCAAGGAGGACCTGCTCAGCGGCAAGGTAAGCCCGATTGTGACCGCCCCTCGAGCAGCTATGGCAACACCACAGCAGCAACAAAGAGTTTCACAACCAACACCTGTACATAGTGGTGCAGATTCCGCACCTCATCAGCATGAAGTCTCTGAATCCGCTCCTGTCCAGCGAGTTGCTCAGCCAACTTCAGGACAGGAACAACCACCAGTAACACCGGTTGAGAAGCAAGAGGTTGCCACAGTACGTCCTTTTGTAAAAAGTGATGTCCCTGCATTGGTTGCCAAGCTTTCCAAAACACCCATTCTCAGCCAAGTGGCTCTCTCCATACAATCGGTCGAACAAGATAACAATAGCCTGAAACTAACATTCTCTACAGGATTCTGCAGAGATACCGCCCAAGAGAATATCGAGTTACTCAGTTCCCTGATACAGGAGATTTCAGGGTTTTCCGGGAAACTGATAGTCCTTTGCACAGAGACAGAACAACCGATGCACAAGGGGGTTGAGGATCCTGTCCTCAGTTCCATCGCATCCCTGTTTCGCGGCGAAATACAACAATAACACACCTTAGTAGGAGTAATGCATGGATATGAATCCGTTTGAACTGATGAAAAATATGAAAGGTCTCCAAGAGAATATGCAGAAGATGCAGGAGAACCTTCACAACATAACCGCAACCGGTAGTTCTGGGGCGGGTATGGTCGATATAACCATCAATGGTAAATTTGTTGTCACTGATGTAAGGATTGCACAGGAGATGGTCGATCCCGAGGATGTCGGTACGCTCCAGGTCCTGATAGCCTCTGCCTTCAATGACGCTTCGAACAAGATACAGGAGAAGATCAAGAACGAAGGCCTGAAATTTGCCGGGCCCCTTGGTTCTCTCATGCCGCAGGGTTGAGCATGACAGCACTGGAACAACTGGTCCAAACCCTTGCAAGGCTTCCTGGCATCGGACCGAAAAGCGCTTCGAGAATTGCCTATCACCTGATCAAGACAGACCCTGCCTACAACAGGTTGCTAGGCGATACAATCGCGACCATCCAGGAACGAATCTTTCCCTGCTCCATATGCGGAAGCTTCACCGAGGTCGATCCCTGCCCCCTATGCAGTGATGCATCCCGGGACAAAACGCTGCTGTGCATTGTAGAACAGCCTCAGGACATTGTGACATTGCAGTCCAGTGGTGCCTATAACGGGCTCTACCATGTCCTAGGGGGTGCGATCAGTCCGTTGGATGGGGTAGGGCCCGAACATCTCTCCTTCTCCAAGATGCTCAAGCGCATTGAGAAAGGGTCCTTCACCGAGCTTATCATCGCAACAAACCCGACAGAAGAGGGAGACACCACTGCCCTCTATATCCGACATATCCTCAAAGGTCATCCGGAACTTTCAATCACCCGACTGGCCAGCGGCCTTCCCATCGGGGGGGACTTGGAGTATGCCGACCGCATCACCCTTGCAAGGTCACTGAGAGGAAGGGTGGTTTTCTAAGGGGTTTGCTACAACCAAATGCAATATCAATGGGAGTAGCGTACTCTTCTATGTATACTAAAAGAGATTATTCTAGGTATTTCCCTTGCTCTTCGGATATATCCGTCATATCATGCAGTGGATCGATCATTATGTGGAGGTTGGCATGTCATACGGAAGTTTTGATTTCAGGGGAAAAGGCGGTTCGTATTTCTGGTTGATTATCTGGACAACTGTGTTGAACGTCATGACCCTCTCTCTGTTTTATCCTTGGGCAGCCTGTGCGATTGAGAAATGGAAAGCGAAACACACTTATGTGGATAACAACCAATTGGTATTCACTGGCTCAGGAGCAGGGTTTTTTGGGACCTGGCTGCTCATCATCATTCTCACAATCATTACCATAGGGCTGTATGCACCCTGGGGTGCCTGCAGGCTTCAACGTTGGAAAACAAATAATCTGTACTTCGCTTCCCCTGGAGACAATGAGAATTTTTAAGTGATTCATAGTCGAAAAGAGGAATCAATTCACCTTGAATCGATTCCTCTTTGTTGGATTGAAGTTTTGGCATTAGATATGGTCCTTAGGCTGTTCAAGCATCCTATCTAGCCACATGATTCTCTTTATCGCATGCCTCTCTCTTGCTTGATGGAATCGTACGCTCCCTGGATCTCCCTAAACTTGGCTGTGGCATGGGTGAGGAACTCCTCTCCCAACCCTTTGGCAGCCAGGGTATCAGGGTGGAACTCTATGCTCATCTTCCTGTAGGCACGCTTAACCTCTTCGTTGGTTGCATCCTTGGTCAATCCTAGAATTGCATAGGATCGCTCTCCTGCTGAGGCGAAACCACCATAGTTTCGGCTCAAGGCATCGACAAAGGAGGCAGGCAGCCTGAAGATAAGGGCAGCTCGTCGTATGAGGGCCTCTTCACTGGAAGTTATCCTTCCATCTGCAGCGGCTACCCGATAGAAGATATCCACCATAAGCTGGAGGATATTCTGGGCATGTGCGAAATTCTGATAGAATTGGGAGGCGAACTGCTCGAACGTCCCCTCTCCGATAAGGGCGGCATCAAAGACCTTCCAGGCGGCCTCTTCTTCACGGAAGCCCAGACGAAGGTCTGCCCTGATAAACTCCTGCACTTTCTGACGTTCACTTGCAGATACAGCGCCATCGACGGAGGCAATGCGCGCAAGCATGGAAAAGGCTCCCACAAAGAACATCATCTGTGACTGGTCTTGGGAAGCATGGTACTGCTCCCCAGGGGCCAGAGATCCGGCCTTGTCGAACATATGCCCGAAGGCAATTCCAGCGATCATACCCAGGGGGCCACCAAACATGAACCCCAGGGTTCCTCCGAAGAGTTTTCCCATCCACGCCATAGTGCTTACAACTTATCGATCAGCATGGAGCATTTGCCGGAGGGAATGGGAAGGGTCTTCTTCTTGTTCTCGCCGAGAATCTCAATGGTGAAATAGTAGAGCTTTTCAGACTCAAGGCGAATTTCCCAACCGCGTTCGGTCTTGTTGCTGAGAATTGTGATCATATTCCGTTTCAACGATAAGTTCTCGATACCCATCGCCTCAAGGGAAGGCATGACCCAGTTGACCGTTTTTCGAGGCAGGGATATGTCCAGCCCGATGATGTTCTCTATCATCAGGGTAATGGTCACAAGCCCTGCAAAAGGCAATAGGCGCTTACGGGGGAAGCCGGGAATCTCCTTGGTTGTGGAGTACCCCTCCTTATTGGGAAGATAGGCCTCCCACACATCACCGATGGTCTCTGCATCAGGATGAAGGGTATCAAGAAGATAGTACATGTGCCTGATGGCACACTCCCTTGCAAAGACAAACTGGTTGAACTTCTCCAATGCCTTGATAACAATGAAGGTATTTACGGAGAGCACTCCGCCGCAGTGACCATTTCCCTTCTCACTGAAAGAGGGAGAAGAGACCGGGACTCCTGGGAAGGGATTGTCTGTACCGAATTCCTTCGGATCGTGCAAATCTTCGATCATGTGGGCGGCACGTTCGTCATTGGGAATCTCAGCAAGCATGGTCCAGTAGGCACCGATAAACTTGTTCTTGACCCTGTTCTCCTTGATATCCAGATCAAAGTAGAAATTCTTGTCAGGATCCCACATCAGTGAGTTGATCCTGGTCTTCAAGGAGAAGTACAGCCTCTTATACCGGAAGCTCAGTTCCTTGTCGTTGAGAATATCACCTATAGCCGACATGTAGAGAGCATTCACCGCAAGCTGTGCGTTGAAGTCGAGGGGATAGTAGACCCTGTCACGAGGAATGTTTCCACTTTCACAAGAGGAGATGGGAACTGAATACAGCCCGTTGGGTTTCTGGAAGGTGGTCTGGATCCAGGAGAAATATTTCTCAAGGATTGGGACGATCTCTTTCAGCCTCTTCTTATTTCCTACCTTATGGTAAAATCCGAATTCAACGTACGCAAATAATGGGGGTGAGATTCCTTCGGGGTTTGCAGCGGTAAAAACCGGTGAACCATTCTCGATGGAGTAGTCACCTCTAATAGCTCCGTTCTCTTCCTGTTTCTGATAAAAAAAATCCATCAACGGGAACGGTGAGTTGTTCTGGTTGCTGTATACGAGAAAAAGAGCGGAAAAACATGACAAGTACTGATTGAATGTGGTCTGGTCGGGATAGGAAAGATAGGACCCTGAAAACCCGTTGTCTTCACTGCCTTGTTTCCAAAGTTCGTCAATCCATACCCAAGACCTGTCATACATATCGACAAAATCCTGATCATAAAAATGTACGAACGGTACCAAATCCTTTATCAACTGGGGACTCCTTACTATATGTGCCATTGCTGGTAAAACATCAAAAGACGCGCATTTTTTAGAATATACTCTCTTTTCTGAGAAGTCAACCGGATTTGATTGAACCTGAGCAAAGCGGAAAAATATATAAAACTAAGGAACCATCAAACTGAAAACAATTCCTAATCATATATATAATATTCAATTGAGACCGAAAAGGAAAGAACTTTTCTACACTAAAACAGCAACATTTAGGACATTTCGTGTTCTTTCTCCCCCACCACTAGACACGGTTTTCTATTATTGGATGAAAACAGGCAGTATCGAAGGCAACATCTCTGTGGAAAACTGGGCACACCCTTTGGAAATTTCCTCCCCATCGACATGCACAGGCATCGGATTGTTTTCTGAAACCACCTTGACCCTTTTTGCCCTGACAACAGAAAAGGACGGGAGCTTAACCTGGGTTCCCTTAAAAAACTTAAGGGCTATCCACAGCAGTCTGGAGTTCTTTATCGGGCGGTTGGCAAACACCACATCAAAATAGCCATCGTCAAACAGGGCATCGGGGCCCATGATGAAGGCACTGCCCATCCGTCTTCCGTTGCAGATGCTCAGTTGCTGGGTCTCTACGTACCGGAGCTCCCCATCAAGGGTCAGCTCGACATGGAAGGGATCAGGATGGACGGCAAGGATCTTGATAAGGGCTAGGACATAGCTCAAGGTCCCTGAGACATGCTTGAAATCACTGGCGATGAAATTTACCAGAGGTTCGAAGCCCATGCCCTGTCCATTGACAAAATACCTTCCTTGAGGGTAGTTCCCCCCGTACGTGATGCCAGCGTCGATAGTGCGGGTCTTCCCCGCTATGATAAGATCGCTCGCTTTTTTCAAATCCAATGGGATGTCCATACCCCAGGCAAAATCATTTCCCCGTCCTACAGGAAGCACCCCCAAGTTGGGAGTGGGTATCTGTTTTTCGGTAACAGCCCGTAAGATACCGTCAACGACCTCATTGACTGTCCCGTCCCCACCAGCTGCTATGATGGTTGGCCACCCTTCGACTGTCGCCTGATAGGCAAGATCTGAGGCTCCTATCCCCTTTTCTGTCATGATGACGGTCGCTTCATAGCCTGCTTGGCTGAATAGGCTCAAGATCTCTTTCTTGCGAACTATTCCTTTTCCTTTGGCTGCATGAGGGTTCAGCAATATAAAGAGTTTCTTATCAGTCATATACAGCTCCTTTTCATCAGTAAAAAGTATCCTATTTACACCCTGTAAGCAATAGCCTATTATGGCGATGTGAATCATCATCAACACCAACCAAGAAACGCGTTTCTCCCTACAACCAGAGCAGATATGCAACAGAGGTCATGGGACCAGCTGGACATAGCTTTCATCTCAGCTGACGCCTACGTTGACCACCCTTCGTTCGGGACCTCCCTGTTGGCACGACTATTGGAAAGCAAGGGATATCGTGTAGGTATTATTGCACAACCACGCTGGGATTCAACCGAAGATTTCCTTAAAATGGGAATACCTCGCCTGGCTTGCATGATAAGCGGGGGGAATATTGACAGTATGGTATCCCATTACACAGCAAATGCAAAACCCAGAAGTGAAGATGAGTACAGCCCCGGAGGGAAATCAGGGTTCCGTCCCGACAGGGCCACCCTTGCCTATACAAGCCGCTCACGCCAAGCATATGGGAAGGATACTCCCATCATCATAGGAGGCCTTGAGGCTTCCCTCAGGCGCTTGAGCCATTATGACTACTGGACCGACAAAGTGCGCAAGCCTTTCCTCCTCGATGCAAAGGCAGACCTGCTCATATATGGCATGGGAGAGCTACAGACCCTTGAGATTCTCTCACGTCTGGAAAAAGGGGAATCCATCAAGGACATCCAAAATGTCCGAGGTACGGTGTTTGCCCTTTCGGAGAAATCCCTCGATGGGTTGGACACTTCTTTTCGTAGTATTTCGCTACCCTCCTTTGAGGAGGTAAGCGAACGGGACAAATTATCCAATACACCTACAGAAGAGGGAAAAAGGGCCTATGCAAAAGCCTTCAACCTGCAGATGACCCATGAGAACCCGATTTTGGGAGAGAGGATCATACAGAGGTGTATGGACAGGGTTGTTGTCCAGAACCCTCCTGCACACCCTCTTACCGATGCGCAGTTTGACGAGCTCTACTCCTTCCCCTTTACGCTGGACGCCCATCCTGACTACCAGAAGATTGGGGGAATTCCTGCTTTGGAAGAAGTCCGCTTCTCCATAACCAGCAACCGAGGATGCTATGGCTCCTGCTCCTTCTGCGCGATAACCAGTCACCAGGGAAGGATGATACAGACCCGAAGCAAGGCTTCCCTTGTCCTGGAAGCTCAGAGAATGGTCAGACACCCCTCCTTCAAGGGGTATATCCATGACTTGGGAGGACCGACTGCTAACTTTCAGGGCAGGGCATGTGAAAGGCAGGATAGCTATGGTCCCTGCCCTACCAAGGAGTGCCTGTGGCCGGATCCCTGTGATAATCTCAAAGACTCACATGAGCACTATCTTGGTATCCTTGAAGCCATCGAGGCAGTACCAGGAGTGAAGAAGGTCTTTATCCGTTCGGGTATCCGTTATGACTACCTTCTGGAGGTTGCCAGCGAAAAGACCCGTAGGAGGTTCATGAACCACCTGGTGCTCAACAATGTAAGCGGACAGCTGAAGGTAGCCCCCGAACATGTCGATCCTCAGGTCCTCGATGCGATGGGAAAGCCCAAAGCGGAGCTGTACGACAGGTTCAGCACCCTCTACAAAGAAACCAATGAAGAGTTGGGCAAAAGGCAATTCCTCATCCCATATTTCATTGCAGCCCACCCCGGCAGCACGCTTCACAGTGCCATTGAGCTTGCCCTCCATATGCATAAGACCGGCTTTGTCCCCGACCAGGTCCAGGAGTTCTATCCCACACCGGGTACTGTCTCCACCTGTATGTACTATACGGGACTAGACCCTAGGCCCCAAAAAAACTATGCTCCCATCTACATTCCCAAAGGTAGGGAACGTCACCTGCAGAGAGCACTTCTGCAGTACAACAAGGCTGAAAACCGATCGATGGTTGTCGAAGCCCTGGAAAAAGCTAACAGAAAGGAGTTGTCAAGGGTGCTTTTGGCAAGACGGTACCAAGTGTGAAACCACAATTAGATAACCGCAAGGATTTTTCCAAGCGGATGTTCTCCATAGCCCTCCCGGTGGTATTCCAAGGGCTTCTGACCAACTCGCTCTCCTTTGTCGACACCCTAATGATAGGACAGTTGGGAGAAGAGGCAATTGCTGCAGTCGGGCTTGCGAACCAGATGTTCTTCCTTATCAGCCTGCTTTTTTTTGGCATCTCCAGCAGTTCCTCCATCTTCCTCTCCCAATTTTGGGGTGCGAGAAACGAGAAGAACATCAAGGGTGTCATCGGGCTCTCGGTAACGGTCGCCTTCGTCGGTGCCTCTTTTTCCGCCCTAGCCTCCTACTTCATTCCAACGCAACTGATGCACATTTTCACCTATGACGAGAGCGTCGTCACCTTTGGCGTAACCTACCTCAAGATAGTTGCGATAAGCTACGTTTTTACCGCGATAAGCCAGGTCCTCTCAACGGCACTTCGGGTGATCGGCCATGCACGAATCCCTCTGGGGGTGGCACTCTTCTCCCTTTCCATGAATGCACTGGGCAACTACCTGCTAATCTTCGGTATCGGGCCGTTTCCCGAACTTGGCGTTGCCGGAGCTGCCATCGCCACCGCCATAAGCCGTCTGGCGGAAGTCGCTCTCCTACTGTACGTCACCTACAAAAAGCATCCTGTCTTGGCGATTCGAGAGAAAAGCTCCTTCCAATGGGACAAGGATTTCCTTCGTCTTGTCATACCCACAAGCCTGCCTGTGATCCTCAACGAGATGTTCTGGTCATTGGGGATGACCACCTACAAGATAGCCTTCAGCAGGATCGGCATCAGCGCCCTTGCCGCTGTCAATGTAAACGAGGCAATAGCGAACCTATTCTTCGTCGCAATGATGGGTGTCAGCAACGCTACGCTCATCATGATCGGGATCAAAATAGGGGAAGGGAGGACCGACCTGGCAAAACTCTATGCCAAAAGGTTCGTCACCATAGCCCTTTTTGCAGGTATTGGGGCTGGCGCAATGCAGGCTCTTCTGGCCCCCTGGTTTGCCCACCTCTTCAACATCTCAGATGAAGTAAGGACCATGGCCATCTACTGTCTTCTGGTCAATGCTGCGATGCTTCCCTTCAAGAGCATCAACATGGCAGTCATTGTCGGCATCCTAAGAGCTGGTGGGGATACCCGTTTCTCAATGTTCGCCGAGATGTTCGGAGTATGGGCGATTGGGGTTCCCCTGGCCTTCTTTGGTGTCCTGGTCCTGCATCTGAACATCTGGCAGATCTACCTGCTACTTGGAATGGAAGAATTGACCAAATTGGTCATCAGCATGGTGCGCGTTGTGCGCGGAAAGTGGATCACAGACCTGACTACCGTTCATTGACCTAACGGGGATATGTACGTATATTTAGGGAAAGAGAGGGCAGAGAATGGGTATACGAACAGTTCTCACGAATGGCACAATTGTAACAGGATATGCAAAACTCAAGAATTGCGCTTTGTATATAAATGAGGATGGGCTCATTGGCGATATCTTCAACATGCGACGTTTCGAAGAGAAAAAATTCCCCCCTGACACCCTGATGATAGACGTGGGCGGCTCTTACGTAATGCCGGGCTTCATCGACTCACATATCCATGGGATCGGGGGATATGGAACTGAAGATTGTGATCCCAACTCAATCCTTGCGATGAGCGAAAGGCTAGCTGATTTTGGAGTCTCCGCCTTCATGCCCACCGTCTATACGGACGAGCTTGATGTCATGATCGCCAGCACCAAAGCCATTGCCAAAGCGATGGGAAAGGAAAAGGGTGCAAGGATCATGGGGATAAACCTAGAAGGTCCCTTCATCTCCTTTGCCCGTATCGGTGCTCAGAACCCCAAGGGGGTTCAACCAGTAAATTTGGATGTATTCAACCAGCTTATCGATGCAGGGGAAGGAAAGGTCTTGTGCATGACAGTAGCCCCAGAGCTCAAGCATATGCGTGAACTTGCCTTGTTAGCCCGTGAAAGGAACATCGTTCTGCTTGCCGGGCACACTGACGCTACCTATGAGAACATCATGGAAGGCATGCAGTGCGGCATCTTCCACTCCACACACTTCTTCAATGCGATGAGCCGACTGCACCACCGCAACCCAGGGACTGTAGGTGCCATCCTGATCCAGAGGGACATGCAGTGTGAGATCATCTGTGACGGAATCCATGTGCACCAGGAGTTGGTGAAGATGCTCCTCAGGGAAAAGCCCTTGGATAACATCGTCATGATAACAGACTCTCTCAAACCAACCAAACAACGTTCCGGAGAAAAGACTGCCAATGGGATTTCCTGCGTCATCGGACCTGAAGGGTCATTTGTCAGCATAGAGGACCCTACCCTATTCCTAGGATCGGCACTTACGATGCTGCAAGGCTTCAGAAATGTCGTTGAGTGGGAGATTCCCATCCAACAGGCCTCACAGATGTCTTCAACCAACCCAGCCAGAATCTACTCATTCGCCAAACAAGGGATGCTTGTTCCCGGCTACAAGGCAGACATAGTGATCCTGGATCAGAACCTGCAGATGAAGGGACTGTTTATCGATGGAGAACTCATTCGCGACCGTTTCGCATAACCCAAGGAGCCATATGCATGCAACCATTATTTGAAGGTTTGAAGAACCAAAACCTATGGAACTATTTTTACGAACTCTCCCAGATCCCCAGGGAATCTGGCAATGAGGAGGGGGTACGCCAGTTCCTCCTCAAGTTTGCAGCAGAACATAAGCTGGGAGCTGTTGTCGATACCATCGGCAATGTCATACTCCGCAAGAGTGCCTATCCAGGCTATGAAGGCCGCCCTTCGGTTGCATTGCAGGGTCATATGGATATGGTCTGTGTAAAGACAGAAGAGAGCGACCACGACTTCGCCACCGATCCCATCCACCTGGTACGGGAAGGTGACACCCTGCGTGCCAAGGGCACCACCCTCGGTGGCGACAATGGCATCGCCGTGGCTATGGCCATGGACATATTGGCAGACCCCAAAGCCAAGCACGGGCCTTTGGAGGCTATCTTCACCGTAAGTGAGGAGACCGGTCTTACCGGGGCTTTCAACATTGAGAAGGACCTCATCCAGAGCCGGCTGCTGATAAATCTGGACAGTGAAGAGGAAGGGGTGCTCTACATAGGGTGTGCAGGAGGTCTTGAGGTCGATGCAAAGCTTAAGGCAGACATGCAGGCAATCCCTGCTGAGTATGTAGGCTTTACCCTCACAGCAAGCGGATTGCTGGGCGGGCATAGCGGTGGGGAGATCCACAAGCAGAGAGCTAATGCCATAAAAGCGGTGGCAAGGGCCCTTTCTGCTGTAGAGACGAAGATGATATTCGCCGCTTCCGGAGGAAGCAAGCGCAATGTCATCCCCTCCCTCTGTTCCATTAGCTTCTCCTCTCCCTCCTCTGATGCCAAAACAATTGAGCAGGCAATCAGGAAATGTGAAAAGGATCTGCAGGAAGAGTACTCCATCAGCGATCCTGGTATTGTCCTTGAACTGCACAATGCCGACCTTCCGACAAAAGCCGCCTCTGCCAAGCAAAGTGAGGCTTTTATCAGAAGCCTCTATATCGCCCCCCATGGGGTCGATGCAATGAGCATGACCATCAAGGGAATAGTGGAGACCTCCTCCAACCTTGCAATCCTGAATTTTACTGAAGGGGTATTCTCAGTTACCAGCAGCCACCGTTCCTCAATCATCTCCTCCCGTGATGACATTGCCCACCGTATGGGAGAAGCGATGAGGAGTGGGGGATCGGCTGTAGAGTATGTGGGGGCCTATCCTTCCTGGAAACCGAATCCAGAATCGGAGCTCACCAAGTTCTGTGCCAAGGCGTATGAGGAGTATTCTGGGAAGAGACCTCAGATAACAGCCATCCATGCAGGTCTTGAATGTGGCATCATAAACAGCAGGGTCCCAGGTATGGACTCAGTCTCGTTCGGGCCAAACATGTATGATGTTCACTCCGTTAAGGAGAGGCTCTCCCTCTCTTCTGTGGAAAATATCATGGGCTTTACCCGTCATCTGCTCTCAATCATTGAGTAGCAATACAGAGTGAAAAAGCCGGTCATCGGGATTGCTGGGACATTATCCGAACCTCCTCTATCCTCTGCCTTCAAAGATGTGAAGCGTGACTTCACCAATGAGGCGTATACCCTCTCGTTGGTAAAGGCAGGGGCAACTCCGATCCTTCTTCCTTCTGTACTGTCGGAAGCCGAAAGCCTCATATCATTGTGTGACGGGCTCTTGCTTCCCGGTGGTTTTGATATTGACCCTGTTCTCTACAGGCAGGAGAAATCCCCGCTCTGTGAGAAAACAGTGCGAGAATCCGACCTCTTCCAGTTGGAACTGCTCAAAATGGCCAATATGCAAGGAATGCCGATATTAGGGATCTGCAGGGGCTGCCAACTTATCAATGTGGGTTTTGGGGGGACTCTCTACCAGGATATTAGCCTGGGTGAGGAGAAGGGAACCGTCCATGCTAAAAGGCAAAAGGGTGTTCCCTTCTCCCATACTGTACAGCTGCACAAGGATTCCAAACTCCATACCATCTTTGGCTCTGAGACCTTGGAGGTGAACTCATTTCACCACCAGGGCATTGATAGTTTGGGCAGAGGCCTGGTAGCCACCGCCCTGTGCAGTGATGGGTTTGTCGAAGCTATCGAACAGAAAAGTGATATATGGTGCGTAGGAGTGCAGTGGCACCCTGAGGCCATGATGATGGCCTCTAAGGTGATGTTGCCACTGTTCTCAGCTTTCATCGAGGCTTCTAGGCCTCTTTAATCTGCTTTGCCATCTCCTTGGCCATCTCATATGCGCGTCTCTTGTCCTCTTCTGAGGCTGAGCCCTGGTACTCAACGACCCCGGTGCACTCAAGCTTCATCGCTTCACTGAAGACATCAAACTGCTTCTGTGCCCCTCCTGACCAGCCAAATGACCCAAAGCGCATGGTCTTTCGACCCTTCACATGGCTACGTTCGAGGATGTCCAGGATGTGGTACATCGGAGGAAACATCTTGTACTCATAGGTGGGCATGCCGATGACCAGCCCTTCCGAACGCCAGACCTTCTCCAGGACAAACGACTCATGGGTCTGGGGAATCTCCAGGACATGTACAGGAAGACCTTCGCTTTCAGCACCTTCAACAATGTAAGGGACCAACGCGGCGGTATTGCCATACATGCTGGACCAGACGACGGTGATCTCCTTCTCCCGTGGACCCGCCATATAGGAGGCAAGCCTCTTGTACCAGTTGATGATTTTCAGCGGTTCCTCCCGCCAGACCACACCATGGCTTGGGGCAACTTGCTTGATGGCAAGGCCATCAAGCTTGGCAATGCCTCTGAGCACAAAGGGTGAAAAAGATGAGACAATATTCGCATAGTAGCGTTCGGTCTCCCCAGAAAGAAGATCCAGTTCCTTTTTGGTGAGCTGGTCATCGAAGCAGTGATCATACTGGCCGAACGAGCCGAAGGCATCACAGCTGAAAAGGATCCCATCCTCAACGGCAAAGGTCATCATGGTCTCGGGCCAGTGGATGTTCGGCGTCATAAAAAACTGGAGGGTCTTTCCCCCGAGGTCTATGGTATCGCCATCCTTGACGGTGCGTACATTCTTCTCTATGGCATAAAAGTGCTTGAGAAGTGGTACGGCCTTTTCGGAGCAGAGAATCTCCACATCAGGATGCTTTTCCACAAAGGAGGCCATGGCACCGGTATGGTCTGGTTCCATATGGTTCAGTATCAGGTAGTCAAGCTGGCCGTTGGGAAGACCGAGCTCCTTGAGCTCTGCATCAACGGTCTCTACTGCACCGTCCCAATCCTTGACCAGGTCTATCATGGCATTCTTCCCTGTACCCTTTACCACGTAGGAATTGAGCATGACTCCATGGGGAATTGGCCAGATGCCTTCAAAAAGATCCCTGTTGCCCACTTTTGCGGCGACGCGATATATTCCATCTGCTAATTTGTCAGGTTTCATAGTATTCTCCTTCATATCCAAAGATACACCATAAACGGCTTCAAGGGAATTGGTTGCGACCCTAGGGGGTAAGGTCGGCTCTGCGTTGCAATGAGAAGATACTCTGCTGGTGTTCTTTCCATGTCGGAAGATGTTCTGAAAGGAAGGCGTGGAAGAGAGGGCTGTGGTCAAAGTGCACAAGGTGAGCCATCTCGTGCAACACCAGATAGGAGAGCTCCTCATCGGAGAGACACGCTGATCGCAAGGAAAAGTTCAGGTTACCCCGAGAGGTACAGCTTCCCCACCTTTTTTTCGAGTCCCTGATGCTAAAGGGGGGAACCTTGAGTTTGAGCTTCCCTGCCCATGATCGTACCATAGGCCCTATCCTATGCCTTGCAGCCTCTCGGTAGAGTTCCTTCAAGGCATGGGAAAGGGTCTCGGCATTGGGATGAGAGCCCACATAGGTGACGGCAAACACCCCATCCTCAAGGCTGAGGTAGTCCCGTTGGCCGGGGAGGATGGAAAGGGTATGTGGCTTGCCATGGAAGAGAAAGGTATCCCCGTCCTGCCATGTGTGGCCATGAAGCTCGTGCTCTGCCTTCTGGATGGCAATGGTGGACTCAAGCTTTTTCTGGTTGGCCCTGATCACCCTCTCTACTGAGAGAAGCGGTTCCCTCAAGGGGGCACTCACCCTGACGTCACCATTGCCCAGCACCCGTACTGTTATGTTTTTGCAACGCCTGAGGCGGGACAAGGTGTAGGTGATCGTCCCCACTTTACCGATTGATTCCATTTTGGTACAGTACCTCCTATGCATACGATACACCCAATGGTACTCCATTTGCTTCAGGATATTCCATACGTCTCTTTTCCCTCTCTCCCACGAGATGGGGAAGAAGCCATCGCAATGATGCTGACTCATCTGGACAGCTCTCCTGCTGGCAGTGAAGCATGCCTGCACATATCAAGTGTACTTACTGCCTTGGAGGGCGGGTATCAGGATCCTCCGGGGGAGGAGATGCGCCTGGCAGTGGCAAAAGGTGCGATACACCCCCACGCCAAGGGTGACTTCAGCATTGAAGCCGGCGACTACCAGTTCCTTCAGCTACCCATAGAGCCGCAGGCTGCAACTATAGCAAAAAGGCTTGAAGAGCTCCTCACTGACGGTCCCTCTGTGATCTATCTGCGCATTCTCAAGGAGAGTGTGGTTGAATTGACCGTTCAGCTTCTTTTCAGGCGCTAAAAGAAGAGCGGAATGAGCAGGGGTGCGACCAGGCTCATCACCACCCCATGGTAGATGCTGGCGATTATGATCTTCGACCCGAAGTGGCTGGTAAGCAATACCAGCGTCACATCCATGCTTGTCGCCCCTGCAGTGCATACCGCAGGGTAGAAATAGCGCCTGCCCAACCTGCCCAGAAGGGGAATGAGAAAAAAGGCGAAGCTTTCACGCAAGAGGTTCACCAGAAAGGAGACCGAGCCCAAGATCGGATAGCCCAAGTCACTGATGAGGATGCCCGAAAGCGAGTACCAGCCAAAGCCGCTGACCATGCCCATGCCTTCCTTGATGGTATAGGGGGTAACTAGCGGAGTCAGCAGGGCTCCGAGATAACTTCCGACTATGGTGAACAGGGGCAACAGCAACACGGCCTTGTCTGATAGGATCCCCCTGAAGCTGATATTCTTCTGCACCAGGGACATGCCAACAAAGAAGAGCATCCCATACAGCAGGTAACTGACCAAAGAACTGTCATACCATCCGAACAGGGGGGTCAGAAGCCGCAGGGACAAGCCCAACAGCACAATACCAACCAAAAACAAGGGTTCCTTCAAAATATCCCATATGCGCCTGAGCACGCTCTGCTCTTTCCGCGGGGCTATGTCGATACCCAGGCCCACCTCTTGGGAAGAGACAAACAGAGAGGCCCCCAAGGCGAATACTATCGTACCCAGAACACTGACAATGGTCAGGGCAAGTGCTGACAACCCGATGGTGCCGAACTCTCTGGTTATCCCTTCGATGCTTCCTGTATTCACTCCCATAAAGAAGAGCAACAGCCAGACGAGGAAGGTCTGCCCGAGGGAAGCGGTTCTGACGAACCGTTTTTTTCCAAGCAAGCGGGAGGAGATTACGCCACATAGCAGGGCAAGGGCCAATTTCCCAAGGTAGATGAAGGTGTCCATGTTGGGAAAATGTATAGTAATCCTTGCACTGTGTCAAATTCCCTTGTTTCTCAGCCTTCTCTTGAGTATAGTTGTTCTCATGATTGCAGAAAAACTGAGTGATACATTCCACCGGCTCACCTTCTCAGATGGTCGGCAAATAATCCTTGTGGGAACCGCACACGTCTCTAAAGAGAGTGTAGATGAGGTCTCATCCTATATCGACAGTGAAGAGCCCGACCATATCTGCCTCGAGCTTGATGACGGAAGGTTCAAGAACAAGGAAGAGAAAAGCTCCTGGTCCAATATGGACATCAAGAAGGTGCTCAAGGAAGGCAAGGGATTCCTGCTGGTTGCCAACATGGCTCTCGCCTCCTTCCAGAAGCGCATGGGAAACCAGACGGACAGTGCCCCAGGGGAGGAGATCCTAGGAGCTGCACGGATTGCAAAGGAGAGGGAGATCCCCTACACCTTGTGCGACCGTGACATACAGATCACATTCAAGCGTGCCTGGAGACTCTCCAACCTCTGGAACAAGGCAAAGCTCATCGCCACCATCATCTCCGCTGTCTTCAGCAATGAGGAGATCTCCAAAGAGGATCTTGAGGAGCTGAAGAAAGGCGACGTCATGCAGAACATGATGGATGAGATGGCCAAGGAACTTCCTGCTGTAAAGGCAGTGCTCATCGACGAGAGGGATCGCTATCTTGCAACCAGCATATACCTTGCCCCAGGGGACAAGAAGCTTGCTGTCATCGGTGCAGGACATCAGAACGGCATCATACAGACACTGGAAAAACTGGAAAGGGGTGCATTACAGACCAACCTTGATGATATCACCGACGTACCTCCACCGGGAAAGGCAGGGAAAATACTAGCCTGGGCATTCCCCATCCTCATCATCGGCTTCCTGCTCTACGGCTTCATCAACTTCGGCCAGCAGGAAGGGATCAGGATGTTCGGTTACTGGCTAGCGGTGAACATGTCTTTTACGGCCCTAGGGGCAATCCTATCCCTCGCCCACCCCCTGAATACGCTGGTAAGCATATTGTCAGCACCCCTAACAAGCTTACATCCAGGCATAGGCATAGGGATGGTCAGCGGCCTGATGGAAGCTACCCTACGCAAACCCAAGGTAAAGGACTTTGAGAACCTCAGCGACGATGCGATATCCTTCAAGGGATGGTACAAGAACCGTGTGCTGCATATCCTGCTGGTATTCCTGATGACAAGCTTCGGCGCTTCCATCGGAAATGTGGTGGTATTCCCCATGCTTCTGAAAATGATGCTGTGAAAAACCTGTACCATTTCAACAAATATGATAATAAGGCATCCTACCAAACCAACTACCTATCCAAAGGCGCCCCAGTAAGGGCGCCTTTCTTGTCGATGATGAAGCATCGTGGCTTACCCGTAAGAGCACATCTCCCTGCAGAGGGAGTTGGTTTCAGCCATATCCCTCTGCAATTCGGTCTCAAGCCTTATCTTCCTGTCCAACCCCTTTACGAAAAATAGCGACTCATCCACATTTCTGATGGTCAATTGAGGATAGAAGGTATTCCGTACAGGACATACTTTGCCTCCCCAAGGGCCACCGCAAGGTACATAATCGGGACAAACACCAGGAACAACGTATTCCCAAGGGTTGACAGAGGTAAGGACACATAGGGAATACCTATAACATTGTAAATCCATAAGAAATGGTATAGAGGTATAATATGTATGGATTCTTGCCATAATTTCAACATATCTATATTTGAATGTCATAAGTTATATTATGTGTATATATTTATTTTATTGTATTATAAGGTTTTAAATATTCCTACGTGACAAATACAATTTTTTTCTATTTTTTCCATAAAAGTATTGACATAAGTCGAAGGAGGGTGTATTGTTCAGATGTGCTTAGGAAAAAGGCACAACAAAATCTTGCACAAGAGCCTTCGAGCTCTTCAAAGGAACATATCATGAAAAAGACAATCGCAATCCTCCTGGTTCTCGTCATCGCCACTTTCGGTCTCTTCGCAAAACCCACAGACACCCCTGAAGATATGAAAGACGCATCCATACACATCTTAACCAAAGTTGATGATTTTTCCGCTTTCGGCGTATCACTCAAGGAACTTGCTCCAGAGAGTTTCACTTCCATTGCATCATTCCAGAAAGATGTGCAGTCTTCTGTCTCCAAAGACGATGTAAACATGCTCGATTTGAACAACTTTGTAGAAGTCGGCTTCCTCTCCGGCATCAACAACACGAAAAGTAAAGTGGAACTATCCCTCTCCGTAAATCCCCTTAAATCTGAAAATAACGAAGTCGATCTGGTTTTGAATGTGACCAAGGCGTCCATCAATCATGCTGCCAACAGCCAGTTCGGAACTCTGGTAAACCAATCTATCCAAGTCAAGGAGAAGACTACAGGTGCTGCAGCCCTCGCTCCCGCCGGTGAGTATAAGACTGATGTAACCATTTCCCTGAAAGTAAATTCATAAGCTTCCTCCATATACAGAAAAACCTCCCTTGCGGAGGTTTTTCTCTTTGACTGGATACATATCACTCTATAATGCATTAGCAAGAATATGGACCTTGATGCTTGGATACTGCAGGGTTTCAATAATTAGGAATCCTTCCTAATCGTCCAGAGCATTTTTTTGCTGTGAAATTCTCAGATTATTGTTGTCATGTGAGGGTGGAGCATACTCCCAGGGCCTTCTTGATGGTATCCACAGGATAGACCTTCAGCGCTCCCTTGGTCTTGTTGCTCTTAGGAAGCAGTACCCTCTGGAAGCCAAGCTCGCTGGAAGCCTTCTCCCGCTTCTCTGCAAAGCCGATAGTACGAACCTCCCCCGCTAGGCTCATCTCCCCATAGGAGACAAGGGAAGAGGGGAGGGAGACCCCTTTCAAAGCAGACCACAAGGCCAAGGCAAGAGGAAGGTCGATGGATACCTCATTAAGTTTCATGCCTCCTGCAACATTGACATAGATGTCCTGGTCATTCAGACGGACCTGAGCGTGACGTTCGAGGATTGCTGCGATCCTAGTTACGCGGGCGGTGTCTATACGGTCGGAGTAGACTCGGGAAAACCCATTCTTTGACGGGACAGTCAGGGCTTGTATCTCCACAAGGAAGGTACGCGACCCTTCAACAACGGCAGTATATGCGATTCCTGGAGGGGCATTCTCCCCTTCCCTATCAGTAATGAAGAAGGAGGAGGGATTAGTCACAGCAGTAAGGCCCTTCTCACCCATACGGAAAATGCCGATCTCATCGACAGAACCGAAGCGGTTCTTCGCCGCCCTGATGAGACGGACACCACTACCTACCTGGTCAAAATAGAGTACGGTGTCCACAAGGTGCTCGATCACCTTAGGACCGGCGAGAACCCCTTCCTTGGTGACATGACCAACAAGGAACAGGGATATGCCAAGTTGCTTGGAGATGCCAACCAGCTCGGTTGAACAGAACCGTATCTGGTTTACCGACCCTGCAGGGGAGGCAACCTCACTGCTGGAGAGGGTCTGAAGGGAGTCCACAACCACTACCTGCGGTTTCATTTTCTCAAGGATATTTACCAGAACCTCTACGCGTGTATCACAAAAAATGGAGATCTTGGAAAGGGAGAGACCAAGGCGCTGTGCCCTGAGCTTAACCTGGGAAGGAGACTCCTCACCAGAGACATAAAGAACTGTCCTCTCTTTCGAGCATTTCTCTATCATCTGCAGCATAAGAGTCGATTTTCCTATCCCAGGCTCACCTCCCAACAGGATGGAGGAGCCACGCATGACCCCTCCTCCTAAGACTCGATCGAGTTCGGAGATACCGCTCTCATACCGGAACCCAGGTTCAACCTGGATATCCTCGAGCGAAACAGGCTTTGTCTCAGTGCTGATCTGCGCCGTCTTCCCTGGCTTGCTTTGCGGGATCTGGACATTCTCCTCTTCAAAAGAATTCCAGCTCCCACAGTCAGGACAGCGTCCCATCCACTTGCTTTCTATGCGGCCACACTGGGTACAAACGAATTGCAAAGACTTGTCCTTCACTTATATCCCCTTACATTGTAAAGATTAGAAACTTATAAGCTCAACATCAAACACAAGATAGGAATCAGGGGGGATGATGCCGGGATACCCCTGCGTACCATAGCCAAGTGCCGGCGGAATGATGAGGGTTCGCTTCTCACCCTTAGTCATTGTCTTGAGGGCTTCATTCCAACCTTCAATAACTTCCCCAATTGCAAACTCGGCTGGAGCTCCTCTTTTCACCGAGCTGTCAAACATTTTTCCATTGAGAAGGGTCCCTGTGTAATGCACGGTAACCTTCTGCCCATGCTTGGGTGATTTCTTCCCGTCTCCAGCTTCATTGACTACATACTTAAGGCCGCTATCTGTCTCAATCGCATCAGGCCAACGATCCTTCAGCTCAAGCTCGAGCTTTTCCCTTATTGCTGCATTACGATCTTTTGCTTTTTGTTCAGATTCCGAAACAAAGTTGGAAAAGGTTTCACGTGAAACCTTGAAAGCTTCAGCCTCACTACCCTTTCGTACGATCTCGACGCTCGTCAGCTTATCACCTTGGCCGATTGCATTCACTACATCCTGTCCCTCAACTACCTCTCCAAAGATGGAGTGCTTGCCGTCAAGCCATGGGGTAGGGACATGGGTGATGAAGAACTGACTGCCATTGGTTCCAGGGCCAGAGTTGGCCATAGAGAGTTTACCTGGCTCTGAGTGCTTCAGGGAGTCGTCAAACTCATCAGGAAAGGTGTATCCAGGTCCACCGGTACCGGTACCTTTGGGACAACCACCCTGGATCATGAAGTTCTCGATGACCCTATGGAAGGTGAGCCCATCATAAAAGGGCTTGTTATTTCCATTGATATTCAACGACCCCTCAGCCAATCCTACAAAATTGGCGACAGTCATTGGAGTTTTCTTGAACTCCAAACGAAGGGTGATATCACCCTTAACGGTATGCATGACAGCGTACAAGCCATCAGCGAGCTTACTTTTTTCCATTACAACAAATCTCCTACTTACTATACTTCAAACAGATCGGCCCCTGGGGCCAGCAACTGGTACAGCCTTTCCAACTCTTCACTGGAGGTATAGGGAATCTCTAGCTTACCCTTCTCCAACGAACCTTTCACTTCCACCTGAGAGCCAACTGCATGGAGGAACTTATCCTCAACACTAATAATATCCGGGCTTTTAGGCAAACTCTTCTGTGTTCTTTTTTTCTTATCCTGATAAGCAACGCGCTTTCCCTGGTTGAACTGGGATGCAAGCTGTTCGGTTGCCCGTACAGAGAGATCTTTCTCCAACACGGTACGATAGAGGATCTCCCTGTCGGCGGGATTCACTACGGAGAGAAGTGCCCTTGCCTGCCCAGCTGTAAATTTTCCAGAAAGAAGATCATGCTGCATGGTACCAGTCAACTGCAACAGGCGCATGCTGTTGCTTATCGTAGATCTATTCTTTCCTACCCGAGAGGCTAGCTCTTCCTGGGTAATCCCCGCTTCCTGAATGAGGTAGGCATATGCCTTGGCTTCCTCTATTGGGTTGAGGTTCTCACGCTGGATATTCTCTATCAAGGAGACTTCAAGACGTTGCAGATCAGAAAAATCCTTCACAAGAACAGGGATTGTTTCCAAACCAGCCATCTTGGACGCCCGAAAACGTCGCTCTCCTGCAACAATGCTATATTCACCAGGGGCGATCTCCTCTACAAGGATTGGTTGCAACACACCCTGGTTCTTTATGGATTCCGCCAAATCCCTGAGACTTGCCTCATCAAACTCCTTACGGGGCTGGTGAGGATTAGCCCGGATATTCCCCAAGGGTATGGTCAGGACAGAGACCCCATCCGATTGCTGCCCCTGACCTGGAGCGAGTCCCAATGCATTTTCAAGGACAGAATCAAACGAGTAGTCATTCATCAATGACCCTATGCCTTTTCCTAACCCATGTTTTTTATTTGAGTTTTGCGACACGGTTTGAGACCTCCTTTGCGAGTGCTTCGTAGGCCTTGGCACCGCTACTGCCACCATCGTATACATCAATGGGCAGATTATGGGACGGGGCTTCGGCAAGCCTGATATTTCTAGGGATGACCGTTGTGAAGGTCAGGTTAGGGAAGTACGATGAAATGTCATCCACTACCTCTGTGGTAAGATTTGTCCGTTTGATGAACATGGTAAAAAGGATTCCCAGGATTTCCAGATTGGGGTTCAAGGATTTCTTTATGTTGCCAATAGTCCTCATCAGAAGGTTGAGCCCTTCCATCGCGTAGTATTCACACTGCATGGGAATTATCACCTGCTGGGCCCATGTCATCGCATTGACGGTAACCAGACCCAGGGAAGGGGGACAATCCCCCAGGATATAGTCCCAACTGTCATCAAGGGTGGCCAAGGCTCTCTTCAAGAACTGTTCCCGTTCATACTGGGCTACCAATTCAATGTTGAGTCCGGCCATATGAATATTACTTGGAATGACAAAGAGGTTGTCGACCACTGTCTTTTGGCAGGCATCATCGGCTGAACACGTTCCCGCTATGACTTCATACATCCCGGGACCTCTGCCGTCGGAGCCTATCCCACTAGTCAGATTCCCTTGAGAATCAAGGTCGAGCAGCAGTACCTTATTTCCCATCTTAGCCAATGCGGATCCAAGGTTAACCGCGGTTGTAGTTTTTCCTACACCGCCTTTTTGGTTTAAAAAGATGATTTTTTTCACACTCATGTATCTACTATAAGGAAAAGCAAGTCACTTGTCACCTAAAAAGGGTGACTCCTTGACCCTTATGCCTCACTATTGTATCTTTGTATAACCCTATGGAGGAAAATAACATGGAAGATAAAGTCAAAAAAGCACTTGAGGACATTAGACCCTCACTGCAAAATGACGGAGGCGATATCGAGTTTATCAGCTTGGATGGCACTGATGTGACAGTACGTCTGGTAGGTGCCTGTGCAGGTTGCCCAATGTCCCAGATGACTCTCAAAAGTGGTGTCGAACGATACCTTAGGAACTTTGTTGATCCTAAACTTACGGTGATAAACGGCACAGAACTCTAACAAATCCGTTTCTGAACTAAACGTTTCGCAAGTCATGTGCTCTGTGAAACGTTTTTTTATGCCCTCCCGTCACATATATGTATGGTGAATAGCTTCCAGGGATATGAAACCTTGGGGATGTGCAGCTATTTTGCATAATGCAAGACTCCCCTCTCCGGCAATGTTTCACGTGAAACAACCAAGAAACATGTGTTTTTATCAATTCCAACAATCGGGCCACCATTAGCACAAACCGCACCAAATCTTGTATCTCTTTAATCGGGATAGTATCAAGAAGTTAATGGTATACATCTCTGTTCTTGACCTTCAGATTTCGTGATTCTGTTTTTGGTTGGTTTTTTTCCCAAAAAAAATCAGAGAAATCCAAAAGGCTAAAAAACCGGCTCCCAGTGCTTCATTTACAGGTTTTTTCTTCTTGTTTCTATGCAACGCAACAGATTTGCTTGAGAAATTCATCGTGTTTTTTTTCTTAATAAGAAGGCCGTCCTAAAATTAGGACGGCCTTCCTTACAGTACTATACAAATGTTTTTATTCAGTATCCTCACCAGTGGAAACATCCTGTACATCGATGGATCCTTCCTCCATGATACCAGGGGTATCTTCGAGGTTTTCATCCTCTTCACTATCCTCTCCCTCATTTCCTGTGGAGGCGATTGCCACTATGGAGTCCTTTGGACTCTTCATGGTGACCACCCTCACCCCAGCGGCATTCTTACCTTGGATGGAGATAGTGTTCACATGTACGCGTAGGGTCTGCCCCATCAGCGTCACACAGACCACGTCATTATCATCATTGACTGACAGGGCACCGACAATGAAGTCAGCCTTGCCACCGAGCTTATAGATCCTCTGGCCCTGGGTTGCCCTGCTATGGACAGAGAAGCTGTCAAAAGTGACCTGCTTGCCCTGACCATTTTCAGTGACCATGAGGATTCTCTTGGTATCATCAACCTTCAACAAACCTGCAACCTCGTCATCACCAAGAAGCTTGATGCCACGTACACCACGGGACGCACGTCCCATAGCCCTGACATCGGACTGGGCGAACCTGAGCGCACGCCCCTTTCTGGTAATGAGCATGCACTCATCCCCTTCCTGGACGAACTCACTGTGCAGCAGCTCATCTCCCTCGTCAAGGTAAATGGCGATGATGCCTCGCGCCCTTGCATTCCGGAAGTTTGAGAGAGAGACCTTCTTCACTACTCCACGGCGCGTTGCCATCATGATGTACTGATCCTCACTGAACTCCTTGAAGTTGATGATTGAGGTAATCCTCTCCGTTGTCTCCAACTGAAGGATATTCTTTACGCTGATGCCTTTTGCTGTCTTGGAAGCCTGGGGAATATCAAAGACCTTGGTGTAGTATCCCTTTCCTGCATTGGTGACGAACAGCACATACTCATGTGTCGAAGCGACAAACATATGGTCAACGAAATCACCATCCTGCAGTTTGGCGGTCCTGCTTCCCTTGCCAGCCCTTCCGTGGGTGTCATATTCCTCGGTAGGGATACGCTTGGCAAAGCCCTTATTGCTGATAAGGACGACCACCTCTTCATTTTTGATGAAGTCCTGCATGGTGGACTGGCCTATCTCCTCACGGGTGATCTGGGTCAGACGACGATCCTTGGGGACAAGGCTTGCCGGAAGGGAACGCACTTCACTTTCTACCACTGAGAGGATTTTCCTCTCATCAGCGAGCAATTCCTGATAGTAGGCTATCTTCTGCTCAAGATCTGCCAGTTCGTCTAGAATCTTGGAAGATTCCAGATGGCTGAGACGTCCGAGCTTCATGTCGATGATAGCCTGCGCCTGCAGCATATCCAGGCCAAAGCGGGAAATGAGCCTTTCTGCAGCAACATTGTTGTCCTGAGACTCCTTGATGATGCGAATTACCTCATCAATATTGTCCAGGCCGATCTTCAGTCCCCGTAGGATGTGGGCTCGCTCCTGGGCCTTTCTCAGGTCATAGCGGGTTCTGCGTGTCACCACCTCCTTGCGGTGTTCAATGTAATAGACCAGCATATCCTTAAGATTAAGCAGTTGCGGTCTTCCGTTGACCAGGGCAAGGTTATTTACGTTGAAGTTTGTCTGCAGGGCAGTACGGGCGAAAAGCTGGTTTACGACAACCATCGGTTCACTGCCCATCTTCAGCTCAACGACTATTCGGATTCCGTTACGGTCTGACTCATCGCGAACCACAGATATGGAGGGTATCGCCCCATCCTTACGAAGGTCGTCGATTTTCTTGACCAGGTCCGCCTTGTTTACCATGTAGGGAATCTCGCTGAATACGAGATGGTCGCGCCCATTGTCAAAAGACTCAATCTCATAGCAGGACCGTTGGACGATCTTTCCCTTACCTGTGGTAAAGGCGTCCTTGATTCCCTGTGTACCGCAGATTATCGCACCAGAAGGGAAGTCAGGCCCCTTGATATGCTCCATAAGCTCGTCAATGGTGATATCTGCATTCTCAATGACTGCACAGACAGCATCGCATATTTCCTGCAGGTTATGGGGAGCCATATTTGTGGCCATACCGACGGCAATACCACTGCTTCCATTCGCCAACATGAAGGGGAAGGATCCGGGGAGGACGGTGGGCTCCTCAAGTGACTCGTCATAGTTGGGCCCGAAATCGACTGTCTCCTTCTGGATATCAACCAGCATCTCTTCACCGATGCGGCTCATCTTAACTTCGGTATATCGCATGGCGGCCGCAGGGTCGCCGTCGATCGAACCGAAGTTTCCCTGCGGGTTGACCACAGGATACCTCAGGGAAAAATCCTGGGCCAGACGTACCAGGGCGTCATAGACAGAACCATCCCCATGAGGATGGTACTTACCCAAGACGTCTCCGACGATACGGGCACTCTTCTTATAGCTGGAGTTTGCCTTGACTCCCATCTCAAACATATCAAACAATATTCGCCTGTGCACAGGCTTGAGCCCATCACGCACATCAGGCAAAGCTCTACTTACAATTACGGACATGGCATAGTTGAGATACGAGGTTCGCATCTCCTTTGACACATCCACAGAGATTATCCTGCTCTTGTTTTCTTCTTCCACAATACTATCCTTTCCTAGATATCCAGATTCGATACATACACGGCATTAGCGTCAATGAAGGCCCTACGCGGCTCAACCTCTTCACCCATGAGCATCGAGAACACCCTATCGGCCTCCTCAGCGTCATCAAGGCAAATCTGGCTGATCATACGGGATTCAGGATTCATAGTCGTCTCCCAAAGTTGTTCGGGATTCATCTCACCAAGACCCTTGTACCTCTGGATGGAGGCCTTTGTCCCCTCTCCTACCTTGTATTCCTCGAGAATCCTTACCCTAGCCTCCTCATCGTAGGCATACTCAACCTTCTTTCCGATGGTAATCTTATAGAGGGGAGGCATGGCAAAATAGACATAGCCGGCCTCGATGAGAGGGCGCATATATCTGAAGAAGAAGGTAAGCAGCAGAGTCCTGATATGCGAGCCGTCGACATCAGCATCAGCCATGATGATGACCTTATGGTATCGGGCCTTGGTAATGTCGAAAGTGATGCCATTATCGCTATCGTTTTCCAGATCCTTACCGGTATTGTTATACCGGGTAATACCGGCACCCAGCGTTGAGATGACAGGCTGCAGCTTGTCATTTCCCAGCACACGGAACTCCTGGGCCTTCTCCACATTCAGCATCTTTCCCCAAAGGGGGAGGATTGCCTGGAACTTGCGGTCGCGTCCCTGTTTGGCCGAACCACCTGCAGAGTCACCCTCAACAATGAATACCTCGCACTTGGCGGGATCCTTCTCCGAACAGTCGGCAAGCTTGCCTGGAAGACCACCTCCCTCACTCTTCTTGCGTATCTGCTCGCGTGCCTTGCGCGCTGCGACCCTTCCGAGGGCTGCGCTGATGATCTTCTCAAGCACTTTCTCAGTTATGGCTGGAAACTCATCAAAATAGTTGCCGAGCTTCTCGTAGACCATGGAGTAGACAATACCGCTTACAGCGGAGTTTCCCAACTTCATCTTGGTCTGGCCTTCGAACTGGGGCTCGGGAATCTTTACTGAAATGATGGCCGTAAGGCCTTCGGAGATATCGCTCTGTTCTAGCTTCTCCTCATATTTCTTCAATAGCTTGATGTTCTTCTGCAGCTGCACGTTGATGACCCTGGAAAGGCCGGTCCTAAAACCGGTAAGATGGGTCCCACCCTCACGGGTGTTGATGTTGTTCACATAGGAGAGGACCTTCTCATCGTACTTGTCGTTGTACTGCAAGGCTATCTCCACCTTCACGTTGTCACGTTCACCTTCGACAGAGATGGGTGGGTCATTGAGCACATGCTTGAACTCATTGAGATAGCTGACGAACTGGCTGAGGCCTCCGTCGGCATGGAATGTCTTTTCCCGTATCTCTTCTTCCCGCCTGTCGGTGACTGAGATGGTGATGCCCTTGTTCAAAAAGGAGAGTTCACGAAACCTGTTTACAAGTGTCTCATAACTGAAGGAGTTCTGTTCGATGATCGTATAGTCGGGACTGAAGCTAACTATGGTACCGGTACGGTCGCTATCGCCTGTCTGCAGGACCTGTGTCTGGGGAAGGCCTTTTGAGTACACCTGCTTGTAGATGCCACCATCACGGTAGACAACGACCTCCAACCAATCAGAGAGGGCGTTAACGCAGGAAACACCCACTCCATGCAAACCACCGGAGACCTTATAGGAGTTCTTGTCGAACTTCCCTCCGGCATGCAGTTGGGTCAGAGCTATTTCCAAGGAACTCTTAAGTTCTGTCGGATGCATCTCCACAGGGATACCGCGTCCATTGTCCTCAATGGTACAGACCTCCCTGCCTTCCTCATTGCAATCGAGATAAACTTGGATATCAGTACAATACCCTGCCATAGCTTCATCGATGCTGTTGTCCACCACCTCGTATACGAGATGATGCAGCCCATCGATGCCAGTGGAACCAATATACATTCCGGGTCGTTTTCTTACAGCCTCAAGACCCTTGAGGACCTGGATGCTCCCGGCAGAATAGGTATTTGTTGAAGCTTCCATATGCGAACCGCTATGGTGCAGCGGCGGCTGGAAGTTTCCTTTGTCAAAGCTCCCTTCACTCATTAGTTATATCCTTATGTAATAATAAAAAAAGGCTTACGCCAATCCTTATTGATTATACCAGAAACAGGGGTTTGTTGCAAGCATTCCAATAAAAAAGAGCCTAATTATAACTGCTTTTTAGGCAATAAATTATTGGTTCGCCCATGGAGGTTGCCAAACAGCTCTTGCAAGCCGTTGAACGACAGAGTAAAATGCTCTCATGAGCGACACAAACAGTAACTATTATGAATTCTGGCAGGAGACAATCCTCCGCATACAGGAAACACTGCCAGTACAGGAATACTCTACTTGGTTCAACAGAATCGTCTATGTCGGATCGGAAGACAAGAAGGTGATCCTTGCCGGAGCAAGCCAATTTATTCTCGATACCGTGATAGCAAGATATAGGGAACTGCTGGTAAATACGCTGTGCGAACTTACCGGTGAGGAGATCGGAGTTGATTTCATCGTCAAGTCACTTTCAGAAATTCAGGAACACAAGAAGGGGGATCCATCCTCGGTCATCGAACCGCCGAAGGAAGTGCAAGCTGTGCAACCACAACCGAGACAGAAGGCCTCGCAAGAGACAACGATGAAGATCAAGAAGGACTGCAACCTCAACTACTCCTATAAGTTCAGCAACTTCGTCATAGGGGACAACAGCACCTTCGCCTACAACGCAAGCCTTGCCATAGCAAAAAACCCTGGGGTAAGCTACAACCCCTGTCTCATCTACGGAGGAGTCGGCCTGGGAAAGACCCACCTCCTCAGTTCCATAGGTAACCATATCATCGACAACACCCCTGAACTGAAGGTCATGTATGTTACCGCTGAGATGTTTACCAACGAGTTCATCGACTCGGTAGGGTCAAACAAGATGCAGAGCTTCAAGAACAAGTTCAGAAAGGTGGATGTCCTGCTCATCGATGACATCCACTTCCTTCAGGGTAAGGACGGCACGCAGGAGGAGCTCTTCCACACCTTCAACAATCTCTACGAATCAAAAAAGCAGATGGTATTCACCTGTGACCGACCCATCAGCGAACTGAAGAACATCAGTGATCGCCTCAGCTCACGTTTTGAACGCGGTCTGAATGTAGATTTGCAGCCACCTTCCTACGAGACCAGGATCGCCATCCTTAAAAGCAAGACTGAACAGAGGGGAAGCTCCATGAGCGAAGAGATCCTGGACTACATAGCGACCAACGTCTGTACCAATGTAAGGGATCTGGAATCATCACTGACCAAGCTGATAGCCTTCAGCGAACTGCTTGACCAGCAGCTCACCCTAGACAAGACCAAGGAACTGTTGGGAACCCTCCCTTCCCTTGCGGCAAATGCAAACCAGACTCTCTCCATAGATACAATCATAAAGGTGGTAGGCGAGTATTTCAACGTAAGCTCCTTTGAGATAAAGGGGAAGAAAAAGAACAAGAGCCTCATCCAACCCAGACAGATATCCATGTACCTTGCCAGGGACATCACCGAGTACTCCACAACCGAGATAGGAACCGAGTTTGGAGGCCGTGACCATACCACCGTGATGCACTCATACGACCGCATAGAATCTCTGATGAAAAGCGATGAGGCATTCACCAATACTGTGTTGAAATTGAAGAGGGACTTATTGAATGTTAAGCGGTAAATTCCTGTGGATAACCTATGGATAGGTTGTGGATACCTTCCAAAACCTGTGGACAGCCATATTTGCTTGTGGAGCAATTGTGGACAACTAGGAGAGTTATCCACAGGATGACAAAAACTAAGGATAGGTTGTATAATGAATTATTCAGTTATCCACAGAATCCGTGCTACTATTACTACTGTTACTACACTATATTAAATATTAGGAGTCTAAGATGAAATTCGTCTGCAGCAAAGAATCGATCCTCAATGAAGTCATATATTCAATGGATTTTACGAGTCAGAGAAACTCTCTTTCGGTCACATCAAACGTCTACTTGGAGACCTCAGATGACAGCTTGAGGATCAGGGCCACTGACCAGAAAGTAGGCTTCAGCACAGAGATTGCCGTACAGACCTTGGAAGCTGGAAAAACCATGGTCTACTGTGACAAGTTTCTGAACATCCTTCGATCCCTTCCTGAAGGCAACATCCAGTTCACTGCAAGCAATGGAGTCTTTGCCATCAAACCTGAAGGGCAAAGCATTGACTTCAAGCTCAGGACCATCAATGCAGATGAGTTCCCTGCACTGGAAAGCATAGGGGACAATTCCTATTTCACCATTGCACAGAAAAGCTTCAACGATATGGCCAACCAGACCATCTTTGCCATCAGTGAAGATGAGACCCGCTACTTCCTATGCGGACTTTTCCTTGAAAGGACTCCCACAGGGATGACCATGGTAGGGACAGACGGAAGAAGGCTTTCCATCGTAGAAAGGAAGTTTGACGAAGATATTCCGGCCTTCTCACCTGTCATCATTCCTCCGAAATTCTTTGCAGTTCTGAAAAAGCTCTCAACAGACGAAGGGACGCTCAAGCTCTGTATTACTGAGAACATCATCTTTGCCCAAATAGCAGATAGGCTGTTCTATTCGACCCTCATAAAAGGGCAGTATCCAAACTACCGCAGGGTAATTCCTGAAAGCCAGACCTACTCAACCACCATGAGAATCCAAGATATGCTTGATGCCTTAAGGCGTGTATCATTGCTTGTGGAAAACAAGGCAAGACGCATTTATCTTGATATCAGTGAAGCCGGAATACTGCTTACCAGCGATGAGAATGAGGTAGGAGAGGCAAAGGAGATCATACCGTGCAAGTATGAAGGACCTGAGAACAAGGTTTCCCTAAACTTCACCTATCTTATGAATCCCCTAAAGGTGATGGAAGGGGAATTCTTTTCAATAACCTTCACCGAACCGACCAGGGCAATGACCATCAAAGCGGAGAGTGAGCGTGATTACTATCATGTCATCATGCCCATGCAGCTCAATGGCTGATGGTATTCACTGAGATTAGAACTGTCCAATTCAGAAATCTCTCCAATGAGGCGATACCTGTCGACAAACGACAGGTATTCCTCATTGGGACGAACGGACAGGGAAAGACAAATTTCCTTGAGGCTATCTACACCCTTTGCTATGGTTCCTCCTTTCGCTCTTCCCAACTGCGTGAACTGGCAAGCCATGGGGAGAAATCATTCAGGTTGAGTGGTACATACCTGGGGGAAGACACCCTCAGACACACCCTTGTTCTGGAATACCAGGATGCAAAAAGAAGGGTCTTTTTGGATGAGAGGGAGATAAAGGACAGAAAAGAACTGATATACAACATCCCTTGCATTGTATTCAGCCATGATGACATAGGCTTTGTACGGGGAGAGCCCGAACAGAGAAGAAGGTTTTTTGATCAGACAATGAGCATGTACGATCCACTTTTCTTTGATGACATGCGTCGCTACAGGCTTGTCTTGAAACAGAGAAACCTCGCTATCAAGGAAAATCGGCATAATCTGTTGCCTGTATACGACCTGCAGATGGCAAAGTATGGTCTTGCAATCCAGAATGAACGAAAGAAGGCTGTCGCTGAATTTGGCCAGATTTTTCCTGAGATGTACAGAAATGTTTCAAATGTGGATACCAATATAGCTATCAGATACCAACCTTCCTGGTCAGAGTGTACGACAGAGGACGAGATAGTCGAATACCTTGCGAAAAACAGACAGAGAGACCTCACTATGCAGACCACTACAAGTGGGATCCATCGTGACAGGTTCAACATTGTCCAGGAAGCCGGATCTTTCTCACAAATAGGATCCACCGGTCAGCTCAGGCTTGCCTCGCTTGTATTGCGTACTGCCCAGATGGCCTTTTTCCACAAGAAGACGGGCAAGAAACCCCTAATTCTTGTGGATGATGTGCTTCTTGAGCTCGATCATGCAAAGAGGGAGAAATTTCTCTCCCTCATGGAAGGATATAGCCAGGCATTTTTCACATTCCTCCCAGAGGAGCATTACTTTGCTCATCTGGCAAGTGAGGATGCTTTGGTCTATCATGTGGTTGAAGGGAGTTTTCTAGGTCATGAAGGATAGGAAAAAACGAGTCTGCAAGGATGGTGAGCCCATAGAAGGCAAAAAAGTGCTGGATATGGTGTTGCATCGCCTTGATATACGCCTGGAGAACCCAAAAGCTGCGATCGGGATGAATTGGCAAGATATAATTGGGTCGAGACTCTATCCACATGTTAAAATAATTGATATAAAGGGGAGTACGCTGGTGCTGAAAGCGGACCACCCTTCCTGGGCCCAGATAACCATGATGCAACAGAAGAGGATTCTAGCTTCCATACAAGGCAAATACCCTTCCTTGGGAGTAAAATCACTTCAGATTGTGAGCGTCTAGTTACTTGACCTAAGGATACTTGCTCTATATACTGCACCACTCGAGGGAGTATGCCTCCCCTTTACTATGAATACTATCCGCGTAAAGCGATGAAAAATTGGAGAACATCTCATGAGTTACAAAGGAAAAAGAACCTACCAGCCTAGCAGAGTTAAGAGAAATAGAAAATTTGGGTTCCGTGCACGCATGGCGACTGTCGGTGGTAGGCTCGTACTTGCTCGCAGACGGGCAAAGGGCAGGCATAAGCTTAGCGTATGTGATGAGAAGAAGCCTTTCTAAAAAAGAAATTGTAAAACGTAAACCGGAGATAGATCATATTTTCAAGACTGGCAAGACATACTCTTGCCAGGGAATGAAATTGGTAGTCAGCCATAATGACCTTGATTGGAACAGGATCATAGTTATTCCTGTTCGCCACTACGGCAATTCTGTGCAACGCAACAGGATTCGCCGTCAGGTCAAGGAGATATGGCGCAAGGCTAAGCCAGATATGAAATCCGGTTACGACTTTGCGTTTATTGTATATCCAGGAAAGGTTCCAGAGCATGAAATCCAAACGAAGCAACTCGTATCTCTTTGTGAAAAGGCTGGGGTATTCCTTCAGCCTTAAGGTACTGCTGTAGTCCCCTCGCACTTTTTTTGGAAAAACCTTCTAATAATCCTATCTTTCCTGTGATTTCTTCTCATGTATCAACCCATCAGGAGCAGATATGGATAAAAATACCATTCTAGCCATTGTCCTTTCAGTTGTGGTCATCACAGTTGGAATGACTGTGCAAACCACTTTCTTTGCCCCAGCCCCTACAGCCATGCCACAGCAGAGTGCTGTGCAGCAGGCTCCAAGCACTGCACAGGCAGATGCCTCTTCATCCTTGTTGGCACCCGCACAGAATGCCATTGTCTCGGCAAACATAGCCTGGGATAGCAATCTGCCAGGTTCGTTGGTGGCCGTCGGAGAAACGGGAACGGCCAATACCTTCATCTATAAGACTCCCCTGTTTACGATTGAATTCAATCCCGTCGGTGCTTCGATCTCCTCATTCAAGCTGAACAAGCATTTGGATGAAGGGCAGCCGGTAGAGCTTCTGTTCAAAGGTGAACAGAGCAATGACGCATTCCTCATGTATGCAGGCAATGACAAGACAAATCCCATCGATGCGACCTTCAGACACTCTATCAAGGGAAACAGGGTTGTATTCAGCCAGGATTTTGAGATGCTCAATGCCGATGGAAAGACCACAGGTGAGACTTTCACCTTGAACAAGACCTTTACCTTCGGAGAGAATGACTACCTGTTCCAGGTTGACATTAACCTGCAGAACAGTGTGAACAAGTCCATTCCGCTCTCATTTGAGAACTTTGCCTATACCCTGGCTTTCGAGCCTCAGATCGGGCCTTCCTTCACCAGCGCCCCAAACAACAACTACAACTACCGAAGATTCTACATCAAGGAAGACGGCTCTGATAAGAAGAAGCAGATCAAGTTGAGCAATGGCCTGTACAACACAACCAAGCCAATCTCATGGGTCGCCCTCGCCGGCAAGTATTTCTCCATGATCGCCATCCCCGATGCCACTTCCTATTCAGTCAGTCTCAGTGAAAACACCTCTGGTAGCATCCCCATGGAATCGAGCATGTACTTTTCCAGACCTTCCATCAAGGGAGCCTCCCAAACTGATACCTTCCGTTTTTATGCAGGACCCCAGATTAAGAGCTTCATGAGTATCTATGATGATGCGTCCCTCAACAGCTTCGGAGTTTCCAACCTGCAGCTGGATAAGGCTCTGGACAGCAGCTCATGGCTCGGATGGCTTGAGAACATTCTCAAGTGGATTCTCAACTTCCTGTACAGGCTTATCCCCAACTATGGTGTGGGTATCATCATCCTAACCTTCCTGCTGAAACTTGTTCTCTATCCTGTTACCAAGAAGGGTATGGAGTCCACTGCAAAGATGTCTTCCCTCTCTCCCAAGATGGCGGAGATTAAGGCACAGTATCCTGACAACCCAACCAAGCAGAACGAGGAAATAGCAGAGCTCTACAAGAAGGAGAAGATCAATCCTATGGGAGGCTGTCTTCCCATGCTTGTGCAGTTCCCTATCCTGATAGCTTTTTATGGCCTCTTGAACAAGCACTTTGAGCTTCGTGGGGCCATGTTCATCCCAGGCTGGATACCAGACCTTTCCATGCCTGATACCGTATTCACCTTCCCCTTCACCATTCCTTTTATTGGGAATGAATTGCATTTGCTTCCCATTATCTACACAGTAAGTATGATCTTCTCGATGAAGATTACGCAGAATGCGCAGACTGCCGGAAGTCAGCAGGGTATGATGAAGATGATGACCTACGGTATGCCCATCATGTTCTTCTTTGTCCTCTATAGCGCTCCTTCAGGCCTGATCCTCTACTGGTCGGTCATGAACGCCATATCCATCCTCCAGCAGATGTATACCAACAGGAAGAAGAAGGCGGAGAGGATAGAAGAGGCCGCTGCAAGTAACGTCAGGACTTTTCCCGGTCCGAAAGGAAAGAGAAAGTAGGTCCCAAAAGAAATTTTAACTTCGGGAGGGGTCGCCTTCCCGACACGGAGTAAACATATGATGAAAGAATTCGAAGGACGTACCGAGCAGGAGGCAATTGCAAAAGCAATTGAGGAACTGCATATTGAACGTGAAGACTTTGATGTGGAAATTGTAGAACCTGTCCGAAAGGGCCTTTTTAAGAAGAGCAATGTTAAGATCAGGATCCATTTTGATGATGGAAACGGTATCGAGAATGAGAACGATGACGATGGCTATGAGCCTCGTCCTGGTGATGGGGCAACCATCGAACACCCGGTAAACAGCCAACTTGAGCAGGATGTCCTGGTTTTTGTGGCGACCATGCTTCAGAAGATGGGCTATGAGGGTACGGTTACCATTGCGTTCCGCAAAGAGAGAAAGCTTGGACTGAATATCGAGAGTGACAACTCAAGCATCATCATTGGAAGAAAAGGAAAGAACCTGGATGCAATCCAGCTTCTGGCAAATGTATTTGTAGGCAAGACTGATCCTGATCTGAAGATCGTAGTCGATAGCGAGAACTACCGTATGCGCCACGAAGAGCAGCTTATCCGCATGGCGTTCAAGAGTGCCGAGCAGGTCAGAAAGAGCGGAAGAAGCCGTCTGCTCGAACCGATGAATCCGTATGAAAGAAGGCTCGTCCATACTGCCCTCACAGATTTTGGCGGCGTGGATACCAAAAGTGAAGGCGAAGGGCTGTACAAGCAGATACGTATCATAAACCAACGCACTGACGGCAACTCCCCTGCAATGCAATAGAGAGCCGAGTTACGGCAACGAATAAGAATCCAAGAGAAGCATACAGTACCAGCCAAGGCTCATAGGGAATTTTCCTAACAGAGATGGTAACGAAGAAGGCGATGCATTGAAGGCATCGCCTTCCCCTTTTTTACAATACCCCTTACACTCATCCCAGAGGCTGAAAATGCACATAGCTGGCTTACAGAAGATGACCCTGCTCGATTATCCTGGCAAAGTATCCTGCACTGTCTTTATGGGTGGGTGTAACTTCCGCTGTCCCTTCTGCCATAATCCTGACCTTGTCTTTGCTCCAGCAGATGAAAAAAGCATATCAGAACAAGAATTTTTCTATTTTCTCTCACAGAGAAAAGGTTTCCTCGATGGGGTATGCATCACCGGAGGGGAACCCATGCTTGAGAGAGACCTTGTTCCCTTCATGCAAAAGATTAAAGAAATGGGATTTTTGGTAAAGATTGACACAAATGGTAGTTTTCCCGATCGTCTGAAACCTTTGGTTGAGAACAATATCGTGGATTATGTTGCTATGGACATTAAGAACAGCAAAGAACACTATGGTTCTACTATTGGTATTCCTTTCTATGATACAATCAAAGTTGAACAGAGTGTCGCTCTTCTGATGGAAGGTTGTGTCCCCTATGAGTTCAGGACTACCCTGGTGCGTGAGCATCATGCAGAGTCAGATATCCATGCAATAGGTAAATGGCTCCAAGGGTGCCAGGCCTATTTCTTGCAAACCTTCGAAGACAGTGGAAATCTCTTGGGGAAAATGCCTCTGTCCGCCTTCTCCCAAATGGAGATGGAGAGTTTCAGAAACCTATTGAAGAGTCATATTGAAACAGTATCCATTCGAAGGTAGAAGTGAAATTATATCTCGATAAACACTACATATTGTGTAATTAAACTTGTTCTAACACCATATATGCTGTACTCTGATCCTTAGTGAACAGCAGTATAGGAGAGAGAACATGTATCAAGTCATCAAGCGTGATGGTTCGATTGTCCCCTTTGACATCTCGAAAATAGCATTAGCATTAGCAAAAGCTTTTGAAGCACAGAATAAGCAGTGTACTCCCAACATCATAGATTTTCTGGCCTTGAAAGTTACCAGCGATTATGAACCAAAGATCCAGGATGGGACCATTGGGGTTGAGGAGATCCAGGACAGTGCAGAATCGGTTCTAGTACAGGCCGGCTATGCAGATGTGGCCAAGAGTTACATCCTTTACCGAAAACAGAGAGAAAAGGTTCGGAATATGAAGTCGACCATCCTTGACTACAAGGATGCTGTTGACGGCTACTTGAAACTCGATGATTGGCGCGTCAAGGAGAATTCCACTGTCACCTATAGTGTAGGGGGACTCATCCTCTCCAACAGTGGTGCCATTACAGCAAACTACTGGCTCTCTGAAGTCTATGACCAGGAGATTGCCGATGCCCATAGGAATGCTGATTTGCATATCCATGACCTTTCCATGCTTACCGGCTACTGTGCCGGCTGGTCACTGAACCAACTTATCAAGGTTGGCCTAGGTGGGGTATTCGGCAAGATAACCAGTGCCCCTGCCAAGCATCTCTCTTCACTTTGCAACCAGATGGTCAACTTCCTGGGGATCTTGCAGAATGAGTGGGCAGGAGCACAGGCATTCTCCTCCTTCGATACCTACCTGGCTCCATTTGTCAAAGCGGATAACCTCTCCTACCAGGAGACCAAGCAATGTATCGAATCGTTTGTCTATGGGGTGAACACCCCTTCAAGATGGGGGACTCAGGCACCTTTCTCCAACATCACCCTTGACTGGACAGTTCCTGCAGACCTTGCAGAACTTCCTGCTATCGTAGGTGGGGTGGAGATGGGCTTCACGTACAAGGATTGCAAAACTGAGATGGACATGGTCAACAGGGCATTCATTGAGACTATGATAGCGGGAGACAGCGAAGGCCGTGGCTTCCAGTACCCCATCCCTACCTATTCCATCACCAAGGATTTTGACTGGTCGGAGACAGAGAACAACAAGCTTCTCTTTGAGATGACCTCCAAGTATGGGACACCCTACTTCTCCAATTATGTAAACAGCGATATGGAGCCCAGCGATGTTCGCTCGATGTGCTGTCGTCTGAGGCTGGACCTTCGTGAGCTGAGAAAAAAATCAGGTGGATTCTTCGGTAGCGGCGAATCCACAGGATCCATCGGTGTCGTAACCATCAACATGCCCAGGATCGCATACCTTGCCAAGGACATAGAGGACTTCTACAGGCGTCTGGACAAGATGATGGACATCAGTGCCCGTTCTCTGGAAGTGAAGAGGACTGTCATAACCAAACTTATGGATGCAGGTCTCTACCCCTATACCAAACGCTATCTGGGAACATTTGAGAACCACTTCTCAACCATCGGTCTGGTGGGTATGAACGAGGCATGTATCAATGCACGGTTTCTCGGCAAAGGCATAGGCACAAAGGAAGGCTTGCAGTTTACCAAGGAAGTACTGAACCATATGCGTGAGCGTCTCTCACTCTACCAGCAACAGTATGGGGACCTCTATAACCTTGAGGCTACCCCGGCAGAGTCCACTACCTATCGTCTGGCAAAGCATGACAAGAAGGCATACCCTCTTATCAGGACTGCTACAGGTGAGGATAGGGCTCCCTACTATACCAATAGTTCTCATCTTCCTGTGAACTCTACCGATGATGTCTTTGAAGCTCTGTCCATCCAGGACGAGCTGCAGACGTTGTATACTTCAGGTACGGTTTTCCACGCCTTCCTTGGTGAGCGCCTTCCCTCTTGGCAGAGTGCAGCGGCCCTGGTAAGGAAGATAGCAGAGAATTTCAAGCTTCCCTACTACACCCTAAGCCCGATCTACTCGGTCTGCAGTGACCATGGTTATCTTGTAGGCGAACAGCCTGTGTGTCCGCACTGTGGCAAGGCAACAGAGGTCTACAGCCGCATAACCGGATATTACCGACCGGTTAAGAACTGGAACGATGGAAAGGCTGAGGAGTTCAAGGAGAGGAAGCTGTATGCCATTGCAGAGGAGCGTAAGCAGAAGGTGAAGGGGGACGAGATTCTGCTGTTTACCACAAAGACCTGTCCCAATTGTAAGGTAGCCAAGCGTTTCCTTGATGAGTCAGCCATCACCTATGAAGTGATAGATGCGGAGGTGGATCGAGATCTAGCCAGGAAATATTCGGTCATGCAAGCCCCTACCTTGGTTGTGATACAGGATGGTAAAGCGGAAATATTCACCAATGCCTCTGCCATCAAGGGGTACTCGGAGAAAGTTTGCTGACAATAATGATGGGACTTGGAATAAGAAAGAGAAGAGTAGAGAAGAGAACGAGCGTGATACGTTCATTCCGATCGATAGAGTGAAGCCCAGGAAAGTATCCTGGGCTTCACTCTATCGATCAATTGTAACACCTTCAGAATAACGACACAAAAGTCCTCCCTTTGAGGTTTCTTGGGTATACAAGGGAAAATCTTTTCCTAAGAAATCAAATGTATTACCATTTATGCCAAATAACGACCAAATATGCCAAACCTATTGTGTTTATTTTTTGACAAATTACTATTGTTGTGGGATTTGTTTTACTTGCACAATTTCAATCCTGAAAATGCAGCTAACTCAGAATCTAAAGCTCAGCCAGTAGTTTTCGTTGCCTTGGTATGCCAAGGCCATAGTTGTCACTTTTGGGGGTTAGGATGTCAAAAAAATTTCGTATAGTATTGTGCATCGTGTTATGCCTAATGGTTAGTTCACATGCTTTTGCATCAGAACAACCGGTGAAAATACTGATAAAACAGGCCTCAGAAACGATTCTTGAGATTCGCTATCAGACAGGACAAATGCCGGACAAGACTTGGAACCGCACCTTTTTATCAGGGGATCCTCTTGTATTGCAAGACTTTGAGAGTGAGACAGAGTTCCTATTTGTCCAGCAAGCCGAATCCGATAAATCCTGGAGCGAAATGTATGTCTACCAGTATGACAAACAGAACAAAAGTTGGTCACGAGCGGATTTTCCTCCCAAAGGACTGGTCCGGTTCAAAATCAATTCCTCTGGTGAATCAAATCTCCAGATCCGCTATCAATCTGGAACTATCCCAACCATGTCATGGAAGATGGCGGATAGTTCAGCTTCCCTCTCAATAGAGGGCTTTGACAGTGGCAAGGAATTCCTTTTCGTCCAGCAAGCGGATGAAAAGAAAGAATGGAGTGATACCTACACATATAGGTATGACTATTTTCAAGGAAGTTGGTCTTTGGTTGTTCCAGAACAGAGAACAAAGCGAATTAGCAATGCATCCCTTGATGTGAAGGCTTATGGTCTGCTTCCAGCAGATAGGTGCAGTGATTTCTATTCCTTTCTGTTGGGGGGAGGAATCCAAGCGAATATTTCCTTAGGGAAATGGATAGGGTATACAGGCCTTACTTACAGCAAGGGTCCTCCTAAGAGCTCCTGGGTAAAGTCACAGCAGGCTGTGGCTATGGCTGTTGGTATGGGATATTCGATTCCCCTATCAGAAAAGTTTGAACTTATCCCAGAGGTTGGCTATGGGGTTATATTCCATCTGCTTGATGCAGACTTTGATAAGGACGGAACCTATACCCTTGAGTTTTTCGCAGACCAACAGGTTCGTCTCGCCCTCTATCTTACGTATGCAGTCAATGCAAGGAACAAGCTCTTTATAGCTCCATTGGGAGTGCTGTTCTTTGAAAAAGAGGATTTTGGAATCATGTACGGATGTCAGGCTGGCCTCCGAGTCTCTTTATAGGTGGATGGTATGAAACAAATACATAAGAACAGTTCTCTTTTTCTGATAGTACTGATCAGTGCATTGTTTGTCTTTGTTGGATGTAGTGACATGATGGTCAAGATGGGTGAGATAGTACTGCAGGTTGTTCCCGAAGATACTATCAGGACTACAGTAACTTCCTATTCTGTTACAGGAAACCTCGAGGGCAGCAGGTCCACCATCAATTTGCTGAATTTGCTTCCATCAGAAGAAGTGGTCATTCCGAATATTGCCCCAGGAAAGTGGACCTTTACCGTTACAGCATATAATGGTAATGCTGATATAGGAGCAGGAACACAGGATATTGTCCTGGTATCAGGGCAGAAGGTGAACTTGAGGGTTCCGGTGGTGTTTGTACCACTACCGCTGACCATAACCTCTCCAACAATACCTGCTCTCAGTAAGGTTTATGATGGAACCAACACCCTCGCAGTCACCGCAGGAACACTAGATGGGCTAGTTGCTGGCGATACCGTATCCGTCACAGCCTCTGCAACCTATAATGATGAGAGTGTGGGCACCGGTAAGGTAATCACCGTTGTGCATACGCTGTCCTATGCAGATGATTCTGCCATTACAGGCAAGTATGCCCCCCCTTCGGATTACTTGGTGGACACAGGCGTGATAACAGCAAAACAGCTGACCATAAGCGATCCTAGTTTCCCAGAGACGAAAGACAGGGTGTATGACGGCACAAACACCCTCGTTGTCACAGCAGGATCCCTTATTGGCACAGTGGAAGGCGATGATGTCACCGTCTCTGCAACAGCTGCCTATGACAACAAAAATGCAGACAGTGACAAGGCAATTACTGTTACCTACACCCTCGGCGGTCATGATGCTGCAAACTACTTCAAGCCTGTAGACAATACAGCCAACACGGGAAACATTGCAAAGAAGCCCCTGTCCTTCACCGTGGAGGCCGATGACAAGACCTATACTGGAGATACTGCAGCCATAGGGACAGTAACCCTTACAGGCGTCCTGGAAGGGGATGCTAATGAAGTAGGAGCAACAGGCATATTCACCTTCGCTGATGAAACAGTAGCTAATGGCAAAGCAGTCGGCGTTACCAATATTACTCTTACTGGAGCAGAGAAGGACAACTATTCACTTTCAGAGACAACAGGCTCAACCACAGCAACCATCAGCAAGAAGACCTTCGATATGAGCGGGATCTCCTTTGCTGATCAAAGCCAGACCTATGATGGGAATGCGCATTCACTGGCAATCGGCGGAATCTTGCCTGTTGGAGTGAGAGTCACATATAGCGGTAATAACTCACACATGAAAGCTGGCACCTATGAGGTCATCGCAACCTTCAGCGTTGATGAGGCAAACCACGAGACAATCCCCGATAGGACAGCGACGCTGACAATACTGAAGAGAGCCCTCACAAAAGAAGGTACTTACCTTACACTTTCCAAAGCGTTTGACAAGAATGCTTCGGTCTATAGTACGGTAGATCAGGAAACCAGCGGCAAGGTGGTTGGTGATGACATGCATTTGGCAGTCTCCGCCTCCTATGCCGACAAGGCTGGAACCATAGGTGAAGGCAAGGAAATTTCTGTTTCATATACCCTCAGTGGTTCTGATGCTGCCAACTATACCAAGCCTGCAGACTACAGGGTAACAACAGGTGCGATAAAGCCTGTACAGCTGTATATAGGCAATCCGAGCTTTTCCAGTACAAGCAAGCTCTATGATGGTAGTACAAGTCTTGGTGTCACTGCTGGCAATCTCAGGGGGGTTTTAGCTGGAGATGCCGTGACCGTAACGGCTACGGCATCCTATTGGGATAAGAATGTAGGGAGCAACAAAGCCATAACGGTAGCATATGGGCTGGAAGGGGCTCAGGCTGCAAACTATATCGCCCCTGCTGACTACACCGTCTATACCGGCGTGATTACGCCTATCCAGTTGAGCATAACCGATCCCGTTTTCCCAATGCCTAACAACAGGGACTATGATGGTACAGACACTGTTTCCTTTACCAAAGGATCTTGTAGTGGTGTTGTTCAGGGAGATACCATCAACGTTGACGCTACAGCACGATATGCAACCAAGGACGTTGGAATAGACAAGGCGATCACCGTAAGCTATGACCTTTCTGGAACCGATGCAGAGAACTATATCGCCCCAATATCCAATACGGCATTCACCGGCACAATTACTAAAAAGGTTCTGACTGTACAGAGTGGGTCCACTCAGATCAATGCTGATAAGCTCTATGATGGAACTGCTACTGCAGAGGTGACAAAGCCTGGGATTCTGCAAGGGGTGGTCAGCGGTGATGAGGTGAACTTAAGGGCCATTGCAGCCTATCCTTCAAAAGATGAGGGAAACAACAAGACGATCACCGTAACATATTCCCTCAGTGGTTCTGATGCAGAAAATTATACAGTTCCTGACAATAACACTTCCTTCACTGGTACCATTTCTCATGGACAGCTTACCATTTCAGATCCTGTCATTGTAAAAACCAAGATCTATAATAGCTCAGATGATTGTATAGTGTTACCAGGTAATGATATTCAGGGTGTTATTGGAACCGATAGTGTGCAGGTACAAGCTACTGCCAGATATGCAAATAAACATGTAGGTACCGGTAAGGAAATTCGCGTGGCCTATACTCTTACTGGTAGGGATGCAGGTAAATATCTGGCACCAGTTGACTTTATTGCCAATGATGGAGAGATCCAGCATAAGCAGCTCTCTATGACAACCCCTACAATACCTAGTACAAGAAAACAGTATGATGGTAATACGAGTGTTGTATTCACTGCAGGCACACCCGTTGGAGTGTATAGTGGTGATACGGTAAACGTTGTTACACATGGATTTTATCTGAGTTCTTCAGTGGAGAATGATAAGCGAATATTCTTCAACTATATTTTGGGAGGCTCTGATGCTTCAAACTATACCCGTCCTGGTTATGATGTGGTCTATGGTGCAGAGATTACCAAGAAATCCCTTGCTGTGGAGTCTGGAACCACAGTGATACATACAGAGAAGACGTATGATAAGAGCACTACAGCTCAAGTAGATACAGTAGGGACTCTGATTGGTGTTGTTGGATCTGAAGAGGTTACCCTTGAAGCGACCGCAGTATATGACGATGCCAATGTAGGTGAAGATAAAGATATAACCCTGACATATACGATCAGTGGAAGAGATGCGGTAAATTATAGTATTCCTGCTGCATGTACTGTCAAAACCGGCAAGATAACCAGACGAATGCTGACCATAGCAGAGCCCACCTTCCCTGAGGGGAAAGACAGGGCATATGATGGCACGACAACTCTGGGTGTCACTGCAGGATCCTTGGTTGGGGTACTCGATGGGGATTCCGTCATTGCCAAGGCAACAGCGACGTATGCAGATAAGAATGCATCAGTAACTGCCAAGACTCTTACTATAGCCTATGAGCTTTCTGGTTCTGATATGGCTAACTATAGCAAGCCTGTTGATAATACCGGCAATGCTGGGATTATCACTCAGAAAGCTCTTACAATATCTTCAGTAGATGTTGTTGACAAGATCTACGATGGCACGATGAATACGATAGGAAGCCTTACTCTTGATGGGGTAGTAGCTACGGATTCTGGGAGCGTCACTGCTTCTGGGACCTTCGCCTTTGCCGATCCCAATGCTTCTGCTCTCTCCAAGACCGTCACTGTCACGGGAATAACACTAGGAGGGGCCAATGCATCCAACTATTCCCTTGCACAAACGACTGCTACAGGAAGCGCATTCATTACAAAGAAGGCGCTTACTCTATCAATAATGTATTATGGTAAAATATATGATGGAAATACGGATGCTACCGGATCTCTGTCTCTTGGAGGGAAAGTTGGGTCGGATGACGTCAGTGTTTCAGGTTCCTTCGCCTTTACCGACCCCAATGCTTCTGCTCTCTCCAAGACCGTCACTGTCACGGGAATAACACTAGGAGGGGCCAAGGCATCCAACTATTCCCTTGCACAAACGACTGCTACAGGAAGCGCATTCATTACTAAGAAGGCGCTTACTCTATCAATAATGTATTATGGTAAAATATATGATGGAAATACGGATGCTACCGGATCTCTGTCTCTTGGAGGGAAAGTTGGGTCGGATGACGTCAGTGTTTCAGGTTCCTTCGCCTTTGCCGATCCCAATGCTGGTACTATAAAGACTGTCAATGTCACGGGAATAACACTAGGAGGGCCCAAGGCATCCAACTATTCCCTTGCACAAACAACTGCTACAGGGCATGTATCAATTGGCAAGGCTACGTACAACATGAGTGCAATTTCCTTTACTGGGGCTACCTTCACCTATACTGGAACTATGCATCCTCTTGTAATTAGTGGGACTTTGCCCTTTGGGGTGATTGTTTCCTATAGTAACAACAGCAATGTCAATGCCGGTTCGTATCAAGTGACTGCCTCCTTTACCGGAGATGAAACAAACTACTACACAATTCCTTCCATAACAGCCACCCAGACAATCAACAAAGCTAGTATGGGTGGTACTGTGACCGTTACTGGAGAGGCCAAGGTAGGTCAGGTTCTGACAGCAAATATTTCAGCTCTGACCAATACCGGGGCACCCTCTTACCAGTGGTATCGAGGAAGTAGTGTGATATCCGGTGCGAGAGCACAGACGTATTTGCTTACTACTTCTGATGAGGGAAACAGTATTAAAGTGATAGTGTCTGCAGACGGGATTAACTATACAGGTACGATACCTAGCTCCAGTACAGATAGGGTTGCAAGCAACGGGCCTGCAGCACCAGCAGGCACTATTGAGGCATATAACCCTACATCTCCTTCAGATCAAAACATCATCAATCTGACCGGTTTTGTTGCCAATACCTCAAATCTTGAAGCAGCTGTTCTCCTTAATGGATCCTCCTATGGTTCCTACCAGGCATTGGCTGTAGATGGAAGAGGAAGAGCAAGAATCTATCTGACAGGAAATGCAAGTGCCAATACTACGAAAGTAAAAATACGAGTAGCTGCCACAAGTACTGTTTCTGCTGGATCTGATCGGGAAATCATACTAGGTGCTAGCAGAGCTCTCACCGTAGGGGACTTTTATCAGGGAGGAATTGTTGCGTATCTCTCTGGTAGTGGAGATCCTGCAGCGATAGGAAAAGGCCTGATAGCCTCTGAAACAACTATTGGTGCAATACGTTGGTATAATGGGAGGGACGTTCTCGTTGGGGTGAATTCAGGCGAACATGAATTATTGGGAGCTGGGTTGACGAATACCAACAAAATAATAACGGAACAGGGGGCAACTAGCACCAGTTATGCTGCAGGTTTAGCTAGGGCACATAATGGAGGAGGGAAGACTGACTGGTTCCTTCCATCTCTCTATGAGCTACAGAAGTTATATGTCAATCGAGTTTCCATTGGTGGTTTTGATGCTGTTAACTACTGGAGTTCTTCCGAATCATCTCAGTTATGGGGTAACAGTAATGGTTGGTCTGCAGAATACCATGCATCAGTCATAGCTTTTTGGAATGGTACCTTCTATGTGTGTACCAAAGATTCGAATGATCTGGTACGTGCAGTAAGATATTTCTAAGCTTTTGCTTTGTGATGGAAGATTGGGGATAAGGTTCCGGCCAGTATGGCCAAATCCTTATCCCCTCTTTGTTTGAATTTCCTCTTTCTCTGTTACTGCTTCTTACTTCTTATCAGATGCTAAGATCTACAATCTCTTCCCAGGGAGCACCCTCTTTGCCAAAATGCCCGTAATTTACGTTCTTTTGGTAGATAGGACGTAGCAGTTTGAAGGTGTTGATGATACCGGCAGGTGACAGGTCAAACTTATGCCTGACAAGGTCTTCCAGCTTGCTGTCATCCATGGATCCTGTACCGAAGCTGTCGACAAAGATGGAGATGGGGTAGGGAACTCCGATGGCATAGGAGAACTGGACTTCACAGCGTTGACAGAGCTTGTTGGCAACCAGATTCTTTGCAACAAAGCGGGCCATGTAGGCAGCGGATCTATCGACCTTTGAAGGGTCCTTGCCACTGAAGGCTCCCCCGCCATGGCGACCCATTCCGCCATAGGTATCTACAATGATCTTCCTTCCTGTAAGACCGGTATCCCCTGCAGGTCCGCCGATGACAAACCTTCCTGTCGGGTTGATGTAGTACTTGGTGTTTTCTGTAAGCATCCCGGTGCCTTGGAGTACTGGCTTGATGACCTCTTCTGTAAGGAAAGCTGCGATCTTATCGCGTGAGGCACTCTCCTTGTGCTGGTGGCTGATGACCACCGAATCGATGCTGATGGGCTTGCCATCCTTGTATACAACAGATACCTGGCTCTTTGAGTCCGGAAGCAAAAAAGAAGCTTGTCCGCTTTTTCTCAAATAGCTTGCCCGTTCAAGCAGAGCATGGGAGAACATCACCGGAGCCGGCATCAGTTCCGGAGTCTCGTCACAGGCATAGCCGAACATCATCCCCTGGTCCCCAGCACCCTGCTGGCCATACATGCTTGAAGAGGCTGTCACACCCATGGAGATGTCAGCAGACTGGGTCTTGGTGAGGTTGGTAACCTCCAGACTCTGGTAGTCAAAGCCACAACCATTTTCTGTGTACCCGATCCCCTTGACTGTATCGCGCACTATTTTTTCGATATCAATCTCAGCATTGGTGGTGATCTCACCACCGACAATGACCCTGTCCGTTGTTGCAAAGACTTCACAGGCAACCCTGCTGTACTGGTCCTGGCTGAGGCATGCATCGAGCACTGCATCTGAGATCTGGTCGCAGACCTTGTCTGGATGCCCTTCGCTTACTGATTCTGAGGTGAAGATGTGTGTACCGTTTTCTAACATAAAACCCTTCCTTTAGAGACTGCGGAAGGGGGAACCTAATGCAACATAGTGTTGTGCTCCCCTTTTAGCAAGTTTCTTTATTGACGTCTGCAAGCCGGGAGGCTGTCAAATCGACGTCATCGCATGCAATACTACCAATTTTTCGAAAAACAAACAAGAATGGGCTTTGCCTCTCTATGGAGTTTGGAAAAGATTCTTCTGTTTTGTGGAGGGGTGCTCTCTTGACGTAACAATAATTGTTATGTTATATAAATTGGTATGAACACTATACACTTATCAGACGACAAGGACCTACAAATCTTCATGCACCCTGCACGCCAAAGGATCCTTACCCTGCTAGCCATACATGGCAGCATGACAGCAAAGCAGGTAGCTGACACACTTTCAATGACCAGCTCCAGTGCAAAACACCATATCATGAAGCTTGTTGGACTCGGTTGTGTTGAAGTTGACCATACAGCTCTCATCAACGGGATCACAGCCACCTACTACAAGCGAACTGACGCAACTGTCAGCATAGGATCTGTCGAAGGAGGCCCAAGGGCAGCCTTGGCCCAGAATTTGCTGAAGGAGGTACAGGATGGGTTCTTTGCACAAGATCGCCCCCTTGAGGATACAGAGGGCCATTGTATGGGTGATATGCTCACAGGTGTCCTGCACCTTAGGCCTGAAGAGGCCGATGAGCTTATCGGTATGGTGCGATCATATATCGCTTCCCATGAGAAAAAGGGTGAGCATACCCATCCCTATGTCTATTCGTTGGTAGCCTACCATGCCTAGATCCTACTCCATGCGCAACTATCTGATGGTACTGTTTGTAGGGTACTTTTCTCTTGGAGTCTCCATCCCTGCAATGGCCCTTATCATCACCAGTAAAGGATACTCCTTGCAAGAGCTTGGTATAGCGTTGCTCTGTTTTTCTGTCAGCGTAATGGTGTTAGAGGTTCCAAGCGGTCTTTTCTGTGATGCAAAAGGGAGAAGGACAGGTTACCTGGTTGGGATGCTCTTTACCTTGGCAGGGACTCTAATTCTCTTCAGTAGGACGCTGGTTCTCCTGTTTGTAGGCTTTGTCTGCAATGGCATAGGAAGGGCCTTCTCCTCCGGAAGCCTCGATGCCCTGCTGATTGACACTCATATGCAGGAAAACAGACCCCTTGAGGAGGTTATGATGGCACTGGACATAACCTCAAGCCTTGCCTTGGCCTTGGGGTCATTTTTCGGAGGCTTCCTGCTTGCCCTTGGGCAAACAGGGGTTTCTCTCACCGATTATCTGCTGGTGATGAGGGTCGCTTTGCTCAGTCTGTGTATGGTATTGGTCGTATTGCTGATACCTAATGATTCTGCAGGGATAGGTATGAAGAGAAACACATGTGTTGGCCAGGTGGGGCAATTCTTTGCTGCTGTGAAGGCTCATCGCTTTTTGCAGGTGTATGTTCTTTTCTCCTTGTTACAAGGAGGGATGTTGTTCTCGCTGGAAAGTTACTGGCAACCTTTTTTGCAGCAGCTGTTGCGCTCTGATTCCCACATCTGGATCCTGGGTCTCGTAGGGGGTTCGGTCTTTGCCATAAGTATTCTCGGGTCCCTGTTGGGAAAGGCTCTGATGCGGTTGGGAAAGAGTTCCGTCACCTTTCTCATTGCAATGTTCTGCGCCTTCACTCTGGAAGCCTTGTTCCTGCTGGTGAGGACCCCTTTACAGTTTGTTCTCGTATACTTTGGCATCTACCTTGTGTTGGGCGTGGTCTCTGTAGTCGGTGGGGTCCTGCATAACCAAAGCATGCCTTCTGAGGTGCGTTCTTCAGTGTTGAGCATCAACTCGTTTGCCCTTCAAGGAGGGGGGATGCTTTCCAACCTGTTGGCCATCGCAGTCCTTACCTTTTTTCCCGTCCCTGTATTCTGGGCTGTCATCGCTGCTCTGGGGTGTGCGGTCGTGCTCTCCGTTTCGAAGGTCTTGTTACAGGCTGCGCCAGATACCCGTCTCCAGCAGAGCCCGTAGGCCTGCCGCCTGTTCCTTACTGAACTGGGCTCCTCTCTGGGTTATGATCTGACCTGCCAGGATGGATGCGATGATCCCTGAATCGAGTGTGGAAAACCCTTTGCACTGGCCATACAGAAATCCTGCGGCATAGACATCCCCGGCACCGGTCGTATCGACAGCTACGACCGGACCCTTTACAGGAACACTGAAGATCTCTTGCTTGTGCGAGATGAAGGAGCCTTTCTTTCCATTTTTGACAATTGCTATATCGCAGAGCTTGCCCATGGAACGACAACACTCGTAGGGGTCATAGTTGTCAAAGAGGATGCGTGCCTCCTCCCTGTTTGCAAATACGATATCACAATTCTCCTCTATTATCCTGAGGAAGGTATCGCGGTAGCGTCCGACGGCAAAGGGGTCTGCAACATCGAAAGATATGGTTGTCTTGTTCTGCCTTGCTATCGAAAGGGCTCTGGTTATGGCTTTTTGCTGGCTTTGGGTATCCCACATATAGCCGGTGAAATGGAAGAAATCAGCTTTTGATACACTCTCTTCATTGATGTCATCAGCATCATAAAGACGGTTTGCCCCGAGGTAGGTGTTCATACTGCGCTCGCTGTCAGGGGTTATGAGGATGACTGTGGAGCCTGTAGGCTCCTTGTCGGTAATGACCAGCTCGTTATGTACATTGAGACTATTGAGGGTATGCTCATAGATGTGCCCATTCTCATCATTGCCCACCTTGCCAGCAAGGGTAGTCTCTATCCCCAGAGCTGCTAGGGCTATGATGGTATTTGGACACGACCCTCCACAGGAGTAAGTGGTGTTTCTGGTCTTGCTCAACAGAAGAAGCTCTTCCATCCTCTCCTTGTTAATCAGGGCCATGGTACCCTTATGGATGCCCAAGGCAAGGAGATCATGTTCTTCGACGCTGACAATTATGTCTATGAGTGGATTCCCTATTCCCAGGACCTTTGTTTCTTGCTGTTTCATCTCCGTGCATTCTACCACTGATAGCTCGCTCAGTTCAACAACGACTTGCTAAATAGAAGCTGTGACAGTACCATGTTTTTGGAGGGACGCATGGCTTCATATAGGATAGAAGGGGGCTTTCCCGCCTCAGGTGAAGTAACTATCAGTGGCAACAAGAATGCTGCCCTGCCCTGTCTTGCTGCGACGCTGCTTACAGATGATCCTGTACGCCTGTGTAATGTGCCGGATATAGAGGATGTGCGTGTCATGTGCAAGCTTCTGGAAAACCTAGGGTCTTCAGTGACAAAGATCGATCGCCAGACTTTGGAGATTCGAAGCGGCAACCGTACAGGCCTGCTCGGCAAAGATCTTGTCGAGGCTGTGCGAGGATCCATCCTGCTTCTTGGGCCACTGCTTGCCATACATGGACAGGTGAGCCTCGATCCTCCCGGAGGTGATGTCATCGGTCTCAGACGTCTGGACACTCACTTTCTCGGACTCTCCTCCCTTGGAGCCACCTGCTTGCTGGAAAACGATGGGAAGCTGCATCTGAAGGCGAACCATCTCCGTCTCCAGGGAGGGCACATCTTTTTGGATGAAGCTTCTGTCACTGCAACAGAAAACGTCATCATGGCAGCTGCCTTCGCTGAAGGAGAAAGCATCATCAGCAACGCAGCTTGCGAACCCCATGTCCAGGATCTGTGCAGCATGCTTGTGAGCATGGGCTGTCCTATCGAGGGGATAGGGTCGAACAGGCTATATATCCGAGGACAGAAGAAACTGCATGGCTGTGAGTTTACCCTCGGTAGTGATTACATGGAGACTGGCTCCTTTATCGGGCTTGCCGGAGCAACCGGGGGACAGCTCCTGATCAAGGGTGTGGAGACTGAACACCTGAGGATGATTCGCCTGGGATTTTCCCGCATAGGGGTGGAGTTTGTCCAGGACAGCCCATCCTCCATATTGGTTCCCCGCAATCAAACAAGAAAGCTCTATAAGGAGGTAGGCGGTCACACAGGCAAAATCGATGACGCCCCGTGGCCAGGGTTTCCTGCCGACCTGTTGAGCATCATCACCGTCTGCGCTACCCAGATGGAGGGCTCTATCCTGGTGCATGAGAAGATGTACGAATCGCGCATGTACTTTGTGGACTGGCTGATCCGCATGGGAGCGGACATAATCCTTTGCGATCCCCATAGGGCTGTAGTCAACGGTCCCTCCCAACTCTACGGATCTGTGGTGACAAGCCCTGATGTACGGGCAGGAATGGCCTTGGTCATTGCAGCAACCTGTGCTGAAGGGGTCTCCACCATAGAGAACATCTACCAGGTGGAGCGGGGATATGAGCGCCTTTCAGAGAAACTCTTTGCCCTTGGCCTTGCAATAGAGAGGATCGAGTAACTCCATATTTCCCCTAGAATTCTAGACCTATCCACAAGCTAGTCCCGAAGTTGTCCACAGGTTATCCACAAGCAATAAAATACTAGGAAAGGGATAAGGAATGGTGTACATACGCACTCCCTTTTCTCAGCATTTTCCGGGAATACCTAGTTAACAGGTCAACTAACTCCTTTACAACAAGTTGCTTACAACTTAATGGGGTGGTTTCAGTCTAATTCCCATATAAGAAAAGTACTGTTTTTATTAGTCTGGTTATCCTTGTTGACCACCGATAGTTAGTAAGTTATCAACAGGTTATCCACAAGCTGTGCAAACTAATTGAATGCTCTGGTAACTCACGCTGCAACGTGAGTTATCTACCGTTTTTTTACCTATGAACGTCTTGGTAAGGCAAGGTTTCCCCTTCTCTATCTTTTTTTCTTCAGGGATCTCCTACTCCAGATGGACACCGTATGGTCCATAGGGGAATAAAACATTAGGGGAGAGTGAGGAAATCGTATTCGGGTTATTCTCCCACCGTGATTATTTACAAAAAGAGGTTGACAGTAAAAGACTAAGCATAGTATAAAAGGATAATAGTTAGTTAAAGCTAACACGGAGGGAGCCCATGCCACTATCCATGGTCCGGATCGGAGAGAAGAGAACAGTTGTTTCCCTACATGGTGAAGATACCATGAAGCAGCATTTGCTCGATTTGGGATTTGTCTTTGGACAACAGGTGGAAATTGTAGGCAAGAGTTCCAATGGCATTATCCTTTCAGTGAAAGGTGTCCGTCTCGCCCTTAACCAGGGCCTAGCCCACAGAATCAATGTGGCGTAATTACTAGTATTCTACAATTATAAAGTCAATATTTCGAGGAGTTTAGTATGACACTAGGAGAGTTACGGCCTGGAGAAAAAGCCAAGGTAGTTTCCATTGGCACCACAGGGGCTATGAGACAGAGGATATTGGACATGGGGGTAACTCCCAATGTGCAGGTACGGCTTATTAAGATTGCACCACTAGGAGATCCTGTAGAGATTACAGTTCGGGGGTATCAGTTGAGCCTTCGTAAGAGTGAAGCTGCACTGATACAGGTACAGAAGTAATTTTTTTTGGGCAAACAGTTAGTTTGCTCTAACATATAGGAGATCTAGATGTCGTATACCATAGCACTTGCCGGAAACCCCAATTCCGGTAAAACCACTGTATTCAATACCCTTACAGGTTCTCGCCAACATGTGGGAAACTGGCCTGGGGTGACCGTTGACAAGAAGGAGGGGGTCTACAAGAAAAATAGGGAGATGAAGATCCTTGACCTGCCGGGAACCTACTCACTCTCCCCCTATAGTGCTGAGGAGGTCATAGCTAGGGATTTCATCGTCAATGAGAGACCTGACTGTGTCATAGACATCCTTGATGGGACATCCCTTGAGCGTAATCTCTATCTTGCCTTGCAGATAATGGAGACAGGTGTCCCCACGGTGTTGGGAATAAACATGATGGATGAGGTTGCCCTGCGTAAGGACAAAATAGACTTCAAGCGCTTGGAAGCAGAATTTGGAGTTGAGGTAGTCCCTCTTGAGGCACGTAGTGGAAAGGGTATCGATGCCCTGATTGAGGCGGCGAACCGTACCATTACGGATAAGCGCGTTCCCAAAAGACTGCCTGTCTACGAACTGAGCAAAAAAGTTGACGAGGACACCCTAGCTGACAAACGCTACTTATTCATAACGGAAGTTGTAGGGTCCTGTGTAGTGCGTGGGACAAAGGACGGGGAACAGAAAGAGAGCCGAAGCGATAAGATCGACAAGGTGCTGACACACAAGATCTGGGCCCTCCCTGTCTTTGCCCTGATCATGTACCTGATGTTTGCAGCTACCTTCAGTGAGAACTTTCTCTGTATTCCGGGGCTTCCCAGTCCTGGCGTAGCGCTTGCCACCTTGGTGGAGAACCTTTGGGGAGGTCTTGCTGACAGAATCTCCACCGGAATGTTGGGAGCAGGGGCCTCTGTTTGGGCGTACAGCCTGGTGGTTTTCGGTATCATGGAAGGATTGGGGGCCGTTTTTGGCTTCCTCCCCCTTATCCTGGTGCTCTATATCTTGATGAGTTTCCTGGAAGATAGCGGCTACATGGCGCGGGTTGCCTTTGTCATGGATCGCCTGTTTCGCAAGTTCGGCCTGTCAGGGCGCTCTTTCATCCCTCTTCTTATGGGATTTGGATGCTCTGTCCCTGCCGTCATGGCAACACGCACCCTCGATAGTGAAAAAGACCGTAAGATAACGACACTGCTCTGTGGCTTCATGCCCTGTGGGGCGAAGCTTCCCATCTTCATCATGTTTGTCTCTACATTTTTCAGTTCAGGAAACAAGACGTTGGTTCTCTTTTTTATGTATATGCTGAGCCTTGCGGTCTCTGTTGTGGTCTCCCTGATAATCAACAGGGTCTCCTATAAGGGCGAGACATCGAACTTCCTCATAGAACTTCCCCAGTACAGGCTCCCTACCCTGCAGAGTGTGGCGATACACGGCTATGAGAAGGTGAAGGGCTTTGTCCAGAAGGCAGGAACCATCATCCTAGCTGCAACCATCCTTATCTGGGTCCTGTCAAACTTCAATATAGCTTCTTTCAATGGTCAGAACCAATCAGATTATGGAACTCCCTTGGCGCCTATAGAGAATTCATTTTTAGCCTCTACCGGTAAGGTAATCGCCCCGGTCTTCAAGCCCGTGGGATTTGGTGCCTGGAGACCTACCGTTGGCATCGCCACTGGTTGGATTGCTAAGGAGATGGTTGTGGTCTCCCTTGCCCAGCTGTATGCAGATGATATTAGCGAAGAATATCTGGCAGAATATTTTGCCGATGTTTCAGAGGATGAACTTGCGGGGTATGGCTTTGAGGACGGACAGTATGATAGTGAGGTGGCCGGTGATATCTACACAGAGGTAATCCTTATGGAAGGGTTTGATGGGCAGGCGCTGCCTACCCTGAAAGAGGATATTCCCACCAAGCAGGCGGCTCTTGCCTATATGGCTTTCAATCTTTTGTGCATGCCTTGTTTTGCAGCCGTCGGTGCTATGAAACGTGAATTGAAAAGTTGGAAAGTGACTCTAGGGCAAGTCGGTATACAAATGCTGACTGCATATGTTGTGGCGCTATGTATCAATGTAATTGGCAATTTGCTTTCCTAGGAGGGGATTAAATGGTAATTGATTATCTGATAGGGCTCTCTGTTATCGTGTTCTTAGGTATTTTCACAGTAAAAAGGATTCGTTTGGCTAGGTTGAGATGCTTGCATAGGGAGGATTTCCCTTGTTCCGGTGGTTGTTCTGGCTGTAGTGGGTGCTGATGATATTGTGATAGGATCAGTTCTGGAGAGAGGGGTTTGTTTTCGTCCCCTCTCTCCTTTCCTTCATTTTGCTCTTTTTTCCTATTTCTTATTTCTTATGGGGTCTCTCATCACGCTATATCCTCTGGGAGGATGTGCAGCAACTCTTCCTCCTCTGATCGGATACAGCTTCTTTTCAGTGTGGAGAAGAGCTGTCTCACATTGCCAGGCCAAGGACAAAGTCTGAGAAGGGTCATGTCCTGTTCGGAAATACGCTTTCCAGGAAAATGCTCCTTGATGAAGTGATGGCAGAGCAGTGGGATGTCCTCCAGGTGATCGCGAAGCGGAGGCAGGCAGATCGTGGCATCGGTAATCCTGTAGTAGAAATCTTTCCTGACCCGTCTGTCTTCAATGAGTGTTCTCAGGTCTTGGTTGGAAGCTGTTATCAACTTGAACTTAGAGACCTTTACCTTGGTGTCCCCGAGCTGTCTGTAGCGTCCGTTCTCCAAAAGTCTGAGCATGTTTGCTTGGGCGTCCAAGGAGAGGTTCTCCACTTCATCCAGAAACAGTGTCGATTGATTCGCATCATGGACAAGGCCTGGAAGGTCGCTCTTTCCGTCGGTAAAGGCCCCTTTCGTATGGCCATAGAACATGGAGTCTCCAAGCGGTCCATGCAACAGGGAACAGTTGACGCTGATCATGTTTCGATAGGGGTTCTTGATCTTGTGTATGATGCCTGCTGCTATCTCCTTGCCTGTTCCGGTCTCTCCATATAGATGGATCGAACACTCACCCTTGGCATAGAGGGCAAGGGAAGAACGGACCTTTTGCATCGTTTTGCTAGAACCTATGAGGCTTTCAGTCGTATAGACAGAGTGGTCATGCCCAGGGTGCTTGCCATTGAAACGTAAAAAGAACTGGGAATAGTCAAGTGTTTCCTTGTGGATGAATTCGACAGGAAAAGGGAATTTCTTCAGTGCAAAGGGGGTGTGTCCACGGTCAAGGAACAGGATTACCTGAATCTTCCTCTCCATCTGTTGCAGGTCTTCCAAGAGTTGTTGCTGGGAACCTGTCCCCAGCTTTTCATCTGCAAGGATCCAAATGTCCTCTTGGGTGTTTGCTTGCACCACAGAAGCGACCAATTTTTGTATCATGCTGAATTCGTGCAAAAACTCATGAGAAAAATGTTTCTTGAAGCGTTCTTTGAAGCGCCAATCTGAAGAGACGACAAAAAGAGACATAGGTTAACTCCTCCTGAAGTGTAGCTGAGAAAAGGGAAACTATATTTCTGCTCTGATAGTATAGGAACCCTTAATGCCGCCCGCTACTCTAAGATGGAGAGGTTTACCGGTTTAGTTTTGACCTTCCATCCTCAGTGCCTGGATTGTTGAAAGGGCATAGATTGCTGCCGTTTCCGAGCGCAATATATTTCCCTTCAGCATGACAGGGATACAACCCGAGGCTTCGAGAAAGGCACACTCCTTATCAGAGAGGCCCCCTTCAGATCCTATGAGCATCGCAATTGGAGTATCCGCAGGAATTTCGCTGAGTATTTGTGGGAGCGTCTGTTGGTCCTCCACTCTTTCCTTTTGATGGAAGAAGAGGAAGATCCCTTTGTTGTCCCACTGTTTGGGGATGTCAGAAAAGGAGAGGACTTTTTCCGACAGATGGGTAGGGATGGGTGATCCGCTTTGCTGGATCGCCTCCTTGATCTGGCCTTCCAGCCGGTCAAAGGCGTTGTCTTTTTTCTGGGAGTAGTCCTTCACACAAAATTCACTCTGCACCAGGGTTATCTCTTCTACACCAATCTCCGTCGCCTGACGGACTATCGTCTCATTCTTCTTGCCCTTACAGAGACATTGGTAGAGAAAGAGCCTGGGATAGTTTCCTTTGTAGGAGGGAAGGGCATCTGTGGCTACATCCACCTCGTCCTCCCCATAGGGGGAGACCGAGAGGATGCAACTGTTCTTTCCTATCTGCTCAAGGGTAAGAAGCCAGGATTTGCCAGTCCTGTCCCGTCCGAGCAGGCGTTCACCAACCTTGAGACGCAGTACCTTGGTGAGGTACTGGCTCTCCTTCTCGGTGAGAATGAGTTGTTTCTGCTCTCCTGAGAAGGAGAAGTCCAGGAGGTACTGCCTCATTTGCCCTGACGGATGAATTCGACTGCACGCTTGAGCTGCTTGTCAAACACAAGGTCGCCTACAGGCCTTTCGTCAAAGGGAATCCTGCCAAGATATTCGTTTCTCATGAGGATATTCAGGATATCACGGTTTATCCCACGATCTGCATATTGCTCGGAAAAGAGGAGTATGTTCTCTGTTGTCGGTTCTGGATGCTCGTTTGCAAAGGTTGCAAGAGCTTTCTCGGTCATCAGTTGTTCGTAGGCCGGAATCTCCTCATCCTGGAGCTTGATGTCCTCGACCATGATGTCCGGCTCTATGCCCTTCTTATGGATGTTCTCTCCTGTGGGCGTATAGTAATGGGCAGTGGTTACCTGTGCATATCCCTCTCCAAACTTGAACACATCCTGTACAACACCTTTTCCAAAGGTCTTTGTACCGATGAGGGTCGCCCTGCCGTTGTCTTTCAGAGCTGCAGCAAGAATCTCCGAAGAGGATGCAGACCCCCCGTTGGTAAGCAGTACGATGGGAAGGTCCTTGGGAACCAGTGTGGAACCTGTTGATATGTAGCGCTGGTCACGGTTGGTACCCTTTTTCCCTTGGATGGTGACAAGGGTCTTGTTTGCTGGGAGAAAGATATTTGCAACCTGCATCGCGCCATCCACTGCCCCACCTGAGTTGTTGCGCTCATCAATGATGATGCCCCTGATGTCTTGCTTGATCAAATCCTTGATGCTTTCGAGCATCTGCTCGCCTGTCTGGGGAGTGAACTCCGAAAGGACGATGTAGCCGATGTCTCCGTCGATGACATTGCCTTCTACTGTCGGGGTGCTGATCCTCTCCCTGACTAGGCTCAGGTCAAAGGAAGTGCCTCCCCTATAGACCGTTATGGTGACCTCGGTTTTCGGTTCTCCCCTGAGAAGCATGCTTGCTTCGTAGCTGGAAAGGTCATCGACCTTCTCCCCGTTGATATGGCTGATAAGGTCTCCGGCCATAAGGCCTGCACGTTGGGCAGGAGATCCTGGGAACGGGGATATGATGGTTACCATATAGGATGAAGGGTCGGAGGGATCCTTGCGCTCTGGAGAGGGTTTGTTCAGGTAGGTGCCGATACCTCCATACACCCCTGTGGTCCCTTCCATATAGTCATTTGCTTCTGAAGGGGGGACATAGAAGGAGTAGGGATCCTCCAGTGAGGCCACCAGCGCTGAGGCCAGGTCGTTGAAGACCTTCTCCTTATCGACCTCCTCAATATAGATGCTGTCAACATACCTGTACAGCCTGCCCAAGGCTTCCATGTCGGTTGCTATCTTGTCCCCTTGTTTGGGCATGCTCAGTGAACTGTTCGCAGGGGTGGTAAGGATTTCCTCTAAGGACCCTGAGGAGAAAAGAGGAATGACGATAAGCAATAGTATCAGTGAAAGGCCAAGCCTTGCTAAGTTTTTTCTTTTCATGAGGTAAATATACAGAAGAATGATAAATTTGGCTACTCTTTGCTGTATTGACCTCCACACTATTGCACATTACACTTGGCGCATGACTCAATTCCTCCTTTTTCCCGCCTGGATTTCCCCTGAAATCATTCCTGGCTTACCTTTACGCTGGTATGGTCTGATGTATGTGATAGCCTTTGCCATTGGCTATGCGCTGATACGTGTCCAGGCAAGAAAAGATGAGGTCTCCCTCGACGCTGACCAGAGTCTGAACCTGGTGCTTGCCTGTATTATCGGCCTTGTGATCGGGGCCCGCCTATTCTCAGTGTTGTTTTATGACGGATCCTTCTACTACTGGACACATCCCTGGATGATATTCTGGCCTTTTAGGGGTTCGCAGTTTGTCGGGCTTCCCGGTATGAGCTACCACGGAGGTCTGGTCGGTGCAATCGTCGGAGCCTATATTTTCAGCAGAAGGAACAAGATGCATTTCTTTGAGCTCGCAGACACGGTTGTGTATGCAGTTCCCCTTGGCTATACCTTCGGCAGGCTGGGCAACTTCATAAATGGCGAGTTGTTCGGCAGGGTCTCCACCAGGAGTTGGGCAATGGTCTTTCCTGACGCCCCCCTCTTTTCGACAAACTATGAGTGGGTGCGATCTCTTGCTGACAAGCTTGACATACCCTATGTCGCAGGTTCTTTGGTGAACCTTCCCAGACACCCTTCCCAGCTCTATGAAGCGTTGTTTGAAGGGGTCTTTCTCTTTTTTGTCATGTGGTTTGTCATACGTCCCAGACGAGATAGACAGCCGTATGGGTTTGCACTCGCTTCCTACCTTATGCTCTATGGGCTCGTCAGGTTTGTCATCGAGTATTTCAGGGCGCCGGATGCAAACCTGGGGTATATCCTCGCTTGGGGTACAGAGAGTGACAACATCGCCTTGTTCCAATCCTTTTTCAATATCTCGATGGGACAGCTGTTCTGTCTTGCCATGATAGCTGCCGGACTAGCCCTCTATCTGGTGGTGCGAAAAACTGACAAGAGGGCTTAGGAGAACGTACATGTCATCAGTGGAGCAACGAATAGCTGCCTTACGGGCCATCATGGAGCGTGAAGGCTTGGCTGGTTGGTATATCAATGGGACCGATCCCCATCAGAGCGAATATGTCTCACAGCGTTGGCGAAGCAGGGCTTGGATCTCGGATTTTACCGGAAGCGCCGGTTCTATCCTGGTTACCAAGGATGAGGTGTTGCTGTGGGTGGATTCCCGCTACTTTATCCAGGGTGCCCAACAGATCGAGGGGAAGCCAATCCGTCTGATGAAGCTCGACACCGAAGGGTTCAAGAATCCTCTTCCCTGGATGGCGAGTGAGCTCTCGGAAAAGAGCAGGGTCGGCATAGACGGATCTACCCTTACCGTCAGCGGCAAGGCCGACATGGAAGAGGCCTTCAAACAGAGGGAGATAGAACTGGTTGTCTGTCCTGATTATCTTGAAGAGATCTGGTCCGATCGTCCTGCAATCCCTGCAACGACAGTGGTGGACCTTCCCAACGGGATCGCAGGCTTCTCTCGCATCCAGAAGCTTACCATGACCCGTCTTGCCATGGTACAGAAAGGGTGCAACTACACGCTGGTATCCTCTCTGGATGACATTGCCTGGATAACGAATCTCCGCTCTTCCGATGTCTCCGTACACTCACCGGTGTTTCTCTCCTTCCTGCTTATCGGAGTCGAGAAAGCCTGGCTTTTCACTGATCCTGCAAGGTTCAGCGAGCAGATACGCAAGGCAATGTCTGAAGAGTATGAGATCCTCCCGTATGAGGATGCAAAAGCAACCGTAGAGAGCATTCTTACTGTGGATGACACTCTCTATTATGACCCCAAGAAGCTTAATCTCAATCTCTATGAAGCTACGTTGCAAGCGAAGCATGTAGAGGGAAGGGATTTTACCACTGATCTGAAGGCCTGTAAGAATGATACGGAACTCGAGGGTATGCGCCGTAGCCATCTCCCTTGATGGTGTCGCCCTGGTGAACTTCCTAGCCCGTCTCGATACCGATAAGGGCGGTTATGATGAGATCGAGGTCTCCACCCTGCTACGCAAGCAGAGGGAGCGGAACAAGGCTTGCATAGGCGAGTCGTTCGCCCCCATATCCGGCTGGGCCGAACATGGGGCGATGTGCCACTACAGTGCTACAGAGGAGAGTTCTTCTCGCATTGAGGGTGACGGCCTGCTTGTCCTCGATACCGGGGGTATGTACGAGTTCGGCCTCACTGACGTAACCCGTACCATCCTGTTTGGCAAGGCTACCGATGAGCAGAAGAGGGATTACACCTTGGTCCTCAAGGGTAATCTCGCCCTCGCATCCATTCGCTTCCCAGAGGGGACCTGTGGCTACCAGCTCGATATCCTTGCAAGGCAATATCTCTGGCAACATGGGATGACCTTCTTCCATGGGACTGGCCATGGTCTGGGCTTTCGCCTCAATGTGCATGAGGGCCCTGCAGTCATCAATACTCGTGCCATAGATGTTCCCTTGAAGCGCGGTATGATCATAAGTGACGAGCCTGGGCTCTATAAGGAAGGTCACCATGGTATCCGCATCGAGAATATCGTTGCGGTTCGTGAGGACATCAAGACGGAATTCGGACAGTTTTTTAGTTTTGAGGTATTGACCATCTGTCCGTTTGAACGCAAGTTGATAGATAAGGCCCTGCTTACGGAAGCTGAGCTCTCCATGGTGGACAACTACCATCGTTGGGTCTATGAAGAACTGAAGGATCTTGTGGATGAAGAGGCCAAGGCCTATCTGAAGCAGGCTACCCTCCCTCTCTGAACAGTATAAGGAGTTACCATAATGGTAGAAGCATTGAAGAAGAATTCAAAGATTAGACGAAAAGGACCTGTTGTCCTGGTGATCATGGACGGTGTCGGGTTCGGCAAATACTCAGAAGGTGACGGGGTTGCTGCGGCAATGACCAGAACGCTCGACAAGCTCTACAAGGATAATCCCTGGACCAAGCTGCAGGCCCACGGCGTTGCTGTAGGACTACCTTCCGATGATGATATGGGTAACAGTGAGGTAGGGCACAATGCAATGGGTTGCGGACGGGTCTTCGCCCAAGGGGCGAAACTGGTCAACAAGTCAATCGAGAGCAAGGCGATGTTTGAAGGCGCCACATGGAAGAAGCTCGTCGCCAATACCAAGGAGAAGAAGAGCACCCTGCATTTCATCGGCCTGCTCAGTGACGGAAACGTCCACTCCAACGTCAAGAACCTGCGTGACATGATCCTCCAGGCAAAGGAAGAAGGGGTTTCCACCATCCGTATCCACGCCCTTCTCGACGGTCGTGATGTAGGCGAACTCAGTGCACTAGAGTACTTCGATCCGTTTGAAGAGTTCCTAGCCACCCTCAATGGTGTGGGCTTTGATGCAAGGATAGCCAGTGGTGGTGGACGCATGCAGATCACCATGGACCGTTACAATGCAAACTGGGATATGGTCAAAAAGGGATGGGAGACCCATGTTCTTGGTGAAGGACGCAAGTTTGAATCAGCACATGAGGCTATCGAGACTCTGCGTGTTGAGAGCAAGGCCATCGACCAGGACCTTCCTCCTTTTGTCATAGCTCAGGGGGGCAAGCCTGTGGGAACCATTGAGGATGGGGACAGTGTAATCCTTTTCAACTTCCGAGGAGACCGTGCCCTTGAGATAACCAAGGCCTTTGAGGCCGAGAGTCTTGATGAGTTCGACCGCAAGCGTGTCCCCAAGGTAGAGTATGCCGGCATGATGGAATATGACGGGGATCTGAAGGTTCCTGCCCAATACTTGGTGCAGCCTCCTGCCATCGACAAGACCATGGCCGAGTACCTGTGCGCTTCAAAGGTAAGGCAGTTCTCCATCAGCGAAACCCAGAAGTTTGGTCACGTGACCTACTTCTTCAATGGAAACAAGACAGGCAAGTTCGATCCCAAGCTTGAGGAGTATGTGGAGATCACCTCTGATATCGTACCCTTTGAGCAGAGGCCTTGGATGAAGTGTGCCGAGATAGCAGATCGTGTCATCAAGGAGATAGATTCCAATACCTGGGATTTCATCAAGCTGAACTTCCCCAATGGAGATATGGTCGGCCATACAGGTAACTTCCAGGCTGTTGTCTGCTCCATGGAAGGCATGGACTTGCAGATTGAGAGGATCCACAAGGCAGTCATGGCCGCTGGTGGCATCATGGTCATCACAGCAGACCACGGCAATGCAGATGACATGTTCGAACATGCCAAGGATGGGAGTGTGAAGTACAAGGAGAATGGGGAGCCCCAGGCAAAGACAGCCCACTCCCTCAATCCTGTACCGTGCATCATCTGCGACAGCTCCTATAATGGGGAATATTCAAAGACTCTCAATACTGGCCTGGGTATCAGCAGCATAGCGGCGACATGCATCAACCTTCTTGGCTTTGAGACTCCAGAGGGGTATGATACGAGTGTGATAACGCTGGCCTGAACATAGTGTTAGAATACGGCAGTACAAATAGTAATGCTACGTATGATGCAGGAGAAAGTACAAAGAGCCATTGCTGGAACAACAGGGATCATAAGATCTCTGTTGTTCTGGTATTGGCCCCTTTGCTTCAAATCCAAGGCGAGATTCTGTCCTTTGGGCATGGTAGGTTTTGTCAGTCTGAAACAATATTCCAGCTAGAGAATATGATCCGTCCAAGTGTTCCGAAATTCATCATGATAGAGTAATGATTCTTGTCTGAGCCAAAGCAATGTGCCATACTCTGATGATATGAAAGTTCCTCTGACAGATACTAAGAAACCTCCCAGAAAACAACCAGAACAACCACCCCTAAAGGTTCCTCCTTAGGCACAGAGCGGTACTGATACCCTTGTGCAATTCAACTTCAAGCTTTTCAAGGAATCGGATGGTTGGGGCCTTTCACCCTTCATGATTCCAAGGGAAAGCCTTGTCATCCTGACTATCACCAATACACCTCATCAGTACGTGACGCCTTGAGGGAATTCAACCTGCTTATCCAAAAGGAACAGAAGTATCTTCGCTGGGATATTTCCGATCAGCAGAGGGATGGGCGAACCGTCCACGATCCTTCAAGCAGGCTCATGGAGCTTGTGTTGCGTTCCCATCTGCTTCTTGATGAGTCTGGCAACCTCTTGCATCCCCAGAACCAAGAATCCAAAACCATGCTCTTTATCGAAAAGATCTCTGAAAATGAAGTGTCTGTGGCTCCGATCATCCTCTCCTATGACCAAATTCTTGCCGATAAGGAGACTCTGGGCTCTAGCAAGCCCTATCCCATATCATCTGAGCTCGTGGTCGTAGGGGAAAACGTCTTCCATGTCTCTGACCTTGGTTCCTACTGGATGGAGTGGTTTGTGCTTACTACCAAGGTGCTCTTGCAGGACCTGCACACCTACCTTGCCCTAGCCCTTTCCAAATTTCCAACCATATCCCTCTCTTTCGATGGGTATACCGTCCAAACCGTTGCTCCCAGAACAGCTTCCTCAAGCCTTCTTTTTAAAGAGATAGATGCCTATGGGTTTCTGCACATCCTTCCGCTTATTCATCTTGAACAGTATCCTCCCGGTTTTTTTGAGGACCAGGACATTACCAAAGTCGTCGAAATAGACCAGGACGAAAAGACCTTGGCGGTCGGAGAGGTCATCTATCCGAGGGCTCCGGACAGTGTGTTCAGGGATTTGCTCTCCCTGATGGGAAAAGAGGCCAAGCAAGCGGTCTTTGAAGAGGAGCGGTACTTTATCCTCGAACCCGACTTTGCCCAACGCTTCCTTTCTCTTCACATGCAACAGCTGCTTTCTCGGTTCGTCCTATTCCAGGCCTCGGTCCTCAGCAAGTATAAGGTCAAGTTTGCCAGACCCAAGATGAGGCTTTCCCTCGGTGATGGCATCGATTACTTTGAAGGGACAGCAGATATCGATATGGAAGGCCAGACGTTCTCCTTTAGTCGATTTCTCGCTGAATATCGGCAAAAGGGATACATTATCCTCAATGACGGGTCAAAAGCGTATCCCGATATGCGCAGCATAAACCGGTTTGAGCGTTTGGTACATCAGAAATCAAAGCTGGATGAGACGGTACGCGTCTCGTTCTTTGACATTCCCGCTCTCCAGAAGGATGCCGTTCTTTCGTTGGAAGGGAATGGCGGCCAAAGGGCGGAAAAATTTTACAAAGGCTTCAATACCATAGGAAAAAAATGTGATTCCTATGCGATTGACAATGGGGAGCTGCGCCCCTATCAGGTGTATGGAGTGCAATGGATGGAATATCTGCGCGACCACCACATGGGAGGCTGCCTTGCCGATGAGATGGGTCTGGGAAAGACCGTGGAGGTCATATCCCTATTGCGGCGCACCTATGCAAGCGGATGCAAGGAACCCACCCTCATCCTTGTCCCCCGTACCCTGATCTACAACTGGAAAAGCGAATTGGAACGGTTTGCTCCCGAGTTGCACTGTGAGCTGTATTATGGGGTTGCGAGGGAGATCTCCATGATCGGAGACAGCATGGCCAAAATAGTGATCAGCAGCTATGCTACGATTCGCAACGATATCAAGGAACTCTCCAAGAAATCCTTCAACTATGTAATCCTTGACGAGTCGCAGAACATCAAGAACCTGGAGACCCAGACCACCAATGCTGTTCTTGCCTTGAAGGCACGCTATCGCCTGGCCCTCAGCGGTACACCGGTGGAAAACAACTTGGGGGACCTGTACAGTCTCTTCCGTTTCCTCAACCCTTCCTTTTTTGGTAGCCAGAGCGAATTCCTCCGCGATTATCTGCGACCTATCCAGGACAGGCAGGACAAGGATGTGCTCAAGGACCTGAAGACCCGGGTCTATCCCTTTATGCTCAGGCGAGTCAAGAAGAATGTCCTCAAGGATCTCCCTTCCAAGACCGAACAGGTATCCTACGTCGAGTTGGACGAGAAGCATATGGCCATATACAACCGCAGACGCGAAGAGCTCAAGGCAAAGGTCACGGCGGCAGTGGGCATAGGTGGGGTGGGAAAGAATACCTTCATGATCTTGCAAGCCCTCACTGAATTGAGGCGGCTTGCCTCCGTACCTGAAGCCGATGGGGAGTTCAACGGGATATCGGCAAAGCGGAAATATCTCAAGGAGGTGGTCTCCTCTATCACTACCGACGGCCACAAGTGCCTCATCTTTACCAATTTCCTTGCCACTGTGGAGCTCATCGGAGAGGATCTTGAGGAAATGGGTATCGGGCACCTGGCCATGACAGGTGCGACTGGGGACAGGCAGAGTCTGGTACAGCGATTCCAGAATGATCCTTCCATCGGAGCTTTCGTCATGACGCTGAAAACGGGGGGAGTCGGGCTTAACCTTACAGCAGCAGACTATGTCTTCATCCTGGATCCCTGGTGGAACCGCGCTGCTGAGAATCAGGCTATCGACAGGACACACAGGATCGGGCAAGAAAACCCTGTATTCTGTTATCGTCTCATAGCCAAGGAGACGATAGAGGAGAAGATATTGGAGCTTCAGCAGAGGAAAGCAAACCTTGTCGCGTCCTTGCTCACCTCCGATGCGAATGCGGTTAAGTCCTTGTCCGAAAAAGACATTGAAATGTTGTTGGGGTAGCACATGGCAAAAAGTAAAAAAATAGAGAGCAAGACCACGGTATCCTCTATGACAAAGGTAACGAAAGCCTTGTCCAAAAAGGGGAAAGCCATCTCTTATGATCTGCAAGGATTCTCTATCGATTCCTTGACCAGCATCTACCACTGTCTTACTGGCACTACTCCGCTTTCCAGGGAAAAACCTGAATTGCGCATGCAAATAGCGTCCCTCCTTGATTTTGACGACCAACAAGAATTCGATCTGTATTTTAACGGTTTGCCTCTATATTTGCAGGAGGCTGTACAAAAGGGAACCTTTGAACAGTTTGTTGATATTCGTTCACTGAAGACTCCTGAAGAGAAACCGCTTATAACCAAGCAGCAGCTCCAGGGTTCATATTACTACCGGGAGACCTTGGGAACCAATCCAGATCTCAGGCTGGGAATCTTTGATGTCCATTCTCAATGTGTTCTGGAATTATATCCCAGTTTAGTAACGGTTTTTTCTGCCTGGCTTCCCAAACCCTCCGGTTATACGCTCCAACCCCTCCCAGAGATTGAAGGCACCCTTTGGTCTGATGATTTACAGCTTTCCGAGGTTATACCACTATTGGTAGAGGCAACTGGGCATATTGTAAAACGAAAGGGTTTGGACGATGTAAGCAGAAAGGGCTTGCTTAAAGGGGAGATCAAGAGCTTGCGCGCTTCCTGTGCTCTGGAGAGCTTTTCTGTTGCCGGCTCCTATGGTCTCGACCCCATTGAGCTGTTTGTGCAGACGTTGACCCACTTGGAAGAAAAAACGTTCAAACGTCCCGATGATGGGGAAGCTTTCGTGAAGGAAATGGTCCAACAGGTTTTTTCTGAATGCAGATCGGGAATAAGGAATCCCATTGGAAATGAACTGGAATACTTCTGCCTTCTCCGGCAATTTTCCAAGTCAGCGTATGGCTACTCTGTTGAGATCAAGCGACAGGTGCGAATAGCCTTGAAGGAACTGCTGCATCAGATGTATGTCGATGGGAGCTGGTTTTCGATAGAAAACCTGTTTCAATCGTTTGTATTGCATGGCAATGAGTTCGATTTCTGGGATTCGGATGTCTTGGGACGGGTTCTGTATCTGCGAGGTGATTCCATCGAGACTGAATTCTGCTCCTATGAATCCAGTCCCTATGACAAGGGCTTCCGGGCTCGAGGTATCCTGAAACGGATGTTGTTCGAAAAACCTCTTTTCAAAGCCTACTGCTATCTGTTCGCTGTGCTTGGGTTGGTAGAGATAGGCGAAAAGCCAGCACCCCTTATTCTTGATAAAAAGGGCAAAATGCATCCACTCACTCCCTATGAGGGTATCTGCAGTATGAAGGTCACACCTTTCGGGGCATGGTGTCTGGGCTTTACCGAGAAACGTCCTGAAGCCAAAAAGCGGGAGTTCGAGACCATTGCCGATTCTAACCTGCTGTTGGTTACCTTTAAGGGATTGTCATTGGAACGGCGGCTATTCCTGGAACAGATAGGCGATGTAATGGGCAGTGAACGGTATAAGATTAGTGAGGTATCCTTTATACGGGGATGCTCCAATCCTTCCGATATACGTTCCAGAATAGAAAAGTTCAAGCAACTCATTGAGGCGAACCCTTCTGATCGTTGGCTCTCTTTCTTTGCCATGGTAGAACAAAGGTCAACCTTGTTTGCCCATGGGGAGGCTGTCTTGCTCTATACGTTCCCCGATGATGCTGCTATCAGGAAGATGTTTGCACTGGATCCGGCCTTCAGGAAGATCATAATAAGGGCGGAGGGAAATAGGATTGTCATAAAGAGAAAGGAGCAGGCTCTCTTCAAGAAGTTGCTTGCTGCACATGGGTACCTCAATACACTTGATCTCTGATGGGGGAAAAAAGGGTGTAATCGATTCTGAATTTTACAATTCGGGTAAGGAAATACTGGATACACAGGTTAGGCTTGGGCTGTTGATGATAGTTGAGGGATACTCCTTATCGAAATGAAGCCATAATTTCATGATCATTTCTCGTAGTGGGAGGTAGTACTTCCTTAAGTACCGCTTTTTCCTGTGCTATACTGGGGAGGAGGTACAATCCATGATTGAAAAGAAGCAATTCGGACGGACAGGACATATGAGCAGTCGAGTGATATTTGGAGCTGCTGCATTAGGACAGGTGTCACAGAAAGAGGCTGATGAAACCTACGAGGTTCTCAAGAGATACTCTGTAAACCATATTGATACCGCCCACAGCTATGGTGATGCCGAACTGAGGATAGGTCCTTGGATGAAGAGGGACAGAGACTCCTTCTTCCTTGCAACCAAGACCGACAAGCGCACCAGGAAAGAGGCGTTGGAAGAGCTTCACCAATCCCTTGAAAAACTCCAGACCGATCATATCGACCTTTGGCAGTTTCATCTGCTTGTAGATGAACAACAGTGGGAGATAGCCATGGGAGAGGGAGGTGTCCTAGAAGCGGCGATAGAGGCGAAAGAACGTGGTCTGATCAAGCACATAGGGGTTACAGGACATGGGTTGGGTGCCCCGAGGGCACACTATAGAAGCCTTATGAAGTATGATTTTGATTCGGTACTTTTTCCCTACAACTACACGATGATGCAGAATACCCAGTATAGTGCGGACGTAAACCAACTGATGGAACTTTGCAAACAACGAAATGTTGCTGTCCAGACTATCAAGTCCCTCGCAAGAGGCCCTGTCGGTGAAGCCGTAAATCCCTTTGCAACCTGGTATGACCCTCTTGCCGATCCCAAGGCCATAGCGATGGCAGTCGGATGGGTTCTGAAGAATCCTGAGGTGTTCCTTAACAGTACCGGTGATATCACCATCCTTCCGACGCTGTTGCAAAAGGCCAGCGAACCGCTGCTCGCCCCTACAGCTGAGGAGATGGGTACTTTGGTCTCTGATCAGGGGATGAGGCCTCTGTTTGTCTAGGACCAGATATGATAGGTCCTGGTGACGAGGATCAGCAGGGTTGTCCCTGCCACATACAGGGCAAGGCCTATGCTGTTATACAGAATATCCTGGCTGATGGTAACCATGGCATTGCCTAGTATCATCAGCATGAAGGAGAAACACCTACCTATGGTCTGCCTGCCGCCTCTCTCTTCGAAGATGATGATGATGAAGGTCAGGATCGCCAATATGCTTACCAAAAGTGATACTCCCAGAAACAGATTGTTTGTTATGCTCGCTTCCTTGAGAAAGGAGGATGTATTGGTAGATATGGGGGCCATAAGGGAAAGCAAGAGCGTTGAGGCCCCTCCGACGAAGGCGTACTGTCCGAGACGCAAGGGGTTCATGGTCTGTTGGAACAGGCCCGAAGCCAAAAATAGGAATGAAGAGAAAAGAAAGGAAAAGTGGTAGAGGATGCCTATCCAGTAGGGGCTCAGGATCATGATATGGGAAAGGTGGTAGTAGAGGGCGAGAATCTTGACGTTTCCCAGACAGATCATGAGAAAGAGCAGAGGGAGGAAATGGGCTTCCGCCCCTATGGTTGCCCTATAGAAAATGCATAGTAAGATCGCTGCAACCAAGGTGATCCAGAGATGGATCAGTGAGGGGACCATGTGGTGCAAAACTACAGAAAGCTCCCCCTGTACCTGGGCAAGCAAGAGGGAGTGTACGAAAAACCCCGTAAACAGGAATGTTATGAGGGCTTGTATACCCAGGAATACAAAGCGTATGTTCTTGGTCATATCTCTTAGAGTATGTCCCTATATGAGGAATCATGTTTCACGCCCATAATCTGGCATGTGTATGCCGCACCGAAGGCAGCGATATATGAGTCTACCAGAGTACCGAATCCATTGAGGATGGGCATCAGGGCTATGAGGGTCATCTCTGCTCCATAGAGGTCAATCTTCAAAAACTGTAGGGCTATGATCGTGATGAAAAAGACTTCAAAGCCCAGATAGAGGGCGCTGGCATAGGAGAACAAGGCACTGGAAAGGGCCACCAGAAGGATTACCGTATTGGAGGGCATGGTCCCAAGGGCAGCATAGAGCAGGCTTGTGATACTCAATGTTGCGATCATGGCAGATCCACCTCTCCCTATCAGGGTGTAGAGGGGGACTGCTGTTGCGCTGACACGTTTCTGACAGCCCAGGTTATGTCTCGTATGGGAGATGGTTATGGGACTGCTGAAGAAGATGCTACCGCTGAACAGGGCAGCAATGGCTGGTGCTGTCATGCGATAGAGTATCTTGTAGGGGTTTACCCTGAATCGGGTAAGCAGGCCGAACAGCAACGGCAGGAGGACGAGCAACACCAGCAGTGTCGATGTGATGAGCATCAGCAAAAAGCGTCCGGCGACAAAGACCGTGCCCTCGTTCTGCAGGCGGGTAAACCAGTAGGAAGAGGTGAAGAATATCAGGAAGTGGCCGAACCTGCTGAATGCACTGGCTATGCGGAACATAGTCTCGCTCAAGGAGTTCATCGTCACATATGCTGGGCGGATGACCTCCACATTGGGCTTGAGGAAGAAACCGAAGATCAGGGCAATGACGATGACCGGAAGCAGGAAGCTTTCTGCCGATGCCAGAGAGTAAAAGGGATTTACCGGAAGCATGGAGCTGAACAGCGTGGACAGTGACTGCGGGGCTACCGCACCGATGATCGATGATTCGGAGCCTGCACTGCTACTGGCAGGGAAGTTGGTTGGAAAGAAGCGGAACACAAGGGCTGCACCCATTACCAAGAGCAATGTTGAGAGGATACTCCATAGGATGGATGTCCAGCTGAAGGTTCTTCCCAAAGAATCTTTTCGCAAGGAAGCTACACCGCTGGAGAAACCAAAGAACACAATCGGTATCAAGATAAATCCACCAAGCTGCACAAACAGGGCGGTGGCAGTATACATGATCTGCTGGTAGAGTCCAGAATCTCCAAACAGGAGTGTTGCAGCCAACCCGAAGGCTGTAGCTGCGAGATATGTTATCCACGTCTTCATAGTTTCAAAGAGTATCTTATCAATAGCGTCAAGTCAATCAAACATCATCCCCATCCCCTAGGAGAAGGTTCAGTTTGTATGCCGCCAACGTCTCCGCCTCGGTGAGTGTCTTCACATAGGAGAGGGTATCTGAGATACCTCCTACCATCTGAAAAGAGAGAGCTGAGAGATAGATGATCTCTTGGATTGCCTCCTTTTTGTACCAGGTAGTACCTTGGTACTCGTTGCAATTTGCGTAGGTCTTCACTGCCTGGTCTTTCAACAGGGAGGAAAGGACCTTTTGAGGTGCCATGTCGCTGAAGGTCTTCACCATATTTGCCGAGCAGGCAAGGATAGCGGCTCCATGACAAGCTTTTCTGGCACTTTCTCCGACAAAGCCCGCTTCTTGCAGTTCCTCACCGAAGAATCGGGCGAGCAGAAGCTTGTCGCTTGCCACCATAGTATCGGTGATGGTAGACCACTCATGGATGAACGGCTTGAGGAACAGCGAGGCTGCAACGATCGAAGGGAGTTCGTCCATAATGGCCACTCCCTGCCCAAAATACGGCTCCTTGGACTCTTTGGAGAAGATAGCTGTCAGCCTTTGTATCTCCTTGAGCATCTCAGATGGCTTGATCTCACGAGGCTTGGAAGGCAGGGCCTTGAAGGCTACAGGGTGCAGATGTTCGGCCGCTACACCCAGATGGGTGTAGGCCTCTGCAAGGGCGAGCAGTAGTTTTCGCTCGATCTTGGCAGTGCCTTCTCCCTTCAGCAATGCAGAGAGTAGCTTCTTGAATGCTGAGCTGTGCAGGATCTCCATAGCCTTGAATACAGGTTTCAGCCTCAGTGCGAGGATCTCCTGCTCAATGTTCTCAATCCCCCTGTCTCCAACAGAGCTATAGAGCATTTCATAGGTGCCGTCCACATCCTCCACTTCCCTGATGTTCAGAAGGACCTTCGTCTCATATCCATTGAGATGGAAATGTAAGCCCTCATCAAATACCTTCAGGGAGGGAACCATATGGGTCAGTTTTCCAGGGAAGGCCTCATACAGCACATACCTTCTGCCACCTACGGTAAGGCCCATAGCCTCAGCAAGCGAGAGTGTTTCCGTACGTTTTTCACTGCCTTGCCTCTCAAGCTTGGGAGCTGAGTTCTTTATCCAGCCCTGAACGCTGTCGTACTGGTTGTTGTATAGCACCAAGGCCTTCTCATGAGCTGTCCCGTTGATGTAGCAAAAGGCTGATTCATGGATATGACCTCGGTCAACAAGGTCAAAGAGGTAGAAATTGTCCACACCACTGAAAAGATAGCGCTTTTTCAGAAGCGGGAAGACCCTTCTGTAGTGCTCGTCAAGTATCCATTGGTTGGGTCTCTCATCCCAATACGCCTTACGGTATTCCATGCCGTACTTCTCTTTATACCCCTCGATCTGGCCATGGCCGAACATAGGGAGTCCCGGCATGGTTGCCAAGAGCGTACAGACGCCGAAGTACTTGTCTCCCTCACCGAACTGTGCGACAGCTGTCTCTTCATCCGGGTTGTTCATGAAGTTGACAAACCTTTTGAGAATCTCCGGCTCAAAGCTGATGGTCCCTTTGATGGTATCGCGGTACTTCTGGTTTTCCTGGTTCTTGAGCATGTTCATGAAAGCACTGTTATATACACGGTGCATACCCAAGGTGCGTACAAAATACCCCTCCATCATCCAGAATGCCTCTGCAAGCAGGAGAGTATCGGGCAACTCCACACTGAGACGGTCTACGACCTCCCTCCAGAACTCCTGGGGAATGAGGGAGTGGAACGTCGCATCATCAAGTCCGCTTTGGGCCCGTCCTGCAATATCACCTCCATGCCCGGGTTTTGGATACCAAAGACGCTGGATATGTTTTTTCGCAAGGGTCATTGCCGCATCGAACCTGATTATGGGAAAATTCTTCGCCACATGCTTGATCTGCTGGAAAACCGCCTCTCTGGTTGCAGGATTGAGGAAATCCAACTGGGCTGTATCGTTCCAGGGCATGGAGGTCCCATCGTTACCGTGGAAGATATAGCTAGTCTCCCCACTTCTCAGATCTTTCCTCCTGAAGGTCACCGCAGCATCACTTTGGTTGTAGTAGTGATCCTCCAGCTTGATCTCGATATCGGGGTTTTCCGAAAGATTCTCCCCATTGTAGGTATAGGAGGGGAAGGGGGGATAGCTCTGCTGTATGAAGTATTCGCTGTGGTTGAATACCCAGTCGCCATCAATTCCCGTATGGTTGGGAACCATGTCGCTGGCTAGGCGCAAGCTGCGGTCGGCACACCTTGTGCGCAGATTGTCCAAGGCTGCCCATCCTCCGATGGACGATGCTATCTCGTAGTTCTTCAGTGAGTACGCCGATGCCTCTGCCTCGGGATTGCCACAGAGGTTCTTTATCCTTTTTGAAGCGCTGCTGCGCTCCCACAGGCCGATCAGCCAGAGAGCGGTGAAGCCCCGATCATGCAAGTTGTCCAACTCTTGGTTGGGAATCTGGTCGAGGGTGGTGATAGGGTAGCCGTACTCCTTGGAAAGCTGGTCAAGCCAGACCAGCGTTGATTTGGCTATCATGATGACATTGGGCATCCAGTTCCTGTCAGCTGAGAATGCCTCGTATTCCGTATCTATGGAACTGTAGTCAGGGACATAGGTAGGAACTGTCCCACCACCATGCCCTCCGAAATGGGGTTTCTCCTCTTCCTGGATGTAGTCTATGGTCCGAAGCAACAGGGCCTTCAGTTCGTCGGGAAGCATCTCTGTCCATGTTTCTCTTATGTAGCTGATCTGCTCGAGCAAGGAGTCAGGGTAGAGCCTGCCTGGCCTGGTAAGGAAGGAAAAAATATCCTCATCACTGTTGGTCATCAGGGCAGCTCCCTGTGTGTAGCCGCCCATCAGGGCGGTGAGGGCCTGAGCGCCCTTAGGGAAGGAGAGGCCTTCGGGTGTGATGAAAGGTTTTGCCGCCTTGACCAAGGCTGGGTTGTCCAGCATCACCTGGTGGACAAAATATCCCCTCAGGGATTCGTCGTAGAAATAATCCAGAGGAAGCTGTTGCTCTAGCAACAGGGGAGAGGGAAACTCCTTCATGTAGAAGGCCAGCACATCATTTCCTGCATGGTTCTTGCTCAGCAAGGCAGTGAGACGGCTGAAGAAGTCCGGCTCGGTATCGCTAAGATAGCGGGTGAGCACTGTCTGATAGATCAGATGCAACACAGCTGTGGCATGAAGCTTCCCTGCAGCAACATATTCGCTGCCACCGCGTTCCTTTGCCTTCAGGTTGTACTGGTGTGCAAGTTCATTTGCCTGTCTATAGAGGACTCCCAAATCGGATGAAGAGGGAAACAGAGCGGAAAAAAAATCCATCTCAGTCCTTGTTCGGATTGAAATGCGAAGGTCACGTGTTATCAATTCACGCCTCCCAGAGTAAGGTGCTAATAGTATCCAAGCCAAGACAAGTATACCATGCAATGCCCCTGTTGTAACCCCCTTCTTGGAATGGGAACGCTATTAGACTAATGTATTAGTTACTGGAAGAGTAGATATATCCCCTCTAAGTAGGTTTTCAGCTCTGTCAAACAACACAGGGAGCAAAGGTGCCTCTTCCTTGGAAAAGGGGAGCAGAACATACGATGCCACACTGCCCCTCTGGGGTCTCCCGATACCAAAACGAAGGCGCAAAAATCCATCGTCGCCCAGATGGCTCTTGATGGACTTCAGTCCGTTGTGCCCTCCGAGTCCTCCCCCTTTCTGTAACCGGACGGTTCCGAAGGGGAGCTCAAGGTCGTCATGGATGACTAGTATCTCTTCACTTGTGTATCCGAAGAAGTCGCTGCAGGCACGAGCTGATTTTCCGCTCTCGTTCATGAAGGTCTGGGGTTTGAGCAACCTGTACTGGCCCTCTGTTGCAACCATTGCATGGAATTTCTGCGACCACTGCTGTGAAGGGTAGAGGTGGTCACAAAAGAGCCAGCCGACATTATGCCGACTCTTTTCATATTGTTTGCCGGGGTTGCCGAGGAAGATGAGAAGTTTTACCATAGCCTATCATAGGATGAAAACGAAGGAGAGAAAAGATGTATGTACTTGTCTGTTATCTGCCTGAAAGCCATCTGGAGTCGGTGAAGGGCGCCTTGTTCGCAGCAGGGGCCGGTTCTATGGGGGGATATGAGAAGTGTAGCTGGCAAACCAAGGGTTTGGGGCAGTTTTTGCCCTCTTTGGCAAGCAATCCTTTCCTTGGAGAGAGAGAACAACTTGCACAAGTGGAGGAGTGGAGGCTAGAATTGGTTGTCAAGGAAGAAGATGCCGCCTCTGTGATTGAAGCATTGAAACGCTCCCATCCCTATGAAGTCCCTTCCTATCATCTCATTCCCGTTAGGGTATAGGAGTTCCCATGGCAAAGACAGTTGCTCAGATCAACGAGAAGATCAGACGAGGGAAGGTTGTGGTCGTCACAGCCGAAGAGTTTTCCCAGATGGCCATCAAGACCGACATCGAAGAACTAGCCGAAAAAGTCGATGTCGTCACCACCGCCACCTTCGGCCCGATGTGTTCCTCCTCGGCAGTCATGAATTTCGGCCACTGGTCTCCTGGCATCAGGATGGAGGAGATCACCCTCAACGGGGTAAGCGCCTACGAAGGCCTTGCTGCTGTGGATACACTTATAGGGGCGACCGCCGAGTCCAAATTCGACCCGACCTATGGCGGGGCAAATGTCATCGAAGATCTCATCGCAGGCAAGGATGTGCGCCTGTTTGCTAGGGGAAAGGGGACCGACTGCTATCCCACCCGGGAAATTGATACCTGGATCAACAAGGACGGGCTCAACGAGTTTTACCTGTTCAACCCCCGCAATGCCTACCAGAACTACGCCGCCGCCACCAACAGCACCAACAAGATCAAGTACACCTACATGGGTACCTTGCTGCCCCGTTTCAGCAACGTCACCTACTCAACCAGCGGGGAGCTCAGCCCCCTGCTCAACGATCCCTACCTACGGACCATAGGCCTTGGAACCAGGATCTTCCTCGGAGGGACCGAAGGGTATGTGGTATGGAACGGCACCCAGTACAACACAAGTCGGGAGCGAAACGAACATGGCATCCCTCTGGGGACAGGGGCTACCCTCGCTGTCATCGGTGATGCGAAAAAGATGTCCACCGAGTTTGTGCGCTCAGCCTACTATGAGAAGTACGGAGTCTCCCTGTTTGTAGGTATAGGAATTCCCATTCCCGTCCTTGATGTGCGTATGGCAAAACATCTCTCTATCCGCAACAGCCAGATAGAGACCCTCATCAGCGATTATGGCCTCGATGGGCATCCGACTGTTAGCAAGGTCACCTATGAGGAGCTTCAAAGCGGCAAGGTGCATCTTCCTAACGGAAAGGAGGCCAAGAGCGCCCCACTTTCCTCCCTGAGTACTGCCCGTGAAATTGCAAAGAAGCTGCAGACCTGGATCGAACGAGGTGAGTTTACCCTTACCGAAGCGGTTCATCCCTTTCCTGAGAAAAGCTTTGTCAAACCCCTGGTACCTAGGGAAGGAGGCTCACGATGAAAAAGCGCTATGCACTCAGATTCTCCCCGACCCTGGTAGAGCAACCTCTGGTAAGCAAGCTTGTCAGAACCTATGACGTGGACATCAACATCCTCAACGCCGATGTGGCCTCCGGACGAGGAGGCAAGCTTGTGGTGGAGCTTACAGGCTCAGAAACTGCGCTTGAAGAGAGTATCCTGTGGCTCAATCAGACAGGTATTGTCGTCTCTGAAATGGTCAAGGAGCTGAACTTTCAGGAGGAGAGGTGCATCAACTGCGGTGCCTGTACCGCTGTCTGTTCCCCCAGAGCCCTCTCCATGGATACGGATTGGAAGCTGGTCTATGACCCTGACCTGTGTGTGCTCTGCGGCCTCTGTGTCCAAGCTTGCCCTATGCAGCTTTTCTCCTTGTCAAACGAGCGTGAGACCTGAGATATGTATCAGAGCCGTACCTACCGCAAGGAGATGGGTCTCTCAAGATTCACCTCCGTCACCTTTGCAGTAGGGGAGAGCGACCTGTGGATCGGCTATACCCCCCACACAGCCGATGGCAATGCTCTTGCTGCTGAAGGAGCCAGATTGCTCAGAAGGCTACGCAATGAGATCCTCACCTATCCAGACCCTTCCTTTCTCCGATCCTTTGTTCCTTTGGAGGAGAGAAGGGGTCCGGATAAGGGTGCAGGCACCGCTACTATTTCCCCTTTCCTTGCAGGTATGCTCCATGCATCAGAACTTTCCAATACCGGACCCATGGCCAGCGTCGCTGGGGCGATCGCACAAGCGATCGGATCGAGTCTGAAAAAGAGATTTTCCCTAGAGGAGATCGTAGTGGAAAATGGAGGGGATCTCTATATTGATATCCTGAAACCGCTATCTGTTACCCTCTTTGCAGGTAGTAACGGTCTTTCAGGTAAGGTTTCCATTGTAGTGGAGCCAGAGCATTGCCCCTTGGGTGTCTGCACTTCCTCTGCCAAGGTGGGCCACTCCCACAGCTTCGGCGCTGCCGATGCTGTGATGGTAGCCTGTAGCGATGCCGCCTTGGCCGATGCCTATGCGACAGCATTTTGCAACATCGTGCGAAAAGAGTCTGATGTACAGAGAGTGACTCAGATGATGAATGAAAAAGAGGAGATACTCTCTGCTCTTGTATTACTTGATACAAAGCTGGCACTCTGTGGGCAGCTGGAGGTACGAAGCCAACCATGAACCGACAAGAATACCTACATAAGATTCTCAATGAACGCATTGCCATCCTTGATGGGGCAATGGGAACCATGATCCAACAGGAGGAACTGACCAGTGATGACTTCACCTTGGATGGGAAGACAGCCTTAGGATGCAACGAGTATCTCAATCTCAGCAGGGGGGATGTTATTTTCGCTATCCACAGCGCCTATCTTGAGGCCGGATGTGATATCATCGAGACCAACACTTTCTGTGCCAATGCCTTTAACCTGGAGGAGTATGGCCTGTCAGGTGATGTGGTTTCCATCAATCAGGCAGGCTGTGAGATAGCCCGTGAAGCTGCAGCCGACTTTGAGAGGGAGCACGACGCTTACGCTTTTGTCGCCGGAGTCCTGGGCCCTACCAACCGTAGCCTGTCCTTCTCCTCCAATGTCGATGATCCAGCCTATCGCCAGAGTGATTTCGCCTCCTTCAAGGCGATGTACACCCAGCAGGCTGAGGCCCTTCTTGATGGAAGTGTAGATCTCTTGCTCATTGAGACGGCCTTTGACACTCTTGTGGCGAAAAGTGCGGTCATGGCCTGTCTTGAGGCTATGGAGAACAAGGGCCGAAAGGTCCCACTTATGGTGAGCGTCACCTTCAGCGACCAGAGCGGACGTACCCTCAGCGGTCAGACCCTGGAGGCATTTGTCATCTCAATGAGCCCTTTCCCCCTGTTCTCCCTTGGGCTGAACTGCTCCACAGGGCCAGAGGAGATGTTGCCCTTGATGACAAGGCTTTCTGAACTTGCTCCGTTCTACATCAGCGCCCATCCCAATGCAGGCTTTCCTGACAAGGAGGGGTTGTATGATCTGACTCCCTCTGAGATGGCTAAGGAACTGGAACCGGCTTTGGCGGGAGGATACCTTAACATTGTTGGCGGATGTTGTGGCACGACTCCTGAACATATCAGGGCGTTGGCCAAGGCAGCACAGGGGCGACCAGTTCACAAAAAGCTTGAACGTGAGCATACCCTCCTCCTTGCCGGATTGGAAGCCTGTCCCGTCCCTAGTGATAGGCTTCTGGTAATTGGAGAACGCACAAACGTTGCGGGTTCCAGAAAGTTTGCCCGTCTTGTCAAAGAGGGTGCATGGGAGGAGGCCCTCACCGTTGCCCGTACCCAGATAGAAGAGGGAGCAGATGTTATTGACCTCTGCATGGATGCCTCGATGCTCGATGCACAGGAGCGTATGGTCGCCTTTCTCAGACATATGGGAAGCGACCCCTCTGTAAGCAAGGTTCCTGTCATGGTGGATTCCTCAGATTGGAGCGTGATCGAACGCTCCCTTCAGGAAATACAGGGGAGGGGTATTGTAAACTCCATCAGCCTGAAGGAAGGTGAGGATACGTTCATTGAACGGGCCCGTCTCATTGTCTCCTATGGTTTTGCCATGGTTGTCATGCTCTTCGATGAAGAGGGTCAGGCTGACTCGTATGAGCGTAAGATTGCCATAGCAAAGCGCAGTTACAACCTCCTCCTGCTTGCAGGCATACGAGCTGAGGACATCATATTCGACTCCAATGTGCTCACGATCGCCACAGGCCTTGATGAGAGCGACACCCATGCCCGTGATTTCCTGCAGGCCGTTTCCTGGATCAAGGCAAACCTCCCTAATTGCCATACAATCGGGGGCATAAGCAACCTCTCCTTCTCCTTCAGGGGAAACAATGCCCTGCGAAACGCTATGCACGCTATATTCCTAGACCTTTCAGAGCTTGATATGGGTATTGTGAATCCAGCAGTCAGCAGGGATACACAGACCATAGTGCCAAGGACTAAGGACATCATCACGCGGGCCCTGCTTGCAGGAGGCGATGACCTCCCTTCCGTAAGAAGGGAGCTCATCGATCTTGCCATGGAGCCAATTCCTGATAAGGCAGATACAGAATCAACGGGCAAACAGGTGAGCGGTCCTGAAGAGTGGAAAAGCCTCCCCCCACGAGAACGGCTTGCCCAATCCGTACTCAAGGGGGAGAACGTCTATCTTGAAAAGGACCTAGCCTCTCTCAATGATGAGAATCCTCTCCTTTTGGTCGAAGGGCCACTGATGGACGGGATGAAAGAGGTTGGTCTTCTGTTTGGGAAAGGCAAACTCTTCCTTCCCCAGGTGGTACGGAGCGCACGGACGATGAAGAGGGCTGTTGATATCCTCCAACCGCGTATCACTGCATTCCTTGAAGGTTCAAAAGCTACTTTTGGCAATCATAAGAAAAAGATAGCCGTCATAGCAACTGTAAAGGGCGATGTGCATGACATTGGGAAAAACATTGTCAGTCTGATTCTTACCTGCAATAACTTTGAAGTTATTGACCTTGGGGTGATGGTTCCAAAACAGACTATCCTTGCATCGGCTTTGGAGAACCATGCTGACCTTGTCGGTCTGAGCGGACTCATAACACCCTCTCTTCGGGAGATGGCTTCGGTGATAAGCTTGTTTGAAGAGAGCGGATGCACCATACCCATTTTTGTGGGAGGGGCTACCACCAGTGAGCTGCATACCGCAGTGAAGCTTTCACCTTTGTATGGAGGCCCCGTCATACAGACAAAGGATGCCTCGGCTATGGCCCTGAGTGCCCAGAAGGCAGTCGGAGAAGGACGAGATCTCTATTTCAAGGATCATGCAGAGCAGACACTCAAGCTGATGGGTACGAACCAAGGAAAGAATGTAGCCCTGACAAGCTTTGACTATTCCTCGTTACTGGCAAAGCAAGAACAGAAAAAGACAGGGAGCATAGCCAAGGAATATGGCATTTTTGTCTTGCAGGACTTCTCTCTCCCTGTTTTGGTGGAAAAGATCAACTGGAAGATGTATTGTTCCGCCTGGAAGGTCCCCTTTGCCAGCGAAGAGGGCGAGCAGTTGGTCACAGAAGCAAAGGAGCTGCTAAAAGGAGACGAGATCCAAAACCTCTTTGAGTCAGGATGTAAGGTTGTCTGTGGACTTTTCCCTGCCCACAGCGATCGCCTTGAGGTGCAGGTAGGCTCCTCTTCATTCTTCTTCCTGCGCAATGAAGAGAGCGGGTTCAGTCTCGCAGATGGCATCGCCAAGGATGATACGGTAGGCCTTCTGGTTGCGACTTCAGCCTTGGAGCTTGGAGGGTATGTGAAGCAAGCTGACCGGGGTTTCGACCATCTGGCTCTACAGATGCTCGCTGACAGGCTTGCTGAGGTGCTTTCTGATGAAGCGGAGGCTTTCCTCAAGGAGAAGTGGGGATGTTCCTGCTCCTCTTTCATCAGGCCCGCACCCGGCTACTCATCCTGGAGTGACCATAGTGAGAAGCGCACCCTTTTTGATCTGCTTGGTGCCCAAGATGCGATTGGCGTGCATCTGACCGAAAGCTTTGCCATGGATCCTGCCTCAAGTGTCTGTTCCATGCTGATCGGAGGCGAAGACCTTCGGTATTTCTCCGTTGGCAAGGTTTCAGAGGAGCAGCTTGCCCTCTATGCCCAAAAGAAGGGCATTGCAAGGGATAAGCTTGTCACGTTGCTCTCTGGTATGGAATACTAGGGCTATGAAAGTACTAGACATCCTCAACCAAGCCAAGAAGCCTCTTTTTACCTTTGAACTGGTTCCCCCCTTGAAGGGAGGGAATGCAGAAGTGCTCCTGGAAACCGTACGTTCGCTGAGCAATTTCGAGCCCGCCTACATCAATGTGACCAACCATCAGGCAGAGGTTGTCTATATCGAGAGGCCCGATGGATTGCTTGAGAGAAGAACCGTACGAAAGAGACCGGGGACCATCGCCCTCTCAGGTCTTATCCAGCACACCTTCAACATACCGGTGGTCGCCCACCTCATATGTGGTGGCATGCAGAGAGAGGAGATTGAGAACGCCCTGCTCGAGTTGAATTTCTTGGGCATCAACAATGTTCTTGCCCTGCGTGGAGACCCGCCCCATGGGCAGAGACGTTTTGTACCTATCAAGGGAGGGTATGAGTATTCCAGCGATATGGTGTCCCAGATAGCAAATTTGAATCAGGGAATCTACCTGGATGACTCTTTGGTGAATGGCGAAAAGACAAACTTCTGTATCGGGGTGGCCGGCTATCCTGAAAAGCATGCTGAAGCTGCCAACCGTATCTCAGATATTGAGCATCTCAAGCATAAGGTGGCGTGTGGTGCCGAATACATCGTGACGCAGATGTTCTTTGACAACAGCGTATACTACAGATTTGTAGAGGAGTGCCGCAATAACGGTATCACCGTCCCCATCATACCCGGCATCAAGCCGATCGGAAGCAAGCGAGACCTCGCCACCATTCCCCAGACTTTCCATGTGGACTTCCCCCCTGAATTGGTCGATCTGCTCAATAATGCAAAGAAACTTTCAGAAGTGAAGGAAATTGGGGTATACTGGAGTAAGAAACAGGCGAAGGATCTCATCGAGCATGGGGTTCCCGGTGTCCACTTCTATACTTTGGGCAAGGCTGAAGCTGTCTCCCAAGTGGTGAGGGACGTCTACTGACGCAGAGCATAAGGAGCATGGGATGGCTGAAACAGGCACAATGAAAAAGAAAAGTAGTGCGTTTGTATTGAGGATGGTCATTTCCTTGCTGTACATCAGCATTGGGCTGCAGGGTCTCCTCTCGCGAGGCGGAAGATCTGGCATAGGGGCACTTTACGGTGCTTTCAGCAACGACGTGGGCATCTTGGTGGCAATTGTCGTGATGCTTGGAGGTCTGGTGATGCTTGTCCCTCTGTTTACCAACAAGCTCTCCCATGTGTTTGTCAAAGCGGGAACGATTGCTGTGCTGGTCATCTGGATCGCGGTAATCTTCTTTGCAGATATTGCACCGGGCTTTCGTGGCTTTACCGTAGAGCAATGGGTTTTCTGGCTTGAGAGCCTGATGTTGCATCTGATCGTCCTGATCGCAACCTTTGAAGTATCAAGAAAAGTCCTAGCGTGATCTTTCCACTCCTGCCTTCGGGCAGGAATTTTCTTGAGGGCACTTCGAGCACCATGGGCTGATTGAGGTGCAGATCAGCTGCCCGTAGATCACCAACAGTTCATTGAGTGGTATCCAAAATCTCCTGGGCATGACACTCTGTAGTGCGAGCTCTGTCTCCTCAGGTGTTTTTGTGCTGACCCATCCCATCCTGTTTGCAATCTTATGCACATGACAATCCACACAGATTGCCTCTATGCCGAAGCCCAGGTTGAGGGTGAGGTTTGCAGTCTTAATCCCGACTCCAGGTAGCTTCATAAGCTCTTCACTCGTTGAAGGAACCTTTCCCGCATATTCAGAAAGCAATATCTCACTGATGGCATGTATGGTCTTTGCTTTGGTTTTGTAGAATCCCGCTGGGTATATTGTCCTCTCAATCTCCTCCAAAGGGAGGGAAAGCATGGTGGAAGGGGTATCAGCCAGGGAGAAGAGACGCTCACTCGAGGCAAGGGTCACCTCATCACGGGTTCTCAAGGAGAGGATTGTGGCGATGAGCACACGGTAGGGATCCTCTTTCTGTCCTGCTATTATGGAGAGGGAGGGTAGCGTCCTTCCTTTGTCCTCGATTGCCTTCCTGAAAGAGGAAAATATATCGTCCCAGTACTGTTCGTCCATGCCTGCTTGCATAGCATAGCTGAGGGAAAAATACAATGCTCTCTTGACCTTTTGGATGATACATTCTAGCGTGTTCGCATGATAATCGTACTGAAGAAAAACATAACCGAGGTGCAGCAAGAGCACATCAGGGCCTTCTTGGTTGGCAAGGGCTACACCGTCAAGGAAATCGTTGGACAGGAAGAGACTGTCTTTGGTGCTGTGGGCCAGAGCTCCCTCGACCTGCGTGAGGTTGAGCTGCTCGAAGGGGTGACCAAGGTTATTCCCATCAGCAAGCCCTACAAGCTCGCCTCCCGTGAGCTGAAGAAAGATGACACCATAGTCACTGTTGGCAAGGTGAAGATAGGGGGTAACCGCATCGCCATCATTGCCGGCCCCTGTGCTGTAGAGAGCCGCACCCAGATCATGGAGATCGCCCGTTCTGTCCGTGATGCAGGGGCAGTCATACTGCGTGGCGGGGCTTTCAAGCCAAGGACTTCTCCCTATGCTTTCCAGGGTATGGGGGAAGAGGGGCTGAAGTACCTCCAGGAGGCGGGACAGAAGTACGGTTTGCCAATTACAACCGAGATTGTCAGCCCTGGTGATGTTGATATGATGGCCCGATATATCGACATGTTCCAGATCGGGGCACGCAATATGCAGAATTTTGAGCTACTGAAGGCAGTGGGGAAGACAGGCATGCCTGTTCTGCTCAAGCGGGGACTCAGTGCCACCATTGAGGAGTGGCTCATGGCAGCCGAATACCTAATGGCTAGTGGAACCGACCAGATTGTCCTGTGTGAACGTGGCATCCGCACATACGAGCGAGCCACACGCAATACCCTCGACTGTAGCGCCATTCCTGTTATCCAGAAAATGACCCATCTGCCGATCATCGGAGACCCAAGTCATGCTACAGGCATCCGGGATATGGTCAGCCCAATGAGCCTCGCCTTGGTAGCCAGCGGTTCTTCGGGCCTTATGGTCGAGGTGCATAATCATCCGGAACTGGCTTTCAGTGATGGCCCCCAGTCGCTCTACCCTTCACAGTTTGAGAAGCTGATGCGCGACTTGAACGCCCTTTGTCCTGTGATAGGGAAATCCTTGGAAAGGATTCCGCTGACCCTTCCTTCTGTCAAGGCAGAGACGAAAAAAGGGAAGAAAACATCCTCCCTTACTGTCGCATTCCAAGGCGAACGGGGAGCTTTCAGCGAGCTGGCCATCAGACGTTCCTTTGATGAAAGTGCCACGGCTCTTCCCTGCAAGCAGTTTGGTGATGTTTTCGAGGCCCTGATGCAGGGAGAGGCGACCTATGGTATGATCCCTTTGGAGAATACCCTTGGGGGAACCATCTTCGATACGCTGGAACTATTGGACCGCTATCCCGATATCCAGGTGGTAGGGGAACAGCAGATCAGGATAGTGCATAACCTCATTGCCCTTCCTGGGACCAAGGTTGAGGATATCAGGAAGGTCTACTCCCACCCACAGGGCCTTGCCCAGTGTGTGGACTACCTACGAGGAGAGCTAAAGCATGCTGAGGCGATTCCCTTTTTCGATACGGCAGGCTCTGTAGGATTTGTGAAGGCCTCCAACGACAAGACACTCGCTGCCATAGCAGGTTCGCCTGCTGCAGCTGTCCATGGGATGCAGATTCTTGCTGAAGGAATCGAGAGCAATCCCCGAAACTACACAAGGTTCTATATCATCTGCAAAGAGGAGATGGCCGAGGCCTTCAGGGCCATCTCTCCTGTCAACCGAGCTTCACTCAGGTTCACTGTCCAGGATCGTCCCGGATCCTTGTTTGAAGCTTTGCTGATCCTTACCAAGCATGGCCTCAACATGAAGAAGCTCGAGTCCCGTCCGATACCAGGCAAGCCTTGGGAGTACTCATTCTTTGTGGAGACTGAACTAGGGCAGGCGGAAGGCTCCTTCGAGCATGCCCTAGAGGAACTGAAGGATTGTTGTGCTTCTGTAAGAGTACTGGGAACCTATACGGCAGGTATCTGATATGGGGGATGTGAGGAGCTTTGTCCCTGCGAGATTGGTGATGGGTGTCCTCTCAACATGTGAGGACTGCCATCCTGAACTTTTTTCCCTTCTTTCTGAGAAGTTCGGTCCCATTCTCGAGACAAGCGAACAGGTACCCTTCACCTTTACCGATTACTATGACCAGGAGATGGGTGCAAATCCCCAAAGATTTTTCCTGGTATTTGAAAAACTGTATGATCCCTCCCTACTTGCACAGGCAAAGCTCGTCACCAATGCGATTGAAGAGCAGTTCAAAAGGCAAGGGGGCAGGGCCATCAACTTGGATCCTGGCCTGCTCAGCGCTGCCAACCTGATCCTCGCAACCACAAAGAACCGGGGTCATCGGGTGCCCTTGCAGAAAGGTATCTATGCAGAGGTGACCCTCATCTATGTAAAGGGACAGTTCAACACCCTTCCCTGGACGTATGCAGATTATGGAAGCGAGGCCTTTCGTCTCCTGTTCAAACGGTATCGAAGTGAGTATATGGCCCTTATCAGGGGCATGCAGATACAAATAAGAGCAAATTTACTAGGCAAACATCACGATTAAGCCTTCATTGCAGTGAAGAGCTTGTTTGTTGTGAGTTGCATGTAGATAGTCTGTATGCTTTCTCAGCATATGAGTCACTATCCTGCTTTTAGGTGGTTTATGTTGTAGTATGCGTAAGGCACTTGTGTTAAGTGTTGCTTGCTAGTTTTCACAGAGGAAGAAATTCCTACGGGGTTTGCGTTGTCAAGATTAGATAATTCAGTGAGAAACATACGGGCAGGAACCCTTGGACTCATCATAAGCTATATCAGTGGCTTCATCGCCCGTAAGGTCTTTGTGATGTTCCTTTCTCTGGAGTATCTGGGCCTCTCCGGGTTGTTTGCCAATGTGCTGACTATGCTCTCCCTTGCTGAATTGGGCTTTGGATCCGCCATTAGCTATAGTCTCTACAAACCACTGGCCTTCGGAGAGAAGCAGAAAATACAGGTTTTGATGAATCTCTACAGGAAATCCTATAGGGTGATAGGATCATTGGTGTTGTTGCTGGGGTTCGCCTTTACTCCCTTTCTGCATGTGCTCATGCAAGAGGTTCCTGATATTCCCCATCTGTACCTCATTTACTGCTTGTTTGTCATCAACTCAGGGTCCAGTTACTTCCTGGGGTATAAACGGACTCTTCTCATTGCTGACCAGAAGTCTTATATCAACTCGATTTACCTGTATGGGTTTCAGATACTCAAGCATGCACTGCAGATCGTGGTATTGGTGCTGACAAGCAACTATATCCTCTTTCTTGTGATCCTCCTTGCCTCTACGGTCGTTGAAAACCTAGCTATAACACTCAAGGTAAACAGGCTCTATCCGTATCTGAAAGGGAAGACAGATGCATCACTTACGCGGGATGAGAAGGAAAAAATCAAGAGGAATATCTTTGCCCTGACATTACATAAGGCCGGGGGTGTCCTGGTCACCGGGACCGATTCCATCATTCTTGTACGATTTGTGAATCTAGCGAGTGCTGGCCTGTATGCCAACTATACACTGCTTCAAAGCTCTGTAGGTGGCATCGTCGGTCTTATCTACTCTTCCATTACTGCAAGTATTGGAAACCTTTCTGCAGAAAAAGGGGGGGCAGGGAGCAATTCGTTGTTTGACGAGCTGAATTTCATCTCTGCTTGGGTATATGGCTTCACAGCCCTCTGCCTCTACTTCCTGTGTAATCCTTTTATCTCGCTATGGCTGGGCAGGGCCTTCCTGTTTCCCAAGAGCGTCGTATTTGTGATAGTGCTCAACTACTACCTTACAGGTATGAGAAGGCCTGTGTTGGCCTTCAAGGACTCTCTGGGGTTGTTCTGGTATGACCGGTACAAGTCTTTGCTACAAGCGGTGATCAATCTGATGGTATCGGTTGTGCTTGCTGGCAGGTATGGCGTAATAGGTGTTCTTATAGGATCTTCGGTCAGCACATTGGCAACCTGTTTCTGGATCGAGCCGTATGTGGTCTACCGATTTGGTTTTGACAAACCTCTTGGTCGGTATTTCCTCCAATACCTGGGCTATACGGCCGTTACCTTTGTTGCAGGAGGGGCAACCTTGGCCTGCCTTTCCCTTATCACCATTTCCAACACGCTACTTCGTTTTGGCGTCTCCCTTCTTGTGGTCATCGTTGTCCCCAATCTGGTATTCCTGCTCTTTTTCCATCGATTGAGCATGTTCGAGGAGACTCTTGTCATCTTGAGTCGCTTGGCAAAGAGGACAAGGTAATCCTGTAGGGCTCCGGATTGCTTGTTTGGGTTCCTCAAAGACCTCAAGAAACAAACAATCATAGTCAGGATACCCATACCCTATGCATGGACCTCTGTTTGCCATAAACCCATTGCTAAGGCAACAACTGAAATGCTTGTCCCTTTTTCTCCTTAGCTCTTCCGATCACCTGGAATGTGGATGATCGGTAGGATTATGCTCGCTTGCTGAAGAGATGGCCGATGCTTTGTCTCTTCTTTGAATGTGAATAAACAATGTGAGCCTTTAGTCGTTATCAGCATTTGTACCTTGGTCTGTTCCCTCTTGCTCGGTTGCACCTACGACCCTCTTTCCATGAGGGTCGTAGAGTTGACCATCCCTTCTCATCATCGGTGGGAGGAGATGCAGAACCAGAGCTTCTGGTACACCCTCGTCTGGACAGAAAAGGGAGAACTGAAGCAACAGCATCTCAAGGCAGGGGAGAAAAAAGTCAGTATCTGGATAAGGCGGGGAGAGACTGTGGTCTTCTGTGCCTACCCCTTAGGCACTTTTGCCCCTATCGGAGGGGCTGTGGTTCCCTCTGGGAAGGCAGAGGTCCTGCTCACAGCTCAGGAGGGTGTGCTTTGCCATCTGCTGCTTGAGAGCACCAAGCTGAATGGAGGAGCTGTTGGTGCTCTTGTGTATCCTCATCTCCTGCGGGAAGTACTCTCCAAGACAGAGGATTTGACCCTTCTCGATACAAACCGCCTGCAGAAAGATCTGGTCAATGGGGAACTATGCTCCTCCTCGATACAGATCCTAGCACCATTGAAGGTACAGATCACCACCATCCCCCAGGGGTATTGGGTAGGTGAGAGAGAGTATGACAGTTCGTTCTGGAGCTATTGGGGTACACCAGGAGTGGCTCTTAGTTTGGGGGAGGGGTTGCACTGCTTTTGGAATAAGGAGGATGCCCTGTTGCTCAGGGTCTTTGTGGACCTCAAGGAGCAGGCCTCTTGTATCTCGGTTCAAAAGGGACCGTTGTGGTAGAGAACTCTCTTTCCTTTTATTTGCTAAAAATGTAAAGTTGTTACATGGAATCACTACGTGAACTGTATAGGATAGGGTATGGCCCCTCAAGTAGCCACACCATGGGCCCTCGTTTTGCAACCCAACATTTTCTTGGGATTTGTCCTCAGGCTATTCGCTATGAGGCCTTTCTTTATGGTAGCCTTGCAGCAACAGGAAAGGGTCACCTTACCGATAGGGCCATCAGGGAAATATTTTCTGAGATAGGAAAAGAGGTGGAGATCAGCTGGTACCCGGATGAGGAGAAACCCTTCCATCCCAATGCCCTTACCTTGTGTGGTTTTACAGAAGACGGGGCTATCCTTGTCCAACAGACCTACTACAGTGTGGGTGGTGGGCGCGTTGTCATAGAAGGTGAGACCCAAGACGAGAAGAAGCGTGTCTATCCCAAGGAGTATGGGACCATGGCGAAGATCCTCGCCTACTGCTCAGAAGAGGGTCTGCAGCTATGGGAGTTTGTCCTGCAGTTTGAAGGTCCTGAGATCTTGGACTATATCACAGAGGTATGGACTGTGATGAGCGACGCTGTTGAAGCGGGCATCAATGCTGAGGGAGTACTTCCCGGGGGATTGAAGCTTGCAAGGAAGGCAAGCCAGTACAACTCCAAAGCCGGTGAATTCAGCGGTCCTTTGGGCAATACCGCCATAGCAATAAGCTATGCCCTTGCAGTCTCAGAGGAGAATGCAGGGGGAGGAAGGATCGTCACTGCCCCTACTTGTGGCAGTTGTGGCGTGCTTCCGGGGGTGCTCTACTACCTGTCCAAGCACTATAAGATTTCCAAGGTAAAGATATTGCGTGCCTTGCTGACAGCCGGCCTTATCGGCAACCTGGTCAAGACCAACGGTTCGATCAGCGGAGCCGAGGTGGGGTGTCAGGGTGAAGTGGGGGTTGCCTGCGCTATGGCAAGCGGAGCCGCAACCCAGCTGCTTGGAGGGACCATCCACCAGATCGAGTATGCGGCTGAGATGGGTTTGGAACACCATTTGGGCCTTACTTGCGACCCTATGCGAGGTCTGGTGCAGATTCCTTGCATCGAACGAAATGCCCTGGGAGCGATGCGCTCCATAGACCACTGTACTTTTGCCTTGCTTGGCGATGGAAGACATAAGGTCTCTTTTGACAGTGTGGTTGAGGTTATGATGGAGACCGGTCAGGCTCTTCCCTCACTCTACCGTGAAACTTCCAAAGGTGGTCTTGCCAAGGTATTGGGCTAAGGATACACAGTATATCAAGAGATATCGCATATAGACACCATACTATCATTCTCAGAAGTATGTGTGGTATCATTGCAGTGTATGAATTTGGGATAAGGGATAGCAAAGTGGGTAGAGCAAACCAGCCTAGCAGGGGATGGCACAGGAAATATATTCTTCTGGTGTTGTGTATCTGCATCAGCAATCCACTATCTGCTGTCATTGTCCTGGAAACCCCACAGACAGAGGTACTAGTTGTTGTCACGGATAGGATAGGAGAACGAAACAACACCCCTGCCACCTCTCTCAGTTTCCCTCTGTGCTCGATAGCCATCACGGCAAAGCATCAGGGAAGAGGGTATCTGGCGATCACCCATACACCTTTGGTTTTTGGATCAGATATTGTTCCTTACCAGTTGTTTTGTGATACCCTTGATTCGATTCTTCCTACTGTCCTCCCTTACGAGTGTAATCCCTTTTTTTCTTTGACTATCCCGATGACCAAGCTCTCTGTAATGATCTCAAGGCCGTTGCAACGGGAGCGAGCTTCATATAGCAGTGAGGTTTTTCTGCATCTTAAGCTGGAATCCTAGGACACAAGGGTTTTCCTCCAGTAAGGACTCCTTTTGATAAAGCGTATCTTGGGGTTTGAAATGCTACCCTCACATACGAAAAGTAGCGTAGGTACTAGCTACAAGGAAGGGGAGGCCATGGCCTCCCTTTCCTTGTAATGCTACTGCATTTTGTGTTTATGTCGCCTGACTTCTTATTTGACGACTAGGTTGACCAGTTTGTCGGGAACCACAATTTCCTTGACGATGGTCTTCCCTTCGATCCAATACTGTATTTTCTCGTCATTTTTAGCAAGGGCGAGCATTTCTTCCTTGCTCAAACCTTTATTCTGGACACTCTTGGAACGCACCTTGCCGTTTACCTGCATGATGATTTGGACCTCACTGTCTATAGTGAGCTTCTCATCATAGGTAGGCCAGCTGACATTTGCCAAAGTCGGCTTATGCCCCGCAAGTTCCCAGAGCTCCTCTGCGATGTGAGGCACATAGGGGCCGAGCAGCTTGATCAAGGTCTCCCAGACAACCCTTGGGAGGTTTTCGGTCTTGTAGAGCTCGTTGACCAGGACCATCATCTGGCTAATGGCAGTATTGAAGTTCAGGGTATCGGTATCGTAGGTCACTTTCTTTATGGTTTTGTGCAGAAGCTTGAGAATCTCCTCAGAAGGTTGTTCGTCGGTGATGGTCCTCTCTTCCTGTAGGCGCCAGACGCGGTCGATGAATCGGTACACCCCAACGAGACCCGTAGTAGCCCAAGGCTTTGAGACTTCCAACGGTCCCATGAACATCTCGTACATGCGCATTGAGTCCGCACCAAACTCGTTGATGATATCATCGGGATTGATGACGTTCTTAAGGCTCTTGGACATCTTTGCGACAACACGCTCGAGGCTTTCTCCTGTCTCCTTCTCGATGAACTTATCAGGGGCTGTCTCTTCCACCATATCTGTGGGAACCAGGCTCTTGTCCTTTCTCTGGAAGGCAAAGGAGGTTATCATTCCCTGGTTTACCAACCTTTGGAAGGGCTCCTTAGTGGAGACTAAGCCCAAGTCATAGAGCACCTCATGCCAGAATCGTGCATATAGCAGGTGCAGTACGGCGTGTTCGGCTCCCCCTACATAGAGATCTACCGGCATCCAATACTGTTCCTTCTCCTCTGAGACAAAACGTTCGGTATTGTGTGGATCAAGATAGCGCAGGTAGTACCAACACGATCCTGCCCACTGGGGCATGGTGTTGGTCTCCCTTTTTGCCGGACCTCCACAGACTGGGCAGGTGGTGTTTACCCACTCGTCTATCTTTGCAAGAGGGCTCTCTCCTGTGCCGCTCGGCTCATAGGAGGTCGTTTTTGGCAACATCAGGGGAAGTTGCTCTTCCTTGAGGGGGACAGTGCCACATGTTGGGCAGTGCACCAGAGGAATCGGTTCTCCCCAGTAGCGCTGTCGGCTGAATACCCAGTCGCGCAGCTTGTAGTTGGTGGCCTTTGTCCCGAGCTTTTTTTCCTCAAGCCAAGCGAGCATCTTCTCGATGGCATCGTCTTTGTTCAGGCCATCGAGGAAGCCGCTGTTGACGTGGATCCCATCTTCGGTCCATGCCTGTTGTTGTACATCGACCTCACTTTTCAGGACTTCAACGATGGGAAGGCCAAATTTCTTGGCAAACTCCCAGTCACGGGTGTCGTGGGCAGGAACTGCCATGATGGCCCCTGTCCCATAGGTACTGAGCACGTAGTCAGCGATCCAGACGGGGATCCTCTCATTGTTGACCGGGTTGATGGCGTAGCTGCCGGAAAAGACTCCTGTCTTATCCTTTGCGAGGTCAGTCCTCTCCAGATCGCTCTTATGGGAGGCCGCATCAATATAGGCGGAAACTTCGGCCCTCTTATCCTCTGTGGTAAGGTGGTCGACAAGAGGGTGTTCAGGGGAGACAACCATGTACGTCGCCCCGAAGAGGGTGTCAGCTCTGGTTGTGTAGACCTCCAGATGTTCGCCACTGTTTTCAATCCTGAAGGAAACCGATGCCCCTTCACTGCGACCGATCCAGTTGCGCTGCATGAGCTTCACCGATTCCGGCCAGTCGAGGCTGTCCAGGTCTGCAAGCAATTTGTCCGCATACTCGGTGATCTTGAGCACCCATTGGCGGATGCTCCTGCGTACGACTGCGGTTCCGCAGCGTTCGCATCTGCCGTCCTTGACCTCTTCATTGGCAAGTCCTGTAAGGCAATCTTCACACCAGTTGATGGGGGTATAGGACTCATAGGCGAGGCCCTTATTGAACAGTTGAATGAATATCCACTGGGTCCAATGATAGTAATCGCTGCTGTGGGTTGATATCTCTCGGTTCCAGTCATAGCAGAAACCAAGGCTCTTTATCTGTTTGCGAAAGTTCTCGATGTTTTTTTCGGTAGTACCCTTTGGATGCTTGCCGGTCTTTATGGCATAGTTCTCTGCTGGAAGCCCGAAGGAATCGAATCCCATGGGATGCAGGACATTGTAACCATTCATTCTGAGGTATCTGCAATAGATATCTGTGGCGGTATAGCCTTCAGGGTGGCCTACATGCAGACCCGCACCCGAAGGATAGGGGAACATGTCCAACACATATTTGCGCTTTTCAGGGGGAAAGGACTCATCTTCTGTAACGGCAAAGGTCTGGTTCTCTTCCCAGTACTGCTGCCACTTGGTTTCTATTTCTTGGAAGGGGTATTTGCTCATAGGAGCAATAATACATTTGCAGCAATGTTAGGTCAACGCCAAACGTTCGTCAATCATAGGGTTGCATCATCAATGGCAGGGGAAAACTCCACTTCTTCAACTCTATTCCCCTGCATGGTTATGATCCTGAAGGTTCCTATGGGGGACTGCAGCACATCACCAGATTCTGGGATGTCCCCTGTCAGGCTCATCAGATAGGCTGCTACGGTACTGGTTTTCGCCCCTTCATGCTCGTAGTGCAGGGAAAGCTCGTCGACTAGCTGGAGGAAAGGTGTGTCGGCCATCACCAGATACGTTCCAGGCCTCAACTCCTGTTCCACGATTCTGTCCGGATAACGCCGTTCATGTTCGTCATACAGCTCCCCGAAGAGCTGCTCCGCCACATCCTCCATGGTGACTACCCCACTGAAGCCTCCATACTCGTCAAGGACTATGGCAAGCTGAAGCCTGTCCTTCTTGAAGAGAAAGAACACATTGTCCAGATGCATCTGCTCCGGGACAAAAAGTGGCTTGAGCATGATGGTCTTGATGTTCCTGTCCTGTTTCTTGGCCAGTTGGGCACGCAGGATATCCCTTACCAAAACGATACCGATGATATCCTCTATACTCTGGTGGTAGACAGGAATGCGTGAGTAGCCTGAGCGTACGATTGAGGGAAACGCCTCCCCGATGGAGAGTTCGTCACTGACGCAGAATACGCTGGTGCGATGGCTCATGATGGTCTTTACCTGGGTCTCACTGAACTGGATGGCCCTGTGCATCAGATCTGATTCATACTGGTCCACCAACCCATAGTCTTCTGCCGCCCCTACCATATGCCTGACCCCTTCGGTTGTGATGGCGGGGTCGGTATTTTTTGCAAAGATGCGGGTGATGAGATTGGAAAAGTGTATCAGGAGCCAGATCACGGGGTAGAGGATGATGGTCAGGGCCTTGATGGGATAAGCCATGAAGGAGGCGATCTTCATATTGTGATTCATCGCTATCTGCTTGGGGGTTATCTCCCCGAAGATGAGGATGACAATGGTTAGGATTCCTGTTGCATATCCCACAGCACTGCTGGAGAACAGGCGGATGGCATAGGTGGTCACCAAGGCTGAGACTGAGATGTTCACAACATTATTGCCCACCAGAACAGTGGTTATGAGCACATCATGCTTTTGGCTCAGCTCATAGGCCATGCGGGCGCTGTGGCTTCGTTTGTTTTGGAGGGTTTTGTGTTGGATGAGCGAAAGGGAGGTAAAGGCGGTTTCCGTTGCAGAAAACATTGCCGAAAGCACAAGCAACACAAAAATGGCTATCAGGTGTGTATTCATGTACACATCCGAAGCATGGTAAAAAGAGGTGGGTGTTCACACGAGCACCCCTGACTAGGTAGCGGGTCTTCCATAATGGACTTAGTATACCAACAGCAACAGCACAACCGCAAGTGTAATTGCCAAGTAAAGTCCCAACAAGGTAACATATATAGAGTCTCATCAAAACACGTGAGGATGCTCTATCCGGGTTGAGCTAGGATTCGGTGACAAGCATGATACTGTGCAAAAATCGAAGTCAAATGGAAAATCAATATAATGAATCTGCTCTAATAGGTATAAATTTGATTAAAAAATCCTTGTATAAACATATTTGTTTTGTAATCGAAAAATAACTGTTGACAATAGAAATTTATGTACTAGAATTATGGTATGTAATCTTATAAGGAGGATTCTATGGTATTTATCGTTTTACTAATGAGCTTGGTGATGGTGGCTACTCCTGTTTTTTCAGCAGGTAGTCAGGAATCTAAGCCTGTTTCTACGGAGAATCTGGCTGTAGATGAAGATGGTATTGCATGGAGGAAATACTCAGGGACACAACTTCATCTGGGAATGAATAAACACGTCTACACAGAAACAATCAAAAAACATGTAGGCGACTTTGAGGAGAAAACTGGAATAAAGGTTGTAATTGAAGACTATGCCCAGGATGAGTTCATGAGTAAAAGACTTGTGGATCTTTCTTCCGGAGCTGGTACCTTTGATATTGTGATGATGGATTCCGTTGCTACTCAGGCCGCACGAGCAGGTTGGATCGAAAATCTTGATGAGTGGTTCAAACGATCAGATTTGATCAATATGGATAAGTATAAACTTGATGATATTGCTCCCTCGTGGAAATTGGCCTTTACTGTAGATGGAAGTCTATATGCGATACCCGTTTCAGGTGAGAAGCAGATGTTGTTCTACAGAAAGGATATTTTTCAAGAACATGGGCTGAAGGTTCCTACCACATTTGATGAAGTAGAAAAAACTGCTAAGTTTTTGAAAACAAAATATCCAGCAGGAATTCTCGTCAGAGGCCAAAAGATTCACACAGTATCAAATGCTACAGGAGTGATCTGGTCTTATGGAGGAAAGATAGCTGACTCAATGGATTACAATTATGCTGTTTTCAATACACCCGAAGCAGTTGCTGGAGTCGATATGTTCACAAGACTGGGCAGAGAATATGGTCCGGTCGGAATAGAAAACTATACTTGGTATGAGTGTGTCACTGATTTCCAGCAAGGAAAGGCTCCAATGTATTTGGACATGAGTGTTTTCATGAGCCAATTTGAGGATCCTAAAGTTTCAACAGTATCAGGTAAGGTTGGATACGCACCGATGCCAGCAGGTCCAGCAGGTTCTAAGCCGACTGGTGGAGCTTGGTCGCTTTCCATGAGTTCCGCTTCAAAAAATAAGGAGGCATCATTCTTGCTGTTACAGTGGCTGACTTCTCCTGAGACAAGTGAAAAGATCGTACTTGATGCAGGTATAGCAGCTCGAATTTCTTCTTATGCAACCCCTGCTCTCAAAGAGAAGTATCCTGAAACTTGGCTTTCTGCATTCTCAGCTGGCCTTGCGGCTGAAGTCCCTGAAGTAACATTCCCTTTGATTAGCAGGAATGAAGAGTATCTTGATACTATTGGAACAGCGTTCAACTCTCTCATTCAGAGAAAGCAGGATGTTCAGAGTCTTATGGATGAAACTGTGAAAAAGGTAAATGTTCTTTTTGAGTTTGACAAGAAATAGGGTTACAAAGGAATTTCCTTGGATCAGGGTTTTGCTTGATCCAAGGATTACTAAGGAATTGTCATGAAAAAACGTACACTTTCTTTACAAGAGAAAGAAATAAGAAGATTCAGAATAATTATGCTGGCTCCTGGGCTAATTATATTATTTGCAATTAATATCCTCCCAATTCTGGATACTTTTAGAACTAGCTTATTTGATTTCTATTTGCCCCAGCCAGATGCAAAAGAATTTGTTGGCCTTCAAAATTATTTGTCACTATTTAAGGATATGAGATTTATTCATGCTTTCTTCAGAACAGTTGCTTTTGTATTTATGGTTGTTTCGATGGAAGTTGTAATAGGTTTTTCGATTGCACTCGCATTATCATCAGATTTATTTGGAAGCAAGCTTATTAGAGGTTTAATTCTTATGCCAATAATGCTTACTCCAATCACTACCGCATTTATGTGGAGAATAATGTATAGCCCATCGCTTGGGGTTCTCAATTATTTCTTGGGATTTATGAATCTTGAACCACAAAAATGGATATATGGAGCTGAGCAAGCCTTACCATCAATAGCTGCCGTTGTCATTTGGTGTAAAACTCCCTTTATGATAATGGTTTTTTATACTGGATTGCTCTCTGTAAGCCAGGATGTTCTAGAAGCGGCCAAAATTGATGGAGCCTCTTCATGGCAGACTTTGTGGAAAATAAAATTACCGCTGATCAGACCCGTATTCTTTGTGGCTATTTTGTTTCAGCTAATTGATACAGCAAAGGAATTTGATTTTACCCAGATACTAACAAGGGGAGGCCCTGGCTCTGCTTCTGAAACAATGTCAATTTACTCTTACTTGAATAGTTTTGGCTTTTTGAAAATGGGATACGGCTCAGCCAATGCTATAGTGCTAAGTTTGTTTATTGGGATATTAGCCGTCGTTGTTGTAAAGTTGGGAGGTGTCAGCTTTGAACAATAAATTGTTACTTACGACAAAAAGACAACTGAAAGCAATAAGAAGTATCAAGAGTCTGTTGTTTTGGCTTTTTACTGCGATATACATGTTTCCTTTATTTTGGACTCTTTCCATGTCTTTAAAGACAAGAATCGATGCCTTAGCCTATCCTCCTAAATTTATCTATAATCTGACTTTTCAGAATTATATTGAAGTTTGGAGTAATAGTGATTTCCTGAAATATTGTTTTAACTCTTTGATAATTGCTACTTCTGCGACGTTGATTGGCTTGCTTTTTGCCGTTCCTGCAGCTTATATCCTGGCAAGAAATAAATATAAACCACGAGGAGCAAGATTCTTGTTGATGGGTGTTCTTTCTACAAGAATAGTCCCCCAAATAACGTTTATCATTCCTTTTTTTATCTTGTTCAGAAAATTTCGCTTGATCGATACTCACATGGCAATAGTGATAATGCATCTGACAATCATATTGGGCTTTGGCGTCTGGATGATGCGTTCGTATTTTTTGGACATTCCCTATGAATTAGAAGAATCTGGCTTGATAGATGGCTGCACATATTTCGGCTCATTTTTCAAAATAATTCTGCCTATATCGACTCCAGGAATAATAACAACAGCTATCTTTTCTTTCAATTATAGCTGGAATGAATTTCTCTATGCATTGATCCTTACCGGCAATAGAACCAAAACCCTTCCACTAGGAGTTTATGGATGGGTAAGTTATGAAAGTATAGATTGGGGAGGATTAACTGCGACTGCTATTTTGGCGCTTATTCCAATCGTAATTTTTTATATGTTTGTGCAAAAAGGCCTCGTCCGCGGAATGACTATGGGTGCGGTCAAAGGCTAATAAATAATGGAGGACTGTAGAATGAAAAATGAATTAGGCTTGCTGATAAAGTTAGATGCTCAAAAGAATGTTGAAAAACACTTGAAGAGAGTTGTTGATTTGGGTTTCAAATCATGCCAAATATCTACATATGTACCGTCTCTGTTTACACAAGAAACAGCAGATTTAGTAAACAAGTACTGCAAGGCTTTTGATATAACCGTATCAATGGTATGGGTAGGTTGGCCAGGAAAGTGCATATGGAATTTTGTCGGAGGACCAAGTACTGTAGGCCTTGTCCCTTTGACTGTGAGAAAGGAACGCTGTGACATAATGAAACAGGGATCTGATTTCTCTAAGTTGATAGGTGTTGATAGAATTGCTACACACGCAGGTTTTATTCCTGAAAATATGGATGATCCTGTATATTTGTCACTAATTGATGACTTACGGGATGTTGCTGAGCATTGTAAAAAGAATGATCAGTACTTTTGTTTTGAGACAGGCCAAGAGACTCCAGTGACATTGTTAAGGACTATCCAGGATATTGGAACAGATAATCTGGGTGTAAATTTAGATCCTGCCAACCTTGTCATGTATGGGAAAGGAAACGCTGTAGATTCTCTGAAAGTTATAGGGAAATACCTAAAAGGCGTTCATATTAAAGATGGGAAATACCCTACTGACGGGAAAGAACTTGGTCTTGAAGTTCCTGTTGGACAGGGAGATGTACAAATGCCGTTACTTCTAGAAGCCTTAGATGAATTAGGATATTCCGAACCTTACACGATCGAGATAGAACTTGACCGAAGGGAAGGGAAAGAGACTATTGAGGATGCTATACAATATACAGTTGGCTACTTGAAAAAATATAGTAAATAATTGATTTGAGGATAAGAAATGAGAAGACAAAAAATGACTTGTTACCTAATTGGTGCAGGTTTCATGGGTTTGACCCATGTTACATGCTACAATTCTGACAAGAATGTTGAAATATTAGGAATTATTGACGTTGATGAAGCTAAAGGAAAGGAGCTTGCTTCCAAGGCAGAATGTAAGTATTTTCCGACCTTGGATGCAGCTTTTGCATTTTCTAAAGTTGACTTTGTTGATGTTTGTCTCCCCAGTTCTATGCATGCTGTCGCTGCAATACAAGCAATGGAGAATGGTGCTGACGTAATCGTAGAAAAACCCTTTTCCATTACTGTTGAAGATGCAGACGCAATGATTAATTGTGCAAATACGTTACACAAGAGGTTGTTTGTGGCACATGTATGTAGGTTCATGCCACAATATACGCTTGCCAAGAAGTTGGTTGAGGAAGGACGTATAGGGAAGCAGATATCCATAATGTGCTCTAGGAAATCACCTGCTCCACTTTGGGGATATAAGAACTGGTTTCAAAATAAGGAGCTAAGTGGTGGCACGTTACTTGACCTGTCAATCCATGATATTGATATTGCAAATTGGTTTTTTGGAGAATCTATTGCATATGGTGCGACGATAAGCTCAAAAAGAAGTTTTCCTGGAGCTTCACATACCATATCGCACATAGGGTATAAAAACGGTGAGCAAGCGATGATAATCGGTTCTCATTTGATGCCTCAAAGTTATGAGTTGACTGTTGATTTTACCATCATTGGAACTGAAGGAAGCATTGAGTACACTTCATTTGATACGGATGGTACTCTAACATTGTATTCTGAAGATACAAAGGAAAGCTTCAGTCTTAAGGAGGTTGATGCCATAGCTTATGCAAATCCTTATCAGGCCGAGCTCAAACATTTTGTTGATTGTCTCATGAGCGGTTCAGGTTTTGCCTTAAGTGCAGAGGAGGCTCGGCAAGCTGTTATTTCCGTTCATAATCTACATACGTGTGCAAATTTCTTTGAGATTTGACATCTTATATTGGATTTTGGTTGAATATTAATTGTCTTCCAAATAATTCATTGATGCACAGTCTTGTAGCTCCCGTTGCGGCACTGTCCTCAGTTAGATCGGAAAAATCTATGCTGAATTCAGGGCCTATCCAGGGAGCTGCTTCTTTCTGAATTGCATTGCGAATATAATATAGGTAGTTTGGCCCAAGAATTGTGGCTCTACCAGTTATCTTAATAGTTCCAGGGTCTAGGAAAGTGGTCAATTTTCCAATTAGTTGCCCAACTATTGTACCGGCTTCCTCTATGATTTTTAATGAAATCCTATCTCCTTGGTTTGCACACTGTCTGATGTCACTCAAGCATAGGGTCTCTGAGCCTACTGTATTGAGGAGAGATTCTGGATGCTCTTTTCTTTTTTGGATGGCAGATTCGATTATTGCAGGGACGCTCGCAATAGATTCGATACAACCAATCTTTCCACAATTACATGCTTTTGTAACGGTATCCATCTGGATGTGCCCAATATTGCCACCACCGCCATTCTCTCCTCTGAAAATGTGTTTGTCAATAATTACACCAGCTCCGATTCCTGTGCCTATCTTTATGCAAAGCAAAGTTTTAAATTTATTGTTAGCCATTGAGATACTTTCTTCCAAGGCCATCGTATTTACTTCATTATCAATATATGAAGGACATCTGTATTTTTCAAAAAAGTATTCTTTAAGATTAAATAGATGCCAACCTGGCATGAAGGCGGGGTGGAAGGCGACTCCTTCTTCATATTTGACAGGTGACGGGATACCCATACCTATTCCTAATAAGGGAATTTCTTTACTTGAATGTTTATGTAGAAGGACATCAACATTATTGCAAATGAGATTAAGAGTCGCTTCAGGTCCTCTCATCAGATCTATCGGTAAACGAATTATTTCAATTAGTTCGCATAAAATAGTATAGATACCAATCCGACAGGTGGATCCGCCCATACCGATACCAATTATTACTCCCAGATTGCTGTTCAGTGAATATTTGATATTTTTCTTTTTGTTAGAAGTTTTTGAGTTTTCAAGTGCTATATACCCTTTTTGCAACAACTTATCACAATTGATTGAAATCGTTGATCTGGAATAGCCAGAGAGTTTTGATAGTCTTGATTGTGACAAAGCACCATGATCTTTAATCAATGAAAGAATGGAAAAAATTGCTAGTTCGCATCTATCTTTGGTAGTATTCATACGTATTCTCTATATTATTTTATAATAGTATAAACTTGTAGTATAATCAAACTATTATTTTGCTTTATTTACATATATTTGATTTTGATAAAAGAAAGAGTATGACTTTGAGTCTAGAAACATCATATATAGAGCATTGTACTTGAAAAATATTACAAGATACACTTTTCCCTTATACAAAAGGTAGTATGATACTATTGTGCTTCTCCCAATTGGTCGGTCCTCTTCCCTTTTCGTTCATTACGATTTGGTTTTACCCTCTATTCATAGTGGGGCGATCAGCACAACGGCAAGTGTAATTGCCAAGTAAAGGCCATATGTTTTTGCTCCCAAGCGTTTTATCCTGCTTGCATTGAACCCGCAGAAAGGGTAGAAGAAAAAGAATCCATCCAGGGCAAGCAAGGCCAGACCAAAAAGGAGAGGCATTCCATGAGGAATTGAGATGGTGAGTAAGGCAACAGCTGCCTGGGAAGCTATTGCCATACTCGCCAGGAAAGCCTTTTCTCCCTCCAGGTTCCAGGAATGTCCTTTGATGTAGAGATTGCCTGGAACGGGAAAAGGGACGCCAATGGTTACGGTGAGTATGATGGCAAGGATCCACGCTGTGTCCCAACTTCGGTAGACTGTCTCCCTTTCATGCTTTCTTTCATTCCTCCTATACTTTCCCTTTCCCTTCTGTAGTTTTGCAAGAAGTCCCATTGCCCCCGTCCTGGTAGCCAGTAAGAGGGAAGGAATGGTCAGCAGAACTGCTTGTTGTGCTGTTGTGAGAGAGGAGAATGTTGCCTTGATCGGATGAAAGCCCGCTAGGGTGAGCAGATTCCATCCCTTCAAGCAGAAATAAAACAGGAGCGTATTGCCCAGCAAGATAAGGATGAGTGGCTGTATTCCTGTGTTTGCCTCTTTGATGTCCTGTCCCGATAGGCTCTTGTGCCAAAGGAAGTATCCCATGTCAAAGAAGCGTGAAGCATGGTGGTAGACCTTTGCTGTCCCTAGTCTGAACAGCTTCAGCTGATCTTTGAGGCCCAGGATAGAGAATCCCCTTTTTGCTAGTTGTTTGAATGAAGCCGGGTTGTCCCCTTCCACACATGCACAGAGGGACGTGCACCCTTTTCCTTTCAAGAAGCTGATAGCTTCATCAAGCAATCTTCCTGCCAGGCCATTGCCCCTGTGCTTGTCATCGGTGTAGAGCCATCCTATGTAGCCCATCTTCACCTGCCTGTTCACCCGATAGACATCCAGATTGATGCCTGCAACCACCCGATTCTGATAGGTTGCAACCAGAGTCGATTCAGGATGGAGATAGAAGATGGAAGCGAGCTTGGGTTCGAAACAACGGCTCATCAAGGACTGTGCTTCTGCTATCTGGTCTACTCGTATGAGGGCTATGGAATATGCACTCATGCCTTCCCTCTGATGATATTGGTCATCTCAAGTTGTGTGGTGAAGCAGACAAAGCCTACAGTGAGGAGAAGGTTGTTTAACGGGAGGTAGTGGTCATCGATATTGTTGAAGCGAAGGTGCTCTGTCTTACAGAGCTTTGCTGCCTCGATGATAGCCTTTTTTGCATATCCTTTACGCCTATCTTCCTCTTGTATGAAGATCTGGGCAATCGAACCCCGTTCTGGATCATAGCAGAGGGTGCCTACTTTACGGTCTTCTGTAGTGATATCCCAGGTGGGGACACCTCCAATCCTGATGGATTGCTCCTCGTTCTGCCAGCTCGGCAGACACTCACCGTGAGGAATGGTTATGGTTTGCTGTGGTATAAGGGTGATACCTGATTCACCTTTTTTTCTTGTGATCGTCTTGGCTTCAGCTTGATAGCAGTTGAATCCCCTCTGTTTTGTAAAGCCGATGTCCTTGTACAGCCTGATGGCTTTTGTATTGTCGGAGAGCACTTCCAGTATCCAGGTATGGATATCCTGGCCCCTGAGTACAGAGAGTGTCTTATCCAGAAGCAGGTGGGCATAGCCCCTCCCCCTATAGCTGGGGATGATGGCTGTCCCTGAGTCATAGCAGTAGTTGCCCCGTACCCCATTGAGCACAAATCCCACCAACGTTTCCCCATCAAAAAGACCTACCGAGCTTTCTGGTCGGTAGCTGTTTCCTTCGAGCATCTGCTGCAGTTTCTCTTCGCTCAGGGAGAGGGTGACCTGATAGTCGCTGAAGCCCAGGTTAAAGGCGGTTGTGAGTTCTTTGGTTGTTGTTCTTTCTAATGTGTCTTCCACTACCATATGCTGTCCTGCCTGCAAGTTGGCTGTAAGGATACACCAGAAGTGCATGGCAGAGGAACCCTTGGGAACATATCTTCCGAGACGATCCTTTCCTCGGCTTCCTTGTTGTTCCCAAAATGAAGCCCTTCGGGTAGGATGTTGCAGAGGATTAGGAAATGGAACAAGAGAAGAAGACATATGTGAAAGGGCTGTCGTTTGCGATCATTGGGACTATCGTGCTCAGCTTTGATGCATTGCTGATCAGACTCTCAGGGGCAAGGGGTATTGATGTCGTGTTTTATCGGGCGCTTTTTACCTGCCTCTCGAGTTCATCCATCTTTTTTCTCACAAACAGAAGGCAATCCCTCGCAATCCTTGCCTCCGGTGGAGTTCCTTCTTTCATCAGCGGCCTGATGTGGGGCTTGGGTGGGGTTGGCTTCACCTTGGGGGTGCAGAGTGCCGGGGCGGCAAATACCTTGGTCCTTATTGCGCTGTCTCCTCTCTTTGCTGCCGCCTTCAGCGGCATATTCTTCAGAATTATCCCTTCACTCAGTACCATACTGGCTACCTGTGCCTCTATCTTCGGCATTTGGTTCATGTATAGGGAGGGGTTTGGGGACCTGGATATGAAAGGGATGGCCTTTGCCCTATCGGCTCCCCTGTTCCTAGGTTCGAACCTCTCTTTCATGAGAAACCATAAGGAGATGGCTCGACTCCCTCTTGTCATGATCGGAGGAGCTACTGGAACCCTTATCGCCCTGGTCATCTCACGGGGGGATGTGTACATGCCCATGGCTTCGATCCTCCCCATTATGTTGTTGGGGTTGGTGATAATTCCCTTTTCACAGACCATGATCGCCACAGGCACGCGGTTTATCAGTGCACCGGAAGCGGCCTTGGTCAACTCTAGTGAGACGGTGCTAGGTATTTTCTACGTCTGGCTCTTCCTTGGGGAGAAGCCGAACCAGGACTTCCTACTCGGATCTTCGATCGTGTTGCTAGCGATCACTGCAAATAGTCTACATCAGGCAAAGAAGAAAACAGAAGGGTTGCACAAGCAATAGGGGAACTTCTCTTGTGAAGAAACAGGGCATAAGGTTCCGATGGTGCCCCCTGACAGGGATTATGTCACCACCACTGCTTTTTTTTGAACCAAGCCGCCATCGCAATGACTATGAAAAGACAGAGTAGAAGCATCGCATAGAAGCCCCATATCTGGGAAGAAAAGGGCATATGGATGAAGTTCATCCCATACAGGCCGGTAAGGAAGGTAAGGGGAATGAAGATGGTGCTGATGATGGTAAGCACCTTCATTATCTTGTTCATCTTCATATCAAGACTGGAAAGGTAGACTTCCATCAGGCCACTTACCGTTTCACGCAGCATCTCGCACTCCTCTCCAAGCCAGAGTGCGTGGTCTGAAGTGTCACGGAAGAGGTGGATGGTAGCCTTGCCAAGGTCAATGTGCTCGCTTCTGATGAGGTTTGCCAACAGATCCTTCAAGGGCAGGGTAATCCTCCTCAAGTGGAGTATCTTTCGCTTATGCTTATGGATGTCCGATGCCTTGACCTTTTCTGGGGTGTTGACGACCAGATCTTCCATCTCCTCAGTCAGCTGGTCAAGCTCGTCAGCCCGAACCAGGTACTGGTCGACCACACGGTCTACCAGTGCATGGAAGAGCAGATGCTCATTCGCCTTGCGTTTCTTGTTTGTATCCTTGAGGTAGGCTACAGCGGTTTGGAAGATATCGCTTGCATGTTCTACGATGCTGATGACCCACCCCTCCCCGACAAACAGGCTCAACTGCTCCTCTTCCTTATTGGGGGTATCCAGCACCCTGAGGGTGAGAGAGAAATATTTTTCATAGTAGTCGAGCTTCATCCTCTGGTCAGTGGAGAATACGTCTTCAAGGCTGAGGTTGGAGAGGTCGAACTCTTTGGCTACAGAGACTATGCCCTTGATGTCCTCCAGCCCAGATATTTCGATCCACCGTTGTTTTTCAGGGGCTTGCAGGGAAAACCCTTCAATGGTTTCAGAGCCGTTGCCATCAAAGATATGGGTCCTTATCTTGGTATCTTCACACTCCGAGTCTCCGACATATATAAGTGAACCCGGTCTCATCCCTTCTTTTCTCTTATGCAAGAGAGGCATGGTTTTTTTGTTTGGCATCTAGTAGACCCCCTGAAGAGTTAAGATTCCCACACTTAGCAACAGTTGTGCAAGGGTAAAGGTTCCCATGATAGTCGTTTTGCTGAAGGTTCGTTTCTCTACGATGTCCATTGCAATGAAGGCCATTGAGGAGGCACAGAAAGAGGTTAGAATATGTAGAGTGGTGGCATAGATGCTCATTAGGGGGGCCTCTTTGGCAGGAAAGAAGGAGAGGATGATTTTGTAGAGAGGGAAGGCCAGGACAAGCAGGGAAAACAGGAAATACCCCCAGTTTTGCAGATGGAGGACAAAGTATGGTATGTAGGCAAGGTGCCCTACAAAGAAGCAGAGCATGCCTGCATACAAGAGTCTGCCCTTGTGCCCTGCCAGCAGAAAGGCATCTCCTGCTGTGCCCAAAAGCAGGGTCAGTGCTATCAGCAGACTCGGCGGGCCTGTATCTGTATTCATGGAGAGGTAATATGCAAGAAGAGACGGCATGAGCAGGACTTTGCTAATTCCAGAGGCCCACTTCATGTTTTCCGATCGAAAACCCATGTGGACAATGCAGAGGATTAGATAGGCCAATAAGAAGCTGTTCATAGATATAGCTTAACGCACGTCAAGGGTGATGACAACACGAATTTTCTTTCGTTTTGCCATAGAAGGCTAAATCTGCTATACTTTGCTCCATGGCAAAGTCAACATATGATGAATCGAAAATCCAGACGCTCAGTGCGTTGGAACATATACGCAAGCGACCGGGCATGTATATCGGGCGCTTGGGAAACGGTACCCATCTCGATGATGGTATCTACATCCTTATCAAGGAGATTATCGACAATAGCGTTGACGAGTTCATTATGGGATTCGGCAATAAGGTTGTCGTGAAGGTAAAGGATAAGAGCGTCTCAGTCCGGGACTATGGCCGGGGTATTCCCCTGGGCAAGGTTGTCGATTGTGTCTCGGTCATCAACACCGGGGCAAAGTACAGCTCGGACGTATTCCAGTTCTCCGTGGGTTTGAACGGGGTGGGAACCAAGGCGGTCAATGCGCTTTCCTCCCTGTTTACCGTAACAGCCTTTCGTGACGGACAGTACGCCTCCGCAACATTCAGCAAAGGGGTCTTGGTTTCCGAAAGGAAGGGCAAGGGCCCTGAAGAAGACGGGACTATGGTGAGCTTTACCCCCGATGCCGAGTTGTTCGGGGAGTATGCCTTCAATGAGGATTTTCTGGTGACGCGCATCTGGAGCTATGCATATCTGAACACCGGCCTCTCCATCAACTTCAATAACAAGGTCTTCAAGTCCTCCCATGGTCTTTTGGATCTTCTGGACAAGGAGGTGGGAAATGAGGGCCTGTACACCATCATCCATCATCAGGGCAAACAGCTTGAGTTTGCCTTTACCCATGTGGTGGGCTCCTATGGGGAGAATTACTTCAGCTATGTGAATGGCCAGCACACCACCGATGGGGGAACCCATCAGGGAGCCTTCAAGGAGGGTATCCTAAAGGGAATCAACGAGTTCTTCAAGAAGAACTGGGCCCCTCAGGATGTTCGTGACGGTATTATCGGGGCCATCGCCATCAAGGTCCAGGAACCTGTCTTCGAGTCACAGACTAAGAACAAGCTCAGCAATACGGAGATACGCTCCTGGATAGTGGGTGAAGTGAAGGATGCCATCGTTGACTTCCTGCTGAAACACTCAGATGAAGCTGCCAGGCTGAATGAGAAGATCATTAACAATGAGACGCTGCGCAAGGAGCTCAACGAGGTGAAGAAAGGGGCGCGTGCCTCTGCCAAGAAAGTCTCGCTGAACATTCCCAAGCTGAAGGACTGCAAGTATCACCTTAACCAGAGCTCCTCTCACCGTGATGAGTGCGAACGGTCGGTGATCTTCCTTACCGAGGGAGATTCCGCTTCCGGAACAATCACCAAGACACGGGATGTGATGACGCAGGCTGTATTCAGCCTGAGGGGAAAGATCCTCAATGTCTATGGGAAGAAACGCACAGAGATCTATAAGAATGCAGAGCTGTACAATATGATGGTTGCCTTGGGCATTGAGAATGGGGTGGAAGGCCTTCGCTATGGCAAGGTAATCATCGCCACTGATGCTGATACCGACGGCTTTCATATCCGTAACCTCCTGATGACCTACTTTCTCACATACTTCGAGGATCTGGTACTGGCAGGCAGGCTCTACATCCTGGAGACTCCCCTGTTCAGGGTGCGTAACAAGAAGCAGACTGTCTACTGCTATAGTGAACAACAGCGTGATAATGCCGTCAGCCAGATCAAGGGTAGCGAGATAACCCGGTTCAAGGGTCTTGGGGAGATAGACCCCAAGGAGTTCGGCCAGTTCATCGGTGAAGAGATACGCCTGGTTCCCGTTTCGATAGTGGGTATGCAGTCGATGCACAAGACCCTGGAGTTCTATATGGGCAGCAATACCCCTCAGAGAAGGGAGTTTATTATGGAGAATCTTATCTGATGACGCAGGCACAATCCGTTTTCCGACAAAATTTCCTTGAGTATGCTTCGTATGTCATCAAGGAGCGAGCCATCCCCGATCTCTCCGACGGCTTCAAACCGGTACAGAGACGTATCATCCATACCCTCTTTGAGATGGATGACGGCAAGTTCCACAAGGTGGCCAATGTGGTCGGTTGGGCGATGCGCTACCACCCCCATGGCGACTCCTCCATCTATGAGGCTCTGGTTAACCTGGCCAATTTCGACCTGTTCATAGAGAGGCAGGGAAACTTCGGTAACTTCATGACCGGTGACAGCGCAGCGGCGGCCAGGTATATCGAGTGTCGTCTGCTCCCGTTTGCCAAGCGGGTCCTGTATAATCCTGAATTGACAGCATTCACTGACTCCTATGACGGACGCAATAGCGAGCCTATCTCGTTCCCTGCCAAGATACCAGTAGTTGTCATCCAAGGGGTCATGGGTATTGCGGTGGGGATGAGTACCTCAATCCTACCGCACAACGCTTTGGAAGTGCTAGATGCGATGGCTGCAAAGCTGAATGGTGAGAGCTATACCCTCTATCCTGACTTCCCTGGCGGAGGAATCGTTGATGTTGCGGAGTATAACGACGGGCGAGGCTCTGTCTCCATCAGGGCAAAGCTCAATATATCAGATCCCAAGAAGATCATCATCGAGGAACTGCCCTTCGGAGTAACAAGTGAGGCTATGATCCACTCGGTTGAGGATGCTGCCAAGAAGGGAAGACTGAAGATCAGTTCGATCAACGACTACACCTCCGATAGGGTCAATATTGAGATCAATCTTGCACGCAATACATACTCCGAGGATATCGTTGACGCTCTCTATGCCTTTACTGTCTGTGAGACCAAGGTCTCTGTGAACCCTTTGGTCATCAGGGACAATATCCCCACCATCATGGGTATCGGTGAGATAGTGGACTACCATGCGCTTAATCTCCTTGCCATCCTGAAGGCTGAGCTGGAACTGGAGAAGGGGCATCTGATGGATAAATTGCATGCCCGCACCCTCGAGCGCATCTTTGTTGAGGAGCGTATCTATAAGAGGATCGAGCAGAAGAAAAGTGCGGAGGATGTCATAAAAGCTGTCTTCACCGGGTTCAAGCCTTTTGCTGAGCAACTTTTCAGGCCTCTTGTCGATGAGGATGTCGATCGCCTTCTGAAGATTCCCATCAGGCGCATCTCACTCTTTGACATCGAGAAGAATCGTCATGAGATGGATGAGATCAATGCTCTACTGGAGGAGATCGAATACAAGCTTTCCAACCTGGTGGAGTACGCCCTCTCCTATCTTGATGAGCTGAAGGGGATGCTTGGTAAGGAAAGCCATACGCGAAAGACCAAGATAAAGACCTTTGAGACTATTGACGTCAAGGAGGTTGCCGAAAGGAACCTCGCTATTAAATATGACACTTCCAATGGGTATCTGGGTTATGGGGTAAAGACGGGAACCACCCAGCTTGAGGTGAATGCGTTTGATCGGGTCCTCATCATCCGCAAGGACGGTACCTACCAGGTCATCGATGCACCGGAGAAGGAGTTTGTGGGCAAGGGCCTTCTCTACTGCGGGTTTGCAGACAAGGCCGAACTTGAGAAGATTGTCTTTACTGTGATCTATCAGGAAACTACCTACAAGTATCTTTTCCTCAAGAGGTGCCAAATTCTTTCCTTTATGCTGAAAAAGGCATATTCTCTAATTCCCGAGGGGAACTTCAAGATGGTCAAACTCTCCACACATCCCAATGCGGAGCTTACGGTTAAATACAAGCCCAAGCCTGGTTTGAGGATTCTGGAGGAACAGTTCTACTTCTCTGATTATCTGGTCAAGAATGTACGGGCAAATGGGGTGCGTATAGTGGTGAAGGACGTAGCGTCCCTGAAGCTGCGTGCGGTGAAGGAAATTGTGCATGATACCCAAGAAGAGCCAACACTCTTCGATGATGTTGAGGAGTGATGATGGCATTAGAAGAGAGAATTCTCTATGAGGATAATCATCTCATCGTAGTGAACAAGCTATGTGGTGAGTTGGTTCAAGGGGATCGGACAGGTGATGTGACTCTCGCCGATATGGTGAAACAGTATCTGAAAGTGACCTATAATAAGGAAGGGAATGTCTATCTGGGTATTCCCCATCGCCTCGACCGACCTACCAGTGGGATCGTGGTCTATGCAAAGACAGAGAAGGCCTTAGTCAGGCTCAACGAGCTGTTCAGAGGAAGTTCTGTCAAGAAGATCTACTGGGCGGTAGTTGATACTCTTCCCTCCCAGTCAGAAGGTACTCTCATCCATCATATGGTGAGGAACACCACTCAAAACAAGAGCATTGCAAACCCGATCGAGCGTAAGGGAAGCAAGGTCGCCAAGCTTGACTACAAGGTACTATCCTCTTCAAAGAATTACCATCTGCTGGAGATCGAGCTCCATACCGGACGCCATCACCAGATTCGGGCCCAGCTTGCTGCAATAGGGTTGCATATCAAGGGAGACCTGAAGTATGGCTCTCCCCGTTCCAATCCTGATGGAGGCATCTGTCTGCATGCACGCTCCATCAGCTTTATCCATCCTGTGAAGAAGGAAGAGCTCTTCATACAAGCAGATCCTCCTAAAGAACCCTTGTGGGATGCGTTCGTGGAGCAGGTAGGAGAATAATTCTCTATAATAAAAATCCTTATACAATCCAATCCCACTAAGAGGTGGGATGTGTTGTAGTTGTATTTCTCCCTCTGGACTATCCTTTCTCTGTCCAGTCAAATGTACGTGTCAGTTCTTTGAAATGCGTCCATTTTTGAGTCAAGTGCCTGTACCGTCCTGCTACGATACCCGGGCTGATAGTGAGGACTTGCGCCAAATCAACTATTTCTTGTTTGGAAGTACACGCTACTATACGTTCATTATACTTGGCAGGGATTAATGTCTCGGCTGCAAAACGATCAGCCTGTATTTCTTCCTCATCTTCACTCTTTTTTTCTGCGATATACAGACGTTTTCTTTCCCCATTCAGTACATGATAGGCTTCATGAAAAAAGGAAAACCAAAATATATCCTCGCCTTTGCCTCTCAAGCTCAAAAGAATCATTGCCTTGTCAGGAGAAAGCCATTTTGAAGCTCCATTCCAAGGGACTTTCTTCAGTTCTCTGACTAAGGAAAGCGCTACACCTGCATCAGCACAAAGGGTGCGCATTTCAGGTATAAAAACATTGGGACTTTTTGTTGTTAGATCACGAATGAATTGTACTGCTTTTTTGAACTTCTCTTTTTTGTAGGGTGAAGTTTGAATGCCTTGTGCCTGTATTTCGCCCAAACGAATCCAGGCAGAAGCTGGTCCTGTTTGTGTTTCGAAGCAATCGGAGCGGCGAGCGGCAACTGCAGGTTCACACCATACATCATTCCAAGCATCAACACTGGAGACTCCATAAAATTTCAGAGTTTCGTGTACAAGATCAGAGCCTGTAGCCTCCTTTGAGATCTCTCCACGTACCATAAGTTCTTTGACAGGAATTCCTTTCAGCCAATCAATACCATTTTCAAAGGTTTTGGCTTGTTTGATCGTACTCAATTGCTGGCGATATTGCATTTCCATATTATTCCACAGACTTGCTGGAACGCCTGTAACCATTTCAAGTTTGTTGGCTGTCTCAAAGGTGATAGGTTGCTCGCTTTTCAGAATCCGGACAATTGTTTGTTCTGTGAGCCCTGTACGTGTAGCAAGTTCTTTCTGAGTCATTTTCATGTTTTCCAATATCTCAAGTAATGTTTTCGCAGGAGAAACTGCATAATCTGGTTCAAATTCATATAATCGTTTTGCTTTTTTTGGTGTGTTCATCTTGATCCTCTCCGTTGGTTTTTTGGGTCATGGGTATCTTCTATTCCGATTATTTCAATCTCAGTTACCTGTTCCCGATCAATGCCTCCATCCTTATTTCGAGGGATTGGGTCGTTTGCTGGAATGAAAAGTAAGCGAAAGGGATATTCCAGATCAACCGAAAAAACTGATCGCCGATTGACTAGCTCATGACAGCGAGCAGGAGGTAAGCGTGAGATATCACTAAGGGCAACTGCCGCTTCTAACTCAGATAGACGCTGGCGTATCTTTTCACTCATTCTTTGTCCGAATACTTTTACCATTTCCTGTTGTTTAGAGCATTGCTTTTGTAACTTCTTCGTATCAAAATATATCTTCATCGGCTTGCCTTGTCAATAATATGGTTAACATGGTATGTTAATGACACAGCAAAATCAACTATATTCTACAATGTATGCCAACGAAAGCGTGACCGATGTGCATAGGCGGTTGCAGATGACCATAATGGCAAGGGATACTGATGGCTCTCTGGCCGATATGTCAGAGAGAGCGTAAACGAACGAAGAGCCGCATACCGAACGGTACGTGCGGTTCTGTTGGAGGACGGGTGAGCCACTAAGGCTCATCCTCCTACCCGATTGGGTAAATATGTCAAAACTAGTACAGATACATAATTTTATATGGCATTAATTATATATATTGTAGCAGATAAAAAATTATATACATATTTGTTGCACTCTAACCATATTACTGGTATGATTAGTCATCATATCAGAAGGATTGGTTATTGGAATTATGAATAAACGAGAGAACGTACTGGCTGCAATTCAGGGAAGACCTGTTGACTATACTCCTGCAAGCTTCTCATTGCATTTCCCAGAATCTGAAGCATTTGGTGAAACGGGCGTTAAGTCACATCTCGATTTCTATAAGAAAACACAAGTCGACATCATGAAGATTATGAATGAGCATTTGGTGCCCGACTTTGGAGAGATCAGAATTCCTTCGGATTGGAATAAGATTCCCACTTTCTCAATGAAGGATAGGTTTCTTTCTGACCAGGTTGATTTCGTAAAAAGAATTCTTGATGAATCTGATGAAGCCACATATTCGTTGGGGACAATTCACGGTATCTGCGCTTCCAGTATCCATCCTATAGAAGCTCGATATGGATATGTTCCTGTCAGGGAGTTGCACATTGCCCATCTGAGGGAGAATCCGATACCTTTTTTGGATGCTTGCAAGAGAATAACGGATGCTATGTGCCTGTTGACTGAAGCTGTGATGGAAGCAGGCCTGGACGGAATCTATTATGCTGCCTTGGGTGGAGAAAAACACTTTATGACAGATGAAGAGTTCGCTTTGGCTATCGAACCTTTTGACAAGCAAATCCTTCAGGTTGCAAAAGAGCACGGATCCTGCAATTTTGTACATATCTGTAAGGAAAATCTGAATATGGAGAGGTATAGATCCTATGCCGATTTGATCGATGTGGTGAATTGGGGTGTCTATGAGACAGGCTTCACACTCGAACAGGGGCGTATGCTCTTTCCTGAAGCTACTATCATGGGTGGTTTGGCAAACAGAAGTGGTGTGCTTGTAGAAGGGACTGAAGAAGAGTTGAGAATGGAAATACAGAAGATGATTGCTGATTTTGGCTCAAAAAAGTTTATTTTGGGTGCTGATTGTACATTAGCCACAGAAATGGATTATTCACGTATTAGGCAAGCTGTTCAGGCTGCTCGATAAATAAAGGGAGGCTTTTCAATGAAAAGAGCTTTATTGGTTTTGATGATGGTGCTTATGGTATTCTCCGTTTCTGCAAGTGGGGATAAGGAACAGAAGAAAATTGTAACGACTACGGCTGCTGGTGAGACTGTCTATCCTGCAGGCAAGGCTGTAATCTATGGATATGGGAACCCTCAGTATTTGCAGCAGTATTACGATGCTTGGCTGGAGCGAAATCGTGATATTGCCCCTGAAGTGACCATTGAGATCATACAGACCGAGGGAGCTGCAGCGTCAAGAGAAAAGGTGACAATGACCTATCTTGCCGGTGCCTATGAGGATTTACCCGACGCCATGTACATTGACCCGATTAACCTGATGGATCTGGCAGCAGGTGGTATCATCAAGAATGAGACAGAGTTTGTCAATAAACTTGCTTCTAAGATGGTTGATGGAGCCATCAACGATGGTCTCTACAAGGGTCAGGCATATGGTTTACCTGAATCTGTCCGCCCTCAGGTGTTGTTTTATAACAAGGCTGTCTTTGATACCTATGGTGTTGATCCTGCACTGATGTCCACCATGAATGGCTATATTGAAGCGGGGCGCCAACTTAAGGAGAAGAGTAATGGTAAGGTCTACTTATCATATATCGATCCAGGTTCAAGGACATGGAGATACTGGGGTCGTAGAGGTCTGATGCCACAGGCAAATGCAAAAATTTGGGACGATGACGGGAATGTGATCATTGGATCCGATCCTGGAACCAAGCTTGCGCTGACAACTTTGGATACGCTTTATAAGGAAGGATTGCTGCTTAAGAGTGCTATCATGCAACCTGCACTATATGATGCTATGCGTGAAGGTAATGTTGCAACCTTCTATATTGGGGCTTTTTGGGATGAGTTCATCCGTAAAAATGTGAGTGAGACTTCTGGTGAGTGGCGTGTCATGCCTGCCCCTGTTTTTGAGGAAGTTGGAACTGCAGGTGCTCCAGTAGCCTCTTACTTTGCGATTGTAGATAAACCCAAAGGTGTATATGCAGGTCTTATGGAAAAGCTCTGGAAAGATTTCCAATTTGACAATGCCCCCCGCAAGGAATGGGTAAATGCAATGGTTGAGCAGAATGCCCCCTATGCAAACCCCATCTCCCTCGAGATGTTGCAGGATGCTTTCTGGAAAGAGCCCAGCTCTTTCTATGGTGGACAGAGTTTCAGAGAAATGGAAGGCAAAGGCTTGCAGAATGCTTCTAATAATCTGATAGTAACTCCACAAGATGCTGAAGCTGATACCATAATTAGTGTTGAATTAGAGAAGTATGTTGCTGGCGATCAGACGATTCTACAGGCGATTGCCAACATGGACAAGAACCTCAAGAGCCGTATTGGAAAAGCAAAGATTGTAAAATAGAAGTGGAACGAACATGTCCTGTCCGGTTGGTGAAATCCTGCCGGATAGGATAGTCCTCCAGTAAAGGAAAGAGTGTGTATGTTGGAAAAGCTTAAGCGTTACAAGTATCCATATTTGTTTATAATGCCCTTTTTTGTTTTGTTTATGATTTTTCAGCTGATACCTGCAATTTGGACCATCTTCATCAGTTTTACCTCATGGAATGGAATTGGAAAGCCCGAACCTGTAGGGTTTGATAACTACGTCCTAATGCTCAGGGACCCTATGTTCAAGGAAGCGTTCAGCAACACAGTTGTATATTGGTTGACAGGTTTTAGTACGATTCTGGTGCTCAGTATCTGCATTGCACTACTACTGACACAAAAGGATTTACAAGGAAAGTCATTTTTCAAAACTGTTGCCTTTTTACCTAATATTTGTGCTGCAATTGCAATGGGACTTATCTTTAGGATGCTGTTTGATGAGAACGTTGGATTAGTAAATGAGTTGATTGCCCTCTTAGGAGGAGATAAGCTACCTTGGCTTACCAGTACCTCAATGAGTAAGATCCCTGTAATTGTTCTCAATGTCTGGAGAAATACACCATGGTTTACCATGATCATCATCTCGGGTCTGCTTGGGATCAGTCCTGATCTATATGAAGCGGCCGAAATAGATGGCGCAGGTCCCTTTCGTAGATTTTTTCAGATTACTCTTCCAAGTTTGGGGAATATCTTATTTTTCTGTTTTGTGACTCTTACGGTAGATTCCTGGAAGATTTTCAATGAACCGTATATATTGCCTGGTCCTGGAGTAAGTAACACCTCTTTGTTTCAATATATGTATCAGAGTGGCTTTACCATTTTCAAGATGGGATATGCGTCAGCGATCGGTTGTGTACTAATTCTTATTCTCTTGGTCATTTCACTGGTACAGTTCAGTGTGAGAAAGCGCCAAGGGGAACTGTAGGAGGTCTGATATGAACTATCGTTTGAAGAAAAAAATCGGACGTTCTGCAAAGTATCTTATTTTGGGCATGCTTGTATTTGTTTGTATCTTCCCTATTGTATGGATGTGCATGATATCGGTTAAAAATGTTACAGAAAGTATCAGTGGATTCAATTCTCTGAAGATTTCAAATCCTACGTTTGATAATTTTGAAAGGCTTTTCAAACAGATTCCCATTATGTCGAATGTGTTCAATAGCATCTTTTCAACAACGATGGGTACCCTGACTACTGTATTTTTCTGTGCATTGGCTGGGTTTGCCTTTGCAAAATACAAGTTTCCAGGAAGTGATTTCTTGTTTCTGTTTGTCATTGCAACTATGCTTATCCCCCCAGAAGTTGGAGCTATTCCCCAATTTATCATCATGCGAAAATTGGGACTCATCAACAGTCTTTGGTCGTTGGTTGTCCCTAGGATAGCAACTGCCGTCGGTATTTTCTATATGCGGCAGTATATCAAGGATGTTCCCAATGAGCTTATTGAAGCTGCTCATATAGATGGATGCAAGGATTTTGGAATCTTCTACCGAATTATCCTTCCTGTTATCAAGCCAGCCCTAGCTTCCTGGGCATCTTTGACAATTGTTGCTAGGTGGAATGATTTCTTTTGGCCCTTGCTTTTTTTGAGGAACACGTCAAAATACACTTTGATGGTCTCCATCTCATTGTTACCGGTAAGCGATGGTCTATCAACGCCATGGCAAGTCATTTTGGCAGGAACAACTCTAGTGATTCTTCCCATAATTCTTGTATATTTAATCTTGCAAAGATCACATAGGGCAGACTTGACCGCTGGTGCCGTAAAAGGATGACCTTTTCGAGGAGAGGAAAATGATAAAGAACGATAATGGGAAATCCCTAAAAGAGATCATTCACGAAGCGGAGTACCATGATATCCTCGTAGGAAAGTATCCAATAAATCACATTATTACCGAGCGGGTTTTGGTCGAAAAATATCAAGTGAGCAAAGCTCCCATACGTGAAGCTTTAGTTCAGCTTTGTTCTGAAAATATGCTAAAAAGCATTCCTCGTTGTGGATATCAAGTTGTACAGATAACTGCTCGTGAAATTGAGGAAGGCCTGAGCATGCGGTTACTTCTTGAGTTGGGTGCTTTGGAAAAAACGGCTAAGAAAATTACCCCATTGCAATTGAAAGAGTTGCAGGCAAATATTGATACATCACAAGAAATCATAGAAAACCAAGATATTTTTAAACACTGGTTTCACAATATCAGATTCCATTTGTTGCTGTGTAGTCTGGCAGATAATACTTTGTTGTATTCTACCCTTGACCAGGTTTTGAAATATTGTTCAAGAGGTGCCTACCAGTACTTTAATCGAACATGGGCTAAGGATATCCTCACTGATGCTTCTCAGCATCAGTTGGTTGTCGATTATCTAGCCAACGGAAATTTGGAAAAGGCAAAGGCGGCCTTGCATGAGGATATACTATCAATGAGAGAGGCTTTCCAAAGTTCATAAATGATAGCAATAAGGAAGGTATGGATGGTATCTGCACAAATTACCGAAAACTATTTACAGATATTACAAGAAGAGCTTATTCCCGCATTGGGATGCACTGAGCCCATCAGTCTGGCCTTTGCTGCCGCAAAAGCTAGGGATGTCCTTGGGTATATTCCAGAAAAGATAACAGTTTGGGCAAGTGGTAATATAATTAAAAATGTAAAGGGCGTCGTTGTTCCCAATAGCGGAGGGTTGAAGGGTGTCGAAGCTGCTATCGCAATGGGTGTTATTGGTGGCGATGCAAACAAAAACCTGGAAGTTCTTGAAGGGATAACCCAAACTGACATTGATGAGGCAAGGCTGTATAGTGATACGATGATTTTCAAATTGCACGTACTTTCTTCTGCTGCAAAGTTACATCTTATCATTAAGGCCGAAGGCTCAGGTCATCAAGCTTTAATTGAGATTGTGCATCAACACACCCATATTGTCAGAATAGAGAAGGATACCAACCTAATTTTTTCTATTCCCTATGATGAAAAGAATAGTTCAGATGCATTGACTGATAGAAGCATGTTGTCGATTGAAAACATTGTATCCTTTGCAGAGGAGGTTCCCTTTGCTCAGGTTGTATCGGTCATTGAAAAGCAGATTGTATGTAATACTGCAATTAGCAAGGAAGGCCTTTCCCATCAATGGGGTGTGAATGTCGGAAAGAATCTGATCAAACACTATGGCAATGATATTCGGACACGGGCAAAAGCAGCTGCAGCCGCTGGAAGTGATGCGAGGATGAGTGGTTGTGTGTTACCCGTTGTCATCAATAGTGGTAGTGGAAATCAGGGAATGACCGCGTCTTTGCCAGTTATCGAATATGCCCTTGAGTTGGGAGTAAGTCATGAGTCTCTGATTCGAGCACTTGTAATCAGTAATCTATGTGCAATTCATCAGAAAACAAAAATTGGACGGCTTTCTGCTTATTGTGGTGTTGTAAGTGCTGCTTGTGGTGCTGGGGCTGCCATTACCTGGTTGCATGGGGGATCTTACCATCAGATTGAGGAGACCATGACCAATACGTTGGCCAATGTCTCGGGTATTCTCTGTGATGGAGCAAAGCCTTCCTGTGCGGCCAAGATTGCTAGTTCTGTTGATGCTGCAATTATGGCACATTATCTCTCTTCAGAAAATCAAGCGTTTGTTTCTGGAGATGGAATTGTCAAGAGTACTCTTGAAAATACCATCTTAGGAATTGGTAAGATTGCAAATGAGGGAATGGTTGGAACTGACAGTACCATTCTCTCAATAATGATCGACGAGTAAGCTGTGTTTGCACAAAATCAAGTATGATTTTGTGCTGTCAAAGACAGGGTGTCTCCTTCTCCTTGAAACCGTTTCCTTTTATGGTGTCTGGGTGTAGTGAGGAGACTCCCCAAATGCAGGTGTATCAGAGAACCTTATCCTTTTCCTCGAACATATCCGCTTTATATAGACACTGTCGTTGATGTCCGTAATCTTTCTGTATCTCATGAGGATAGTCAGAAAGTGAAGATACGAGCATGAATCTTGGAGCAAGTCCCCATAGGGAAGAAGTGTTGATTCACTTCCCTATGAAAGTACTCCAATACCAGAGAACTGTGAGCAATGAGATTCAAAGGAAATACAGTCCTGAAGTGTGGGGAATATGAACAAAGGAAGAACCTGACTCAAATTGTAGCCAAATAGAGCTATTTCAAGGGTGTCTCTTGCTTAGGATATAGTAAAATTTGGTGCTAAGAATGAGCAAGGGCTAAAACTCAAGATCATCCAGGTCCACAACAAGAAAGCCAAGACCACCTACCTCTGAGGACATCGCCTACTGGAATCCCGAACTTTAGCAAAGCCCAACACAACATTCAGTAGCTCTACAGGCAGAGTACCCCCTCCCCTTTGAAGCCGTTTACCTTTATGGTTAGGGGCTTTTCACTTCTTGCATGGATGAAGTGCTCGCTCTCTTCAATTACAGGCAAGCTGGAAAACTTTTTCAGGTCCAATCTCCCTGCCTTGTAGATGGGGTTTACCGTCATATAGATGCAACCCAGGCTGGTCATGTTCTGGAAGAAGTGGGTTCCTTGGCTTGGTTCCACCTGGAAGCCTTCAAAGCCCGTCTCTATGATGACGCGCGATCGGGAAATCTGCGACCAGGTCACAGGGATGCCCAGCCATGGGTCACATGAGCCGAGCCTGCCGGCAACAACAAGCACATAATCCTTCTCTTCAAGCACCATGGTGGCATTGAGCTTGTCCAGCTCCTTTGCCATCAACTGCATCCTGGAAGGGTCGAACTTGTCCTCCTGTATGTAGATGATGTCGTGGATGTCAGTAATCTTGCCATTGCCCATGATGATATTCGAGAGGACTGCGGCATCTTCTCGTTCCTCATCGGTTATCTCAACATCGCTCTCCTCATTGCCCTGGGCAATGGGGCGGATCTGCAAAAGACTGAACTCTGGCTTTTTCGGTGACTTTCGATTGAGGTTGATGGCAAATTCTATCTCAATGGGCGCTCTCATTGCCTCAGTACCCAGCTTGAGGATGTCATGTACGATTGGAGCCATAGGGAAGGCGTCATACTTGAGGATTCCGTTGAAGGTGATGACCTTATGTCCCTCTGCCCTGGTGCTTTCGCTCAACATGCCCGTTGTCATATCAAAGGTACTGGCGATGTATCGCAACGATTCAGGATGTCTTTCCGCTTCCTCCATGTCAAGAAGCTCCAGGTTCTCCAGACCCTCCTTCTCCAAGGGGAAGTATCCCCCTGCAAGATTGAGAGCATAGAAGTTGCTCTGAGTGCTTGACTGGTTGCCACCAAGGTGTTGCACAGGCCTTCTGGGATGAGTTGGGGAGAAACGGAATACAGAGCCGTTGTCCACCACTGACTTGCCGAATCCGAAGCAGAGAAGGCCTACCCCATCTTCAGGCTTCTCCCCGCCGATGGGGTAGTAGTTCAACGACCTGGCGACCCCGCTGATGTTGGGGTACCAGTAGGCGCCATGCTCACTGCCGATTACCTGTTGGATGACCACAGCCATCTTCTCGTCTTCTAGCATGTGGTCGGTTGCCTTGAGATATTCCTTTGCCTGCTTGAAGTAGGTCGATGCCCAGACACACCTCAAGGCGTCACACAGTTCACTGAGACGCTGCTCTTCACTTCCCTGGTTAGGGATCATACAGGTCTCGTAGACACCGGCGAAAGGCTGGAAGTGTGAGTCTTCAAGCAGGGAGGAGGAACGAACCGATATGGGTTGGTGTATGACCTTTACGATTTCTGCAAGGTTGAGGACAAGCTCGGGGTCCAGCGGCTTGGAAAGGAAAACCTTCAGCAAGGTCTCATCAGGAAGGGCTGCAGTAATGATATCCTGTAGCTCATTCTCTTCGATGAACTGCATGAACTGGTCGGTGGTCACGATAACAGAACGGGGAATGGAGAGATATACATCAGGGTACTTCTCGAGGATTCCGCTCGCCCTGAGCACCATATCTATGAAGGCAAGGCCTCGGCCTTTCCCTCCAAGGGAGCCATTTCCAATCCTGCTGAAAAAGAGCGTCTCATCGTAGTTGTCCCTGCTGAACTGTGCTATGACACCTTTGGTCCTTTCGGCACGGTAGTTGCGAATGATGTCAGTGAGCTGCTGCTGCACCTCACCGGCGTCACCATGCTCAGGTATCTGCAGGCTCTTTATCTTTGCTGCAAGGACATAGAGGCTCTGGGCCCGAAGCCATCGGGAGAACTCATTCCTCCTGCAGTGGTAGTCAAAGCTGTCGGTGGGAATGGATGGAAGCATCCTCTGCAGGTCGCGCATGGTCTCCGCCCGTGCCAGTTCCTTCCAGGTGTTGGGATCACGGAATATGAAGGGCCCGAACCCGAAATGCGAGTTCATGAACTTGGTAAGGTCGCTCAGCAGTGTGGAGCTCAGCTTCCAGGTATAGCAGGCTCCGGCTTCCTCCGCTTTCTCCTTGTAGCTACTGTCAGTGCTCTGAATGAGGATTGGGACTTCAGGATTCTTTGCAAGGATCATCTCGGTGAGCCTGAGTCCCGCCTCCTTGTCGTGGATGCCCCCCTTCAGATAGGAAAGGTCTGTTATGATACCCAATATGTTTCGGCGATAGGTGTTGTAGAGGTTCTCGACTTCCTCATAGGTTCGTGCCAGGACAATTTTGGGCCGCCCTCGCATCCTGAGAGTTTTCCCCCAGGTGTTCAGAGCTTCGAGGATGCTGGATCTGTTCTGCTCGATGAGGCAGGTATACATCATGGGCAGGTAGGAGGAGTAGAACCGTACAGAGTCCTCCACAAGGATGATTACCTGCACATCGGCTTCCTCTGTATCATGGGCGAGGTTCATTCGATCCTCGACAAGCTTGATCATGGCAAGGAATATGGTGGGGTCTCCCTGCCAATAGAAGAAATAGTCTATTGCCTTGCAGTCGGAATCCTTTATGAGCTTGTTTCGTCTATGACTCGATGAGGGTGAGAGCACGATGACAGGCATCTCGGCATCAATCTCCTTGATGGAAGTGGCTAGCTTCTCAACAGGATCATCGCTACCGAGGTCGAGCATGGTGATTACAAGGTCAAAAGAGCGTTCCTTGACGAGAGCCAAGGCCTCTTCTCCTATATTGGTGTGGGTTATCTTAGGTGGGTTGTTCAGACCCAGCTGGGTATATTCAAGGAAGAGCTCCTCTTCCACCCTCCCGTCCTCTTCCAATAGGAAGCGGTCATAATCACTGCAGATGAGCAATACGTTATAGATATGTTTCAGCATCAGGTTGCTGAAGGGTAGCCAGGTGGGGTCAAGGTTATACATGACTAGCATTTTACCATGCGCAGAACCATATTGGATAGTATTTGTAAATTTATTATAAATTGTTGGAAATCGAGTTATCATGGTGATATAATGCCGGATAAGGTAATATAAAAATATTTACTGATGTTTATATAAAAATATCAATGTGGACTGTGGTATTTTGTTTGACAGGAGCTAGAGCTTGGTTTACCCTGCGACTGTATGTTGCTGATTATGCATTAGTTTGGAAGGAGTGTGAAGTTTATGTATAAGCTTGATTCATTTATGGCAGAACTGGAAAAAAGGAATCCCGCACAGCCGGAATTCATTCAGGCAGCCCAAGAGGTTATCGAAAGCATCATCGATGTGGTAAACGAGAGCCCTATCTACGAGAAGTACAAAATTCTGGAAAGAATCACAGAGCCCGACAGGGTCTTCTCCTTCCGTGTAGAATGGGAAGATGATGAGGGGGTAATACAGGTTAATCGTGGCTATCGCGTACAGTTCAACAACGCCCTTGGCCCTTATAAGGGGGGGCTTCGATTCCATCCCAGCCTGACCTTGGGGACCTTGAAGTTCCTTGGATTCGAGCAGACCTTCAAGAACAGCCTGACCACTCTTCCCATGGGTGGAGGAAAAGGGGGAAGTGATTTCAACCCCAAGGGGAAAAGCGATGGGGAAATCCTCCGTTTTTGCCGTTCCTTCATGACTGAGCTTGAGAAATATATTGGCCCCAATACTGACGTACCTGCCGGAGACATAGGGGTGGGGCTGAGAGAAATCGGGTACCTGTACGGCCAGTACAAGAGAATCCGCAGCGAAAATACCGGTGTGCTTACTGGGAAAGGCCTCAGCTTCGGAGGCTCCCTGATCAGGCCAGAAGCCACAGGCTTTGGTTCAATGTACTTTGCCAACCAGATGCTAATCACTAACAACGATACTTTTGCTGGGAAGACCATCTCCATCAGTGGCTTCGGTAACGTTGCATGGGGTGCTGCCATCAAGGCAACCGAGCTAGGGGCCAAGGTTGTCACCATCAGCGGTCCAGATGGCTATGTCTATGACGAGGAGGGTGTGGGTACACCTGAGAAATGGGCTTTCATGTCCTACCTTCGTGCTTCCAACAATGACGTGGTGGAACCTTATGCAAAGAAGTTCGGCGCCAAGTTCGTACCTAACAAGCGGCCATGGGAGGTCCCTGTTGATATGGCTTTCCCCTGTGCCATTCAGAACGAGCTCTCCTTGGAGGACGCCAAGACCCTGGTAGCCAATGGAGTCAAGTATGTGGTGGAGACCTCGAACATGGGGTGCGCTGCAGATGCTACCATCTACTTTATCAAGCAGGGGATCCTGTTCGGCCCAGGAAAGGCTGCCAATGCCGGTGGTGTTGCTGTCTCTGGTCTTGAGATGAGTCAGAACGCCATGCACATTTCCTGGAGTGCTGAGGAAGTGGATGCCAAGCTGCATGCCATCATGACGAACATCCATGCCAGCTGTGTAAGGGAAGGAACGCGGGAAGACGGGTACATCAACTACCTCAAGGGAGCGAACATCGCAGGTTTCAGGAAGGTAGCTGATGCTATGGTGCTCATGGGATACTAGGATACGGCCCAATACATCTTGCTAAGGGATGTATGGTGTTTTGTACAATAGAATGCAGAACAGGGAGTCCCCAGAGGGCTCCCTATTGGTTTGCCCGGCATGGGCAATAACTTGGTGGTGAAAGTCCACTGTGGGTGCGGTACTGCCAAGGGCAGAACCACTAGCTCAAGGCAAGTGCAAGCATGTGAGTGCTTGTGTGAAGGAAGCCGGCGGCAAAACCCCGAGCCAACGAACAGAAACTGGATACAATGCCGGTTGACCGGATGAGTCTGCCAATTGTGATGAAGTCCAACCGCGAATTCAACAGGTAGATTCAATGGTCGCATGGGATGAAAGGTATTGTCATTAGCTGGGGAGGTCTGCTCGACAGGATACTGGACGACCGCAATCTCCAGAGGGCATACGACAGAGTGTGTGCAAACGCGGGGAGTGCAGGAGTCGATGGTATCGGGACAGACGGGTTGCTCAGTTAAATAACTGGGATAGGACTCGGAAATCTCAAGGAGCAGATACGAAAGGGGACGTATCGTCCCCAACCAGTCCTAAGGGTCGAGATACCTAAGGAAGGGGGCAAGACGAGAAACCTGGGAATCCCGAGGGTCATGGACAGGATGGTGCAACAGGCCATCGCCCAAGTGCTGTCTGAAATCTATGAACCCGAATTCTCTCCATGCAGCTATGGCTTCCGCCCCGGCAAGGGTTGCCACGATGCATTGGAGCAAAGTCGCTCCTTTGCAAATGAAGGGTACTCTTGGGTGGTGGACATGGACCTGGAACGATTCAGAGAGTGCGTACACTGACGAGGAGCCGCATACTGAACAGTACGTGCGGATCTGTGCGAGGACGGGTGAGCCACTAAGGCTCATCCTCCTACCCGAATATTTTTCGGCTGTAGCTAGTGCAGTTGCATCGAGCTGGACTGGAAAGATGCGAACTATGAATCCATATCGGTTTTGAAATGCCACACCATTGCAAGGCTCACTTCTTCCACTGTTGCCATAGGGAGTCTCCTATGGTCGGTATCAGTCTTGCACTACCCATTGTTCCTCTTCATACTTTTTCTATGACGCTAGGCTCTGCTGTAAAACGGCTTTCATCTGAAGTCATTTTTTAAATTACTTATCTTTTTAGGATCAAGAATGGAGCAACCTCCCTGTATATTTCCTGTAGATCGGGCAAGGAGTTGTGTTTTTTTTACAAGAAAAGTGTTGCAATTTTTTGCAGACATTTTCCTAATTATTGTATCTCCATAGTATAATGGTATCATACCTATATAACACTATATATAGCGTTATGTAGGTTTGATACCCACCATATGTTTTGGTTTTTACCTTGCAATCCTTTACCCTCCATGATATCTTAGAACTTGCGAAATCTTTGGTTTTGCACCGATAGCGTACAGAAATATACTAAGAATTCTATATATGATGAGGGATTGTATGAGTGCTGTTAAGAATGAGTTGAGCCCCTTGGGCAGGAAGATTTTCCTTGACCGGTATGCGTTGAAAGACGTACAGAAAGAGACCCTGAAAGTGGGTGACATTGTCGTTGCTGTAAGCAACGCTGCAACTGGGCAGAGAGAGATCGGGGTGGTCACCTCCCTTGGAAAGGCTGATGCCATTACCGTCAAGCTTGATGATGGTGTCATTTTGAACGTCAAGCGTGAGGAGATCGACAAGCCTTTGGAGACTGATCCTGCTCAGATGCTCGCCCGTGTGGCGAAAGGAATTGCATCACAAGAGAAAGAGGAGGTTCGAGGCACATGGGAAAAAGAGTTCAATTGGCTATTGGAGGACTGGAAGTTTGTCCCTGGCGGCAGGATTCTCACAGGAGCCGGCACCTCGCAGAACCTGACCTATTTCAACTGCTATGTGATCCCCTCCCCGAAGGACAGCCGTGGCGGTATTATTGCCTCCTTGGGGCAGATGACGGAGATAATGAGTCGTGGAGGAGGGGTAGGTATGAACATCTCCTCCCTCAGACCCAGACACAGCTATGTGAAGGGCGTAAACGGAAGGTCCAGTGGCTCGGTCAGCTGGGGCGGGCTCTACAGCTTCGTAACAGGCCTCATTGAACAGGGAGGCTCACGTCGTGGGGCACTGATGCTTATCCTCAATGACTGGCATCCCGATATCATGGACTTCATCAACAGCAAACGCGAGATGGGCAAGATTACCAATGCTAACATCAGTGTGGGCATCAGTGATGCCTTCATGGATGCTGTCAAGCATGACAGGGACTGGGAGACACTCTTTCCTGATACCACCGACCCTGAATATAACAAGGTATGGGACGGGAACATTGAGAGCTGGAAAGCTGCTGGCCATAAGGTCAATATCTACCAAAAGGTCAAGGCCCGCGCGATTTGGGACGCCATCATTGAGAGTGCCTGGGCCTCTGCAGAGCCTGGGGTCTTCTTTATCGACCGCTATAACAAGATGTCAAACTCCTGGTACTACAGCAGCATCCAGTGCACCAATCCCTGTGGCGAACAGGGTCTCCCCCCTTGGGGTGTCTGTAATCTTGGTTCCATAAACTTGAGCAAGTTTGTGAAAGACAAGAAAGTGCAGTATAAGGAGCTTGGAAGGACTGTTCGGGGTTCGGTAAGGTTCTTGGACAACGTCATCGACGACACTCCCTACTTCTTTGATGAGAACAAGGAGCAGCAGCAGTCTGAGAGACGTATCGGTCTTGGGACCATGGGCCTTGCAGATATGCTCATCAAGATGGAGCTTGCCTATGGAAGTGAAGAATCCCTAACCTTTATCGACGAGCTGTTCAAGTTCATCTGTGTGGAGGCGTATTCTGAGAGCGCGGATCTTGCAAAGGAGAAGGGAAGCTTTCCCCGTTTTGATGCTGAGAAGCTCCTGCAGAGTGGGTTTATGATGCAGATGCCTGAATCTGTGCGTGAAGATGTTCGTAACAAAGGCCTGCGTAACGTTACCCTAATCACCCAGGCCCCTACAGGAACCACAGGGACCATGGTCAATACCAGTACAGGCATTGAGCCCTACTACTTCTGGGAGTGGGAACGTACAGGTCGCATGGGTTCCAATATTGAGCGTGTGAAGGTCTATGACGACTGGGTGAAGGAGAACCCTGGCAAGACCAAACCCCATTACTTTGTCTCTGCTATGGATCTCGACCCTGAGGGGCATGTGAAGGTGCAGGCGGCAATCCAGAAATGGGTGGACTCCTCCATCTCCAAGACAGGCAATACTCCCCGTGAGTATACGGTTGAGCAGACAGCAAATCTCTATCAGCTGCTGTATGACTTGGGGTGCAAAGGCGGGACGACCTACCGTGACGGATCCCGTGACACCCAGGTGCTGACTGCAAAGCAAGAGGAGAAAAAAGAGGAGAATCCTAACGTTGAGACCTCCATTTTTGCCGAACCCAAGCCCCGAGTACGTTCGACCGTGTTGCGGGGTACCACCTACCGTAAGGCGACTCCTATCGGAACGGCCTATATCACTGTCAACTGCGACGGACCGAATTCCACAGACCTCTTTGAGGTGTTCATCAATGTGGCGAAGGTCGGATCTGATGTCGCAGCCGATGCAGAGGGTCTGGGCAGGCTCATCAGCCTGATGCTGAGGATGCCTTCGGCTCTCTCCCCTGAGCAGCGCGCACAGGCTATCATAGCCCAGTTGATCGGGATCGGAAGTGGCAGGTCCTTGGGATTTGGAAAGAACCGCGTCATGAGCCTTCCTGATGCGGTGGCTCAGGTCCTGCAGCAGCATATCGGCAATCCCATGTCTGAGTCTCATATCGCCAACCTTCCCGATGAGGAGGACGAGATTGAAGAGGCTGGGCAGCTGGATCTTGGGCTTGCTCCCTCGGTCAACAGTGTGAAGCCTGATATCTGCCCTGTCTGTGGGAATGTGACATTTGTGAACATCGAAGGGTGTAAGAAGTGTTTTTCCTGTGGCTATAGTGAGTGTTGATTTTTTGTAACCTGAAGCATATTCTCTTTTCCTAGGAGATATGGGAAGGTGAAAACGAAGAACCTGATGCCCCGTTTTTTGACTAAGACGGGGTTTTCCTTGTACAGTGGGCTTGATTCAAGCATATACCTGCTTTTTGCTGTCAGGATCATCAATCGATTTGGTGATTTTGTGCAGCTTCTTCTGGTGCTTATCCTGACAGGAAAGTTAGGAATGGATAGTCATGAGGCGGGTTTCTTTATCTCCCTTACCCTAGTTGCAACAATGGTCGGGCAGCTGACAGCCGGCGTCATTGCTGACAAGCTTGCACGAAAACATGTCCTTGTCTTCTGCCAATTGATGGTCAGTGTGTGTTATCTCCTATGTGCTTTTCTGGTAAGAAGCCAGTTTGCTTATCTGGTCCCCATTGTTATTTTGCTGGGTTCGCCGTTTCGTGGGGCAACAGCCCCTGTTACCAATGCAATGGTTGCGGACTTCTCTGATGACAAGGATCGTAGCCGCTCTTTCTCCCTATTATATTTAGGGACAAACATTGGTGTTGCCGTAGGTCCTGTTGCAGCTGCCTTTCTGTATGGGTATTCGATCCCTCTTCTATTTGGGGGGTCTTCGGTGCTATTGCTATTCTCCACGGTCTTGCTCACCGCAAAACTACCCCTGATCGAAAGCACTGTGTTCAGTACGGCTTCTGAAAAAATTCAAGGGGGCTTCGTTGTTTCGTTGCTGAAAAATAGGGTGCTGATGCTGTTCCTGTTATTTTTTGCTTTGTATCACCTGACATATCAGCAAAACACCTTCGCCTTGCCCCTGCAGTTTTCTCATCTGTTTGGCGATAGCCTTGGGGCGAAGCGTTTTGGACTGCTCATGACAGTGAATGCCCTGACTGTCCTTGTGACAACGCCTTTGATCACTAAGGTCACAGCCTCTTGTGGCCAACTCAATAATATGGCTCTTGCGATGCTTTTCTACGTTGTGGGGTATGGTGCATACGCTTTTTGTCTCCATCTGCCGGTCTTTATTGTGGCAACGTTTATCTGGACCCTGGGAGAGATCCTGATGGCAACCAATGCAAATGTATTTCTCAATGCGTTTGCCCCTCCGCGCTACAGGACTCGGTTCAATGCACTTGCCCATATTGCTGGAGGTTCTGGAAGTGCATTGGCTCCGACCCTTGGGGGATTGCTGCTGCTTGGCCGGAGTTTTTCCTTCCTGTGGATTCTCATGGCTCTGATTTGTCTTGCTCTTGGTGTGATGTATCTTGGTCTGGATCGATTTTTGAAGAGGTAACTGTTGATGGGAACAGGAAAATCGCTAAGCTGTGGTTGCAAACGATGACGTATTCGTTTATCATTGTTTCTTGGGAAATCCTTGTTGGATTTTTATATTTTGCAAAGGGTGACCCAATCGGGTCACATCAAATATCGTTTATGGAGTGTCAAAATGAGTAACAAAAAAATGGTTACTATTGACGGAAACACCGCTGCTGCGCATATTGCATATGCATTCAGTGAGGTAGCCGCAATCTATCCCATCACCCCGTCTTCACCAATGGGTGAATACGCTGATTCCTGGGCCAGTACTGGTCGTGAGAATCTCTGGGGCAAGAAGGTAGAGATCATGGAAATGCAGTCAGAGGCAGGTGCAGCTGGTGCTGTTCACGGTGCACTGGCAGCCGGTGCACTGACCACCACATTTACTGCAAGCCAGGGATTATTGCTGATGATCCCAAACATGCATAAGATTGCAGGAGAGATGATCCCAACGGTCTTCCATGTTTCTGCTCGATCACTCGCAGCTCAGTCATTGTCAATTTTTGGCGATCACTCTGATGTAATGTCCTGCCGGAATACCGGATTTGCAATGACTTGTGCATCCAGTGTACAGGAGACTATGGACATGTCTTTGGTTGCACACCTTGCAACCTTGGAAGCACAGGTCCCCTTCCTGAGTTTCTTCGATGGTTTCAGAACTTCCCACGAGCTGCAGAAAGTCGAGGAGATTTCCTACGACGATATCAGGCCGCTTGTGAATGAGGAATATGTACGTCGTTTCCGCAATCGTGCACAGAGACCTGAGAAACCAATGCTCAAGGTCGCAGCACAGAACGAAGACGTCTACTTCCAGGGCCGAGAGACCGTCAACCCCTACTACAACGCTATCCCTGAGATGGTTCAGAAGTATATGGACCAGGTTGCAGAAGTTACCGGTCGCGCTTACCACCTCTTTGACTATGTCGGCGATCCTGAAGCGACTGACATTGTCATCGTCATGGGTAGTGGTGCTGACACCATGGAATGGGCAACTGAGTACATCAACAAGAAGGGTGGCAAGACCGGTCTTCTGAAGATCCGTCTCTATCGTCCGTTCAGCGCAAAGCATTTTGTCGCTGCCATTCCCCAGTCAGTAAAGCGCATCGCAGTGCTCGATAGGACCAAGGAACCCGGTAGCCTCGGCGAGCCTTTGTATCAGGATGTCATCACTGCCCTTTCCCAGATGGGACGCAGCGAGATCAAGGTAATTGGCGGACGCTTCGGTCTTTCCAGTAAGGATTTCACTCCTTCCCATGCAAAGGCTGTCTACGACCACCTTGCAGGCGCTGCCTTCAGCCCCTTCACCGTTGGTATCAACGATGACGTGACCAATCTTTCCATTCCTGTAAATGAGAAGATCAACGTATCTCCTGCAGATGTTGTATCCTGCATGTTCTGGGGCCTTGGCTCTGACGGTACCGTCGGTGCAAACAAGAACTCCATCAAGATCATCGGCGATAACACTGAGCAGCATGCACAGGCCTACTTCTCCTATGACTCGAAGAAGTCCGGTGGTATTACCATCAGTCACCTTCGCTTTGGAAAGAGCTCCCTTGATATGCCTTGGTTGATCGACCATGCTGACTTTGTCGCTTGCCACAACCCAGCTTATGTCGGCCGCTATGACATGCTTGGCCCTCTGAAAGAGGGTGGTGTATTCCTTCTGAATAGCCAGATTCCTTCTGATGAGGTTTTTGAGCACCTGACTGTCGAGATGCAGAAAGAGATCATCGCAAAGAAGATCCGCTTCTACAACATCGACGCTCTTGCAATTGCAGAGGCTGCCGGTCTTGGTTCACGCATCAACACAGTCATGCAGGCTGCTTTCTTCAAGATCAGCAAGGTCCTCCCCGAAGATGAAGCGATTGACTTGATCAAGAAGTACATCCGCAAGACCTTCTTGCGCAAGGGTGAAGATATTGTCAAGAAGAACTGGGATGCTGTCGATGGCGCTAGCGCTGCCCTGCACCTGGTAAAGATCCCTTCCAAGATCACCAAGAGCTACGAACCGGCTCGCCTGATCCCAGAGGGTGCTTCTGACTTTGCAAAGAACATCATGGAGCCAATCATGCACCTCAAGGGTAATGATATTCCTGTTTCCCAGATGTCCTTTGACGGATCGCTGCCAACCGCTACTGGCAAGTTTGAGAAGCGTGGGGTAGCACCTTTCGTCCCCCATTGGATCGCAGAGAACTGTATCCAGTGTAACCAGTGTGTACAGGCTTGTCCTCACGCAGCCATCAGGGCAAAGCAGATCGATCCTGCTGACCTTGCAGGTGCTCCAGAGACTTTCAATGTTCTGAAATCAAGTACAAAGAACACTCGTGATCTCAAGTACAAGATCCAGGTCTATACTGAAGATTGTGTCGGGTGTGGTGTCTGTATCGAGACTTGTCCTGCAAAGACAAAAGCACTTGAGTTCAGCCCCATTGCAGTTGAAAGAGCTGCTGGTCAGGTTGACAACTACAAATTCTTTGAAGAGCTTCCGTACGATGTGCTTGATGGTGCAGCTGAGTCTACGATCAAGGGCCTGCAGTTCAAGCAGCCTCTGTTCGAATTCTCCGGTGCTTGTGCGGGCTGTGGTGAGACTCCCTACGTCAAGATGGTTTCTCAGATTTGCGGAGACCGCATGATCGCAGCAAACGCAACTGGTTGTTCATCAATCTATTCCGGAACCTTCCCAACAACTCCCTATACTGTAAAACAGAGCGATGGTCGCGGTCCGGCTTGGGGCAATAGCCTCTTTGAAGATAATGCTGAGTATGGGCTTGGGATGCGACTTGCTGTTGATTCAAACAGAAACCAGCTTAAGATCTACATCAATCAGCTCTTTGAGCTCGGAACGACCGACGCTCTCAAGGCTGCGATAGAGAAATCACTTGAGCTGTGGACTGAGTCAACTGATGCATCTGTCGAAGCCCAGAAAGCTGTCCAGGCTCTTCTTCCTGAAGCAATCGCTGCTGCGAAGACACCTGAGCAGAAAGCAGTGCTTGCAAAGATCGAAGAGTTGAAGGACTATTTCTCAGACAAGGTTGTCTTTATCATCGGTGGTGATGGTTGGGCTTATGATATCGGCTATGGTGGTGTTGACCACGTGCTTGCTTCCGGCAGGAACGTAAACATCCTGGTGCTCGATACCGAAGTCTACTCAAACACTGGTGGACAGGCTTCCAAGGCTACTCCCATTGCTGCAGTTGCAAAGTTTGCAAACGCTGGTAAGGAGATTGGCAAGAAGAATATGGGCTTCATGAGCATGGTCTACGGACACGCATATGTTGCATCCATTTCTTTGGGAGCAAATAGGAATCACGCTCAGAAGGCCCTTCAGGAAGCAGTGGCATGGAACGGCCCTTCGATCGTCTTCTGTTACTCTCCTTGTATCAACCACGGCATTAACATGCGTTATAGCCAGGTTGCAATGAAGGAAGCTGTCGAGAGTGGTTACTGGCCTCTGTATCGCTTCAACCCTGCACTTGAAGAGGGTAAGAGATTCTCCTGGGATACAAAACCTGCAACAGGATCTTATCAGGACTTCATCAAGGGCGAGGTGCGTTACACATCACTGTACAAGACAAACCCAGAAAATGCTGAAGCATTGTTTGCGAAAGCAGAAGCTGATGCGAAGCATCGCATGAGCTTCTATGAGAAGCTTGGTCCATTGATGTAAGATCGTAAGTTCTTATAAAGTATTGTATTAACAAAGGGGCTGTTTCAAAAGTCTGATACAAATTCAGGCTGAGAAACAGCTCCTTTATTTTTATTATATTTCCATACATTATATGGGTTTATATTAAAATAAGGGTTGCAAAAGCAACCCTTATGTGCTATAATTACTTTTACCACAAAGAATTGGAGCACTACATGAATAGTACAGATTTTAGGTACCACGGTCAACTATCCTTCAGCATGAACTACTCAAGAAGGGCACAACGCTTCAGAGGCATCTATCCCCTCTATCCCAAGCTATTACTTCTCTTTCCCGTTTAACAAAGAATTGAGTGTAGTACTGTGATACATAGGCACAATGTCACTGATGAGCTTCCATTCCAAGTTTTCGATATCATGCTCGTCAAATCTTTGATCTGCAAATAGAAGATCATCAATTGCTTTCCCGCCCTTTAGACCTCATATCTTATACAGCGTATCGCACAGGGCCTTCTCTTTAGTAGCAAGTCGAAACCCATAGCCATTCGCTTCAGCGGATTCAAGGGCTAGGGGGAACACAGCATCAGGCAGATAGTGGAAGCTATATCTTCCAAAGGGGGTATCAAAGCGCTTGTCTTTATTGAGACGAAATCCCGCACACTTTATCGCGTATGTGCGCTTAGGGATCATCTTTCGATGTGCTGTAAACGCCGCGCACTATCTGAATGACTTCGCCCTTTTTTATCATCTGCGTTAGCTTTCATTTGGGGGAAGCATACTCTCTAAGTTCATACATGATGATATCACGAGTCTTTAGCATAGTAGCTCTCTTAAGTATGAATATGTCATACTTGCGGGAGATAGCAAGACAATGAAGATTTGATTAACTAAAACAGTAGCTTGATTTCGCTTTTTGGGGAGTACATTCTGGGTGTGAAGCGGCATCTAGTAGCTCGTAACATTTAAACCTATTCCTTTATTACGGGGTACAGACATTTAAGTTTGGTTCTGGCATCACTGGTTTTGAAGTGCCAATCGATGCCCTTCTGGTTTGAGTTTCTCGCACGACCCCATGCTGATACTTCCCTACATACTGTTTCAAGATCAGGTAATCTTCTTGTTTCAATGCATTGGGATGTCAAAGCAGCCAGTTCGCATTCGGCCATATTCAACCAGCTGCCATGTTTTGGGGTGTAGTGGATCTCCAGTTTGGATGCAATACGTAATGCCTCTTCTGGAGGGAAGGTATTGTACAGTGACCCAATCTTATGCGTATTGAGGTTGTCCATTACCAAACGGATGACCTCGACGTCGGGATAATCCTCATCAACAAGCCGCTTGATTTGGCGGGCCCAGTCTTCCTTTGTCCTGTGCTCCTTTGCATCAACATACCGATATTTGCCCAAAGGTTCGTTGAACATGAAGATGCTGCAGGTCCCTTTGCGGATGTACTCCGAGTCCTCCCGTAACGGCTTTCCACGTTCCATTGGAATGCTTTTTCTTTTATGTGAAAGTAGTTGCAAGGGTTTTTCATCCATGCACAGGACCGGTCTTAGGCTGTCATAGGGCTGGGCATACAGTTCCAAGACATCTTCCATTGCAGCCACAAAGTCACCATTCTGTTTGGCAGGGATGGTCCAGCACCGCTTCAGGTGAGGCTTAAACGAGTTTTTTTTAGCGTCCGAGAGACCGACATGGCGGAGATTTCATCGATGTAATCCAATTCCACCATCTTTTCGGCAAGCAGCCTGACAGTCCATCTGGCATATCCCTCGGGAGCTGGGCTGCAGCACAATGCAATCAGATGTGCTTCCACATCGCCGGTGATCTTTGTCTCCCTGGGCCCTCTATCTCTCTCTTTACGTTTTACCACGGCCTCGACATCCTTGCCCAGGTCATGAAAGGTTCTCTTCACCGACTTGACCGTAGGAATGCTTACACCAACCTTCTCCGCGATTGCAGACTCTTTATCTGGTCGCCTTCCCCCAGAAGTATCACATTCCAAGAGAATCCTTGCACGTTTGACAGCCTGAACCGGCCTGACTCCCTTGGTGATGAAGCCTTGCAGGTATTCCCTTTGAGCATTGTTTAGCCTGATTGTTCTCTTTGCATATGCCATGGCAGTATCCTCCCTTATTGTTCTCCAATTTGAAGGATACTGCAAGTATCTATAAAAGTATATATTTAAGTGTTACAAACTACTAGTAGTTTGGATATACTTTTGGCTTGTTAATGCCAAATTGATGCTACTATCAGAATCAATTCAAGCAGACAATATATAATGATATTTGTATATATATTATTATTTTTAATTATTTTAACAGACTGATATGTGAAACTGTTGATACATTGCAAATTACACCTTTTTGATCGATATAGTAATCATTTTTACACTTATATGATGCGTAATAGCAATTTTATTGACATACAAATAAATTATACCTATATTTACAAAATAGTAATACTTTTGTGAGGGTTTCCATGGGAATAAACGCTTTTCATCATCGCCCGGTAGGTTACACTTGGTTGCTGGAAAAATTCGAAGTCCCAGGAGTGCCCAACTGGCACAGGTCATCTGTTTCCACTACGGCCACTCACTCTGAAAAGATTCAGGATGGCTTTGTTGATGAGGTTTTCAGAACCCAATATTGGCCAGGAGATACAGTTGGTGACCATCTTGAATTTGCACTTAAATATGACGGAGTAAATCTGGCTTTACTGGCTCGAATTTTCGAAAAGGTTTCTCAGGTAGAGCTCACCGAGTACATCAAATCAAAACCAACGGGTAAATATGCTCGGAGGATTTGGTTTTTCTTTGAATTTCTGACTAGAAATCGACTTCCTCTCGATGACATGAAAACCGGCAACTATGTTGGTGCATTGGATGCAAATGATTACTATACAGTTCAGGATGGGGAAAAATCCTCACGCCATCGTATTGTCAATAATCTTCTTGGTCCCCAAGGTTTTTGTCCTGTTGTCAGGAGAACCGAGAATCTATCCATTCTGGATGCATCCAACCTGAAAAAAAGGTGTGAGGATATTGTCAGCTCCTTTCCGGCGGAACTGCTTCGCCGGGCGTTGAGTTACCTCTACAATAAAGAGACAAAATCATCTTTTGAAATTGAGAGTATTAAGCCCAATGCTTCTCGCACTGAAAAATTCATTGCATCTCTGGAACTTGCCGAAAAGGAAGACTTCTGTGAAAAGGAAAGGCTGATAGAGCTTCAAAACCGTATCGTTGACCCTCGGTTCAAAGATAGCGACTATCGGGTAAGTCAGAATTATGTGGGACAGACAGTTGCCTACCAAAAGGAGATTATCCATTATGTCTGCCCGAAACCGGATGATTTGCCAAGCTTGATGGAGGCTCTGATTGATTCCCATAATCGGATGAAAGCAGGAAATGTTTCTCCAATCATTCATGCGGCGGTTATAGCTTATGGTTTTGTATTTCTGCACCCGTTTGAGGATGGAAATGGAAGAATACATCGATTTTTGATACACAACATCCTTTCGCTGCGGAACATGGTGCCACGCGGACTCATGTTTCCTGTTTCGGCTGTCATGCTTAAGAATCCAGCGGATTATGATGCATCATTGGAATCTTTCTCCAGGCCTTTGCTTCAGCTCATTGATTATAAACTTGATGAAATAGGGCGAATGACCGTCGAAGGTGATAGCGCATGCTATTATCAGTATATGGATATGACATCTCAAGCAGAAGCCTTGTCTGAGTTTGTAGCCAAAACGATCGAAGAAGAGCTTGTACAAGAGCTTACCCTTTTGGCCAACTATGATAACACCAAGAAGGCATTACAGGATATCATTGATATGCCTGACCGTCTGATCAATCTGTTTATCCAATTGTGCCTGCAGAACAATGGTAGCCTTTCAGCAAAGAAGAGATCAGAGTATTTTGGTTTTCTGACCGATGAGGAGCTTGCAGCCATGGAGCAGACTGTAAAAGATCACTATATAGAGGTATAAGTTTCAGGAACAAACGAACCCTAGGTAGTAGTGGGGAACTACGAGATGAGGTGTGGAAATCTCAAAAAATCCTACCTGAAAGAGAGCAGGGTAGAGAACTTGCAAGCTTTGTGGTGTTGAGTAAATGAGTCTTCTAGTATTGACCAAACGTGGGTCTCTCAGCTGATTCTGGCCTTAGAATCCTATATTGCTTACCATAGGAAAGACACCTGGTTCTTTCCTTCTGTTTGTTTGGTTTTTCTGTCTCCATAAGGTTCCTTATAGTTTTAATGCCTATCTACTGCAATAGAATTGATATGGAATTAGCATGTCATTATTTACCCAATTTGTATCAGCTCTGTATTTTCTATGTTCTATAATATTACAATACAAGTAAATAATTTGGTTATTCTGGAAATTGTTCAGATATCTTGTATATTAGTTTTTCATATAATCCAAAAATTATTAAGAATCTTAGAAGAATTTTACATGTTAAGATTGAAAAGACCGTGCAAGACTACATACAGAGAAAATCCATTTAGGAGGATTATATGAGAAAAGTATTTATCGTATTGTGCTTGGCACTCGTCATTGCTACTCCTGTTTTTGCACAGGGTCAGGCAGAGGCTGGAACTGTGACTATCGGTAGTGCAATCTACAAGTTCGACGATACATTCATGACTGGTGTCAAGAATGCAATCATCGCTGCTGCTGATGAGAAAACCGATGCAAGAGTTGATGTTGTCGACTCAATGAACATCCAGGCAACCCAGAATGAGAAGGTCGACCTTTTCATCACCAAGGGCATGGATGCAATGCAGATCAACCCTGTTGATCGCTCTGCTGCTGGTGTTATCATCGACAAGGCTAAGAAAGCCGACATCCCTGTAGTGTTCTTCAATCGCGAACCTTTCGCTGAAGACATGGCAAAATGGGACAAGATCTACTATGTTGGTGCAAAGGCTGAAGAGTCCGGCACAATGAGTGGACAGATCATTGCCGACTACTGGAAAGCAAACAAAGCCAAGATGGACAAAAATGGCGACGGCAAACTGCAGTATGTCATGCTCAAGGGCGAGCCTGGCCACCAGGATGCAGAGCTCCGAACCGAGTACTCCATCAAGTGCCTGACTGACAATGGGATCAAGGTTGAGAAGATTGCTGAAGATACCGGCATGTGGGATCGTGTTAAGGGTCAGGAAAAAATGGCCGCTTTCATTGCTAGCCAGGGCGACAAGATTGAAGCCGTATTCGCTAACAATGACGACATGGCTCTTGGTGCAATCGAAGCCCTCAAGGCAGCTGGCTATTTCAAAGATGGCAAGTTCATGCCCGTCGTAGGTGTTGATGCTACCGCTCCTGCTCTCCAGGCTCTTGAAGAAGGCACTCTCCTTGGAACCGTCCTCAACGACGCAGTCAACCAGGGCCGTGCAACATTCATGCTTTCCTATGACCTTGCCAAGGGCAAGACTCCTACCAGTGCTTCTATCGGTTACACAATCACCGATAACAAGTATGTATGGGTTCCTTACCAGAAGGTCACCAAAGACAACTACAAGCAGTTCAAATAAGAATAGCTAGGTTATCGAATACCCTCTGGTTCAGAACGCCTGACCAGGGGGTTTTTCAGACAAAAAGGGGCATTTCAGCCTCTTGAGGGATTACAATGTATATTCTAGAGATGAACCATGTCTCCAAATCCTTTCCCGGTGTGAAGGCTTTGGACGATGTCACCCTAAAAGTGAGACCGGGAACGGTACATGCATTGATGGGTGAAAACGGTGCGGGAAAATCCACACTGATGAAGTGTCTGTTCGGCCTGTATACCATGGACGAGGGAGATATCTCCTTTAACGAACAGCCTGTTAAGATTGATAATGTAAAAGAGGCCTTGAAGCTGGGAATCTCGATGATTCACCAGGAACTCCACCTTATCCCTTACCGTTCGGTCATGGAAAATATCTGGCTTGGCAGATTTCCCCGAAAAGGTGGTGAGAAAAGTCCTTTTATAGATCATGCAACCATGTTTGACATGACAGCGAAGCTTTTAGCAGATCTCAACCTGACCTCCATCAAGCCTACAGACCTTTTGAAGACCCTTTCTGTTTCCAAGGCCCAGAGTGTTGAGATTGCGAAAGCCGTATCCTATGACTCGAAGATCATCATCATGGATGAACCAAGTTCCTCGCTGACAGAGAATGAAGTTGACCACCTGTTTACCATCATCCGCGAACTGAAGGCGCGTGGGGTAGCTATCATTTACATATCCCACAAGATGGAAGAGATCCTCAAGATCTCTGATGAGGTAACCATCATGCGAGATGGAAAGTATGTGGGAACATGGGAAGCCAAAGAACTCACCACTGCCCTGATCATCAAACGAATGGTAGGAAGAGACCTCACCCATCGGTTCCCTCCTAGGAAAAGCAATCCCGGGACTGAACTGTTGAGAGTTGCCAACTATACATCCCCAAATCCCCGTAGCTTCAAGGATGTCTCCTTTACCCTGCATAAGGGTGAGATTTTGGGCATTGGCGGACTTGTAGGAGCCCAGCGGACAGAAGTTATGGAGGCTCTTTTCGGACTTCGCCTTCATTCTGAGGGAAAGCTGTATATAAATGGGAAAGAGAAAACCTGTAACAATGCCTATGAGGGAAAGAAATTGGGAATGGCCCTCCTCACTGAAGAACGGCGCGCAACGGGAATATTCCCCGTACTATCCGTACAGGACAACCTGCTCATCGCAAATATCTCCTCCTATACCAATAAGAATGGGTTGCTCAATTCCGGAAAGATGGCAGTCGATACCAAAAAAAGTATCAAGGAACTGGATGTGAAGACACCTTCTGCTAAAACACTCATCAAGAGTTTGAGCGGAGGAAACCAACAGAAGGTTCTCATAGCCCGGTGGTTGCTCACCACCCCTGACATCCTCATCCTAGATGAACCCACAAGAGGTATTGACGTCGGTGCCAAGTATGAGATTTACGTCATCATGAGTGAGCTCGCAGCACAAGGCAAAGGCGTTATCATGATAAGCAGTGAGATGCCTGAACTTATCGGTATGACCGACAGGATCGTAGTGATGAGTGAAGGAAGAGTCGCAGGTACGGTTGACAGCACGAAAACAAACCAGGAAGAAATTATGGAACTGGCGACAAAATACGTCGGTTAGAGGGAGAATACAATGAGTACAAATAGTTTTGTATATACACTATTGGGTAAGAGAACGGTTAAGCAATTTGTCATGGAAAAGGCCATTTTCCTTGTCCTTTTGCTGTTGGTAATAGTCATAGCCATTATCAATCCGAGAATATTGAGCGTCAGGGTCATGCGGGATGTCCTGATGATGAGCTCGACTAAGGTTATCATGGCATTGGGCATGATGTTTGTCATCCTGACCGGTGGTGTAGACCTCGGTGGCGGACGAACGGTTGGACTGGCAGCCGTCATCTCCGCTTCCATGCTGCAGACTCCTGACTATGTGAGGCGTTTCTATCCTGAGCTTGGGCAGATACCCATCTTGATACCGATCCTAATCGCAGTTATTGCTGGTACCCTTTTTGGAATTCTTAATGGAATGATCGTTGCAAAGTTTAAGGTCCCTGCCTTTATAGCAACCCTCAGCTCCATGCTGATCATCTATGGTGTTAACTCCATCTACTTCAATATGCCTCCAAACAACAGTCAGCCCATCGGCGGACTCCGAGCTGATTTCACCTACCTGGGATCCGGTTCCATAGGGTTTATGCCGGTGATAATCATATTTGCAGCCCTTGTCTCCCTGATAGTCTGGATAGTGCTCAACAAGACCGTCTTTGGAAAGAACGTCTATGCAGTCGGTGGAAACCCCGAAGCTGCTGCAGTCTCTGGTATCAACATTACCAAGACATTGGTCGGTATCTTTGGCCTATGTGGCTTCCTTATTGCACTCTCTGGCGTACTGGAAGCAGCTCGCACCGGAGGGGCTACCAACAACTATGGAAGTGGCTATGAGCTCGATGCCATCGCATCCTGTGTTGTAGGTGGTGTATCGACAACCGGAGGCGTCGGGACAGTCAGTGGTGTTATCGCTGGTGTGGTCATCTTCTCCTTCATCAACTATGGTTTGACCTTTGTCGGTGTGAATCCCTACTGGCAGAACATCATCAAGGGCCTGATCATCGTAGCTGCAGTATCTTTCGATATCCGCAAGTATGTAAAGAAAAACTAGTCCTATAGCTTGAAACTCTCGTAAGGGGCAGGAATAATTCCTGCCCCTTACGTGTCTTTGTACTATTTTTGTATTTCTATTTGGGGCTTGGGTTAAGGAGAAAGTGTTCTCTTTTGGGTGGTAATAAGCAGCTCAAGCTGAAAAGCATTCATGCTCTTTCAGCTATTCACAGAAGCGTCTGGAACAACAGCCTCTGATGCTGCTCGCTGAACATGGAGTCCTTGGTTACCAAGGCGTAATCGACCATCTTCTCTATTGGTTTTGCCCCCTTCAACAGGTCGATGGCCGCCTTCACCGAACGGTAGCCAAGGTTGAAGCTATTGATGACAACCAATGTATCGATGACACCCTCTTCCAGGAGCTGAACCTCAAACTGTGTAGTCCCAAAGGCGATGAGCCTGATATCCCTTCCTACCGGAAGGGCATTCACCACCCCATGGGCGGTGTTTTCCTCCAAGGCAAAGACTACATTGACCTCCCCGTCACTACCAAGGCTGTTCTCAGTGATATCTTTTGCTATTGCCTCATCAGTGAAACTGTAGGTTGCATATGCTATTACAGCGTTTTGTTGTGCATTGAAAGCTGAGACAAGGCCGCTTACTACACTGGTCATCGACGTTGAATTGGGAAGAGACCCTATCACAAGGGCTCTGATAGGTTCTCCGTCTGGAAAGAGGGAGAACGCATGATTTGCCATTTCCAATCCCACCTGATAGTAATCGGCTGTAATGAAGAAGTCTCCAGTACTCTTCTCAAGACGGGTATCGGCAAGCACAACCTTGATACCCTTGCCTCTTGCCTGTGCAACCACATCCTCAAGACGGGTGGTATGGCTGGGAGAGAGGACTATCGCGTCAAAATGCTGGTCTATGGCTTCTTCTACATAGGCTATCTGAGCATCATAATCTGACTCGTTGATCGGGGCAAAGAATTCCAGCACTGCACCTGTCTCAGTACGTGCACTGCGAGCGCCGTTCTTGAGAGCACCCCAGAACTCACCCCCTTGCATCATGGTGATGACCGCTATGCGGTAAGGATCCTGTTTCTCATCACGACGAGAGCACCCGCTTAGAGCCGTGATGGCCAATAAGAGAATGAGAAGAATGATAGTGTGCTGTCTGTTCATCTCTTTACCACCTTAATGGGATGTATTGGATCTCCCTCGGGGATCACAATACGTACCAGCGTCCCTTCATCGAGCTCGCTGGAGATCTCCAGACCAAAGTCCGAACCATAGTACAACTGTACCCTCTGGTGCACATTACGCACTCCAATTCCATTGCCCTTGGGTGAGTGGGTTCCGCTGAAGGAGAGGATCTTGGTAAGTTTCTCCTCATCAATACCCACACCATTGTCTCGGACCTCCAGGACTATTGCCCCAGGTTTTCTTCGGTAGACCTTGATGTCTATTTGTCCCATCTCCTGCAGGTACTTGATGCCATGGTATATTGCGTTCTCCACTATGGGCTGTACGATGAGCTTGATGGTAGGCGCTTCTTCAATACCCTCCTCCACGTGGATGGAGAATTCAAATTTGCCCTGGTAACGAATCTGCTGGATGATGAGGTAGTTGCGCACATGTTCAAGCTCTTCGTTGATGGTGATGATGTCATGGCCCTTGCTGATGGAAACCCTGAATAACTTGGCAAGGGCTGATATCATGCGGATGACCCCTTCGCTGTCATTCTGTTCGGCCATCCAGACGACTGAATCAAGGGTGTTGTACAGGAAGTGGGGGTTGATCTTAGCTTGCAGGGCATCAAGTTCAAACTTACGCTTGAGCTCCTGCGACTTTACGATGTCATCCATTAGCTCGCGGATTCGCAGTATCATCATGGAAAAAGATTGGGAAAGGGCCAGAACCTCTTGGTTACCCTTCACAGTGGGAGGCTCTGAGAAGTCACCACGCTCTACAGAGAGCATCAGTCGCTCCAGCTCCTTGATGGGCCTGCTTATCCAGGCGGACACATACCTTGCCAAAAAGATGGTGATGATGATACAGAGGATGAGGATCAGGGCCATGACAGTGGTGAACTGGTTGAGTCCGCTCATCAGTTCATCCATAAACGCAACACCGACAATTCTCCATCGTGCATTGTTAACCGTATCAATGATGACCAGTCGCTGCCTCCCTTCAAAGGTATTGGTGAAGGTTCCAAAGATATGGTCCTCTACAGCCTCCAGGTCTTCGTTGAAGATATTGGAGTTGATGAGCTGTTGCAGTGGGTGGTAGACGATCTTGTTGTTGTTGTCGATAAAGTAGACATATCCAGTCGAACCCAACTTGGCATTTTTTGCAAGCTCGCTGACAGCTGAGAAGTTCATATCGACGAGCAGGAGACCCTGTGCGATCTCCCCATCATTTTCTGCATAGCTTATCTGCTGACTATAGGTAATTACCCATGGGTATGCACTGGTGCTGAGCTGTTGCACATGGGGCCCGGTAAAGTAAAAGTTCCCTTCTCCTCCAAGGGTTCGGGAAAACCATTTTTGGGCTGTTATCTCCCTAGGATCCCTGAACGAAGCTTCGGTGGTAGAGAGGATTGCATTCCCGTCAAGATCAAAGAGGACTAGGGATACAATATCCTGCCTGCTTGCCAAAATTGTCTTGAGCTTGTCCTCGACCTCTTCCTTTCCCAACACATTGATCTGTTTTGAAAGGTCCCTGGCATAGCCTGATATGCTGACGATGTCGTTGATGTAATAGCTGAGGTTGGCGTTAATCTGCCTTACTATCTCCCTTGTTGATACGGTGGCGTTATTCTTGATGGTAGAGGAGAATTCAGAGAAAAGGATTGCCGATACGATAAGGGTAAAGGAGATCGAGACCACAGCAATGGCTATGGTCACGATAGTCTTGATGCTTAGGTTTTGTATTTTCCTTGTCATGCGCTACCTGTTTGCCTGTCGGTACTGTGAAGGGGATACACCTTCATGCCGTTTGAAGCAGAAACTGAAGTAGTTGGGTTCGGTAAACCCGACCGCCTGTGCTATCTCATAGGTCTTTCCCTCTGATTTTACCAACAGCTCCTTTGCACGGTCCATACGTATGGTGGTCAGGTACTGTACAAAGGAGATGCCCATCTCGCGCTTGAAGGTGGAGCTGAAGTAGGATGGGCTTACCCCGATCATTTCGCACACCTGGTCGAGACCGAAGCCTGCCTCAGTGAAGTGCTTGGCTATAAGGGATTTTGCTTCCTGTATAAACTGTATGTGTGAGTTTTCCCGTTGACCGCTGATGGCAGTGCGTATGGAAAGGGCGACTTTGGTAAGCCAGCGTCGGGCTTTTCCCAAGGTGTTCAGACTTCCAAGGTCGTTGAAAAAAGTCCGTGAATCCCCATCACTGCCAAGGTGGAAGAGGGTATAGTCATAACTCTCCGCCAATGCATTCAAGGAAGAGCTCAGTTCAAGAAGGAAGGCTTGCAACCCTTCAAAGGTAAGGGCTGCAGCCTTCTCTCCAAAGAGGTTGTTTACGCTCTCCACCACCTGTTCCTCAGTTCCCATCTTCACTGTAATGATGACGTCGCTTAACAGACCCTGCAGATGACTCTTATCCTCTTTGGTATCGGGTTTTTCCAAGTCACTGATGACCAGGATTTTCTGTTCCGGGTAGAAGGAGCTGTAATTCAAGGCTTCCAGGGCCTGCCGATAGGACTGTGCTATGGCCGAGGGAACATGGGCGAGGTTTCCGATTCCGATGACAATTGAGAAGGGGAAGTACTTTTCCAGATAGGCCTGCAGCTGTTCGACTTTCCTGAAAGTCTGTTTTCGGAAGAGCGAGTCGTACTGTCCTTCACCATGGCTGTTTGCCGTGAAAATGATGACTATCTGGTTCTCAAATTGGAAGACGATGTCGCTCCCTTCCTTCTGCAAGACATCCAAGGTGACTTCCAACAGTGCTATTGCTTCCAAAGGGTCATCCTGCTCATCATGGTCAGTCTCAAAGGTAGCAACAATGAACTCATCCCCTTCTAGGTTGAAGCCATAGTCTTTTGCCTTGGCGATGAGGCTTGCATTGGGTATCTGGTGAACAGGGGTAAGCAGGGAGACCAGGAACTTCTCCCTGATGAGGGGAAGGGCCTGGTTATAGACATTCTGGAGCCTGTTCTGGTCTTGTATCCGGATAATGTCCTCATCCAATCGTTTTGCCGTACGTTCGAGCAGGTTGCAGATGTCCTCGCTGGTGACAGGCTTGAGCACATACTCGCTGACATCGTAGCGGATAGCCTGCTGGGCATAGGTAAACTCATCATAGCCACTGATAATGATGATGGTGACAGGAGGGTGTGAAGAACGGATCTCCTTGATGAGCTCCATGCCATCGAGATAGGGCATCTTAATGTCGGTGATGACAACATCAGGGTGGAGTTCCTCTATCATCTCGAGGGCTTCGATGCCGTTTCCGGCTTCTCCCACCACCCTGAAGTTATAGCGCTCCCAAGGGGTACGTGTGCGTATTCCCTCCCTTACAGCACTCTCATCATCGACTAATAAAATCGTATAAGCCATAGCCCTAATGGTAGTATGAAATGAGGTAGGGCGCAAGCAGATTACTTTTTACACCAGTGGTCGAACATGACCTTTGTTGAGCGGTTCATCTCCTCCATAAAGGAGCTGGTATGCTTCTTGAAGTAGTAGTGGTCTGCAATACTTCCTGTATTGTTGAAGGGAAGTATCTTAGCATCTCTCCTTCTCTGTTCATGTTCAGAAAAAGCATATCGCAACTGCTCCAAAGTAAGACTTTGATAGGTGTCCTGCATGAATACTGCCTCTTGGGGACATCGTGGGGTCTGCTTTCCCATTGGTTCATTTTTAGGTTTGCCGAAAATCAGCATACAGGCTGGGATGGTGTATTGATCAAGTTGGAGTAGGTCTCTGACTTGTTCAAAGTTTTCGATCACGTCCCCAATATAGCAGGAGCCAATCCCAAGGGATTCGGCGGCCACCACAGAGTTCTGTGCTGCGATGATGGCATCCTGCATACAGAGATGAAGATCCCCAAGACCCGGGTCTCGCCATGTTGCCAGCTCCTCTTTCTCTCCCTTCTCCCGAGATCCTCCGAGCATGAAGTAGTTAACCCACTTCTGGATATCTGCAAGGAAGACCCATACCAAGGGAGCCTTTGCTATCATAGGCTGATTATCGCAAAGCTTGGCAAGCTGCTCCCTCTTCGTTTGGTCATGCACTTCTATCACTGAGTACAGGGCCATATTCCCAGCAGTAGGGGCCCTGAGGGTCGCTTCCTTTATCAGGGAGACCTCTTCTTCTGTCAGCGCCATATCGCTAAATGCGCGAACAGAACGCCTGTGTTGTAATGTCTGTAAGGTTTCATTCATGCGATGAGTATAGCAATAGCCCACATAAAAAGCAAAGAGAGAAACCAGAAACAGAGCAAGGAGAAAAAATTGAAACAGAGAAGATGCAAACAGAGATACTGTGAACGGCAATATACAAATTTGGATTTTTACCCTATCATTGCAGATATGAAAAGTGTAAAGGCATACCGCTACCGATGGCTCATCCTCTTGGCCCTTACGGCTCTGATACTCTCAGTGGAGTTGCAGTGGATGAACATGGCTCCTGTCGGTAGGGTTGCAAACCTGTATTACCAAGACCAGATATCCCCCAGGTTTTCCAACCCGGTGGAGTTGCTCTCGCTTGCCTATCTGATCATATTTGTCATAGCAAGCATTCCCGCTTCCTATGTGATCCACCGCCTAGGGGTGACAGTAAGCACCCGTATTGCCGCCGGTATGATTATCTTCGGATCTGTCGGCAAGTGGGTATACCTTGCAAATTTCCCTGTCGTGCTCTTTTGCCAGATTATCCTGGCTTTGGCCCAGGCATTGGTGCTCAACAGCATCACCGAGATAGTGTCACGCTGGTTTCCCATACGCGAACGGGGAATGGCAGTGGGTATGGCATCCGCTGCCCAGTATCTCTCGTTAGGCATTGTCATGTTCCTTTCTCCTCTGATGGTTGTTGCCAAGGCCGGTTCACCCAGCTACGGAACAGGGTTTGAGGAGATGATGGGAACCTATGCCATCATCTGTTCGGTCTTTGCCCTTGCATCGGCTTTCCTCATTCGGGAAAACCCACCGACCCCCTCTTCTGTATTGGATCGAGAAGAGGATGTCTCGTTTCTCAGGTCCTTCAAGGCTATCAACAGGATATCTTCATTGAGGGGACTTATGATCATTTTTGCTGTGGGGTGGGGTGTCCTGATGACCCTCTTGGTAAAGATCGATGCCATAAGTGAAGTATTGGAGTTCCCAGATTCTGATGGGAGGCTTGGTATCGTATTGCTCATAGGAGGTATGATAGGGGCTGTATTGCTTCCTTCCCTCTCTGACAGGTGGAGAAAGCGAAAAGCTTTTTTTGTATTCTGCAATGTCTGTTCCATTCCTGGGATTCTCCTCTTGGTATTCAGCAAGGAGTTGGGAGCCCTCTTCCTGAGCAGCAATATTTTCGGCCTGGTCGGTGCGTTCATTATAGGCTTTTGCCTACTCAGCTCCATTCCGATCGGAAGCCAATACGCAGCCGAGCTCGGTCTCGGTATCTCAGAGGAGATCATCCAGGCAATGCTGCTGCTCTTTTCCCAGGCAAGTGGGGCCATACTGCTTATCTTTTCCTTGCTAAGCCGCGGCCAGTATTCAGGGCAACTACTCTCAGGCCTTGCCGCTCTATTGTTTGCAGCCATGATGGGCAGTACCTTCCTCAAGGAGAGCGAGGTTATCGTAACAGAGGAGGAGCGGCTGCACAAAGTTATTGAGAAGGAGATCGTACACCTACAGTGATGACCATAAGACAAGCAAGACGAGAGGAACTGCCACAGATCCTCTCCTTTATCGTAGAGTTGGCCGAGTATGAGAATCTGGAGCAGGAAGTTGTAGCTACACTTGAGACAATGAACAGGTGGCTTTTTGAAGAAAAGAAAGCAATAGTACTGTTCTGCTGTGAATACGAGAAGCCTGTAGGCTTCGCCCTCTACTTCTACAACAACTCAACCTGGGAGGGGAGATGTGGCCTCTACATTGAGGATCTCTTCATCCAACGGCCCTTTCGGGGCAAAGGGTATGGCAAGGCACTTATCGAGCATATCGCATCCCTAGCTGTTCAAGAGGGTTGCGCAAGGGTGGAGTGGGTATGCCTCGATTGGAACAAGATGAGCATCGACTTCTACAAGCGTCTGGGTGCCGTTTCCATGGATGGGTGGTCCACCTATCGCCTAACAGGTGATGCCCTGCAGCGTCTGGGAAAGACCAAATAAGGACAAACCGCCAATGCCTAACAGGACTGACCCACTGGGTCGGATTCCCAACAGCAAGAGAAAAAAACGTGAGATTCCGAGCTTGCATGCATCATACAGCTGTGACAGCTGAAGTGCCTGCTATGCAATTTGCTCTCATGGCCATACCAGATTTCTTTCCATGGGTTCCTAATAGATTACCGGGATACTTTCCTACATGTATCAGTATCTCAACTTTTCTGGAACGGTTGTCACTTCTCACTGGTATTGATAGTTGGTATGGGTCTGTCTCCCAGTTTGCCTCGGTACCCTACTTCTTAGGTTTGGGAACCAAGCGATCATCCCACCGGTCGAAACAAGCAACTTCCTCAAGGTCTTTCCGGCTTCTTGGGCTGTTTTCACTCTCCAGATGCTTCTCATTCAATTCCTTTTCGTCACCAGGATAGCCTAGGATGACCAATGTCTGCAGGGTATCTTCCGGTCTGAGTCCAAGCGCTTCTTTGGCTTCTATTGCATTGTAGCCGGCAATTGGATGGACATACAGACCCTCTGCTACAGCTTGCATCTGGTAGGCCATGGCGGCCATCCCCAGCTCGAAGGGGGTATAGGTAACATCTCCCAGCTTGAGTCCCCACTCTGGATTGGTGACAAAGGCTGTAATGGCTGGTGCTTTCCTTGCCCAGTAGTTGCCAGGGGCGAGTGTTTCCTTGAGCATGTTCAGGGCTTTTGGCTCTCGTACAGTGATCATGCGCCAAGGCTGGCTGTTCAAGCTTGAAGGAGCCATATGTGCGGCCTCTGCAAGGCGGAGCAGGATTTCTTCTGCAATGGGTGTGGTAGCAAGGGCTCTCTTGGCTCTTCGCATTGCAATCTCTTTGAGTATTGGCATGGTATGTTTCTCTCCTTTGGGTGATTGTATCCTATACAGGGTACTTATTCATGTTCCTTGGCTTTCCCTTTGCATAATCGTTTCGTTGGTTGTTAGAAATCGAAGGTGAAGTGTCCCGAGTTTTTCTTTTTGCGGTGGGTCTCTAGTCCAGATGGTCGCCCCTCTTCATTGGCAAGGATCTGTTTAGGATTACTCTCTTGGCTTGCCTCCGACATTTCTTGCTCGAGTTCAAGGATATAGACGATGAACTCTTTCCTTACCTGGTCAACCGGAGAAAATATCACAGATATTTGTACGCTTGATCCTGTACCGTCTTTTTTCCTTATATGCAGGGTGCGGGAAAAATCCTGCTTGGTCCGTATGGAAGAGACAAGCGACTGGACCTCCCTTTCTTGAAGCATTGCAAAGTAATCTATGCCCAGAGCCTCGTACTCGGTACGGGAATAGCCCAGTAGCTCAAAGAATACGGAGTTGTGGAATGTCGTTACTATAGAACCCTCTGTTGATAGGTAGCCCATCACAATTCCCCATGGGGAGTTGTTTGTCAGAAAATCTATCTTCCTTCTTGATGATCGTACCTGTTCACTCATGCGCATCTTGGTATCGACATCAAGTAGGGAGGCGACGATCCTTTGGTTTTCCATCACATACATCTGTATGTTGTACCAACGATACTCTCCATTGAGCAACCTGAGACGAACTGTGGTTCCGCTCTGTTTGGGTTTTTCAAGAGCCCTGGTGACGCACCCTTCAAATGAGGAAAGGTCCTCTTCATGGATGAAGGGGGTGCAGTACTGTTTTTCTATGAGAGCCTTGGGGGATATCTTTCCCAGTTGGAGCAACTCCAAGTTAGGGCTCTTGTAGAGGATATCCTGCCTGATGTCCCACTCCATCACCTTAGTGTTTGCTAGCTTCTCTATCATTGCGTAGCGGATCTTGTACGAGCAATGCTCTCCCTCCGCTTCACATCCCGCATCGACGGATTTGATGCAGCAGAGGACCATGGCCTTGTTTGACGGGTTGTCCAGGTTGATCAAGAGCCAATTCCCTGTCTTCTGTTCGCCTTTGCTGTCGATCCAGCCAAATCGCTCTTTGAGGACTTCATGGTCTACAGGAGGCTCTTTGGCCTGTTCGCCTTGGGTAAAGAGGTGGAAGCTCTCCCTGTCCTGAACAAGGATACGCTTATCCTCAATGAGGTCAAGGAAGGAGGAGAGGCTTCCCTGGCTTGGGAAGGAGGGGGAGGAGAGGAGAGGGTTGTTATAGAGCTGCTGGTATCGGTCTTCCGTGTAGTCGAAGAGGTAGATCTCGTCGAACAGGGCCTTGAGCACTGTCGACTGTAGTTTGGAAAGGGAGAAAGGGCCCATGTGCTGGAAGAAATGGTCGGTGATGAAGCAAGGGCGGTTATGGACCATGTCCAAGGTGAGGAACTGTTCGACCGGTAGGGGCCTGCTGAAATAGAACCCTTGGAGGGTATTACACCCAAGCAGCTTGTAGAAGTCAACCTGATCTCTTCTCTCGATACCTTCGATGATAAGGGGAAGGCCCAACAGGGAAGCCATGTTCACTATGCTTCTGATGATGTTTTCTGCCCTTTCTGATCTCCCTATCTCTTCAGAGAACATGCTGTCAAGCTTGAGGATATCGATGGGGACATCCTTGAGGACGTTCAAGGAGGAGTACCCAGAACCAAAGTCATCCATAAGGATAAGGAAGTCCTCGTCCTGGAGTGTGCGCATTACCTTCAGCAACTCCTTGGGGTTGTCTGAATATACGCTCTCGGTGATCTCAAACATCAGAAGAGAGTGAGGTATGGCGTAGCGTTTTGCCTTCTCTATGATATTCTCTGCCAGATCCTGGTTATAGAAATCAGAGCGTGAGAGATTTACAGATATGGGTACGGTAGGCCTGCCCTCATCGAGGATCCTGCGTTGTAGGAGGCAAACCTGTTCGATGATATGGTCATCAAGGGGGATGATGAAGCCGTTTTCCTCAAAGATAGGCACAAAGTCATCTGGTCCTATAAGCCCACGTTCGGGGTGGATCCATCGTACCAGGGCTTCGGCTCCGATAAAACGGTTTTCAGTGATGCTGAAAAATGGCTGGAGGAAGATCTGGAACTGCCCAAGGTCGAGGGCGTTGCGCATCTCGTTTACGATAGCCTGCTCCTTGAGCAGTTTTTTTCTCAGGGTGTCAGTATAGTAGGCATAGGGCCTCTGGTAGTTTCCTTTAGCCGTATTGAGTGCCATATTTGCACGGTCACTCATCAAAGAGACCGGAATGGTGGGATCAACTATCTCGTAGATCCCAAAGACAGAATGGATATTTGCTCTCAGGTTGTTCGCCTTGAGGTGCCTTTGCGTCTCCTTGGCAAAACGAGTTGGATCGAATCCTTCCTTGGGTATGCAGAGGGCAAATTGGTCTGAATAGAGACGCCCATAGGTGCCCTGGTCTCCAATGAGTTTCGTGAAGGTTTCTCCAAGGCATTTGAGAACTGCATTTCCTGCAGAGTTCCCAAAAAGGTCGTTGACTGTCTTGAAACGCTCAATGTTCCAACGGATGAAGAGGTGGGGAATGTCTTTCTTGTTCTTGAGCAGTATTTCTGTCTTTCGGAAAAAGGTATCCTGGTTGTAGATTCCCGTAAGTGTGTCACGTTCGATTAGGGAGAAAAGCTGTCTCTGGTTCTCTATGAGCTGGGTGGAGTCAAGCACCATGACGATGAAAACAGGGTCTTCCAGACTTGCATAAGGGATCCAGGAGGCATAAAAGAAGAGCTCTGATCCATGGTTTGCATTTGGTTTCATTTCAATGGAGAAAGAGAAGGAGGAGTGGTTGGCCATGGCTGTGCGAACATTATCATTGAACGAGGCAAGATTTTCCTCCTTTATGAACATGTCGATGTCAGGATATTTCTCCTTGAACTCGTCTAGGGTCTCCACACCCCCAAGGGTGAGGAACCCCTTATCGACATAGATGGGCGTACTCTTTTCCTGTTTGTATGCATAGAGGGCGAAACCACTTTGCAGAGCACTGGCGTTGACGCTCCATAACGAGAGCTCATCGCTGATGGCTTGTGTTTTCATGGAAAAGCCTGACTGGAATCCTTTCGGACGGATGACACTCTGTATTCGATCCTTCAGAACTTTCGGGTCATATGGTCTGAAAAGTAAGGATGTAGGTTTGCCGTCTGTCAGGTGATCCGTTTCCTTCTGGTCGGCAAAGACAAAAATGGGAATTGTCGCCAGTAAAGGGCTGTTCTGCCTAAGGGTGAGGAATTCTTTGGCATTGATGCCAGGGAGTGTGTATTCGTAGAGGATGGCTCCGACAGATTGTGTCTCCAATATCTGGAGTACCTGCAGGCCATGATCTGCCTCGAGGGTGGTATATTCCCCGGAAAGCTGTGCAAAGAGGGCTTTGCGGTTCTGGGTATTTGCATCAGCGATCAGGATAGTTTGGCTATGTTGATTCTGCATCTTCACGATGGGTAAGCATATCACGAATGGTTAGCAATAGGCAAAGGGAATCATTGGAAACCAAGCAAATATTCAAGGATTATTAACCCTGAGAAAGGAGGGCAAGTGGAGGTGGGGACTGAAGAAACAAAAAGGCTAGGAAGATGATAGGAAAAGGGAAACCAAGAAAAAACGGGTCTGCCAAGCAGTCCCGTTTTATCAACATTTCTGTAGTGATTAGCTACGTGGTGAAAAATCCGACTTAGGAGCTCCACAGAGAGGGCAGACCCAATCTTCTGGAATATCTTCAAAGGCAGTACCGGGCTTCACACCATTGTCGGGATCACCTACTGTGGGATCATACACATAACCACAAAGGTCGCATTCGTATTCTTGCATAGTTGTTTCCTCCTAAGGACTAGCATAGCGATAAATGCCCAATGGGGCAAGAAAAATATTATTGATAGAGGGCAAGTATCTTGGTAAGCATCTTGCAAAACTTCTTTTTGAAGCTCTCAGGAGAGAGAATCTCCACAGAATCACCGCACTGTATGATCCTGAGATAGAGCTCTATTGAGTTCTCCACATCCATATTGCAGATCAGCGATCCGTCGGTACTCTTGGAAAATACCGGCGTCCCATGGACGACCGACCTGAAGACGTTCATTGCAGATCGCTCCTTCAGCTTGAGGCTGAGGGGGATCATATCCAGACTCTCATAGCGTTCTTCGGCCTCTTGGAATTTAAAAGGTTTCAGGTTGTCCGGGATGGTGTAGGTCTCATCCAGGATGGTAGCGCTGGTGATGGTGCTGATGTCTATGGTTATGATCTCTGTTGTGTGGCGAAGCCTTCCTGTCACGCTGATGGGGTGTCTGCCGCCACTGTCTTCCTCCCTGAATCCAATGAAGTAGGGTGCGAGTTCTGTCTCAATGGGGTCGAAGCCTTTCAGGCTCTGGATGACACGTACGATGCGACCTGATACCCAGGAGTCAATGAGGACTTCCAGGATGGTGTTGAACTTGCTGCTCTCCTTTTTCTGCTGCACCTGCTTGTCGATCTGTTCGGCTAGGTTGATGACATTGTCGCTAATCTTCGGGGCATAGGAGCGCATGTTCATAGCCAGTTTGCGTAAGCCGGAGGCAAGGTGGGGGTTCTGGAATTCACTTGTAGAGGCCAGGACCTCTGCAGAGAGGTTGAAGGCGAGACTTTCATAGACACTGAGGGCGATGTTCTCATCCCCTTCATGTGGCTTGATCTTGATGAGGTTGTTCTCCTCGTAGATGTCAATATATTGTTTTAGTTCGTCCACGTACCTGCTGATGGTAGAACGATGGACTCCCAGGCGCCGAGCGATCTCCGCCCGTCTGAGACCTTCAGGATGAGAATGTAGGAGCAGCTCAAGCTGTGCAACACGTTCGCCTTTCATGGATACCTCTTTTTTGCACCATTCTGCAACAAAATTCATGTCAGTATACCATGAATATTCACATATTCAAGGGTTTTGCAACAAATAATAGTCAAAAAGAGCTTATGAAGGAACACCAATAATAGCACATTGAACTACCTCCCTACCCGTGATAGTATGATGGTATAAGAGAGGTTACTATGGAAGAACGTCTGACGAAACTTGAGATAAAACTTGCGTATGCGGAAGAGACGATCCTTGCCTTGGATGCTGTGGTCAGTGGCCAGGCCCAGGAGATAGCCATCTTGCTCAACCGTTTGGAAAAACTGGAGAGGCGTGTTACTGCTCTGGTCGAAAATGGTGAGGACGGCCTCCCTGATCAGGAAAGACCGCCTCACTATTGAGCGTGGGCCTTGTGTTTAGATAAACAGGTTGACCTTGCTCTTTGAAGCGGCTCCCATATAGGTTGCGACTCCGCCGATCTCAACGCCTTCGAGCAGCTCCTCACGTGTTATGCCCATGATGTCCATCGACATCTGGCATGCTATCATGCGTACTCCGGCCTTTTTGGCATCCTCATACATCTGCCTGACCTGATCCACATGCTTCTTCTTCATGCGCCCCTTCATCATTGCGGCACCCATCCCTGCCATATTCATGGAGGAGAGGGCGAGACTATCCATCCCATTGGGAAGCATTGCGCCGAACATTTTGCCCATTAGATCCTTTTTTACATGTTTCTCAGGCTTTTTGCGCAAGACAGACAGGCCCCAGAAGGTGAAGAACAAAGTTACATCCTTTCCTGTCGCCGCAGCCCCGTTTGCCAGGACAAAGGTAGCGAGAGCCTTGTCCAGATCATTGGAGAATACGATCATGGTCGCCCCATTTTCCGGGTCACAGATGGCGGGCTTGTTGCCAAAGGAATCGGGAACCGAGCAGATGGAGGGATCTCCCTTGCCCACGACCGCTTCGATGATACCTGCTGTGGTGTTCAGTGAGACCAATTCGTTGCCGGTCAGATCACACCAGGACTGGACATCGACGCCAAAGCCCGGGTCTGAGGCCTTGATGACGATCCGATCCCCCTGTTCGAGATGGTCGATCTCCTTTTTCAGGCGGATGATGGGACCCGGGCACTGCAGGCCGCAGGCATCGATCTTGAAGATCTTGTTGACTGCGCTCTTTCTGAAGCTGCCGTCTTCGTTTAGGACGTTGACGTTCTTTTGGATCAGTATCTTCTGCAGTTCCTTGTTTTCCAGAAGTTCACGCTCGCGCATCGCCACGTCATAGGTCTTCAGCCCACCGGTGAGGTTGAAGACATCCGTATAGCCATTCTGCCGCAGTATCCTCTCTGCAAGATACCCTCGGAGTCCGATAGCACAGTAGACTACAATCTTCCTGTCCTTGGGAACCTCTTCGAGCCTGTCGCGCAGGTCGATGTTGGGGATGAGGTGGGAGCCTTCCATGCTCCCCAACTCATACTCCTCCAGACTGCGCACATCGAGGATGAAGGCACCTTCTTTGCGCAATGCCTCCGCCTCTTCCCAGGTTATGGTATGTGAGTATCCGTTCAACACGTTCTCTGCAATGAAGCCTACCATGTTGGTGGGGTCCTTTGCGCTGGAGAAGGGTGGAGCATATGCCTGTTCGAATTCGGCAAGGTCTGCTATGGTCCCTTCCTTTCCGATGAAGGCAGAGATGACATCGACTCTCTTGTCTATGCCGTCATAGCCAACCGCCTGTGCTCCCCATAGCTTTCCTGTTTCGGGGTGGTAAAGGATCTTGAGTGTTATCTGACTGGCATTGGGGTAGTATCCGGCATGGCTAGCAGCATGGGTTACCGCTGCCTTATAGGGAATATCTGCTCGTTTGAGCCCTTTTTCTGTAAGGCCTGTTGACGCCACGGTCATCTCAAATATCTTTGCTATGCTGGTGGCTATCGTTCCGCCGTAGGGCCTTGTATCCCCGTCGATGATGTTGTCTGCGCACAGGCGTGCCTGCTTGTTTGCAGGCCCTGCCAAGGGGATGGTCATAGGAAGTTTGGTCAGGGGGCTTGCAAATTCAATGGCATCGCCAACGGCTCTGATATGCTTGTCATTGGTGGTGAAGAACTCATCGACCTTAATAGAGCCATTCTGTGCAAGCTCTATTCCCGCTTCCTTGAGAAAGGCGGTATCAGGTCGTACTCCGATGGATAGGATGACTATGTCGGCATCTATGATGGTTCCAGAGGAGAGTTCGACGCTGACTAGGGAACCATGTTTTCCGAAGGCCTTTACCCCGTCACGAAGGTAGAGGTTGACCCCTTTTGAACGCAGGTGCTGCTGAACCTCTGCTGCCAGGTCATAGTCGATGATGTTCATAACCTGTTCGAGGGCCTCAACAACAGAGACCTCCAGGCCACGTTCCTTGAGGTTCTCTGCCATTTCCAGGCCGATGAAGCCACCACCTACGACAACAGCGCGTTTGGTGGAAGGTCCGTCGATCTTCTCCTTGATCATATCGATGTCAGAGACTGAGCGCAGTGACATGATGGAGGGGTGGTCTATGCCGGGAATTGGTGGCTTGATGGGAGATGCGCCGGGGCTGAGGATGAGCGTATCATAACGCTCGTCATACTCACTGTTGTCTTTCAGGTTCCGTATGTGGATGGATTTTTCCTTTCGGTTGATGGAGACAACTTCAGAGAGCACACGGGCTTCTACGTCCAGGGTCTCCTTGAACTTCTCGGGGGTCATGACAAACAGGCGGGAACGCTCGGTGATGACGTTGCCTGCATAGTAGGGCAGACCGCAGTTTGCATAACTGATGTATTCACCACGTTCAAACATGATGATCTCCGCTTTTTCGTCGCGTCTTCTGAGTCTGGCAGCAGTTCCGGCTCCTCCTGCTACTCCTCCAACGATTAGGTATCGTGCCATAAAGCCCTCCTAAGGGTTCAGTTCTGGGTGAAAGCCAAGTCTGTAGGCAGCGTTATCCCGCTACAGCTGTATTGTTCTACCATCTGCTTGCCCTTGTCTGTGAGGGTAACCAGCATACTTCTCCGGTCTAGGGAGGATAGTTCTCTCTTGGTGAGGTTACGGATCTCGAGGCTGTCGAGAATACGGGTAAGGCGTGAAGGGGAGAGTTCGAGCTCGATTGCAAGCAACCCCGGCTCGGTTATTCCCTTGTTCACAGCACATAGGAGAAGGGCGTCATTGAAGGAGAGCCCTGTCTCCTCTTTCAGGTGTTTTTCAAACGCTCGAAGAGAGGTCTGCAGTTTTCTGATGGCGCATAGGTCGATCATGGACATGTCCTTAATAGTTTATATAAGCAATTGTTGCTTAAAACAAATATATGCTTTGTTTTTCTCTTGGTCAATATCTATAGATAAAAAAAGAGGGATATGAGGAAGGTATGAGAGACAGATTGCATTATGGGGGGGGTACGGTCGTTCTTTTGTCTGGTCTGGCGTATGTTGCTGTTACTTCACTTTACTTTTCTTTTCTTGACTTCCAAAACGTTTCGGATTATAGTTTCACTGTATCCAAAACGTTTTGGATGATGGACCCTGTTGTAAAGATGGGTTGATTCAAAAAAAGGAGAAACGTATGAAAAAGGGAGTAGTGCTAATTATTGGTCTGCTGTTGGTATCGGTAGGTACCCTGTTTGCTCAGGGCCAAACTGAAGCGGTAGCGGAAAAACCTGTGGCGATTGAGTTTTGGACCACGGAAACACAATCGGATCGTATGGCAACCATCCAGGTGTTGATCGACACTTTCATGGCATTGAATCCGAATATCAGCATCAATCTGATACCTGTTGATGAGAATGATCTTGCAACCCAGGCCCAGACAGCCAAGGCGACAGGATCCCTTCCCGCCCTATTTGAAGGGCCAGCTGAGACAGCGGTCTCGTTTGGTGCCCAGGATATGCTTGACATTCAGAGTGCGACCGATGTCATCAAGACAATCGGTGTCGATCGTTTCTATGGAGGACCGTTGAAAGTTCTGGAGACCAGTGGAAAGGGCCAGTATTACGCGCTTCCCTACCATGGTTGGATCCAAGGTATCTGGTATCGCAGTGACTGGTTCGAACGTGAAGGCCTGAGAGCACCAGATACCTGGGATGCTGTATTGGCTGCTGCAAAGCGTTTCTACAGACCTGAGATCAACCAGTATGGAATCCTGGTGGGAACCCTGCCTGAAGCCTATACCGAGCAGTGTTTCACCCCGATTGCCATGTCCAATGGGGCAGCCCTGTTCAATGGCAAGGGAGAACTGGTCTTCAATTCACCCCAGATGAGAGAGGCTGTGGCCTTCTATGCCGAACTTGCCAAGTACAATCCTCCAGGGCCACAGACGTGGAGGGCCCGTGATTACTATCTGCAGGGCAAGATGGCGCAGTTCTTCTACTCGACCTACATCATGGATGATCTTGCAGTCCAGGAAGCAGCTGCAGGCTCACTTACCAGCGAATATTTCTCTGATCTGAAGGGCTCAAGTTTTGACCCTGACCTTGTGGGCAAGACTGAAGTTTCCTCGATCATGAACAAGAAAGTTCCTGCAGGGTATGGTACTGTCGTTTCCTTTGGACTCTTCAATCAGAGCACCCCAGAAGAGACCGCTGCTGCAAAGAAGTTCCTTCAGTATCTGTATACGCCGAATGCCTACATAACCTTCCTGCATATGGCCCCTGGTGGGATGAATCCCATGCTTAAGGAGATCGCAACCAATGCACGTTTCCAGAATGATCCTCAAGGGCTGTTCAAGCGGTATGGTTCACAGAAGATGGCTGACATCATCGATGGGCTTGAGAATGTGCAGACATTCAGCATTGTGGAAGGCAAGCGCATAGAGGCTGCAAGTGAGATCACCTCAAAGATGATTATCCCCCAGATGCTCTATAAGATTACCCAGGAAAAGATGCCTATCGACACGGCAATGGCTTGGGCAGAAAGAGAAATGCACAAGATCATGCAGCAATAGGTATTCAGGGAGGGGGAGGAATCTCTCCCCCTCATCACTCGATGAATCTCATAACGTTTTAGGGGTATGGTATGCAACAAAGCCCAACTGATAGTGTAGGAAGGCGGAAACTCGGGACGCGAGCCCAACAGGAACAACGCTTGGGGTGGAGTTTGGTACTTCCCTCGGTAGTGATAATTCTTGTCCTCATCCTCTATCCGGTTCTCTATAACATGTTCTTGAGTCTCTTTGCCTTTGACTATTCGGGTCAGCGTACCTTTGTGGGATTTGGCAATTATGGTGAGGTGCTTCGTGATCGTGAGTTCAGGATGGCTTTGGGTACCACGGTGCTTTATGTGGTCTTGACCACATTGGGAACCACGTTCCTTGGAGTGGTGGTCGCCCTTGCCCTGAACAAGGAGTTTCCCCTTCGGGGCCTGGTGCGAAGCGTAGTGCTCTTGCCCTATATTGCTCCGATCATATCGGTAGTCTTTGCCTGGCAGTTTGTCTTCGATCCGGTGAATGGCATATTCATGGATATTTTCCATTCAAGGCTAGGCCTGTTTCCTGAACGCATGAATATTGTGGGAGACCCCAGCACAGCTGTCTGGGCAGCCATCCTTTTCAGCATATGGAAAAATTTCCCGTTCACCTATCTGATGGTACTTGCCCGCCTGCAAGCCGTTGACCAGACCCTCTATGAGGCTTGTGAGGTTGATGGAGCTTCTGCATGGCAACAGTTCAAGGCCATTACGATGCCTGAGATATATTATGTGGTGAATGCCCTGGTCCTGCTCAGGGTAATCTGGAATTTCAACAAGTTCGATGAAGTCTATCTTCTTTCCAGTAATGTGAAGGTCCTTTCGGTCTACACGTACCTGAAGGCATTTACTGGAAGTATGGACTTCGGACAGGGCTCTACTCTGGCGGTAATCCAGTTTGTTCTTTTGATCGGATTTATTCTCTTCTACGTAAAGAAGGTGCTCAAATGGTAAAACGAAAAAGCGTGATAAAAAGCATCCTGTTCTTCCTCCTGATCCTGGCTATCCTATTTTTCTGCCTATTCCCCTTTGGGCAGATGCTCTCCTTGTCCTTGAAGTACTCTTGGGACTGGGGTAATCCCTCGTGGATTCCAACAAAGATACAAGTGGATGCATACAAGGAGTTATTGAATATTGGTTCTTCTCTCAAGGATGTGCCTGAGTCTGTGCAGTTGCTTCTTGATGAGTCTCCAGACTTGAGCTCGGCTCAGAGGAAGGCAATCCTTAGCAAGTACCAGAATACCGGTGATGTGTTCCCTTTCCTTACATACTTTGCAAACTCCCTTGTGGTGGCTTTCTTGGCTTCTTTCGTATCAGTCTGTCTTGCCATTTTGGGTGCCTATGCCTTCAGCCGGCTGAAGTTCAAGGGGAGATCTGTTGTACAGAGGGGAGTGCTGTTTGTCTATATGTTTGGAGGCATCCTGCTGTTGATCCCCCTGTATCGGATCTTTGCCGCCTCAGGGCTGCTCTCTACCTCCGGAGGTACGATGGCCAGCCTTGTAATCATCTATGTGGTGCAGACTCTTCCTGTCTCTCTGTATATGCTGGGCAACTACTTCAGGACGATTCCCTACTCCATTGAAGAGGCTGCCATGATAGAGGGTCTCAGTCGTTTTGGCACCATCATACGTATCATAATACCTCTTTCCCTCTCCGCTATCATCACCGTGTTCATCTATTGTTTCATGATAGCTTGGAATGAGTATATGTTTGCTTCGATATTCCTGAAGAGCTATAAGGGGCTCTATACCCTGCCTATAGGATTGAAGACGCTCTTTGTATCGAAGAATGCCATTTGGGATAGGATAATGGCAGCCTCGATGCTTACCGCAGTTCCTGTCATGATCCTGTTCATGTCCATACAGAAGAACCTTACCGGCGGGTTGGCTGCCGGGGGGGTGAAGGAGTGAGTGAGCCTTTGAACATTGGGATGATCCACTTCAAGACTGGGGACACCGACGGTGTATCCCTAGAGATGGACAAGTGGCGGGAAATCTTTCTGAAAGCAGGGCATAGGGTCCACTACTGCTGTGGTGAACGCCCGGAACCTGAATCATATTGTACGGTAATACCCGCTCTCTCTTACCTAAGTGAGAATATTCGCTGCCTTGATACGGGGACCTTCGATACTCTTGAAGGCTTTGGTAGTGAGGAGGCTTTTGAAGAGGACCTTGCACAGAAAGCAGATGCTTTAAAGAAGGATTTGCTCGATTGGGTCGGTGCAGCAGAGCTAGATGTCCTGATCGTAGAGAACATCTGGTCGGTAGGGTTGCATCCAGCCGCAGCAATCGCCATAGAGGAGGTCGTACAGGAGCGTAGGCTTGAGGTCCTTGCCCACCACCATGATTTTTATTGGGAGAGGGTGGTCCCTGTCCGGCTTACCTGTAAGCGCTCAATGGAGGTTGCCGATCGCTACCTTCCTCCACATAGCCAAGGGTATTCGCATGTGGTGATAAACTCCAAGGCCCAAAGGGTGCTGAAGGAACGAAAGGGGATGGATGCAACAGTGATTCCCAACGTGTTTGACTTCAGTGAAGGCCCTTGGCAAAAGGATACGTTCAATGGTGATTTTAGGAAAGCCTTTGATATCGCCGACTCTGATATCCTGTTGTTGCAGGCTACCCGGATAGTCAGGCGCAAAGGCATCGAGCTCGCCATCGATTTTGCCAAGGCGCTCGAGCGGCAATTGGAACCAATGCGAGGCCTTCAACTTTACCATAGAAAGGTGTTCTCCAAAAGGAGTAGGGTCGTATTGGCACTTGCCGGAACCATCGTCAATGATGGCGGTGCGTACCTTGCACAGTTGCAGGAAAAGGCCTTTAGGATGGGAGTGAATCTCTTGTGGGTCGGAGAGAGAATCGGCCATTCGCGCTCCGTAGAGAAAGGAAGAAAGACCTATAGTCTCTGGGATGCCTATGCCCATGCCGATATGGTGACCTACCCTTCTTACTGGGAAGGGTGGGGAAACCAGTTGTTGGAAGCCGTTCGTGCAAAGCTTCCCATTGCACTCTTTCCCTATGAGATATATGAAAGTGATATTGCTCCTGCAGGGTTCTCCGTGATCAAGCTGGGGGAGAGCGAGAGCCTGCAATGGGATGATCGTGGATTTGCCAAGCTTCCTCTGTTCCAGATAGAGGAAGCGGCAAAGAATTCGCTCGATGTATTATTTGACACACAGAAACGATCAATTATGGTAGACTCAAACTTTGAAATAGGGAAGAAATCGTTCTCCATGGAGAGCCTGCGCCTCCTCTTGGACCCCTATTTGACAGCATGGAGCAAAACCCTATGGTAACATTGAAGGATATTGGCGAGCGGGTAAACAGATCGGTGACTACCGTTTCCCGAGCATTGGCGGGGTGTACGGATGTGAGTCCCGACACCATACTCCTTGTGAAGGAAGCCGCCAAGGAGATGGGTTATGTGCCCAATACCTTGGCCCAGAGATTGCAGAAGAAGACAGCTGATACTATAGGTATCATAGTTCCCTACTCATCAAAAGGGTATGCAGAACCTTTTTTCAGTGAGTTGCTTGCCGGCATTGGCAAAGAGGCTTCAGAACAGGGGTTGGATCTTCTGGTAGCCTATGCAAAGAAGGAGAACGAGCTTTCCCTCTATAAGAAACTGGTGAGCGGACGAAGGGTCGATGGCTTTGTCATCAGCAGGACCCTGTGTCAGGACGAGAGGATCGAATACCTGACTTCCATCGGCTTTCCCTTTGCCTCCTTTGGAATGGTGGAAAACCGTCAGGACTTCCCCTTTGTGGAAGAGGATGGTGAGTATGCGATGACTACCATCGTGAATCATCTTGTTGAGAGAGGACATGCAAGGATCGCCTGTATCTGTCCTCCTCTTTCGGTAATGTTTTCCGCCGTACGCCTACGCGGTGTGCGTAAACGCATGAAGGAGCTTGGATTATCCCTTCCTGATGAGATGGTACGTATAGGGAGCTTTGACCAGAAGGACGGCCATAGGCAAGCTCTCTTGCTATTGGATCTTCCCCATCCCCCCACAGCCATCATCGGTTTCAATGACAGCATCGCCTTCGGAGCCATCAATGCAGGTAAGGAGCGAGGGCTGAAGATTGGAAAAGACCTTGCCGTGACTGGCTTTGATGACATTCCCATGGCTGAGATGTACCGACCTGCCCTTACCACGATGCACCAGCCCATCGCCGAGATCGGTTCGCTTGTCACAAAACTGCTTGTCCAATCCATCCAGGAAAAGAATCCGAAGTATAGGGCTACAGGTAAGGGTCTTGAAAACATGCAGGTCATCATGTGTCCGAAACTCATTATCAGGGAGTCGTCATGAGGAATGAAGAACTTAGCAGGCATGTGTTTGGAAGCCTTAGGGAGATCTACGGCACCGTAGAGGCCGACCACTATCTTGATGCGTTCCTTTCATTGCTGCTGAAGTACAGGGACCTCCTTGGCCCTAGGGAAAAACTCCAGCAGAGCCGCTTGGACCAACACAGTTCTGTTTTGATAACCTATGCGGATTCAGTAAAAGATGCACAGCAAAGTCCGACACTCTCAGTTTTGTATGCATTTCTGCAACAGTATGTTGGATCTGCAATTTCCACGGTTCATCTGCTTCCCTTCTATCCCTCTTCCTCTGATGATGGGTTCTCAGTAGTAGATCCCATTGCTGTCAATCCTGCTTTCGGCACCTGGGATGATGTAGAAAGACTGCAAGAAGGGTATCTTTTGATGTTTGATTTTGTGGTGAACCATCTTTCCCGGTCGAATGCTTGGATACAAGGCTCACTCAAGGATGAAGCCGAATATATGGATTTTGCCATTGAGATGAATGGACGTGAGGATCTGCGCTATGTATTCCGTCCCAGGGCCCTTCCTCTACTGACCAAGATAGGGGACAAACTGATCTGGACAACCTTTAGCAGTGACCAGGTTGATCTGAATTACCATAATCCGAAGGTACTTCTTTCCATGACTGAGGTACTGCTCTCCTATGTGTACAAAGGCTCTTCAATTGTCCGCCTTGATGCTGTTGCCTTTCTCTGGAAGGAACTTGGGACGAGTTGTATCCATCATCCCAAGACTCATGCAATTGTGCGGTTTTTTGCCTGGGTCCTTTCTGTCCTCTCTCCCGAGAGTTTCCTGGTGACCGAGACAAATGTGCCCCACCGAGAGAATATATCCTATTTTGGCAACGGGTATGACGAGGCCACTATGGTGTATAACTTCCCCCTTCCCCCTCTTGTCCTTCATACGTTTCTCTCTCAAGATGCAACATCCCTGGCAACATGGGCAAAGACATTGTTCCTTCCCTCCGATGAGGTAACCTTTTTTAATTTCCTCGCTTCCCATGATGGCATTGGTCTGATGCCGGTAAAAGATCTTCTCAACAAGGATGAAATTGAAAGGATGGCAAACCATACCCTGGAGGAGGGAGGGTTTGTCTCGAGGAAAAGCGAGAGCGACGGATCGACCAGTGCATATGAACTGAATATCAACTACTTCTCAGCCCTTTCCCATAGTATGGAAGACGAGAGTGAGGACCTTGCAGTACAGCGGTTTATGGCGGCTTCAGCGATCATGATATTCTTCAAGGGAATCCCAGGCATCTATATCCATAGCCTCATCGGTTCGAGGAGCTGGTTTGGTGATGCGACCTTGAAGGAACATCCAAGGCGCATTAACCGGGAAAAAATCGATATACAACAGCTGGAAGAACAACTCTCCGATCCTGCTAGCCTTCGTTCCACTGTCTTGGAAGGGATGCTCCATCTGCTGGAGATACGAAAGAGTGAAGCGGCCTTCTCACCCTTGGCAGACCAAAGGGTGGTCGATACGGAAAACCCAGGTTGCTTTGCGTTTTTACGGACCTTCTCACGAGAAGAGAAGACAAGAAATTCGAGTACTATGCATGGGGAAAATACAACAGAAGAGGTCCTAATTGTGATTAACGTCACGGCCAGAACGCAGGAGTTCTCATCCGATTGGCGGACCTCCCTTGTAGGGAATGAATCCTTTGATCTCATGACCCATACAACGTACCATCATTCAGAAGGCCTAACGCTTGTTCCTTATCAGGTGGTGGTTCTGAAGAATTCAAAAGATTGTTTGATGTAAGGGATAATTGCTGAAATACAACCAGACGTGTCCGATCACCATGTGATTTGACCAAAGCCAGAGCTCCCGTTACAATTCATCTCTGGTATTGAGCAAAATTTGAGGACAGATGATGAAACATATACTTTGCTTTGGAGACTCCAATCTTTTCGGTACGAACCCCAGCGGTGGGCGTTGGCCACTTGATCAACGGTGGACAGGCCTTCTGTCCTCTGCCCTAGGACCTGAGTATCGTATCATTGAGGAAGGGCTCGGTGGTAGGACCACCGTCTTTGATGATCCACTTGAAGAGAATAGAAACGGATTCAAACAGCTTCCCATCATCTTACATAGCCATCGTCCCTTGGATCTGGTCATCATCAGTCTCGGTACCAACGACTGTAAGACGCTTTTTCATGCAAATGCCAAAGTCATCGCAAATGCTCTGGAGAAACTCGCGCTCATGGTGAGGAACTACCCTTATGGCGAGCACTATCCCACCCCTTCTGTCATGATAATCTCTCCGATTCACTGCGGGGAGCATGTGGAAGATTCTCCTTTTGCAAGTTTTGACCATAATTCATATCTTCTGAGCAAGAGTCTCTCACTAGCTATCAAAGCCATGGCAGAGCAGAATAATCTGCTTTTCCTCGATGCCTCCCTAGTTGCCCAGTCCAGTCCCATTGACCAGCTGCATATGGATGCAGAGGGGCATGCTGCCTTGGCGAAGGCAATCCTGCCCCTTGTTTTGGATTGGTTTGGTGATGATCGTGCCATTGACGTTAGGGATCAGGAACATCTAGAGAATGTATATGATCAGGTCCGTTACTCTGAAGGTATTGGGAAAGATGAAGAAATCCAAGCGGGGCAATCTGAACAGGAAGACAGCGGTATGCAGGGTCCGTCAAATGCATCGGAGACCCAAGGGGTAAATAAAGAGACGGCAACATCCTCCAGACGAGGAAGATTGCCGCTTTCCTTTGGGTTTTTCCGGAAAAGGTCTTAGTTCTGGGTCGACTCAGCAGGAATGTAGAGCTTGTTCTGCTTCTTTATCTGCTTCTGTTCTTTTTTGATGGACTTTGCCCACTCCTTGCGGGAAATGAGAGCTACCTGCTCGACTGGTCTGCCACCGATGAATTGGATGATGGCGCACTCTGTCTCCTCAGTGCCAGTGGCATTGGGGTAGTTGATGAAGCCGTGGATGGTTTTCTTTACCTCCAGATACTTCACCGGCGTGTCTGCTGATGCCAAGGCATCGGCATAGAGCTTGCCGTCATCTCGCAGGGGGTCATACTCTGCCCCAATTATCAAGGTCTGTGGCAGGCGGGAATGGTCTTTGCTCAGCAAGGGTGAGAAGCTTGGGTTGAGAATATCCTTGGGCTCCTTCTGGTAACTGTTGATGAAGAAGGCCATATGCTTGTCGGTAAGGGTGGGTGAGTCCTTGTACTTTTCGTACGAAGCGGTTCTCATCCTTCCGTCGGTAACGGGATAGAGCAAGACTTGCCCTGCAATGGCAGGGCCTTTGCGATCGCGGGCAAGGCGGCTCACCACTGCGGCAAGATTGCCTCCTGCACTGTCGCCCATCAGATAGATCCTATCAGGATCGGTCTTCCAGTACCTGCAGCCAGCTGCCGCCCAGAGCAATGTATCATAACAATCCTCTACAGCTGTAGGGAACTTGTACTTGGGCGCAAGCCTGTAGTCGACAGAGAGAACCGAGGCTCCGGTGATGTCGGCCAGGTGTGCACAGAAGAAATTATACAGATCCATGTTGCCCCAGATCCAGCCACCACCATGATAGAAGATGATGAGGGGGGTGAGATCTGAGATGTCGCGAGACCCCTGTTTTTCAAAGAAATATCCTGTCACCATCCCCTCGGTGACAGGAATGATGAAGGTCTTGGAATCAATGTCCTTGGCACTCTTTCCCAAGAGCTTGCGGATGAGAACATTGTTAGGAATGGAAATATCGTTAATCTCTTCGATGCGCTTTGGCGTCAGTCCTTCTGGATCCGCTACAGAAAGTTTCCCGATAAGGGTAACCAAGCGTTTCATCTTTGGAGACAAATCATAGTCAACCATAGTGGACACATGGTAATGTATCAGCGTTGTGCGTGCAAGAGCTTAGTGGTCTACCAGAGCCATATTACTTTCCCAAATGAGTAAATATACAAAGAAATATGCATGGGTATACTGTTGCGAATTGGTGTTTTTTCTTGTTTTATCTTCTCTTTTATTGAACACTCTTGACGTGATGGCTATACTTTTGCCATGAGTAACAAGGTTAAGATACTACAGACGAAACAGTTCGGGTATGGGTTTATTGAAGAGGCGTATATACCTGAAGGAAAGGATGAATACTATCTGCGGAACCACATGGCTGCAAAGACAGAAGGGTATCGCAACCTTACAAAACCTGAGATAGAGATCCTTGAGGAGAACCTGAACATCTCTGCCGCATGGGAGCATGTTCTGGTAAGTGACCCTTTCGATGCTTCCTTGATCAAGAACAGTGAGTTCTATGGCCTGGTTCGCCTTGGAAAGATGACAAAGCAGGTGGCATGCTTTCATGACTTCTGTGTGCCTGTGGGGATAACCAACAGCCGTCTTGTCTCCTGTGACATCGGAGACTACTGTGCTATCCTGGACTGTTCCTATATCAGCCACTACAGTATTTCCAACAATGTGATCCTCTATCGCCTTGGGGAGTTGCAGGCGACAAACCATGCAAAGTTCGGCAATGGCATTGTCAAGGAAGGGGAAGATCCGGAGGTCCTGGTGACCATCGGAATAATGAATGAAGCAGGTGGACGCAGTGTTCGCCCTTTCGACGGTATGCTCGTATCCGATGCCTTTCTCTGGGGCACCTTCCGTGATGACACCCTTCTCATGCAGAAGTTTGATCAGATGACCGACAGGGAATGTGATCTCAGAAGGGGTTGGTATGGCTTTGTCGGTGAGCAATCTGTCATCAAGTCCTGTGATACCATCAAGGATGTCTGGATAGGGCCAGGATCCTACATTAAAGGTGCTAACAAGCTGAAGAACCTCACCTTGCGCTCCACCTTGGAATCATCTGTACAGATAGGAGAGGGGGTGGAACTGGTCAATGGGATCATAGGATCGGGCAGTCGTGTCTTCTATGGCAGCAAGGGTATCCGCTTCATCATGGGGGACAACTGCAGCCTCAAGTACGGGGCCCGCCTCATCCACTCCATCTTAGGGGACAACTCCACCGTCAGCTGTTGTGAGATTTTGAACAACCTTATCTTCGGAGGACATGAGCAACATCACAACAACTCCTTTCTTATCGCCAGCCTGGTCATGGGACAGTCGAACATGGCTGCAGGGGCTAATATTGGTTCCAATCACAACAGCCGCGGCAATGATGGGGAGATGATAGCTGGGCGTGGGTTCTGGCCAGCTCTTTCCAGCACTCTCAAGTATGACTGCAAGTTTGCCAGTTATGTGCTTATTGCCAAAGGGAACTATCCCTATGAGTTGAATATCCCCCTCCCTTTCAGTCTGGTAAGTTCCGACAGCCGCGAGTGCCGCCGTGTGGTTCTGCCAGCCTACTGGTGGATGTACAACCTGTATGCCTTGGAGCGAAACAGCTTTAAATATCGCAGTAGGGACAAGCGCAAGGTTATCCGCCAACATATTGAGACTGACTACTTGGCTCCCGACACTGCCTTGGAGATGATCAAAGCGAGGAATCTTCTCTGTCTTTGGACTGCAGAAAGCTATAACAGACAGAGGGGAGAGACCAACCCTCTCTCTGATGAGGATACGATCTTACAGGGCAAGATGTTGCTCGAACTTCAGGGTGATGATCTCTCCTCCCTTACTGTCACAACCCTTGTAATGGAGAATAGTGCAGAACCTGTGGAGATTCTCAAGCCTGTGGAGGCATATCGCTCCTATACCGAGATGTTGCTCTATTACACCACCTCGACCATCGCATCATGGTGCAAGACCCAGAACTGCACAGTCTCCAGTTTCCAGAAGGATAGCAAGCCTATTCTGGAGGATTGGTTGAATGTGGGGGGGCAGATGGTTCCTGCTGGTAAAGTTGAAGCTCTCAAGGCGCAGATTCGAACAGATTCAGTTCAGCGTTGGGACGATGTGCACCAGACCTACGAAACCTGGTTTGCCGATTATCCAAAGGATAGGGCTGAGCATGCCCTTGCCATCCTGCATGAGGTCTTGGAAGTCTCTGAGATAACAGCTTCCCATTGGGTTGCCTTGCAGGAAGAGGTTGTGCGTATCCGTCTGCATATTGAGGAGCAGGTATTCAAGACCAAGGAGAAGGACTTCAACAACAAGTTCCGCTCAAGCACATACAGAAACCTGGAGGAGCGTGATGCAGTCCTCGGTTGTCTTGATGACAATCCCTTTATTCAGGAGTCCAGAATTGCAAGTGAACGTATTGTTACTGAGATTCGTTCGGTGAGCTTTTAGGAAAAGTAAGGGAAGAGAGCATGCCCTCAGGTTCGTCTGATGGCATGCTTTCCCTCAATGTCTTTTCCTATGCTTATACACCTTGTAAAGATCGTCGGCAATGCTGATAAGAGTCAGAAGCAAGAAGCACAGGGCGCTGGCTTTTGCAATGAGTTTCCATGTATTCAGATCGTTTCTGAAGAAGCGAAGGAACTCCTGGTTCAAGGCATCCCAGCGTGTCATGAAGAAAGCAAAATATAGCGCCCCTAAGAGATCGTTGATACAGCTGAACCAGAGAAGGGGTGGACTCCATCGCTTTCTGATGAGTCTTACAAGACTAATGAGGAAGGCTAGCAGGGAGAAGGTCAAGAGTCCAAACATGAGGCCCTTCGCTGAAGAGCTCGTCAGCATGGGCGTTGGTTCTGCTCCTCTTTGGTAGACGGCCAGTAGGTCAGGCTTGATATAGAGGGCGAGAAACAAGATAAGAAGCAGGGTTGAGCCGATTGTTTCAAGCAGGGTCTCCTTTGTGTCAGGTACATCAGATTCCATAGATACCTCTTTGCCCAAGGGTACTGTTTTCATAGGTATTGTTGAAGAGGAAGCTTAATGCCGTCAAACAAACGGCTTCCTCTTCTTTTCTCCTTTAGGGATTCTCTCCCTATCTTACTCCATTAAAACACAGTTTAACCCATACGGGAATTTTTCATGTGAGGAAAGAATGAGATTTTTCATATTCGGGTTAGTGAATCTTGAATCTTGAAAAATAAAAAATTGACACCCAGAATCTTCAGTGCTAGTATGTAGGTGTGGTGGTGAAGAAGGGGAATATACAAAGAAAAACCCTGAGTAACCAAAAAGCCCTCCAAGGTGGAGGGTTTTATTTATGGTTTTTCCCCTCTTATCTCTGCGCAAAGCAAAAAAAAGTTACTTTTCTCATGAGATGATGAAAATACTACTTTTGAGTAAATTCTTCTTATCAAAATACCATATACCTCAATATCTTACAATAATCTATTGTAGGATACACATACTGTATTGCTATCTACTCGGCATACACATCGAAAGTTATGTACATAAATATTGACAAATACTCATAACCATCTGAAGATTTATGCATGAGAAGGGGCTAAGCTGAGCGACTTGCACCAAATCAGTGGATCGGCACTATTCACCGGCCTTTTCTTTTGTGTACGACCTCCTTCTGACGAAGGGCGCCCAGACGAGAAGCGATGCTTCTCAGAGTGTTTTTCATTACCTTGTCTTTTGTTGACAAAGGGAAATATGATATTCGGCTTGGCCTTTGGGTTGGAGGTTGGTATGAAACGTACACTCTGGAAAACTTTGCTCGTCGTGTTCCTGACTCTAGTATTCATGGGTTCCCTCTTTGGGCAAGTAACAAGAGTTACCGGGAGAGTCCTCTCTATTCCTGGTGATATCGAGACTCACCGTAAGGCAAACTTCAAGCTCGGTGATATCCTCGTTGTCCCGATGGTTTCCCTCACAATTAAAAATGACCCTACACCAGCTTGGCTCCTGCTGAGGTTGGAGCTGACCATTGTCAGTGATGAAATAGTGGGTGACAATAAAGCGACAGCTGAAATCGTAAAGCGGTTCGCATCAAATGAAACACTCACCTTTTCCAATACGGATATCCTCAATTATGTCAGCAATGTGCGTGGAGGGTCGGCCCCGTCTTCCATAAAGGATGCCTTCGGTATCACTGACAAGGACTCCCTCACCGAAGACTTCCTGAAATCCGGCAAGGCGATTCCTGAAGGTTCGTATACCATTGCCCTCAATGCCTATGAAATTGCAGATGAGGATGCGAATCCTACAGGTGCGTCTCTCAAGGAGCAGTCAGTAACCTTCAAGGTCTTTTCAATCGGCTCCCTCATTGTTGAGACAACTCCTCGGGTTGGCAATAGAACCCTTGCCTTCCGTGTCCCAGAAACCCCCTACTACAGTGATGCAGGTATCTCTACAGTCTCCTCTACAAAAGTCACCATCACCGGTCCTGGGATGACTCGGAGTTTTTTCAAGAACCATAGCAACGTTAAGGCCTCCCTAGGATCTAGCTTGAAAGGATATCCTGGTGATCTTACCGATGGGAAAGTCACCTATGACTTCTCTTCGGTTCCCTTCCGTGCCGGGGAAGAGTACTCCTTTGCCATTGAATACAATGACGCATCAGGCTATTCCATTGCGAGTCTGACACGAACAGTCAAATTCACTTCTCCCAACTTCTCTACCACTTTGGATCTTTCCTCTCCCTATAATCCCGAGTTCAGTTGGAACTTCAATGACGATTACGCCTCATGGGCTAAAGAGTACCGTATCTATCTGAACGGCCAGTATGCTGGGTTTACCACAGGAAACTCCTTTAAGCCATCTGCTGCACTGGTACCAAACACCACCTACAGCTGGTATGTGATGCCCATCAACAAGGATGACACGGCATTCTTCAAATCAGCCACTGCAAAGACCTTTACAACAAAGGCTCATACAGAGCTTGGTATAGAGGTAGAGGAACCTGCAAACAATGCTGTGTTGTTAACCGGTGAGACCTATACGTTCAGCGGAACCCCAACTTTCTTTGATGATGCATCGCAAAAAAGCGCCACCTGGAGAATTGGAAGCGAGACAAGGGCCGGCTCTTCGATTAGCTATACACCTACCAGGCGCTATGCCTCGAACAACCTCCTTTCCTACCTTACCATCGTTGATAGCTTTAATCTTAGTAAGAACTCATCTAATCTCTACCTTACGGTACTCGACCCCGCCATCGCCATCCAGGGGGGAACCTCACGTACGGTAGACAAGGGAGGTTTGGTAACATTCTCCCTTGATGCACTGAAGAGCCGTGACCTCGACAGTGTCGAATGGTTTGTGAACAACAGCTCCCTTGGAGTAGGTTCCATCCAATCCTATACCTTTAGTGATAGTGGGACCTTCAGTGTCTTTGCCCGGGGAACCAGCCTCCCTGACCTCAAGGGAACCAAGAAAGCACTGCAGTCGGCAACACAAGAGATTGTCGTAGTAGGGCAAGCCCCTGCTGTAGCCATTGTACAACCTTCAAATGTGGTAGAAATGATAGTGGGGAGCTCTCTGAACCTGCGTTCAGAGATACAGGCTGACAACCGTGTGCAGAGTGCCAGCTGGACCTTCAGCGGTGTGGCCTCAGGCTCATTGGGCTCAAGCCCAGCCCAGGCAACCTTTACCCCAACAAGAGCAGGTGAGTACACCATTGCACTTACGGTAACCGATATTCATCAAAAGGCGAGTTCTTCCTCCAGGCGTGTGCTGGTACTCGACCCACAGGTCCAGGTCTCGACCCCACAACCAAACACTACCTTTGCCCTTGTAGGGAGCATGACCCCAAATGTAACAGCGCCCAATGCTGAACGCATTCTCTATTTTATCAACAATAAGCAGGTCCCTTCCACGAGCATTGCCTTTGCAGAGCTTGGAACCGGAACATACACCTTTATGGCTCGTGCTTTCTGGGATGTTGTCGACCAGAGCGGCAATCCAAAGGAGTACTCCAAGGATTCAAATTCGATCACTTTTACCGTTAAGGATCTGCAACCCCCAGTGGTTGCCATTGCCTTCCCTCAAAATGATATGGTCTTGAAGACTGGAGAATCGTACCCTCTGCAGGCAGTGGTAACAAGCTCTTCCTCCGTCAGGGAGAGTTGGTGGGAAGTTGATGGGACGAGGATCTCCTCCGCCACCTACACCCCTCCAACCTCTTCCACCAAGAAGGCCCTCACCATTACGCATAACGCTGTGAACCAGGACGGTGTGAAGGGAACGAATAGCGTTCGGGTCAGGCTCGCCAACCCCACGGTCTATTTCACCCCACCTCCCTCTACGCCAATTCTCGCTTCTACGGTCCTTCCTCTCAGTGCAACAGCTGTCGATGCACAGCTGTATTGGCTTGTAGATGGAGTAGAAGTCCCCGGCTGGGACAGGACGATTGTCAAGAGCGGTACCTATACCATCCAGGCTGGATGGCGAATGGAAGCTGTCAATGCAAGAGGCGGCATTTCCACCTATACCGGTGTTTCCCCAAAGGCTACCCTCACTATCTATAGTGACAAGGCTCCGGTGATCACTTCCTTCTCCCCGAACACCACGGTCATTCACCAGGTTACTGGGGTTCCTGTTGTCTTCGCAGTCAAAGCAACGAGCGATAATGCTTTGCAAACAACCAAATGGAATATCTATAGTGGTGATACCTCCATCAGAGAGACCCTCGCCTCTAGTATCAGCCACCAGAGTTGGGGCGCAGGCTTGTACACAGTACGTGCAGAGGTTCGCGATACCTATAACATAGCTTCCACCCAACAGTGGACTGTCAAGATCCTTGATCCTAAGATAACAATAACCCATCCACAAGAAGGGATGAGCTTTGCCGTAAGGCAGGTTCCCAAGCCTGTAATTGTGAGCCAGGACGTCACCTCATATGCGATGACCCTCAATGGACAAGCAATTACCGACCAGTTCGATTGGAACACCTTAGGTGTTGGTCAGTATACCCTGTCCGTTGTTGGATCCTATGCAGTGACCGGAAGTGCAAGTCTTCAGAATGCTGCCCCCCAGAGTATAAGATTCCGGGTTGAGGATCGGACTCCCCCTCAGTTTGAAGTGAGTGGTATTAAGAATAACGACCGTCTGGTGGCTGGCCTTCGGTATAATTTGATTGCAAACGTCACGGCAAATGAGACCGTTTCCTGGCTGGTGGATGGGTCGGTCGTCCATACGGGACCTACCTATGACTTCACCCCTTCTGCAACACAAAAAACCTTTGTGCTTACAGTCCGTGGAGTCAGAAACTCGATCACCGTGGACAAGACCTTTACCCTGCGCGTGGTGGATCCGTATATCAGCATAGTGCTTCCTGAGGGGATTGCCTTCAACAATCTCTATCCTCCCAACATCCCCATTCCCCTGCGCTATGAAAGCAGAGATATTGATAGGGTCCAGTGGCGAGTGGATATGAAACCCTACTCAGCACAAACGGTCACCTTCACCCAAGGTACGTACAGCATCGACCTCGACGGCTATGCCTCTGCGGTGAGGCTGCCAGACGGTACCTTAGGTGATTATCTTCCCACAACGACCAATGGTATAACCGGTCGTGACATTCAGGTTGCAGATCAACAAGGAGTGGTCGCTGTGAACGCTCCTGAAGGTGTTCTGGAAGGGACGAAGATACGCGTAGAGGCAATGCTGCTGGAACAAGGGCTTACCGATCTGATAGCTTCATTGACCTATATGGTCGATGGGAAGGTCTATCAGGAGGAAAGACGCCCTGCCAAGCGCAGCATAGAAATCTCTTCCTTACCTCCGGGGAATCATACCCTTTCGATCCGGTCTGCAGATGTCTTTGGAAATACCAGGGAGGCCCAGCGGACAATACGTGTCTATAAGCCGCTCTCTCTTGCCATAACCTCTCCAAAGGAGGGACAGAGACTCTCCCCTGATACCAATGTGCTGGGAAGCCTGCAGGTTCTCGGAGGGAAAGAGGACCTCATCACCTGGAGAGTGGACAACCGAGTGGTTCCGAACAGCAATTTCACCACAGGATCCTTGGGTACACTGAATCCCGGACGGCATACCATCAGTGCAAGTGTCCGCGATCAGTTGGGCAATGTGGTCTCCTCACAGGTCCAGATCGAGGTGCAAAGTGATTTCCAGTTGAACCTGATACAACCAGCACAGTCGGTGGAAGTGGTATTGGGAAATCCTGTGGTATGCATGGTAGGCGTCGATAAGGTGGTTGGCTCGTCCATCAAGCTGTCCGATGCGGCCCAGTACATCTCCTGGTACGTGAACAACCAAAAGACCTCAGCGAATGGGCTCTCCTACCTGTTCCCTGCAGATGTGCCCGGAAGATATACCATCCAGAGCAGATATGTGAACAATGGCATGGAAAGAACCACCAGTGAACGCACCATAACCGTCAGGGATATCGCGCCTGCTGTGATCAAAGCCCCCTTGAACGGGCAGACTATCACCTATTCGGAAGGGAATACGGTTGCGCTTTCAGCAACAGGAGAACCCGGGGCTACCTTCCTGTGGATGCTTGGCGAACAGGTGATTGCAGTAGGATCTGAGGCTGCCTTCAATCCTAATGGACTGACTGGCTCTGTTCAGCTGACCTTGGTGTCCAAGGCTTTTGGAAGAAGCCTCCAGCGGTTGGTAAGCATAACGTTGAGGCGGAATACACCCCCTTCGTTGACCCTTGTTGTTCCCCCAGTGCAATACACCGGCGAAGCATTGCTTTGGACTGCAACAGCCTTCGATGTTGAGGATAAGAATGCCAACCAGGCTATCACCTATACCCTTGATGGCATACCCTTATCTGCAGCAGAGGGGCGACAACTCGGTTCAAATGATGTGGGAACCCATACCTTGGTAGCTACAACCAAGGATTCGATGGGCGAAACCACTACGGTGAGCTCAACCTTCCGAGTTGCTGAAACAAACCTTGCCATGGAGATTCTCGCTCCACAGGAAGGAACGACCTACTTCAAGGGGCTTGAGATTCCTCTCATGGCATCCCTCCCGGCAGGGGAGCAAGGAACGTACACCTGGACTGTGCAATATCTGGACAATGCGTCCATAGGGAAGGAGACCTTCCAAAGCAGTGAAGCGCGGTTTGTCAGCAAAGCAAGTGGAATGGTAAAGATCACCTCGGTTTTTGTCGATGCAAACAACCGTGAGAGGGCAAGGAAGAGTGTCTCCATCAATGTGAAGAACGAGCCCTTGAAACTCACGATCAACTGGCCGCATGGAAGCATGGTCAATGCGGGAACAGCCTTGATGCCGACACTGATCGGGTTGCCTGAACAAACCAGTGAATCAAATGTGAGCTGGTTCCTTAATGGAAGCGCTGTACAGGATAGTAAGGCCTTGAAGGCTCCAGAGATACATGGTAGCTACACACTCTCTGCAGTCTATCGATCTGATGGGCAGAGTGAACAATCTGAAACTTCCTTCACCGTCAATGCACGGCCTACGGTCACGATCACCAGCATTGCACAAGGGAGGGCGTATCACACGGGAGAACCCCTTATCTTGGCTGCAATGGTAGAGGATGACCAACCGTTCAAGGGGACAGTCAGCTGGAAGACAGAGGATGGAACGGTCCTTGGTGTAGGAAACCCAGTCATCTATACCCCCTCAAGTGCAGGTGAGCAGATCATCACCGCAGAGGCAACAGATGCACAACGCCTCAGTTCACAAGCAAAGGTTGCGGTCCAGTTCTATGATCCTATAAGCTCCTTTGAGGCAAGTGTGAACAACGGCCTACCCACCTATCTTGTTTCGGAGAATTCTGCCCCTCTGGCCCTCAAGGCATCCTTCACTGGGGGTAGGAGCCCGCAAGTGACATGGCGAGTGAGACAAGGAAACCTTGTCCTAAGCAAAACGGGCAAGGAGACCTCCCTGAGCTCTGCTGAAGTTGGGCAACTGCTTCGTGGGGCTGCTGTAGTAACCATGGTCCTTACTGACACCACAGGAGGGGAGGACAGTAATGTAGAGGTTCTTAGGAGGGACTTCCCCATCCTCTTTACTTCTTTCGCTACAGTACAGGTCATAAGCCCAGCCGCTGATTCTATCCAACGTGTTGGACAGAGTGTCACTCTGGATTTGGCAATGGCTGGCTTTAGCAAACCTATGTTTGCCCTGACCATCAATGGAACGTATCAAGCAGTGAATTGGGAGATAGACCAGGCTGCCCAAAAAGCTTCTGTTGTGCTCCGACCTGAACTGTTTCCGAAGGAAGGGGTTTATGAGCTAGTGATCAATTCCATTGAACAAGATTCTGAATTCCTTCTTAGAACTGTAGGAAATGTGAGCGCCACAAACCAAGCAAGAATCGTTGATGATAGAAAGGTTATAATTAGTCTGAACCTCTATGCAAGCAGGAAAGGTGTTTTCATCGAGGGTGCCCCTTCTGAGTTTGATCTCAGCGGTGAGCCTGTGCAGATCACTGCGACACTTTCCGAACTTCCTACGGTCGATAGGGTCCAGTGGAGGAGTGATCTTGCAGCCGAGCCCATTGGTTCTGGTCAGACCTTGGATCTTTCCATGGCAGGCCTTCGCGCTGGAGACCGCTCGATCATCGTCGAGGCATACGCTGGAGGCAAGTTGGAGGCCAGCTCTTCCATCCTGCTGAAGGTCCTTGACCGCATCTCTGTCCTGATTGAGGGAGAAGATAAGCTCTTGATCCTTCAGAAGGGAGCAAAGGTGAGCTTGACGGCAAGTGGGGTCGATCGGGATGGAAAGGCCCTTGAGGCAGATTCCTTCAGCTGGAGTTCCCATCTTGATGGTGTTTTGGGAACAGGGGACACACTCTCCTTTGCTACCCTGCCTACCATCAGTACCGGCGAGCATATCATAACTGTCCAAGCAGTTGGAAAGGATGGTTCTGTCGGCACTGCCCTGAAGGCGGTGCAGGTAAATGCCCTGCCAGAAGAGAGCAGAGCACAACAGGCTACTTCAGACGACAATACGGGTTCTGGTCAGGTTCCTCAGGATGATCAGATGCCCATGGGTAGCCCAGGCCCTGGAGGACCTCCGGCTCCTCCTGACTATTTTGACATGGGAATGCCCATCGATCCGTTTATGCCTCCTGACTATCCCGATCCATTCGGTATGGGAGGAGGGCCTCCTGATCCAGGGCTTGGAAGCCAGATGGGCTCATTCTTCGGTGGAGGGATGTTCGGTGGTGGAGGAATGCCCGGTGGTGGTGGAATGCCCGGATTTGGAATGTAAGGAGGAAGGCCATGAAATATAAAGTAATTGCTACTATAATTCTGTTAGTCATGGTTAGCGCCTCCTTGTTTTCCCTGGCATTGGATGTTCCCAATGAGGTTCCGGCTTACCAGAACCTTAGTGTGACCCTGACTCCATCGCCTAACGAAGGGACTGTGAAGGAGGCCCGCTTCTTCTTCTATCAGGGAGGGAAGAGAGAGCCCCTCTACAGTGAATTTACTGAAGAGAGGGGGGTGTGGGTTGCAAAGGTTCCCTATACCTATCTGACTGATGAGGAGCTTGTATATTTTGCAGTCATGCAGAACATGGATGGGAAGGTGTTCCGCACTCCTCAGATAGGGGAGCAAAAGGCGAGACTGGTCAAGGACACTGAACCTCCAAAGCTTGAGTTGCTCTCTCCTGCGTCCTTTGACCTGGTCAAGGGAAAGGAGCAGCTTGTAGTATTCAAGATATTGGATGAGAGTGCCCTCTCCGATTTTACCATCACCTTGGATGGCCAACAGGCTCTTCGATCGGGGGTGTTCTCCCAATATCTCTCTTTCTTGGTAGGTCCAAGTGATAAGGAGAAAAGTGTAGTGGTGATCTCCATGAAGGACCGCTACGGAAACTCCACCACCGAAGAGTATACTTTCTCCATTCGTGCAGAGAAGGCACCTGTATTTGTAGCGGATGCCAACTATCGATCCAATTTCGAAATTGCATACGTTATGGGTATGGGAAAAAGTGCCAATACCACTGATGTCAAAGAGGTATTCTCTGACCTTGATCATGCCTTGGATGTATCCTTTGAACTGGGAGGTGATGCCTATCTGAAGGCTGGTCCGGTGGCGCTCGAGCTGCAGGCAACCTTGAAAGACAGTATCCCTGTAGGTGAAATACTTGATGCATATCCGAATACCTTGCAGGCGGATCTGCAGAACGTTTTGAATCTGTACAATCCTATCAACTTTGCCAATGAGTTTGACTATACGGGAGAAGTTGCAAGAAAGTATGACAATGATAATTCCTTCCTGGTCAAGCTCAGCCTCTTCGGCCCTGTCCTGAGTTACCAGTTCGGCGACCAGAAGATATCGTTCCAGAAGGAGACCATCAAGGACCTTGGGCTCAGGGGTTCTTCAATCGGTATCACTCTGCCTTTCTTTGAGATGATGATAAGCAAAGGTCTGACTGACCTTGGGTTGTATCAGGTTGCCTGGCCTCAAAACTTCTTTGGATTCAAGACTGCGATCAAGGTAAGGAATGCATGGTACCTGCAGACAAACATTTCGTTCATCAGTTCCTTGCAGGGACGATATGAGAGTCTGAAGGCAGGCTCTGCTTCGTCCATTGGTGGCCTGTATGATCTTGGCTCGATCACCCCTGAACAGAATATGGTGATGGGTCTCAGTACGGGTTTTGACAACAGGTTCTTCACCCTAGACGCAACCTTCTCCTTGAGCCTCTACAACGACAATGCAAGTTCTGTGCTTGATGTCAATCAACTGGCTACCGACCTCAAGGATCAGGGAGGACCGGATGTAAGTACCTACGTGGGCTATCTTGATAAGATTCAGGGGGTGTTCCCAATTCTCGACTACTTTTTGCCGACCAACGGCTTGATTGCCGGTGTGGTGGACAAGGACCTGTGGGGTGTCAGCTACGGTGCGGACATGAAGGTTCCCTCAATAGGAATGGATATTTGGATACGCAAGACTGATGCAACCTATAAGAGCCTCGGTTCTTCGGTTGCCACCGATGAGTTTACCTATGGGGCTTTTGCAGAGAAATCATTTGCAGAATTCACTTTCACAGGCGGGTATTCGTATAAGAAGGATACGATTGCAGATATCCTGTTCAACGATATCATAGCCTTGGTGAAACCTGAGCTGGCTCCTGCAAGTGTAGAACCTACCGTAAATGATATTGCCCACATCCTCCATACCGCTCAAGCTGGGGTGAATACCCCTCAACACAAGGTATTGGGTACCCTTAAGTTTGACTATACCTTTGAATGGGCCACCACTGATGCAGAGGCACTTGCAGACAGGGCTTCGGATTCCGCTGTAGCAACTGCCATAAGGACCTCAACAGACAATGATGTGACAAACACCCATACGGGGGAGCTCAGGTGGCGTAGTGGCAGGTACAAGGCAGGGGACTTCACGGTTACCTTCGGTGCGAAGACAAAGGATTCCTACGTCCTAGAGAAAAAGGTTGATGGAACCATCTCTGATACTACATTCTGGGAGTACTCCTATGGTGTTTCCGGGGGAGTCAATTATCAGAGGTATGCTCTCACCCTTGGATTTGACCATGCCTGGAGTACCGAAGCCGCCTCACTAACCTCCATGGGCTATGATGCCAAGTTTGCGATTAAGGATACGTTCTTTGATACCATCAGCATTGCTGGATCCTTCGACCAGGCATTCAAGACCTCTCTGGAAGCCTACAAGATTACTGCATCCTTAGCTTTGGATAAGAGATTCGGCCTGATAAGTACCTCTGCTGTCTTTGATGTGGGGTACTATGACTCCCTGGTTGATAATACAGCTGATACCCTCAATGCTTCCCTTACTGTTAAGGGGGTGTTTTCGAAGTAGGGGTATCAGCAAGGGCTCCCAAAAAAAGGAGGTTGCCTTTCTAGACAACCTCCCTCTCTCAACTTGGAGCCAAAGGGACTCGAACCCTCCACCTACTGATTGCGAACCAGTCGCTCTACCAGATGAGCTATGGCCCCAATTACCTTAGACAACCTACACCCACGGGCCCAAACTTGTCAACTATTTGAGCCAAGGGCAGCTTCTATGAACCCACTGAAGACAGGGTGGGGCCTGTTAGGCCTGCTCTTGAACTCAGGATGATATTGGACACCCAGGAAGAAAGGATGATCGGTGATCTCAATAGCCTCCACCAACAACCCGTTGGGACTGGTCCCAGAAATTATCATACCCTTTTCGGTCAGAGGAGTGCGAAATGCATTGTTGAACTCATAGCGGTGGCGATGACGCTCCTCGATGAACTGTTCCCCTTTGTACACCCTAGCCATGTGGGTCCTTTCTGCCACTTTGCAGGGGTAGGAGCCAAGCCTCATGGTTCCACCTTTGGGAATGTTTCCCCTCTGGTCAGGCATCAGGGCAATGACAGGATGCTTTGAGTCCTGATCGAATTCACTTGAATGGGCATCTTGGTACCCTAGTACATGCCTGGAAAACTCAATGACCGCTATCTGCATCCCAAGGCAAATGCCCAGATAGGGGACTTTGTGTGTGCGGGCATAGGAGGCTGCAAGAATCTTCCCCTCAATGCCCCTATCGCCAAAGCCTCCGGGAATAAGGATCCCTTGTACCGAATTCAGTAGGCTTTCCACTGTCTCCATGGTGACTTTTTCTGCATCCACCCAGATGATGCTCACCTGTGCTCCCTGTTGCCAGCTTGCATGCTTGAGTGCCTCCATGACTGAAAGGTAGGCATCATGCAGTTGGATATACTTTCCTACCAAGGCTATCCGTACCTGCTTCCTTGCCCTCTTGATCCTCTGAAGCATATCTTCCCAATCAGAGGTATCTGCCTCTTTGGTCTCTAGGTGAAGCTCCCTGCAAACGATCGCGTCGAAGTTTTCCGATTTGAGCATCATAGGTGCCTCATACAGCACATCCAAGGTCTTGTTCTCTATGACGCAGTCCTTCTTGACATTGCAAAACAGGGCAATCTTGTCCTTGATCTCCTGCTCGATGGGCTCATCGGAGCGGGTGACTATGATATCAGGAAAGATGCCTGAAGCCATAAGCTCCTTTACCGAGTGTTGGGTTGGCTTGCTCTTATGCTCCCCACTGCTCTTGAGAAAGGGAACCAGGGTCACATGGATGAAGAGACAGTTCTCATGGCCCATCTCATGGCCTATCTGCCTGATGGCCTCGAGGAAAGGCTGGCTCTCTATGTCACCGGTGGTTCCCCCGATCTCGGTGATGACCACATCGGCTTTTGTCTTATCAGCCAAAGCATAGATGGAAGAGCGTATCTCATTGGTCACATGGGGAATTATCTGCACTGTCGAACCCAAAAATTCCCCCCGTCTCTCTTTGGAGAGCACATTCCAATAGACCCTTCCGCTGGTGAGATTTGAATACTTGTTCAGGTTCTCATCGATGAAACGCTCGTAATGACCCAGATCCAAGTCAGTCTCCGATCCGTCTTCAGTCACAAAAACCTCACCATGCTGGTAGGGACTCATGGTTCCAGGATCGACATTCATGTAGGGATCCAGCTTTTGTGCTGCAACCTGCAGTCCTCTTGCCTTGAGCAAACGCCCCAGAGAGGCTGCGGTAATTCCCTTGCCCAACCCCGAAACGACCCCACCGGTCACAAATATATGTTTAGCCATCTCTCTGGTCCTCTCCTTACCTATATGTCTGTATTATTGTACAAGCCACTTCATACCGGCTTATGCGAAGATTCATCGCCTCTTGCTCGATATGGCGGTGGGCTTGTTGCTCACTCATTGCAAAAGTCTGCATCAAGGTCAGTTTTGCCCGGTCAATGAGCTTGATCTCCTCAATCTTCTTCTGCAGCATGTCATTTTCGTTTCGCAGCGTGCTCAGGCGCCTGCGCATAGAGCGCGCAAGCGCAAGGCTTTGGAAAAATATCTGCCTGATGATAGGCTTCGAGACAACAAGGACCCCCCTCTCTCCAAAGAGCATCTGTGTAGTCTCAAAATATTCACCCTTGACCAGCAGAATGGAGCCAGCCATGCTCTGCTCCGTCACCATGACGGAAAGTTCCTCACCCGATTCATCACTCAGGGGAGCGTTGATCACAACCAGGTCTAGCTCATTTTCGAGAATGAAACGTCTTGCCTCACTGCCGCTTGTACATTTGTGGATCTCGAAAGATAGCTCATACTCCCTCATAAGTGAGGAGATGCTGAGCATACCTTTCTCATTCGACGAAACTACAAGGGCATGTGACATGTATTTTCTCTCTTAGGTGGTGAAGAAGGACGGGATGCGACTCTCTGTTGCTTTATCGCTACTCGCCTCGAATTTTTTCCATTCGGCCTTTTTTGCTTCTAGGAAGAACTTCAGAAGCCGCTCTGGGAGGATCTCCCTGACAAAGACGCTCTCTTGTGCAAGTGCTATTGCCTCTCCCAGGGTATCAGGGAGTACCTCCCCTCCTGGTTTCTGGTAGGCATCACCCAGATACTCCTCACTTGCCTTAAGCTTGTCCTTCACCCCTTCCAAGGCAGCACTCATCAGCAGTGTAATGGCCAGATAGGGGTTGCAGGAAGGATCAGGAGACCTTACCTCTATACGTCGGTACTCCCCGCTTGTCTGTGGGATACGAATCAGAAGGGAACGGTTTGCCCGACCCCAGCCCACATGACGCGGAGCCTCACAGGCTCCTAGCCGTTCATAGGAATTGACCAGAGGATTGAGAAACAGCGTGATCTCACGAATCCTTCTGAGGATGCCTTCGGTCATCGCCTCCTCCAGGTGTTGGGCAGGACAGCCATCACAGGTGAGTGAAAGGTTGATATGCAGACCGCTGCCACTCTCCTTTTCCAAGGGCTTGGGCAGGAAGGAAGCGAATAGGCCGCTACGGTCAGCGATGGTCTTCACCACTGACTTGAAGGTGATGAAGTTGTCAGCAGCCTCCAAGGCCGGACTGTACTTGAAGTCAATCTCATTCTGACCGGGGCCTGACTCATGATGGGACCTTTCAGTATAGAAGCCCATCTGTTGGAGTGTCAGACATATCTCTCGCCTCACGTTCTCTCCCTTGTCCAAGGGGGAGACATCCAAATACGTTCCGTAGTCGAGGGGATTGAAGGAAGGTCTGCTGTCATCACCGAGTTTGAACAGATAGAACTCACACTCAGGGCCCACCCCAAACCTATATCCTGAAAGCTCTGCATCCCGTACCTTCGATTGGAGAAGCGATCGTCCGTCACCTTCAAAGGGAGTGCCGTCAGGACGCCTGATGGAACAAAAGAGGCGGACAACCCTTCCTTGGGCAGGTCTCCAAGGAAGAATTGCCAAGGTGGAAGGGTCGGGGAAGAGTAACAGGTCACTTTCGTCAACTTGCAGAAACCCCTTGACTGCAGAGGCATCGAATGAGATACCCGTGGCAAATGCCCTGGGCAGTTCATCTTCGGAGATGGACAGGTTTTTCATATGCCCGAATATGTCACAGAAGACAAGACGCACAAAGCGCACATCCTGTTCCTTGATGAATTGCAGCACCTCTTTTTGGGTATTTGTCATAACGATTCTCCCTGGATTATACACTTGTATACAACATCTTGTACGGAGCGCTAGAGTTAGGTTTCAACACAAAGAAATGATCGGCAAGCAAAGCTTCCTTGTCCAATGCAAATGTCCGGCAATACTCCTCTAGGTATTCGGAAATCTCAGCTATATCCGTTTGGGTCGCATCAGTTGCGGAAACTTGTTGCGGCAAGTCTGAGGGAAGTGTATCACAGCGGAGATACATCTTTCCACCATGCATCCCTGTCCCACAGAAATATCCTACCGGAGCCTTGCCATTTTGCATAAGGCCCAGCACAATAATGGTGCCCCCTGCCAGATACTCCCCAAGGAAACTGCCCGCCCTATCCCCAATGATGATAAGAGGCTGTTTATCCTCATATGCCTTCATATGGATACCACAGCGGTAGCCCGCACTGTCGCGGATGAAGATCCTTCCTCCACGCATCGAATAGCCTGTGGCATCGCCGGAGGAGCCATGGATGATGATCGTACCGTCATTCATCGTATCCCCTGTCGCATCCTGGGCATTCCCGTTGACAGTGATGGTACACCCATCCAGATAGGAGCCAAGGGCATTGCCCGCTGTCCCGTTGATGATAATTGTTTTGTCCTTGAGGGCACAACCGATATACCGTTGCCCATTCACATCGTTGAGTACCAGCTTTGTATCGGTACACCCTCGGATTTCCTTGTTCAGGTCGTCAAAGGCTCTCAAGCCCACCCCTATGGTTTTCATTGTGCATCTCCCAGTTTGTGTGAGCGTTCCTTCTTGGCAAAGGCCATCAGACGGGGCTCTTCGCTGATGAGCTTGAAGTCCAAGGTCGCAAGGTCCGTCTTGTTTCGGATAAGCGAGGTGTAGATTCCCGCCCTATCAATCGTATCGCCAATGAGGATGTATCCCACCAACGTTCCCTTCTGAGTAAAGAGCCGCTTATATCCAGTCTCGGTTACAGAGAGAATATCTTCCCCCACATACATTCCTGCGGTTATCATATGCAGGCCAAAGAATCCTATGGCATTCATTGCCATGGCTTTATCAAAAGACGTCTCTTCCCCGGCCATGTTCCTGCCGGCAATCTCCCCTTGCATATAGGCGTTGGGAAGGATGGGAAGGACATTACGATCACCGCTGATATAGTCGATCGACTCGCAGCAGTCGCCGGCTGCATAGACATCAGCGACCGATGTCTGGCACTTTTCATCAATAATGATTGCCCGGTTGACCTCTCCTCCAGCGTCCTGTACCAACGAAACGTTGGGTCTGACTCCCACAGCGATCACCAATATATCAAAACCGACCACAACCCCGCTGGAAAGCAGAGCCTCATTGTTGACAAATTCCCTGACGCTGTCACCTAGGATGAAGGTGATGCCCTCACTGGTAAGTTTCTTTTGCACAATGGCTGAGCCATTCTCATCCAGGATACTGGAAAGTATCCTACTAGCTAGGTCGACGACCGTGATGGACTTGACCCGGTCTCGGATGCCTTCTGCACATTTGAGGCCGATGAGACCAGCTCCTATGATCAGGACCCGACTCTCTTTTGAGAGGGCCTCCTCTAGATTCTTGGCATCATCGAGCTTCATGAAGGTGAAGCGGTTTTTCACCGATTCGAGATTTTTCATGGGGGGGATGAAGGCAGAGGAACCTGTGGCTATGAGAGCCTTGTCATAGGCGACACAGCTCTTGTCATCAAGAAGCAGTTGTTTGTTCTCCTTGTCGAGGATCTCCACCCGTTTCCCAAGCAGTACTGTCACATTGTTGCTCGCATAAAAATCCTTGTCACGGTACACCATCTTCTCTTCGGTAGTCTTGTCTTGCAAAAGATAGGAGATGAGCGGTCTGGCATAGCAAGGGTACTTTTCGTCTCCGATGACACAGATGGAACCCTCCTGGTCGATTTTTCTGATGGATTCGATGCACCCGACCGAGGCGATCGAGTTTCCGACGATTACATACTGCATCTTAACGCTCCTCAAATACGATTGCCTTGTTCGGACAACCGGCAACGCACACCGGTATAGCGTGTGCATTGGTGGTACACAGTTCGCACTTCTGCATGACACCTTCCTCGTTGGGCATGAGAGCCCCATAGGGGCAGGCCATGATGCAGGAAAAGCAACCGACACACTTGTCCTGGTCTATGACGATCAGGCCATCCTTCTGGGTGAGTGCCCCTGCAATGCAACTTTTTACACACAATGGTTCAGTGCAGTGGCGGCAGTTGACGGCAAAGCTGATCCCATCCTTCTCCTCCACCTTGATTCGGGCTCTGACGGACTTGTCCTTAAGAGCCTTGACCATGCTTTCCAAACCGGAGTTTGCATAGGCACAGTAATATTCGCAGAGATGGCACCCTAGGCACCACTGTTCGTTGACGTACACTCGTTTCATATGCTTCTCCTATTGTCCGGCATGGGAGATTCCGAGAATCTGCAGTTCTGTCTCATTCAGTCCTATTCCCCTGAGCATCAGGCGGTTTCCCCTCAATGCTTCAATGGAATTGATGCCCATACCTCCCATCATCTCCTTGATCTCATGCTCCCAGGCTGTAATGAGGTTGACAAGTCTCTGGCTTCCTACCTCCGGATTGAGACGCTTGACCAACTCCGGTCTCTGCGTCGCAATCCCCCAGTTGCACTTTCCGCTCTGGCACGTCCTACAGAGGTGGCATCCCAAGGCAAGCAGGGCACTGGTTGCCACGTAGATGGCATCGGCACCTAGGGCTATGGCCTTGATGATGTCGGCACTGCTTCGTATGGAACCGCCGACCACCAGACTTACGTTATTGCGGATACCCTCTTGTCTGAGGCGTGTATCGACACTTGCCAAGGCCAGTTCTATGGGGATGCCTACGTTGTCCCGTGTCCTCGCAGGGGCTGCCCCTGTTCCTCCGCGGAAGCCGTCGATGGCAATGATGTCAGCACCGCTTCGGGCAATGCCCGAGGCGATGGCAGAGATGTTATGTACAGCCGCTACCTTGACGATGATCGGCTTGGTATAGGCTGTGGCCTCCTTAAGGGCATAGACAAGCTGCCTGAGATCCTCAATGGAATAGATGTCATGGTGAGGGGCGGGGCTGATGGCATCTGCGTGTTTTGGGATCATCCTTGTCTTGGAGATATCCTCACCGATCTTCGATCCAGGAAGATGACCTCCGATACCAGGCTTCGCACCCTGACCCATCTTGATCTCAATAGCCGCTCCTGCATTGAGGTATTCGGGATGGACGCCAAAACGGCCTGAGGCGACCTGTACGATGGTGTTGTTCCCATACTGGTAGAAGTCCTCGTGCAGGCCCCCCTCTCCCGTGTTGTAGAAGATGCCCAGCTGCTGTGCTGCAAGGGCAAGGCTCTTGTGGGCGTTGTAACTGATGGAACCATATGACATGGCGCTGAACATGATGGGGATGTTCAGCGAGAGTTGTGGGGCTGTCTCTGTGATGAGCTTGCCCTGCCCGTTGCGCTTGACCTTGTTGCTCTTCTGTCCGAGGAATGTCCTAGTCTCCATGGGCTCGCGTAGGGGATCGATGGAGGGATTGGTCACTTGTGAGGCATTGATAAGCATCTTGTCCCAATAGACAGGGTAGTCCTTGGGATTCCCCATCGAAGCGAGCAAGACCCCACCGGTTTCTGCCTGTCGGTAGATATCCTGGATCACCTCGCCCTTCCAGTTTGCATTCTCTTTGAAGCTATGATCGGTCTTGACTATTTTCAGTGCATGGGTAGGGCAGAGGGAGACACAGCGGTGGCAGTTCACACAAGATGCGTCGTCGGCTGTCATTCTGTTCTGCTCACTGTCAAAGGCATGCACTCCATTGGCACACTGACGTTCGCACACCCGGCAATTGATGCACTTGTCCTTGTCCCGATGGACCTCGAAGTCCGGATATAGGTAGTTGATTCCCATCTGTTTTTCCTTTTACGCTTTCAATGTTACGATCACCGGTTTGCCACCGCTTGGATGCCAGACCCTGTCTGGATTCGGCTCAATGATCCTTATGGCCGCCTCTTCACTTGCCAGATAGACCATGTCTCCCTTTTCAGCTGCTACCAGCGACCTCAGTTTCAGGCGATCATTGAGAGCCATCATACCTCCGGTAAACCCGAGGATGATGGAAAACGGTCCGGTAATGAGCATGCTGGCGAAGGTATTCCTGAGGTAGGTGTATTCTGCGATCTCCTCTTCGCTCTTCCTACCGATGGTTGACCAGAAGGGTGCTGCAATGACATGGGAGACTTCTTCAAAGGTCAGGCCTTGGCGACGATGGAGGTAGTCGATCATATAGGTGATGACCTCGGTATCGGTCTGCAGCGTACAGTTGTAGCCGTACATCTCGATGAAACGGCGGTTTGCGTCGTAGGAGGATATCTCTCCGTTGTGCACAACCGAGTAGTCCAACAGGGCGAAAGGGTGGGCTCCACCCCACCACCCTGGGGTGTTGGTTGGGTAGCGCCCGTGGACAGTCCAACAATACCCCTTGTACTCGTCAAGGCGGTAGAATTCACCTACATCCTCCGGATACCCCACTGCTTTGAAGACTCCCATATTCTTACCAGAAGAGAAGACATATGCGCCTTTGATATCGCTGTTGATATGGATGACACACCGGGTGGTATACTCTTTTTCGTCAAGTTGGCTGCTAGCCAGCTTGGTCGGAAGAGGAGTGACGAAGTACCTCCAGATCAAAGGCTCGTCGGTGATGTTGTGATGCTTTTCCGTTGGGATCTTCGAGAGGTTGATCAGATCAAAATGCTCTTCAAGGTACTCTTCACATGTTCGTTTGGCTTCGTTGCTGTAGTAGAATATGTGAAATGCGTAGAGGTCCTTGTATTCGGGATATATGCCGTATCCTGCAAACCCCCCTCCCAAGCCATTTGAGCGGTCATGCATGACGCTGATAGAAGTGATGGCGTCTCTCCCTGAAAAGCGCTCTCCGTTTTTGTTGAAGATGCCACTTATCGCACAGCCGCTGGAAAACCGCTCTTCTCCCTCTAGGGGCATTCGTTTTTGGTGTATCTCCATCAATGGTACTCCTGGGTACGAAAAAAGGCGTCCACCACAGGGAACTTGCCTATCAAGTTCCTTGTGGTGGACGCCTTTGTCCACATATTTTTGCCTATCATACAGAAAAAGGAGGTGCCTGTCATTAGGGGAGCAAAAGTTTTTTTATCCCTGCCGAGCATTTACTAGGAGGTGATCATTGACATCCTTTCTGTTTTTGGGGTAAAACGTGGCATCAGCAAAGGCGCTGTAGATCCGAGAGGAATCTACAGCGCCTTCTTTTTTTTCTGCCGAAACACAGAAGACGACAAGGAGAGAACGATGGAAACTGTAGCAGACTATTTCGGTTCATTGGTATTCAACGAAAAGATGATGCGCTCATTCCTACCCAAGGAAGCATATCAGGAGCTCAAGAGGAGTATCGCTGATGGAACTCAGCTCAAGCCCTCCATCGCCAACATGGTCGCCCAAGGAATGAAGGAGTGGGCACTCTCCAAGGGTGCGACCCATTTTACCCACTGGTTCCAGCCGATGACAGGGATAACGGCTGAAAAGCACGAGAGCTTCGTGGTGCCTGCCAAGGATGGGATGGCACTGATGGAATTTTCCGGCAAGGAGCTGATCATGGGAGAGCCTGATGCCTCTTCCTTTCCTTCCGGGGGCCTTCGTGCCACATTTGAAGCCAGAGGGTATACAGCATGGGATCCCAGCAGCCATGCCTTCATAAAGGAGCATACGCTGTGCATCCCCACAGCCTTCTGTTCCTACAGCGGTGAGGTCCTTGATAAGAAGACCCCCCTCTTGCGGTCGATGGAGGCCGTCAGTGCACAGAGTGTCAGGATTCTCCACCTCTTCGGCAAGACTGATGTCTGTCGGGTGGTCGCAACAGTCGGTCCTGAACAGGAGTATTTCCTTATCGACAAGAGCGTATACCTCAAGAGGCGCGACCTTATCAATACCGGTCGCACCCTGCTAGGGGCTCGTCCACCCAAAGGGCAGGAAATGGACGACCATTACTTTGGCAACCTGAAAAGTCGTGTTGCAAGCTTCATGCAAGAGTTGGATAGGGAGCTTTGGAAGCTCGGTATCCTTGCAAAGACCGAACATAACGAGGTTGCCCCGTCCCAACACGAATTGGCCATCATCTTTGGCAGCTGTAACGTTGCCACCGACCACAACCAGCTAACCATGGAGATGATGAAAAAGATTGCAGACAAGCATGATATGGTGTGCCTGTTGCATGAGAAGCCCTTCGCCGGGATAAACGGTTCGGGCAAGCACAACAACTGGTCTCTTTCCACCGATACGGGGCTGAACCTCTTGGAGCCGGGAGAGAGTCCGAAGGACAACGAACAGTTCCTGTTGTTTCTGGTGGCTATCATTGCCGCCGTCGATGACTACCAGGATCTCTTGCGCATCTCTGTTGCCAGTGCCGGAAACGACCATCGTCTTGGCGCGAATGAGGCCCCTCCAGCCATCGTCTCCATGTACTTGGGTGATGAGCTGACCTCAATCCTTGAGGCATTGGCCAATGGGGAAATTTCTGTCAACAAGGTGCGAGAGTCGATGCTTCTTGGAGTGCCGGTCATCCCACATTTTCCCAAAGACAGTACAGACCGAAACCGCACTAGTCCATTTGCCTTTACAGGAAACAAGTTTGAGTTTCGTATGCTGGGCTCCTCTTTCAGTGTTTCCGGACCCAACATTGTGCTCAATACCATAGTGGCAGACAAGCTCTGTGACTTTGCAGACAGATTGGAGAAGGCTACCGACTTCTCCCTTGCCCTTGCCTCCCTAGTCAGAGAAACCTACCAGAAGCATAGGAGAATTGTCTTTAACGGAAACAACTACAGCCCTGAATGGGTAGCTGAAGCCGCCAAACGTGGGTTGCTGAACCTCTCTTGTGCCTATGAAAGTCTGCCTCTTTTCGTTGCAGAGAAAAACATTGCCGTATGCAAGAAGTTTGGAGTCTTTTCCCGTTCTGAGATGGTCAGCCGATATGAGATAATGATGGAAAACTATGTCAAGACTCTCCACATTGAGGCTCTGACCCTCACTGATATCGTATTGGGGCAGATTCTTCCAGCTTTGAGTAGGTTTACCGGTTCTTTAGCCAGATCGGCGACAGAGAAGCACTCTCTGGTCGCGTCCCTTCCTACCAGCTATGAGAGAGAACTGGTCCAAAGGCTATCCCAGCTCTCCGACTCGATCTTTTCCGAGGTGGAGGCATTGAAAGTCCTGATCCTTGAGGCTCAGATGATCGATGAGGTGAAAAAAGCTTCCCGCTTCTATGGGCAGAGAGTCCTTCCCTCAATGGCTTCCATCCGTTGCCTTTGCGATGAATCGGAGCTACTTGTCGCATCTGACTGTTGGCCAATGCCCACCTACGAGCAGTTGCTGTATTCCGTATAAGAGTTTACTTGGCTTGCATGGGTATGGATACAATGTGATTTTCTCTCTGAGTTGGGGCTTTCCCTTATGGAAAAGCCCCTTTTTTGAGGTTTTCAATAAAGATAGTGGAGGTTGTTCTAGCATTATTCGTACACCCTTGGTATTGTAATGGAAAAGGGGGGGGGCAGTATGGATTCATCATTCATCTCAGATCTGTCGATGTCCCTGTTCAATACCATCCCCGATCCCTTTTTTGTGATCAGTGAGGACGGCACTTACCTTGAAGTGCTCGGAGGGACCGAACGCACTCTCTATGATGATGGCAAGCCCATGAAAGGAAAAAATATCTACGAGTTTATGGAGAAGGATTTTTCCGACTTCTTCGTGGAGAAGATACGCCAGACGCTTGCCGGTAATGTCCTCAATTGTTTTGAATACCAGCTGGAGACTGATAAGGTCGTGCTTCCTAAGCTCAACGGTCCTGGGGGAAAGCAGTGGTTTGAAGCTCGCATGTTCCCTATGCCCAATCCCTATCTGGGGCACCGTGCGGTCTCTGTGATGGTGATAAACATAACAGATCGCAAGATCCTGCAGCAACAGATGCGGGACCTTTCCTACCATGACCCTCTTACATCCTTGGCAAACCGCCGATTCTTCATGGAGCGTATCGCAGAGGAGCTTCAGCAATACTATTGCAAGGGGACTACGGTGCATGTCCTTCTGTGTGATATTGACCATTTCAAACTGATCAATGACCTCTATGGTCATCTTGCAGGGGATTTCATCCTCAAGGGAATCGGGCCTGTCGTCCATCAGGTTCTGAAGGATTCCCATACTCTTGCCCGTTTTGGAGGGGATGAGTTCATCATCTCCCTTGTCGGGATGACCTCCTCACAAGTCATCGAGAAGTGCAACGCACTGCGCCTTGCTGTGCAGGATCACCAGTTCATGTATGAAGGGCACAGAATTCCTGTCTGCATCAGTATCGGGGTCTCCGCCACTTCGTCTCATGTCGGTGATATTAACGGTCTGGTCGGATTGGCGGACAAGGCTCTCTACGAGGCCAAGAAGCAGGGGAGGAACCGGGTTGTCCTCTTTGAGGGTGGGGATACCTAGGATGGCAGTGGATATTGTCGTCAACATCCTTTTGTTGCTCATCCTCAGCGTTGTGTATGCAACCTACCCCTTCAAGAACTATAAGAAGCTCTTCTCCCATACCCCTCTGCTCGGACTCGCCATCGGCCTGTTGGGCATCATTGTCATGCTCAATCCCATGATCATTGAGCAGGGGGTGCTCTTTGATTCCCGATCGATCATTATCGGTGTCACCGCGATGATCTTTGGATTTCTCCCTGCACTTATCGGCTCTGTCATCATGATCATTTTCAGGATTGTCCTTGGGGGCAGGGGGATGGCTGCAGGCATCGCCCTGATTGTTGTCTCCTTTGCCGTGGGGAGCATCTGGCGCACGCTTCGATTTAAGAAGATCGCATTCAGACAACACTATCTGGGCCTTGAATTCCTCCTTGTTGGTCTGGTGACCCACATTGGGATGTATCTTTGTCTGTTTCTCCTTCCTAGGGAGATCCACGCTTCCGTCTTTCGCATCATGGCCCTTCCTCTTCTGGTCTACTATCCTGTCGGGTTCTACCTGCTGTGCCTGTTGCTGTTCAATCAGGCCCACAGGGGGGCTACCATTGAAAATCTTCGGAAAAGCGAGCGTCAGTTCAAGACAATCTTCGAACAGTCGCCCATCGGCATGTCCCTTACCGACCTCATAACCGGGGAGATACGCAGCGTAAACCAGAGCTATCTCGACCTCCTTGGCCTGGAACGTGAGGAGCTTGTGGGAAACACGTGGGCTACGTACACCCATCCCGATGACAAGGCCATTTCAGCAGCGATGACCGAAAAGATGCGACTGGGAGAGAAAGGCCCTTTCAACTTTGACAAGAGGTTCATCAGAAAGGATGGCTCCACTGTGTGGGCGAACCTTTCCTTGTGCATATTCGACCCCACCGATGAGGATACCTTGGAGGCCTTATGCATGACACTCGACATATCCGAACGAAAGGGAGAAGAGGACAAGATCCGTTATGCAAGCAACCATGACGCCTTGACCGGGTTCTACAACCGTACCCACTTTGAGGAGCAGGTGAACAGCTTCAGCACAGAGGGAAGACTGCCTCTTACGGTCGCCTTTGGTGATGTGAATGCCCTGAGGATCATCAACGAGGCCTTTGGGAGGGAACAGGGAAACATGCTGTTGCAAAGGATTTCCGCCATCATCAGGGAGGCCCTTGGTGAGGATGACTATGCTGCTCGAGTCGGCGGAGATGAGGTTGCGCTGGTATTGTACAATACGGGGATTGAGGAAGCTGAACTGGTCACCCGAGGCATCCGCGACAAGGTCTCTGAAATGCTGGTCATGGATTCTGTGTGTACCTCCATCAGCTTCGGCCTGTGTGAGATGAAGTCCTCCGATGATGATATCAATGAGATAATCAAGCATGCTGAAAAGGATGTCGGCACACGCAAGCTCATGGAGTCTCCTCACATGCGAGGTCGTGCAGTCTATGCCATCATCAACACCCTGCATGAGAAGAACAAGCGTGAAGAGCTGCATTCGCGTCGGGTAAGCGATCTTTGCGAGGCCCTTGCCAAGGCCCTCGGTATGAGTGAGTGGCAGGTTTCGGAGATGAGACTGCTGGGACTGATGCATGATATAGGCAAGATCGCCATCAGCGAGTCGATCCTCAACAAGGAAGGCAAGCTTACAGACAAGGAGTGGCAGGAGATGAAGCGCCACCCTGAGATAGGATACCGCATCCTTTTCTCTGTCGAGGACATGGCAGGACTTGCCTCCTTTGTCCTTGCACATCATGAGCGTCTTGACGGGAAGGGCTATCCCAAAGGACTTATGGATATTGAGATACCCTTGCAGGCGAGGATTGTGGCCATTGCAGATTCCTTCGATGCCATGACCGCTGAGCGGACCTACCGTGAAAGTGTCTCTCCAAAGGATGCCGCGAGGGAGCTGAAAAGGCATGCAGGGACTCAGTTCGACCCTGAGCTAGCCGAGCTCTTCGTTGAGAAAGTCCTCAATATCGACTGGGAAACACTTTCCTGAAAAACAATAAGAATATATGGCCACCTCACTTCCTTGACAGTGCCTAGTGCACTGTTTACCCTATAGGTGTTGGGGATATCCTTTTTTCCAAGTACTACCAAGGAGGTGAGTATGGCTGTAATTACCATATCGCGTCAGATGGGAAGCGAAGGAAGCTATATAGGCAAACGCCTAGCCAAGACCCTGGACCTCAAGTATGTGGACAAGCATGAACTTGGCACTATCATGCGAGAATATGGCTTCAGCTTCTTTGATGAAGTCTATGATTCCAAACCGAATTTCTGGGAACGCTTTGACCTGCAGAGGGCCAGCACTGTCGATTTCCTCAAAGAGGCAATGAAGGCGGTAGCCAAAGTCGGTGATGTTGTCATGTTAGGTCGCGGAGGCTTTGGCCTGTTCCAGGACTATGCTGATGTGCTGAATGTCCGCATCCAGGCCCCTTTTTCCCTTCGTGTCGATAGAAAAATGAAGGAACATGATCTGAAAAGGCCTGAAGGGGAGGCCCTCTTGCACAAGTTTGACCAGATTCGCACATCGTTCATCGAGTCCGATCTGAATTTCAATGCAAACGATACAAGCATGTACGACTTGGTCATCAATACAGGGGTTGTCAAACCGGACAATGCTGTTACCTGCATTGCTGATGCCTATGCTTCCCTGTTGCAGAACAAGCGCTTTGGCATCGAACGTAAGGCAAGTTCGCTCGAAGTCGACCCCTTGTTGTTCAAGCATGTGCAGAAGATGTTGGCCTCTCTATGAAGAATGCCTCGACCATCCTTTTGTCAGCAGGGGTATTGCTCGTAGGTTTCACCCTGATCACACCTCCGCTTTTCTTCCTCATTGGGCTGGTAGTCAACAAAATTTCTGATACAAGCATGTTGCTGGAGATGAAGTATGCCTTTCTCTCCCTTATTGGGATGGTCTTGCTGATTCTCGGCTCTGTCCTGTCTGGGAGGTTCTATCTTGCCATCATAGTCTCTTCAGTTTTTGCAGCCATGGCTATGGTGGGATCTTTTCTTGCAACCAGTCCAAAGGATCCCTTCGGGTTGGTTGTCATCGGATGCTACTACCTCTCCTTGCTGATTGCCCTGAGTGTGGGCATAGCTATCTTGCATACGAGACAGGGCTGAATGCTACGTGGGCTTTGAGCCTTTTCTTTTTGCAATCAGAATAGAAATTTACATATTTATACAAAAGCAGGGATATTTTATGCATATAAGCTAGTAATAATTGTATATATCTGTATAATTATACGAAATCTACTCTTTGGAGGAAGCTATGGTTACCGCAGGTGTCATCGGCTCTACAGGATATGCAGGAGCCATTCTGGTCTCTCTGCTTGCCAATCATCCCCAGGTCTCTCTTACCTATCTCGCTTCGCACTCCTATGTGGGGAAGCGTTTTTCCTCCATATATCCTTCTATGGAAGGATCTTGTGACTTGGTTTTGGAGGAAGAGGACCTGCTCAAGGCAAGCAAGAAGTGTTCTGTCCTGTTTCTTGCACTTCCCCATGGCATGGCAAGCAAGCTTGTGACAGCCGAGATCCTTGGTCGTTGTGTTGTCATAGACTTGGGTGCTGACTATCGCCTGGATGATACTGCTGTCTATTCGCAGTGGTACAAGTGCGAACATTGCAGCCCCAACCTTCTACAAGAGGCGGTGTATGGCCTTTCTGAACTCAAGCGCAACGAGGTTGCCAAGGCAAACCTCATTGCCAACCCCGGCTGTTATACCACCTGCTCCATCCTGACACTCGCCCCCCTGGTTGCAGAGAACCTGATAGATGCCAAGACCATCATCATCGACAGCGCCAGTGGAGTTACAGGGGCCGGAAGGGTGGAGAAGACCGACTCGCTCTTTTGTGAGTGCAACGAGTCCTTCAAGGCCTATGGGGTTACCAATCATCGCCATACACCTGAGATCGAGCAGGAGCTCTCAATACTTGCTGGAGAAAAGCTCATAGTGCAGTTTACCCCTCACCTGGTTCCGATGAACCGGGGAATACTCTCCACCTGTTATGCAAACCTCAAGGACGGGGTGGGAGAACAGGAGATTGCCTCAGCCTATGCGAAATGGTACGCCGAAGAGCCCTTTATCCGTCTGATGACAGAAAACCTGCCTGAGACACGGTTTGTCAAGAATTCGAATACCACGGCCATAGGGTGGAAGGTCGACCCGAGGACAAGACGGGTCATTGCCATCGGGGCACTGGACAACCTTGTCAAAGGTGCCGGAGGACAGGCTGTGCAGAATATGAACATCAGGTTCGGGTTTGCTGAGACCGCCGGTTTGGCGACGAATGTCGTCAATCCCCTGTAGGAGAGAAGAAAGATGAAGATACTGGAAGGTGGCATAACCGCCGCTACTGGATTTCTTGCCAATGGCATTGCCTGTGGCCTCAAGAAACGGAAGAAGGATTTTGCCCTGGTGGTCAGTGAAGAAGAGTGCACCTTTGCAGGCTCCTTTACCACCAATCGGGTCAAGGCGGCCCCTGTCCTCTGGGACCAGGCCCTGGTAAAGAACCAAGGGACGGTGAGGGCAATCCTGGTCAACAGCGGCAATGCAAACGCCTGTACCGGTGAACAAGGAAAAGAGGATGTGAGGACGATGGCTTCCCTTGCTGCCCTGAAGCTGACAGAGATGAACATCCCCACTTCAGAGCAGGAAGTTCTGGTCTGTTCCACCGGTGTCATCGGCGTGCCTCTTCCGATGGAGACCATCGAAAAGGGCATCGGGCAGCTAACAGAGGATCTCAAGAGAACCAGGGAAGCAGCCTCAGAGGCGGCAGAGGCCATATGCACCACTGACACCTTCACCAAGGAGGTGGCAATCGAGGTCATGATAGGAGCCAAGGCTGTTCGCATCGGGGGTATGGCAAAGGGATCGGGGATGATACATCCGAATATGGCCACCATGCTCAGCTTCATCACCACTGATGCCTCCATATCCAAGAAGAGCCTGCAGGCCCTTCTTGGGGAGAGTGTGGTCGACTCCTATAATATGATCAGTGTCGATGGCGACACCTCCACCAATGACACCGTACTGGTCCTTGCCAATGGGATGAGTGAGGCCCCTGAAATCAATGGGGATAGTCCACACTGGGAGAGTTTCAAGGAGGCATTCCTGTTTGTCCATACCGCCCTTGCAAAGGCGATCGTACGTGACGGGGAGGGAGCTGGGAAGTTCATCGAAGTGACGGTCACCGGAGCTGGGGACAAGACGAGCGCGCAAGAGCTTGCACGCTCGGTGGTCTCCAGTAACCTGGTGAAGGCGGCCTTCTTTGGCAGTGATGCCAACTGGGGGAGGATCCTTTGTGCTATGGGCTACAGTGGGGCGTCTTTTGACCCTGAAAAGGTAAGCCTCATGTTCAAATCGGATAAGGGGAGCATAGAGGTCCTCTCAGGAGGCCAGCCTATCGCTTTCGATGAGAAGAAGGCGAAGTCCATCCTTTTGGAGAGAGAGGTGGAGGTACATGCAACCGTAGGTGATGGTCCGGGAAACGGGACCGCCTGGGGATGTGACCTCTCCTATGAGTATGTGCGAATCAATGGAGATTATAGAAGCTGATGATACATAAGATGAAGAGTGAGATACTCAAGGCTGAGGTCTTGGTAGAGGCCATCCCCTATATCAGGCGGTTTGCCGGTAGTGTGGTGGTGGTCAAGTATGGTGGTTCTGCGATGGTGGACAAGGCTCTGTGTGCCTCTGTCATCCAGGATATCGCCATGCTTAAGTACATCGGCCTTAAGCCTGTGGTTGTACATGGCGGAGGAAATGAGATAACAGGAATGCTCAGCAAGCTTGGCAAGAAGACTGAATTCCTCGATGGGCTTCGGGTTACCGATGCCGAAACAGCCAAGGTCGCCGAGATGGTGCTTTCCGGCTCCATTGGGAAGGGTCTGGTGGAGAACCTGCAGAGTGTGGGCATCCCCTCTGTAGGGGTCAGCGGTAAGGATGGAAGGACGCTCCTTTGTTCCAAGAAGAAGGAAGATAAGGGCAGGGACCTGGGCTTTGTTGGACAGATAGAGAAGGTGGACATCACGTTACTGAACACTTTGATAGACAAGGGCTTTGTCCCTGTCCTCTCCCCTGTGGGTGTCGACGAAAGAAGCAATACCTATAATGTCAACGCTGACTATGCAGCCAGTGCGGTGGCAGGGGCACTCGATGCCCAGAAGCTTATATTTCTCACTGATGTCGAAGGGATCCTGAAGGACAAGGATGACGCCTCCACCCTATTCAGCTCCCTTACCAGGACAGAGGCCCTCTCATATATCAAGGACGGGACCATTGCCGGGGGGATGATTCCCAAGGTCCAGTGTTGTCTCGATGCCTTGGAGAAGGGAGTGGAGAGTGTCCACGTTCTCGATGGCAGGGTTCCCCATGCCATCCTGCTCGAGATTTTCACCACTGAAGGTATCGGTACCATGGTAACCAAGGAGAGTGTATAGATGGAAAAGCAACAGCATTTGATTGAACAGGGAAAAGAGTACCTGCTCAATACCTATAGCCAGGTTCCTGTAGTCTTCGCAAGCGGTAAGCTTTGCACCCTTTCAGATGTCGGGGGCAAGGAGTACCTGGACTTCGTGGGAGGTATTGCCGTCAATGCCTTGGGATATGGGGATGAGGCTCTCACCAAGGCTTTTTCTGATGTGCTGGGAAGTGGACTGTTGCACTGTTCCAACCTCTATTATAACGAACGGGCCATCGAAGCTGCAAAATCCCTCTGTACTCTCTCTGAGATGGACAAGGTATTTTTCTGCAACAGCGGTGCTGAAGCCAATGAGGCCGCCCTCAAGCTTTCTCGAAAGTTCGGCCATAGAAGCGAGCCTGCACGTACTGAGATCATAACTATGAAGGACTCCTTCCATGGAAGGACCTATGGCTCGGTCACCGCTACAGGACAGTCCAAGTATCACCAGCATTTCGACCCGCTTCCCCAGGGTTTCCAGTATGCCAAGTTCAATGACTTGGAAAGCGTCAAAGCTCTCATTACAGAGAAGACCTGTGCAATCCTGGTTGAGCCCATCCAGGGGGAAGGGGGCATTGTCCCAGCTGCCAAAGATTTTTTGCAAGGTCTGAGGGATCTGTGTGATGAACATGACCTTCTCTTGATCTACGACGAGGTACAGTGTGGAATGGGTAGAAGTGGAAGACCCTTTGCCTGGCAGCTCTTTGAGGTGAAGCCCGATGTCCTTACCCTGGCAAAGGCCCTTGCCGGAGGTGTTCCCTGTGGTGCAATGCTCACCAACAGGAGGGCCAACGATATCTTTGGCCCTGGCAATCATGCATCAACCTTTGGAGGGAATGCCCTTGCTATGGCAGGGGTATGTGAGATGGCTCGACGTCTGGGTGAGACAGACCTGTGTAGCGAGGTGACAGAGAAGGGGGAATTTCTCCGATCCAAACTTACAGAGATACAAATGAAGTACCCGAGCCTGTGTACCGCTGTCCGAGGCTTCGGCCTGATGAATGGACTCGTCCTTACCATACCCCCAAGGCAGGTTGTCGACGCTTGCTTTGCCAAGGGCCTTCTGGTCTTGAGTGCAGGTTCCGATGTCCTACGCTTTGTCCCTCCTTTGGTAATTAGTAAGGATGAGATAGAAAAAGCGGCGGCAATTGTGGATGAGGTGCTTGCAACTCTCCTCTGATACGTTTACCATCTCGATAAGAACAAAGGCGTTCCAAATCCTAGGGGATTGGAACGCCTTTGTTCTTTCTGTATCTGGAGGTAAAAACATGTGTGGATTTGTAGGTATGTTCGATTGTGTAGGTGATAGCTTTCCTTTGCGCTCTCAGGTTTTGGCCATGTCAAGGAAGATTCGTCACAGGGGCCCTGACTGGTCAGGAATACACACAGGATCCAAGACGATCATAAGCCATGAGAGGCTTGCCATTGTTGACCCCCTTTCAGGAGGGCAGCCGCTTACGAGCAAGGATGGAAATCTGGTGCTTGCAGTCAATGGTGAGATTTACAATCATCTGGAGATACGTAAACGCTATAAGGACACCTATGAGTTTCAGACGCTAAGCGACTGTGAAGTGATCCTGGCCTTGTATCAGGATAAGGGGCCTGACTTCCTGGAGGAGTTGGAAGGTATCTTTGCCTTTGCCCTGTATGACTATTCCAAGGATGCCTACCTCATCGCCCGAGACCATATTGGGGTGATCCCTCTCTATCAGGGATGGGACAGCGAAGGGCGCTACTATGTGGCAAGCGAGCTCAAGGCCCTTGAAGGGGTATGTCCGACTGTGGAGCTGTTCCTTCCCGGAACCTACTACTACAGCCCGGAAGGGGTGTGCAAGAGTTGGTACAGCCGAGCATGGACGAGCTTTGATGCGGTAAAGGATAACGGTGGAACAGTAAAAGAGGTTCGTGATGCCTTGGAGGCTGCAGTCAAGAGACAGCTGATGAGCGATGTACCGTATGGTGTCTTGCTTTCGGGAGGTCTTGACAGTTCGATCATTGCAGCCATAACAGCGAAATATGCAGAAAAAAGGGTTGAGAGTGGTGACCAGGAAGAAGCCTGGTGGCCACGGTTGCACTCCTTTGCCATAGGCCTTGAGGGCTCTCCTGATCTGAAGGCTGCAAAGGTTGCCGCCGAGTATCTTCATACCGTACATCACGAGGTTCATTTTACTATTCAGGAAGCCTTGGATGTGCTCAGCGACGTGGTCTATCATCTGGAGACCTCTGATATCACCACGATTCGTGCTGCCACTCCGATGTTCCTGCTTGCCAGGGTTATCCGTTCGATGGGTATCAAGATGGTTCTTTCCGGTGAAGGAAGTGACGAGTTGTTTGGAGGGTACCTGTATTTTCATAAGGCGCCCGATGCTCGGCAGTTCCATGAAGAGACAGTGCGCAAGCTCAGTAAGCTGCACCTCTACGACTGCCTGAGGGCAAACAAGTCCCTTGCCGCCTGGGGCGTTGAAGGAAGGGTACCTTTCCTTGACAAGTCCTTCATGGATGTGGCGATGAACCTTAACCCCACCTTGAAGATGTCACCTGTTATTGATGGTAAACCCCGAATAGAGAAATGGATCCTGAGGGAAGCTTTCAAGGACTATCTTCCCCCTGAGATCCTTTGGAGGCAGAAGGAACAGTTCAGTGACGGGGTGGGGTACTCCTGGATAGACACCCTGAAGAAGATGACGAGCGAACAAGTCAGTGATGAGCAGTTTGCCTCCGCCTCGAAGAGGTTTGCGATCAACACCCCTGCAACCAAGGAAGAGTATTTCTACCGCTCCCTCTTTGCAAGCCATTTTCCCAGTGAGAGCGCTGCCAGGTGTGTTCCCCGTGAGGATTCTGTTGCCTGTTCCACAGCCATTGCCCTTGAATGGGACATTGCATTCAAATCGATGAATGAACCAAGCGGAAGGGCCATCGCCGGTGTGCACTCTGATTCCTACAGCAAGGGCTGAGGCTTTTGAGCTTGGTCTGAATGGAGAGAGGTTGCTAGAGAAGAGAGCTTGAATTATGAGCAAAAGCAGAGATAGAGACGATGACAGTGAAGATACAAGAGGAACCAGAATAAGAATAAGAATAAGAATATGGTAAACAAAGCTTGTCCCACTATCTAGCGATAGGGACAGGCTTTGTTCTTCTTGGCCGCAGGGAAACCTAAATCCTATTTTTATAAGAGCTTAGCTTTCTTCCTTCTGTTCCAGTTGCTTGAGGACCCTGTCAAAGTCGCTCTCGAAAAGTCGGTCTTGTACAATCCGATATATCTCAAATTCACTTTCAGCATGGGCCTTGGCGATTGCTGCCGTTACTTTACCAGCATTCTGAAGGATTTCCCTATCAGTTGCCTCAATGAATTTGTTGAGGCGTGTTTCCCAATCTTGCATGGTCATTGGAATTTCCCGTAGTGCCATGTCCTCTGCAACATCCAGATAGGCAGAGACCAATCGCTGCAATTGTCCCATCTCGTTTTCAGTAAGATAGTTTTTTGCAACACTGACATCGAACTTATGAATTTTCCCTTGTGGGGCATCTTTCCAAGTCTTTAGCCCCATATGCTCTACGCGATGGTCAGCCCTATCAAGGAGTACCTCTGCTGCTGTTCTCCCATGGATTGCCCAGTGCAACTTGTTTTGTATTGTTGCAAAAAAGCGCTTTGTCGCCTGAGCCGTTATGTCATAATCAATGGATGTTGCATAGATATCAGTGATCTTTTGATAGAATTTGCGTTCACTCAGACGGATTTCACGAATGCGAGCCAGTTGTTCTTCAAAATATTTTTTACCGAGGATTGAGCCGTCATTCTTCAACCGTTCATCATCCATGGAAAATCCTTTGATGGTGAACTCCTGAATAATTGTTGTTGCCCACTTACGGAACTGTACGGCGCGTTCTGAGTTGACCTTGTATCCAACAGCTATGATCGCAGCCAGATTATAGTGGTTGGTGGTGTAGGTTTTATCATCAGAGGCAGTTATCCGAAATTTTCGGATAACTGAATCTTTCTGCAACTCACTATCAGTGAATATTTTCTTCAAGTGATAGTTAATCGTTTTTACACCAATATCATAGAGCGTCCCCATCATTTTCTGAGTCAGCCAGATATTCTCATCTGCATAGACTGCCTCAACTCCACCTTCCCCACTTGCAGCAATAAAAGTCAGATATTCGGCAGCTGATGAACGAATAAGGGAAGTCTCCTTTTTTTTTGCTTTTTGTATTTCTTGTGTGGTATCCATTCCCATTCAATTTTCTCCATTCATGTATGTGAGGTTAGTTCAACGTAACAGGTTTTTATTTTACCTATAGTTCATATGAAGTAACTGTATCGTTCATAAGCGCATGTTGGTGGTTGGCAACATGGTAGGAGCCATATATACAAAGGGTTTTTCTTCCATGTATTGCATCAATATTGGTCCACATAATGTGTCTCTGTGACTTGTTTACTACCTTTAGAGGATACCTCTTTGCTACGGTGAAAGCAAGTTGATTAGGAGCTACCAAAAAACAGTGTGCATTCAAAAATGGGAGAGGGTGAAGTGTGATGATATGATTGATACTTGGCAGATATCCGGAATTTCCGGATACCTTGATCTTCAGCAATCTGTCTTTACCAATGTGTTTTCAAGCGGAAGAGCATAGAAAGATTGACACTAGGTAACCTATTACTTATAATAAGCAATAGGTTACTTATTAAGGAGATCCCATGCAAGTTCAAGAGATGAAAGCCCATATATTCAGTTCTTTCTTTACCCTATCCAACCGTTTGCAGGCCGCCGGTGATGGTCTTGATGATAAGATGACACTCAAACAGTGGCTTCTGATAGCTGTCCTCATCAAAAGCGAAGAAGAATCCCTCTCGGTCAGCGACCTTGCCCAGAGAATGGGATCGTCCCGCCAGAATGTGATGAAAATGGCCCAACTGCTGGAAAAGCAGGGCTTCCTTGTCATTGAGAAGAGAAAGGATGACAAGCGCTTCTTGGAAGTCAGGGTTACCCCAGCTTGTCTTGCTCACTGTACGATCAGGGCTCCCAAGGAAGAGATGTTCATCGAGACACTGTTCGCAGGTTTTTCCGATGGAGAGCTTGGTGATCTTTCTCAGAGCTTTGCAAAGCTAGCAAACAATATTGCCAGGTTGGAAGAGACCTATGCGTAAGGGGAGGAAGTTGGTTATGATAGCACTTGGTATAGTGGTTGGCATTGTATTGTCGGCTCTTCTTTTCTTTGCCTTGCCCCATTCACGAACTCGAAGGGAGTTTTCCAAAGCGACAGAGGTGCTAATCGTTGATTCCGGTAGCAGTGACGAGCTTTTCACGTTGGAGGATATCGCATCGCTTCCTCTCCCTGTACAGAAGTACTTCATCCATTGTCAGTTCATAGGCAAACCCAAGATGACCCATATGAAGGCAACCTTCAAGGATGTGGCTTTCTCCTTAGGTAGGGACAAGCCGACTATCAGGATCGACTATGTGCAGTACAATGGGGTGAAAAGCCCGCAACGCCTTGCCTATATTGATTCTTCTCTCTACGGTATTCCCTTTGAGGGATTTGATTCCTTCATGGAAGGAAAGGGGGCCATGAAGGGGAGAATCGCCAAGGGCATTACCTTGTTTGACCAGCAAGGGGAGGGTATGGATCGGGCATGTCTGGTTACGATTCTGGCTGAGTCCTTGTTTGTCCCCTCAGTTGCCCTGCAGCCGTACATACGGTGGGAGGCAATCGATGATACCCATGCAAAGGCAACCATCGAGGCGTACGGACTCTCCTGTAGTGGTGTCTTCACCTTCAATGACGAGGGCGAGATGCTCAGTTTCACCACTGACGACAGGATGGCCACTGGAATGGATGGAAAGAACGAACGGGTCCGATGGACTGCCACCCTTGCCGATTATCGCCAGAAGGGGGATCTGTTGCTTCCTTCCACCCTTCAGGCGGTGTGGAACTATCCTGAAGGGGATCTTCTCTACTTTGATGGTAAGGGTGTGAGTATCGAGTATTTCACCCGATAGTGTTCTTCAGCACGCCAAGTCCTTCGATCATGATCTCAACGGTATCACCGAGGTGCATTCCGCTTATGCCTCCGGGGGTTCCTGTAAGGATGATGTCTCCTGGAAGGAGGGTCATGATCTTGGAGACATAACTTACCAGGAAGGGGACATCGAAGATAAGGTTTTTTGTATTGGACTTTTGCATGGTCTTGCCATTGACCCTGCTTTCGATCGCCAAGGAGGAGGGGTCTACCTCGTCGCTGACAAACGGTCCGAAAGGACAGAAGGTGTCAAAGCTTTTTGCTACAGTCCACTGTCCTTGCTTTGGCTGGAGGTCGCGCGCTGTGATGTCGTTGGCACAGGTATACCCAAGGATATAGTCCTGTACATCTGCAAGGGGGATATTTTTTGCCTTCTTTCCGATGACAATGGCCAACTCCGCCTCATAGTCGAGCCGTTTGGACATCTTGGGGTACTTGATGACCCCTAGGTGGGCAAGTGCTGATGTGGAAGGCTTCATGAATACTACAGGTTCTGTTGGGATGGGAAGCTGGAACTCAATGGCATGGTCGCTGTAGTTGAGCCCTATGCAGACTGCCTTGGAGAAGTCGCAGGGGGTAAGCAACTCCACCTTGTCCAGGGGGAAAGTCTTCCCTGTGAGGGAAAACTCGCCAAAGGGGGTCCCTTTGAGCGACTGTATGGTGTCATCCTCTAGGAGGCCGTAACTGATAGTGCCCTGATAGGTGAAGCGTACGTATTTCATGACATCAGCATACCAAAGAGATGCGGGAAAGACAATTGACAAACCTCTTTATTACGGTCACGGTAGAGACCATGAATACTTACAAGAAATGTCCGTTGGATAAGGATTGTGGAGGGTGTGCGCTCATGTCCTATCCCTACCCCATACAGTTGGAATATAAAGAAGAGCTTGTCGAGGACATGCTCGGTCGGTTCGGCCCCATTGCCCCCATCATTGGGATGGATGATCCTACCCGTTACCGTCACAAGGTACAGGCGGTTTTTGGCAAGGACTACCATGACAAGGTCATTAGCGGAATCTACCGTGAAGGGACGCACTATATTGTACCCATCCGTGAATGTCTGGTCGAACATTCCACAGCCGATGCCATCCTTGCCACCATACGAAGCCTGATGAACCGCTTCCGCATTGAACCCTATGACGAGGATGAGCAGATGGGGTATATACGTCATGTGCTCATCAAGGTGTCACGCTTCACTGGCGAAGCTATGGTTGTACTTGTCTGTGGTCAGTGGCCCATTCCTTCCAAAAATGACTTCATCAGCATTCTGAGACAACGCCATCCTGAAATAACGACCATATCCCTGAATATGAACAACGAAAAGACAAGCATGGTTCTGAGTGAGATTCCTGAGAAGCTTCTCTTTGGGAAAGGCTATATCGAAGAGAAGCTCTGTGGTCTGACATTCCGCATCTCGGCCAAGTCTTTCTTTCAGGTCAACCCTCAGCAGACAGAGATCCTCTACACCATTGCCATGAGGATGGCCCAGCTGACTGCAAGAGACAGTGTCATCGATGCCTACTGTGGAACTGGCACCATCGCCCTCATTGCCGCAAGCATGGGTGTGAAGCAGGTCTTGGGCATTGAGTCCAACCCTGATGCCGTAGATGATGCCCTGCGTAATGCAAAGGCCAACAATATAGGAAATGCAGACTTCATCTGTGCCGACGCTTCTGTCTATATCAAGCAGATGGCAAAAGAGAAGCAAAGTTGTGATGTCCTCTTCCTCGATCCTCCCCGTAGCGGAAGCGACGAGAGATTCCTCGCAGCTGCCCTGAAGATGGGCCCGAGGAAGATCATCTACATCTCCTGTAATCCTGATACACTGGAAAGAGACCTTAGGTACATGCTGAAGTTCAGCCCTTATGAGGTACGGGGTATCCAGCCCGTGGATATGTTCCCCCACACCAGGCATGTGGAGACAGTGGTGTTGTTGGAGAGGCCTGATGCATAGGAGGACGCTATTAGTGAGACAAAAGGCGGGAATTCTTTTTCTGTGAAATGTGGTAAAAAAATTTCTTATTCGGTATTTCATTGATATAATCAGATTTTACTAAAGGAGATACAGCACATGATGGAATTAGAACAGTACCGACTGATTCTTGAGTCTTCGCCAAACATGATATGGAGATCTAATCTTAGTACAGAATGTGATTACTTCAATAAGACATGGCTCGATTTTACCGGGCATACGTTAGAAGAGGAATATGGCTTTGGATGGGCTTCAGGTGTCCACCCAGATGATTTTGAGAGATGTGTAACCATATATCTTGATAATTTCAAACTACAGCAACCCTTTGAAATGGATTATCGGCTCAAACGATACGACGGCCAATACAGATGGATTAATGATCGTGGGGTTCCTTTTTTCAATGAGGACAAGGTTTTCATTGGTTTCATAGGGAGCTGTATGGATGTTACAGAAAAAGTTGAAGGACAACGACTTAAAGAGATGGCGCAAAACGATGTTTTGTGTCAGACCTATAACCGACAGTATTCGCATCAATTATTAGTGGAGGTTTTCAGGAAAGCTTGTGAAGAGGGCCTGCCACTTAGCATCTTGATGATGGATATTGATGGATTCAAGATCATAAATGATACATATGGACATCGTGCTGGAGATATTGTTCTTACACAAGTAGCTGCTGTTGTAAGAAGTGAGATGCGCAGTACAGATATCCTGGGGCGGTATGGAGGAGATGAGTTTGTAATTGGTTTGAACCATACAACCATTGATGCGGCACGTAAGGTTGCTGAGCGCATAAGAGCTACCATTGCAAAGGCCGAGATCATTGTTTCTGAAGAGATTATGATTAAGGTTTCTGTTAGCATCGGCTTGAAATGCCTCGAAAGTGAAATGTCTCTTGATGAACTCATAGACAATGCTGATAAAAAGTTATATGAGGCAAAATCTGAGGGAAAGAACATAGTCAGGGGATGATGCATATCCGATCTCAGGTAGCATAGAGGAGGCTGTTTCCCAAGTGAAAAATCTTTTGGGGCAGCCTTTCTTGTTTTTCAAGAACAGATAATGGAAATACAGTGACTGTGTCCAGGCATGGTTGCAATTTCATGTGAATCCAAAGCTATCATTCTGCTGGCAAAGAGATGCTTGCCTGGGGAAACCAACCCGGGATTCTGGTATCCCAAAGAAACCTCACAGCCCATAGGGGTGTCTGTAGAATCGGATTTTTTTTATGTTTTGTGTAACAACTCATGGCAATAGAACACGGGAACCCAATAATGATGAGATTCTTTACGCTCGCTTTGGGGGGAAAGCTTGTCCTGAAAGACAAATGGTAGTACCGTAGTATCTGGCTCAGTGCCTTGTTTGAGGCCAGCCAGGTAGGGTATGGAAAGAAAGCAAAGGTCGGTTGGCAATGAACTTTTTTCTTCCCGTATAGTGCTTTTCATGATAAGTCAGAACCTCTCACTGTTTGGGTCTTCGGTGGTGGGCTTTTCCATCATCTGGTACATTACCATTGAGACCTCCAGCGGCCTCTGGCTTATGTTCGCCACCCTGGCCAATATGGTTCCCCACCTGGTCATATCGCTCTATAGCGGGGTGTGGGCCGACCGATACCGCAAGAAGTACCTCATCATGTTCAGTGACGGTTTCATAGCCCTTGTTACCCTTGTGCTGTTTGTCCTGTTTCAACTGGGTTTCCAGCAGCTATGGCTGCTCTTGCTTGTCTCTGTCATACGGTCCTTGGGCAGTGGCGTCCAAGGGCCTGCTGTCAGTGCCATCCTTCCCCAGCTGGTTCCTTCAGAGCATCTGACACGCATCCAAGGCATTAACCAGAGCATCTCCTCAGTCCTGTTCATGCTCGCCCCTGCAGTGGGGGGAATGATCCTGGGCCTTATGAGCATATCCTGGACATTCCTCCTTGATGTGGTGACAGCCACCATAGCCCTTTGCATATTTGTCTGCATCAAGGTCGATCCCATACAAAGGGCTAAGACGGATATTCCAGTCGTGCATGCCATGTTTGAAGGGGTGCGCTACACCTTGGGAAACCCTGTCCTGCGCAGTCTTCTCATCTACTACTCGTTCGCTTTTTTCCTGCTTACCCCAGCTGCCATACTAACCCCGTTGCTGGTTGAGCGTAGCTTTGGAAGCGAGGTCTGGAGGCTGACCGTCAATGAGGTCTCCTGGACAGTGGGAAATCTCATCGGTGGAATCTTGGTATCACTTCGGGGTCATTTCAAAGACAAGGTGAAAGCTATCGCCATCAGCCTTGTCGCCCTTGGCATTGGCTTCGCCCTGTTGGGAGCGGCCCCCTTCTTCTCTCTCTATCTTCTTATCATGGCCGTCGTAGGAATCTTTATGCCAATTCTAACTACAGCAGAGACTGTCATGATCCAGAAGATTACCCCATCGGACAAGATGGGAAGGGTGTTTTCCATCGTACAGGTACTCTCTGGAAGCGCCATCCCTCTGGGAATGCTCGTATACGGACCCCTTGCAGACATAGTCTCCATTGAGATCCTGCTTATCGTCTCAGGTGCTCTTATGGCCCTAGTCGGACTGCTGTACCAGAGGACCAACAGGAGGATGCGAGCGCAAGGGGTGTGGAAGATATAGGGCCCCGCATATTCATTCACCAAGTCCTATGCTGGAATCCTCTTACACATCCATGGACTGTAGTGAATAATCATCCCTCCCATGATACTACGGGGCGCCCGTGGTCTTGTTCTGTCATACCCCTTCTTGCTATAGTCAAATCCCTAGCATACCCGCAGGAAGGAAGAGATATGAATGCCTTGCCAGACAAACAGAACGGAAAACTCTTCACTCCAGCCATAGTCCTTTTTCTCGTGAGTCAGAACCTCTCCATATTTGGCTCTTCTGTGGTAGGGTATGCCATCATCTGGTATGTGACGCTCGAGACCTCCAGCGGAACCTGGATGATGGGGGTGACCCTTGCTACGATGGTTCCTTTCCTGCTCATTTCCCTCTACAGTGGCGTCTGGGCAGACAGGTATAGCCGAAAATACCTGATAATGCTCAGTGATGGTTTCATCGCCATTGCAACCTTATCCCTGTTCATCCTTTTTCGGATGGGATACACACGACTTGAGCTCTTGCTTGCCGTATCGGTCATACGGTCATTGGGGTCTGGAGTCCAGAGCCCTGCAGTTAATGCCATCTTCCCCCAACTGGTGCCCAAGGACCACCTAACCAGGATTCAGGGTATCAACCAGAGCGTACGGTCTGTTCTCATGTTGCTCTCCCCGGCTGTCGGCGGGGTAGTGCTGTCGCTTATGAACATCTCCTGGGCTTTCCTGCTTGATGTCATAACCGCTCTACTCGCCATAGTGGTGTTCGCCTTCATTAAGGTTGATCGGATCAAGCGAACAGGTGAAGTGTTCTCGGTGCGCAAGGACATGGGAGAGGGTCTCTCCTATACGTTTGGCAATCCGGTGCTGAAGAGCCTTATTCTCTACTATGCCTTCGCCTTCTTCCTGGTCACCCCTGCTGCCATCCTGACACCTCTATTGGTTGAACGCTCTTTTGGCCCTGAGATATGGAAGCTGACAGCCAATGAGATTGCATGGACTGCCGGAAGCCTTGTCGGGGGGGTCTTCATTGCCATTAAGGGACAGTTCAAGGACAAGGTTCGTACCATTGCCTTGGCACTTGTGGGATTTGGGGTCGGTTTTGCCCTATTGGGCATCTCCAAACCCTTTTCGTTGTATCTGGCGGTTATGGTAGCGGTAGGCATTTTCATGCCCGTCCTCGCCACAGCAGAGACGGTCCTGATCCAGGAGATTGTAGAGCCGGGCAAGATGGGAAGGGTCTTCTCTATCGTAGAGCTTATCTCAGGCTTCTCCCTTCCCTTAGGCATCCTATTCTATGGGCCTCTTGCAGACATAGTCTCCATAGAGAGCCTGCTCATTGTCTCTGGGGTACTGCTGGTCTTGGTAGGGCTGAGCTATCAGAGGAGCAACGCTCGTATGGTGGCGAAAACAGCCCTAGGTGAACAACCATAACTGAATACAGCGAATCATATCTTCATCTGTGTCTCTCTCTGATCGGGGGAACGCCTATGTGCTGCCGTACTTGTGTGCAACGTAGGCGTATCCATGTTCTGCATAGTCATTCCAAAATGCATCCCTGTTTGCATTGGCTTGTGTTGGTGCATAGAGGCTGTGTTGGAGGCAGTCGGCATGGGTGCTGGGGATGCACGTCAGCTGTTCTGTGAGAGATTGGATTATCGCCTCACCCTTTCGGGAGTTGCCCAATATCAAGGAAATCCCGTTTTCATCATCAAACTGGGGTAGGGTGTTCTCAATTCCCCAATAATCTCCAATGGTGATGTCACTTGGGCGGTTGAAATTGGAGAACTTGCATTCGTAGCAGCATGCTCGTAATATTGAGCCATTGACAAATAGGGAATAGAAGGAAGAATCCGGAGCATCGATAGTTTTGCTGTGTGAGGCAAAATCAAGGGTCAACACAAGATTTTTCCACCCTTTGCTCTTGTCCCTGAATGTGCAATCTTTCACGGCACTGCCTTCTTGGTGTCCCATCAAAGCCAGATAGTCGTCGAACAGTTTCTGGGAAGGGACTCCATGGCAGATAAGATCGACCAACACCAGATTTTCATACTCTTTCTGCAAGTAGTTTCTCAGTCCTGCAACTTGGCATGGGGTGCCGGTAAACAGTACAAGCATTCCATCCTTCAGGTCTTGCTCAACATCTTTGAACGTGGAGCCGAGGGAGCTTTGTACATACTTGGAACCACGAAATAGATCCCGTTGCTCTCGGGTATCAGAGCGCATATGACAAGCTTTAAGATCTGCATCATAGCCGACGCCATAGACCACACCCTTCTTGTCCAGGACATGATCTGAGATGGCGGTAAAGGCCCCTCCAGAGGAACTTTGCCTTCTGGTCAGATCATTGGTGTGTTTTGCAGCATAGACAGTTGTCTGGGGGAACAGCTCAGATCCCAGCATATCATCAGTGGCATAGGGGCATACTTGCAGGCATAGTCCACAGTCAATGCATTGGCTCCCATCAACGATTGGATAGGGAAATCCTTGTTCATCACAGTCCATGCGTATACACGAGACCGGGCATATGTGCTCACATGCTGTGCATCCAAAGCAATGTTTTCCAATTGTTGCAATAGTATCCATATACCCTCCCTTTGACGAATACTGTTTTCATCCTTTCTGGTTTACTCTTCTTCGGTTTTCTCACTCGGTGATGTTTTCGAGGGTTGCCCATTGTCCTTTCCGAGCACCTTCTCCACAAATATCTTGACAAGATCGGGATCGAACTGTGTGCCGCTACAGGCGTAGAGCTCTTCGATAGCCTCACCGGGGCTTAGGGCATGCTTGTAAGCCCTGTCACTGAGCATAGCTACATAGGAGTCCACAATGGCTATCATCCTGGCAGGCTGGGGAATGTCAGATCCCTTCAGCTTTTGGGGATAGCCTGTGCCATCCCACCTTTCGTGGTGGTAGAGCACGTACTCAGCAAAGGGTGCATACTCTCCCACTGAACGTAGTATGGTATACCCTATCTCAGGGTGACGTTTCAGTTCGAGCCATTGTGACTGTGTAAGGGGATCCTTTTGGGAGAGGATGGTCTCATCTATGGCTATCTTCCCAAGGTCGTGCAGGCTTGCTCCCCGTTCGATCTGCCAGACCTCTTCCTTGGTGAACTCCATCGCTATGGCAAAGCGCTTGCTCAGTTCCCCTACTTTGATGCTATGTTCCTTTTCCCACTGGTTCAGCTCGAATTGCTTTACCAAGAGGGTGTCGATGGCATGTTTCTTGAAAGCAGAGCTTTTGGACAGCTTTTCGATATACATGTCGTCTTCGGCAAGTTTGAATGTTTCATCAAGGCTTTCCGGTTCCCCTTTCTTGACCGAATAGCCAAAGGAGACGGAGACTTGAAGACCCCGAATCTCTTCTGCCAGAAGGGCTTCATTGAGGCGGTTGACGATAATCTTGGCATTGATGGCATCTGTTCTGGGGAGCAGGAGGATAAACTCATCCCCTCCGATTCTTGTGATGATGTCACCTTCCCTGCAGGTCTTGCGAAATACTGCTGCGACTTTCTTCAACAGCTGGTCTCCCGCATCATGACCGAAGGCATCATTGGTCAATTTCAACCCATTCACGTCCCCAAGAACCAAGGTAAGGGGGTAGTAGGGTTCGCTGTCGACAGTCTGTTTGACCTGTTCGTAGTAGCGACGGTTATAGAGTCCGGTGAGGGAATCGCGGTAGCTCAGCTGCAGTATCTTGTCCTGTTCCTTTTTCTTTTCGGTGCTGTCACGGAAAACCAGCACTACGCCGGTAATATGCTTTTCCTTATCCATAACAGGGGCAGCGCTGTCCTCAATATACATCTCCACACCATCACGTGCTATGAGGATGGTGTCGTTTTGGAGGTTGACGGCACTTCCCAGTTCCAAGACGCTGGCGACAGGGTCTGTGCTTTTCTCTCGATTGGAACCGGAGATGATCCTGAATATTTCGGTAAATGGACGGCCTTTTGCCTCGTCAGCTCTCCAGCCTGTAAGTTGCTCGGCAACCTTATTCATAAAAAGGACCTTTGCTTGCGCATCAGTTGAGATGACGCCATCTCCAACGGAGAGCAGCGTAGTCTCAAAGAGCTCCTTCTCATAGAACACCTGCCGTTCCAGCTTCTTGCGGTCAGTGATGTCATCCATGATGATGGCAAACTGGTTTGGTTTGGGGCTGTAGGTCGATGCAAAGAAATACTTGTCCAGAACCTTGCTGTACGCTTCGTAGGAGGAGGGCTTTCCTGTAAGGGCAACCTCACAATTACGTTCGATCCAGTACTCTTCCACTTCAGGCATGACTTCACGAAGAGTCTTGCCGACGAGGTATCCTCTAGGAACATCCATATAGTATTCAAAGCTGGGGTTGGCCTTGATGAAGCGAATATCATAGGGCTTGCTTTCCCCATCGAGGACGACTTCGCAGTGTGCAAGGCCTTGGGTCATAGAATCAATAAGGAGACGGCTATCCCTTTCACTCGCTTCCAACGCAAACTGTGTTTCCTTGCGCTTGTTGATGTTTGTGTGGGTACCTGTCATCAACAACGGTTTGCCCTCATCATTCCAAGAGATGACCTTCCCTTGGTCATGGATCCAAATCCAGGACCCATCTTTTCGTTGCAGGCGCACATCAAAGCTATACCCCATTCTCTCCCCTGAGGATATCTCCCTGGTCATCTGCTGTGCCAGGGCATAGTCATCGGGGTGAATCCTGTCATTCCATGTGTTGAAGGAGATGGGTTGGAGTTCAGCAAGGGTATAGCCCAGCATCTCTGCCCATTTTTCGTTTACGCTGATGGTGTTTGCCTGCACCTTCCACTCCCAGGTGCCAACATTTGCCCCTTCGATGACATTGCTGTATCGGTCGCGGCTATCTTTGAGTTCTTTCTGGTAGGATTCCTGTTCTTCCCTGAAGGAGGAAATCTTCAATGCAGCCAACAACCCTGTGAGAAAGGTTACCAGAAGGATGATCAGGGGCTCCACAATAGAAAGGATAGCATCGTAGCGATACCACCTGGTCATTGATTCCAGCTGCTCTGAAAGCTGCATCTGGGCGCTTTGCTCGATGGTATCAAGCAGGTTGAGCTGCTTGGAGGTGTATTCCTCTGACAGGTGGAACTTATCTGAGAACTGGTAGCCTTGGACGAATTCAGCTGGGGACTCTTCCATCAGGGCCCTCATGTGCAACATGGGCTCGATCACCTGGGTATGCATGTTCAGAAATATCTGCATAATCTCGGCAAGCCGCTGTTGTTGTGTTTCGTTTCCTTTGGTCAGATTGGTGAGCTTGCTGTGATGTTGCACAAAGGCGTCGATGTGAGAATCCATCAGAGGCAGTTCGTCTTCTTCCCCGGTAAGCAGGTATGCCCTTTCGTGCAGGAGAATATTCTGGTAATCTATCTTCAGTAAAGCTGACTCATGCAAAATGTCATGAGTCTGACCTACGAGGGTGCTTATTTCCATCGCCTTGTTTTGCAAGGATGCCTTAAAGGTTCCTATGCCCAACATCGTCAGTCCAATGATGATGAAACCAACAATTAACCGGCGTACTATGCTGCCTTTGTTCTTGATACTACCCTTCCTGAATATTTGTCTTATGATACCTTTCCGCCCTTATGAAAACAAGGGGGGTGCTTTCCAAACACGTCATGACATGAGTTATGGAATGGAAATGATGAATAGGAAAATAGCGATCTAGGAAAGCATAGTACAATACTAATAGAAATAATTATCAATAAATACTTGATATTATAAGATAGTTCTGTTATAGTATTGGCATAAGAAAACAATCCAGACTATAAGGAGAAATACCAATGGAAGAGATGAAGACCAGTCCAAGCTTGCCTTTGATCGGAGATAAGGCACCATCATTTCACGCTGTAACGACCCAAGGAGAGATTAATTTTCCTGAAGACTATGCGGGTAAATGGGTTATCCTGTTTTCACACCCCGCTGACTTCACCCCTGTCTGTACCACGGAGTTCATGACCTTCGCCTCCATGGCTGATGAGTTCAAGGCCCTCAACACTGAGTTGGTCGGGCTTTCCATCGATTCCCTCTATGCCCATATCGCATGGCTGAGGAAGATCCAGGAACTTGAATGGAACGGTATGAAGAACATAGAGGTCAAGTTCCCCCTTATCGAAGACATCAAGATGGATGTTTCGCGTAAGTACGGAATGGTCCAGTCACAGTCCTCCACCCAGGCGGTCCGGGCGGTCTTTATCATTGATCCGGAAGGCATTGTCAGGACCATCCTGTTCTATCCTGCTTCCACTGGCCGTAACTTTGACGAGATCAAGCGCGTTGTGCTGGCTCTACAGAAGGCTGATAGGGACCACATCGCCACTCCAGCAAACTGGGTTCCAGGCGATGATGTCATCGTTCCCACCGCGGGTTCCTGTGGGACTGCCAAGGAACGTATGGAAAGCAAGGATGAGGATCAGTACTGTCTTGACTGGTTCCTCTGCTTCAAACGGGAGAAGAGGTAACAACCTAGCTTATTGATGAAAGGGAGCGCCAAGACGCTCCCTTTCCTGTTCCGGATATGAAATTTCCCCCGTTTATTCTGCCTCCAGTGGAATGAATTTGAAGGTTGTAACATCGAATAAACCCATATCGGTAAGCTTGAGTTCAGGAATCACTGCAAGTGACATGAAGCAGAGCGTCATGATAGGATCGACATCCTTGCTAATGCCCAGATGAGTATAAGCAGTCTCATGGATGCTGGTAAGTTTCTTATCAACCCATTCTCCACTCTGGTCACTCATGACCCCACCTACTGGCATGGGCATCGAGTCCAGGACAATCCCATCCTTAACTAAGGTTATTCCGCCGTTTTGCGCTATCAAAGCTTCAACTGCACATGCCATATCGCCGTCTTGTGTTCCGACAACTATGATGTTATGGGAATCATGGGCGATTGAGAGTGCAACAGCTCCGCTGGTGATACCATAGCCCCTTAGCAGGCCTATAGCAACATTCCCTGTATTCTGATGGCGTTCCACTACAGCAACCTTTACTATGGAAAGATCTGGATCATAGACAAATTCACCTTGCTCATTTCGGTTGATGTGGGCGATGCCTTTTTCAGTTACGACTCCCCCTGGCAGGATATCGATGACATGCACCTTGTCAGAAGAGAGACACAGCCTAAGCTTCTCTTGTGAGAAGTCTTTGACATGGAAACTGCCACGGACTTTTGCAATGTCATGTCTGTGAACCGGTAAGAGATACTTCCCGTTTTCAGCAACTAGTCTGCCCTTCAGATACACCGCTTCGACAGTAAAATCCGAAAGATTGTCAAACAACACTAAATCTGCCCTCAGTCCTGGGGCAATAGCTCCTCGGTCAGTCAGGCAAAAACATTCCGCTGCATTCAGGGAGGCCATTTGGATGGCGATGATAGGGTCGATGCCTTCTTCTACGCAGATTCTCAGATGATCATCAAGATGGCCATGTTCAAACACTGTCTTTGGCTGACGATCATCGCTGCAAAGCAGACAACGTCGGCTATTGAGTGGTGTCAGAGCCTTCAGCAGATGTCTGAGCTCATGGCATGCAGAGCCTTCTCGAAGGAGAACATACAGACCCCTTGATATCCTATCCAACATTTCTTCGACAGTAGAACACTCATGGTCTGTATGGATCAGTGCAGCTGCATAGGCATTCAACGCCTTTCCGTGTAAGCCCGGGCTATGCCCATCTATGAGCTTGCCTTCATTTTTTGCAACCATCAGCTTGTCCAACACGTCATCTACGGCTTGGACGACTCCAGGAAAGTTCATAAACTCCCCTAGACCGAGAATTCGACCATCCTTGATAGGTTCTTTCATGTGTTTGGCATCAAGTCTGGCTCCAGAATGTTCAAAAGGGGTTGCCGGGACGCAGGAGGGTAACATGAACTTGATGTCCAAAGCCGTTTCTGAAGCAGCGTCAAGCATATAGTCCATTCCATCCAATCCACACACGTTGACAATTTCATGGGGGTCAGCAATGATTGTGGTCGTTCCATGAGGAATCAACAAACGTCCAATCTCTTCTGGGGTGACGTATGAAGACTCTATATGGATATGACTGTCAATGAACCCAGGTGCAAGATACTTTCCTTGTGCATCAATTTCTATTTTCCCTTGGTAGGAGCCAATTCCGGCTATCAGCTCTCCACATATTGCAACATCCCCATCAAGTATTGCTGCACTGTAGACATCTACCACCTTACAATTCCTTATGACGAGGTCAGCCGGAGTTCTTCCGGCTGCCACATCGATCAATTCTTTCAGTTGTTCTTTTTTCATGAGATCAAAAGTACCTCTTCTCCATATTCGATATACAAAGCATCAATGAGATCCTGGCTGGCACGCGCGATAAAACCATTCTGATCATTAGGCTTCAGTGGTTTTATTGTGATTTCCTTGACATCACGCCTACCCCTGACGAGTACTGTTTCATTCCATTCCTTGATAAGCGCATACTGGGCATCCTCATCAATATAGATAGTTCGTTTTTCAGTAGCTGCTTCGCTATATGGTCTCAGGACTCTTACACATTTAACATCCATATTTCACCTCTTTTAGACATAATCGTAACGGCGAGGAACATCCATGAGTCTGTTCTGACTCAGATGGGTGACATAACAAATTGCACCGGCGAGAAGGTACCCTACAGCATAGGGGAAGTGCATGGTAGCAAAGCCAATTCCCAATGCAGGGGCATGGATAAAGCCAAAGAATGACAGTACCGCTGCTACAACAAAGGCCAAAGCAGCCTTATCCATTCTCCTGTCAATGATACATGCTACAACTGTTCCCCAGATAATACTGACCAGGATAGAACCAAAGTGCAGTGAGGCAACACCCTTCCATACAACTCCATAGGTTAGCATCGCTTGGGATATTTCATCGGTGCTGTTCATGGTCAACACATCTTCAAGATAAATCCCAAAGGCTCCCAATGCATCACGGACATATGTGTACAACACATCTGCGAGGTGGGGAACCAAAGCAATTGCCAATGCAGCTCCATGCCGACGGGGTACATCAGTGGTTGCTTGTACCAACATCAGCATAGCGCACCAGAGGAAGGTTATCGAGGCTACTACCGGGGGCATCAGGGAATTCATGAATCCGTAGATACCAAACAGGGCAGAGACTGCATACAAGATTCCAGAAATCCAGGAATAGGCTATTCCTGTATTGCTTTTCTTCAACCCTGCGTGACCAAGCCAGACAGTATTGGGAACAATTGAACCGAACAGGGCTGAACCCATAGTGCAAAGTCCATCAATGAGCTGTGACTGTCCCACGTTGTAATCATCCCCTGCCGCTATTGCAGATTCAACATTGTCCATAGTCTCTATGAAGTTATAGATTTCTATGGGAATGATGATGCTGAGGAAAGGAATGATATACTTGAATCCACTAAAGACAGCAGAGATTGAAAGGATTGGAAGGGAGACCCCTAATGTGGAAGTATCTACCTGTACCCGACCAAGTGCCAGTGCCCATATTACTCCGAACACAACTGAAACCAGAAGCATGGGTACTCTTTTTTTGAAGACATAGCCTCCGATGAGTCCTATGATGGCAATTATTACTACAGGCATTCCCAGGATTGGATCATGGTAAACCTCAAATAATCCAGCTGTAGCCATCCAGACAAGACCGATTCCAGCAACTGTCCCAAGCATTGCAACGCGTGGTATGAGTCTGCGAACATACGGGCCGATAAGCCCACCCAAACATTCAATGACTCCTCCAAGGAAACAGGCTGCGGTAGCTGCCATCCAACATGTCTCTGGGTCCAAGCCTGAGTAGTGCAGGGGGTAGATCACCCCATACAAATATACGAACAGGGCAGGTGTTGATACTCCCGATGGTAGGGCGGTAACATCAGATCTTCCTGTTTTCTTTTTCAGTCGGTATCCTTGCCAAGCATAGGAGAAGCTTCCAAGCATGAGTCCGACGGCAAGGCCGGGAATAACCCTTCCATAAATGATGGTGGCGGGCCAACCGATGCCTTCAAGTGCGAATGCAATAATGATAAAGTTGATGATATTCCCAAAATAGGAGTATACGACTCCACCAATATCACCAGATCGAAAAATGGGATTAGCTTGTGTTGTGATTGTCATATTGTTAGACCTTTATTTGTTTTCAAGGAGTTGAAGTATCGGATCAAATGGTTTTAAAGCGATACAGTCGATAGGACCTACGTCGGTGATGGCATAGTCTGGAATTGCAGTGATTGGTAAAAAGAACATGTACATCAAGGGTTCAGGAAGGTCACACCCTAAGCCGTTTGCTGCTTGGGACAGCAGGACTTCCTTTTCTGCAATCTCTGAAGGTTCCTTGTCACTTACGATCCCACCAACAGGGAGTGAGAGGAATTCAAGGACCTCCCCATCGTTTACAACTACCTGGCCGCCACCCTCTTTGATGAGATGATTGACAGCAACAGCCATATCGGAAGGATTGGCTCCCAATACGATAATGTTGTTGTCATCAGGTGCTGCAGATGAGGCCATAGCTCCTTTTTTCAGATTCCATCCCGAACAAAATGCCAGGGACTTGTTACCATTGCGTCCAAATCGTTCGAGGACGGATACCATCAATACGTCCTGATCTGTATCAGGAAGAACCACATGGTCCTTGACCGTAAGTAGGACATCCCTACGTTTTCTCACAAAGGGGCCTTGTACTTCCATGGAAAGTACTTGTGCTTGTCCATGTGCAATATCGACCTTGTATTCAAAGTCTTCCTTGCTGACAGGCTTGCACTTGAGCGGACTGGTAAGGACTGGGCTTCTTTTTGGTGCATGCAATGTATAGGTGAGTTTTCCCATGTGGGCCACCAGCCTTCCATTGGAGATGACGGTCTCGATATTGAAGCTTTTTGGATCATCCACAAAGAGGATATCAGCAACCCTTCCTGGTGAGATTGATCCTACCAGATGGTCAATCCTATATGCCTCGGCGCTATTGATGGTTGCCATCTGTATCGCAGTCATTGGGTCAACCCCTTCTGCAATGGTCAATCTGACCAAGTTGTCGACATGGCCTTTCTCTATCAGGTCGGTGGCAGTCACATCATCGGTGCAAAAGCTGATCCTTCGGGCTAAAGCTGGATTCACTTCGGTAACCGAACGCATATTCTCCTTAAGGAAATGCGTTACAGAGGATTCCCTGATAAGCATATGCATGCCCTTACGAAGTTTTTCTACCACTTCCTGGTGGTCATAGCTCTCATGGTCCAGCCGTACGCCAGCACAAAGGTACCCATTCAGATCGTTGCCTTGGGCCATAGGGGCGCAACCAAAGACAGGGAGCCTGTTTTTCGCAGCTTCAGCAAGGGCTCCAAAGGTGTCGTCGTCGAGTTCCTGGATAGCTTCCCGAACGGTTTCCCACACGCCAAAGCATTCTGGCCATTGTTGCACGTCCTTATGCACTTCCTTGGTGAAGTTAAAGGCAATGGTTGAGGTGGGGAAGGTGTAAGGTGTCTTATAGGGGGCGCCCCAGAAGACTTTGAGGGGGCTTGCTTTGATCTCTTGAAAGACCTCTTTCAGCCCTTCAAGGCCGGAAACTGAAATGTATTCATCCAAGCCTGAGATCATACTGGTAGTTCCGCAGGGAACAATGGATTTTGCAAAACTGGTAATGCTGAGCATGCTGCATTCACTATGGATGTGACCATCGATCAAGCCAGGTACGAGATATTTTCCCGTAGCATCAATCTTCTCTGTATCAGGACCGATATAATCCTGAACGTTACCGACAGCTACGATCATATCATTGAAAATAGCTACATCGGCTGGATAGTATTCACTTGTCATCACATTGGCAAGAGTTCCGTTAAGTATCACTTTGTGAGCTGGAATACGTGCGCGCCCTGCGCGAACCATTTCCTTCAGATTCTCTACTGTACGTTCCATAAAGGCCTCCAATCGTTTCAAAATTCAGATACCCCGACCATTTCTGATGAACCAGGCTTCCCGTCCTGCATTGAGTATCCAGACGAATGATGTAAAGAACCGCTGGCTTGGCTTGCGTCCCTAAGGACAAGGCTTCCCGTCCTACAACTAGTTCTTTGGAATTTTGTGAGATTGGCGTAAACAAGCTATCAGGCGGCAAAAGGCCGCAACATACCTCCTTACTATCATGTAGCTTAATTAATATGGGCTTATGGGCACTACGGTGTCATATCGACGACATGGACCAGGCTTCCCGTCCTGCATAACCGAAGTCTCGGAATTACTCATTATTTGTACGATTTTTGTGTTTTGTAAAGTAAAATGTGATTGATCTGATACTATTTTGCTTTACTATACAGGAATTTGATAAGAAAACCTTGCGTAACCTATGCTCTTAGGGAATATTTTGCTCTCTGTAAGTTGTGTATAAGCAAGATACTATCTGCAAGTGTATGTCCAGAGAGAAGGGAGCGCCAAGACGCTCCCTTGCATTAGCCCAAACTCAGAATATATCCGACTTGCATTGGTGCCTACTTATGATAGGCAATCGCACCAACAGGGCAGACCTCAGCACAAGCCCTACATACCAAACAATCATTTTGGGTGATGCTGTACTTCTTCCCCTCTTTGGTTATCGCCACTGAAGGGCAGGCCTTCATGCACTTGCCGCAGCTGATGCATATCTCTTGCCCAATTTTCATCCCGTACTTTGCCTTTCGGCTGGGTAGGGAGAGAATCGAACCATAGGGACAGAGGTAGCGGTGCCAAAGTTCTTCAGGGAAGAAGAGGGTCAGGGCAAAACCCAGGGCAACCGATGTAGGCAGGACAGGGAGCTTCTTCCCCGTCCTGATGGTAACTAACAGAATTCCTAAAAACAGTACAAGCATACCAATCCTTATCCAGGGATTCTTCAGCAAGGCAGGTACCTTGAAACTCTTGACATGCAGTTTCTTCTTCGCCCAGGTAACTGGCTTGAGGGTGGTGTTTATCGGACAGATCCAGCCACAGTAGAACCTGGAAAATACCAGAGAAGCCAAAGCGGAGAGGACAAAGATTCCCATCCATATCTGGATCTTCCCCACGACAGCCAGCACTACAAAGAGTGCTAGGAATAGAATCTGTATGCTTCGTTGTACTGCTTTCTTCACTTCATTGATTCCTTATATTTGCGGGGGTGTGGTGCTTTGATGATGAAGAATTCACCCAGTTCGTCATGGGTATTGCGTATGTTCATCTTGGTGTGGAAGGGCACCTGCACGATCGATCCATGTTTGTGATGGTGTGCTTCCTGCTCGTCGAATATGAAGGTTATGGTTCCCTGCACTACGATAAGGTAGACGTTTGAGTCGCTGAAGTGGATGGGTACGGTATCGTCTTTTTCCAGAGCGATGTGGTTGATCATAACCTCATCATCTCCGACAAGTTGCTCGATGACCTTCTTCTGGGGGATGGTGAACGGATAGGTTTTTTCTAACATGTGTGGCCTCCTAGCCATTGGTATTTGTAGTATACTCTCCCATATAATGGTAGAGAGTTACTTATGTAACACTTTGGAGCATGTATGCAGGCTAATCAATACCGGTGCCTTTCAGAACTATCCCTATTCTCCGCCTTTACCCCAGGTGATCTGGAATGTCTGTTTTCCAAGCAACCGTATAGCATAAGAAAATATACGAGGAATCAGATGATCTATCTGGCCGGGGATAGCTGTACCAGCTTGGACATTCTCTTGGAGGGGGCTGTGTCGCTTCAGAGCCTTGATGAGGAGGGAAGCCTCTTCAAGGCCCAAGTATTGGGTAAGGGTGACATCTATGGGGCTACTCTTCTATTTGGTTCCAGCAACAAGTTTCCCATGACTGTTGTCTCAGAAGGCAATGCGGAGGTCCTGCACCTAAGCAAGGCTTTGGTGCTCGACCTTTGCAAGGAAAACAGCTGCTTTACCGAAACCCTGCTGCAGATTGTCTCGGACAAGGCACATGCTCTCTCTACCGTCCTGACCAATATGAAATCAAAGTCTCTCAAGGAGAACCTGCTTGCCTACCTCAAGGATGAGGTTGTCAGGCAGGGGAGCCGGACCATCACCTTGGGTGTCACCAAGAAGGAGCTTGCACACCGCCTTGGGGTGGAGAGGACTTCCCTCAGCAGAACTCTGGGCCTCCTTCGTGATGAGCATCTGCTGACATTTGCAAGAGACCGCATAACGTTATTGGATAGCTAAAGCTAGGGGTTGAAAATAGGACAGTAACCTTGTCGATTTCGAAGTATTTTTGTATATGTATAGGTGCAAAGATAAGGAGAATGACTATGGATATTCGTAAAATTGTATTCACCATGTGCTCTTTGCTTTGTGTGAGTGCTGCCCTATTGGTAGCGGCCCCCAATGCAGAGAGACTCTTTAGGGATGTACAGGCACTGGATTACCAGGGCCAAAGTTTGGAAAGCATCAAGAGTGCCTACGATAAGCTTGATGATGGTATCGCTCGTGATGCCCGGCAAGCCCGAAATGATATGCTTGAAGCCAAACAGAAGGGAGACCTTTCTTCCTACCGTGAAGCATATGCAAGGCTTGAGAAGCTCAAGACCTTCAGGATGAAGGGCGAAGAGGCCAATCTCCTCCTTGGCCGCATCATGGCTGAGAGCGAACCCAAGAAAGGTGAGTATGCTGCCTGGCTGTATCAGAGAAGTGATTCCTATAATCCTCTGCTCACGCTGGACTTCTCCGCCCAAGGGGAGAATTTCCGGTATAGCTATCGCCAACAGATACAGAAGGCTCCCCTTTCAGAGATCACTCTCCCTGACCCTACTCAACTTCGGGCAAACAGCAGTCATGTGGGAATACTCAAAGGTTGGGGACTTACTCCCGATACGTTGACGTACAAGGCGGGAGAGACTATCAGGATGCCCTATACCAGCCAGACTTTGTATGCCATCTGGGCAACAGGAGTGAGGTTTGTGGATGAGATGAGGGATACCCTCTACGAGGATGTGGAGATTGGCAGTGAGGTGGTGGTTCCCACCCCCTCCACCAGTGACACATCGGCAATCTTTGTAGGTTGGTACGACAGGGGGACCAATACCCTGCTCACCGATAGAGAGACCTATACCGTTGAGGGTAAGGGTGCTTTGTTTGAGCCCCTCTGGAAGAGCCTGCAAATTCCGCAGGTAAATCCGCTCTATTATCCAAGTGATGCCTTGCCAAAGAGAACCCAGATTGGTGTCGGATTCCTGCTGCAAAACAGAGGGAATCTCGATCTTACAGGTTTGGAGGCAACACTACAGAGTGAGAGCCCTCACATTACCATGCTTGTTGACCGTCTGGTCCTAGGGTCCCTTTCTCCCGACAGGTATACGACCAACAACAGCAGGTTTGCCACAACAGGCCCCTTAGCAATTCGGGGCGGATACAATACCTTCAGGTTTGTCATCGCCGATGAAGCCCCCTCAGGTACTGCCATCCCGTTCACCCTTACCATCACTGATGGCCAGGGGGATAGCTGGTCGTTGCCTGTAGAATTTACGGTGGAGTAAAGCGAAATGGCTAATGTGCAGATACTGCAATATGTGTGGCGAAAGCGATTGAGCTAGATAGGGAAGTGGAGACTGATACAGAAAGGCCCATGATAGTGATGTCGCACTACACAAGGATGAGGGGCCCATACTATTGGTGCCCTCATCCTTGTGTAGCCTAAGTGGGTATATGCACTGCATTGCCCTATCAGACAGATTACGTATTCCCATCGTAACAACAACACTATGAAAAAATGGACATACAGAGATTACCTTAGGCAGACTGTTTGGGCTAAGGATATCTTGAGAGAGGTCTCTTTTTTTATGCCCCTCAGAAATTAAGCTGTGGATTATGATAGGTCATTTTACTCAGTACTGCTCTGCTATATAGACGCCACGCATGGACTCTTCAGTGCTCATTCCCATGGGTATCTGGATAAAGGGGCCTTCGAGCAGAGAAGAAAACGGTGAGTCGGGTATGACACGTAGTTTCTGTATCCCTTTTTCTTGTAAGAGAGAAACAAGCTGTTTTGCCCCTTGCTTGCTGGTAGCCATCGCTTCCACCGCAATGCCGTCCTTTATGAAGGCATAGGCATCCTGGACCGAATGGGTTTCATAGCCTGCTGTGAGGAAGTCCCAAGCCAGCTTGTCACGCAGTAAGGATCCTCCCTCTTTGGTTGCCTCCCGATAGATCGTGTCAAGGGCAGGGAAGAGTATGGATGTATCTTCAGGAGAAAGGGTTCTTTGAGCAGGGTTTCTGGTTCGGCTATCTTGATGTGATGTATTGTTGGCGACGTGTTTTGTGGGGAGCCAGTACTCCTCCATAGAGGAGGTGGTTATGTACCCATTTGCCTCATAGAAAGGTCTGACAGCAGGGAAGAGCGTGATGGGATAGGGTGTCGTTTCTTGTGTGAAGGCAAGCAGCTCACTCATGATGCCCTGTTTTCGATGGGAAGCGTAAGTGGCGGCCCCTACAATGAAGGCACACGCTTTTTCTGTGTTGCCTTGGATGTAGGTTGCAGGCAATGCATGGAGGGCGCTGACTATCTCCTCTTCTTTACGGGCGACGATGATATGTTCAGGGAGAAAACGCAGGGAGAAGAAACGCTCGAGGAACTCAGGTTCCTCCTGAAAGACTATCGACCAGAGTGTCTTCAGTTCGTCATAGTCTCTCGTTGTTGCCCTCTCTATCTTCATCACTGCCTCGTTATGCGGAATTTCTCTACCATAAGGTCGGGTTTATAGGAAAGCTTGGCCTTTCTCAAGCCAGGGACACCTGCATCTTCCTGGCGGTTGATGTACTGTACGTCAGAGAGGTACATCGAGCAGAAAAGCTGGTTGATGACTGAGTAGATGCCTGAATAGGAGGTGTCACCTTTCTCAAAGTGGACGATGGCAAGCTTCTCATCGATGATCTCCCCTACGGTAAAGGCTGTGAGGTGGTGGTCGACACAGATGAGGATGCCCACCAGACCAAGGCTGTCCCAGTTGTCAAAGGTGCGTCTAAGTGCCCCCAGCTCGGCCTTGATCTCCTCACTTATCTCATCCTGATTCTCCAACCAGGTAGTCGATGCCATCCTGTAGCATTCGTCCCTCTCCTCAACTGTCCTCAGGGGACGTACGGAGTAGGTGTACTTGCGTTCGAACTGGGAGATATGGTTGCGTTTGCTTTGCAGTTTTCTTCCGCTGAGCTTGATGAGTTTCTGACTCTCGTAGAGATAGTCATCAAGCTCCCGTACGTGTTCTGCGGTATACCCGAGCTTTTTAAGCTCCAGGGCTTCCTCGGTGGGGACACACTCCAGCTGGAAGCGTTGTCCGCTCTCTTTGCAGTGCTGTTCCAACTCTGCGATGGCCTTGGGCAGGTCATCTGTTATGGGTAGCAGGAAAACGTCATCAACTGCCAGGTGCATATAGAGGGCAGTATCGGTCTTGCAGAGGGTAAGGCCGATGGCCTCTCCCCAGATGACAGAATAGGAATAGTAATATTCATACGCAAAATATGTGCTTTCTTTAGGGAATAAGGGCCTGTCCTCTTCGGACGGTGTATGGAATTCTAACATGGTACCTCAATAATATATGTGTATCTATTCATACGTTGTTTTTAGTCATTGGTCAAGCTTGTGCTATCGATAAAAAGGTACTGCTAAGTGAGAGTGGTGGCAACAGGGAAAGGGAGATGGTAGCTTGAAGAAATATGAGATTGTTGTTTTTTAGGGGGTATTATCTAGCCTGTCCATTTCTCTCTCCTTCTTTTGCCCTGTCTAGGTGTTCTCCCTCCATTCTGATGGAGAACACTTCATATATTTCCTGAAGCTGGAGGAGAAGTAGTGCTGATTATGGTGGCCTGTACGCTCTGCAATCTCCTTGATAGGCATATCCGAGTTTTCAAGCAGATGTTTAGCAAGGAGCATCCGCTCAGCTATTATGTACTCCTTGATTGATTTCCCCTCTGTTTGGGAAAAGATGTGGCGGATGTAGTTGTTGCTGTAGTTGAGACCTTCAATTGCATCGTCCACGGTGAAATTTTCGTTGCTTAGGTTGCCTTCAATTTTCTGCTTAACCGAGGAAGCGATTATGTCACTGACCGTTTTCTTGTCAAGTCGTTTGGAAGTCAAGGCTGTGCAGATGGCCTTCTTGAGAAGATCTTTTGTTTCAAAAAGGCTCCCGATGGCTTTAGCATCATTAAGATAGCTGGTGAAGTTCTCAAGTGTCTGCTTATTCATGTTTGCAGTATTGACCAGGTTCGAGATCCTAATGACAAAGGAGAGCAGATGTACCTGCATCTCGTGGTAGCTATGGTAAGTCAACTCCTCCAAGCATATGAAAAGAACATCCAAGCTTTGTAGCGATGTCATGCTTCCAAGTGAAAGGGCTAAGGCACATTCATTTTGCGTGGTTTGGATCTGCATTGTCAGAGCTTCCATCTTATCTTTGTCTTCACAAGGCTCATGGTAGAAGTTGCAAGATGTGGTGAGCGTACTATGCTGTTTCCACACTATCTCTGCCTTGGTATTGGCCTCCGACGCTTGTGAAAAGGATTTGAAGCTGGGACCAAAGGCACACCAGACAGAGACATTACATTTCTTCTTGGTCTGTTCCGATAGCGATGAGAAGAGCTTGGACAGTTCTTCCCTGCACACTTCATGTTGGCATCCTTTGAAGGAGAACAGGATGCTTGCACGATCCTTAGGTTGCATAAAGCAGATTGCCCTCAGACAAGAAGGAAGTTCTGTGGATAGGATCTGTTGAAAAGATTCCCATACCTTTTTTATGTCAAAGCCCTGATGATCAGGGGAATAGAACCGTAAGAAACCGATCAAGAAGGAGTTCCCTTCAAGGGGAAGGTGCAAGGCATCTATCCCCTTGAGGATTTCTACCGTATCGAGTTCCCCCCTGACCATCGAATTGAGGAAGTTGCCCTTGATGGTCTCCGCGTCTTCACCTTTATAGCGATTCACCTCGATTTTGCCCTTGATGATAGTGAGGATCTCCTCAAGGGTGGAAGGCATAAAGGGTTTGAGCAGATACTCTTCTACATTATATGTGATGGCTTTTTTTGCATAGGCGAAGTCACTATAGCCACTCATAAGGATTATATTGGTTGTATAGTGCAACTGTCGCATCTGCTTTACCAGTTCAAGGCCATCCATCCTGGGCATGCAGATATCAGTGATAAGGACATCAGGCTGCTTGGTCTCAAGAAGGGCCAAGGCCTCGATGCCGTCGTTTGCCTCGCCAATGACCCTATAGTCCTGTGTAGAGTTCAGATAGCGGCTTATGCTCTGTCTGGCGGTTTTTTCGTCATCCACAAGCAGTATGGTGATCATTTATCGCTTTCCTCTTTTGCCTGACGTATCGGCAGGATTATCTTCGATTTTGTCTGCACATTCTCGATGCTTTCCAAGGTGAGACCATATTCGAAGCCGTATGTCAGGCGAATTCGCGCATTGACATTGTAGATGCCATAGCCTGTCTCGCTATGGAAGAGCCCATCGTGCAGGTTCTTGTTGATGGCAGAGAGGTTCTCTTCATTGATTCCAACGCCGTTGTCCTCGACACAGAACTCCAAGGTTGTCTCATCCTTCTTCCTGACTGAAATGTGTATGTGCCCGCTTTCTGCTTTGGGCTTTATCCCATGGTAGATGGCATTCTCTACAAGGGGTTGCAAGATAATCTTGACCACGGAATAGTCTGATACCTCCTGGGGAACATCAAAGGAGAAGGTCAGGACATCCGTGTAGCGGATTTCCTGGATCTTCAGGTAGTTGAGTGCATGTTCACACTCTGTCTTGACCGAGATGAACTCCTGGCCCTTGCTCAAACTGGTACGGTAATAGGAAGCCAACAGGTTTGCCAGGCTTGCTGGCTTCTCATCCTTCTGATCGATGGCAAGCCAGGTGATGGAGTTGAGCGTATTGTAGAGGAAGTGAGGGTTGATCTGGGCCTGGAGAGCCTGTATCTCAGCAAGCCGCTTCTGTTTTTGTTCCCATTCTACCTGCTTCTCCTCTTCCCGGATCTCTTGCATCATCCTTCCATAGGCTTTTGACAATCGCCCGATTTCATTGTCATAGGGGTAGTTGAAGCTTTCGATGAAGGTTCCCGGTGTCTGGCTCTCCATCAGGTTCGCCAGCTTGTTGATGGGACGGGTGATGCTGCGGTAGATGAAATACAGGACCACGCCCTCAATGATATACACGATAAGGAATACCAGCAAGATATAGTTCACCAGGTTCTTGATCTTGGCAAGGACTACAGCCTCATCCTTCAGGGAAAAGATTTTCCACCCCGAACTTTCCATCAAAGCGAGGGTCGCAATATATTTCGTGTCCTGTATTTTTACCTCAGTATAGCTTGTCGTTGTTGGCTCAATTGCATGGAGTTGGTATATCTCATTGGTGCTCAGCCTTTGCCCGAAGATACTCCTGTTCGATCCGTCAAAAAGAATCAGTTCCCCTGCATTTGAGTATTCAGAGAGCTTTTTTTGCATTTTTTCCACATCCAGCAGGATTATGAGGTAGGTGTTCTCATTCTCCTGCTTGTACCGGTAGGCAAGAGGAATGACTTTTCCCCCGTCTTTGAAGAATGGGTTTTCCTGGGTTTCGAGGATAAGGGGGAAGGCATAGGTAGGATCAGAGATTGTCCTGAGCATTGCTGCCGTATCGCTTTCAGGTTTAAGGACGTTCAGGTAGTCATAAAAGAATTGGTCTCCTACGAAATATACAGCTGAAGATATCAAGTCCTTGTTTGAGGTGCGGATCTCAATGAGCTTGTCCATCAGGGTGGAGGTCAGTTCAACATACTTCTTGATGCTCGGAGAGTGAATGTACGAGATGACTGAGATAGCTAAGGACTGGTTTGTCCCCACCCCGTAGGCAATGTTGTTCATCTGTTCCATCTGTGATTCCAGATACCCCTTGATGAGGTTGATGTCCTTGTTCATGCTTTCGGCATGGACAGCGGTGATGGATTTTGCCGAATAGTTGTAGTAAAGCCCGCTGGTCACTAGGGAACAGAGCAACTGCATACCCAAAACTACCAACAAGGATTTGTTGAGGAGATTGAGGTTAGAGAACCATAATTTCAATGTTGCTTTGCTTTTCATGCTCCTCCTTCAAAGTCTTTCCGATACGGTATCCCAAACTCAGTTACAATGAAAGGTAATCTTTCCAGAATCCTGCTCTCCTGCCTGTACAATTGAAAGACCTGATTCACGTATGAATCCTCGTTCGTAGAGATTATGGCAATCGGTTGAACAGGTCTGAGGTTCCAGGCAGACATACGGCATTTCTGGGCGGGTATACACCACCGTATGGGTGAATTGTTCGCTCCCTTCCATTGTAAGGGTGAAGTCAGAATATTTGATACTGTTGTTTGCCGCCTTGCCCATGGTAGTGAAGACCCGGTCCAAGGAAAGAGAAGAAACCTGCTTCCCCTTGGAAAAATCATGTTCGCTTCCTGCTACTGCAATAAGCTTTCCGGAAGGCAAGAGATCTCCGTCAGCTTCCATCACATAGGATACATCCGAAACTATCTCCATTGCCTCTTTTTTTATGAACAAGGGGTGGAGGGCAAAACCATAGCCCAAAGGATGACCGGCTGTGTTCCTGACCGTATAGTCCCAGCCCACAGACTTTTCTGTGACTGTGACAGTCACAAAAAGGTGCGAGGGATAGTCATATGGTACTACCTCATCCCCTAGGACCAAAGATCCTGTTATGCTGCAAAAGGCCGCATCTACCTTGGTTTCCACCAGAGTGAAAGGATTGGTTCTTGCCTGGCCATGCATAACAGCCTGACTCTTCTTTCCTGCAAAGATAAAGGTGTTTTCCCGTATCCTGTTGGGGGTAGGAAATAGGATAGGAGAACCACTGAGGGAGCCTTCCTTCATTTTACTGCCATCAAAATGGAGCAGCTCCTGCCCTTTGTAGATCAGGGAAGGTGCATTCATCCCGTTTTTCATGTCAATGGATACACGCAAGTCTGGGCCTGACAAGGTGAAGACAGGGTAGGACTGTTTGAAGCCTTCTAGGAGGGTGAACATCTTTGGTCTCCCTCTATGCCAATATTATTCACACGAAATCCTTTCTGTATGGGGTGAAGATATCAAGGACAACACCTTTCTCCAGACAGCGCGCTCCATGTAGCTCATTCTTGGAAAAGAGGATGGTATCACCTGTTCGCACAACTACCGGGACACCGCTCTTCGTGAACTCGAAGACCCCTTCCAGTATGTATGTCGCCTGCAGGTGTTCATGTTTGTGTACGGCTCCAACACCGTCCTGTTCAAAATGGACTTCTACCAGCATCAGATCCTCGTTGTAGGAACGGATCTTTCTTGAAACTCCGTTTCCAAGGGCCTCTAACGGTATCGTGTCAGTGAATTGCACATCTTTCATGATTAGCTCCTTTACACATATTGTGTTTCGTCATGATGGGTTTCATGCTTCAGGGAAAAGCCTGTGTGGTCGGAGAGGATTTTCTGTTCTATATCAAACCTAGGATTCTTGGCTCTGCACGTGGCCTTGAATGAATCTAAGTCTCCCTCCCCTGCATAACACAAGAATGCACACATATCCGTATAGGCTCTCCACTCACAATCCGATAGTTGGTCATTATATCTGACCAGTTCATGACTGCACCAGAGGGCAAGCAAACCCTTGCCTTTCTGGACAAACAACCACGGACCTTCCTTGAGCAGGCTATCAAACTTCACTGAAGGAAGATATACGTGGATGAAATGGATTGGGTGCTCATCGGTAATGACATAGACACTGCCGATGCATTGGATTTCCTGCTTCACTGCAGGCATGATGCCGTTTCCATACCAGTACCCGGGTCTCATCGTTGAACCATCATATGTTCCTCCAGGGTGGTTGGCGAAGAGGATTGCCTCCTTTGACAAGGAAGCAACCCACATGTGCTGTTGGTATCCATATACCCCTGGTTCAAAGCATGTGGTCCCGTGGAACCGCTCGTTCAGGCTTCGCACATAGGCATTTGTTGTCTGGTCGGCTTCAGGGACCTGAGTGAGGTTCTGTCTCCTGGAAAAGCCATCTTCCCTGGGTGACTGAACTGATGTAAGGAGGTAACAGGGCGTCTTTTCAAGCCTTACGAGGGCAGAGCCCGTCCCGTACTCTGTGGTGGAGGGTTGTTCCATCAGACTAGGCAGGTCGGAGGGTAAGGTGTAGGAGCTGGTTGCATAACTTGCGAGCCAGCTCTCCTCGTCACAGATAGGAACTGTGGGGTTGGCGAGGTTCATCAGCACCTGTGCTCCCTGGTCGAAGGGGTAGATGATATTGCGGTATATCCTGCCCATAGGGGCAAGGATAGAACCATCGAAGGTATGGAGGCTCAGCATCCTGAGAATCCTGTCCAGAGTTGCTGTTGCTCGGTTGCATATATCGGATTGTCCATAGTCGACAAGGTTGACTAAGGAAGCGAAGGTCACACACATGTAGCAGGTGCTGAGGAACTCCTCAAAGCCATGTTTATCCGAGTAATCAAACCACTGAGTGAGCATCTCTTGCCCAAAGGCAGAGAGCTCCTTGCCTGTGCGCTCTGCCCTGCTGAAGTAGGAAGAGGGGTACATGGCTCCTATCAGGTAAGCACAGGAGTAGAATTGCAAGGCATGGTTTTCGCTCCAGAAGCACATGGCATCAGATCCCTGCATGGTCATCCAGTAGCGATAACGCAAGAGAACCTCATCAACCCTGGCTTGCATCTCTTCATCGAGGGGATAGTTCTTGATGTATCTGATAAGGCCACAGAGCAGGAAGTCAGAACAGTCGTAGCGATCGTCTATCTGTTGCAAGGTTGTGAACAGGAGATTCCTGTCATTCTCAGAGGTCTTTCCTACAGCCCTTCTGGCAAGGATATGAGGCATTGCAAAGCCAAAGGTCCCTCCACGGTCCAGGCTATTGATGGCGGCCATACGCTCATAGTAGTCAAGTCTATTCTGCTCGACATCAACGCTTTTCCCATACCTAGGAACTACCTCAGATGCTATTTCCAGATTCCTCACAAGCTGTTGGTTATTGCAGGCGACCCGTACTATCAGATTTGGATTGCCCTGTTCTGCTGTAAACCCAGAATCTCCTGAGACATCATGCCAGGTGATCCTTGTCTGTACGTTGGCATGGTCCGGGTCTTTTGAATCATAGCCGATGGAGGTATGGTCGGGGGCAGGTGAAGGAAAACGGATACTGTTTCCTTCTACTTTCAGAGCATCCATCCACTGCTCGATCTTCCAGAACTCCTCAAGCAGTGTATTTTCAGGGAGCGATACGGTGAGCATTTCCTGATGGTCTTTCACCTGCAGGCCGAACAATGTACGGGTATCACGAACACCGAGGTTCTGAAGCGAGAGATAGAGGGAATTTTTCCCTTGCTGGAGGGACAACACCACATCGATGTATTGGATTGGCTTGTAACACGGGCTTTCCAGCTGTGCGACATGCTCGCCGTTACACCACATGTCGATGGCGGCGTAGGACCAGAGCCTGAGCGTTACTTTGCAGTCTTCACTTGCGACAAGTTCTGTAACTGCCTCTATCCTAATCTTCTGCAAGGTAAAGTAGAAGGTGCTGTAGTCGACGAACCAGTTGCCATAGGAGAAATAATACTGCCATGGCTGCCCGATCCTGCTCTCCCTCCCCAGGGCACCTCCTTCTTGTGGTGCTGGAAGGTTCGGCTCTGCAATGATGGAGCGCAGGTATTTCTCATATTGCAGTTGGTTGCTGAGCGTATGGTCGTCATAAAAAGGGGCTTCTACAGGTCCACTAACTAGATAGTTGGTTATATATCCCATGTTGTTCAATGCCATCTGTTTTTTCATGTTCTTCTGCTCCTCATGGGCAAGGATACTGTCTCCTCTCCCTGTGTTGTCTGAATTTGTACGGTAAGGGTCTCATTTTCTTCCTTGAAGATAACGCCCAGTACTCTTTTGTTTTCTTCATGTTCCTGTGTTCCCTCTGTTTTCTTGTAGGAACTCAAAACATGGACGAAATGAACACTCTCACCAAAAGAGCGTTCGATAAGGAAGGGAATTGTCTTGTCTGAGGGATTGTTTGGCCCTTCAGCCAAATAGGTCGTTCCGGCAAAGGGCATCGTATAGTAGTCGGTATACACGTCGTTACACTGGTAGCTTGTGCAAAGAGGTGCATCCCCTGGAAGGGAAAGTACTTCCTTGAGATGGGAAAAGGGTTCTTTGGTGCTGAAGCTTACGATGGGTTTTCCTTCTCCTGATGAAGCGATGCGCTTGCCGCCGAAATGCATGACAAAGTCAATGCTTCGCTTCTTCTCCACCCCAGATACTTCAAAGATATCGATGAGGTAGGCATCTGTCTTGTACAGACGTCTTCTCATTGTCACCCCGACGTATGCTTCTTCACTCCATTGCAGGATGGTGAAGGAGTCAGGCATGACGTAGTCGTCACTGAAGGTCACTTCGGCATCTACCAAAGTATGGTCATCCTCATGTTCGAAGGCGAGGACTCTCGCCCTTGAGGGCATCTGGTTCTCTTCGGAGATGACAACAGTATTGTGGGTGCCAGTATGCTTGTAGTAGCCGTAGTGCAGGCGCGCTCCATAGCCGGTGGTTCCCAGATCCTCACTTACGCTTTCCCCTTGGCAGGAGTAGGAGATGCCCAACCGGTCATAATGGTCGTGCTCGCCCCCATAAGGCCCATGGCGAAACAGGAGGTATTGCTGGTTTGTCCCCCTTAGGATGGTGAAGCCCAACCCTTTGGGTTGGTGTTTTGTCTGGAAGAGGAGGCTTTTGGCATTAGGCAAAGCTTCCACTCCATAGAAATATGATTCTAGGGAAAGCCTAGCTTTTTTTTCGTAGATGCCCTGCATGATGGCCAGCAGCTTCGGCTCCCTCCAGGTTGCATAGGCAAACTCGAAGAGATCGTAGGCATTGGGTTGTCCCTGGAAGAGATGGGTGTCGTTGAGCAAGGGGAAGGAGAGGTCCTCCTTCAACAATTGCAAGGCTGCGTTTAGCATCTTGGCATAGAGAGGGTGGGAAAGGTTGCTGTAGTGTGTATGTCGTGCGAACTTTTCATAGGAGAGGAAGTTTTGTAGTGCATAGAAGTGATAGGCAGTGGAACATTCAAACCAGAAGCCGTCCTCAAGGACGCCCTCTTCCAATTGGTAGTGCAGTCCATACTTCTGGTTCAGAGCGAGATCTAGCGCCTTCTTGTCGTCAAGAATCAAGGCTAGGATGCCTAGTGCACCATTGCATATCACCTCATGGTTGTGTATCTGATGATGGCGGTGTTCCTGGAGGAAGGAGAGGCCTTCAGAGAAGAGCCGGGTGAGGATCCAATCCTTTTCTTTCGAGGTCATGGTCTCCTCCACCAGGTCGTATGCTGATGCCAGCGTCCTGAGGAAGATTGACTCGTCCAGTGTCTGTGCATTGGCTTTGCCCGGTCCGTTGTAGGGAATGTCCCCGTGCACCTGATAGGAGGGGTAGTGTTGGGCATACGAAGAAAGTATCTCTACAACCTTCCTTGCATACAGAGGATCTTCTGTAACGAGGTACAACAGACCCAGGTGATAGGCTCCCTCGATGTTGAATACATTCAGCAGTTTTGTCCACGCTCCGTCATAGACACCACCGCTGAAAATCTGGTTGCAGGAGGGGACAGAGGTGCTCATGGGGCTTGTCGAGGTTGAAGATCAGCTGTACTGAGCACTCAGGGCAGTAGAAGTAGTGGCTCCAGTTGGCAGTTCCTTCTTGGGGGACCATGAGAACACGCGTGAGGATCTCTTTACATTTCTCTGAGAGCAGGGAAATGATGTCACTTCTGGAGGCTCGTTCGGTGATGTCCTTGCGTTCGGAAGGGGAGAATTGAAACATCTTGCTTATCCTTTTACTGCACCGGCGGTCAAGCCTCCAATGAACTGCTTGTTTGCAAAAAAGTAGAGGATGAGGATCGGGATGATGGATAATGATGCCCCGGCAAGCATGATATGCCATTCGGCTGCAGCGTTCACTGCATACTTCAGCTGGACGACTGCAACGGTAAGCGTTTTGATGGAGGGCGTGAATATTGAGATAATGAAGGAGATGAGGTAGTCGTTCCATGCAGTCCTAAAGGAGAAGAGGGCAACGACTGCCAGAATGGGCTTGAGCAGGGGCAGTATGATGCGGAAGAAAGTCCCATAGGGCGAACATCCGTCAATGGTTGCCGCTTCATCGAGTTCTATGGGGATGGTCTTAACAAATCCCATGACCAACAGTACATTGGTGATCTGGCCTCCGACCAAGGCCAGGATGAGCCCAGCTAGAGATTTGTTGAGGTGGAGAAACAGTAGTACCCTATAGGTGGGAAACAGTGTTACGGAGCCCATGGCGATGAAGACTAGGGCGAGGTACAGGGTCATGATAAGTTTTTTTCCGTAGAAGGTTTTTCGTGCAAAAGTGTACCCGGCAAGCGATGTTGTGATGACAGCTATGATGAGTACACTGATGCTGACCAGTACGCTATTCAATCCATATTGGAGGAAATTTCCATCAAGCAGGGCTGTCCTGTAGTTCTCGAAATGCCATTCCTTGGGAAGGAAGGTCCCTCCCTGGGTAAGTTCGGCGTTGGTCTTCAGGGCTCCCAACAGGGTGTAGACTATTGGGTAGATGGTGTATACAGCAAGGAGTGCGACAAAGAAGTAGCCGATGGTATAATAGAGCATGTCCTGTTTTTTTCTTGTCATGATGGTTCCTTCTAGTATATTTCATCGAGCTTCTTGGAGAAGCGCATGTATATGAGGGTGACACAGGCTGCCACACAGGCTGAGACAAAGCTGACAGCTGCTCCATACCCGTACTGGGGCATTGTGCTTGAGGATGCGGAGACAGGGAAGAAAAACTTGTATGCATACAGTGTCATGACCATCGTTGCATTGTACGGGCCTCCTTCGGTGAGGACCAACACAGAGTTCATGTCGTTGAAGGCATTCGCTATGGCAAGCATCAATATTATTTTGAGGATTGGTCCCATCATCGGGATGGTGATGTACCACAGTTGTCTCCATCCACCTGCGCCATCAATGGTTGCGCTTTCCAGTGTCTCCTTGGGGATTTGCTGCAGGCCTGCTATGAAGTAGACCATGTAGTTTCCCAAGGCGCCCCATACCGCGACAAGTATCAGGGTAGTCATGGCATGATCTGGTCCCAGCCAGTTTATCGGGGTAGTGATGATATTCAGCGCCATTAGGTAGCGGTTTATCTCACCGTTGTAGACGTTGAACAGCAGGTAGAATACCAAACCCATGACTGCCGAGCTCATGATTGTCGGCAGGAAGATCAGGCCTTGGAAGATGGAGCTGCCTTTGAGGCGCTTGTTCAGCACATAGGCAAGGAAAAAGGATATGGGGATGGTTATGAGTATCTTTCCCCCTGCATAGATAAAGGTGTTGAGTACAGCCTTCCAGTACACTGTATCCCGGAATACCCGTGCAAAGTTCTTCAGTCCGACGAAGGCAGACAATGTTCCAATTCCTGCATAGCGGTAAAACATGAACTTGAGCGTCCAGACAACCGGAAATAGGGAAAAACAGGCGAATAGCAGAAGGTTTGGAAGTAAGAGGCTATAGGCATGCCCCGTTTCGTTTAGTCTTCTCCTGGTGATGCTCTTCATATATTACCTCATGATGTGATGGGAAGGGCGGAGCTTGTATGTGTATCTGCTCCGCCCCCGTAAGCTGAAAATCTTACGTGACAAAGAAGTGCTTAGTGTGAGAAGCCTGGGAGGATGATGGGTTGTGCAAGACCGTCCTTGATACCTGTGTCCAGAGCCTTGTTGTATCTCTTTGTCAGGTCTGCCAGGCCTTTCTCGACATCAATTTGGCCAGCGATTATGGCGCCAAGGGTGTCATACATGCCAGTGCCTTCAACTACGACTCCCTGGGGATACTTCTCGGAGGGGGTAAGGGGCCAGAGCACGTCGTTCTCGCTCTTGAGCAGGGCCTTGTTCTCCTTGTATTTCTGGCCCATGTTAGTCATATCGATGACCTGTGGGATCAAGCTGATGCCGAGTCCCTGTTCGAAATGCTCTTTCAGGTTGATGGGATTCAGCAGTACTGAACTGTATGCCTTCCACGCGGAACTGATGTTCTTGCCTGCTGCATTGAAGAGGAATGCAGGTGTCACGTTGAAGTATGATCCACCATTGATGACGCCCGATGGGGTAGGAATGTAGGCACATCCCCAGTCCTGTCCTTCCTTCATGGGGAACTGGTTTGTATAGACACCGGGTTCGGCATGGGTATAGGAGAAGTACATTGCGATCTTGCCTACTGCAAACTGGGAGCGCAGTGGGTCGATGTCCAGGGATTCGTTGCCGGGGAAGCCGTACTTGATCAGTTCTTTCCATGCGTTGACCACAGGTGCATGTTTGGAAAAATCATATCTTCCTGTGGAGAAATCATATCCAAGGCGGATGTCTGTTGCCAACTCTACCATAGGTTCAAAGGAGCGCTTCAGGCCACTGGTAGGGCTTTTGAGGTTACAGGCAAAGCCATAGATACCTTCTCCGCTGAGCTTGGCAGTGACGGTCTTTGCAGCGTCCACCATCTCTTCAAGGGTGGTAGGGACCTCGAGACCAAGACGATCAAAGATGGTCTTGTTGTAGAACAGTCTCATGCAGGTGTTTCCAGTGGGAATGTAGTATAGCTTGCCATTGTCGAGATTGTGTCCTTCAAACATGACAGGCTCGACCATCTTCTTGGTTGCATCATCAAGCATGGGCATCAGGTCGAGAAACTTGCCTTGGCCGGTATACTTGAAGTAGTAGTCATCGTATTTCATAATGTCTGGGGCTTCACCAGTCTGGAATGCCATGTCGATTGCCTGCTGGTAGTTGTCAGAGTAGATCTCATATTTCACTTCGATGTTGTCGGTGTTTGATTCGTTGTACTCTTTGAATTTCTTGGTCCAGAAGGTTGCATCATGTCGGTCGATGGTCCAGATACGGATGACGGTTTTCCCTTGTGCTAATTCTGTTGCTTTGGTTTCTGTTGTTCCCGCTGCAAAGACAGTTGAAGCTATCAGTAGGCAAGCAAGCAACACTACGATTGTTTTTTTCATTTGTGACCCCTTTTGTTTATTTACATCATGATGATGTATAGGTAGTCTAACAGGCCATATCTGCTCGTATATGCAATAATTACCACAGCATGTTCGATTTTTACCACTTTTTAGAAAGTATCATACATCTCTGATAGATTTGACAGCAGATATCTGAAAATTTGGAGATCAAGATGCCAACACATCTTCCCCTCCCATATTTTCTTCCTCTTTCAGCTTGAGGAGGGCTATCGGTGTTTCTGGGGATCCATAATGGATGGGCCGGAGGTTTCTCCATCAAGGAACAGGGAATGACAAAAAATGGAGACTCAAAATGAATCTAATTCTATTTAAAACAAACAGTTATATATAATGCTTGACAGATGTTCTCTCCAAGCTGTATTCTTATGCTATGAATACACAATCGAATCTTATCTCTGATCTTGTCAGCAAGATACAGAGCGACAACCCGACGATATTGCCTTTGTTTTTAGATGAAAATCTTAGTGATGCCCAGTTGGTGGACGCCCTGCGGGATCATTACACCGAATATATGATACAGGAGTACCCCACAGCCTGGGCATACTACACAGGGGAGGAACAGAGCGAACAGGATTACTACAAGCTTTCGGCAAGGGCTATGGCTTACCTCAGGCTGATGGATTACCTCGACCACGAAGGACAGTCATATCCTGACTGGAATTTGCATGGAAAAGAGATTGTATCAAGACCGATCGCCTTGATGAGGCGTGTCCTTACTGGGGACTGCAATGATTGCAACGCTGACTTTCTTGAGGATATGGCACATCTCTTCTCTCAGCTGAGTGAGGTTGAGAATTTCAACATTCCAACCCGTAGTCTGGTGCAGCAATGGATGAGCCGTCATGATAGTGGTCTGGATGCTAAGGTTATCTCTTGGCGCTCTGTCAATAAGGAACGCATAGTTGCGCTCCTTATTGAGAAACTGAAAAAGAGACAAAGCAAAAGTTCCCATTACCAGCTGAAAGAGGGTATGGGTGACAAGGAGATACGCAAGCAGGTGCTCGCCTGGTGGAGGGAGGACCGTTTCCATCTGCACTTCGCCATTCGCAGTGCAGATGAACTGAACAGATATCTGGACTACTCAATGAGTGATGAGGAGCTGAGGATTATGCAGGATGCCGAAAAGAAAGGTATCCCCATCTTTGCAACACCGTACTTCCTGTCGCTTATCGATACTCGCAAGAGGGAAGACCAAGACTCTCCTGGCAGTGACCTGGTTCTTCGATCCTACCTGTTTTACAGCCAGGATCTTGTTGATGAGTTTGGCTCTATCGTTGCCTGGGAGAAAGAGGACATAGCAGAGCCAGGAAAGCCCAATGTGGCGGGTTGGATCCTCCCATCTCACAATGTCCATCGCCGGTATCCTGAAGTTGCCATCTTTATTCCTGATACCATGGGGCGGGCATGTGGAGGACTCTGTTCGTATTGTCAGAGGATGTATGACTTCCAGGCGGGCAGGTTCAACTTTGAGCTTGAGAAGCTACGTCCCCGCCAGAGTTGGAAAAAAAATCTTGAACTCAATATGGAGTATTTCCGCAACGACCCCTATCTTTCTGACATCCTGATCACTGGAGGGGACGCCTTCATGAGTTCGGTAAAGTCTTTGCAGCAAATCCTCGATGCTGTGCTTCAAATGGCGAAGAACAAGCTCCTAGATAATGCGGACCGAGAGGATGGGGATACGTATGCAACCATGAGGCGTGTCAGACTTGGGACAAAGATTCCAGTCTACCTGCCACAGCGGGTGACGAAGGAACTTGTCCAGGTGCTTAGGGATTTCAGAGAGGAGGCGGTGGAGCTTGGTATCAGCCAGTGTGTGATACAGACCCACATCTCTTCTGCTATGGAGATTACCCCCGACACCAAAAAGGCCGTCGCAAGGTTGCTGGAGGCCGGATGGGCTGTGACCAACCAGGAGGTGTTCACCATCGCGGCTTCCAGAAGGGGACATTCGGCTAAGCTACGCAAGGTCCTCAATGATATCGGGGTGCTGCCGTACTACACTTTCTCGGTGAAGGGGTTCACAGAGAACCGTGAGCTGTTTGCCACCAACTCGCGCTCCACCCAGGAGCAGGTGGAAGAGAGTTCCATCGGCCAGGTAGCCCAGCGCTACCATGCGGCTTTACGCCCGTTTATGAGTGATGCCCCAAACATGGTTGAGAACATCGACTCAGTGCGCAAGTCTGATCAGATACCTTTTCTGGCAACAGACCGCAATACACTGAACCTTCCCGGGGTAGGTAAGAGCAATACCTACCGGACCATCGGCATTACGGATGACGGCAGGAGGATCCTCAAGTTTGAGTTCGACCATACCAGGCCCCACAGCAAGGTCATCGAAGAGATGGGATCTGTCATCATCATCGAGAGCAAGTCGGTGGCGTACTACCTCAGGCAGATTGAGGCGATGGGAGAGGACCCTTCTGAGTACCAGAGCATATGGGGATACTCTGCAGGGAGCCTGGCTCCAAGGAGCACCGTGTTTGAGGGGTTGTCGTAAGGGACGTTAAGAATATACGTAACCTATTCATCAATATGCAATTCTCGCGATTATTACCTTAAGGTAATAGAATTAATACGTTTTGGAGAAGCTTAACAACACGAGTTTGAAGGACAAGAGTATATGATCAGATTTGAGAAAGGAGTTATAATTGATACTAATAGTACCAAGAACAAAGAAGAATCATGAGTTTACTTCAGATATTCAACCAATCGCACATGTTAATGTTGGTGAAATATTTCAGGTAAAAACTATTGATGCTGCGAATGGAAGTGCAAAAGAAAGAAGTGGGTTAAAACAAGAGTTGGATTTAAATTTGCCAAACCCAATTACCGGACCAATATTTATCAATGGGATCAACGCTGGAGATATGGTAGGTATTGAAATCCTGGCTATTGATGTTGAAAGTGAAGGTATTGGTATATATTCTGGTAAATACCGTAAGATTTCTATAGAAAATGGGTTTGCTATCTTTAGTGACAAGTTATCGATTCCTCTCAATCCACATATTGGAGTAATTGGGTTGGCACCTTCAGAGGGTAGTATTTCGTCAAGAGTTCCTGGGGAGCATGGAGGAAATCTAGATACCAAAGAAATTTGTGCAGGTTCAATGATAATTATCCCTGCATGTGAAGAAGGCGGAGGTTTAGCACTAGGAGATGTCCATGCTGTAATGGCTGACGGAGAAACCAGTGGATCTGGACTGGAGATTGGGGCCATAGTGACTTTGCGCGTAACAAAAGTCTCTTTCCCCTATCAAAGACACCTATATGTATTAACTGACAATGATCTCATTATTTTAGGTTCTGCCCCTACTTTGGAGGAAGCTTCAAAAATTGCTATTTCACGTGTCAATTTGATTCTAAAAAAGTATTTGCATCTTGAGCAGAGCGAGGCGGAATTACTAAACGGTCTCTGTTGTCATTTACGAATTAGTCAGATTGTAAATCCTTTACAAACGGCAAAAGTGCTCATCCCGATATCATTACTCAATATGGCTATACCTATCGTTTAGCCTTAGTTTCAAGACTGTTATACTGCCTTATCATGGTAGCAGAATAAGGTACTGGTAATTTTTCCTAATGAGTAGGTGAAGAGGATGTCATTGGCTTTCAAATCAATCGGCTTCCTCTTCTTTTCTCCCTATAGGATTTTCTTTCTGTTGTTACTCCATTAAAACACAGTTAACCCATACGGGAATTTTTCATTTGAGGAATGAGTGGAATTAATCATATCCGGATTAGTTAAAGTAGGAAAGAAGAAAAATATAGTTTGACAACGACAAAATAGTAAGCTATTATCAAATAACTGATAATCACTGATAAACAGATTTAAAGGTTGAGGAAACACATGGACGAATTGGATATTACACAAAGATTGATAGATTACATTAGAGATAATAATCTAGTGAAAGGAGACAGGTTGCCATCTGGGTTAGCGCTAGCAAAAATGTTTGATTGCTCAGCTAGTCAAATTAGGACCGGCCTCATTAGTTTATCAGCGTTGGGGTTGGTCGAAATTCGTCCTAGAAGTGGTTGCTTTGTTTCATCGATTAAATCTCAATTAGTAATAGGAGTATTTTCTACATATCTGAATCAAACAGTTGAAAACAGAAGTATAGGTTTATTGTCAATATATGAAATGAAAACGATGCTGGATTCAGAGATATTTGGAATTGCTGCAGAAGTAAGAACAAATAATGAATTGATTGCTCTCAATGAATTAATTAAAAAGCAGGAAGTTCTTATTGATGATACTGTCGGGTTTGTAACTGCTGATGAAGCGATGCATGAAAAGGTAGCAGAAATTACTAGAAATTCATTATTTTTAGCTTTGATGAAGTCTTTGCATGGGATGTTGCGCCAAGATAGAATTGCACATTCTCAACCCAATTCGCGAAAGGATATCCTTGATGATCATCATGCCTTATTTTTAAAAATCAAAGAGAACGATGTTTTAGGAGCAAAAGAATTTGCCCGTAAACACAGCAATAGGAGAACCCAATCATTACTTGAAGAGCTTTGATATTCTAATTGTCTGTGTGAAAGAAATGTAAATATTAGTAATAACTATTCAGTTGTTTTAATGGAATAAATAACATTTTATATGTTTTATCTGATTATCAGTAATAATCAGTATATTAATCGGAGGAGATATGGAAGTTACCTTATGGGTATTTGGTACCTTGATTATACTGTTGGTTATCAAATTGCCGGTAGCCTTTGCAACGACAATTGCAACTTTAGTAGGGATAATTGTTGCAGGATTGCCAATGATGGTTCTTCCCCAACGAATGTTTTTTGGGGTTGATAACTTTGTAATGATCGCTATTCCGTTGTTTATTCTGACAGGCAAGTTTATGGAAATTGGTGGTATTACCAATGATTTGCTTGGGGTATCAAGGGTGCTTGTAGGTCGGTTCCGTGGAGGTCTTGCGTATGTCAATATAGTAGCAAGCATGATATTTGCAGGAATCACAGGCTCGGCCGCAGCAGATACTGCCTCTATCGGTTCAATCCTCATCCCGAGTATGATTGAAGAAGGTTATGAAAAGGACTTCTCTGTAGCAGTAACTGCAACAAGCTCTACTATAGGTGGCATGATTCCTCCAAGCATCGCAATGGTCTTATATGGGATTGCTGCTAACCAATCAATTGGGAAATTATTTCTTGGCGGAATTATTCCTGGAATAATGGTGGGTGTCAGTCTTATGATCGTCTCATCATTGTATGCACGAAAAAGAGGGTATCCTAAGTGTGAAAAAGTAAGTGTCAAAGAAGCAACTGCGATACTATTCAGGGGAATTCCTGCAATGATGACTGTCGCCATCGTAATTGGGGGGATTGTGTTTGGTATTTTTACCCCAACAGAAGCAGCAGGAATTGGAGCTTTATACTCTTTGCTTCTTGGAATCTTTTTTTACAAAGAGATCCAATGGAAAGATATCCCTAAAATCATTTTTGAAGTATCAAAAACAATTGGTATGGTTATGCTTCTTGTAGGATCTGCATCGGCACTGGCATGGTTGCTCGCTAGCCAGCAAATTCCACTTTTGATAACACAGGGATTGACCTCACTTACAGACAATAAAATTATTATCCTCTTGTTGGTGAATGTTTTGTTGCTTTTTGTTGGAACATGGCTTGACCAGGCAGCAGCTATTACTGTCTTTACTCCAATTTTGCTTCCAGCTATGACGATGATAGGAATAGACCCTATTCATTTTGGTGTGATTATGATTGTTAATCTTGCTATTGGTCTTTTTACTCCTCCTGTAGGTATTTGCTTATTTATTTCTTGTGGAATCGCCGAAATTTCAATAACAGATACAATTAAGACATTTATTCCCTTCTTTTTTGCGATTCTTGTTGTCTTGATGATAGTGACATTTAGTCCGGCTTTAGTAATGTGGTTACCCAATTTATTTGGGGCTGCATTTTAAATAAAATTTTCATATTCAAAAGGAGAAATTGTATGAAAAAAATGGGTCTGGTATTCGTAGCTATTTTACTGAGTGTAGGCATGATGTTTGCTAATGGTACAGCAGAAAACCCTGCTTCATCGCAGAAGTCTGAAGTAAAGTATAAGGTAGCGACCTCCCTTGCACCAAATGATTCTATTCCAACTGCACTGAATGCAGCAATTGTAGAAATTGCTGAGAAAACTGATGGAAGAATGCAAGGTGTTGCCTTTCACAGCAGTCAGTTGGGTTCACAACGAGATTATCTTGATGGATTACAGATGGGTAGTATCCAGATAGCAGAAACATCAACAAGTCTACTCACAGGCATTGATTCTAAGTTTGCTATTTTTGACATGCCTTACATCTCTAGAGATGTTGAGCATTGTCAAAGTGTATTGGATAATGGCCTTGCTGAAATTCTGAGTGCCTCTTTGGAAAAGACTGCAGGTCTCAAAATCCTTGGTTGGGCGATCCGTACCCCACGCAATGTATATAGTTCTAAAGGACCTATCAATACAGTGAATGATTTCAAAAACTTGAAGATCAGAACCATGGAAACCAAGGCTGTTATGGGTGCAATGATACTTCTGGATGCTTCACCTGTTCCTATCCCTGGAACTGAGCGCTATATGGCACTGCAGACCAAGGTAGTTGATGCAGCTGAAAATAGCAGCGCTGAGATTCTTGTTAAGAAAGAGTATGAAGTGACGAAGTACTTGTCAAAGACAGAACATCTAATAGCTCCGAATCCAATTATTTGTAGTGTAGCCTGGTTTGATAAACTAGATTCTGAGACACAGAGTATCCTTTTGGATGTATTCGGGAAAAGCGGATTGTATGCTACCAAACTTGAGACAGAAAGCCTTGAGGCTGTCGAAGCTGAGCTCGTAAAGAAGGGAATGGTCATCAATACCATTGATAACAAGAAACCTTTTGTTGATGCAATGGCTCCTCTCTACAAAGACTATCAAAAACAAATTGGAGCTAACATATTTGACATGTTCCTCAATTAAGAATGTACCTTGCAGGACTATGTGTATAGTCCTGCAAGAATTAGATGTTAAAGAGTGGGATATATGAAAAAGGTAATTGACTTTGTATTTGATACAGTATTAGGTTCCTTTATAAAAATAACGGGAATTGCAATGAGTGTGACCGTTATCATTCAGATAGCTGCTAGGTATTTACCGTTCACTGCTATTTGGACAGAAGAGGTGTCGAGATTATTGTTCTTATGGTTTTCTTTCATAGGTGCTGCAGTTACATTGAAATATAAGATGCATCTTGGGATAGACTATTTCTATGACAAGTTCCCCCATAAGGTAAAAAGGATTTTTGACATAAGTGTGTACTTGCTCATCCTATCAACTTGTCTAATTCTTATACTATATGGGTTTCGACTGGTAAGACTCGTATCTATACAATCTTCACCGGTTTTTGGGATTTCAATGGTTTTCTTTTATTTACCAGTTGCAGTCTGTGGATTATTCTGTGGAATAATAACTTTGTATGAATTGGTTTTAAACATTACTGGAAAAGATACGTCTAGTGCTTCTCTTACCGAAGCGGAGATACTGGGACTATGATTAAATTTGAATTGTACACAAAGCGCAATACCTGGTTAGATTCCTGCAAACCGGTACTTACGCAACTGGTCTCTGGATTGAGATTCCTTGAAGGTCCAGTATGGATTCAAAATGAGAAGAAGCTAATTTTCAGTGATATTCAAGGTAATGCATTGTATTGCCTGTCCAATGAGAGGGATTTAAGTTTTCTTAGAGTAAACAGCTACCTCACAAATGGAAATACTTTAGATTTACAGGGTAACCTGATCAGTTGTGAAACTGGCACTAGTCGCGTCGTCCGCTTGAATCTTAAAGATGATGGATATGAAGTTCTTGTATCGCATTTTGAAGGAAAAGAGCTCAATAGCCCCAATGATGTGATAGTAAGTAAGAAAGGTGATATATATTTCACAGATCCTCTTCCAGGACGCATGGGAAGGGTTGGTATCCCCCGAAAAGCAGAGTTGGATTTTCAGGGTGTTTATCGATTCATTGAAAGCACAGGTGAATTACAACTGCTTGATGACACATTGATTCTACCAAATGGGCTTTGCTTTGATCCACAAGAGAATATCTTGTATGTAAATGATAGCAAAGCCAAAAAGATCTATCAGTATTTACATGGCAAAAAAGATGTTTTTGCAACGGTAGAGGATGAAGGGGATGGGGTCCTAGACGGAATGAAATGCTGTAAAGATGGCACCATAATTTGTACAGGTCCAGGAGGCTTATACTTTTTTGATGTTGATGGTACTAAACTGGCTAAAATATTTTTTCCTGAAGTTACTGCAAATTTCACTTTTGGTGAGAATGAGCAGACCCTGTATGTAACAGCTTCATCTAGTGTCTATAAACTAATGCTAAATCGATAAGGAGCAGTGAAATGAAAGAATTACGGATAGATGTGGAAGGGACAAGGCTCTTCCTTCAAAAGCTATTTATCAAAGCAGGTCTGAGTAATGGCGATGCCAAAACAGTAGCTGACTGTACAGTACAAACAAACCTTTGGGGTGTTGATTCCCATGGAATTCTTCGTACCAGTGTTTATCTGGACAGGGTTGCTAAAAAAATTATTAACCCTCATGCAGAATTAAAAATACTTAAGGATAAAAAAGGTCCCTTAGTGTTGGTAGATGGTGATGCAGGTCTTGGCTACATTGTTGGAAAAAAAAGCATGGACCTTGCCATTGAAAGAGCAAAGCTGTTTGGCATCAGTTATGTTCTCGTAAAAAACAGCAATCATTTTGGTGCTGCAGCCCTGTACACCCAGATGGCAGTGAAGGAAGGGTTGTTCGGGATTGTTTCTACAAATGTAGTTCCAAATATTGGGATGAAAGGGCAGCTTGAGCCGTCGACTGGAAACAATCCAATAGCCTTGGGATTGCCTCTTAACGACAAATTCCCTTTTTCTCTGGATATTTCTCTTTCAGCTGTGTCAGGTGGCAAATTGTTATTAGCTGCTAAGAATGGTGAAAAAATACCTACATCATGGGCTGTTACTAAGGAAGGTGAGGAGACTGATGATCCAAAAGCAGGTTTTGCTGGGTTCATGCTTCCTGTAGGAATGCACAAGGGGTGGGGTATGTCACTATTTGTTGATGCCTTGACAGGGCTCCTTTCTGGTGGTCCCTTTCTACAGAATCTGAGAAGTATGTATAAAAATCCTGAAGTGCCAAGTCTTTCCACTCACTTATTTTGTGTTATTGACCCCAATTTCTTTCTGAGTGAAGAAGAGTATACAGAAAGAATAACTGAGTGGGAAAAAATGATTCATGACACACCAATGAAAGAGGGAGTCCCTAGACAAATCATTCCTGGAGAGCTTGAGTATATCACGCAAGAGGAAAGGATGAAAAATGGAATTCCAATATCAGAACAGCTACAAGCTGAGTTGATAGAGCTTGGCAAGGCTTTTGGTGTTTCTACTGAGATATTTGAATGATAAAGAGGAGTCCTGTATGAGAATGGAAGGAAAAGTTGCAATAATTACCGGAGGCTCCAAAGGCATCGGATATGGAATTGCTGAAGAGTTTTTAAAGGAAGGGGCAAAGGTTCTTATTTGCTCTAGAAGTGAAGAACAGGGGAAAGAAGCAATAGCAAATCTAAAAGTAATCGGAGATGTGTCTTACATTCAAGCTGATGTTTCTAATCTTAGTGATCTTCAGAACCTAGTTGATAAGGCAGTTGAGCTTTATGGGAGGTTAGATGTCTATGTGGCAAATGCAGGTATAAATGATCCCAACAAGACTCATTATCTTGATATCACTGAAAAATCATATGATGCAATAATGGATGTAAACCTTAAGGCCATGTTCTTCGGTGATCAATACGCTGCTCGCCAGATGAAAAAACAAGGTGATGGAGGAGTTATTATCAACGTTTCTTCGGTCAATGCTTATCTTGCTTTGGACAGCCAGATGGTCTACACCACTAGCAAGGGCGGCGTACAACAGCTTACCAAGGTTCAAGCAAATGCATTAGCCCCTTATGGCATCAAAGTGAATGCAATGGCACCAGGGCCAATAATGACTGAGCTGATGCAGCGGGTGGGGTCAGATAAGCAACTTATGGATACTGTCATCTCACGAACTCCCATTGGTCGCATTGGTACCATCAATGAGTGTGGTCGTTTGGCTGTATTTCTTGCTACATCTGATTCTGATTTTATTTATGGTCAGTCTATCTACAATGATGGTGGAAGAAGTTTCCAGGCATTCCCGGTTCCGGGTTATAAGACAGTCACTGAAGAAGATTATGCCATGTTACAGGAAATTAAAGGAGATAAGCAATGAAAGATACAAGTTTTAAGCCAAGAGTAGGATTCATTACCTTTGGTGATCATAGGCCAGATATGTGGGAGAAAGTATTTAGCAAACTAGCAATTCCTCTTCATGAGAAGGCTATTGAAGTATTGGGACAGCTTCCAATTGAATTGGTACCCTCTTCAGAAATTGCTCGGACCAGAGCACAAATTGATAAGAATGTTGATGAGTTGAAGAATCAGAATATTGAAGTTCTAATTGCTCATGTCCCTTGCTGGACAAGTCCAAATCTTGTTGTTCATGGTGTCCAGAGAATGGGGATTTTTACCATTGTTCTTGGTAATAGAGAAAGTGGATCGCATGGATGTGTAGGTCTTCTCGGTGCTTCGGGAGCTCTCAAGCAGATTGGATATGCTCATAAGAATATCCGTTCTGATTATGATTTAGCTAGCTATAAAGAGAAACTTTTACCTGTTCTTAGAGCTTCCTCTGTTGCTAAAAAATTACGGGGATCAGTGTTTGGGCTTTTTGGTGGGCGTTCAATTGGGATAGATACTGCCACCTATGATCCTATGCAGTGGAAAAAATTGTTTGGAATTGATAGTGAGCACCTTGCTCAAATAGAAATTATTCGAAAATCAGGTGAGGTTGAACAATCTAGAATCGATCAGATGCGCACTTGGATTGAGAAGAATGCCAATAGTGTATTGTATAACGAGGATTCTTTCACAAGAGCAAAATTTGACTCACAAATAGCTTGCTACCTTGCAACAAAGGATCTGGTAGACGAATATGACATGGATTTTATTGCAATAAAGTGCATGCATGAATTGGCAAATTCATATGTACCCCAATGCATGACACAAGCTTTTATCTCAAACTTTGATGATGCCGAAGGAAAAAAGAAGACAACTCCTATGGCTTGTGAAGCTGATGCAGATGGGGCGTTGACGCAGCAGATTCTTCGCATTCTGTCAGGTGGAAGGCCAACCTTTTTCGCCGATGTAAGCCATATCGACAATGATAGAGGTGTTATCTATTGTGTGAACTGCGGTGCAATTAACGTACATTATGCTGGCCGTAGCGAAAAAACTGAAGATAACTTGGCTAATATTGATTTTAAGAAATCCGTTAGGTTAGGGGGTGGTGGAATAACATGCTTTAATGCGTCTCCTGGTGAAATGCAACTAGCACGACTATATCGTAAAGATGGTAAGTACGTAATGGCGATAATTCCTTGTAATGTAATTACTCCTACTGATGAGATGGTCGAAGAATTTGTCAAGGCTAGGGGTGCACACCAACTACCGGTATTGTATGCAAAAGTGAATTTTGACCTAGATGATTTTATTGATAAATACAGTTCAAATCATATTTCAGGTGTTATGGGTTTCTATCGAGACGAACTTATACAATTCTGTCAGATAGTTGGGATTGAGTACGAACTTTTTGAATAAGGAGTGGAATCAGATATGAAAGAAAGATATTTTAAGCGAGTCAAAGAACTTACTCCAACAAGATTTTGGATTAATAATGTTACAGAAAAAGAAGCTGACTTGGCCATTGCAGAGGGCGCGGTAGGTTGTACCCAGAACCCTTCCTATGTCAATAAGATGCTTACCCATACAGATGGGGCTAATGATGCCTTGACTCTTTTGGATGAAATTCTGGCTCGTCAATCTGATGCACATTTGGTGCAGGAAGAGTTGCAAAGGACGTTGGTTGGGAAGATCGCAGAACATTTTCGTCCATTGTATGATGAGAGCCATGGCCGGATGGGATATGTCAGCATACAAGGGAATCCTTTTAAGGGAGATGTAGAAAGCATAGTAAATAATGCCTTATATAATCGTGAAGCAGGACCCAATATCATGGCAAAAATTCCTGTGACAAAAGAAGGATTAGAAGCTATTGGAATCCTCATGGCTAAGGGTGTTCCCATCAATGCCACTGAAGTGATGAGTGTTCGTCAAGTTTTGGATGTTTGTGATGTCTATGATAAAGTAGCTTCCACAATGGATAATCCCCCAATGGTGTACTTTTCTCACATTGGTGGTATTTTCGATGAATATATGAAGAATTACGTAACAGAAAAAAAACTGGATGTAAATTCTGACGCTCTTTTTCAAGCAGGGACTATCTGTGCGAAAAAAGTATATCGGTTAGTTGAAGCTAGGAAAAGTGACGTAGGATTCATCTCTGGTGGAGCACGGGGATTACATCATTTTACTGAACTAGTTGGGGGTAAGATTTCTGTAACCATCAATTGGAAAGGAACTGCTGATAGCTTACTTGAAAAAGATTATCCTGTGATAGACAGATTCAACTCACCGACGAGTGAAGGGTTTCTTGACGAATTGCTAGAGAAAGTTGATGAGTTTAGACGTGCTTGGTACATAAATGGTATTACGCCAGAAGAGTATGACGATTATGGCCCAGTTGTTCTTTTTAAAAGCTCATTTGAAAAGAATTGGCTTGCTGCAAATGCATGTATAGAAAAACGAAGAGCAGGTAAATAATGATTGAAAAAAATATTAATCCAGCAAGAATAGCACTCAAATCAGGAAAAAAACTTTCAGGTTCTTGGCTGCAGGCTTGTAGCCCAATAACATCTGAAATTCTTGCTGAAGCAGGTTTTGATGTTCTTATGGTTGACTTGGAACATGGCGCTGGCGATATTCAAACAACCATGTCCCAAATATGGGCTATGAAAGGAGAAAAAGCAGTTCCCTTTGCCCGTGCAACTTGGAATGATTTTGTCTTGATAAAAAGAATTCTTGATGCTGGTGTTTATGGCCTGCTAGTCCCATATGTGAATTCAAAGGAAGAGGTTGAGATGGCGGTCAAGGCCATCTCATATCCTCTTGAAGGTATTCGCGGTGTTGCTGGTAGTCCTAGAGTGGCACACTATGGTAATAACAGTATGGAATATCTTCAGAATGCAAATGACAATATATTCCTTATGACGGCAGTAGAAACTCCAGAAGCGGTAAGGAATCTTGATGAAATCCTGTCGGTTGAAAGGCTTGATGGTATTTTTATAGGTCCCATGGATTTGGCAACAAGTATGGGATATTTTGGGAATCCAAGTGCTCCTGAAATGCAGGATACTTTGCATGAGATTGAAAGAAAAGTTATAAACAGTGGAAAGGTCCTTGCCTCTATAGCGGGTTCCTGGGCAGATGCCAGAGCTAAGTATGAGCGTGGTTATGATCTGGTCTTCTTCTTTTCTGATACAACCTCATTAAGTAAGCATGCAAGGGATGGAGTTGCTGAGTTTAATGCATATCTAACTGAGAAAAAATAATGGGAACTGAATACCTTATTATGGGGTCTATTCCTTCTGGACCAGGCCCCTCTTCGATTTAAACTGTAACTTTTAGTTTGAGGGCTCCCGAAAAGGGAGCCTGAAGTATATGAGAACTCTATCAGAGTCCCTCTTTGTACTGGCGTTGTACAGTCAGTAGTACAAGCGAGCTGAGCTAATTCATCGTTTAAAAGGAATTAGATCAGCCTTTCCTGAAATCAGTTTGTACTACACCTTCGAATCGACTTCCAGGACCTTGCCGGGAACCTTCAGTGAGAGCTTTGAGAACAGGGCTTTCGCTTCATCAGGAATCTGGGAGGTGTACCAGAGTGTAGAGCTCTTTGTTTCAATCAGTCCTGCAGTAATATCGTCGAGTGTTCGAGAGATCGAGAACCAGGGATCATATCGGGTAGAGGAGTGTCAGGTTAGCGCGTCGTTGGTTTGACTGTTACGAACTTGTTATATTTTCGAGGTTTAGTGGAAGTATTCCTTCCGCCTTTTGGTTTGTTGCCTTAATGTAACGACAAATGCATGAAGAAAGTATGAGAGGACTATGAAAAAAGCATGCATTGGGGTTGTGCATGGGGTTCATTGATTGAAAGTACGAGCTGACTCATCATCGTGGAAAAATAGTGAAAGGTTTTTGTTGACAGGTGAATATTCCCGGGTTATAACTAATTGTCTGACAATCAGTCAAACAGACAATAAATACTTAGGAGTATGCAATGAAAAAAGGATTACTGGTAACATTCCTCGTCGTTCTGGCACTATTCGTGCTTCCCGCCCAGGGAAAAAGTGAGAAAGGTGGCGCCATATCTTTCAAGATCGTGGGAAATAACTCTTCGGCACTGGTAACAGAAGCAGCAAAAAAAATGGCTGCTGAGATCGAAGCACAGTCAAACGGTGAATTGAAACCTGTGTTGTACCTTGAGGGGCAGCTTGGTGATAACGACGAAGATCTTTGCACTGGCCTTTCTGAAGGCAATTATGAGATGTTGGTAAATGCAGAGATGCTATTCAACTGGGCGGTCCCCGAGTGGATGGAACTGTTCAACATGGCATTTATCTTTGACAACCAGCAGCATCTGCAAAATTTCTGGAATAGTGAAGTCGGCGCAGAGCTTGCGAATACCCTGCTTTCTAAGTACAACGTCAAGGCTTATCTCAACACTATTGCCTTGAGAGGCCCTCGTTATCTGACAGCAAACGTTCCTGTAAAGAGTGTCAACGACATGCCCGGCATTAAGCTGAGGACTCCTAACAACGCTGGTGTCATTGCATCATGGAACGCTACTGGTGCAAACGTTACTCCTGTTGCATGGGGTGAACTCTATGGGGCACTGCAGAACGGAATCGTAAATGCCCAGGAAAACCCTCTTGCAAATATCGATCAGGCTGGTATGTATCAGGTACAGAAGTTCCTCATGCAGACAGAACATCAGTACACAAACTATTTCATCTACATGGCTAACGACTGGTGGTCAGCTTTGAGTGATGATCACAAGGCTCTTATTTCCACGGCAATTGACAATGCCTTTACATGGCATAATGAACAGGTGAATGCAGAAGATGAGGCTTTCTTGGCCAAATTCAAGGAAAAGGGTATGACCCTTGTTTCTAAGGACCAGATAGACATCGAATCCTTCAAGCAGAAAATTACACCTGCTCTCTTGGAAAAGAATAAAGACCTCTATCCCGCAGGTGCTTACGAAAAAATTAACAGTCTGAGAAGTAAGTAGAGAGTTTTGGATTAGGAGAGGGGAGTATATGTTTGACAAAATAACTTTAGGAATTTCAAAAGTTGCATCTTTTTTAGAGAAAGTGGTGAAGTATGCAGCTATGGCAGTATTGGTAGTTCTTCTGTGTGCCATCTTCTTCCAAGTGGTTCGAAGGGTAATAACAGGAAAGTCCTATACTGAAATAGAAGAGTTATCAATTGTCATGGCAGCTTGGCTAGGGTTTCTTACCCTTGCCTATGCCGCTCGAAAGAGAGTTCATGTTCGCATTGATGTATTTGCAAGCAAACTCCCCTTATCCGTCCAACGTTTGCTTGATATTCTTGTCAGCGGGGTGACCTTGTATGCCTCGCTGGAACTGGTTCGTTATGGCTGGGCTCTTGCCCAGAAGAAGGTACAGGTTCCTCTTGCTATCCTACCGATTAACGCGGGGTGGTGGTATATTGCTTTTCCCATTGGGATGGCTTTCACCAGTTTCTTTTTGTTTGAGCACATACTGCAAGAGATCAAGACCCTTAGGGATGAAAAAAAAGGATCAGCTATGGAGGGACTGGCATAAATGTGGGTAATAGTAGGTTTTCTTGTGATGATTGGGATTGGGGTACCTGTTGGATACTCTATGATCCTTTCAGGATTCTTTTTTGTAAAGTTCACCGGTATTGTTACGATGACATTTTTGCCATCGGCAATGATCAGTGGTGTATCTTCGTATACTATGCTGGCAATTCCCTTCTTTATGTTGGTCGGTGAATTGATGAACAGCAGTGGTATCACCAAACGGATATTTACGTTTGCTGACTGCTGTGTTGGGCATATTACCGGTGGCTTGGGCCACGTGAACGTCCTTTCTAGTATGATTTTTTCTGGTATGTCAGGTGCCGCAGTTGCTGACGTTGCTGGCCTGGGCGCCATCGAAATCAAAGCGATGAAAGATCAGGGGTTTGACGCAGAATTTGCTGTAGGTGTCACAGCAGCTTCTTCCATCATTGGCCCCATAATTCCGCCAAGCAGTCCTATGGTACTGTTTGGTATAGCTGCCGGAGTCTCCATCGGAGGCTTGTTTATGGGGGGAATATCTGTAGGAATTATCATGGGTGTTGTCATGATGATTACCGTATACATAATTGCTAAAAAACGAAACTACCCAAAACATGAGCCCTATTCATATTCTGTCAGATTTAAGGCATTTATTTCCGCTCTTCCAGCACTATTTGCTCCAGTGCTTCTCATCGGTGGAATCTTCTCCGGGTATTTTACTCCGACAGAAGCAGCAGCTGTGGCAGCTTTTTATTCCTTGATAGTCGGGGTGTTTGTCTATAAGGATTTCAAGATCAAGAATCTTCCCAAAGTGTTTATCATTAGTATTGAGAACTTGGGTATGGTAATGCTCCTAATGGCATCAGGGAAATTGTTTGCCTGGATACTTGGCATGGAGAAGATAGCGGAGCTAGCAGCGGGTTTTATTTTTGCACTGACACATAACAAGTATATTATCATCCTATTGATGAATATGATTCTGCTTTTTATGGGTACATTTATGGAAACCAATGCAAGCATCTTCATTCTGACTCCCATTCTTTTGCCTATCGCATCGGCGATTGGGATGCATCCGATTCAGTTTGGTGTTATCTTTATTTTCGCTTTGATGATAGGACTTTTGACGCCTCCCATGGCAATTTGCCTGTTTTTGACATCAAAAATAGGAGGTATTTCATTTAATGCTGCATTTAAGGCAGTTAAGCCTTATTATATAGGCCTACTTGTTGTCTTAGTGTTGATAAATATATTTCCAGAGATAACATTGTTCGTACCAAAATTGCTACTTGGTAGTTCATTTTAAGAGAGGCCCAGCATGAAGATGGTGAAAAAACAATCGGTGGTGGATATAGCTGCTGCACAAATTAAAGAATACCTGACTCAAGAGGGTATCCAGATTGGAGACAAACTTCCCACTGAGTATGAGATGTGTAGTAAGTTGGATGTCAGCCGTGCGACCTTGCGAGAGGTGTATCGCGAACTTCAGTCCCAAGGGTTCTTGGAACTGAAGGCAGGGCGTGGTGCATTTGTAAGAAATAAGCAAGAGGATGTGGTCCAACAAGCAGTCAACTGGTTTCGTGCTAATGAGGTACAGATGAAGAACTATCTGGAAGTCCGGATGTATCTGGACCCTCTTGCTGCAAAATTGGCCGCACTCAACCGAAGTGAGACAGATGTGTTGGTTCTTCGCCAGATTCAAACTGAATTTGAAGAGTGTTATGCTCGACGGGATAATAGGACCATGGCTGAATTGGATGCTAGGTTCCATAAGGCTATTGTTGATATAACGAATAATGATTTGTTGACTGCACTTGTTCAGATTGTAAACTACTATTTTGAACGGCTGAGGCAGACAAGTTTCTCCTTGAATGAACATGCAGAGCATGCTCTCGCTCCTCATAAGAGAATAATTGAAGCAATAGCTTCTGGTGATCCCAAAAAAGCTGAAGACGAGAGTATTAAGCATATGCAGATCGCAATACAAGATCTTTGTGGAGAGGAAGCTTAGCTTTACTCTAAAAGATAAGGAATTAGTACATGAATTTTCTCAAGAACAAATGCACCGATATTCGGGTGGATGTACTTCGTATGCTTACCAAGGCAGGAAGTGGGCATTCAGGTGGTAGCCTGTCTGCAGTAGAGATGATGGTAGGTGCCTACTATACGCAAATGAAACTCAACCCTAAGGATCCGCATGACATTGGCCGTGATCGTTTTGTCCTGAGTAAGGGGCATGCGGCTCCTGTTCTCTATGCTATATTGGCAGACAAGAAGTTTTTCCCAAAAGAAGAGTTGGGGACACTGCGCAAGTTGCATAGCAACCTGCAAGGACATCCTGATTCCAAGAAGGTTCCTGGTGTCGATGCGGCGACAGGTTCCTTGGGCCAAGGGTTTTCCATCGCTGTGGGTATGGCTATGGCAGCCAAGGCCCAAGAGTCCGCTATACGCATCTTTACCCTACTTGGGGATGGGGAATTGCAGGAAGGTATCGTATGGGAAGCTTGTATGGCTGCCTCTGCCTACAAGCTGGATAACCTTACCATCATGATAGATGCCAATGGACTGCAGCTTGATGGATCCTGTGATTCCATCTTGCCGATGGGGAATCTCAAGGATAAGTTTTCAGCCTTTGGATGTGAGGTCATTGAGCTTTCTGATGGTAATGATATCGAGCAGGTGGTGGAGGCGTTGGGCAGAAAGCCTGTTGCTGGGAAGCCTACCTGTATCCTTGCACATACGATTAAAGGCAAAGGTGTTTCTTTTATTGAAAATCAGGTTGGCTGGCATGGAAGAGTTCCAAATGAGGAAGAACTTGTGATGGCGCTTGCAGAGTTGCAGGAGAAGAAGATATGAGCGAAAAGAAAATGATTCGTACAGCCTATGGTGAGGCTCTGGTCGAACTGGGGGCTAAGAACAAGGATGTAGTTGTTCTTGATGCCGACTTGTCCCATGCAACTATGACCTGCCATTTTGCGAAGAAGTACCCAAAGAGGTTTTTCAATGTCGGGATAGCCGAGGCAAACCTCATTGATATTTCGGCTGGGATGTCCACTATGGGATATATTCCTTTTTGCAGTACCTTTGCCCTGTTTGGGGCAGGTCGGGCCTATGAGCAGATTAGAAACAGTGTCGCCTACCCTGGTTTCAATGTGAAGATATGTTGTACCCATGCAGGTATCACGGTTGGAGAAGATGGTGGAAGCCACCAGGCTATCGAAGATATTGCCTTGATGCGTGTAATTCCTGGAATGACGGTTGTTGTCCCTTGTGATGCCAATGAAGCTAAGAAAGCTGTTTTTACCCTAGCAGAAACAGAAGGTCCTGTATACTTGCGTTTGGCACGTTCGCCTAGCACAGTCTTTAAAGAGTCTATGCCATTTGAGTTGGGTAAGGCAAATGTTTTGCAGGAAGGGGATGATCTGGTCATATTCGCTTGTGGTATCATGGTCGATACGGCTCTTTCTTGTGCAAGACAGCTACAAGAAGAGCAAGGCGTTTCTGTTGCTGTGGTCAATGTGCATACTATCAAGCCAATCGATAGTGAGTGTGTGCTCTCCTATGCAACCAAATGCAAAAAGGTTGTCACCTTGGAAGAGCACAGTGTCATCGGAGGGCTAGGCGACGCAGTCGCTGATGTCCTTATAGGAAACGGCGACTTCAAGTTCAAGAAGATAGGCATACAGGATCTGTTTGGCCAGTCAGGAAGCCCTGATGAACTTCTGCATGAATATGGCTTGAGCCTGCCAAAGGTAGTGAATCAGGTTAGGGAATTGCTTGGATATGGTGTTTGAAAAAGCACCTGAGAAAAGACTTTAAACGTAAAGAGAACAGCAGCTCAATAGGGAGGATCCCATTTGGCTGCTGGAAATCGTGCCGAATCCCAGGGAAAAACATTGAGGCCTTTGGGGGTTCGGACAATTTTTCTTGACCAAACACAGACTAACAGCGAGCTGAATGACGGGTTGCTTCCCGACACCATCTACAAGCGCGGCGTCCACGCCCGGTATGAGATCGGGTTGGCCATTCTCCTCACCACCATGAAGAAGGTACGGAATGTGCTGATCCTGTATGAGGCACGAAAGGCACGTCCGCGGATTTGCGGTGGAGGTGATTCTCTCCGTCATCCTGGGGAATATCATTTGGTTGACAGTCATGTCACCCGGTATGAATGAATATGCATAATTCTATGTATATTCATTCATACAAATTAGCATTTTTCAGGTGGCTCGCTGATTCAATAAATTCTCCCAATCATTATAGGAAAAAGCTTCATGTACCGTTGATTTGCCTGATCCATTGGCATCAAACAGACCAAGGTAAGAAACACATCTGAGCGATTCTTTTTCTTGCAGGAAGGGTGGCGTAGCCATCTGCCGTTAGCCTTGATTTCAGAAAAAATGAGATCAAGGCTCAGGTGTTGGATAGACTTGAAGTTCTTGATAGAAAAGTTTGAAAGCATGGTGTTATCCCCATTGGCTTGTCTGAATTTGGACTTTGCGAAAATGTGTAAATATTTTTGATTTTTCTTGACAGATGCGAAAAACAGGGTAAAATGTTTTACATAGGGTTCTTTTGCGGTTTGTTTTTATTTTAGCTGAACGTAAAACGTTTTACGTTACGTAAAACTTATCCTATTACCCTTTGTTTAATGGAGAGAATCAATGAATATTGGCACGGTCCTGCTTACAGCAAAGAACAACAACAATGATGCAACACTCGTTCCTTCTTGTGAGAGATTCGTAAAAGGAATTTCAGATGCAATGAAAGGCCATACCCTCAATCTGGTTAGCCTCGAGGCTATGGCAGAACAGCCCATTACCATCTTCCTCATAGGTTCAGGAGGTACCGCCACCCTTTTCAAACAGTGCTTCCGTTCGGTAAAGGGTCCCTATTTCCTGTTGACAACCAAGACGCATAATTCCTTGGCAGCTTCTATGGAAATCCTCTCCTATCTTCAGGAACAGGGACATGCAGGTGAGATTCTCCATGGTACGGAGAATGAACTTGCCCTCAAGTTGGAAAGGCTGATCCAGGTATTCTCCATCAAGGATAGACTTTCAACCATGCGTCTAGGGGTTTTGGGAGCACCCAATATGCTGATCGCAAGTGAGGCTGATCCCAAGGTGCTGAAGGACATAAGTGGTATTGAGTTGGTTGATATCCCGATGGAATCCTTTTTCAGCGAAATTGACAAGAAACAGTATGAGGACAATGAGTTTACCCTTGATATCAAGAGTCGGGGATATGACAATGAAGAAGTGGAACATGCCCTGCACATCTATGGCGCCATACGACGGTTTGTGACCCGTCTTGGCCTGCAGGGAGTCGCTGTCCGTTGTTTTGACCTGTTGGCTCCCTATACCATCACCGGATGTCTTGCCCTAGCGATCCTGAATGCTGAAGGTGTTTACGCAGCCTGTGAAGGAGATTCCCGTTCTTTGCTTTCCATGGTAGTGCTGGGTGAGCTGACTGGCAAACCGGTTTTTATGGCAAATCCCAGCAGCATCGATACCGAGACAAACTCTCTTGTGCTTGCTCACTGTGTGCTCCCACTCTCCATGCCCAAGTCCTATACGCTGACTACTCACTTTGAAAGTGGACTTGGCGTTGCCGTCAAGGGTGAATTGTCAGAGGGTGTCTATACTGTATTCAAGTGCAAGGAAGATATGAAGACCCATATGGTTCAGAAAGCGGTCCTGGAGGAGAATCTGTCTGATCCGAATTTGTGTAGAACCCAAGTGCGCCTTTCGGTCGATGATATGCACTACTTCCTGGAACGGCCCATCTCCAACCATCATATGATGTGTCAAGGCGATCATGTTGCCCTTGTAGATGAGTTCTTTCGCTGGGCCTGACAACTGTGAATACTACGTATGAGTACGTATGATTGTTTGAATAAAATGGAGGACTATATGAAAATGAAATGTAAGACTACGTTGCGTACCGTGTTTGTCGTGTTGCTAATGATGAGCTTTTCCTTGGCAACCTTGGTTGCTGGTGGTGCTTCAGAGAAGACCCCAGTCTCGAAGAAAGATGCTCCGCTTAAGGTTGGCATGATTGCATCGGTATTCGGAACCCAGAGTTTCAATGACGATATCAAGTTTGGTATTGACAGGATCCAGGCGGAATTGGGTATTGAGACCATCTCTATGGAGGTCCCGGATGTGACTGATGCAGAGAACAGCCTGAGAACCCTTATTGCCCAGGGATGCAACTTTATCGTCATTTCCTCTTCCGATTATGGTGATGGCATGATGCAGGTGGCAAGTGAGTATCCCGATGTGAAGTTCCTCTACCTTGCTGATGTCGTGGTGGGATATGACAACATCATGTCCGTAAGTTATGCAGAGAACGAAGGAGCCTTCCTGATCGGAGCACTGGCGGGGATGCTTACCAAAACCAACAACGTTGGAGCTGTCGTTGCTATTCGTGGTGATTCTGTCCAGGAGAAATATCGCAATGGATTTACTGCAGGGGTTCATACCGTCAATCCTGACTGTGAAGTGCAGGTCACCTATACCAATAGCTATACTGACGTAAACAAAGGCAATGAGATTGCAACTGCCATGTACTCCCGTGGAGCTGACTTGATCGGAACGTATTCGGGTGCATGTAACTTGGGAGTCTTCAATGCAGCAAAGACCGCTGGTGAAGGAAAGTATTGCTTTGGTGCCGCTAAGGGTCAGTTTGAGCAGTTGCCTTCGAAAATCATCGCTTCTTTGGTGAAGCCTGTTGATGAAGCAATATTCACTGTAGTGAAAAACTATATGGAGGACGGGGAGTTCCAGACAGACAAGCCTCTCAAGCTGGGTCTTGCCACCCGCGGAGTGCTCATGAAATACACAAACTTGAACCCTGAGCTCAATGCCATGGTGACACCTGAGATGAGAAGTGTGCTGGATAAGCTTTCCGCCGGCATCATTGATGGAAGCATCAATGTACCTGCCACTGAAGACGAGCTGAAGACTTACGCATATACCCTCTGATACGGGTGACAGAAAGAAGAATCTTGATAGGGTTTTCGGAGGATTAACAATGGGACATGCCATTGAATTGAAAGATATCACCAAACGATTTCCTGGTGTTGTGGCAAATGACCATGTGTCGTTTGCCATCAGGAAAGGGGAAATACATGCACTTGCCGGAGAGAACGGCGCCGGAAAATCGACGTTGATGAACATCATTTTCGGCTTGTATCATCCGGATGAAGGGCAAATCCTCATTGACGGAAACCCTGTTGAGTTCCAGAGCCCTCGGGATTCCATCAAAGCCAAGATTGGAATGGTCCACCAGCACTTCATGCTGATCCCCAAGATGACCGTCGCTGAGAATGTGGTGGTAGGGGATGAGACAGGTACCTGGGCAAAAGTTGACCGTGAAGAGGCAGTGAGAAGAATCCAAGTGATTTCGGACCGGTATTCGCTGAATATTGATCCCAGGGCCAGAGTCGGAGATCTCTCCGTTCCGGAGCAGCAGAGGGTGGAGATCATCAAAGTTCTGTATCGTGAAGCGGAGATACTTATCTTTGATGAGCCCACCGCTGTGCTGACACCCCAGCTGATCGACGAGTTCTGCGATATCCTCTTGGGACTGAAGGCGAAGGGAAAGACCATCATATTCATAAGCCATAAGTTGGCAGAAGTCATGAAGGTGTCTGACCGGGTCACAGTCCTCAGAAGGGGGAAGGTGGTGGGAACACGAAATATTGATGAGATCGATACTGAAATCCTGACACAGATGATGGTTGGTCGTTCTGTTGATTTTGGGAGGAAAGCCCGGAAATGCATCGATTCCACCAAGAATGTTCTGGAGGTCAAGCATCTCACCTATACCAACGTTGAGAAGCGAACCAAACTGAACAACCTCAATCTCTCGGTCAAGGAGGGAGAGATCATGGGAATAGCCGGAGTGGATGGAAATGGGCAGGAGGAATTTGAAAAATGCCTGCTGGGCATGCTCTCCCCTGACTCAGGATCAATACTCCTTAATGGGAAAGAGCTGGTTGGAACATCAATCCGTTCCCGTAAGGAGGCAGGACTTGCCTATGTTGCGGAAGACAGGCAGAAAGAGAGCCTGGTCCTGCAGTATCCGGTTTCGTATAATCTTATCCTCGGACAGCATTATCACAAGCAGTTCTCCAAGAAAGGGCAGTGGCTCAATGCAGATCAGATTGACGAACATGCAAGAAAACTCCGTACGGAATTTGATATCCGCTGTGTAGGCATTGGGGTTCGCACTGGTACTCTCTCAGGAGGAAACCAGCAGAAAATTGTCATCGCTCGTGAGGCTTACAACAATCCTGAGATTTTCGTGGCCATCCAACCAACCCGAGGTTTGGATATCGGCGCCGGTGAAGCGGTCCAGGAAACCTTGATTGCTATCAGGGACCAAGGCAAGGGTGTACTGCTTATCTCCATGGAATTGGATGAAATTCTTGCAATCAGCGACAGGATTGCCGTTATGTTCGAAGGTGCAATCGTGGATGTCGTGGAAGCAGAACATACTTCCAAAGAAGAGTTGGGAAGAATGATGTTGGGGACAATGTCTGCCAAAGCTGCACAACCTAACGCTGATGAGGATATAATGCGATGAAAGATCTACACCCCATTCAGGAAAGTGTTCTCAAGGATAAGGTTCTTGCGGATGTCGCAAAACGAGAAAATCTGCGGCTTATGGCCCAGAACATCCTTATTTCCTTTCTCTCTGTGTTTTTTGCCCTCATCGCAGGGGCTGTCATTATCCTCTTGATAGGGTTTAACCCCTTGGAGGCCTACGGAGCTTTGGTCAAAGGCTCGGTGGGGACCCTTACTGCGTTTACCATTTCCTTAAAGAAAGCTGTCCCTCTAATCTTCTCAGGACTTGCTGTAGCCATTGCCTTTAGATGTTCTGTATTTAACATCGGGGTAGAGGGACAGCTTGCCTTCGGTGCCTTAACGGCGACCTTGGCAGGCATATATCTGCATTTGCCTCCTATCTTGCATATCCCTGTCGTGTTGTTCTGTGGTTTTGCAGGAGGCATGCTCGTGGCCTTGTTGCCAGCTATCCTAAAGCAGTATTTCAATGTCGGAGTGGTCATCAGTACGATTATGTGTAACTACATCATCCAATTTCTCATCCAGTATTTTGTGATGGGCCCTCTTCGGGGAACAACATCTGCTCCTTCCACCATGCCGATCCAACCTACATCGTTGTTGCCCTCCATCCTTCCGCGACCTTACCAGATGAACCTTGGGGTGGTGATAATGCTTCTGACCGTGGTAGCAGCCTATATGTTGCTCAACAAGACCTCACGGGGGTATGAGATGAAGGCTGTAGGGTTCAATCCTCTTGCTTCACAGACTCAAGGGATCAACCCGAACCTGAACATGTTTCTTGCGCTTCTGATCAGCGGGGGCATTGCAGGCCTTGCCGGTGGTGTGGAAGTTGCAGGGACCATGAGGAAGATGATCAATGGGTTTTCCACAGGATATGGTTTCTCCGGAATACCAATCGCTCTGATAGCCAGAAACAACCCGTTTGCCATCATCCTTACAGGGTTTTTCTTTGGAATGATGAGATCGGGTTCGCTTCTTATGCAGTCAAGTGTAGGTGTCTCCCCCAATATAGTGAACATTATTCAAGGCTTGGTAGTTGCATTCTTGTGTACTGAGAATCTGATCCGTTACTACCTCAATCGTAAGGGTAAGAAATAAGGAGCTTCGTTATGGTATCGTTTTTGCTATATATCATTCCCACAACCTTACGGATGGGAACTCCCATAGCTTTTACTGCATTGGGCGGTGTGGTTTCCGAACGTTCAGGTGTCAACAATATCGGATTGGAAGGGATTATGCTTGCCGGGGCGTTCGCAGCTGTTCTGGGTAGTTTCTACACAGGAAATCCTTGGATAGGGGTTGTGTGTGCCATGCTCATGGGTGTCTTCATCTCTGCTATCCATTCCATACTGACTATTACCATCGGGGCTACCCAGGCTGTCAGCTCCATGTCCTTGGTGCTCCTTGCCCAAGGTGCCTGTGGGGTGGGCCTGCAAGCCCTATTTGGCAGACAGGGTAGTTCTCCCCAGGCACCCAATTTGCCAAGGACTGAAATCTTTGCAGGCATCCCTGTGATCGGGACCTTCCTTTCTGCCCAGTCCCCGTTCATCTACATTGCCTTTATCGCCCTGGTACTGATAAGCCTTATGTTTACCTATACACGCTTTGGCCTGAGAATTTCTACTGTGGGTGAGAATCCCACGATGGCTGAGACCGCAGGGATATCTGTCCATAAGGTACGATACATCTCGGTGCTTCTCTCTGGTGTACTGGGAGGCTTGGGGGGAGCCATGCTTTCCATCGGACAGATGAACCTGTTTCAAGAGGGAATGGTGGCAGGGCGAGGGTACCTTGCCCTGGGTGCTGTATCAATGGGCAGATGGACGCCTCTGGGTGCCTTTGGATCTGCCTTGATCTTCGGATTTTTTGATGCCTTGCAGCTGTATGTGCAGACTCTCCCCTCAAATCCGATACCCAGCGAATTCATTCAGATGCTTCCCTACGCTGCCATTGTGGTGATCCTTGCAGCAACATCCCGACAAACAAAGTACCTTGGGGTAACCGCTGCAGGAAAACCCTATACAAAATATGCCTTGAATACATGACTACAAGTGAGGATTTCTATGAACAGAACAAAAACTCCCGTCATCATTGACTGTGATACGGGTATTGATGATGCGATGGCCTTGGTCCTTGCCTGCTCCAGCAAGGCATTGGATATTGTGGGGGTGACCACAGCTGCAGGTAATGTCGACTGTGACAATACCACGCGCAATACGTGTAATCTTCTACACCTGTTGGGTAGGGATGACATTCGGGTCGCCAAGGGTGCGACAAAGCCTTTGGAACGGAAAAGTCTGAAAGCAAGTGGTGTCCATGGTGTTTCAGGCTTGAGAGGATATACCTTCGAAGAAGACTACACTGGTTCCTTGCTACAAGGCACCAATGCCTGGGATTTTCAGCGAGAGATACTGATGGGGTCTAAGACAAAGGTCACTATCATTGCAATTGGGCCTGTCACGAACCTGGCCATACTCCTGGATACCTATCCGGAGGTGAAGGATAAGATTGAGAAGATTGTATTTATGGGAACTGCCTACCATACGGGCAATCCCACCCCCATATCCACCTTCAATGTGCTGGTAGATCCCGAGGCTTTCCGAAAGGTCATCTTTAGCGGGGTTCCCTTCTATGCCTGTCCTTTGGAAGTGACCAAGGAGGCTACGGTAAGGAGAAGTGAGTTTGAGCAGATAGCCCGCATGCCCGGAAAAGTTGCTGATTTTGTCGCCAAGATCATGAGCGGCTATGGACTTGCAGGGATGAAAGCCGATGAAAAGATCAGCGGGGAAGGAGAAGAGGTCATTACACAGGCTCGTATCGAACAGTCAAGGCGTGGGGACATCCAGATGCATGATCCTGCTACGGTTGCCTATGTCATTGAACCAGAGCTTTTTACCGAAGCCCATTACTACTGTGATGTGGAATGCAAGGGCGAGCTTACTACAGGCTTTACCCTGATAGACAAAGCTGATTACTACGGAAAGAAGGACGAGGAGCGAAATCTCCATCTGCTGGAGTCGATCGACCGGGAGGGATTTGTATCCCTGTTCAAGCGGGCTATCAGTGCATATGGATTCTGAGATGAAGAAGAGTAAAGATGCCAAACCGAATATCATTTTTATCCTGCAGGACCATCAGGCTTATTATGGGCATGGCGACTATGAAGGAGGGGTGAAGCCCCTTCGCCCCTGCTTTGAGGCCTTTGCCGAAACAGGGGCGGAGTTTGTGCAGACACGCTGTGTCACCCCTATGTGCGGCCCTGCAAGAAGGTCTTTGTTGACCGGCCTGTACCCCCATACCCATGCTCAGGTGCATAATGAGAATGATCCTCCCTATGATCATGAGGTGTATCTGGACACCCTTGCTGAACATGGGTATCACAACCTGTATTTTGGCAAGTGGCATGCCGGACCTGGCTCTGCAAGCGAGCATAGCTGTGAAGGGTTCTCACGTACCAGTTATGGCAATCCCTATGTCACAGAGGAGTACCAAGCTTACCTGAAGAGGCACAACCTGCCCCCAGCCCGCCATGCGATTGATTTTGCCTTCACCACTGACTCCTATAGCAAGCAGGGCTATTTTCCAGGTCTGGAGGAAGGGGCGGAGTACCAGTGCAAGGATGCTTGGTGTGGGGAACATGCTGCTGGTCTGACAGTTACTCCCAAGGAGACTCATGAGGCTTTTTTCCTCGCATCGCTGGCTTGTGATGCATTGGAGCAGGTAGCCAAGGATGATTCGCATCAACCTTTCTGCATGAACTTGCATTTTTGGGGGCCTCACCAGCCTTTTTTCCCAACCCAGGAGTTTCTGGATCTGTATGATCCCTCGCAAATTGGCAGGTATCCTTCCTTTGATGACCCTCTGACTGACCAACCTCAGGTTCTGAAAACAGAAGTGAGCCGTCCCCTCACCGAGGATGGGAAGACCCTCTGTTCTCCCAATCCTATGGCCTGGGAGCGATGGCAACATCTGCTTGCCTATTGTTACGCCCATATCTCCATGATTGATGCTGCAGGTGGCAAGGTCATTGATAAGGTTAGGGAACTTGGGTTGGATGAGAATACACTGATCATCTGGGGGACTGATCATGGTGATGCCCTTGCATGCCATGGGGGACACTTTGACAAGGATTCGCATATGGTCGAAGAGGTGATGAGAATTCCGTTGGCTATTTCCTGGAAGAATCATATTAAAGCCGGGACATTGGATGATAGGCTGGCATTTACCTGTGATATTCCTGCAACCATCCTAGCGGCTGCAGGCACTGCCTTTGGCAAACGTGTCGATGGCAAGTCCCTGCTCACAGATGCAAGTGAGCCTTGGAGGACAAGCCTCATGTGTGAATCGTATGGGCATGGGTATGGGGTGACTATCAGATCACGAATGGTGGTGAAAGGTCCGTACAAATATGTGGCGACCGAGGATGACTTGGAGCAGCTGTATGATTTGCAGAGCGATCCGTACGAACTGGATAATCTTGCCCTCAAGCCCTCCTGTCAGGATCTCAAGAAGGCTATGCAGGAAGAGATGAGATTGCATCAGCAACTCTCCCTTGATCCTGTCATTCTGGATGAGCTTGTGCCATCTGCGGAAGAGGGGGGTAGGTCGTGATAGAGATTTCACCGACCCTTGCCTGTGCAGACTATCTCGATTTGGGGCTTGATATACACATTTTGGAGAAAGCGGGGGTCGATTCCTTCCATCTGGATATCATGGATGGGAATTTTGTCCCAAATTATTGCCTTAACTGGGATTATATCATGCAATTGAGGTCCCGTACCAAGCTGCCGTTGGATCTGCATCTGATGGTAACCCATCTTGAGCGGGATATAGCCATTGCCCTTGATGCGGGTATCGATTCGATCAGCTTCCACTGCGAGGCTACAATAGCTCCTATCAGGATGCTGCAGATGATTCGCAAGCGGGGAAGAAAAGCTGGTTTGGCTATCAATCCGGCTACCCCGATATCATGTCTTCTGCCGATGTTGCCGTATGTGGATTATATCCTACTCATGGCGGTGGAGGCAGGCTTTTCCGGCCAACCCTTCATGGAGGAGACCTACCAAAGGATCGGATCACTCGATGCCTACAGAAAGGAACATGGTCTTACTTTCCAGATAGAGGTCGATGGAGGCCTTACTGTCAAAAGTGCCATAGGATGTGTGAGAAAAGGTGCGAATATCCTGGTAGCGGGAGCTTTGTGCATATTTGGGCAGGAAGAGGGATTGGAGCGTGCTACAGACAACTTTGTCCGGGCAGTTCGAAACGCAATGATATGATTGGTGTATGTCAAGGAGTGTATGTATGATCATCCTGGGATCTGATCATGGTGGATTCGCCATGAAGGAGGCTATCAAGCGCCATTTGGAAGAGAAGGGGTATGTCCTTCATGACTGTGGTGTGCTTGATGGGTGTGAAGTCGATTATCCGGATATTGCAGATGAGGTTTGTGATAGGGTCTCACAAGCGAGCTCAGACTTGGGCATCTTGGTCTGTGGTACAGGAATTGGTATGAGTATTGCTGCAAACAAGCATGCTGGGATCAGGGCGGCTCTCGTTTCTGACACGTACTCCGCACGGATGGCAAGGGAGCATAATGATGCGAATGTCCTTGCTCTAGGAGGGAGAACTTTGGGAGAAAATCTTGCTTTGGAGATAGTTGATGCCTATCTTGGTAGTGCATATGCAGGGGGCAAGCACCAGAGGCGTGTTGATCATCTGAATAGGTATTTGCACAAGGAACTCCTATGATCTGTATGGCGATGATGCTTGTTTCAGGTACCAACACATCTCATCAGACCATTATTTGGGGAAATGGGATGAATCTGAAGGGTACAAAATGAAAAGTTGTGCTAAGATGATGGTTTGATCATGCTTTGTGGGGGTGACCGATGGGAAAAGTGACAATCAGGGAAGTGGCTGCCAGGGCCAAGGTCTCCCCTACTGCAGTTTCGATGGTGTTGCATGGTAAGAAAGGACATGTGAGTGAGGAGGCTTGGCAGCGAGTTCTCATTGCCTGCAAGGAACTTGATTATGTTCCCAACCATATTGCCCAAAGTCTTGTGACCAAGCATTCACGCATCATAGCCTTGCTTTTTCCCGATACGTACAATCCCTCCAATCCTTTCTATATGGAGATTTCCAGCACCATAAATGAAGTAGCCTCACGACGGGGGTATCTTGTGATGCATCTCTCCATGAAAGGGGAAAGGCGAGAGGATTCGTTTCGCCCAATCTTCCAAGGGAACTTGTGTGAAGGGGTGATTATCATATCGCATCGCCTCAAGCCCGGAGACAAGCTCCTTGATCCTTTCTTTTCTCATATGAAGATCGTTCTGCTTGATGATCCTATGTTCAAGATCAATAGGGGGGAGATCTTGGTAAGTGGTGATAATGAGGGGGGTGGATATCTTGCCGCAAAGACCCTGATAGAACAAGGACATAGGAGACTTGCCTGCGTAAAGGGTAACGATTATGCTGCAAACTCCAAGCGAAGGTGGGAAGGGTTTCTACGGGCTTGCAAGGAGTTCGGGATAGCGGAGGATGAGATTGTTGTCCATCGGGGAAATTACAAGTATGAGGAATCTTTCGTAGCCGGCACAAAGATTGCCCATACCCCTTGTACTGGTGTTTTCTGTTTCAACGACTTGTCCGCCTATGGATGCATCAAGGGCCTGCAACAAGAAGGAAAGAGAGTCCCCTCAGATGTCTCTGTAATCGGCTATGACAATCTTTCCATGACCAAGTATCTGGATCCTGAACTTACGACCATTGACCAGCAGTCATCCCTGATCGCCGAGACTGCATGCAATGCCATAATTGATATGATAGAGGGCTTGCCTATCTCTAAAGATGATTGCTATATAGAGCCCTTGCTAATTCCCAGGAATACCGTTAAGGCACGGATTGGCTGAATCGCGTACCCTTTCCTGTACAGTGTCAGCTGCTCAGGCATCAGCCCTTCCTCCCAGGCTGTAGAACGTCTCACTGCCCTTGACGGCATACGTGCCTTATCTCATACAGAGTTTTTGGGACGAGCCTTCAGTGAACAGATTCCTGTTCAGTATTGTCCTCTGTCAGAGTGGGGCCAACTTGGGCATACATGCTCTTAGCGGTCTCAGTGGCTACCAAGTCAACCTCCCATACCCCTTGCTTTCCCATGCATTGATGTACGTAACTAGAGTTTCAGCGTTCAGCTTTCGTCCCTAATTCCTCAGGCAATCAGCGTTGGTCTTGGCTGAAAACGTATTGCCAAGCCTGTATTCAGGAGTCAAGGATTGCAAGTGAACGTATTGTTACTGAGATTCGTTCGGTGAGCTTTTAGGAAAAGTAAGGGAAGAGAGCATGCCCTCAGGTTCGTCTGATGGCATGCTTTCCCTCAATGTCTTTTCCTATGCTTATACACCTTGTAAAGATCGTCGGCAATGCTGATAAGAGTCAGAAGCAAGAAGCACAGGGCGCTGGCTTTTGCAATGAGTTTCCATGTATTCAGATCGTTTCTGAAGAAGCGAAGGAACTCCTGGTTCAAGGCATCCCAGCGTGTCATGAAGAAAGCAAAATATAGCGCCCCTAAGAGATCGTTGATACAGCTGAACCAGAGAAGGGGTGGACTCCATCGCTTTCTGATGAGTCTTACAAGACTAATGAGGAAGGCTAGCAGGGAGAAGGTCAAGAGTCCAAACATGAGGCCCTTCGCTGAAGAGCTCGTCAAAAATGTAAGAGGGATCTTGAGGATTCCTTTTTTTTTGAAATTTCCGCTTGACAATAAAAAATATCATGATAGTATTAGCACCTAAGACGTCAGACGTCTTTGCACTGGAGGGTGAAATGGAGTTTTCTGGTTGTAATCTATACACAGGCATATATACAGTCATCCAAACCGAGGATGGGATTATCACAAGCATTGAGGAGATGAGGGACCGTCCGGTCCTGGACAGTGATCCCATCCTGAGTCGTGGATTCGTTGATGCTCAGGTCAACGGCTACCGTGGTGTTGACTACAGCGGTATGGATTTGACCGAAGAGAAAATACTCAACCTTATAGAAGACCTTGCACAAGCAGGAACCTTGCGGCATGTACCGACCATTATCACTAATAGCCAACAGAGGATTGAAGGGAACCTTACTAGTATTCAAAATGCCGTAGCCCGAAATGCTCGCATTCGTCAGGCTATTGCAGGCATCCATGTCGAAGGTCCCTATATATCCAAAGAAGATGGTCCTCGTGGTGCCCATGACCCCTTGTTTGTACGTGATCCAGATATTCGTGAGCTGAGAAGCTGGCAGAAAGCTGCTGGTGGTCTGCTCAAGCTTGTAACCATTGCACCGGAACGGAATGGATCGTATGAATTTATACGGGAAGCAAAAAAGATGGGCATACCTATTGCTCTTGGTCATTGCAACCCTAACGCAGAACAGATAGAGAAAGCTGTCGAGGCAGGGGCAACAATAAGTACGCACCTAGGAAATGGCAGCAATGCCCTCCTGCCTCGACTAATAAATCCCATATGGGAGCAGTTGGCCAATGACAACCTCTATGCTGGTGTTATCAGCGATGGGTTTCACCTGCCTTCTAGTGTCCTTAAGGTATATTTCCGGACCAAAGGACCTTCAAGAATGATTTTGGTGAGTGATGTCGCTTTGTTGGGAGGGTATGGGAGCGGTATCTACAAATGGGGCAATATTGAAGTGGAAGTATTCGATGATGGGCATCTGGGGTTGCCAGGGACTCCTTACCTGGCAGGAGCCGGGCATCTTCTTGATCGGGGAATCCCCTTCTGTAGGCGAGCAACAGGCGCATCGTTGCTTGAGACAGTTTGCATGGCTACGACAAATCCTGTGACTGCCCTGGATCTAGAGGGAAACAGAGGGAATTTTCAGGTTGGGGAGGTCTCAGACCTTATCTGCTTCCATGATGGAGAGTCTCAATTGCAGATAGTCTCCTTCAGTCATGGGAAATATGAAAGGGTTTTGGTATAACAAGGGCGGAGGCTGCATATGCAAAAGATCAATCATACCAATATCTCGGAAACCGCAGTGATGAGCATCAGACAGTTCATTGTTGACAGCAACATGACAAGCGGAGATCAACTTCCCAGTGAAGTTGTGCTGGGGGAGACCCTCGGCATTAGCAGGGCATCGCTACGCGAAGCCATGAAGTCCCTTGAAGGAAGTGGGATCATCGAGACCATACATGGGAAGGGGAGGTTCCTTCGCTCCTTCAACTATGAGCAGATGATCAACTCCCTTACCTACAATCTCCAGGTCCACTACAAGGACTTTAAGGAGGTCCTGCAGGTAAGGATAGGATTGGAAGCGTACTTTTTGCCGCGAGTTATAGGAAAACTGAAAGCTGAGGATTTTGAGGAACTGGAAGCATTGCTCGATGTTTTGGAAAATCAGATCAGCGAGGGGCGGGATGATAGTGAGCTGGTGGAGACACATACGCTGTTTCACCAGCGGTTATACAAAGTGTTTGATAACCAGCTTCTGAACAGTCTGATCTCCATGTTCGCGACATTCCAACGTATGTTATCTGAAATGAACAGGGTAAAGACTAGTGACAATGATACCTTTTTACAGAAGCACAAGGACCTGTTGGAGAGTTTGAAGGGAGAAGATGAAGGGCAGGTGCTCTCCTGCCTGATAGACCACTTCTCTGATTTCGAATCCTACGAGATGTTCTTTTAGCTTCCATAAAACAGGATAAGAAAGGAAAGGAGTCATACAATGAAAAAGATCATGGTATTGCTGATGATTGCGCTTGTGGTTGGCAGTTTTGCCTTTGCACAGGGAGCAAAGGATGACGGGCGCCCTATGACACTCAAGATGGGGCACATTCGGGACACAGGGCATCCGACACACAAGGGTGCAGAGCTGTTTGCAAAACTGGTTGAAGAGCGGACAGACGGTCGCATCAAGGTGCAGGTGTTTGCCAACAGCCAGTTGGGAGGCATCCAGGAGATGTTCACGCAGATCAAGACTGATGATCTGGATCTGGTATATGGGGGCATCAACACCTTGGCTTTCATCTCCGGAGGAGAAGCCTTGGAAATTACGGCGATCCCCTTCCTGTATCGGGATTACGAGCACATGAGAGCCTGTCTTCTTTCAGATGAGTTTGCCCCTACCTTGAAGAAGGCAGAAGAGGCCACTGGTCTGAAAATCCTCAACATCGCCGGGGATACCGCCCCTAGGGGACTGACTGCAAACAGGAAGATCACAGTCCCCAATGACTTCAAAGGCCTGAAGATCAGGACTGCCGCCAGTGATACTGTTGTGCGTACGATGAAGAAGCTCGGGGCCCTTCCCCAGCAGATCGCATTTGCCGACCTCTGGATGGCGTTGAAGACCAATGTGGTCGATGCACAGGAAAACGGTGCTATCACCGTCAACAATGCAAGTCTCTTTGAGGTCCAGTCCCACTACATGCGAACAGACTATATTCGTGACATTGAGACATTCTACATGTCACCGAAGCTCTATGCCAACCTTTCTGAATCCGACAGGGCTATCCTTCTCCAGGCGTCAGAAGAAGCTGGGGCCCTGGTCTCAGAACTCACTGCAAAGAGCCTTGAGACGGTATATCAGGAATTGTCACAGCGGATGGCCATCGTTGAGGAGCCTGAACTCAGGCTGGACCTGTTCCGGACCGAGCTCGAAGGGTTGTTCAGTGACTGGGATGGTACTCGCTGGCCTAAGGGCATGCTAGAAATCTTCGCAGGTAAGTAGTATTCGAACCGACTGTATCTCCAGCCGACTGGGCTGGGGATACCCTATTGGGGAAAGCACATGATTGTTATTCTGTTTGTCATCATGTTTGTATTCATAGGTCTGGGAGCCAGCATCTGGGTATCCATGGGGTTCAGTGGAATCCTGTATATCCTGTTGCGTGGGGACGTCTCATTGCGTCTGGTGGCTTCTCAGATGATAGGCGGGGTGTCCTCTGATACACTCTTGGCTATCCCATTCTTTATCCTGGCAGGGAACCTGATGGGATCTTCTGGGATAACCCATAAGCTATTGCAATTTTCCAACTTCTTTGTCGGGAAATACAGGGCGGGGCTTGCCTATGTTTCGATCATGACGAGTATCTTTTTGGCTGGGGTTTCCGGTTCCGCCGTATCAGATGCCAGCTCCACCTCAGCTGTTTTGCATCCCATCATGAAGAAGCGGGGCTATGATGATGCCTACAGTGCGTCCATCAATGCCAGTTCGGCCATTATCGGGCCTATCATCCCTCCCAGTATCCCTATGGTAAATATTGGGGTCATAAGTGGAATATCCATTGGAAAGTTGTTTCTGGGGGGATATTTTCCAGGGCTGCTGATGGCCATTGGCCTTTGGATATTGGTCACCCTCGTTGCCAGAAGGCGCAACTATCCTGTTGCCAAGGTAGAGCGTTCCTGGAAAATATTCTTTTCCCTGTTGAAGGATACGTATCTTGCCCTGTTGGCACCAGTCATCATTGTTGTCGGAGTCGTCTCGGGTGTGGTTACGATAACGGAGGTGGCAGTGCTTGCCAACTTCTACATCATCCTGATATCAGCCTTCGTCTACAAATCCATCACCATGAAAAGTTTTTTTGAGACAGTACGGACAACTGCAGTGTTCTGCTGTTCCATCATGATCATCTTTGCTTCAGTCGGCGTATTTCAATACATAGTATCTTCTGAGCAACTCGGCAAACAGCTGATGAACCTGATCTTGCAGTTGAACATGACAAAGACAACCTTCCTCATGTTCTGTACGGTATTTTTTCTCTTTATGGGATGCATCCTCGATGCAGTGCCTGTCATCCTGATCTTCTTCCCTGTCTTACTTCCCATAGCAATACAGCTTGGTGTTGATCCTGTGCACTTTGGGGTCATTACGGTTCTGAACCTTATGGTAGGGCTTGTCACCCCTCCGGTCGGGGCGCTGCTGTTCATACAGACCAAGATAGCCAACATAACCATCAATGCCCTGATGAAGGAGATATGGCCGCATATTGCAGTCCTCTTGGGGACGTTGCTTGTCATTACGTTTGTCCCTGGGTTTGTCACCTTTCTGCCAAACCTGTTGTTCGCATGAGGAGGGAGACTACTATGTATCAACTGTTTTGTAAGCGATTATCTGCCATATTGGCGACCCTTACCGGCTTGTTGCTTACAGGGGTTCTTGGCATTTCGATGCTGAATATCCTGCTACGCAACGTATTTTCAGTTTCTTGGCTCATCCTTGATGTCTTTTCGAAACTGATGTTTGTCTGGATGATATTTATCGGGACTTCAGTGGTATATTTCCATGCCGACCACCTGAAGATGGATTTTTTCAGCATGAAGTTCTCACCAAAAGCCAAAAAGGTTTTTGACTATGTATTTTTGACTGTCAGCATGCTATTGCTGTTGGTAATGCTGGTATATGGGATCGAGATAAGCCGGGTGAGGATGTCCATTCCTTTCGAATCCTATAAGGGTATTCCCACAGGATTCTTGTTTGCCAGCCTGCCGGCCTGTTCCATCCTGATGATCCTGTTTACCGTCGGGCATTTCCAGCAACTGCATAGGACCGGCAGCATTGTGGAAAAGCCAGAGGGTTCGGACAGTTTGGCTTTGGATGAGGAAGAGATCCTGAAAGGGATAGAAGAGTTTAGCACCATGATAAAGGACACTAAAGATGAATAAGGAAACACAACAATATCTCTCAATCGTAACAGAGGCATACCAGAAAATAGCCAGTGGGAACCCTGATTTGGAAGGTGCCGCCGAAGCTATCGCAAAAAGCATCGCCGAAGGCAATCTGATCCAGGTCATTGGCCCTGGTGGTCACTCCAATATGGCTGCTGAAGAAGTCCTCTGGAGGGCAGGGGGCTTGGCTCCTGTGAATGCGATCCTTGATGCAGGGATCAACCTGATCCACGGGGCCAAGCGCTCAAATATCATGGAACGGACTCCAGGCTATGCCCAGAGGGTGTTCGACAGCTATCGTATCGGTCAGAAGCCTGGTGAAGTGCTGGTCATCGCAAATGCCTATGGTATCAATACTATGACCATCGACACTGTCCTTGAGGCTAAGAAGCGTGGGATGATCACCATCGGCATCACTTCCACCGGCTTTGCAGACAAGATTGCAAAAGATCATCCTGCCAGACATGAGACAGGAAAGAATCTCTACCAGGAGGTCGACTTCTTCATCAACACCTTCATGCCCTATGGTGACGCTGTCGTTGATATCGAAGGGATGGAGCAGAAGACTGCCCCCACTTCCACCCTTACCAATGTGTTTGCGATAAATATGCTTATGCTCACAGCAGTGAAGAAGCTCAAGGAGATGGGCATTGACCCTCCCCTATGGATGAGTGCCAACCTACCCGGTGGAGATGAGAAGAACAAGTCGTTGGAAGAGATGTACTTTCCCAGGGTGATGCATCTGTAAGGGAAGTATGTTGCTGAGCAATACTGCATACGTGGAAAAAATTCAGAGCAACGAAGAACCAAACAAAGAGATGGAAGACCCTATGAAGAGCCACCGGGCTATACACGATCGCCCCTCATAGGGTCTGGTAGGAATAGCTACAATGATAGATCCAAGAGAAACACTATATACAAGACAGTATGACAAGCTGCATGTCAACGTGTACGATACTGCAGAAATAATGGGGAATGCCGCAGCCTGTGCTATCGCGGAAGATATGAAGCGCATCATTAGCGAAAAAGGGTCGCTTAGGATGATGTTCGCCGCAGCCCCTTCCCAGAATACGACGATCAGGGCACTGCTTGTCAGAGAGGATATTCCTTGGGAGAAGGTCACAGCCTTCCATATGGATGAGTATCTTGGCATCAGCGAAGAGTCTCCCCAGTCCTTCAGGAATTTCCTCAGCCGATCACTTTTTTCAAAGAAGCGATTTTGTGCCATACATCTCATCACCGGTGATGCCCCGGATGCGCAGGCTGAAGCTGACCGCTATGAGGCCTTGTTGAGGGAGGAGCCCTTGGATATGGTCTTGCTTGGGATCGGAGAGAATGGGCACATCGCCTTCAACGATCCCCCAGATGCTTCCTTCACTGAATCCTCCTTTACCAAGATCATAGCCCTGGATATGAAGTCGAGGGTACAGCAGGTGCATGATGGGTGTTTCACCCATCTTGAGGATGTTCCCAAGCGTGCCATCACCGTAACCATCCCGGCTTTCATGCAGGCAAAGACCCTGCACTGTGTTGTTCCCAATGGGAGGAAGGCCGATGCGATACAGGCTACAGTATTGGGGCCTGTTGCAGAATCATGTCCTGCTTCCATCCTGAGGACCCACGATGATGCACATCTCTATCTTGACAGGTCCAGTGCAGAGAAGTTGCTTGAAAACGAGTAGCCAGTTCTTCTGGCTACAATAATATGCTTACAAAGGAACCCTCAGCCTCCCAGATCATGGAAAGCTGGGGGTTTGCTTCTTTGCCAGGGAGCATATGCCCCTTGTGCAGAACAGCTGTTTGGTAAACTTGAAAAAGACCTCGATGAAATCCTCATACCTACAGTATTCACAGAGTATGAGTCCTGATATCCCCCTCAATAGCTCGATGGCATAAGTGCGTACAGGATCCCAATCCTTGCCCATACGATCCCAAATTCCCAACCAATTATTACTAGCAAGACAAAAATGTAGCGCATGCTTAGGAGCATCGGAACTGCACGTTTCAGGAACATAGAAATCCCCTCTAATGCTGAGGGGATAAGAATTGGATGATGCCTATGTGTTAATGCAGTAACGTGATATCTGTCAATGCCGAAAGAGGGATCCATAGGGAGAGGCCCTCATTATCGTTGATTGATGATGATGTATCACCTTTTTGAGTATCTTCCTGTTAGTCTTGGGACTTGTCCGTGCATGGGAAAGACGAAGAGCTGAATCTGGGTCTTGATTGCAGTCGTCTCAACGATGAGCAGCGCAAGCCTTTCAAGAAATGAAGAAAGCGAGTCTGTCACTTGAGGAGGCCTGCGAGACCATGAGGAACCAAGGCCTTTTCGCGGTCCTCTCTGGAACTTACTATGGCACAGAGGATATGCTTCCGGCTTGTTACCAGAGGCAGGCCTCGTAAGAATCCGCTCCCGGATCCGTCTGTTGCTCTGAAGAAGCGGGGCCGCCCCAGGAAAAACCCGAGATAAATTCTATTTTCAACAATTTTTGGGCTGTGCTTAGAAGTTATAACCGTAAATTAAAGATTATTTAGAAAAAGGACTAAATATTTATTAAATTATTGAATACTTGAGATAGTTCAAGTATGATAGCGATATCAAATAATACTTGAATATAGGAGTATCGTTCTATGGAATATATTGATTTCCACACGGTTGTTCACCTGCTACATACCATCGCAGACTACATGGCTGAAAAGAGGACATACCTGATAGAACTTGACAGCACAGTTGGCGACGGAGATCTCGGCATCACAATGGAGAAGGGGTTCAAAGCAGCAGCAGCATTGGCTGCAAGCTTGGAACCTTGTGATCCAGGAACCCTTCTGATGAAAATAGGCATGGAGATTGCAAAAGTAGCTCCATCTACCATGGGAACCCTTATGGGAACGGGCTTTATGCGCGGGGGTAAGGGTGTTATGGGAAAAGCAAACCTGCGAGTCCCTGATGTAGTTAATTTTTTCGTTGCCTTCTATCAGGGAGTCACTGATCGGGGAAAGGCCAATCTAGGTGATAAGACCATCCTGGATGTACTCGATCCTGCAGTGGAAAACATGAAATCCTATCAAGGTGATGATATTATTGCATTGCTGGCAGTCGCAAAAGAAGGTGTTGAAAAGGGGCTTGAGAAAGAGCTAGTAATGATGAGCCAACACGGAAAGGCTGCAGTGTTTCGTGAGAAAACAATCGGTATGAAGGATCCGGGCAGTGTTGCTATTCAGATCATGATTACCGCTTTCTATGATGGCGCCAGAAACATAAGTAATAAGGGGTTACAATCATGACGAGAATGTACGGAGTCACTACTGCGATGCTCACACCATTTGATGTTGATGGTAAAGTGGATGTGAAAACTTTAAGAGCATATACGGATTATCTCATTAACCAGGGAGTTCATTGTCTATATCCTTGTGGGACTACTGGCGAGATGTTGAAGATGAACAATGAAGAGAGGAAATTGGTTGCTCAGACTGTGCTTGACCAGGCTGACGGACGCATCCCTGTGTTCATCCATGTCGGTGCCATGACTACTGCAGATACAATTGATCTGGCCTTGCATGCCCAGGCCATTGGGGCTGCAGGAGTTGGCATTGTGACACCTCAATTTTTTGGAGTGACAGCTAGGGAGATGGAGGAGTTTTATGTAACAGTATCGACTGCTCTAGATGATGATTTTGCAGTGTATCTCTATAATATCCCCCAGTGTGCTGCGAATGATTTAACACCACAGGTGATTGAGCGTATACTTGCACGTACGAAAAATGTCATTGGGGTAAAATATAGTTTCGCTGATTTGATTCGGGTCAAGGAATATCTTGCTTGTAACGAAGGGAAATTCGATGTGGTGTTTGGACCAGACCGACTATTCCTTCCTGCCATGGCAATGGGGTGTGTGGGTACAGTATCAGGATGCTCGAATTGTGGGCCCAAGCCATTTGTCCAGGTTTATAATCGTTTTATGCAAGGTGATATGGAAGGTGCTAGAGAAGCGCAGAAGCGCGCCACCCAAGTATGTGAGATCTCAAAGAATGGATCAAATATGGCTTTTTTTAAAGCTGCAATGGAATTCAACGGGTTGCCAGCGAGCCATATGCGTGCTCCAGCCCTTGATTTGACAAGTCAAGAACGCGAAGAGCTGTTTGAAGCGTTGGTAGAATATAATAAATAAGTACGAATTACACCCCTATCTCAGATAGGGGTGTAAATAGGTAGGGAGTAAACAATTTTGGGAAAGGTAACTAGTAGAGAAATAGCTCGTTTGGCCGATGTTTCTGTTTCAGCAGTATCCATTGTTTTAAACAACAAGCCTGGAGTAAGTGATGAGACAAGAAAACGCATTCTACATATTCTGGCAGAAAACGGCATATTCCCCAAGGTTGCCAATCTGTTTGACGAGGCCAAAGGAATAATTCGCTTTTGTAAGATTGTGAAACATGGACGTATCATTAATGACAAGCATAATGTGTTTTTGTCGGATTATGTCGATGGGATGGTGGAAGAGGCGAAGAGTCAAAGGTATATTGTAGAATTTATTACCTATGGGGCAGATTCAGTTTCCGATATCGTGAAAGACTTGAAAAAGACCAAAAGTTTACAAGGTTGTATTATTCTCGCTACTGAGTTGGATCCTGAGGATATTCCCCTTTTTGCAAAACTCGATATTCCCTATGTATTCCTTGATGCTATGTATCAGTTTGCTCAAGGTTCTTTTGTGACTATGGATAATCACGGTATGGTCTTTGATGCAATCAGATATTTGAAAGCTTGTGGTCATAGATCCATTGGTATGCTTAGTGCAACAGGATGTAGTAACTTTGCACTACGTCGGGAAGCCTTTGAACTTTCACTGAAAAGTCTTTGTCTTGAATTCGATCCAAAAAAGGTCTTCACCCTAAGCAGTATCCATGAAAATTCATTCAAGGACATGGAAGCTATTCTTAATACTATCAATCGTAAGGATCTTCCTACAGCCTTTTTTGCATGCAACGACATGGTGGCGATTGGGGCAATGCAGGCAATTCATGCTTCTGGTTTACGTCTCCCAGAAGATATTTCCATGATTGGGTTCGATGATTTGCCTGCATCAACTGTAGTGATTCCACCTCTTACCAGTATGTCGGTTCCGAAATTCAGAATCGGAAAGGCAGCAGTATCACTATTGCTGGAGAAAATTGAATTTTCTTCCCAAAATGACGTAAGCCACAAGATAATGATTGGAGGATCGCTAGTACTACGCGATACTGTGGGAAAACTCTGCTAGATGGAGATTTGTCACTATTAGAGGTTGTATAAATTATTAATAAACATTTAGTAAACTTTTTATTGAAATTTAGTAATTTGTGATTTATTATACTTGTGTAGTTGAGAGAAGCCAATAGTGTAAAGTTGATTGATACTGTCGGTGGGGAAAGCCGATTCGAATGAAACAAATGAATAAAATAATAAGGTAGGGTTTTGTAAATTTTCATTGACAAGTAATTAGGCTCTTGATATTATTTTATATACGAATACTGTTTGTATATACGAACAGTCTGCATGGATGATACAATTTTTGTAACCATCACTCGGTAGAGTGTGGAAATATTTGGAGGAAACGATGAAAAAATTAGTAATTGTTTTGGCGCTGATTACTGTACTGCTTCCCATGGTATTCGCTCAAGGTAGTGGAGAAAAAGCCTCTGCTAAGAATGTGGTTGAGTTGCAGATTGCACACGACAACCATCCTGGAGACCCTTTGGCTGCAGCTTGTGAATTCTGGGCACAAATTCTTGAAGAGCGATCCAATGGGACTATGGTATTGAAGACATACCCTTCCGGTCAGCTTGGATCCAAAAACGATCTGATTGACCAGATGTATGCAGGGGATCCAATCATGGTCGTTATTAATGGTCCGTATGCTGCTGACAGAGGCGTTGCCGATTTGGGCATCATGCAGGCTCCTTACCTGTTCACAAATTGGACACAGCTTCGCACGCTCATGGACAGTGAATGGGGAGATTCCCAAAAGAAGCAGCTTCGTGACATCGGTATGCAGGTTGTTGCAGACAACTGGCAATACGGTGCAAGGCACACCCTCACTGTCAAACCTGTCAACACTCCCTCTGACCTTCAAGGGATGAAGATTAGGACTCAGGGCAGTACAATCCACGTTGAAGGTTTCCGTGTCCTTGGTGCCAATCCTACTCCCATGACCCTCTCACAGGTCTATACTTCACTCCAACAGGGAGTCATCGAAGGTCTTGAGAACCCCATTTCGGTACTGTACAGTGGCAAATTTCACGAAGTTGCGAAGAATTTGATGCTTGATGGCCATATTTTCGATCTTTCTTTCATCGTTATCGGAACAGGTGTGTTCGATAAGCTTACTTCGGAGCAACAGGCTCTTTTGATCGAAACCGGTCTTGAAGCTGGACGCAAACAGAATGAACTTGCTGCTGCCGCAGACAAGAAGCTCCTCGAAAAGATGGTTGCCGAAGGTGTCATAATCAACGAAATTGATGTGAAGGAATTCCAGAAAGCAGCAGAGCCCTTTTATAAGAACAATGCTATCATCAGCAAGTGGTCTCCCAATTTGGTTGAAACCGTACAGTCGATCATAAAGTAAGCAAGTAATACATTATGTATTGGTTCCACGATGGAGAGATTTGTCGTGGAACCAGTTTTGATCATTCATGACCTAAAATGCACTTTGGCTAACATATAGTCCGCATTCTAGTAAGAAATAACAAACATTGTGTCTGTTAATCAAGTTGTTCGTAATTGGACAAGACGGTGAGCATCAATAAAATGGTAGGAGCATATTATGAAAAAAAAATGGTTGGAGGAACTGGATTTGACTGTAGCCTCCATTTCAATGTTGGTGTTATTCATACTCACCATCATTGGTGTAGTGTACCGGTATGTGTTGAATAATCCTCTTGTGTGGCTTGAGGAAGTGCAGATACTCCTTGTTGTTTGGACCGTATTTCTTGGTGGAAGCGCGGCTTTCAGGACTGGTTCCCACATGAGTATGGAATTTGTCTATGAGAAGTTCAGTTTGAAAGGGCAGAAAGTTCTCAATATCATCATTACTCTACTGACCTCCGTAGTGTTGGCATTTTTTGGATATAATGCGATCAAGCTTATAATGCTCTATACCTCGAGTAACCGCATGACCAACATTCTCCGTATTTCCCCAATTTTTATGTATGGTATTGTTCCTGTGGCAAGTGCCCTCATGATTTACAATGATGTTAGAGCATTGCTTAAAGGATTCAAGAACGACACCAATTCGGAAAGTGAGGTTCAAAAATGAATATTTCAACAGTTTTAATCATTGTTATGCTTGTCCTTATGTTTTTAAAGACCCCTGTGTTCATTTCAATACTCAGTGCAACGGCGATGTATTTTTTCTTTACCGGTGCTAAGAATGTGATGATTGTTCAACGGTTCATGGCTGGAGTAGAAAGTATTCCCCTTCTGGCAATACCCTTCTTTGTTGGCATGGGTGTATTTATGAACAGATCTGGCATCTCCCACCGAATAATGGCATTTGCTTCAGTCTGTGTGGGCAGGCTTTCCGGAGGGCTTGCCCAAGTGAACGTCTTGCTCTCTGCATTCATGGGAGGAATATCAGGAAGCAACCTTGCCGATGCAGCGATGCAGGCAAAGATAATGGTTCCTGAAATGCGTCGTACGGGCTATTCCAACGAATTTTCTTCCGTGGTCACAGCCATGTCAAGCTTGATCACTCCACTCATCCCTCCTGGGATTGGGATGATCATGTATGCATCAGTTACTAATGTCTCTGTAGGAAAGCTATTTGTCGCTGGTTTGACAGTAGGAATCCTGCTCACTTGTGCTGAGCTGATTCTAACTGGGATTATCGCCAAAAGACGCAAATATGATTCGGTTAGAACCACTCGGGTCACTTTTGCCGAGTTTTGGGGTGCGCTACGTGGGGCTCTCATTCCCCTTCTGTTACCGATTGTCATCATCGGTGGAGTGAGGATTGGAGCATTCACTGCGTCTGAAGCTGGAGCCGTTGGGATACTCATCGCCATTATATTAGGTTTTTTTTACCGGAATATGACTTTGCGTGATGTGGTTGAGGGTTTCAAGGAGACTGTACTCTCCAGTGCCACTATCCTGCTGATTATTGGTGCTGCAAATGCACTTTCTTGGACATTTACGAAAGAACAGATACCTCAGGCGCTAACCCAAGCCATCGTAACTGCATTTCCAAATAAATATGTGTTCCAATTGGCCATTAACCTTTTCCTCTTGGTCATCGGTATGTTGATCGAAGGTAATGCCATTACCATAGTTGTGGCACCATTGCTGTATCCCATTGCGATGGCTTTTGGTATTGATGAGATTCACTTTGCTATGATTTTCATATTCAATCTCTCCATCGGAGCTCTTTCTCCACCAATGGGAACTGTCATGTACGTCACCTGTGGAATCACCAAGTGTAAGATACAGTCGTTTCTGAAAGAGGCGATTCCCTATTATTTGGTGATAGTAGTATTGTTGTTCCTGGTTACCTACATACCGGTGATTTCAACTGGCTTGGTCAACCTGATTTACTGATGAATGATAGTTTAAGGAAATATATAGCAATGGAAAATATTGTCAATGGTATTGCAGAGAAACGGGTAATTGTTATCGTACGAAAACTTTATGGAGAACAACTCTTTAGGTTGGCCGATGCTTTGTATGCAGGTGGCTTGCGTTTCATGGAAATCACGTTTGACCAAGCGGATCCTGAGCACCTGGTCAAGACGTGCGATGCTATCCAAGGCTTGAAAACTCGAATGGCAGGGCGGATGCATATCGGTGCTGGAACCGTCCTTACAGAATGCCAGGTTGAGGCCGCTTGTGAAGCTGGTGCAGAGTATATTATTTCCCCGAATGCGGATGTTAAAGTGATCAAACGAACAAAGGAGTTGGGATTAGTCTCTATACCGGGGGCAATGACACCCACAGAAATTGTGTCTGCCCATAATGGGGGAGCCGACTTTGTGAAGGTATTTCCCGCCAGCTTTTTGGGGACAAAGTTTATCAAGGATATCCAGGGTCCAATCGGACATATCAAATGTTTGGCAACAGGGGGTATCGGTGAGCAAAATTTTCTTGAATATATGCGAGCCGGATATGCTGGGGCAGGGATGGGAGGTGTCCTGGTCGACAAGAACTTGATTGAATCCCAGGATTGGCAAGAATTTACGCGTCGTGCGCAGTCGTTGACTGCGATGGTGGAACAATTGAACGGAGAGTTGAAGTAATGGGTAAGATAGTTGGTTTTGGTGAGATCATGGTTAGGCTTGAGTCTCCAGGAAATTATAAGATTTTGCAATCGGGTGAATTCATGGTAAGTTATGCTGGTGCCGAAGCAAGCGTCTGTGTCTCTTTGAGTAGGTTGGGTCTTCAGGGCAGTTATGTGACTAAATTACCAAAAAACGAAGTTGCTGAGACAGCATTGTGTAGGTTGCGCCAACATGGTGTTGAACTGGATCAGATAGTATATGGAGGAGATCGCATTGGGGTTTACTATATTGAAAGGGGTGCTTCCCAGCGACCTTCCAAAGTAATCTACGACCGTAAGTATTCTTCCCTCTCCATGGCTAAGAAGTCAGAATTCAATTGGGATGCAATTTTTGAGGGTGCCGATTGGTTCCATTTCACCGGTATTACAGCAGCTTTGAGTGATGAGATGCCCGATATCTGTGAAGATGCGTGTAAAGCTGCGAAGGCTCGTGGTATTACCATCAGCTGTGACCTTAACTACAGAAAAAACCTTTGGACAGAAGAGAAGGCCAAGACTATTATGTCGCGATTGGTTCCCTATGTAGATGTGCTGATAGGAAACGAGGAGGACGCTGAAAAGACCCTTGGCCTTTCTCCTAAGGATACCGATGTCACTGGAGGATCTCTTAGTTATGAATCATATGGTGATTTGGCTAAGCAGATATGTGAAAAGTTTGGTGTCAGGCACGTAGCATTTACTCTGCGTACCAGTCTTTCGGCTAGTGATAATAAGTGGGCTGGAATTCTCTATACTGGGGGAAAGGTGTATTTGTCCAAAGAGTATCTAATCCACATCGTGGATAGGGTGGGTGGTGGTGATAGCTTTTCTGCTGGCTTGATTTATGCATTGCATGAGCACTATGATCCTCAGCAAGCCATAGATTTTGCAGTAGCTTCCTCATGTCTCAAGCACACTTTGGAACAGGACTTCAATCTTTCAACCCTTGAAGACGTTCAGCGCTTGATGCTAGGTGACGGTTCGGGTCGTGTACAACGTTGATGAAAGGAGATGTTCGATGAAAAGAGGAATGAAAATAGATCCTAAGGATACAGTTGGAGTAGTGTTGGATGATATAGTTGTCGGTGAATCATTAGGTGTCGGTGGTGAGACGATTGTTGCTACCTCTGATATCACAATGCCCCATAAGATAGCATTACAAGACATCACTATAGGGCAGGAGATTTTGAAATACGGCGAAGTGATTGGGTACGCTACTCAGAATATCGGAAAAGGTGAACATGTACATGTACACAATCTTGATTCCGAGAAGTTGATGAAGTGAGGTAATTCCCTAATGAATAATTTTTATGGATATGTAAGGCCTGATGGCCAAGTAGGTGTTCGAAACTATGTGGTGATCATTGCCAATGCCAGTTGTGCAAATGGAGTGGTGAATAGGATAGCGGCTCAGGTTCCTGATGCTATTCCACTTATCCATACCGATGGGTGCAGTGCCCCAGGAGAGTATGACAGATGGCGTGCCACTCTTATTGGAGTAGCAAATAATCCTAATATCTTTGCTACTGTTCTTATCGGAGTTGGATGTGAAACCGACGATGCCAAGGAAATGGCTAAGATTATTGAGAAGAACGGGAAACCCATTTTTGCCAACATTGTACAGGATGACGGTGGTGGGGAACAGGTGATAGTTAATGCCGTTGAAGCAGCTAAGGGTTTTGTAGGGGAAGCAAGAAAGTGTATCCGTACTAAAGTGCCTTTGAGCAAACTCATTCTTGGTACTGAATGTGGAGGGTCTGACGCCCTTTCCGGAATCACTTCAAATCCTACGATTGGCTATGTTTCTGACTGGCTGGTTTCTCAGGGTGGAACGGCAATCTTGACTGAGACCACTGAACTAATTGGTACCGAGTATATCCTTGCAAAACGGGCTATTAATGCTGCTGTAGGTGAAAAAATAAAAAAAATAATCTATGATACCGAAGAGCAGATGAGAAAAATCATGGGGCCAGAATCGTCTCGGATGATAGCTCGAGGCAATATGGCTGGTGGCATGTCTACAGTGCAGGAGAAGTCTATGGGCTGTGTGAAGAAGGGGGGTACCTCTCCTGTCATGGATGTGATTGATTATAGTGAGCCAGTTGGCGACCGTAAGGGACTGATTATCATGGATGGACCAGGATATGATCCGGATTCTTTGACAGGGCAATTTGCCTCTGGTGCCCAGGTTTTCCTGTTCAGCACTGGAAGAGGGAATCCCTTGGGTTTTCCATGTGCTCCTGTCATTAAGATCTGTTCTAACACCAGTACTTATGAGAAAGTCGGTGGGAAGGGGGGCGACATGGATATAAATGCCGGAGCAGTAGTTACTGAGGGCTTATCCATCCAGGAGATTGGAGAACAAGCGATTTCTTACCTGCTAGAAACTATAAATGGAAGGGAGACTATGCCTGAGAAACATGGTTACGGGGGGGCTCTCTGTGTGTATTCATCCACAACACCCTTCTGATCAATACATTTCTCATACGTATCCTCAAAGAATAAGAGCTTTTCTGGTGTTGGAACCCATGAATAATTGAAAGCTGAAGAGTCCAAACAAGGATCCATAAGATAAGGAGAAACCTAATCATGGTGCATAACCCCACAATGCGTGTAGTTACAATAATGGAAACTGTCGCCTCTCATAACGGAGAGATATCCTTACGAGAAATCTCCAGGGTAACATCAATCCCTCCCGGTACGCTCATGCCTATATTAAAGACGTTAGTTGGTACGCAGTTTCTGGCGGTGGATCATCAAACAAAGCTATATGCAATTGGCCTTCGTGCATTTATCATGGGTGTCCCCTTTGCCAAATCTTCTGATTCGTACGCGGGCATCAAATCAATTCTAGAGAAAATGACTGAGAATACCGGTGAAACGTCACATTTCTGCACTCTTAGCGGGGGAAATGTCTTATACGTAAGTAAAGTTGACTCCTCGCAACCCATCAGGATGTATTCCGATATTGGAAAACAGTTGCCAGCCTACGGCACTGCAGTTGGAAAAGCTCTCATCAGCGATAAGAGTCTGGAGGAATTGAAGGCATTGTATCCGAGTGGATTGGAACCTTTGACAGAACATACTATTGTTGATATTGATGAACTGTATTCTACACTGCAAGAGGTGAAAGAAACAGGGATTGCCTACGAGTGTGAGGAATCGAACTTAGGTATCCGATGCATTGCCACTCCAATACGGATGGACGGTGAGATTATTGCCGCAATTAGCCTCGTTGTCCCAATTTACCGCTATACAGAAGAGAAGCAGAAGAGGTATGAGTCCATACTGAAGGATGGGGCATGTATGATTGCAGAATTGCTTCCGTACCTCAATCTAAAATCGACTCTTTGAAATACTTTTCTCTCTTAAGAGGATATTCAAATAAAATAAAGAAATACATATGGAGTGTGAGAAATGAAAAAGTTTGTAAATGATCCGAATAATTTTGTGGATGAAATGCTTGAGGGTATCCTTTGTGCTCATCCGCAAGATCTCTCCTATTGCGCTGGGTATTCTAGAAATATTGTTCGGAAAGTAAGAAAGGATAAGGTTGGTCTGGTAACTGGTGGGGGGAGTGGACACTTGCCCTTATTCATGGGGTATGTTGGTGAAGGTCTACTGGATGGATGTGCAGTCGGTGGTGTGTTCCAGAGTCCTAGTTCTGAGCAGATTTACGAAATTACTAAACATGTTGATTCCGGAAAGGGAGTGGTTTATATATATGGGAACTACAGTGGCGATATCATGAATTTTGAGATGGCTGGTGAAATGGCAGATATGGACGGAATCCATACCAAACACATCGTGGGTAATGATGATGTGGCTTCTGCCCCCAACACCGAGTTAGCGAAGAGACGTGGTGTGGCAGGAATCTTTTTTGTCTACAAAGCTGCAGGCGCCGCAGCGGAAGCTGGAGCGTCCTTTGACGAGGTTGTCCGTATCGCCAACAAGACAAATCAGATGGTGAGGACCATGGGAGTTGCTCTTTCCCCTTGCATTATTCCTGAGGTTGGCAAGGCATCTTTCTCGATTGGAGATGATGAGATGGAAATTGGAATGGGGATACACGGAGAACCAGGCATCGTCAGAGGAAAACTGCAACCTGCTGATCAGGTAACCGATCAGATGTTGGAGAAAATCCTTGGAGATGTGGACTATCCTGCTGGTTCTGAAGTTGCTGTATTGGTAAATGGTCTCGGTTCGACACCCAAAGAAGAGCTTTACATCATCTATCGTCGGATTTCTCAGATACTCAAAGAGCGTGGGATAGGGGTATTTCGAGTTTTTGTGGGTGAGTTTGCTACCAGCATGGAGATGACTGGGTTTTCAATTTCTTTATGTAAGGTTGATGAGGAAATAGGTTCGTTGTTGAGCTGTGCAGCTCGTACTCCTTTTTATATCAATTAACAACAAAAAAAGAAATGCACTTATCCCTCTGGCGGAGCCCTTTTTAAGTGTCCAACGCACGATTATTCTCAGGCATTGACCCCTTCCACCAGGCTGTAGAAGGCGTCACTGCCCTTGATGAGGAAGATGCTCCTCTTTTCCTCTGCAAGCTTTGGACGAGCTGAGAGCGAGCAGATTCCTCTGGTGCAGAGAAATTTCTTGATGAAAATGCAGAGATCCTCGATAAAGGCTTCAGATTCCGGATACCTCTGCCCAATGGGATAGGGGAACAGCTTGAGCATCTCAATGGCATAGCTGCGTACAGGATCCCAACTCCTTCCCTTATGGAAGAGGATTCAGATGAAGGCATTCATCAGACTCCTGCTTATCTCTTCAGGAAATTTGTCATCAATTAGGGAGGTAATGAACGAAGCCAACCCATCTTCTTCAATTACCTCAGTATAGGAGTCATTGGTTAGGGTGTTGAACAGGTCTTTGCTGTTGCTGTCATCCATCATCTCAAAGAGTGGTGAGTCATCGAGGGGGGAGTCGAAATGATCTTTGAGTTGTTTGGGTGGCTTCGGCCAGTCAGACATCTCAAAATTCTTGTCTGCAGGATCTATGGTATAGAGAGCTTGTATCGATTCATGCTGCAAATCAATGGATGGAAAACCCTCATGCATTCCCACAGATCTGATAGTGCCTGGCATATCCGAGAATACTTGCTGATGTTCGAGTTTTCGTAATTCACTCGATGCATTGTTGCGTATCTCTTCCTCCATGGCCTCTATGATGGTACTGAACTTTTTCCAGGGAACGGGGTATTTACCTTCTGCAAGGAGCAGGCTAAATCTTAGTGAGATTGCTACCAGAGGTTGTTCCGGTAGGACTAGCTCCGGACAGGAGCGCATAAGCAGGGCGGAGAACAAGGTGTAGGAAGTTTCAGATGAAGTGAAGAGGCCCATCTCCCAGCTTCTGTTGTCTCGCACCAACTCTATTTTCAGAAAGTCACGCTCTGTTTTGAAAATATGGAAGTTGGGTAGGCTTGCATAGCTTGCTTCTCCACTAGCGAACCTGAATATCTGTTGCTTGCCTAGTTCACTTGAATCCCAGGTGCCTTCCAGGTCTGAGATGTTGAAGTCCTTGAGCTTGAACGGTTGCTCACCTACATCAAGAGACAGCCCTACCTAGTACGAACCTACCAGGATGTTCTGCTTCCTCACTACACAGAAGAGGCCTTTACCCTGTACAGGACGATCATACTGGGCAAGGGAGAAGCTGTTTCCAACCGTAACGAGTACCATGCTCTGGCTTCCTTGCTTGAGGAGTTTGCTCTCATCGGAGGAGAGGCAGTTGCCAAGGAGTGTGTGCAGGAGCTTGCTCCGAGGTATATGAAAAGGCCAGCCATGAAGGATGAGTTGCGCAAGGCGGGGTTGTTGTAAGGCAGACTCTTGTGCTTGTAAAAACCCCCCGTATTTGTATGAATCTTATGATTGAACTCAAACTCAACTTCTCGTTTGATCTTGCTGTTCAAGAACGCGCGGACTTAGGTCCACGCTTGTAACGAAAGATGCAAAGTGTAGTATCATATCGCTTTTCTGGCTAGTGAACAGCAGATGCTTTACATCCTGCTTTTTGCTGCTGAGGTCAATCTCTCCCAGGCGTAGTGATAGGGCGTCTTTCAACTCCTTTTCATTGTGAAGGCCCTGTTTTATTGCAAGAAACCTGTAGTTCGGTTTGGTCTGAGCCAAGAGGAACATGACATCATAGAAATCCCGACCTTTGCGCCGGTTCAATAAGGCAGACAGCTTCATAGAGCAGAGAATATCATCGGGAGGAACTGGAACAGGGAAATAGAAACCACAGCTTTGTACGAATACAGGCACTGTTTTGTATGCAACCTCTTGATCCTGCATCTCCGTTTTTATAAGAAACCTGGCATTTGTATATCCACTCAGGCCAAGTGAGAATAGCAGTTGTGGAAAACAGATGCGTCGCCTAAAGGCTGTGAGTCCATCATGCTCCCGTTCCTTTAGCTCGACGATATACCCTAGATTGGTAAGATATCTTATCACTCCATCAGTCATTGACAGGAATTCTTCCTTGGACATGTTTTTGCAATCAAAATCCAGATTTTCACTAAACCTATCGATATGTTTGATAAGCCGGAGGTTAGTCCCCCCAATGAAAGAGAGTTTTGTAATATAGGGTGTGTTTGAAAGAAACTCAAGGATTTGGCATTGGATATATTCCTTAAGCATAAGTTTTTGGTATTCTGTATTGTCTCTGATGCCTGGAGGAAAAAACTCCTTGATCCCTTGGATGTCGATCATATGTATACTCCTTGTAAACATGCGACTCTTTTTTCCAAAACCTTTGACCTGAATCGACAGAGGTATTCATCGAGCCGTGTCATATTCAATTCGTCTTGCATGTAGTCGATATCCAGACGAAGCTCCTGCATATCTTTTTTTTGAATTGTATTGTGGGTTCAGATACAAGAGGTCGAGTAGGGCTTTCTCTGGCAAGGCGAGCAAGATGCTCCAGGTATTGGTAAGGTTAGATTTTTCACTGGTATACCCAAACATCAAGTGTGGTTATACGGATCGGTAGCTAAATTCTCCGAAAGGATTCTGGAAGCTTGCGGTCTTTCTCGCCGTCACGCTGGTAATTTGCACAACGCCCTCAGGAATCATTCCATAGAAGGAGAGTGCCGATTGTAGGCTTACATAGGACGGAGCGTATATTTTGTTAGCGAAATAGAAAGGGGCGTCCCCATTTTCCTTGAAAGAGGGGAATGTATAATACCCTTGGCGTAATCGGGTCAACTTGCCATGTTGTACCCACCGTCCCAAGTTGTTCCTGTCAAACTCTGCATTCCAAGTTTTCACCTGATGAGTCGAAAAACACCCAAGGGGAGAAAAGAAATCCTTGAAATCAAGATAGGAAATATTCTTTTTTGTTTCCATAATGCATGTAATACACAGCATTGTAGAAACAAAACAAGATTATGATGCTGAAATACCATCAGGTTGTAGATATAGGATATTCATCAGTACGAATGAACCATCATCATATGTATATGCGAAGGTGGTGTTGTTCGAGAGTACAAGAGCCCTATCGAATTGTTGCAAGACTCTTGTGTCCTCAAACAGTAGACCATACACGAAAGAAAAAAGGGAAAAGAGAAAAAACTAGAAACCCTGTCAAGCATTGACCCCCTCTATCAAACAATAGAAAGCCTCACTGCCCCTGATGAGGAAGGTACCCTTCTGTACCTCTGCTGCCTTAGGCCGGGCCTTCAGTGAGCAGATTCCCCGGGTGCAGAGAGATTTTTTGATGAAGGTACTGAAATCCTCAATGAACTCCTCAGCATCAGGATACCTCTGCCCAATGGGATAGGGGAACAGCTTCAGTGCCTCGATGGCGTAGCTACGGGCAGGAAGCCACTCTTTTCCTTTGTGGAAGAGGATCCAGAAGAAGGTGTTTTCCAGGGTACAGACGAAGTCGTACTCATCAAAGGCCTCGATAAACAGCTGTTCTATGAATTCCAGTACCCCCACCCTGAAGATTTCTTCCTTGTACAGACCCCCGGTAAGGGAATCGAAGGCTGTCAGGGTATTTGGCCCCTGGTCGAATACGAACAGTTCAGTCCGTTCCAGACTGTCGGAGAAGAGGCTTCGTGTTACCGGTGGTGGCACTGGCCATCCTGAAAGCTCAAAGGCATTGTCCTCAGGGGGTACCTCGTAGTCAGGGGCATTCCTTTGTAATACACCCTGCAGGGACCCTATGATGTTTTCAATCTCATCTAGGCTCATCCCTGATTTCTTGCTGTATGCCTGTGCATCAAAACTCTTGCCGGTGTTCTGTGCCTGCATATAGGCCTGCAGGAACTTGTTTACCCTAGCCATATCATCACTTTCAGGCTCTTTGCTTGGTTCCTTGTGGTTCATGATCGCCTTGAATGAGGACCAGGGAAGGTCCACATCCATGCGATCAAGCAGAGAGTACAGTACTATCGAGATGGCCACCTCCGGTTCGGGTGGTAACGATAGTTCAGGATAGGAGCGCTGCAACAGGGCGGCGATGATGGAGTACGAAGCAAGGGCATTGGTGGTGATGGCCATCGAGCCTGTCTTGGCCTTCCGATAGATGGTGAAGCCCATGGTGGGAAAGTCTGTTTCAAGGAGCTCCCCGTAGGGGACATCCATCATGAAAGCGTCAGGTTCCTGTAGGGTGTAGCTTGTTTCATCACCCTTCTCCTTGATGATCCAGGTCCCCCCTAGCTTCTCGATGGAAAAATCCTTAAGGGTGAATACCTGCCAGGTGTACAGCAGCTGCTTTCCCCTGTGCATCGCCACTGGCATGGTTGAGATTTCATCGAGGGTGAAGAACTTGGTGTAGTGCTTGTTGATGATACTGTTCAGTTTCGCTTCTGGTTCAAACAGATTGCAGTAAAACAGGAAGTCTGAAACCCTTAGGGAGTTGTACCTGAGAATCCCTACTGTCTGCAGACACTCACCATTGCCAAGCATCATGCAGAGGTAGTGCTTACCCCGTTCGCCCGATGTCTTCTGCATACTACAGATGCCAGGGGAGTACAGCAGGTGTTCCTCTCCGCTCAACAGGTCCCTGATAGTGAGGAAGTCACCCTCCAGCCTCTCCTTGATGGAGAAGTAACACCAAAAACCGGGATGTTCACCCCAGTGAGAAAGGACCTGCTTACCCTTGGAGCGCAGGACAAAACCTTTGTCCTTGGCCAGTTTCTGTATTGCCTTGTTGTCAGTGAGGATCAGGGATAGGAGGTAGTTGCCTGTACTCATGCCTCCATACCCTGCAGGGAAGCGGGCATCGTTGTTATAGGCCATCAGGGTCCTGATATCCTTTTGCAGGCTTTTGTTCTCTCTTCCCCAATCCATTATCAAAGACTCGATCTCGCCAAACCCAGCATTGTAGGTTACGCATAGCTTTTTTATCTCTGTGTAGTTCATATTCACATTCTACAGGAGATTGAGGGAATGGCAAAGGAGAAAACCAAAATCAACGCTCGTGTCAGGAGAGCATGGGAATAATCCTTAAACCCAGCATAACAGTATCTTGCATTCGAGAGTACTGCCCTCTCTTACCTTCCCGGTGCCGATAGGCCCAGGAAGGTCGAGTCATGGATGAAAATTCACTTTTTTGTGAATTTTATACAGGTTAAGTGAATTTTCACTTGATAAAAGTGAATATTCACTATAAAGTGAAAATATATGAGAAAGGGAGGCTTAGAGCCGTGAAATACGAGACTGAGAGAATCGAGTTTAAGAGTCGATGGAATGAAGCTTACTGCAAAGAAGTTGTCGCTTTTGCGAATTCTGATGGGGGAACACTGTATATCGGCTATGATGATAACGGTGTAGAAGTGGGTGTGGAAAATGCCGACCAAACCTATACTCAAATAACCAATGCCATCAGGGACAGCATCTCCCCTGATGTTACGATGTTCATCAAGTATACCCTGCAAGAGAACCGAGTAATTCGCATTGAGGTTTCCGAAGGAAGCAACAAACCATATTATCTACTCAGAAAGGGCCTGAAGCCTTCAGGTGTGTATATAAGACAGGGCTCTTCATCAGTCCCTGCTTCAGAGGAGCAGATACGGCAGATGATCAAGGAAACTGATGGTGATGTGTATGAAACTATGCGTACATTGCTTCAGGATCTGACCTTCGAGCAGGCCAAGGTAACGTTTGAAGAGAAGTCAGTTGCTTTTAAAAAGGAGCACTATCCAAGGCTTGGTATCTCCGATTTATCCGGATTATACACACATATAGGTCTGCTACTTTCTGATCAGTGTGCTCATACGATAAAGGTCGCCCTCTTCGCTGATAGAGAGAAAACCATCTTCAAGGATACCAAGGAGTTCAAAGGATCGATTCTCAAGCAATTGGAAGAGGCGTATTCCTATCTCATGCTTTGCAACCAGAACCGAGCACAGATCAAAGGCTTGAATCGTATTGATCAGTATGATTATCCAGAGGAAGCTATTCGTGAAGCACTTTTAAATGCAATCGTACATCGGGACTACGCCTATAGCGGAAGCATCATTATCAACATCACAGACAAGCAGATGGAATTTATATCAATCGGAGGACTTGTTTCAGGTTTGACCATAGCAGATATAGGAAGTGGCATCTCCCAGCCTCGAAATCGTCATCTTGCCGATATATTTCATCGACTAGGCTTCGTAGAGGCCTATGGAACCGGTGTGCGCAAGATTCTTGCATTGTATAAGGGCTTTGGGGAATCAGCTCGAATAGAAGTCACTCCAAATACGTTCAAGATGATCCTGCCAAACCAGAATGAAAATCAGCGAGAGGAACTTGCCCTTGATGGTGTGCATGAGCCAATGATCCCCTTTGGTACGCAATCCCAGATCAAGCGGATTTATGGCCAGATTGAGCAAAACGGATTCATAACCGATGAAGAGGTGCAATTCTTACTTGGCATCAAGAAGACAAGAACCTTTGTCCTGATAAAGCAGATGCTCGATGCAGGCTTGATTGAGGTCCAGGGACGTGGAATCGGTAAGAAGTATGTGAAAAAGATCCCAAACTGACTCCTATAGCTATACCTTTGTAAGGACCCATATTGGTTTGGCTTATTTTTAGGAGATTCTCTTGCTTCTTCTTGTTTCTTTTGTTTGATCTTTTCCATAAGGGGCTCGATCATCAGGCAGGCGATTGCTTGGGTTTGAATATTTGATTGATACCAATACGTGGGGACACCTCAGAAGAGGGTGGTGCCCATCATAGAGAAGTCAGACTCAAGCATCTCCCTCAGGGCTGTAGATTATCTGAGAATTGGCACTTCCAACAGCTGCTATAGGCAAATTCTCGTGTATACCAAAAACCTTCAAAATAAAAAATCAGAATCTCCACATGGGCCCTGACCCTCACAGTTCACCTCTTGTCCCAAAACAGGGACGCTTCACTCAAGTGTACTGCCCAAGGTCTTTGTCATTGCTTCGGCTGTAGGTTCAAGCAAGCTTGTGAATGCATCTGTTGCCTTGATAGCATACAGACCCTTTTTCACTTCCTCAGAGGTAAGACGGGCCTTGAGTGAGCAAATTCCCCGGCTTGAGAGTTTCTTCCTGGTAAAACGGCTGAATGCCTCAATGAAATCCTCTGGTATTGGATACTGCTCCAGGATGGCCTTCGGAAAGAGCTTGAGCGTTTCAAGGGCATAGCTACGGACAGGCAACCACGTACCACCCTTACAATGGAGGACCCAGAAGAAGGCGTTCATTACGATGAAGGCAATATCCTCGCGGAAGGTGTCAGAAAACATAGCTTCCACAAACCTTACATGTCCATGTTCGATTATCTCTTCATCAAAGGCACCACCTGTTATTGTGATGAACAGCTCTTGTGTCTCTTCATCGTCAAAGACGGTAAACATTTCTGAGACATGAAGATCGGTGTCAAAATTAAATTTTAGTAAAGGGGATGGGACAGGGTATCCCTGCAATACAAACTCCAGGTCCTCAGGAGGGACTTCGAACGGAGTCTCCCTGAGGACATCAAAGTCTTTCAGCCGTTCTTTCTGGGCTCTCTGTTCTTCAGCAATAGCCTCTAAGCGTTGTGCTATCGCGTCAGTATCTACAGGTTCTCCCGAATCGAGAGCTTTTTGTATTACCTTGAGCTCACGGCCCAAGCGATGATTAATTTTAGCTTGTTCAGATAATTGTTTTCCCTTCTCCTCTAGCATTATATTTTTTAGCTTTCGTTTTTCTTCACTCGTCATCTATGTTCCTCATATATTGCAAGACCCTGAAACCTGCTCTGGGTTTACGGCATAAAACTCATTGATTATTGCTGTAATTGTACAGGAAAATATAGACATAAGCTTGAAAAACTCCACAAAGATTATGATTGAGCCAGAAAGAATAAAAATATGTATGCGATGTCTCCTAAGCAAGTGTGATGGTTGAGAGTATAATTCTAAAATACTAGTTGCTTTTAAGGGAATTACGAGTATACTACTCATGAGTATATTAATATTAAGGAGGATAGTATGTTTATAGGAAGAGAGAAAGAGTTGGCATTGTTAGAAGATCTGCATGCTTCAAACAGGTTTGAATACCTTGTCCTATACGGCCGGAGACGAGTTGGAAAGACTTTTCTTCTGAGGGAGTTTTCTAAAAATCATTCAGTAATTTTCTATTCTGCACAAGCAAAAAACGACAGATTGAACCTCGTTGATTTCTCAAAAACTTTGCAGATACATTTTTCAAACTCATTTTTTGGGGCCTTCTTGGATTGGGAAGCAGCTTTTACGTATCTCACAAGCCAGTTATCAGATAAGAAAACCACCTTGATCATTGATGAATTCCCTTTCATAGCAGAGGTGAACCCAACTATAAAGTCAATCCTCCAACATACAATCGATCATATCTGGAAAGAAAAGAACCTGTTATTCATCTTGTGTGGATCCAGTGTGAGCTTTATGGAAACAGAGGTTATGGGAGCGAAAAGTCCTTTGTACGGCCGCTCAACCAGCAACCTGGAGCTCGTTGGGTTTGACTACCTTCAAAGCTCTGTCTTTTTCCCGAATTTCACTAACGAAGAAAAACTCCTCAGCTATGGAATCCTAGGAGGAATCCCTACCTATCTAGGGGCTTTCAGCGACAAAATACCTCTAGTCCAGAATATCTCAAGGAGCATTCTTCGGATGGGTTCATTTCTGAAAGATGAAACGCAAAACCTCTTGAAGATGGAACTTCGTGAGCCTGCAATCTACAACAGTATCTTTGAAGCCATAGCAACGGGTTCAAGCCGCCTCAATGATATTGCGCAAAAGATTCATGAAGAGCAGTCCAAGTGCTCCAAGTATATAAAGACTCTGATAGATATGAAACTGGTAGATAAGATTACCCCTTGCGGAGAAAAGGATTCCAGCAGGAAGACCCTCTACCAAATCTCAGATAATTTTTTTCTGTTCTGGTATCATTTTATTTTTGCAAATAGGAGCTATTATGAGTTGCTTGGGGAGGATGAAGCTGCACAAGAGATATATAAGAATCTCTCTGAGTATATGGGTCATGTATTTGAAATGATATGCACACAATACCTAATTCGACTTGCCAAGAAAAGGGATCTACCCTTTATACCTCACACGATTGGAAGATGGTGGGGTAGCAATCCTATGACCAGAAAAGAGGCAGATATTGATATCCTTGCTCTTGATGCACGCGGCCAATCTGCAATTTTCTGTGAATGCAAATATCGAAACAAGTTGTTTGGTATGGGTGAATACAAGGATTTCTTTGACTCTTGTGCTATTTTTACCAAGCCGGTTAATCGATTCTATTATCTCTTCAGCAAATCAGGGTTTACTGAAGAGGTAAAAGCCCAAGCAAACAAGCATGGAGTGAAGCTTGTGGAAATGGATGACCTGTTCCTGGTTGATTAGCACAGGGGGGCGGAAATATACTCTCTTCCTATACAAAGTCACCTGACACTGTATGTGTTCTTTCTTCAGCAAATCCAAAGGCTATGGTAGTATTGGAATACTTGGAGGCCCTATGAACCTTGATGACTTTGAAGATGCTATCGATCAGGGAGTAATCCTTAGTCGGGGACTGTACTATTATGATGTTGGCAGTGTGCTTTCCCTGGAAGAGACAAGCCCACATACCTACAGTGCAAAGGTGGCGGGGTCAGAGGTATATGAAGTGACAGTCCCCCTTGGTGACGATAGGGAAGTGAAGGATATCTCCTGCACCTGTCCCTATGACTGGGGTGAGCACTGCAAGCATGAGGTTGCATCTCTCTATGCCCTGCGTGATCTGCTTGATGGCCCAGATGAGACAAAAGAGCTTGTAGGGTTACAAGGAATGGGGAAAAAGGAAAAGACTGCAGTGATGGAATCAGAACCGGAGAAAGAAGGACCCTTGGTCGAGAGACCTCTTTCTTTCGACCTCAGGACTCTCCTCCAAGATGTCAGCAAAGAGGATTTGCTTACCTTCTTGGTTGACTATGGTACCAACAGTCCTTCCTTAACCTCAGCCCTTGTAAAAACCTTTCCCTCCTCTGATGACGATATTAATCTGACAAATCTTGGCATTGAGTTCAGACGTGCATGTATCCACGGAGGAGAGATTACGTACTTTGGGAGGGATTACGAGTGGGAGGAGGAGAATGAAGAGAACTACATCTGGAACTTCACCTCAGCCTTCAAGGAGAAGATTGAGGAATTGCTACAACTGATACGGGTTGCGATCCTGGAGGGAAGGATACGCTATGGCGGTTCCATTGCCTCCATGATGGTCCATGAAATTGCTGTCTTCGACTGTGATACCGAGCACATAGGAGAAGATGTTGAGGCCACTCTTTCCCAGATAGTGGCCCTGTTTGCCGGGAAAGACTTCTCTTCTGAAGATGCACCTTGGTTGTTTGAGCGTTTTTTTGCAGAAGTTGAAAACTACGATATACAGCAACAAACAATCCTGATTAGGCTGTGTATACACGTGGCAGACTCTATGGCCGACCAGGATGTGTTGGAACACTATCTGGTCGATCTTGCCGATGGTGAGACGGAGGAATACGGATGGGGATTCAACACTGCGATCAAAAACTCTATTGAACTGCGTCATGCTCTGTTGCTCAAGCAGCAGAGAGTGGCGGAAGCCCAGGCCTTCGCCTTGGAAAACCTCCAGTATGACAGCATGCGTAAGCTAGCTTATGACAGGGCCATGGCAACAGGGGAGTATCAACTTGCTGAAAGGCTAGCAATGGGGAATGAAAGACCAGAGCATCGTTTGTATTCTGGTCCCGATTGGGGTGAGCTTCTGTTCAGGGTATACCAAGAGAGTGGTGATACCGAAAAGATGAGAAGCCTTGCCAAATCATTCCTATTTGGAGGTAACCTGGCTTATTACCGTATACTGAAAGAGAGCTATGAAACAGAAGTGTGGGAGTCTGTTGTTGATGGCTTGCTTGATGACCTGCAGGCTGTTCAAGACAAAGGGTGGGGCTACAGGTCGAATCCTTATCCAGAGGTCCTCAAGGCAGAGAAGAAAGGCGAAAGGTTGCTGGCCTTTGTACAGAAGTACCCATATCAGGTGCGAAGCTTCCAGGATGTTCTGCTACCAACCTTCCAAGCGGAGGTGTTTGCCCTGTATAGGCAGATCATCCTGGAAAGGGGGGAAGCAGTCGCCAGTCGTAACGAATACAGAAACTTTGCGTCCTTGGTAAAGGAGCTTGTAGCAATTGGGGGGACAGCCATAGCCAAAGAGTGTGTACGCATGGTGGAACCCAGGTACAAGAAGAGGCGGGCAATGAAAGATGAACTTCGAAAGGCAGGCCTTTTGTAAGGTTGGATCTGAGGTCGATCAAAGGGGATGAGCTGCGACAGGCGGGGGTGTTATAACCCCAGTAGGCAGAAGCGTAGCTCAAAGGGTCTACCCATTGGGGTAGGGACATGCTGATAGCACATAGTACATTGACGAGCTTTACTTGTTGTTCCGTACTGCCATGATGCTTCTGTTCAGCCTTCTTCTGATAACGGCCTGATAGCGCAACGATTGGGTATAGGCTGCAGACTCCGGGTATTGGGCAAAGAAAGCATCCGGGGTGTCAAAGATACCCAGGTCCTCTTCTATGGCCTGGTTCTGCACATAGGTGTTGTCTTCATTCCATCTGTTATCAGGGTTCCTGAAGTTAAGCACGGCGATGCCATAGCCATAGAAGCTTCCCATGTAGTCAGGGAACTTTGCCTGGAGCTTCAGCAGGTAGGGCTTGTCTACAATATGCCCTTCCATTGCAAGCCACCTGTTGTTGTACAGTATTTCGATCCAGGCATGGTGGGGGTGCTTGGGGACAAGCTTGTAGCTGAGTTTAGGAAGGAGGCCCCGAAAGATGACCTTTCGTATGGTCATGGCATGGAAGCGACAGGGGATGCCTGCTGCCCTGAGGAGGGCCATCAGGAGGGTGCTTTTGGTTATGCAGTTGCCGTATCCTTTGCTTAGGACCTGGGAAGCGGGGATGGAGAAGGACGTGGTGTATCCGTATGCGATCTCATCACGTACGAAGGTGTAGACCTCACCTATGAGCTCGGCCTTTGTCTTGATGGTATCCCACCCTTTGCTGGAGATGAGCTGCACAATATCTCTATGGGTATGGTCTACAAGGTGGCTTGGCTCCAGGTACGGTGATAGTTCTTGCATGCAGGTTGCCTCTTCAATATATACATAGGCTGGGTGTTCCTTGTGCAACAGGAAGTAGTTTTCAAGCCGTTTGATTGGTCTTCTATGCTTTTGATGTTACTAGCCTACTGGTATAACCTTCAAATAGCAAGAAATGTTACATATGAATTATCAGAATTTTGTTCGATCAGGGGATTTGCTGTACATATGAGGTGCTCTGTAGTACCATTTGAGTGCATACAGAGGGGGGTGGTCGGTGATGGAAGCATACAATGCGTTGCAAGCTCTCATGAAAGGTCCCTTGCCTTCGCTGTTCTTCTGCATAGGGGATCCTGTGGTGGGCAATCCCACCGAGCATATGGTCGGATATGCCTTCAGGTCTTTGGGTTTCCCCGGCAGGTATCTTACCTGCAGGGTTACCAAGGAAGAGCTGGCTCCGGCCCTTTGGGGCTTGCGTGCCCTAGGGTTCGCCGGGGGCAATGTGACAGCCCCCCACAAACAGGCAGTGTTGCAATACCTTGATGACTTGAGTGAGTCTGCCCTGCTGTGCAAGGCAGTGAACACCATTACCCGTAAGGGTGATGGCACCTACTTTGGGGACAACACTGATGGCAAGGGCTTCTTACAGGCTTTGACCTGCCGAAACCTGCAGGTGAAAAACAAGAAGATTGTCATCATTGGATCTGGTGGGGCTGCCTCAGCCATCGCGGTCGAACTCGTCTTGGCCAAGGCAGGGGAGGTGGTGTTGGTCAATAGGACAGAGGATCGTTCTCGATCCCTGGCCAAGAGACTTTCAGGAATATCTTCAACGCTGCTTTCTGTCGACCGTTGGGTGGGAACCTATACCATTCCCAGTGACACGGATGTTGTGGTCCAGGCAACGTCCGTGGGATTGTTTTCCCCTACTGTTTGTGTTGATGTTGCGTTTTCTAACCATAATTCTTCATTAGTTGCGTGTGATGTTGTATTTAATCCGGTTCAAACGTTGTTTTTGAGACGAGCACAAGAATCTGGTTGCACCACTGTCGATGGGTTGGGCATGTTGGTGAATCAGGGAAGGCTTGGCATCCACCAATGGACGGGTAAGGAGCCTGACGAACAAGGGATGAGGAGTGCACTGGAGGAAGCTTTTGGCATATAGTGACACTTTCGCGTCAAACCGATACTATGGGCGACTATGAACTACTTTTGTATTGCATGCAGGACAGGGGGCGAGGCCAAGGTACGGGCCCACCTGAACAAGTACTTTGCCCGGGAGCTGGGCGACCTGAACGATGTGAAGGTCTTCTACCCTATGCGCAAGATGTTTGAGAGACGAAAGGGCAAGAAGCTGGTCACCGACCAGCCCATTCTTCCAGGCTACCTATTGGCCTGTAGCGAGATTGACTTGCAAGGCCATGCATACCAAGTGAAGGGAATCCCCGGTTCGTACGGATTCCTGCATAACCTTGACAAGACAGTTGCCCTGCAAGGAGCGGACTTGCAGTATGCTGCCTGGATCATGGGCAACAAGGGTATTATCAGGCCGAGCAAGGCTGAGTTCAAGGAAGGGGAGCCTATCAAGGTACTTGAAGGCCCCCTGATGGATTTGCATGGGACGATCCTTCGTGTCGACCGTAGGAGTTCCAGGGTTCTGGTGGCATTTGAGTTTGCCAATGAGGTGCGTAAGGTAAGCATGCCGGTGGAGTTTGTTGGTTCTGACAAGTAGGAGGGCTAGGCAGGTAGCATAATCAGTTCTTAGTACCATGTGATAGGAAAGTATGGTTCACAGCTAGTATTATCAATGTGATAATGGGACTATTTTGATTATTTATAATGGGACTAATTTGATTATTTACGTTTACACTTGAGGTGAAGGATGATATGCTAGCTCTAGTCCGCAGGACTTATGACAGAATTGATATGATTTTTATATCATATCTGGTGCATATATGTGCTATTACTTTTTGCTGAAGGTTCGTCCTGGCAAAAGGGCTTCTAAAGACCGCTGTATGCCAGAGGAATCTGGGTTGGGGAAGCTTTGTCTTTTTTTGTGATCCTGTAATTTACATGTTGAGGGTATAGTGGCAAGTATTTCAACAAAACGCATTTGGCGGATACTCATTCTCATGTGCTTTGATGGCTTGTGGGTGATAGCCAGTGGTTTCTTTGCCGCTTGGGTGGTATTCCGGACTATTCCTCCTGCCTTTTACTCGGTGGTTGCGCTAAACACCATAGCTTTGGTGCTTACCCTGTTGGCATTGAAGTTCTATAAGATCCGCATCAGTGAAAGTTCCCTTGACCTGCTTAACCGAGGATTGCCTGGCTTTGCCCTTCCTTTTGTGGTCGGGGTCCTCATATTTGCACGGTTTGCTGGATTTTCGTCACCTTGGATACCTTTTTTAAGTGTCTTTGATGGCTTTGCCTTTCTCTGCATGATGGGATTGCGGTATATATACCGCAATATCATCAATATCCATCACAAGCATGTCAACAACGGGAATCCCAGGACCATAGTCTACGGGGCTGGGGAGTTGGGAAACACCTTGGTGAGGCAGTATCAGAAGGGTAAGCTCCCTTTTCATATTGTAGGGTTTGTCGATGACGAGCCTTCCATACAGGGAACTTACCTTCTGGGCTTGAAGGTGTTCGGTACCGTCGATGACCTTGACAAGGCACTCAAGCAGACGGGATCAAAGGTACTTATCATAGCAATCACTGAGATCGATCAGGAGCGAATGCTCAAGGCTGTTGATGCTGCCAAGGAAAACAGCTGTGAGGTAATGGTCATACCTTCCTTGTTTGAAATTCAGCAAGAAGGGGCCAAGGAACTGGACCTCAGAAGCCTTGATTATGCCGACCTTCTGGGAAGGCCCCTCATCAAGATCGATAGGGAGCCTATCAGGGACATGGTACGGGACAAGAGAGTCCTTGTTACCGGAGCAGGTGGCAGCATAGGCAGTGAGATCTGCAAGCAGTTGCTTACCTACGATCCCAAACAACTGGTCCTGCTTGATGTTGATGAGACAGAACTGCATGATCTTTCGCTGAGGCTTCACAACTTCCAGAAGGAGTGGAGCCATCTCGTAGTGCCGGTAGTGTGTGATGTCAAGAACCGCAGGAAGATCGACAGGATATTTGGGCAGTTCAAACCGGAATTGGTTTTCCATGCTGCAGCGTACAAGCATGTACCCTTGCAGGAGCTCTATCCGGAAGAGGCCATCAACACGAACATCGGTGGTTCCTATAACGTCCTGCAGAGTGCTAAGGCACATAACGTAAAAAAAGTAGTGATAATCTCCACCGACAAGGCGGTGAACCCCACCAATGTCATGGGAGCCACCAAGCGCGTTGTGGAGCTTATGGCAAGCCTGCTCAACAGCAAGGACACCGAGATGGTCGCTGTGCGCTTTGGCAATGTCCTGGGAAGCCGTGGGAGCATGCTCCCACTCTTCATGGACCAGATAAAGGCCGGAGTCCCCATCACAGTGACCCATAGGGAGATCATCCGATACTTCATGGCCATTCCCGAGGCCGTAGGCCTCGTCTTCAAGGCTGCTTCCATGGCCAAGGGCGGGGAAGTGATGGTCTTGGACATGGGACAGCCGGTAAAGATATATGATTTTGCCCAGAAGCTGGTGAAGTACTACGGCGATGGAAGAAGCCAGGTGATAGTCACAGGCCTACGACCTGGTGAGAAGCTTTATGAAGAGCTCCTAGCCAACAAAGACACAACCATACCAACAGATGATACACTGGTCTTCAAGGCAAAAGTAGATAAGGCAACGATAGCAGAGGCAGAGCTGAGCCAACTGATAGACTCCCTGCCAGAGAAAAGCCCGGAAGAATTGGTGACAATCCTGCATGGACTGGTGCCGGAGTTTGAGGGGATGGGGTTTTAGGGAGAAAGCTCGAAGATAATGATAAAGATAAAGAGAAAGATTAAGATAAAGAGCTATAGCTAGAAATACTGATCTTGAATAAAAAAAGAACTGAGAAGAACTGAGAAAAAGAGAGAAGAAAGAAAAGAGTGGTGTCCATTGAAGCAAGAAGAGGCCTTGTTGCCAAAGCCTCTTCTTAGTGCAATGGATCCTTTTCAAACCTGAAACCATTCAGCTGCTTGCCTCTTTCAACAAGGGTAGTGCCGCTTGTAGATACCAAGAGAGAATAGCCTCTCGATCAAAGAATATATCCAGACCCAATTGTTGGAAAGGTATTGAGCTTGGATGAGCAAGGATGAAACCAGCTAGATCTGCTGGTTCAAAGCCAAACAGCAATGCTACTTCTTCTAGGCTGAGCAGACGAGAAGTGTCTGTTTCAGCAAGATAGGGCAGGTCACCGCTTTGCATATAGGGCTTCTGATAACAAGCATAGGTAGTATTGATTTCTCTTCTTGAGAGGAAGTTCATGATATGGCCTCCTCAGACATAAGAGAAAGAGAAGAGGCATACCGCAAGAAGGAAGATACTGTAATGCCAAAGGCTTTACAGTAGATTTCCAGCGTGCTCAATGCTGGATAGCTTTGATAGCGTGATTGCTCTCTTAAACTTATAGCAGTCAGTTGGAAACGAGTTAGCTTAGCTAGGGTTGTTTGGGAAAGTCCTTGCTCAAGACGAACAGCCTTAAGGGCATATGATATCTGCTCAGGAGCAATGCTTAGAGGTTCTGAGGTTCTGAGGTTCTGAGGTTCTGAGGTTCTGAGGTTCTGAGGTTCTGAGGTTCTGAGGTTCTGAGGTTCTGAGGTTCTGAGGTTCTGAGGTTCTGAGGTTCTGAGGTTCTGAGGTTCTGAGGTTCTGAGGTTCTGAGGTTCTGAGGTTCTGAGGTTCTGAGGTTCTGAGGTTCTGAGGTTCTGAGGTTCTGAGGTTCTGAGGTTCTGAGGTTCTGAGGTTCTGAGGTTCTGAGGTTCTGAGGTTCTGAGGTTCTGAGGTTCTGAGGTTCTCCTGCCGATTACAGACCTCTGCATACTCAACTATTGTTATTACGTTGATCCTGAGGGCTTCTGACAGCTTTAACAGTGTGTTTAGCCAAGGGTTCCAATCTGGATCCTGTAGGATTAAAGAAAGCCAACGTACAGAGAAGTTCGTTCGGTTAGAAAGAGTTTGAATTGAGATTTGTTGTTCTTCCATTAATAGGGAAAGAGCTGCTTGATAGTGCAATGGGTGACCTCCAATTAGTAGTGTTTAGCTACTAAGGTTGGGAAGTGTGGGTATTGCTTCAGGTATAATGAAAGATATTTAATTTTCAACATTTTCTTTAGTCGTTTTGAAGAATAGGACTAGTGATAGATATACGGGAATAAGGTCTGGGGGCTCGAAGGTTGCATAAATATGCAGGAATCGAGGGGTTTAGGGATATTGGGTTGGATGAGTTGAAACTGGGGCGAGGAAACTGGAGAACACGTTAGCCACACCAATATTTGGGCGCAAAGCTGAAATAGGTGGTGGGGAACTTATGAACATAGGGTGGGAGTGGTGAGTTCTTCTTCCACTCTGTTGTGATGGAATGAAGTGAGCACGTATGGGAACTGAAGCTTTGAAATCTGAAGAGTTGAAAGACCATAGTAGAAAAGGAGTTTCTCCAGTCTATTTATGTGTAAAGCGAACCCTTGATTTTATCTGTTCTCTATTGGCCTTAATTGTCCTCTCACCATTATTCCTGATTCTTATCATCGCTATTAAGCTTGACTCTAAAGGACCTGTCCTCTTCAAGCAGAAACGTGTTGGTATCCATAAGACACATTTCAACATCCTGAAGTTTAGGACCATGCGAAATGACACCCCCAAGGATATTCCTACTCATCAACTCAAGAACCCTGAACAGTACATAACCGAGGTAGGGAAGTTTCTCAGAAAGACAAGCTTGGATGAACTACCTCAGATATGGAATATCATTGTTGGCCAAATGTCTGTCATTGGTCCCAGACCTGCTTTGTGGAATCAGTATGATCTTATTGAAGAGCGTGACAAGTATGGGGCTAACGATGTTCCTGTAGGTCTTACTGGCTGGGCTCAAATAAACGGAAGGGATGAACTTCCTATAAAAGAAAAGGCTAAATTGGACGGTGAATACGCTAAGCGCATTGGGCCACTTATGGATATTCGTTGTTTCTTCGGTACAATCTTCTCTGTCCTTAAGCGTGACGGGGTGAAAGAAGGTGGGACAGGGAATGACTAAGAGAATTGTAGTATGAAGAGAGTTCTCATCACCGGAGCTAATAGCTATGTAGGGACCAACGTGGAACATTGGCTCAACAGAGAACCAGAGAAATATCATGTCGATACAATCGATATGATTGATGACTCTTGGAGAAAGAGAGATTTTTCTGGATATGAAGTCGTGTTTCATGTTGCAGGGATTGCGCATGTGAAAGAGACTCGAAATAATCGCGATTTATTCTTTAAAGTTAATCGTGATTTAGTAATCGAAGTAGCTAAGGTATCAAAAAAAGCAGGAGTTTCTCAATTTATCTTTCTTAGTTCAATGAGTGTTTATGGTATGGATACTGGAGTCATCAATAAAGAAACCGTTCCAAAGCCTAAAAACAGTTATGGAAAATCTAAGCTTCAGGCCGAGCAAGAGATTAAAATGCTAGAAAGCGATAATTTTAAGATAGCTATACTTCGGCCACCAATGATATACGGTAAGGGGTGTAAGGGGAATTATTCGAGATTAGCTGGCTTAGCATTCAGGACGCCAATCTTTCCAAAGGTAGATAACAAACGCAGCATGATCTACATAGACAATTTATCAGAGCTAATTAAACAGCTAATTAATAACTATAGCGGTGGATTGTTCTTACCGCAGAATGCTGTGTATGTGAATACAAGTGAGTTGGTTAGATTGATTGCTGAGGCCCGTGGAAGGAAGATTATGATGACCAAGTTATTCAATCCCTTATTAAGGCTACTAAATATAAGTACGGTAAATAAGGTATTTGGTGACTTAATTTATGACTTGAAAATATCAGAATATGAGGGTAACTATAGAGATTGTGAATTTAGAGAGTCAATTCTAAAAACAGAGGAGGCAAGGAAATGAGAATGAAAGAAGCGCTACTGAGTATAGTAATGCCAGCGTATAACTGTGAAAAGTACGTTGTAGAAGCTATAAACTCAGTCATTGCCCAAACTTATCAGAATTGGGAACTTTTAGTTTTAGATGATGGATCAAAAGATAATACTTTGCAGGTAATTAATGAATTCGGAAATAAAGATCCTAGAATCAGATGCATGCAAAATGAACAAAATATGGGTGTTTCTGCTACCAGAAACAGAGGAATAGAACTGGCATCCAGCGATTGGATAGCTTTTTTAGACAGTGACGATATGTGGGAATCAACTAAACTAGAAAAGCAGATTGAAATCGTAGAAAAGAAAGCCGCAGAATTCGTATTCACTGGATCCTCATATATAAATGAAGAGGGTGAACCTTATAAAGGGATGTTTGAAGTTCCTGAAGAAGTAAGTTATAAGAAACTCAGAAATCAGAATGTAATCTCATGTTCTTCAGTCCTTGTAAAGAAAAAGTATTTTGAAAAAATTAAAATGGAAAAAGATGAGATACATGAAGATTATGCAGTTTGGTTAAGAATTTTAAAATTAGGTGTTATTGCGTATGGTGTTAATGAGCCCTTGCTTATCTATAGAATTTCTAGAAACTCAAAATCTGGAAATAAGATTAAAACAATTAAGATGACATATAAGGTTTTCAGATTTATTGGTATTAACCCTATAGGATCAGTTTACTTTATGGCTAGACATGTGATTGCATCGGTAGAGAAGTATAATAAAATATTTATTTGATACACAAGAGGTTGTGTAGTAAAAAGTGGATTGGGGATATGGATTTAAGATTTGTTCTGGAGTGAAAAACCAGAAAAAGTCTAGAGAGGATTGTCCACAAAATAGACTGGAGTGTCAGCAATAATCTGGAAACTCTGGATTTATGGCTGCAATTGTAGCTCTTTCAATATTTTACTGGTTATCTTCTTATCAACCTAAATTTCTCTATTTTTGTACATAGGAAGATTCTTCCAGCCTCATTAAATTCATATATCACTATCATTAAATGACTTATTAGCCTCTTTACAGGTTGACTCACTCATGTTTTATATGTACAATCTTGTACATACACTATGAAGAAAAATACACTTATTCGGCATAAAAACAAGAAAAGCAACGTCACTTATCTCTACTGGGGGCATTCTGTCTACATTCCGGGCCAGGATTACCCTGAAGTAAAGAAAAAGTGCATTGGAAAGATCGACAGCAAGGGCGAGTTCACGCCCAACAAGACCTTTTTATCATTCACTGCAGAGGAGCAGATGGAGACAGGATTGGTCGATGAGCCCTTCTTTTCCCTGTACACCAGGGGGGATGTCGACACCTATGATTCCAAGATGTTCGGCTTCATCGCCCTGCTCGAGACTGCAGCAAAGGAAAGTGGTGTATGGCAGTCCCTGAAGAAGGTTTTTCCTTCCGACTGGCAGCAACAGCTTTCAATAGCAGAGGCGATGATGAGCTATCCCGACAGGGCACTGTACAGCCCCAAGCACTTCCATGATGTGTGCTGGCATACCATGGTGGATGCACCGACCGAATACAGCATAACCAAGGCCCTCAAGGCTGTGGACCCGGAGTCCACCGAACGGTTTTTCGGTGATTTTGAGAGGAGGACCTCTGCGAAGAGGAAGGAAAAGAACCCTCTTGAGGATATGGTTGTACTTGCCCTGGATACGTCCTCGATATCGACTTTCTCGACAATGCTGGAGGCTGCGAAGTTCGGCAAGAACAAGGAAGATGATCTCATGGCCCAGGTCAACTTGCTGATGATCTGTGATGCCGTCACCGGCATCGCCCTGTACTACCGCTCCCTGCCCGGCGACTCCTCGGACAAGAATGTCCTCGAGGTTACCCTGAAGGAGCTCAAGAGCGCTGAGTTTCGCAAGGGTACCATACTGCTCATGGACAGGGGGTTCTACAGCCTTGCCGTCATAGTGATGCTGCTGAAAAGCGGCTTCCGGTTCATCATGGGGATGCCGCTGAACGCCCCCTTCTATGCAGAGGCCATCTTGGAAGCATATGATGTAATTCTTGACACTGAAAACTTCTACCCGTCCATTGGCATGCATGCCTGGTCAAAGACCATCAGCATAGCTGCCTCCAGAAGGGGACGCGGTCCCAACAGTCATGACCTTGCCCTCTATCTCTTCCATGACTCGCAGAAGCAGGCGGAGGACCAGCAGAGGCTTGCCCGCAAGTTTGCTGCAAAGAAGGAAAATCTTGAAGCAGACAGCAGCCTCTACAAAAAAAACAACTTCTACGGCAAGCACTTTGACCTCGAGTATGATGCTAAGGGCAAGGTTATCGGTGTCACCAACAACCTTGAAGCACAAAGGGACAAGATGAAGGAGTGCGGCTTCTTCGGCTTCCTTGGCCCTGTAGGCCTCTCCTGTGAAAAGGTCCTCGCCCTTGTCAGGAACAGGGACTATGTGGAGAAGGACTACGAGTGCTACAAGACCAGGATGAGAAGGCCCCGGCACAGCCTTGAGGAACATCTCGATGGAAAGATATTCCTTGTCTACCTCACCACCATCCTGGAGATGTGGATCCGCAGGAGAATGGACGAGTACCTCCTCTTTGACAAGTACTCCTTCAATGACGTGAGGGACGAGGTCTTCAATGTAAAATGGAGAAAGCCCAAGGGCAAGACGTTCGACAAGGGCCAGTGGTGCGAGCTGCCCTTGGAGGTGCAGAAACTCTTCTACATATTCGGTGTCATGAAGGCAAAGGACCTGCGTGACGACATACCGAAGTTGGTGGAAAGGGAGTTGCGAAAAAGACGAGCCAAGCATGGACTGCCGGTGACTTGAGACCAGCTTCTCTGTCTATGTACAAAAAACAAGAAATTCAGGTTATCAAGACAGGAACAGAAACTGTCCATCCAATACAATTTCTACCAAAGTCTTTCAAGAGCCAAGCAAACAGGCTGCAGCCTCGTAATCCTTTAAAAGTTATTACTGAATGATAACCCTTGTTAAGACGATTGATGCATGCAAAATAATTACCGGTAATCCAAATCCTTTTTGCGAGAGTGTGGAGAGCACGAGGTAAATTTTTATTCTTAGCTGAATATCATCTGAAAGGAAAAATATGAAATTTTTGTGGATTGGAAAAATAGTTCCAGACTCATTCAGCTTATATTTATTAGATAAAAATATTAGCCCATCATCTGCCTATATAGCTCAAAAACACCTGATTGTGGGGTTAGAAGAAGCTTTGAATTCTTCTTTTGATATTTTAAGTTCAATAAGAGTTCCTTTCTTCCCTATTAGGAATATATTATACGTGAGGAGTTTTTCTTTTAAGAAAAAGAATAAAGGAATTGGCTACCATGTTGGGTATTTGAACCTTCCAATACTCAATTTTATGTTGAGAGAATTTTCTTTATATAAAAAAGCTGGCAAGTGGGCTAGACGAAATAAGGCATCTGATGATTGCATCGTTGTTATATATGAAATGCATTATCCATATATAAAGGCGGCATTGAGGATTAAGAAAATAATTCCTAATACAAAAATTATTATGTATGTACCTGACCTTCCTCTGAATATGGATATGTCTTTCTTCATAAAACGAATACTAAAGAAAATTGATTGGGTTAGAATTCAAAATGCTAATAAATATATTGATTTTTTTGCATTGTATACAAAACAAATGGCTGAATACTTGGGAATTAAGAACAAAAATAATTGGGTTGTAATTGAAGGAGCTATCAATTCAAATAATTACACCTACATTGAAAAAAACCATGAAGAAAATGAAAATAAGATTTGTCTATATGCGGGAAATCTTTCAAGAAAATACAATATTAATCTCTTGGTAGAAGCTTTTCTATTAGCTTCGATTTCTGGTTATAAATTATGTTTCATTGGAGATGGAGATATGGTGCCATTTTTAAAAGAGATGCAGGTAAAACATGATTGCATTAGTTTTGTTGGATCTGTATCACCTAATGATGCTTTTATTATGATGCAAAAGGCATATCTATTAGTTAATCCACGGCCTTCGACCGAGGAATATACATTATATTCTTGTCCTTCAAAAACTCTTGAGTACATGGCTTCAGGTACTCCAGTTTTATCGACAAGACTTGCAGGAATTCCAGATGAGTATTTTAAATATATTTATTGTATCAATGATGAATCTGTTGAAGGGATAAAAAAGGCACTCTTGAATGTTTTAAAAAAGAATGCAAATGAATTGACAGAAAAGGGGCAATTAGCTAAAGAATTTATTTTAAAACATAAGAATCCACGAGTACAAGCAGAAAAATTGTTATCAGAGTTCGAGGACCATTTGTATGCTAAGAATCATGGGAAGTTATTATGATCAACTTATTTCATAACAAAACCCTGCTCATCACCGGAGGCACGGGTTCTTTCGGTAATGCCGTACTGGAACGTTTTTTGGATACCGACATAGCAGAGATCCGGATATTCTCCCGAGACGAGAAGAAACAGGATGATATGCGTCATTTCTATAAGAATGACAAGATCAAATACTACATCGGGGATGTACGCGATTATCGTAGCATCCGCGATGCCCTGGGTGGTGTCGACTTCGTCTTTAGTGCAGCGGCACTGAAACAGGTTCCTTCTTGCGAGTTCTTTCCCATGGAAGTGGTAAAAACCAATGTCATCGGTACTGATAATGTGTTGACAGCTTGCATCAATACAGGGGTTAAGAAAGTCATATGCCTATCCACCGACAAGGCAGCCTATCCAATCAATGCCATGGGAACCAGCAAGGCAATGATGGAGAAGGTATTCGTTGCCAAGTCAAGGACTGTCTCCGAGGACCGGACACTTATCTGTGGTACACGGTACGGCAACGTGCTTTGCTCCAGAGGGTCCGTGGTCCCTCTCTTTGTTGAGCAGATCAAGGCAGGCAAGCCCCTGACAGTGACTGACCCCTCCATGACCCGCTTCATTATGACCTTGGAAGAGGCAGTTGATCTGGTCCTCTATGCCTATGAGCATGCACATACCGGGGACATCCTGGTACAGAAGGCACCTGCAAGTACCATAGGTGACCTTGCCCAGGCAGTGAAGGAACTCTTCCACGCAGATAATGAGATAAAGACCATCGGTATCAGGCATGGGGAGAAGATGTATGAGACACTGCTCACCAATGAGGAGTGTGCAAATGCCATGGACCTGGGTAACTTCTACAGGGTACCTGCCGACAACCGTGACCTGAACTATGACAAGTACTTCTCTGATGGCACAGAGGTATGTAATACCCTGACGGAGTTCAACTCCAACAACACCCAGCTGCTGACCGTCCCCCAGATCAAGGAAAGGCTGATCGGTCTGAAATACATCCAAGAAGAGCTGCAAGCATGGGAAAACCGCTAGCATGAAGATACTGGTAACCGGTGCAAATGGCTTTGTGGGGAAGAACCTTGTCTGTGAATTACGCAACGGGGGCAATGAAGACCTGTACCTTTATGACATCGATACTGAGGAAAGCCTTCTGGAGTCCTTCACCAAGGATTGTGAGTTTGTTTTCCACCTTGCCGGTGTGAACCGACCCAAGGAAGAGACGGAGTTCATGGAAGGCAACTTCGGTTTCACCAGAACCTTGCTTGCTTCCCTGAAGAAACATAACAATACCTGCCCCATCCTCATCACTTCCTCCATCCAGGCAGAATTATACAATCCATATGGCAGGAGCAAGAAAGCAGGTGAGGACCTGCTCTTCTCCTATGGAGATGAGACAAGGTCTCCTGTATACGTCTACCGCCTTCCCAATGTGTTCGGCAAGTGGTGCCGGCCCAACTACAATAGTGCGGTAGCCACCTTCTGTTACAACATCGCAAGGGATTTGCCCATCAAGATAAATGACCCTGGGTTGGTCATGAACCTGGTCTATATAGATGATGTGCTGGAAAGCTTCATGTCTGCCCTGAAAGGGGACGTGCTCAAGGAAGATGGGTTCTGCAAGGTCCCCACGGTACATACCGTGAAGCTGGGAAGGATTATGGAGCTCCTTGAGGGATTCAGGGAGAGCCGGAACAATCTGTCAGTACCTAATATGGCTTCCAGCTTTGAAAAGGTGCTATACAGCACCTACCTGAGTTACCTTCCCGAGGATCGGTTCAGCTATCCCTTGAAGATGAACAGTGACGACCGGGGGTCCTTCACCGAAATCATCAGAACAGCAGAGCGTGGTCAGTTCTCGGTGAACATCTCCAAACCCAGCATCACCAAGGGCAACCATTGGCACCATACCAAGAATGAGAAGTTCCTGGTGGTAAGCGGCAAGGGATTGATCCAGTTCAGGAAGATCGGGACCACCGAGGTGATAGACTACCACGTGTCAGGGGAGAATCTTGAGGTTGTGGACATTCCCCCTGGGTATACCCACAACATCAGCAACCTAGGAGATGCCGATCTGGTCACATTGATGTGGGCCAATGAGCCGTTCAATCCGGGCAAGCCGGATACGATATTCGAGAAGGTGTGAATGGTATGGATAAGATGAAGGTGATGACCATACTTGGGACAAGACCCGAGATTATACGTCTCAGTGCAGTCATACAGAAGTGTGACCAGTACTTCAGCCACATCCTGGTTCATACTGGGCAGAACTGGGACTATACGCTCAACCAGGTGTTCTTTGAGGATTTGGGGCTGCGTGCCCCAGATTACTATCTAGAGAGTGTGGGGAAGGACTTGGGAGAGACAATGGGCAATATTATAGCCAAGAGCTATGAGGTTATCCAGAAGGAGAAGCCCGACGCACTGCTGGTCTTGGGTGATACTAACAGTGCCTTGTCGGCCATCAGCGCGAAGCGCTTGAAGGTCCCCATCTTCCATATGGAAGCAGGCAATCGTTGCTGGGACTGGAATGTCAGCGAGATGATCAACCGGAAGATTGTGGACCATATCAGTGACATCAACCTTCCCTATACTGAGCACTCAAGACGATATCTTCTTTCTGAGGGGTTGGATGGCAAGACAATTTTTGTCACCGGCTCCCCAATGAGAGAAGTATTGGACAACCACAGGAAAGGAATCCAGAAGAGTGATGTGCTTGCGAGACTGAACCTTGAGAAGAACCACTACATCCTTGTCTCAGCCCATCGAGAAGAGAACATCGATGACGAAGAACACTTCATGTCGTTGATGACTGCCATTAATGACATTGCTGAGACCTACCAGATGCCGGTAATATACAGCACCCATCCAAGAAGTAAGAAGTTTATAGAGCAGCGGAACTTCCAGTTCCATCCCTTGGTACAGAGTCTCAAGCCATTTGGGTTCCTTGATTATAACCAGCTACAGATGAATGCCTACTGTGTACTGTCAGACAGTGGAACCCTCAGTGAAGAGTCAGCAATGCTGGATTTTGCAGGAGTGCTTATCAGAACAAGCACGGAAAGACCTGAAGTCTTGGACAAGGGAACTGTTGTAATTGGTGGTGTTACCACCAAGGACATTGAGCAAGCCCTTGAAATGGTTGTTACGATGAGGGACAACAAGGAAAAGACTGAGATGCCAGATGACTACCATGACACCAACGTGTCGGTGAAGGTAGTCAGGCTGATACAGAGCTATGCGAAGATAGTGAATGAGACAGTGTGGCAGTTAGATAAATGAGGAATGTTTTAGCTAAAGGAAATATAGCTTGTAATGTTGCAACAGTCGCTTTGGTGTTATTTTTTTGTCTTCCAATTTTTCAAAGTATTGCTCCGATAGTTAGAGTTGCGTATGTAATGGTATTTTTTGTCCTATTTTTTGTGACATCGCCATATTCAGTTATACTAACGTTATTTTTTCAATCAGTGTTAATTTTTTTCTTTCTAAGTGCAACATATCTTGTAAAGGAAAAGATTGGGACAAGTTATTTTCAAAATATATTTATTAGTTTTTGGTTCTGGATTCCTTTTTTGATGATGATTTCTCTGTCACGATTTCACGATTTCAAGTTCCACAAATTACTTTTAAATATTGTTCTACTTTCTTTATTATTGACTAGTGTAACCACAATTATTGGGTTACATCAATTTCCTTTTGCTTCGAGACAACTTGCAACCGGAAGGAATGACCTCTATCCTTTAAAATTTTATCGATTAATGAATATTGGAGGATATGAATTTATTTATAGTTTAGTCCTATTTCTTCCTATTTTGTTTGGAGATTTTAAATTTAATATTATTAATAGAGTTTTGAAATTAACTAGTATAATAATATTTTATATTTGTATAATTGCCTCTCAATATACTATGGCCGCAATCTTATCCGTCCTTTTGCCATTGTTGGTATATATTTTTTTTCAGAAGAAAAAGTTCTCTATTATTTTCTCTTTCGTGTTAGTATCAATTCTCATAATAGCCGTGTTTGCCTTTTTCTGGGATAGGATTTTAGAATATCTAATTTCTAGAAACTTACATTATCTTGTAAACCAGTTAGAGGGATTCTATAGTACGTTCAGGTACAAAGATTCATATTTAGGTTTTACCGATAGAGAAGACAGATATCTTATAAGCTTATTTTCATTTATTAAAAGTCCCATATTTGGGGGATTGATTAATGCTTCATATGGAAATACGGGTGGCCATTCATCCATTCTTGATTCTCTGGCTATTCTAGGCATGTTTGGCGGTGTGTTTATCTATAATATATATTTCATAGTAAAAAAATTTCAATTCAATTTCCAATACAAAGGTCATTGGAATAATTCAATTAAAATAATGTGGCTCGGATTCATCATTCTTTCAACAATTAATACTGTTTTATCTTCTTTTACATTATCAATTGTAGTGTTTGTGGCTTCCCTTTCATATTTAAAACTGGCAAGAAACCTAAGAAGGGATAAATGTTATGTTAAAAATATTGTGGGTTAGTAATATATGTCCTTTCCCTTTGGAGAAAAACAAGAAGTACGCTGGTGGTGGTGGGTGGCTCTCAGGGGCTTATGAAAGCCTCAAAGCTGACGACTCAATTGAACTTGCAATGGCATTCCCTGTTAGCTACAAGCTAAAAAAAATACAGGGAAAATATGAAAACTCTAGCTACTATAGATTTTCATTACCAAGAGTACTAAAAGTACTCAAAATTAAGGCAATAGAGAAAAGACTATTATATAGGCACTTGAACGATATTATTAAGAAAACAAATCCAGATATTCTGCACGTTTTTGGAACTGAGATGCCCCACTCTCGCATTGCAATTGAGTGTTTTAATAAACCAGAGAAAACTATCATCCATATTCAAGGAATGGTATCAGTTATAGCTAAACATTGTGAAACTGGTTTTCCTCTTTGGGCCAAACATCTATTCGTACCTTCATCTTTGTTAAGAAGTACCATTCATGGACAGGCAAAAAGATTTGAACGAGCAGGTAAAAGTGAGATTATCTCGATTCAGAAGTCTGGTTACGTAATGGGTAGAACTGAATGGGATGAAGCTTGTACGAAGAAAATCAATCCATCAGTTAATTACATTCATTGTGGAGAAACCTTAAGGTCTTCTTTTTATGAAGAATCATCTCAATGGAAATTTGAGGAATGTATTAAACATTCAGTCTATTTTTCACAGAGCTCAAGTCAAGTAAAGGGTCTTCATCTAGTACTTCCGATCTTACCTGAGTTAATTAGGAGATATCCTGATACACATTTGTACATTGGAGGAAATAATCCTATTGGCAAATCAAATATAAAAAGTTTGCTAAGAAGGTCTCCATTAGGATGGTATCTTAAACATCAAATCAAGAAATACAAGCTAGATAAATATGTAACATTCTTAGGTGTCCAAAATGAACAACAAGTGGTTCAAAACCTAAAAAACGCTCATGTGTTTCTGTCTGCTTCCTTAATAGAGAATTCTCCCAATTCAGTTGGAGAGGGCTTAGTTGTAGGAGCTCCTGTTGTTAGTTCTGATGTTGGTGGCGTCAAAGATTTTATCAAACATGGGGAAAATGGATTCATCTATCCTGTAGATGAACCGTATATGATTCCGTATTATATAGGGAAAATCTTTGATGATACTGAGCTTGCTGAACGATTCTCTACTGTTGGTAGAAAGATTGGAAGAGACAAGTATTCGGGTGAGGAGAATGGGAAAAATATTTTGAGTCTGTACTCACAAATTTTTTCCTAAGGAAATTAGTAAAATGTTTTCGATATTATAAAAATACAAAAAAGGAATTGTGATGGATAAAAAAAAAATTGTGTTAAATAATTTTTATAGACTAGTAAATTTTTATCAAATAATACATTTTTATACAAGTTTTAGAAAAATAAAGAAGTATACAAAGAGAAACCTTGAATTAAAGAACAAGCATTTGGGTGAAAGATGTTTTGTTCTGGGGAATGGTCCTTCCTTAAATACCGTTGATTTATCGAAAATTCAGAATGAGAAAATTTTCACAGTAAATTTTTTTGCAAAAAGTGATTTATATCAAGAATTACATCCAGATTATTATTGTATAATTGATGGAAGTTTTTTAAGTGCAGAAAATATTGATTTTTTTAAATTTCTAGCCCAATCGTGTGATACTAATTTATTAGTTGAACATTGGGCAATCAGTACCTTGAACGAAATTAATGATTGTCTAGGGGAGATATACTTCTCCTTTTCTTTACTTAGACAGTATGGAGATTTTACAAGTTATGATTTCTCAAGATTACCCACTGGATCTGTAAATGTAGTATGTCATTGTATTAAATGGGCATTATATATGGGTTTCAGTGAAATTTATCTATTAGGTTGTGATTTTAATCAGTTTGCAAAGCCTGCTCAAGCACATTTTTATAAAAGTAATTTAGCCCATGAGAATATTGGTTATAAGCGAGGCTTTGATTTGATGTATTCTTCTCAAGCATTGTTCGATCATTACGCTTTGGAGAAAGAGTCTCGAAAAATTGGTTCAAGGATATTTAATGCAACAACCGATAGCTTAATTGATGCATATGAATTTGTGGATTTTGATTGTATGATAAACAATCAGTGCAATACAAATATTTACAAGTAAATAATATGGTAGTAAAGGAAAATAGTCATTGATTAATAATGAGTATTCATTAAAAAAAGTTTTAAAAGGCGTTTTGATTTATTCCTCTGGCAACGTTTTGGTTAGTGCCTCGGGATTTTTCTTAATTCCTGTCTACACAAGAATATTGAATCCATTAGAATATGGAATAGTAGGGTATTTACAAGTTATTTATCAATTATTTGTAGTTATATTAGGATTTGGTTTTTTTGGAGCTCAGACACGGTATTATTACGAACATAAAGATAATGAAGAGCTGGTTGGGAGTTTTTTTTATACAATAAATATTGTAATTATAGGTTTTTTTTTAATTATATTACTCCCCCTGTTGTTTTTTGGGTATTTTTACGGATGGACTATTGGTAGCGAAAAAATTCCTTTCCATCCTTATCTTAGTGTAACTTTTTTAGCTGTTTTATTATCTGTTTTGAACAATAATGCAATTTCCTTTCTAAGGATGAAACATAACTTTCTTAGTGCTTCTATGATAAGCCTTTTTACATTTCTTTTAACGAGCCTTTTTACCATATTTTTAATTGTGTTTTTTAAACTAGGGGCTTTGGGTCGTATAGCAGGAAATGCCATTGGATTATTAATAATATTTTTACCATGCTACTTTTTTCTCTACGCGACGAACTTCAATCCATGTTTTTCAAAAGACTCTCTCAAATATGCCATCAGATTTGGATTTCCTGTTGTATTATATTCATTAATGGGTATAGTCCATAATTTCATCGATCGACTAATGCTTGAGCATTATCTACCGATATCTGAGTTGGGTATTTATTCGCTAGGAATATCAGTAGCAACAGTATTGCAAATGTTTGTGACAGCCTTCAACCAAGCGTTTCAGCCTAGTTATTATGAGTTAATGGAATCAGGAGGAGAATCAAGAGAGATACATATAGTTAAAACTTTCAAGTTTTGGCTTATAATGCTTACTATCGCTACTTGTATTGGTATTGTTATTGGTGGCCCTTTTCTTACAGTCTTTGCGGGGGTGCAATTTAAGGATGTAAGTTCGATATTCCCCTATTTGCTATTGTCTGTATATGCAGGTAGCTTCTATTACTTTTTCTCGTCTTCAATATTTTTCTATAAAAAGACTCATTGGCTTCCATTTATCACTGGATCAAGTGCTATCATTAATATTGTGATGAATTTGCTATTGATTCCAATGTATGGGATTAATGGCGCTGCAATAGCTACTATTGTGTCGCATATATGGATGTCGGCGATTTCCTATGTGATGGGAAATAGATTGTTTAAGATCAATTGGCCGCTAAGATTTATATTATGTTTAATTGCATTTGTACTAATTACTTTTTATATCACCATTAATATTAAGAATTATTGATTAACTATTCAAACCATAATGACGATGATGCTTCGTGTTGTTGGTTTAGGGAAAACTATGAGTAAAATACTAGTCACAGGTTCCGATGGTTTCATCGGAAGCCATCTTACAGAAACATTAGTTCGTGATGGACATAAAGTACGTGCATTCGTTCTTTATAATTCTTTTAACACTTGGGGTTGGCTCGACACTCTTCCCAAAGAGATTCTCTCCGAGATAGAAATCTTTCAGGGAGATATCAGAGATCCCAATGGTGTAAAGCAGGCTATGAAAGGTATTGATGAAGTCTACCATCTTGCAGCACTGATTGCCATTCCCTTCAGTTATCATTCCCCTGATACCTACGTCGATACAAATATCAAGGGTACACTCAATGTATTACAAGCCGCTAAAGAGTTGGGAACTTCTAGAGTATTGGTTACATCCACTTCTGAAGTCTATGGTACAGCTAAGTATGTTCCTATTGATGAAAATCATCCATTTCAGGGACAATCTCCTTACTCTGCAACAAAGATTGGTGCCGATAGATTAGCGGAATCATTTTATAGAAGTTTTGAACTGCCTGTCTCCATTGTTAGACCATTCAATACCTATGGACCTAGACAATCAGCGAGAGCTGTGATTCCGACAATAATTACACAATTATTAGCAGGAAAAGAAGAAATTAAGCTAGGTGCATTATCTCCAACCAGAGATTTCAATTATGTGAAAGATACGGTTCAAGGTTTTATTGAAATAGCAAAGTCAGAAAAAACTATTGGAGAGGAAATTAATATTGCTACACAACAGGAAATCTCAATCGGGGAACTTGCCGGTGAGTTAATAAAGCAAATTAATCCAAAATCGAGAATCATTTGCGATGAAGAACGCTTACGACCAGAAAGGAGCGAAGTCAATCGATTGTTAGGATCAAATCAAAAAATTAAGAAATTGACTCATTGGGAACCAAGATTCTCTCTCTCAGAAGGACTAGCTGAAACTATTGATTTTCTAAAGAAGAATCTTAATAACTACAAAACAGATATATATAATATCTAAAGGTACTCTATGTCTGAAACATTCATTCCATTGTCTATACCAAATCTTAAAGGAAATGAACTTTCCTATGTGTCAAAAGCAGTAGAAACAGAATGGGTTTCCACAGGTGGTCCGTATGTAAACGACTTTGAGAAAGTTGTTGCAGATTATGTGCATGCTCCAGGGGCTGTCTCTTGTCAGAATGGAACATCCGGTATTCATACAGCACTATTGCTTGCAGGAGTTACTGCAGCTGATGAAGTATTGGTTCCTACTCTTACCTTTATCGCAGCTGTAAATCCTGTTAGATACATCGGTGCTGATCCTGTATTCATGGATTGTGATGACACCCTCTGTCTTGATCCAGATAAGCTTGAAGCCTTTTGCATAGAAGAATGTAGCTTACAGGATGGAAAACTTATAAGCAATACATCAGGTAAACATGTAAAAGCTTTGGTCGTGGTACATGTCTTTGGGAACATGGCAAACCTTGAGCGAATTCTTAAGATTGCAGAGGGGTTTTACATCAAAGTAATCGAGGATGCAACCGAAGCCATTGGCACATATTATCTTGAAGGGCCCTATATTGGTAAATATGCGGGAACTCTCGGATTTATTGGTGTCTATTCTTTCAATGGAAACAAGATCATTACAACCGGCGGTGGGGGAATAATGGTATCCAATGACTTAGAATTACTTCGGCATGCCAAACATTTAACAACTCAAGCCAAAAGTGATGAGGTCAATTTTCTACATGATGAGGTGGGTTTCAACTATCGCATGACCAATTTGCAGGCTGCCTTAGGGCTTGCCCAAATGGAGCAACTAGAATCATTTATAGAAAAAAAGCAAGAAAACTATCAATACTACAAAGAACATTTGAGTAATATCGGCAATCTGAAGCTTCTTCCTTTTCGATCAGATACTCGACCAAACTATTGGTTTTATTCAATCTATCTTGATGATGATTTTCCATTGTCTCGAGATAAAGTAATTGAGAATTTTTCAAAATGTAATATTCAAACAAGACCGATTTGGGGACTTATTCATGAGCAGATTCCCTATCAGAGATTCAAGACATTCCAGATTACAAAGGCAATTGATTACCAAAGACATATCGTTAATGTCCCCTGTAGCACCAATTTAGCTAAACAGGATATTGATCGGGTGATTGACTGTTTGAATAGGATGGTTTAATTATATGATAGCACTCGAAAAGCTTTTTATTGAAGAGCACGATACGATTCGATCGGCTTTAGAACGATTGGATAGTACAGGAAAAAGAATTCTAATGATTGCACCGAATGGTAAATTAAAGGCTGTAATTACAGATGGTGATATTAGAAGACATCTTATCAAGAATGGAAGTTTAGATGGATCTATTAGTCAAATAGCAACATATAATCCAAAATTTGTAACTCAAGAAACACGTCATCAAGCAAAGTCTATTATGAAAGAGCATTCAATTATTGCAATTCCTCTTTTGAATAAAGAAGGACTTATTGAGTCATTATTATTCGCTGATGATGTTGAACTTATAAAAGAAGCTAATTTAAAACTTCCTGTGGTTATTAATGCTGGAGGACTTGGAACTAGGCTTTACCCATATACAAAAATTTTACCAAAGCCGCTCATTCCTATCGGGGATGACCCAATTTTGTCTTTGATTATGGAACGATTCAAGAAATATGGATGTAATGATTTTCACGTTATTGTCAATCATAAAAAGAACCTTATAAAAGCATTTTTTGCTGATTACCCAACAAAATACTCGTTACAGTTCACTGATGAAGATATTCCTTTAGGTACAGGAGGAGGTCTGTCCTTACTTAAAGGTAAAATAGAAGGAACATTCTTTTTCTCAAATTGTGATACTCTCATAGATGCTGATTACGAGAGTATGTATCGTCAACATATTCGTGAAGCCAATGTTATTACTATGGTGTGTGCATTGAAGAATGTCGTCATCCCTTACGGAATCGTCAATATGTCTAGTGAGGGTGAGATAGAATCCTTCTCAGAAAAGCCAAGGTTTTCTTTCCTTACTAATGCAGGTTTGTACATCGTAGAACCAGAAGTGATTGAACAGTTGACAGACAATGAATCTATCAGTTTTCCTGAGATTATGGATTACTATCGTTCTATTGGCAGGAGAGTAGGTGTATATCCAGTCAGTGAGAAAGCCTGGATGGATATGGGGCAGTTGGAAGAATTGGAAGAGATGAGAAAGAGGCTGGAAGGTAATGGTTAGGAAATTGTTGTTGCTAGGAGGGGGAGGGTGGCTTCCTAACCTTAATTCCCGGCTGAATTATCACTAGGATTCTTATAATTCCTGTTAATTATTCAAATTAAAGCTCTTTTATGGTTGACTTCCGGCTCTTTTATCGTGATAATTATCACGAGGTATGAGCCATGGCACATCGCGTTGAGCAACTGAACAAAAAGACGGGGATAACCTATGTCTATGAGTCCCAGGCCTATTGGGACAAAGAGAAGAAACAGGCACGCAGCAAACGGGTGTGTGTCGGTAAGCTTGATCCAAAGACCGGAGAGTTCGTCCCCTCCAAGAGGCTGACAGGTCCCACTGCTGCTGCCCTTGACCCGTCTGTTACCGCCAGCGCCCAAGTCATCGGACCTATGTTGGTATTGGATGCCTTTGCCAAGAGGATTGGCCTGACCAGGATATTGAAGTCGGTCTTTGATGATTCCCATCGTCAGATATTGGTGATGTCCTATTACCTGTGTGTGATGGGAGGAGCATTGAGCCACTGTGAAGCCTGGGCTAGAAGCCATGAGCCTGCCATTGCCTCTTCTCTGTCCAGTCAGCGTATCAGTGAGCTTCTTGGAAAGCTGGGTACAGACAAGAAACAATCCTTCTTCCTCAAGTGGATGGACAAGGTGGTGGAGCACGACTACCTCTGTTACGACATCACCAGCGTCAGCAGCTATTCGGAACTGAATGAGTATATCAAATATGGGCACAACAGGGACAAGGAAAGGCTGCCCCAGCTCAATCTGGCCATGCTCTACGGCCAGAAGTCACAGCTTCCTGTGTACTACCATCGCCTGAGCGGAAGCATCACTGACGTCAGTACGCTGGAAAACCTGCTCGAGCACTTCAAGATGCTGGATGTAGGGAACCTGCACTACATAATGGACAAGGGGTTCTACAGCAAGAAGAACGTAGATGCCCTTGTTGCGAATAGGGACAAGTTCACCCTGGCCGTGCCGATGAACAACAAGTGGGTACAGAAGGCGGTGGACAAGGTGTATGACACGATCCACGGTCCTGAAGGATACCAGAAGGTAGATGATGAAGTGCTGTATGTGCACTCCTCCCTCTATCCATGGGGGGAAGAGAGAAGACGCTGTTATCTTCATCTCTATTTCAATGCCATGAACAGGGCTGTGGCCATCGACCGGTTCAATGAAGAGCTGTTGGGTTACAAAGAGGAGCTTGAATCAGGGACTGCTGTTGCAGCCCACCAAGAGGCGTATGACACCTACTTTATCATTACGACCACCCCCAAGAGGGGGCAGAGGGTTGCCTTCAACACGGAGGCTGTCTCGACCTACATCAAGCGCTATGCCGGATTCCAGGCACTTATTTCCCATGGCATCAAGGATCCTGTAAAGGCCATGCAGGTATATCGGGACAAGGATGTGGTGGAGAAATGTTTCGATGACCTGAAGAATACACTCGACATGAAACGCCTGCGCATGCACTCTTCCGCCACAGTCGACGGCAGGTTGTTCATACAGTTTGTTGCAGTCATCCTGATAAGTGCCATTCGGAAGAAGATGAGGGAGACTTCACTAATCCGTGACTATACGGTACGCGAGTTGCTGCGAGAGATGGAAACGCTGACACGGATCAAGTACTCAGGTCGCTACAGGAGCATAGTTTCCGAGGCTACCAAGAAGCAGAAGCATATTCTCAAGACACTAGACATTCCGCTACCCGACTAAGCCTCGTGATAAACAAGGTGGGAATTAAGGTTCCTAACTCCGTCAGTTAAGAATTTTAACGGACCTCCAGCTGTAAACCTTAACTTCCTGAAATTTTATTACTCAAAGTGAACAACGACCGGTCAACGTTTCCCGCTCTTAACAAAAGTCAGGACATCCTCGTAGGACTTCCCACTTTTCTCGATCGCAGTTGCCAGCTCCTTCACCTGAAGATCTCTCTTCTCAGCATAGAGTGCTTCAAGTTCAGCAATTGCAACATCATATCTGGCTTTCGTCTTTTCAACAGTTGTCTGAGCCTTTACAATCTTTGCATCAATAGAGGCCATTGTCTTAGTTCTTGCCATGTTTTCTCCCTCCAGATTGTGCAGCTCCAGCCTTGCCACCAAGAGTTTCGCTGATGGTCACCGATGTGGTGTGAACAACATCACTGTCCAGCCCAAAAGCTTTCAGAATCGTCTTCTGAGTCTTCGTTAGGGCATGATCAAGTCGATATACCCCATCATATTGCCTCACCATCTCAATTTTGTCCAATTCTTTCAATGCTGCGGGAACCGTCATATAGTTCGGACGATTGTCCATGCGTTCCACTTCGTCCTTGAGCAGCGTGTAGAAGCGATTGCGGATGATGAGTGCAACGAACTCAATGAAGATCTTTGCATCCGCTGACTGCTGTGAATAGGTCCTGAGGCTTCTGTTCCCAAGGAACGTCTTGTCGCTTCTGAAGAGTTTCTCAGAAGAATCTCTGCTCCTGTACAGATCCATGGCATCCTGGGCTGACATCTTCTCTGAGGTGACAATGGAAAAGTACCCACAGAGAGACAGTTCCTGCTCGATGACATCGGCTCGCTCTTTCCAGTGAACAAGAACGTTGTTCTGCTCATTGTAATAGAGCTCAAAGTACTGTTCGTACGTATCAGGAAGCTGCACAGGCTTCATACGGTACTTCTCAAGCATCGTTCCCATCCGTTCCAGATCAAGCTCCAGGGAGCTTCTCTGTGCATGCTGGAGGGCTGTGGAGTGGAAGAGATGGAAATACCGGCCATGTTCATCATCAGCAAACAGCTTCGCTTTCACGGTCTTGCCGTAGATCCTGTGCCCTTTGATGAAACAGCTGCGATCGACCTCGAAACTTCCCTTGTGCTGCAGCACAAGTTCTGAGACGAGCCGTTTCTTGCCTTTGACCATGATGATGAATTCATAGCCGCAGGAATCCATATACTGAATATTCGACTTGCAGAAGTACCCTCGGTCAAGAATGAAGCCGCAGCGACGATACCCGTAGCTCTTGGCTTTCTCCAGCATATACTGCAGCTGTGAGACATCCACGATGCTGCCGGGATATGCCTCATAAAATAATGGGACCCTGTTGGTCTTGTCGTAGGCGACGGAAAAGTTGAATACGGGAAGGCCTGTGCCACTTTTCGAATGGCCGTACTCGACCATCTCGATGTCGCCAGCCTGACAATCCTTGTTGGTCGAGTCATAGGAGATATAGATCTTCTCCCTGTGATCCCGTTTTTCATTCCATCTGTCAAGAAACTCAACACTACACCACTCAGGCATTGCAGATAGGAATTCGGAAACCTTTGAATCGCTGTAGACTCTCATGTCCTGAGTGAACAGAGGATGATTGTAGGCATAATCGGGATAGTACTGACCGGCATTGTTCTCGCTGACAATGGAATATGCAGCCAGATCAAGGAACAACCCGGCATCCCGTCCGATGATATCTTCAACGAGACCAAACAGATCGTAATGCCTGATGATGTCCCTGATGACCAACCAGGAACCGATTCTCAGACAGCAGCTCCTGGAAACGTCACGGTTGATATGTGACAGTTCGGCAGTAGGGAAGTACTTCAGGAAATTTCCATTGGGATACATTTTCTTTTCATCGTCAGGTGAAAGCTTCCCGATGACAGCTCTCTTGGGAACATTGTACTTCCTGACAGGATCATAGACGCGATCGTACTCGTAGAAGATGTAGGTCGAATCCTTCTTCCTCTGGGTCACGATCTTCCCGCTTATATCCGGGATGTCGACAAGTGCTTTCAAATACATCGGCTCCGCCTTAATTGAGTAATACTTTATAACTCAAATTATAGCAGAACAACCCAGTATTTTCAACAGAAAACTACTCCTTTTTCTATTATTGTAATGATTTATCGATTGCTTTACGGTCTCTAAGGTCGATTGAGTAATAATTTCTTAGGAAGTTCAGGGTAAAGGAAAGAGATCTTCTCTGGTCCTTACAGTAGCCATTCTAATTAAATATGTGAGAACTCAGCAAGATGAAGAGAATGGGAGAATAATTAAAGATATAAATGGTGATGTTGTGAAAAGAGTATTAGTATACCCATGTGGGACAGAAATAGGATTAGAAATTCACAGAGCATTAAAGGACTCTACAAAATATGAACTTATTGGTGGTTCTTCGAGCTATGACCATGGGAGGTTTGTATATAAAGAACATATTGATAACTTACCGTTTATCACAGACCATAGTTCTAAGCAAGAAATTGTTGAATTTAATCAAATGATAGCCGAGTATAAAATTGATATTATATATCCGGTAATGGATGGGGTCATTACAATCTTTTCTAAGTACAAAGATTATTTAGAAGCTATTTTGGTTGCACCGAATAAAGAGACGACAGCAGTTACAAGATCAAAGAAGACCACTTATGAGACTTTTGATGGCTTATTACCTATTCCTTGTATTTATAGTAAAGAGGATATTATTTCTGGAAAAGTTGAGTTTCCAATATTTATAAAGCCAGACGTAGGGCAGGGGTCTGTCGGCACCGCAAAGATAAATAGTGTTAAGGAATATTTAGACGAAAAAAAAGATGATGATTCACAACTATATTTGGAATACTTGCCGGGACAGGAATACACTGTTGATTGTTTTACAAATAATGAGGGGAAACTAATTTATTGTAAGGGGCGTAGCAGAAAAAGAATCAAAAATGGTATAAGTGTAAATGCAGTATTTATTGATGACTCAAGGTTTCAGGAATTTGCAAGAGTCATCAATAATAAGTTGCAACAAAAGGGCGCTTGGTTCTACCAGCTAAAAGAAGATAAAAATGGACAGCTTAAATTGCTCGAAATTGCGTCAAGAATTGCCGGAACATCTGCGATTACAAGAAACATAGGAGTTAATCTACCACTATTAACTGTAAATTTGTTCTCTGGAATTTCATGTGATGATATCGTGATAAATCATTACAATATAGAACTCGACCGTGCATTGGAAAACAGATTCATAACTGACATATCATTTGATACCGTTTATATCGATTATGATGACACTATTGTAAAGACTGGCGTGATTAATACAAATGTGATCAAGTTTATTTATCAATGTATCAACCAGGGGAAAAAAATTGTGTTGTTAACTAAACATGATGGAAACCTGCAAACTGAATTAAAAAAATACAGATTATCAGAGGTCTTTGATCGTGTCGTTCATTTGGATAGAAATGAGAAAAAATCAGACTATATAGATGACCTAAATGCAATCTTTATTGATGATTCTTATGGAGAGAGAAAAGCTGTCTATGATAGTTATGGCATTAATGTTTTTGATGTGAATACGTTGGAGTGCTTGTTGGAGAACTAATTATGAATAGAACATTAATTATCGCTGAGGCAGGCGTAAATCATAACGGAAGTCTTGACTTGGCATTAAAGATGGTAGATGAAGCAAAAAAGGCTGGTGCAGACATTGTAAAATTTCAAACAGCTATTCCGGAACTTGTCATATCAAAATTTGCAGATAAGGCAGAGTACCAGAAAGAAACAACAGGATATGGAGAATCACAGTTGGAAATGTGCAAAAAGATACACTTGAAATTTGACGACTATTATGTTGTTAAAAAACACTGTGAGGATGTGGGAATTTCTTTTTTGTCGACACCATTCGATCTTCCAAGCATCGATTTTTTAAACAGGTTAGGATGTGATATTTGGAAAATCCCCTCTGGAGAGATTACCAATCTGCCCTATCTTATTAAAATAGCACAAACCCACATGCCCATCCTTCTGTCCACTGGAATGAGCACTCTTGCAGAAATTAGTGGCGCCTTACAGGCTTTAAGAGAGCATGGATGCAGTGAGGTTACTCTTCTCCACTGTACAACTGAGTACCCCGCGCCCTTCTCAGAAGTAAACCTGCGTGCAATTGAGACACTTAAGAAGACTTTTGATGCACGTGTTGGGTATTCTGACCATACAAGAGGGATAGAAATCCCCATAGCAGCTGTCGCCTTGGGTGCTACAGTGATAGAAAAGCATTTCACCCTTGATAGAGGGATGGAAGGCCCTGACCATAAGGCAAGTCTGGAACCTGATGAGCTCAAGGCTATGGTTTCTGCTATTCGCAATATTGAGGTTGCCTTAGGTTCTGGAGAGAAGCTGCCAAGTCCCTCTGAGATCAAGAATATTCCCATAGCCAGGAAGAGCATCATTGCAAGCAGGGATATTGAGAAAGGGGAACTGTTCTCTTTGGATAATATCACTACTAAACGTCCTGGTAATGGGATTAGTCCTATGCAATGGTTTGAAGTGTTGGGTAAGGCTTCCAAGAGAGACTTCCAAGAGGATGAGATGATAGAATTATGAATAAAATCATAAGTATTCTTACAGCTACGAGAGCTGAGTATGGATTGTTGCGTCCCCTTATCCTGAAACTGCAGAAATTTGGAGAGTTTGATATTCGAGTTGTGGTGACTGGTGCCCATCTGTCCCCAGAGTTTGGGCTAACCTACAAGGAAATTGAACAAGATAGCATTGAAATTGACAAGAAGATAGAGATCCTGCTCAGTTCCGATACCCCATCATCCATTTCTAAATCTATGGGATTGGCAATGATAGGGTTCTCTGATTATTTTGCTGAGCTCAAGCCTGATCTGTTGATTGTCCTCGGTGACAGGTATGAGACATTGGCAGTCTGTTGTGTCGCAATGAACCAACGGATTCCCATAGCGCATCTCTACGGTGGAGAAACAACAGAAGGAGCCGTCGATGAGTCCATACGGCATGCCATCACCAAGTTCAGCTATCTACATTTTACCAGTACTGAAGAGTATAGGAAGCGAGTAATTCAACTTGGTGAAGATCCTTCACGGATTTTTACTGTAGGGGCCCTTGGCATTGAAAATATACTGAACGAAAAGTTGCTTGACAGAGCCCAACTTGCAGAAGCCCTGGGCTTATCATTGGAGGGGTCTTTTGCGATGGTTACTTTCCATCCCGTTACTTTGGAAGAGGATAGTTCTGCTGAACAGTTTAGGGCTCTGCTTGATGTTTTTCATGGGCATCCTGAATTGACATTTGTTTTTTCTAAAGCAAATGCTGATGCTGATGGTCGGGTGATCAATGAGTTAATAGAGGCATTTGTGGCTACACATAAAAATGCTGTTGTCTTTGCTTCTCTAGGAATGAAACGATATCTTTCAACAGTTAAGCACAGTGCTTTTGTTATAGGGAATTCCTCAAGTGGAATAGTCGAGGTTCCCAGTCTACATGTCCCCACCATTAATGTAGGTGACCGTCAGAAGGGTAGGATTCAAGCAGATAGTATCATCAACTGCAAACCTACTATTGCAGATTTAGAACGGGCTATTAAATATGCCTTAAGTGATGAGTGTAAGCAGAAAGTAAAAACTGTACACAATCCTTATGGGAATGGGAATAGTTCGGACTTGATAGCTTCGAAAGTGAAATCTCTATTGAATGAAGATACTATATATCTGAAAAAGACCTTTTATGACCAATAAAATGGAGTTCAGCAAACAACGGATAAATACTGTCGTGGAGATGTGATGAAAAATATTGCAATAATTCCTGCCCGCAGTGGTTCAAAAGGACTAAAGGATAAGAACATTAAGCTTCTCAATGGAAAACCAATGTTAGCGTATTCCATTGAGGCAGCAAAAAATACTGGCTTGTTTGATGAGATATTTGTTTCAACTGATTCAGAATTATATGCTGATATTTCAAAAGAATATGGTGCAATTGTACCATTTTTAAGAGGTAAGGAGCTATCCTCGGATACAGCATCCTCTTGGGACGTCGTCAAAGATGTCCTCATTAAATATGAAAAGCTTGGTATAACTTTTAATACTGTGGTTTTATTGCAGCCGACTTCTCCCTTGCGGACAAGCCAAGACATAATGAAAGCATACTCTCTGATGGAAAAAAAACAAGCAAATGCTGTTGTGTCCATCTGTGAAGTCGATCATTCTCCGTTGTGGTGTAATACAATCCCAGAAGATGGCTCCTTGGTTAATTTCATCTCCAGAGAAATCGTTATGAAGTCCCGGCAAAATCTGGAGACTTATTATCGAATCAATGGAGCTTTGTATGTAGTAAAAACTGATTATCTGTTTAATGCAGAAACGATTTACGATAGTGAATGCTATGCATATATAATGACTAAGCGTAAATCCATAGATATTGACGATCAGCTAGATTTTGATATTGCTGAAATAATTATGAAGAGAGCCGATACGACTGTATAGCCCTGTAAATAAAATCGTATGTAGGCAGCATCGCAATTTGTAAACAACATCGCAAATTTCGGCATTTCCAGCATTCCAATTTTCCGGATTGGAAAAGACATGGTTTTCCTGCCTTTTGGGATGTAGACAGCATCGCAATTTTCGGCATTTCGAGCATTCCAATTTTCCGGATTGAAAAAGACATGGTTTTCCCGCCTTTTGGAAAAAGGTACTTTCAAAACGTAAATGAATTTTCGGGGTTGTTGATTACCGGGTAGCCTCGGAAGATGAGGAAGCGTTTTCATCTTCCTCTATTCTGGGAGCCTTCTCGTCGATGGACAGCAGGGTCCCGCGACCGTAGAGAATGTTGATGATCTGCAGCACCTTTATTAGCGGTACCGGGAAGAACTTCCACATTTTCCATAAAAAGAGGGCTTTTAGGGCAATGAGAGCGTGATTTGGCGTTTCGAGGTACCATGAAGGATTTCCACATTTTCCACATCGGTAGAAATTATCAGGTTCATTCTTGAAAGAGATTGTAAATCTATGAGAGTAGTGTGCGGCTTTTATTATCGGTACCAGGAAGAACTTCCACATTTTCCACAAAAAGCGGACTTTTAGGGCATTAGGAGCGTGATTTGTAGTTTCGAGGTACCGGGTAGGAAATCCACATATTCCACAAACATAAGCAGCTTGAGACTTCAATGAAATTGATAGCAGAAGAAGATCTGCCCCGGTATGAACCGGGGGCTCAGGAAGAACTTCCACATATTCCACATCCGCAGGAATCATCAGGTTTATTCATTCCTGGGTAAGATTCTATGGAATCATTCTCAATCATGGCATTTTCTTTGATGGCTGGCTGATTTGAGTTGAAGGAGCATGCCCCTGTACGGGTACCGGAGGCTCGAGTAGGAAATCCTCAAGATGTTAGGTTGATAGCCTGAAATCTGCGCATTTTTATTACCTTCACTCTCTGAAAGGGTAACCACGCATTGACACACCACCTCCCCCTGCGCACCGTAGGGCAGCAGGACTAGGGGAGGTGACTAGTGTCTTGTAACATCAAAAAGTTAGAACAGGGTATAGCTGCTTGAGCTTTACCCTGGCTTCCTCAGCAGAGAACTGCCAGTTCACACCCTTCTGATTAGCATTCCTCTGCCGATACCAATGTGAGAGTTCATTTTGCAGTGTTTCAAGATTCGGAATCCTTCGATTCCCAAGACATTGACGCCCGAGTGCCGACAGTTCAATCTCGGCAATATCCAACCAGGAACCATGTTTCGGTGTGTAGTGGATCTCTAATCGCTGCGCCAACTCAAATGCTTTCTTCGGAGGGAATGTATCATATAACGAAGAGATTGAATGGGTATTGAGATTATCCATGACCAAGACAATCTTCTCAGCATCTGGATACTGATCATCCAGAAGCCATGCTATCTGTTTCGCCCAATCTGCTTTTGTTCTTCTCTCTTGAGCATCAGCATATCTCCATTCTGCCAGAGGTTCAGTGAAGAGAAATATGCAGGCAGTCCCGTTTCTGATGTATTCGTTGTCGTAATACTCAACACCATATTTCTTAAAGCGCTTTCGCAAATCAGCAAAGAATTGCACAGGCTTCTCATCCATACAGACCACAGGATATTTCTCATCGTACGGACGAGCGTATACAGACAGTACATCTTCCATCGCTGCTACGAATGCAGCATTCTTTTTCGCAGGAATACACCAGCATTTCTTCAGGTGAGGCTTAAATTCGTTTTTTTTAACGTGCGATTGATTGTCATCGCAGATATGGACTCAATGAATCCCAGTTCAACACATTTGTCAGCAAGTAGTCGTACTGTCCAGCGACTATACCCTTCGGGAGGATCCGTACAGGCAAGGGCAATGATATGAGCCTCTACATCACCGGTCACTTTAGCAGGAACGGGAGGCGTAGCCCGTTTCTTCCGTTCAATACAAGCCTCCAGACCATATGCAGCGTATTCAGTACGCACCTTTTGAACCGTAGTAGAAGAAACGTGGAAGGCAATTGATACTTCATCGACAGTCATCGGCTTCTTCCCATTTCTGTCTGAAGCAAGAAGAATATTCGCTCTCATGATTGTACGAGCTGGAGAGGCTCCTTTTTTGACGATACCCTCCAGTTTCTTGCGTTCTTTATCTGATAATTCGATCAAGTATTTTATCGACGGCATAGTGCACTTCCTCCTTCATGATACCACATGAAGAAGTATAGTTCATCGGAGCTGTTTATGCAACTTTTAGTTGTTACAAACTACTAGTCAATAGAGACGTAGGGGAAGACTTTCCCCTCAAACTCTCCCATCGGTACCAAGTAGGAAATTCAAACAGACACAGTCGTTTTCTGAACTTCTTTTTATTTGTACCTATGATATCAATATTGATAACAATATAAGATAGAAGGTGAATGGAGAAATGTCTTGATGCTGCTGTGAAGCAAATCACCTCACTGTAGCTCTTGCTTTGTATAAAGAGGAGCTCAAAGCAATGGCAACAGTGATCAGGAGTCTGGGCATCAATGGCATCAGTGGATATCCCCTTGCAGTAGAGGTAGCGATTATAGCCGGACTGCAAGTGACCAACATTGTCGGCCTTGGAGATATTGCTGTCAAAGAGGCAAAGGACCGGATGGAGGCATGTACCGAGGAACTCGGGTATGCCTATCCATCAAAAAAAGTAGTAGTCAATCTCAGCCCCAGTGACATCCGTAAAAGGGGAGCCTACCTTGACCTACCAATGCTTATAGGCCTGCTGATTGAATCGGGACAAGTGAGACCGAGGATTGAAACATGGCAGGATATTGCCTTTGTTGGAGGAATAAGTACCACCGGCTCCCTCGTCGAGTTCGATGGAATACTGCCCATGGCAATACAGGCCCGTAAGCTAGGCTGGACTCGTCTGGTCGTTCCCCTCTCTTGTGCCGATGAAGCATCCTTGGTCACAGGTCTCGACGTTATTGCCTGTCAAACAGTCACTCAAGTCATTGCATATCTCGAACAACGGCTCTATCTCAAAAGTCACCAACGCGAACAAGACCCTATGCAAGGCGAGAAGCATAGCAAAGACGGTGATTACTCTGATGTAGTAGGGCATGAAGAGATCCTCCCATATCTAGCTGCTGCTGTCGCAGGGAACCACAACCTTCTTCTGGTAGGAATCCCTGGTTGCGGCAAATCCCTAATGGCTCGGTTGTTGCCCACCATCCTCCCTCCTATGAGTGAGCATGAAATTTTGGAAGTCTCCTCCATCTACAGCATTGCAGGCGAGCTCGATGGTCACGAGCTCAAGAATACCCGTCCCTTCCGTTCCCCCCACTATAATATGTCCTCACATGCTCTCATTGGGGGAGGGCCCCATGCGAAACCAGGGGAGGTGACCCTTGCCCATCGTGGGGTCCTGTTCCTTGATGAACTGCCTGAGTTTGGTAGGAAGACCCTCGAATCACTGCGGTTACCCCTTGAGGATCGAAAGGTGACCATCAGCCGTGTAAATCAGACCAACAGGTATCCTGCCGACTTTATGCTGGTCGCAGCTATGAACCCCTGCCCCTGCGGATACGCAGGGACAAGTCGTTGTGAGTGCACCCCCTACACAATCCGTACATACCGGCAACGAATATCCGGTCCCATCCTAGACCGCATCGACATGCAGAAATATGTGGGAAGGGTAGAGTTCACTGACGGTCACCTCATGAGCGGATCGATCAGTTCAGAGACACTCAGAAATACGGTAATGCTTGCGCGTAAGCGCCAACTCTACCGATTCCGCAAAGGTGGGGAGGCTATTTCTACCAACTCAGAGATGAACAGCTCCCACCTTCGCCGATACTGCGTCCTCGATGATGATTGTGCCTCCCTCCTACAAAGGACCTATGAACGTGACCAACTCTCAGTACGTGCACGATACAAAACCATCAAAGGAGAGAGAAGAATTATGGAATATGATTTACAATAAAATGTCATTGATACCAAATAATGGATATCTTGAAATCTGGCTACAGCGAATAACAATTCCGAAGTCAGTTAACCTGCCCTTTAAAACGAACGAGCCAATCAGCCATATCGTTAAAAACCTTAAAGTAGCATTGTGGGACAATTCGTGGGTTTCCTCTCATGCCCTTAAAACCGAAATTCTCGCGCAACGTTTAGCACTAAATCTCTGACCTACCCGGGACATCGACTCCGAAGGCCTCAAAAATCAGGCGGGCTCCCTTGGTCGGGGTTGTGTATACCGGCTTGTATCTACCCTTGAATTTCACCACGGAGAACGCAGCAACCCTCCTGAGCACATCCCGGTAACTCTTCGCATATTTACTAAAGCTGCTCCCCTTTTCCTCAATGACTTTCCTGATCGAAGTCAACAGTGTCAACGCTACAAACTGGATGAACAGCCTGCCATACATGGCAGAGCTTGAGTGCACCCGTATTCGCTGACAGTCCAACTCATTCTTCAGATCATCAAACAGCTGTTCGATCCCATTTCGCTCCCGGTAGTGTTCAAGAGCAGTCTTTGCATCTTTCTCCGCATTGGTATAGATACACCAGTAACCGAAGAAATGCTCATCAAAATAGGTCTCAGGTTTTTTTATCGCCTTGATCTTCTGTCCGTTCTTTGTCTTGTAGCCCAGTTCAAAGAACTCCTTGTAGAAATCCTTATGAGCGTTTACCAGTTCACCGCTGTGCAGCTCATCATAGCATGCGCTGTAGTGTCGCATAAACGCCTGCTTACTCTGCATGCCGATTTCATCATCATGGTAGATGTGCAGCCATGCCCTCGAACCATCAGGTAACGGTGTATAGTGGGTCACAGACTCAATAATGGTTCCATTATCTTTGCGGATGTACCCGCTTACGTTTGACATCATCTGTGAGCGTTTCTGCTGTATCAATGGATGGGTCCACTTCACTATCTGAGGAACAGGAATGATGAACTTGATGCCGTTACAGGCAACGAAGTCAAGATTCTCCTGACTGTAGAACCCCCTGTCCATGATGAATACCGAAGGCGCTACATTCAGTTTCTTCAGCTTCATCACGGTCTCCTGCAATGTTCGGCTATCATTCATCGAACCGGGAAGCGGAGAGAACCATAAGGGTATATCGGTAGTCTTGGCAGAGAGCAGGGCAAAGTTGATCTGCGGCAGTTTCTCCCGGTCGCGGTTGTAACCCCATTCGATGTAGTGATTGTGCTTTGCATAGGAACTGATACTGGAGATATCGTAGCAGAGGCTTTTGCCTTTGGCGTTTTTAGCCATCCAGGGCCCAAGGAATGTGTTTATGGTATCTTCGTTCAGCCGATGCAGCAGTTCACTGATACGTTCTGAGGGAATGATCTTTTTCCCGTGACTCTCCATCCAGTATTCAGATGTGGACAGGGGTGAGCCTGTGCAGAGAATGTAGGAGGCAAGATCAACGATGGACTGTGCATCATCCTTGCCGAAAGCTTTCACCAGGTAGGGATTGATTCCTGTACGTTTTACCGCTTTTTCTATGATCAGGCGCTCTCCCATCTGAACAGTAGTTGATATGTTGTCCACTGACGCCTCAGCCCGCTGAGAGAGTTTATAGCTTGGACCGAAGGTGATCTTCCCACCTTTCTCTGTGGCTGTTCCTACCAGTTTATAGTGGTGAGAGGTCTTTTTGGTTTCAGGATCATAGACCGGGTTGTCGATATTGACGTTATAGCGTCCGCGCTGCTTATTCCATACGTATTTGTAGTCCTTATTCATGCTAAACAGTATAGCACTAATTCAAGCAGGAAGCAATGACAACAAGTTGTTCTAAGAAATAAATTTGTGCGATTTTCTCAGCTGTTCATGCTATACGCTGCGCGAGATTTTCGGCTTAAAAGCGCAATGGACGTTAGCAAAATCATTGTGAGCAATCCAGAAGATATTGATCCAATTATTCCAAGGGAGGAAATCGAATTATTCAAGCGAAGGATATTTTATTATTAACTAAAAGTTTCCCAAAAAAACGGACTATAGATTTTCCGTTAGGAGGTACAATATCTGAGCAAGAGCAGATTACAGAAAGAATGTGTAAAGTAAGAAGCCTTGAATGGGAGCAGAGAGCGGAATTCTATCGTATTCACCGAATTGATGAGCAGCGTTCTTGGTATGCAAATAAATCGTCTTGGAACCGAAAAAAAGGAACACTGTGGTTTACTATTTTAATTGGCTGTCAAGCCTTTGCGGTGTTGTTTTTAATTTTAAGAGTAGCCTATCCAGAATGGAGGTATTGGCCAGCAGATATGTTCGTTGTCGCCGCTGGGTCAGCTCTAACGTGGATTCAAGTAAAACGATTTAAAGAGTTGTCAGCTGCCTATGGATTGACTGCTCACGAAATTGGAGTTGTGAGAGGAGAATTGGAGCAAATCGACTCTGATGAAAAATTGGCTCAGTTTGTCTCTGACAGTGAAAATGCATTTTCGAGAGAGCATACTCAGTGGTTGGCTCGCAAGGATTCTGTATAATGATTTCCGTGCTAGGTACATTTTCCACATTGGGTGCAAAAATCTGCATTTTGAACTATCGGTACCAGGAAAGAAATCCACATTTTCCGTAAGCGGACTATAAATCGCTATGCCAAGTCTGCATGAAACCATCTAGACTTTGCCCATTATGGAGGCAATCGATGGAGATAAACCTTAAGACTTACAATTTTTTCATTAAACCCGGCGTGACAGAGAATGTGGAGAAGCTGCAAATGTTGAGAACCATAGCAGATTCTTGAGCCATCCTCAACATTTGCTTATATGCCTACAATCTTCACAACATTTCTAATTGCCCTCTATGCTTTGTATTAAAACAAAGCTAGGTTCTACCCAGTGTCTTCAGGTACTTTCTCAGTTCATCATCTTCCTTCCAACATGCCTCTGCGTTGATATCCAGAATTGAGCTGCACTTTTCGATGGCCTCATTTCTTGTCCTGCCGTCTATTCTTGCATAAATCTCAGTAGTTGAAGTACTTGAGTGCCCTAGGATGTCTCTGATATCCAACAGGTCAACATCATTTGCTTTCAGGGCCATCGCTCTCGAATGCCTGAGTCCATGAGGAGACAAAGAGTCCGGAAAGCCCTCACCCCCGATGGCTGTGCAGTATTTCTTCAGAATATAACCGACGCCGAACCGGGAGATTCGTTTCCCCCATTGGTTCCGAAAAATAGGGACATCCAAATTGGCGGTTTCACAACCCATCTTTGCAAGATATTCACACAAGAGCTTTTCCAGCTTCTTGCTAATGAACACCCTCCGTGGTTTTCTCCCTTTCCCTATCACATCGATGAAAGGATAGTGACCGAACTTCACATCTTCTGGACTATCGGTACCAGGAAAGAAATCCACAATTTCCACAAAAACCTGCATCTGAAGCTCTCAGATTGCGATTTCGGGATTTCGGGTACCGGGTAGAACTTCCACAAAATCCACACACCTGCGAATGAGGCATTTTTTCGGCCTTTTTGAAAAAAATGTGTCAACTGAAACGGGCACAGATCACCAGGAAGGATTTCCACAAAATCCACATTCACAGGAATAATCAGGATCATACAGAAGTTGATACCCCAATATGAACCGGGGGCTCATGTAGGAATATCTACAGCAGTTCCCCCAATACAAGAACCCATTCTCCGTCCATTGTCCTAGCGAAAATTATTTTGACAGGTATTGAACTGGACTCAAATCTTGTAATTGTGAACTATGTCTAGACATGACCATTAATCCAGTGTTATTCTATTAGAAGACATTGCAAGCTATTTGCATTTCGGCTTTTTTCATCATGGCAAGCATCAGTATCAAATTCTCTTTCCAAAAAGAAAAAAAGAGAGCTAGCGCATCAAGCAAAAGTATTTCAATTTCTATTGATGGAGGAAAAATTATGAGTATGATAGTTGGCATAATAGGTTTTTCGGCGGGTCTAGGCATTTTCGGGGGAGACAACTGATACCTGGTGATAAGAAATTGATTTGCAAAATAAATAGTCTTGGAAAATGCTTATATGGGGTATTCCCCCATAGCCCCCGCCATTTTAAGTTATCGGTACCAGGAAGTGCGGCGAGCAGACTATCGGGACTATCGGTACCAGGATAGAAATCCACATTTTCCACAAAAACCTCCTGACTTCATGACCAGTTTTCTCAAATAAGCAGAAAAAACTGCATAAGGAAGCCCTAAATGCAGTTTTTTAATGAATTTCAGGAAATATTTTTATCCTACTAAATTTTTCTTTTCTTTCTTGAGATTGGCATCCAAATCGAGCTTTGTGCTTGCACGGAATTGTGTGAGTGTCATGTTTTGCTTGAGGTCCGGCATCCCGAGCATCCGGGAGATGTCGAGATAGGCTTGGTTCACACAGGTGGGGGTCACCACCATTTTTGGGTATTTCCCCTGCAGCAACACAAGAGGATCGCAGATCGCCTTCATTATCTCCTCTGCGGAGAGGACGTCCATCCCTTTCTCCTGCATGTAGTACTGCAGATACCTGATGATGCACAAGCTGACATAGCACATGGCGAAGTGTCCCTTGATATGCCCGTCGGTCCAGACAAAGACAGGCCTTGCCTGCAGGTCGGTCTTCAGCACCCTGAAACTCTCCTCAATCTTCCACTGGCCCCGGTATATGGCCATGACCTCGTCCGTAGTGAGCTCCAGGCGGTCGGTGACCACCGCATAGTAGCCGTCGAACCTGGCAGCGTCGAGGATCTTCGCCTCGTCGAGGGTGGCCCCATCGGTATCCATGTCCATCTGCAGATACTGGTTCCCGCCCCTTTTCATGGCAGCCTTCAGCTTCCCGGGGTCCTCGAGCTTAGATTTCAGCCTCTCGATCATCCTGTTCCTGTCACCTGCATCCTTGTCTGCACGTTTCATCGAATAGGTGACATGGACGTTGGCCTCGATCTTCTCTTTTCTGTATTTGGGGCACCGACCCCTCTTCTTTTCCAGTTTCCTCTGGATTTTGAGCATCTCCACTTCCTCGGCTGTAAGCTCGACTTTCGCATCCACAGTCTGTTTCAGGACCTTTGAGGCATAGGTGAGCTGACCGGTCTTGGCATCGAAGTGCTCAACTTCCCAGGGGGTGCCGTCGTTGAGCACTGCATCCCTGAACTCCTGCTTCGAGCGCTTGAGGGTGTAGCTGACGACGAAATGGTAGCCTCCCCCATGCAGGAACAAGAGGTTGTCATTGGCGTTCATGCCCCTGTCGGCGACTATGGTTATCCCCTCCAGGCCGTACACTGCCTTGAGCTTGGAGATGGAGTCGACGAGCGTATTCTGGTCCATGGTGTTGCCGGGGAACAGCTCATAGGTGATGGGGATGCCGTTGTTGTCGATCAGCAGGCCCATCACCACCTGCACCTCGTTGTTCTTGTGGTCCTTGGAGAACCCGAAGAGCCTCATCTCCCCCCACTTGGTATATCGGTACCAGGAAGAACTTCCACATTTTCCCCAAAAAGAGGGCTTTTAGGGTACTGAGAGCGTGATTTGACGATTCGAGGTACCAGGAAGGATTTCCACATAATCCACACCTGTTAGCAGCTTGTGACTTCGATGATAGTGATTGCTGAAGAAGTTGATGCCCCGGTATGTACCGGGGGCTCAGGAAGAACTTCCACATTTTCCACATCCGTAGGAATCATCAGGATCATTCATTCCTGAGTTAGATCTTCAGGGTTCATTCTCAATCATGGTATTTTCTTTGATAGCTGGTCGATTTGAGTTGAGTTAGCATGCCCCAGTACAGGTCCCGGGGACTCGAGCAGGTATTAGCGGTACTAGGAAGAACTTCCACATTTTCCACAAAACCACTAAAATAGGGCATTCAGAGCGTGATTTGACGATTTGAGGTACCAGATAGGATATCCACAAAATCCACATCCGGAGAAATCAGGATTTCTCCAGAAACGGCCCATCACTTAAAAAGTGTCTATTAAACCAGACTCAGATCACTATCCTGTCCCAATCCCTGAACATGAAAGATGCAGGTATTGACGTATTAGCGGTACCAGGAAGAACTTCCACATATTCCTCAAAAAACGCTAAAATAGGGCATTCAGAGCTTGATTTGACGATTGCAGGGGAAGAGAATGCCCCGGTATGAACCGGGGACTCAGGAAAGATTTCCCCAAAATCCACATCGGCAGAAATTATCAAATATTTTTGGATTTGATGTGACTATGAATCGTTCTACTAGAGAAACATGGCAATTGAGAGAAACTCGTTTTCATGCCATACTTGCAAGCAGGAGAAGCATGCATATGGAAGTACAACAAGATATTCGTTGGATTCAGCGCCTATCAAATTATTCTCGAGCTCTGGCTCAATTGGAGGCAGCCGTCTTGTTGGCAAACCAAAGGCCTTTGAGTGCATTGGAGCAACAGGGGATGATACAATCCTTTGAATATACTCATGAGTTGAGCTGGAATGTGCTCCGGGATTATCTCAAGGACCAGGGGACCCAACAGCTGCACGGATCGAAAGATACGGTACGAGAAGGTTTTTCTGTAGGATTGATCAAAGATGGAGAAACCTGGATGGAGATGATACGGGACCGCAACCAGAGCAGCCACACCTACAATATTGCAGTTGCCAATGCTATTGTCGGTCGTGTCATCAATACCTATTTTCACGCATTCAAAGAGCTTCAGAACACATTTGAAGGCCTTGCCCATGAAATTACAACCTGACCCGAAGCAATTCGGCTTAAGACCTGGAATTCTTGAGAAGCTGAATAGCCTCTTCATATCACACCCGGAAATTGATACCGTAGTGCTCTATGGCTCCCGTGCAAAAGGAACCTATCATCCAGGTTCTGATATCGACATCACCATCAAAAGCGAGCATTGTAACGATTCTTTGGTTGGCAAACTTGCAGAGGAGATTGATGATCTGTTACTTCCGTATTCCTTTGATATATCTTTATGGTCTCAGATTGATAACCCCGATTTGTTGGCCCATATTGAACGGGTGGGTATTGTGATGTATCAAAAGTTATAACCGGACCCAGATCACAAAGACCTATCCATCCATACAAAATCCACAGACACAGTCTGTCTTCCTGAAGTTCTTTTTATTTGTGCCATTGATATCAATATTGATAACAATATAAGATAGAAGATGAATAGAGAAATGTCTTGATGCTGCTTTGAAGCAAAACACCTCCCTTTAGCTCTTTCTTTGTATGAAGAGGAGCTCAAATCTATGGCAACAGTGATCAGAAGTCTGGGTATCAATGGCATCAGTGGATATCCCCTTGGAGTAGAGGTAGCGATCATCGCTGGATTGCAGACGACTACTATTGTCGGCCTTGGGGATCTTGCTGTCAAAGAGGCAAAGGATCGGATGGAGGCATGTACCGAGGAACTCGGATATGCCTATCCATCAAAAAAAGTCGTAGTCAACCTCAGTCCCAGTGATATCCGCAAAAGGGGAGCCTATCTTGACCTTCCGATGCTTGTAGGCCTGCTGATTGAATCGGGGCAAGTGAGGCCGAGGATTGAGACATGGCAGGATATTGCCTTCGTTGGAGGAATCAGCACCACCGGCTCTCTCGTCGAGTTCGATGGAATACTGCCCATGGCAATACAGGCCCGTAAGCTAGGCTGGCATCGTATGGTTGTTCCTCTCTCTTGTGCCGATGAAGCCTCCTTAGTTACTGGTCTCGATGTCATTGCCTGTCAAACAGTCACACAAGTCATTGCATACCTCGAGCAGCGGCTTCATCTCACAAACCACCAACGCGAACAAGACCCTAAGCAAGGCGAGAAGCATAGCAAGGATGGTGATTACTCTGACGTAGTAGGACATGAAGAGATCCCCCCTTATCTCGCCGCTGCCGTAGCAGGGAACCACAACCTCCTTCTGGTAGGCATACCTGGTAGTGGCAAGTCCATGATGGCTCGGTTGCTGCCTACCATCCTTCCTCCCATGGGAGAGCATGAAATCCTGGAAGTATCCTCGATATATAGCATTGCCGGAGAACTGGACGGTCACGAGCTCAAGAATACCCGTCCCTTCCGTTCCCCCCACTATAATATGTCCTCACATGCTCTCATTGGGGGAGGGCCCTATGCGATGCCTGGGGAAGTTACCCTTGCACACCGTGGGGTCCTATTCCTTGATGAACTGCCTGAGTTTGGCAGGAAGACACTTGAATCACTGCGGTTACCCCTAGAGGATCGAAAGGTGACTATCAGCCGTGTAAACCAGACCAACAGGTACCCTGCCGACTTCATGCTAGTCGCGGCCATGAATCCTTGCCCCTGCGGATACGCAGGGACCAGTCGTTGTGAGTGTACTCCCTATACCATCCGTACCTATCGGCAACGGATATCCGGTCCTATCCTGGACCGTATCGACATGCAAAAGTATGTGGGAAGGGTAGAGTTCACTGACGGTCACCTCATGAGTGGATCGATCAGCTCAGAGACACTCAGAAACACGGTAATGCTTGCGCGTAAGCGCCAGCTTTACCGATTCCGCAAAGGCGGGGAAGCCATTGCTACCAACTCCGAGATGAACAGCTCTCACCTCCGTCGATACTGCGTCCTCGATGATGATTGTGCATCCCTCCTCCAAAGGACCTATGAACGTGATCAGCTCTCTGTACGTGCACGGTACAAGACCATCAAGCTTGCCAGGACCTTTGCCGATATAGATGGCAGTAGTGACATTCAACGTTCGCATCTTCTCCACGCACTCTTCTCCCGTGACCTTGAAAGGGAGATGCGTCATGGAGCTTGATGTCTATTGGGTGTGGCTGAACGAGCTCCGGGGCCTCCCCCTGAAAGTAAAACGAAAGCTCTTGGAAACCCTCGGCAATCCTAGGGATATATTTCACGCAAGCCTGGATACCATCACCTCTGTATTGGCCGCAGGCTCACCTCATGCCTCTGCTGTCGCTGAGGGTTACAAGGAGCCAGCATACGCTTCTGTTTGGTCAGAGCGAAGTTTGGAAGATGCCGAATCGATACTCACCAACCACTACAAACATGCCATTCCTCTCTTGAGTCCTCATGATGAGCACTACCGTCATATCTATACCTCTGATCAAAAGACTCCTTTGGTTTTGTACTATCGTGGGAGACTGTCCCATCCTGAGACTCCTATAGTCGGTGTAGTCGGATCACGTTCATGCACTTCCTACGGCGAGCTGGTGACCAAGACTGCAGTTGCAGGCTTGGTAGGGCAGGGGAATATCATTGCCTCAGGACTCTCCTTCGGCATTGATGCTCTTGCTCACAAGACCACACTGAACCATCACGGCGTGACCTACGCCTTTGTCCCTTGTGGGTTACACAAAGCACAACAAGCATCCCATACAGCGCTTATGGAGCAGATAGCAGACACCGGGGCTGTGATCACCCCATATCCTTTTGGGAAAGAAGCTCTTCCTTTCCGCTTCATTGGAAGAAACAGTGTCCTTGCTTCTTGGTGCGATACTGTGCTTGTCATAGAAGCACGCACCAACAGCGGAAGCATGAACACCGCACGAAGTGCACTGAAAAAGGGAAAACACGTTCTAGCGGTCCCCAACAGCCTTCTGGAACCACATAGCTCAGGAACCAACTTGCTTTTGACTGAAGGGGCCCAAGTCTACCTCAATGACCGTCTGCAGGGGAGTAATCATACACCCCAGCAGCCGGTCATTGAATCCTCTTCTTTTTCTTCTTCATCACCTGTATCATCTTCTTCTTGTTCCTCTTCTTGTTCGACCCATCATGATGAAGAGGTCATCCTCAAGGTTCTGCGTAGTCAGCCTCTCACCACAACTGAAATTAAGACATTGGTTCCTGATAGCAGCCTTTCAGTCATGGAGTCTCTCTCCAATATGGAATTAGCTGACAAGGTCAAGTTCCGTCCCGATGGCAGGTGGCATCTGGTGGGAGGACTATAATACTATGCCAAGGCGGAAAAGGGGCGATGAGCCCAATACCATCCACCACGTTATCCAAAGGGGCAACAACCGAAACTACATCTATGAGGATACCCAGGACAAACGGGAGTTCCTATCAATTCTTTCGACTGCTATCACCACCTATGATGCTGTCCTTCTCCAATATGTACTCATGGATAACCACTACCACCTGCTCATCTGGGTGGGAGACCAGCCCCTGTCAGCCTTTGTCCGGTTCTTGAACCGAAGCTACAGCCTCTATTACAACAAACGCTACAATCGTATCGGAACAATCTACGGAGGCAGGTACAAGAGCTACCTTTTATCCGAGACAGAGAAATTTTTCAGCACGGTCCGCTACATCGTCAGAAATCCTGTCAAGGCAGGATTGTCTACCACCCCAGCGGAGTACCGCTGGAGCGGTCATGCTTCTGTTTTTACTCATCAACCCACCCTCATCGACAAAGCAACCTTGCTTGCATATTTTTCACCAGATACCGACTTGGCTCTGAAGCGCTATGTGGAGTGTACTGAATATGAAGGGTGGACAGCCCAAGTCGGCTTTGCCACTATCATCGATCGCAAAAAGGAGACCACTGAACGCCTTTGGTGCCTCCTCGATCAATTCCTATCAGAGCGTGACTTGGCAGACCATCGGAATATGGTAGTCTCTGGGGCTAAATCCCCCTTGTCTCGTGATCTCAGGAGCTCCTTCACTCACCTTGCCATAGCAGATGGTCATGCGTTGAAAGACATTGCAGCATTCCTGCATGTCAGCCACGAGACAGTACGACGGATCGGCAAGCAAGATTCAAAATAACGTATACTTACCTATAGTGATGTGGACGATCAGAGGTATATGCTTGATGCTCTGGGCATTGACAATTTGAGTAGTATCTTCCAATACACCATATTGTGAACAAAAGTAGGGTTAACCCTAAAAGGAAATAGACTATGCAAGATATGAAGACCCTCCTGGAGACAGCTCTCAGTGAGGCCAAGAACCTGAAGGAAGGGGAGAGCTTCCTGATCAAGGACCTATTCAAGGGATACCTGTGGAACAGGATCCCCAAAGGCGAAAGGCTTTTGCTTGGTTCCCTATTCCTGAGTTATGTGAATATGCATGACTGTAAGATCACAGTGATTCACAAAGGTGCATCAGGACAGCAGATGTATATGAAAGCGTAAGGCAAAACACTCTAAGGATGATAGAGTACCCGCCTAGCAAAGTGCCTCTCTACAACTTTTTACATCTCTCTACAAGTTCTTGTTTTTTGTACCTAGAGCTATAAAACTGTGATATTCTGTTTTGTTTGGTATTTCTTCCGATACCGGGAAGTATTTTCACATTCTCTACAAAAAAAGATTTAAGGAGTATCCCAGGAGTTATGTAACGAGAACTAATAGATTGACAGGAGTATGACATGAAATTGGAATCAGTGAAGTATTCTGGATTTAGATGTTTTGGTAAAGAAGAGATACCTATTACAATTGATGCTTTAACTACTTTGATCGGAAATAACAGTTCAGGTAAAACTTCTGCATTAATAGGGTTACTAAGAATTTTCTCTAATATTCCAGGACAAAGGATAATTCAAAAAAATGATTTCCATCTTGCAAAAGGTACTGATCCTGAAAGTTACTCTAAACTTGATTTATCAGTTGAAGCAGTTTTTTCTTTTCCAGAATTACTTGATTCATACGCTTCTATGTAAGGCTGGGCGAGTCAACTACAAGCGAAAGCATGCTGAACCGAATCCTTTCTGGTCTCTGCAAGCTGGATTGCAGAAGATACAACATGCGTGAATACTATTCAAAAACCAGGATGAGAATATTGGCAGGTGGTGCTCAACTTGATTTTAGCACCGGTGCTGAACCGTATCACACGGTGCTCTATCGAGCAAATATTCGGAAAGGCTCGTGAAAGTTATAAAACTTGGCTCCAAGAACTGGATTTCGCATGGAAGCGAGGAAGGGGCGAGGGCAACGGCCCTGATGTACAGCCTCATAGAGACCGCCAAGATGTATGACCTCAACCCCCGTGACTACCTTTCCTATCTGTTCATGAAGGGAGCAGTCTCTGCCAGCTGGGAAATTGGCCGGGAGATCCTTGAACCTCTCATGCCTTGGAACGTAACCCGGGAGGACCTGTCCCTTGTAACCGGTGAATACCAGTTCATTGCCAACAACATGATCCCCATCGAGGAGTATGAGGCCAGGTTGGCTGAAATACAGGCCCAATAGGGCTGAGCTGCATTCATTATTAGTTGGTTTATCCGTTGATAGCATCCTGGTTCTCCATGGATGCTATCGTACATTACCCTCGTTTATAGCATAAGTTCGTTGTTCTACGGTCTAACACAATACAAACATGGCCAAATGTCTGTATAATATATGTTTCATGATCCGTCAAACTTGGAATTGAAGGTCTTTCAAATTTTTGAAATTTTAAATTACATTTTTACTCTTGATCGTTTATGTATTGAAGTTTTTGAAAATATTAGTTACATTTCTTCCTGAAACAGCGTATGCTAAAGATAAAGGAGGCCCGCGGATGAGAATACTATCCGCAGATAAGCTGTCTAAAACAGTTTCTGAACTGCGAAATAACATGAATCTAACCCAGGCAGAGCTTGGAGAACGTACTGGGCTTCATCGAATCATGATCGGACGCATTGAACGGGAAGACTTCACCCCATCAATAATTCAGCTTCAAGCTTTGGCGGAAGTCCTTGGATTTGAGATCACCGATGTGTTCGTCGAGAAGGAGCAATCACATTCCTTCATTGCTCTTCGTAGCGAAAGTATGAATGATATTGAGAAGGAAGGAGTTGATGCTCTGCTCGGCATGATGTTTGCGTTGCGTCAGCAGATCCTACTGAGGAGAAAGTTCGAGCATGAATCGGAAAATCAAGCTTAGCACCCAAGAGATTGAGTCAATTCGGGAATTAGCCAGATCGAAGCGGTTTGCACTCGGGTTCTCTGATGATCCGCCGATAGCGAACGATATTCATACAATTCTCGATAAGCTTGAGATTATCCTGCTCGAAATTCCCATTGAAGCGGAGGGTGACAAGCCAGCCTTCTCTGCTGTGATTCTATGTTCTGAGGAGGGAGGGGAGAGTCTGGTGTTCATCGGGTTGAATACCGCCGACTATTTTGACAAGCAGGTTTTTGCGATTGCCCATGAACTGTACCATTTTTTCACGAAGACTGGCTCCCATCTGAGTCGACAGGATGGACAAGGGGATGATGTTGTTGAAGCCAAGGCAAACTGGTTTGCCGCCGAATTTTTGTTACCTGAGGATGTGCTGAAGCGCCGGGTATTCGAAGAATTCAAATCCTATTCACTTGAAACGGTCCAGATAAAAGTCCTGCTTCGTTTCATTGCGAGACTTCATTGTACTTGGTGGCTTCCATATCGATCGTTGGTGAAACGATTATGGGAAGTCCAAGCTATAACTGAGCAACAGTACGAAGAGTTGTATAAAATTGATGAACGCGATCGTGATGGGGAATATTTTAGAATTGGTAAATCAACCCAGAATGATGATTTCATCAGATTGAATACTGCCACTAAAACCATCGGATCTTCGCCGAGTGCTATAGAGATCATATTGCGAAACTTCGAAAATAGTCTAATCGACGAGGATACATTTGCAAGGACTCTGGGGCTATTCGATAAAAGTCCTTCCGATTATGGCTATGAGATTTCAGTCTCACAAGATGATTTGGATGAGTTGCGTGATTTCTTTGAGGATGAGGATCAAGAAAGTTGATGTTGCAAAGAAGAATCCTTCCTTGGAATCATTGTTCAATGATCCGACCCAAGTGATCACTTTGGATGCAAATTTTCTTATCCCTCCTGATCGTCCGAACCTTTCGAGCAGGGGTATCCCTTTTTCTAAATTCCAAGCTTTTTGGCTGGATCCAATTTTTGAAACATTCCCCAACCTGGCGATTCATGAAGCGGTCCGGGATGAGTTGGTTTCTAGGGATATCAAAACCTTCATCCAAAACAAAGAGGGTGCAACGCCACCACAGATAATCATCCACAAAGATTCTGAATTAACCAGAGTTGAAATGATGCTGAGAGATTCGATCGAAGAAAAAATTTTTCCTCTCACTCAATATGATCCGCAAGTAAACAATCGGGATGATCGTGGTGAGGTTAAGACCCTTGCGTATATCGCTGTCAAAGGGCTTCTTTATTTTGCAGCCCATGATTCTAATGCACTCCAGTTGGTTGAAATGGCTGAATCGTGGTCTACTGGGCTTGATACTGTTCAAGCGATAAAAATGTACGAGATAATTTTCTACCTGTGCGTAAAAAATCCTTCCCTCCGACAGTCTTTAAGAATGCTTTATAAGTATCAGTATTACTTGACGAAAAACGAAAAACTAATGAATCCCGAATGGGGAATCTTCATTGAGTCAATGGAATCCTTATATCAGTCCAACCTGTTGAGTTTCTCGTAATGATCATCTGGATTCTATTATCCTGCGCACGTCCCTTCAGATGTCGATTGGGCAAGATTTAATCTAGATAGGAACAAACGTCTTATCAGTTTTACTATTCCAAAAAGTTATTGTAATTCCGATTTCCCCGCAATCCTAATTTGAAACAGGAATCAAGAATTAAGCTCCTTATCACAAGGTAGGTGGGGCGACAGTACTGCAGGAAAGCCAAAACGGCAAAAATCTTAGAATTTGCCGAAATGGCTAGTGACTTTGTAAGAATCTCTTGGTATACTGATTCAGCCAGAACGGCAAAAAAATGAAAATTTGCCGAAATGGCTGAGGAGATGATGTGTATGAACAAGCATGCAGTCATACGAAAATTGCCCGATGGCACGTGTACGAGACAGCAGATCCTGCATGCCGCACGGATTGTCGAGCCATCCTTCAAGGAGACTCAACTAAGAAATTTGATGGGGACCCTGCACGATTCGGCCCTGATAGTCAGGGTTGGACGCAATCAATACCAGAAAGTTGGGAAGGAACCGAAGAAAAGCCTCTTCACCGGGGTATATTCCCATGCAGCTCAGCAGGTGATTGGACACATGCAGGAGCAGTTCCCTCTACTTTCATATAGGGTTTGGGAGTTGTCCTGGCTCAATGAGTTCTTCAATCACCAGTTGGCACACAATAAGATCTTCGTCGAGGTGGAGAAGGATGGTTGTGATTTTGTGTTCTCTTCCCTTGTTGAGAAATTCCCAGGCAGGGTATTGCTGAGACCCAAGGCTCAAGAGCTACTGCAATATGGCACCGATGATGGGATCATCATCGACCGCTTGGTCACAGAGGCTCCCAAGTCTGACGGAGAGCCATATCAGGTGCCTTTGGAGAAGTTGATCGTTGATCTGTTTGCGAATAAGAGCCTGATGCTTTCCAAAGGTGATTATGCCACTGCGATCGAGACGATGTTCGAAAAATACCGCATCGACCAGGTCTCAATGCTACGTTACGCACGAAGAAGGAACAAAGTGAAGGATGTGTTTGGATTCCTTCGAGGCAAGACTTCAATCGAACTTACGGTTCAGGGGTGATGTATGGTGAAGTCAGACTGTTTCACACGTGAGCATATAGAGAAAATCAGAAGTGGTTTCACCATAGACAACTCCATCCTTGAAAGGAGCATCTTTGCTTTGGCGTTGCTTGAAGCGCTCGCAAAGGTGGGTATGCCGTTCATCTTCAAGGGCGGGACCAGCCTGTTGCTCCTTCTCGAGAAACCGAGAAGACTGTCCACCGATATCGATATCATCGTACAGCCGGGTACCGATGTGCAATCCTATCTCGAGCTAGCTGCAAAAATCTATCCATTTCACTCGATGGAGCAGCAGATTCGAACAGGTAAGAACAAGATTGACAAGGCTCATTACAAATTCACCTATGACTCACCAGTGATGGGAGCTCAATTTCACATCCTATTGGACGTCCTCTTCGAAGAAAACCATTATTGTACCCTGGTCAAACGAAAGGTCAACCATCCGTTCCTGAGTACCGAGGAACCCTATGTGGAAGTGACAATGCCAAGCGTCAACTGCATACTTGGTGACAAATTGACAGCATTCGCTCCCCACACCACAGGTATTCCGTTTGGCATTGATAAGGAATTAGAAATCATCAAGCAGCTGTACGATGTTTCTGTTCTCGTGGATGCCCACGACAATTATGACGATGTGTATGCCTCTTACATGGCTACGGTCACAGCTGAACTGGCGTATCGAGGGCTTTCAGATTCTCCAGATGAGGTATTGCAGGACACCATTGATGCCTCAGCCTGCATCGCGAGCAAGGGGAAATACCACAGCGATGATTATCGTCAATATATGCTTGGCATTAGGGGTATCACCAATCATATCTTTGGGGAGCGGTTCAATGCGGAGAAAGCAATCCTTTCCGCTTGCAAGACCATGTACTTGGCTGCATGCATGTTGAAAGGAGAAAGATTCAATAGGGTCACTGATCCTTCAAGTTTCAGTGGAGTAAACATCGGGAAGACCAAGTATGCCAAATTATCGCCGCTGAGAAAATTCGACACTGAGGCCTTTGCGTATGCGGTTCAGGCTATCGATCTGCTACAAAGATAGTGAAAGGGGGGAAGTACCATGCCAATGAGTTCCTTCACAACCGTCTTCAAGTTATCCCGAAAAACCTTGCAGGATATTGCCAATTCCATCGATAATCCCGCACCTCGGTTCGAACTGTCTGAAAAGGACGTAAGCTTCATACCAACACGTGGGTACACTTCACCCAGCCATTGGATTAGAATGGCTTAGGTAATGCAAGAGTAGTATGGATTATGGGATTAAGCTATTTCAGGCATCCCAGGCCTGTTCCAGCTGTTCGGCAGTCAGGTTCCAAGGTCGGAACTGTGACCAGTCGACATCCTTGGCCTTGGCTTCCGAATTCATTATCACCGTAATCTTGTCCAACAGGAACTTCAGGTATAGCGTAGGATTGATTTTGTTGAGTATCGCAGTCTGCATCACAGTCATGAGCTTTGTCCAGGCGAGGGCTCCCCGCTCGGTGGAGGCAAAAAGACTGTTTTTACGTGAAATTACGAAGGTTTTCACCTCCCGCTCCTGAAAATTGTTGTCGCAGGACAGCTCGCTGCTCGCCAGATAATTCTTGAGGTATTGCATCTGGTTCAGAATATAGTTGAGAGCCTTTCTCAGCTTCACTTCACTCTGATGGAGTGGCACCCGTTCCTTTGCATACGTTTCAAGGGATGCAAGTACAGGCTCTGCCAATTTTTTCCTCTCTGCTAGGAATTCAGCTTCATCCGAATTGTCCCCGGGGCGTTTGGCACGCAGAGTCTCCTCAATTTCATACAGTTTGCCGATCAGCCCCAGGATGGTGTTGCAAGTGAGGAACCCTTCGCTTTCCGGGAGTTTCTTGTAAATTGCCTTGAAGCAGACAAAGATTCCTCTGCGAGCATGAGCGAGGCAACCTGCCAGTACGATACCCTTTTCAAGGAGTGCCTCGGTATCCTGCAGGAACTGCTTGGCTGCCTCTTCCCCTTCCTCCTGTTCAACCGTTTTGGCAAGGTTTTCGTTTATTTCATTTGTGATGCTTGAATAAGCTCCATAGGCATCTGTTTGGAGGGCAATTCCTCTGCAGTCACCGAACAGTTGCCTTGCATAATCATATCCTCTGGTGTTGTAGAAACGAAAATAGGAGGCAGGGTGATCGTTTCCCTCGTAGGAAAGAGCCCAGACATAACCGAGTGCGCTCTTCTTCCTTTCTGTGTTGTGGATACACAACAATGTAGTCTCATCGCCGTGAATGGCCTTCTGGCCCTTGATGTAGGAAAGGATGTCCTCCCATACGGGAGTTACCAGGTCCCCTGCAGCAAGAAAATAGGAATTCAATAGCTGGGCATCCACGATGTTGGAGCTGTTTATCATGTTGATGCGCTTAGCCTGGCGGTAGATGGGCAGCCCCCAGAGGACCTTGTCTGCGACAACAGCGGCGGCCGCCCCGTTGGTCAGCTTCCCGCCCTTGACGAAATCGGGGGCCAGCTTGTTGCGCAGGGAGACGACCTTGCCATCCTTGTCACTGTAGAGATGGGTTATGGTCACCTTGTTGCGGTAATGCCCCCTGACAAAGTCAAACTGGCTGTGTGTCTCGGTCTTTATGAACGTGAGGGTGGCCGCATACTCTGCATCTGAGACTTCCCTGAGGTCATTGTTCACCTCGTGGCGTGGAAGTACATCGAAAGAGGACATGTTCCTTCCTCGGGTGTGCACCCCAGGCTGTCGCCCCCATTTTTTCTTGTCGTCCTCAAGCTTTACGGGTTTGTCTCCAAGTATCTCGGCAATGACGGCATCATTGGAAGTCTGGGGAGGGGCATCCGCCTCGGCTATATCAAGGTCTCTGATCCTTTCCTGGTTGGTGATGGTGTGCTCGGCAAGGTCCTTCCTGAGTTGCTTCAGTTCCTTGCTGCTCTGCTTCTCTGTCTTTGCTGCCCAGAGCATGCACTTGTCGATGGAGATGTTTTCCTGGAGGCTGTCGACAAAGACAAGCAGCCTGTTGTAGTCCCCAAGGGTTTTGGAATGGGTGGCATCGAGGGCATCATACTTGAGTACAGACCCTTCGTACCGCTTGTTTGCAGCCTTCACCGAAAGGGTCAGGGCAGCCACTTTAGCTTCCAATATATCGATGCGTTTTTGTTTGTCGTCTTCGGTTTCCATCATGGGTAATGATAGCGTTTCATAAGGGAAAGCACAATGGTTTTACAGGATAAAAATACATATTATTCCTTTTCGTACATGTATTTAAACTGCTTGTTCAGGACAGTTGGGAACATGCTTTGAGAGCCTTTCTACGGTATTCTCCTGGGTCTGCAGCAAGGCTTCTGACCTGTTCGAAGAGGGCCTCCCGAGAGATTTCATCACCATCCTGTTGGGGCCATATGAACTTTTGGTTGAGGATCTTGCGTGTTAGGCACCACCAGCCGTTGCCTTCCCAGAAGAGGAATCGCAGCTGATTTCTGCTCTTGCTGCAGAATACGAAGACCGCGCCGCTGAGTGCGGCATCTGCATTGGTGCCCACGGCACAGGCGGCGAGCATGTCGATTCCCCACCTGAAGTCCGTGTTGCCTATCCTGATGAAGAACCTCTTGGATTCCAGGGCATGGATGAAGGGCCTATCTGTTTGTTTCAAGGTAATCCTCCAAGAAGAAGAGATGGTCCATGTGCCTGATGGTCGATGGCAGGCTCGCTACCTGTAGCATCACCCTCATCCTGATCCTCTCAATATAGAGGGTGTCCCCTGAAAAAAGGTCCTCGCCCTCGGGCCTTCCCGAAAGGACCTCTACCATGGAAAAGGTCTCGCTACTGAAAAGGCTTGTCTTTTCCCCGGGTTTCTTCTTGCATTCCAAGGCCTTGGCAGCTAACACCGCCTCAGTCACCTCCGTTGCAGCCAGGATCTTCCAGCATTCAAGCTCCTGAATTTTGATCTTGTGATGTTTGCAGAACACGACATCAGTCATGCCCTGTTTTCTGGCATTGTATTGGGTAAGGATGCTGCGTCTGTATAAAGTAAGTCTGGTAGCCATATCAATTCTCCTTGCCCAGACGATAAAGGATTGGAGTTATCATTGAAATGACGTATTGGTATGAAGCTTACAAAAGGACAGGCAAAGCCTTGCCACAAGTGGCGAGCGGTTCCGGAACTGGTTGGAACAGGGAAAGGCTGATGATAGACCGGCTGACTCCTGAGATGTGCTATTTCTGCGAAAATCCCATCGAAATTTCCTCAAGGAGCCAGTATAGGAGGCTCATACGAATAAGCCCTAAAGAGATAACCGTCATGTAAAATCATGTAAGTACAGTAAAAAGGATGGTATAATCACAACAATGTGACGTGGCAAGAACACAAAAGGGTCTCACTATGTCATACTTTCATACTACACCTACACGAGGAGAATGGTTGTACATACGAGATTAGTTGATTGACTTATCTTATACATTATGTATAATCAAGAGTACTGCAGTGCCAAAACCGCAACCGGAATACGATATCAAGGATTTTATACGGGCATGCAAGGGAAATGGAGGTAGGCCGTCGATAGTAGCTCTTGAAGGAGGGGTGATACGAACAGCTGATAGGGATTTTAATCTCAAGACCAGAAAAGCCATTCTCTCGTTCATTGCTACAGGTGGTCTGGAGAATCTCGAATTTGTCAATTCGCTTCAGTATCGACGTAGCGCTGAGATTCCCCCTCCAATTTGTGATGCGTATCATTTCAAGTCAGGGGTTTTCCATCGGCTATATCTCCTTCTTTTATAGTGAATCGAATAAGAAGTGGGTTATCAAGTCGTTTCATCGGGATGATGCGTGTGGCCCTACTGCCTTTGAAATCGCGTTAAGGAATGCAAAATTGTTGCCTGAGAGTTTGGAAGGGAGTGAGTAATTATGGAAAAAATCATATGTACATATTGTGGAAAGGACGCTGTATCGATCGAAGAGCATGAGATTGAGCTTAGCGAACCCTATGGTGGATCTTCCACAGTCAAGATAAAAGAAAAAGTATGCCTTCATTGTGGATTTGTCGAGGATGATGGTAGCAATGATCCCGTGATTCAAAAAGAGCTTTCGATGCTCAAGAGAATTTCAATGGTGAACGTGCTTGATGAGCTTAATGCCATGGGCCATACGACTGCATCCATGGAACGTTCCTTGGGTCTTCCTGCAAGAACAATCGCGAGGTGGAAGAATGAACGATCCATGTCTCCTTCGGCATCAGCAATCGCACTGATGAGGATCATTCGGACCTATCCCTGGGTACTTGCTGTCGCAGACATGCAATTTGACCATGTGGCAGCCAGGAACATCTTTCTTCAACATGCAGCGAAGGAACTTGTAAATATTAGTTCTGAGCACCCGGAGGTTGAAGTGACCTCGAATGCCCAGATGTCCGGAAATCATTTCGAATTATTCATCAAAGGATCTAGAAAGATTATTCCAGAAGTAGTGTCAAGCGGGAATAGCGTCTTTGAATTCTTGAGGTAGGGAAGTCTCCATGAAAATCAACAGTTTCATCATTTGTGACGATATACGGTCGGAAGTTGGCAACAAGAAATCACTCATGGGAATCTATACCAAAGAGTTATTATTCTCGGTCACTGCTGAAGAAGCGGGTGTTTGGCCGAAGGATTTGGTCCTTGGGATGATGTTGGACTTCTCGATCTCGGCTGAGCTAAAAAAGAAGGCACATAAGTTCAAGGTCATGTATTCAATAAATGATGTTGAGAATGCGCTCGGAGAAGGGGAGTTCAAATTTCCTCCAGATGAGCGAGACTCAGAGGGTGATTTCCAAATGACCATCTTTGCCAAGTCCCAATATCGTTTTGAATCCTGCGGGAAGCTTTCGCATTGCGTCAAGATTTTCGATGCTTCAGGCAACGAGATAGTTCAGGCTACCCCGAAGACCGAGCTCCTTATCAAGGAGAATGTAATCCCATCTTGATTTTTTCCTTTCCAGCAATCCTGATATGATGTGACCTTTGTCAAGTACTTTCTTTTTTTCTTATTGCTACTCCTTGGTTGTATGAGAAAATGAAAAGGATTGATAGACAGGAAATCAGTTTTCGGCAATTGACCACTCTGATATTCGCACATTGGTTAATGCAGGCCAATGGTCCGCCTAAAGCTCTTTCTGTCTAAAATCGTGAATCACCCTGGGGTGTCAACATAGTTTGCTCGAAGATAGCTGGATCGTTGCCCGATTATCCTGTCTATCAATCCCTCTCATGCTATATGCCCCTTTTCGTACTTATCTTAATCGATCTTATTGTTCATCATGCCCCAGATGAAACAGGACAATTCTCTCGCTACAGCTGCTGTAGCCTTGTTGGTATGCACTCCCCGAGAAGTAAGATTGCTGTATACCTTATGCAATCTTCGGTTGGCCCTGTCGGCGTACGCTATGACTGCCGGGTCATTTCCCCTTTGCCGTGCTAGGAGCCTCTTTGATTTCCCGTACACATTGCTTCGCATTGTCGACTTTGCACTTTCGATGAGTAATGTCCTCAATCGGATATTCCCTGCTTTGGTTATCCCCCCTCTTTTTTCCCGCTGCCCGCTGGAATCCTCACTGGGTGTCAATCCAAAAAAGCAAGAAAAGCTCTGAGAATTAGGAAACCGTGAAGGATCTCCAATCTCGACCACTAGTGAGAGGGCTGTATGGGTCTCAATACCCCGGAAGCAACACAATCTGGATACCATCTCCCTATATTCTTCCCTTTTGGCAACTTCTTCAATCTGACTGTCGTATCTTGCAATTTTTTCTTGCTGATCAAGCACTTCTTGCAAATATTCGTTGAAGGTCTCTTGGGCAAGGGGGTCTGTAAACTTCTGCCTTCTGAGCCAAGTGAAGTGTATTTGGGTCCAATAGGTCTTTCCCTCTGTAAATACCCTCCCCGAACGGAGAAGGAATGCCAACAGATTCTGCTTGGTTCTCTTGTAGGCCTTTACTCGGGTATTCCTCATCCTTGTGTAGTCTTTCACTACTTCGTCTTCTGGTGTTGGTACATGGACTGCGCTATAGGTTCCCCATGCAAGATGCTTGGCTAGTTCTTGGGCATCCAGGCGATCTGTCTTCACAGCCTTGCCAGGAGCCTTGGGTAAGGACGTCGGAGCCATGAGCACACAAGCTATGTTTGCTGCCTCTAGTTCCCGGGACAATCCGAATCCTGTAGGACCAGCCTCATAGCCACATAGGACTTCACAGTCGGGCTGTTCTTTTTGCAGCCGCTGTACATATTTGATCACCAGACTGCCCTTACTGGCAATCCTGGTCTGGCCAAACAACTGTTTGGTTGCAAAGCTGAAAGAGCAAAGTGAATAACTGTCTTTGTGGACATCGATACCAATGTGTATTACATTTGTCATTGAAGTGGCCTCCATTTGTATGCGATAGCCGCATACAGGGTTATTTGTTTATCCCAGTATGCACGGTGAATGCGCGGTTTGCAAACTGGGAGGTCACTTCATATTGTCTATGTTGACACCCCAGGGTGATTCACGATTTTAGACAGAAAGAGCTTTAGGCGGACCATTGGCCTGCATTAACCAATGTGCGAATATCAGAGTGGTCAATTGCCGAAAACTGATTTCCTGTCTATCAATCCTTTTCATTTTCTCATACAACCAAGGAGTAGCAATAAGAAAAAAAGAAAGTACTTGACAAAGGTCACATCATATCAGATTGTCAAACCGAAGCTCGTTCACTTGTTGTCCATGCAGGGTGAAGGCACGGCTTGAGTGGGTCGACCAAGAGCGCAAGGTCGGCATCTACCGGAACTCGCAATCGCATTACCTGTATGGATTGGTATACTACAGTGAATGCGGCTTTCCCTACAGGAAAGGTGATGTCTCCGAGTACAAAGGTACCGAATATGATTATCTGGTGTGTAGCTGTAGAAAACGTAGGGACAGGAAGCAGCGCACCTGCACCAACCGCTCGATCAGGGTCGATCAGCTTCTGAAGACCCTCTCGGATACTCTCGGATTGCCCTGGCGCTCTGTTGAGGAATTCGACTCCGATACTTTGGTAAACTCTGTCGAAAGGGTAGTTATCAAGCAGGATTGCATCGATTTAGTGATGAAGTATCGCCAGGTGGTTAATGGAGAATTGAATTTACGTGAAAGTATTACGATAAATCAAGCTTGATATTGGTATTTGAGAAAAAATCTCTTGTGATATTAACCTTCAAGTGATAAAATCACGTATATGTTTATAAGATGCATGTTACGAAATATCTATTCATTCGGCGAAGAGAAGGAATTCAATATGATTCCTGCTCCCCGATTTACTCGTTTGAAGGGTCACAAGTACCAGAAACAAGGGATTGAAGTCTTGAAATTGGCTTCATTCTACGGAGCCAACGGTGCCGGCAAGTCGAACCTGATCCGTGCGCTCGAGTTTCTTCAAGACATTGTCGTCACGGGAGACCTGCCCAGTCCGATGAAGTTGAAAAGAATGAAGCATTTCCACTCATCCGGAGAGCCGATGATCTTGGGCGTTGAGTTCATCAATCAGGAGGTCCCTTACCTGTATGCTGTAGAGATTGGCGAACAGTCGGTCCTCAAGGAAGAGTTGTATATCTCTGGGTTGGGAAAGCGTGAAGACGAACTCGTGTTCGAGCGATCGACCAATAAAGGTGGAAAGACAGTCTTGCGACTTTCCGAAGGGTTCCTGAACAGCGAGGAAGGTCGTGTGCTGAAAGGGATCTTGGAGAACAACCTGATCAAACAGAACAAGACTTGTCTTAAAATACTCTCTGAGCTCGATAATTCGTTGTTAGTGGATACCAGAAATGCGTATCGATGGTTCATGCATCAGCTGGCTATCATCACGCCAGAGGTACGTTCCGGGGGGCTTGCCCACAGGCTGGACATCGATAAAGAGTTCCACCGCTATGCCGAACAGGTGTTGTGCTCATTCAGTGTCGGGATTAAGAAACTGCTGACTGTGAAGAAACCGATCGCGGAGTTTTTCGGTGATGACAATAAGACTGACATGGATGTGCTGTTGAATAAGGTGGCACAATCTCCTGGAGCAGTTCTCGGGTTATTCAACAAGGATGGTGAGGAGATTATTGTTGTCGAGGAAAACGGAGAGGTGTTCGTGAAACAGTTGAAAACAGAACACGCAACGAAAGACGGCCGTTCTGTGATTTTTGACCTCTCCGAAGAGTCTGACGGGTCGATACGGTTGATGGACTATCTCCCTGCGTTCAAGGACCTGTTGACCAAGGATGTGACCTATTTCATCGATGAGATTGAGCGCAGCATCCATCCTCTTCTCATTAAGGAGATCATTGGAAAGTTTTCTGCCGACGACAATACCAAGGGGCAACTCATCTGTACGACCCATGAATCAAATCTGCTTGATCAGGAGATCTTCCGGCAAGATGAGATTTGGTTTGTCGAGAAAAATCCATCGGGAAGTTCCGACCTCTATTCTCTGTGCGATTTCAAGGAACACAACACGAAGGATATCCGCAAGGGCTATCTAACCGGTCGGTACGGATCCATACCATTCCTTGCGAACCTGAAAGATATCAACTGGGATGCCTATGATTTTAAGAAATAGGCTATATGAACGCAAAGAGCCGGATAGAGATGCAACCCTTTGCATAATCTATTGTGAAGGGAGCAAAAGAGAACCACAATACTTCAAGTACTTCGAGGGGCTCAGTTCCAGGATCATCCTTGAAGTCGTGAAGGCCGAATCTCAGGGTGACAATTCTCCATCAGGTCTGTACGAGCAAGCTTGTTCCGATATCGAAGGATCCGGTCCGGTTTGTCATCGATACTGATACGTGGGGGTCTCACATACCTCTTTTACGTCTCGGTTGTGCGGGTAAAGCGAATTGGCATGTGGCGCAAAGCAATCCCTGTTTTGAAGTCTGGCTCTACTATCACTTGTTTGTTGACGATGCAGCATCTGTCGTGTTGGCTGACTGCACTGCATGGAAAAATCATGTGAACGCATTGATCCCGGGCGGGTTTGATAGTAGGAAGCATCCCATCTATATTGCAGATGCCATAGCCAATGCTCAAAGATATTTCAGGACAGCTGGTGAGGAAGTTTTATACGGCTCCACGGAGATGTTCAAACTTGGGAAAACGATCTACCCCATGATCGCTTCGGCCGTTGAGAGGGCCAGGCGGATATCCAGTTTGTAGACTGAAAGTGATTCTGATGCACCTCTTAAGCTTTGATCATGTATTGTTCAATCACCTCAGGATTGTCTCTGATCAGCTGAAGTAGTCTGCGAGTGGGACCTTCTGGAGTATTTCTTCCTCGTTCCCAAGCCTCGACTGTTTTCTTGGAAACGCCAAGGGGAGATGCAAAGATGACCTGACTCAAGCCGACTCTTTTTCGGATTTGCTTGATGTCCTCGCTGGAAAATGACTCCACCGGTTTTACAGCAATTTTTGTCTTTCTTGCATCGATCTTTCCTTCCTGGTATTTGACGGCCTCATCCAGAGCCTGCATGATGCTTGTATATACACTCATTTCCTTATCTCCTGTTTCTGCAGACCTTTTTCTAGGTAGGCATATGGTTCATACCTTTGAATATTCGGAGCTCGACCTAAGGCGATGAATGAATCTCTACGCAGGTAAAAAAGACCCCATCGGCTTCCCCCAGAATCAGAGCTGCCGTTCAACAACACAGGATTTCAAGGCTACACGATAGCCTTGAAATCCTGGGAATTGAACGCCTCCCTATCGAACTCATCCAACGAGTTCGCAACCAGCACCGAGGTTGTCATATCGCCAGCCACATTGGTCATGGTCCTGAACATGTCAACGATGAAATCGACACCAGCCACCAATCCCACAGCCTCTACAGGCAACCCTATGGTAGTCAGGGTGATCACAGTGAATGCCGTAGCCCCCATGGGCACCGCCGCACTTCCGAGACTTGCCAAGACCGATACGATCACGATCAGAACGTACTGGGAGAGGCTGAGGTCGATGCCAAACGCATTTGCGGCAAATACCGCTACCATGGCAGGAAAGATTCCCCCACAGGCGTCCATGTTCATCACCGCACCCAGAGGCCCTACAAAGTTCGCCACACGGGAGTTCACCTTCAGCCTGTTTGTCATGGTGTTGATGGTCATGGTCAAAGACCCCAGGCTTGAGCGGCTGGAGAACGCCAAAAGCAGCGCAGGGCTTGCTGCACGATAGAACCTAAGGGGATTCACCTTTGCAACCGATGCAAGCAGTCCTCCGTACACCACACCCAACTGCACTAGGCACGCCACCACCATGGCTACGACAAAAATGCCGAGTGAAAGTAGGGCAGCCATTCCCGTACTCGAAAGCCAGTAGGCTGTAAGTCCGAGTACCCCATACGGGGTGAGTCCCAATACCAGCTGTGTAAGTTGCATGACGATTTGCAAGAAGCTTTCCAGGATATCCTGGAAGGGTCTGACAGCCTCAGGCTTCCTGGTCTTTACCATTATCGCCGACACTCCGATGAAGATCGAGAATACCACCAACGGGATCATGTTGGTCTCGGCCGCCGCCTTTACGAAGTTCGACGGTATGAAATTCCTGAATTGGGAGAATAGGGTAGTAACCGTATTCCCTTCCCGTGCCGCCAGGTCCCCGATAGCCATCCCTGTTCCCACTGAAAAGATAGTACCGACCAGGAGCCCGATGGCTCCTGCCACAGTCGCGGTGAACAGGAATATCCCTATAGTCCTGAAACCCATTTGCTTCAGTTCGGAGGTGTCACTGAGCTGTAACAGGCCGGCAACTATGCTTGTCGGCACCAAGGGGATGATCAGCATCCGTAACAAGTCGACATAGCCGAACCCGACAAGGGATACCCATCGGCGGACTTCCTCTTTGATCGTCGTCTCAGCAAAGAAGAACAATGCCAATCCGAATGCTGAGCCGGCTAGCAAGGCGACCACAACCCGGATTGAAAAAGACAGGTGCCACTTGCCCTTGAGTAAAGCCAAGACAACAACCAAGGCGACAAAGCCGACCATCCACAGAATTACGTGCATACAACCTCCTAATCCTATATATTGTATAATCTATAGGATTACTATGATATAGCAGAATATCCTTCAGTAGTCAAGAACCTGCAACAAGTAACCGGATTGGAGATACCGGAAAGAACTCCCATAGTATTCAGATAAATCACTTGGATAGGGCATGTGCAAAGTTGAACGCCCCCCCCCCCTCAGAACATCTCCTCCAGCCCCTTCTTCACCTCTTCATCCCCACAAAGAGCTTCCATCATCTTCGGCCAGAGCTCTGCATATGCAAAGAACTCATCTACCTTATCCCCTAAGGCCAACCCTCTTCTGATGACCTCTTCCGGAGAGAGGAACCAAGGCTCCTGCTCTATGTCCTTTGGCCTGTCTTTCAAGACTTTCAGAGCCTCCTCTTCTAGATCATCCTTCAGGAAGTTCCCAGGATAGGGGCCCAGCTGCTCTGCTTTGA
>CAXXCW010000006.1:0-12196 GCA_963662725.2 uncultured Sphaerochaeta sp.
CAGAGCAGAGTATCACTGCAGAGAAAGCAGGCTTCCCATGATGTTCCACCTCGATAGGAATTTCCAGTAGAATAATATCGAGCTTATCAAGAATCGTTTGGAGATCGTTCGCTATCGGAGGATCATCAGAGAACCCGAGTGCAAAACGTTTAGTTCTGGCTAATTCCCGAATTGATTCAATTTCCTGAGAATTGAGTTCAATTTTCCGATTCATGCTCGAACTTTCTCCTCAGTAGGATCTGCTGACGCAACGCAAACATCATGCCGAGCAGAGTATCAACTCCTTCCTTCTCAATCTCATTCATACTTTCGCTTCGAAGGGCAACGAAGGACCCCGACTGTTCCTTCTCCACGAACATATCGGTGATTTCGAATCCAAGAACATCCGCCAAAGATTGAAGCTGAACTATAGATGGGGTGAAGTCTTCCCGTTCAATACGTCCAATCATGATTCGATGAAGCCCTGTGCGTTCACCAAGCTCTGCCTGGGTCAGATTCATTTTACTTCGCAGTTCGTTTACCGTTTTGGACAGTCTAACTGCGGATAAGATTTTCATCCGCGGGCCTCCTTTGCCTATATTATACGTTATCGTGCGTGAAAATGTAACTATTATTATCAATTCTTTCAATAGCTACACATTCATAAGCTAAAATGTTATTAATTATTACACACTCAAAAATCCTCTCTTGCATTTTTATCGCCTAGACAGTGTCCAGTCCTGTGCATCACGTTTCAGCCTTTTTAATCAATTGGATAGCATTGTAATCATGCGCTGCCCAATATGGGAGAATTCTGACAGCTAATGCTTCTCGATATTCTCACGTGTGAAACAGACAGGCTTCACCATACATCACCCCTGAACCATAAGTTCAATCGTCGTCTTGTTTTTAAGGAAGTCAAACACAGTCTTCACCTTATTCCTCCTTCGTGCATAACGAAGCATTGAGACCTGGTCGATGCGGTATTTTGTGAACATCAGCTCGATTGCGGCAGGATAGTCACCTTTGGAGAGCATCAGATACTTATTTGCAAATAGATCAACTATTAATTTTTCCAAAGGTACCTGATACGGCTCGCCGTATGACTTGGGCGCCTCTGTAACCAGACGGTCGATGATAATCCCATCATCGGTACCGTACCGCAGTATCTCTTGGGCTTTGGGTTTTAGCAATATCTTGCCTGGGAATTTTTCTGTAAGCGTGGAGAACACAAAATCACTTCCATCCTTCTCCACTTCGAGGAAGATCTGATTATGTGCCAACTGGTGATTGAAGAACTCATTGAGCCAGGACAACTCCCAAACCCTATAAGAAAGCAGAGGGAACTGCTCTTGCATGTACCCGATCACCTGCAGGGCTGCACTGGAATACACCCCGGTGAAGACACTTTTCTTCGATTCCTTCCCAACTTTCTTGTATTGATTGCGTCCAACCCTGACTATCAGTCTGGAATTGTGCAAGGCTCCCATCAAATATCTGAGTTGCGTCTCCTTGAAGGAGGGCTCGACAATCCTAGCTGCACGTAGGATCTGCTGTCTCGTACTCGTGCCATCAGGTAAATTTCGAATGATTGCATGCTTGCTCATACTCATCACCTCCTCAGCCATTTCGGCAAATTTTCATTTTTTTGCCGTTCTGGCTTTCATATAGAACTGTAACAGCCTTATGGCATCCTGTAATTGCCCTCGGTTCATTTCACACCCATGATGCTTCTACACCTTCATGCCTTCCGGGCAGAAAAGCTCAGCGTTACTCCCAGCTCCAGACCTCAGCAACACCCAAAACGAACCCTATACCATCTTCCACAGTACCTTACGATACAGAAATGGGATTATTGCCAGTGAGAGTGCAAGGGACAACAAGAAGAACAATAGGGAGCCCTCTATTGAGAAGCGAGCCATCCAATAGGAGGGAAAGAGACTGAACAGATACTGATAACGGTCATGAAACCAGTAGGGGATCGGTAGACCCAGGAGAATGAGACTGGAAAGCTTTCCCATCGCCATTCCTTCAATCTTGTTGTGCGAGCAGGAGAAGATAATCAAACCTGCAACCACTCCCGTCAAGGCAGAGAGCACACTCATACCAATCTGGTGAAATAGGTTCCACTCTGTAAGATGGAACACCTGCAAGAAGACAAGGGAGGCAACCCCCGCCATGGCTGCGGGGACTGCCAGATGGGAAATGAGATACCCATGGCTTTGCAGCGGCGTTACAGAGAGATAGCGTGTCAACTGTTGCTCGTGTTCATCGAGCATGACCATAGCTGAGGCAAAGCAGAACATATAGGGGGAGAGTATTATCAGCAGAAGATCGAACAGCCGATAATACGGCTGTAGGATAGAAGAAACGTCGAAGTAGCCGCAAAGCAACACTTCCAGGGAGGGAATGGCGAACTTGAAGAATGCTCCTGCAAGAATTGAGGCAAAGCAGACAGCGAGCAACATGCCATCACTCACTATCTGACGGACAACCAGAGTGAACGACAGGAGTATCCGCTTCATCGCTTTACCCCTCCTAATGTGTTGAAGAATGTTTTGGTTGTCTGGACTGTGTAGTACAGCACACCAAACGTCCAAAGAAGAAGCGAAACGCTTGCAAGAACACTATGCTCACCAAACAAGCAGAGCTCAATAATGCTTATACCGGGATGCAACAACATCCACGGTGTTCCTGGTCGAAGTATGTAGAGCGCGGCTGGTATGGAAATTACCAACAAACAAGGGAATCGTGGCAAGAATGAATTGGTTGAGTGTTTCCGTCTTCGTTGCCAAAACCAGCCCCAGTGCTGAGAACAGGCAGGAACCAATGAAAATGGTACCACCTACCAGAACAGGATGTGCTACCACAGTTCCAAACCCTGCGATGGAGAGAGCAACGAGCGTTGCAATGATGGACAAGGAACAGAGCTTGGAAAGTACATACTCCCCTGCCTTTACAGGAGAAATGACAAGACTGTGTAGTGTATGCTCATCCTTCTCGAACTGGAGGATGGCTCCCATGAAGAAGAGCCCAAGTACAGCTGGATCGCTGTAGATCATAAGCACAGCCACTCTTGCCTGCCATTGCTCAGGTACCAAACGGAGCATGAGCACATAGAGCAAAGTGAAAAGCGCGTAGATGAAGTAGAAGCCATAGCGAAACTGGAAGCGGATGTCACCTTTAAGCAAGGAGAGGAATCTCATTGCAGTTTCCTCCCCGTCAGTTCTGTGAAGATGTCGTTGAGGGTGGGCTCACTGCTGTGAATACTGAGAAGACGGTTCTCCTTGAGTGCACTCAGTAGTTCAGCATCCTTCCCAATTGAGCTCAACTGCGTACAGCGTTGTATCTCTGTGCCCTGGTTTGCATATGAGTAGGAGACGGTAACCGCTCCCCTACTCATGATCAAGTTTCTCGGACTGTCGAGGGATTTAATACTGCCATCCACAATGAACGCCACCCGGTCACACAGCTCTGTAGCGTCATACATGTTGTGGGTGGTCAGGAGAATGGTGGTGCCCTTCTCCCGCTGCTGGAGGATCAGGTCTTTCATAACCCTAGCATTCGAGGGATCGAGGCCGCTTGTCGGCTCATCAAGAAAGAGAATCGAGGGGGAGTGAATCAAGGCCTTGATGAAATTGAGACGGCTTTTCATACCCTTCGAATAGGCAGATACTTTCTTATCTGCCTCCGCGGCCAATCCCACCGATTCTAGCAACGGCTCAATGGGAAGTGTGTGCTTGTACAACGAGGCAAAGAAGGAGAGATTCTCTCTTCCTGATAGCTTCTCAAACAAGCTGGAAACCTCAAAATCCACCCCGATATGTTCATAGAACGCTGAGCCACATTTCCTGGGCTCAACCGCGTTCACGACCACATTTCCCTTGTAGGAGGGGATCAAGCCGGTGAGTATCTTTTGCACGGTGCTTTTACCGGCACCGGAGGGCCCAAGAAAGCCAAAGATCTCCCCAGGCTGTACGGAGAATGACATGTGCTCAATAAAGGGTCTGGCAGTATAGCTGAAATTGAGATTCTCTACGCTGATCATCGCTTTCCTTCCTCCAATAGCTGTGAGACGATTCCTCTCAGCAACAGACGCATGACCTCATCAAAGACTTCAGCCCCAATCTCTTGTGTATGCAGCATCATGAGAAAGGTTGCTCTCAGTGCACCACTGAAGACTGAAAGTTGTGCTTCATCAAGCTGTACAGGAAGGAATGATAGGAAACGGTCCATGCTTATATCATCAGTCTGTGCATGCTGGGCAATTACCTCGGGGGGTAACTTGCGGATCAACAGCTCCAGGTCATTTCTCTGTATCAGGGCTGCTAGAAAGGAACCATCGATACGCTTGAACAGATCAAAAAGAATGGCTGTGAGGGCATCTATACCTAATGGTTGCTCTGTATTCTGTAGCGTGGTGATCAGGGAATCCTGGATCTCATCATGGAATTCCATGAGTACATCAAAGAACAGGAGTTCCTTGGAAGGATAGAACAGATAGAAGGTACCTTTGGGGATGTTTACCCGCCTCACCAGTTCATCTACAGTGGTTTTCTTTACACCCAATGTCAGCAAACACTGGGCGGCCTCTGTCTTTAGTCTGGTTTGTATCGCTGTTCGTTCTTGCGGTGATAATGCCTTGGGCATAAGCCTCTCCTGTTCCTATTTGACTATATACTCTATTTTAGTCATATAGTATGCAACCAGGATGGAGTTGTCAAGATTACCAGTCTTTTCAGCATCCTTATACGTTTTTCCGCTTTGGTTTACAGAGTTTCCCTAGCTCAAAAAGTGAATACAATTCGTAAAGACGTCCTCATCGTTTCACTATTTCAATTGCTTTCACGACCGTGATGAAAGGAAGACTATTAATGAAAGTTGCTTACTCAGTGTTTGTGAGGGAGTATGAATAGCTCAGTACCAGCTTGACGAAAATCCCTCTGATTGATCAATACTTTGCAGGTAGGCATAGCAACTGAGTCATTTCATGATCGTTCATGACTGATACGCTAGTTCCCCTATAGCTTTGGAACGTAGACAACCCTGCTACTGTCCTCCTTTATCCTCTATCCTCACTCTTCCACGGTACATTGGAACAATACACCTCACCGCAGTATACTTATTTCAATTTGCAAATCTATCTTGAAATAAGAAGCGAAAATCATAGTCGTTATTTCAAGATAGCCTTAGCATCGATCATGGGAACATACGAGAACGCTGATCAACATTTCACTCCTTCGCGTACGTTCTACAGCTACTGCTATGCTAGAAGTAGCGTGCCGGTCGGACATGCCTCGTTTCAGGTTTGACTGCATGCCCATAATAGAGAGATGATTCGTTCAAGCTGAAGTCAATAGTGAATACTGCCTCGCCAAAGCCACTCTGACCAGGTCGATAGATATCGTACTCTGTCGAACTCCAATATTCCGAGCTATTTGTCGTCGAGAAATTCCCAATTGTTTGCTTGTGGTGGAACAGCTCTACCAGCTCCTCTTTTGAAGGAAGGAACCAGTCGTTATAACCCCCTCCACTGTAATAGCGGGCATTATATGCTGCATAGGAGAATGATGAAGCTCCAGTTGAGGTCATAATCTTATCGGAGTTCGATAATCCTGTTCCATAACCCGCTGATGTTCCAACCACGGTAGTCGTGTTACTCGACCAAGGAAATCCAGCAGGCGAGAGATCACTCTTTGCTGCTATTAAACCATCTGTCTCTTCGGCAAGATTGGAACTTGTAGAGATATAAGCAACGATACCCCCTGCATAATAGTCTCCGATCGCAAGGGGTCTTGGACTGAGAGCAATCTCTGTTGCAGGCCCTGGTGCATAGGAGCTTGTCTCTTTCACCCTGAACCGAATCTTTGTCGCAGTTGTCGCAGCTGTAGGCATGTAGAGGACCGCCCTTCCGCGACTATCAATCACGAGATCTGCATAAAAGAGATTGAAATAGCCATAGTAGGCAATGTGCGCCTCGATTCCTGTTTGGTTGGGGGAGAACCCGGTGACGTTGATGATCGTCTGATCTTCATTTGAATTGGGGAAATATGCATCTATGGTACCGCTGATGGCAGGGCCGGCAGGCTTTTCAATGGTAAGCGTTCCCGTATCAGTGACATCAAAACTGTAGTTGCGGGCACTCCCTTCTGTTAGCCTGATCGTGTAGGTTCCTACAGCAGAGGTAGGTGTTGTTCCAGCTGTTGCAGTAGGAGGGGAATACCACGAGGCTGTGCCAGCACTTTCTCCACCCACAAAGCCGGTAACATCAACCACAAATGCAGGAGTCGCATCCCCGTATGTCTGTGTATAATCTCCCACCGTTGCAGTCAGGACGGCTTGAGTGATAGAGACTTTTCTGCTTGTATCGTTATTCAGGTAATAATTACTGGTATCAGTCCCACTGATGGTATAGGAAATGACAACAGCCTTGTCACTGCCTGCATCTTTCGTGTCAGAGTATGCTGAAACAGAGTCGAGAGATACACTATCTCCTGCAATAACTCCAGACAGTGTTCCCTCTGATGAGATTGGTACGGTACGAGTTCCATCATACACCTTTGACGCAGGGAACAGGGTACCAATGACACTCAGTTGCTTTGGTTCGATGGCTCCCCAACTTCTATACCAGACTGGTGGGGCGTAATTGCTTGCATTGGTGCCATCCAACGTATAGACGACGGTGATGGGGTTGAAGTGTCCTGTTGCATTGGTAACGTTAGCTGACTCATGGTTTGCAGAAGCTCCAACAGTAACGACATCTCCTTCGAGAACACCAGAGAGCGAACCTGGAGTGACAGTACCAAGAACAGCTGTTGTACCATCGTAGACCTTTGTAACACTCTCAAAGGTAGGAGCACTTATCGTAAGCTGTTTTTTAATAATTGCACAGGATGCAGTAGTGCTCGTGTCAGCTGGTTTGAGGTAGTTCGCTTTATCATCTCCATCGATGGAGTAGGTAATACTGATTCGTTTGCCGGTTTCTGCTATCGGGGTATCATAGGCAGCTGTTGCCGTCACTGTTACATCGTCGGAGGGAACCTTCCCAACAAGCGAAAATGTGGGGGTCTCTACAGAGGAAGTGCCGTCATATTCCTTGTTGGAAGTAAGCGCAAGATTTGACACATTTAGTTGCTTTCGTGTAATTACACCCGTTTCTGTTGCAACCGAGTTACTTGGGGAGAAGTAGTTGTCCTTGTCTGTTCCACTCAAGGTATACGTGAGGGTAATGGGCTTCGCTGTTCCTGCATCCTTCGTATCGTAGGTTGCTGTAATCTGTAAAGACACACTATCGCCAGAGACAATACCTACCAAGGAGCCGTATGTGTGTTATTGTTGCAGAACTGGAGCCGTCATACACCTTTTCTGAGGCAACGGTTGTCTCTGATACCGTAAGCTGCTTCTTGGTGATATTCCCCCTAAAGGAGGTATCATCAGCGGGCTTTACATAGTTCTCTGCATCATCACCACCAAGTGAATACCTGACCGTGATGGGTTTATCATCTACTGCAGATTTGTCAGCGTATGCTGCGCTCGCTTCCACTGATGACGCTGTCACCTGTCACTACATCAGAGAGGGTGCCAAGGGAATCGATCTGGGCAGCGTTATTGCCGTCGTACTCCTTGTTCGCAGTGATCGTGGCTCCTGTAACCATGAGCTGCTTCTTGGTGATATTCCCCCTATAGGAGGTATCATCAGCAGGCTTCTGGTAATTACCGGCATCAGTACCATCGATGTCGTACCTGATCGTAATTGTTTTACCATCAGAAGCAGATTTGTCAGCATAGGTTGCGGTTGCTGACACTGTTACGCTATCGCCGGTGACTACATCAGAAAGGGTGCCGAAGGAGTTGATCTGGGTGGTGTTATTACCGTCATACTCCTTGTTTGCGATAATGGTTGTTCCCGAGACCGAGAGGAGTCTCTTCTGTATGTCACCCGTTACTGTTTGGTTACCTGGCTTGAGGTAGTTCTCGCTATCATCTCCATCGATGAAGTAAGTAATGGTTATCTGTTTCCCGGTTCCCGCTATAGCAGAATCATAGGATGCAGTGGCTCGTACCGAAACATCCTCGGTTGCAATTTTTCCTGAGAAGTTCACCGTGGAAATGGAGGCTGTAACACTACCGTCATAGACTCTGCTTACCTCCAAATCAGACCCTGAGACCGTTAGCTGCTTCTTGGTGATATTCCCTCTATAGGTGGAATCATCAGCAGGCTTGAGGTAGTTGCCTGCATCAGCACCACTGAGTGAGTAGCTGACAGTAATCTGCTTTTCACTTCCAACGCTATTGTCAGCGTATGCTGCTACAGCTGATACGGTTACGCTATCACCGGTGACTATTCCTCCTGATGTCCCAACAGAGGTGACCGTCACATCCGTTGTCCCGTCATATTCCTTATTCGCTGTGATGGTGGTTCCTGCTATCGTAATCTGCTTCTTGGTGATATTCCCGCTATAGGAGGAGTCAGCAACCGGCTTGAGATAGTTACCTGCATCAGCTCCACTGAGCGCGTAGCTGATCGTGATCGTTTTATCTATCGCTACAGTTTTGTCAGCGTATGCTGCGCTTGCTGTCACGGTGACGCTGTCACCAGTGACTATACCAGAGAGGGTGCCGGAGGAGTTGATCTGGGCGGTGTTATTGCCGTCATACACCTTGTTCGCTGTGACAGATGTTCCTGATACGGTGAGCTGCTTCTTGGTGATATTCCCCTTATAGGAGGTATCATCAACCGGTTTGATGTAATTCCCGGCATCAGGGCCGCTTATCGTATAGGTTACCGTGATTGGCTTGTTTACTCCTGCCCCAGCAGAGTCATAGCTTGCCTGGGCACGTATCCTTACATCATCCGTTCCTTGAATGCCAGTAAGGGCGCCAGCTGTAACCGTACCGCTTACAGCTGTTGTGCCGTCATAGGTTCTATCCAGAACGGTCAGCGTTGGACGTGTGACCGTCAGCTGGATCGGTTGGTAGTTTGGTATCGTAACGGTACAGGGTGCACTGGGATGTAATCCATGTGCAGCGGCGTACCTGATCTGGTAGGTCCCAGATCCTAGAATAGTTGTCCCTTCATTACAGGCTGTATACGGTTCATTCGCTGAGGAGGAGAGCGGTCTGTACTCCATATGAGTGGTGGTTCCTGTCACCTGGCCATCAGCGCTGTCGAAACGCGTGGGAGCAAGCAAAGCCAAGGCTGATGTCTCAGGGGCAGGCTGGTTAAATACGACCAAGAGGGTTTTCTCTACTATCTGCCCTTCCTTGAGATTGACTTGTTGGGTACCGACACCCAACTGATCACCCTCTTCACTGAAGGCAGTCACCGTAACGGTCCATACTCCACTTTTTAGTTCTGAAAGAGCATGCCGAGGTGGTGCAATATTGTGTATAGTGAAGCGTGATGTTGAATCGGTGTGTACTGCTTCCAGGCTATAGGAGGAAACTTCTACATTAGGAGTATCCAAAACGAGGGTCAGGCTGATGTTCCCCAACCTCTCCAACATGTCACTGCAACCAGTGAAGAAGAGCAAGGCTGTGATGAACACGAAAAGACAAAGAAGCAGTGCTGTTTTGGGTTGTTTCATGATGATCCCCTAGAAGTTGTGTCGAAGCCCAGCCTGAAGGCCCATGAGCGTACCAAAATTACCTTTCTCGAAGAACAAAACGCCCAGGGGGGCGATGAGCAGAGAATACGTATCAGAGAGTGCGTAGCTGAGGTTCACCGAGAGGCGGACCTGTTGGTCGATGAAGGTCTCAAAGGACTTCGTTCCATCTTGATCAAAATCAGCATTCAGCAGATGCAGTACCAACCCATACCCGAATTCCGGGGCAACCTGTAGCTTGTCAGTGAGTCTATATCTATATCCCAATCCGACTGACATATTGACCGCTTGCATCAGGTCGACCCAATCACAATTCGAAGGCCCTCTACTATAGGCAACTTCCCCATACCCGATAAGGGTTTTTTTGTTTATTGAGGGCAAAATTCATTTTCATCCCTGTTCCGAGCACATAGGCGTAGTAGGTGGCGCTCGTATGTATGGGGTAAAGGTTGTACAGCTTCAAGTCGATCGAATCGACTATGCTCGTATCAACTGGGTTATTTGGAATGATTTCCCATATTCGCTCTTCTGGGATGTATCGGTATGCATAACTCCTACTCCAGTATTGTGCGTCTTTGGATTGCTGAATAAAAAGTCGGTCTTGCTTACTGTCAAAGTGCTCAAGTATCTGTACTGGGCTGGAGGGCTCCACATCCACCCATACACCTTTCTCCGCTTCCCCTGTTTGATAACGGAAAAATTCGTATTCGGACTCACTGGGTATAATCTCGACTCGTACAGCACTGCTTGAGGCATATATCGAGAGGCAAGAAAGAAGAAACAGAAGCGCTGTGCAAGTAAAAGTCCGACCCCTGAACGCCATAGTATAGCTCCTCTCAGTTGAATAGCATTCATTTGACCCTTTCTGCATAGCAAGGGATATGCATGAGACACCATGAGTATTGTTGGGGTGTACCTTAGCAAGCTCTGCAAGAGAAAAAAGTGTATATACTTGAAAAGCGTAGTTTTCTACTTAAAAACCAAGACATGATCTAAATAAGGAGTCGTACGCTGAATTGACCATCCTGGATGCGGTAGAGAAGCTCTGCGTCATGTTTGGCAGCGAACGCTGCGATACTTTTTGTTCCTACCCCATGGCCTTCCTGCCCTGAATACGGAAACCCGTCTGGGCCAAGGGTTACCGTTTCCATGCAGGGATTGGATATTTCAAGCAAGAGCCGTCCGACTTGATGGCAAGACAGCTTTATAATTCCTCTTCTCTCTTCGGGAAGAAGTGAGACTCCTTGGATGGCATTTTCCAATAGGTTTGCCACGACCAGAGCCAATTCGAGGGAGTCAAAGGGTAATTGGGCTGGTATTGCAAGACGGACATTCGTGAGAAGGTCTTTCTGCTCAGCCATATCCAGATAATAACTGACTACAGCGTTTACAGCCTTGTTCTCACAATAGATTGTATCAGGATTTGTTTTGATCTCATTCTGATTGTGCAAACAGGTGATGGCTTCTTCGATCTCTCCTTGCTGTAGAAGTCCGAGGAGCATGTTGTTGAAATGTCTACGGTCATGGGAAACCAAGGTATGTTCATGGGCTACCTTGTCCATGAGCTGCAAGCGCTCTGTCATGGTAGCGGCTGCTTGAGAGAGAAGCGTCCGCTCATGTTGGTTCTGTAAATGCTCGGTTTCAAGGGCATGCATAGCTGTGAGCCTTCTTAGTGAATAGAAAACGGTACCATAGGCAGCCAGGGACAGCATGACCAGAAGCAAGAGTGGCCACTTGGCCGAGAGCAAGGTGTTTTCGATGTCAGCAGTAACGTAGAAGTAATAGCCCAGATTGAGGAAAATACAGATCACCAAGAGTGAGAACATTCTCCAGTTGTTGGTGAAAGAGTGGTAGAACGGTAGCAGGTACCGCTGAAACGAGAAGAGTATCAACAGATAGAGGAAGAGTCGGATGAGTGTATGTGCGTATTGAGGGTAGGGAAACAGTTTCCCCAGATGGAAGCTTAGGATGATGATCATCATCATGATGTTTATGGTGGTAAGAAAATTGAAGCTCCACTGCATGAACCCTGTTTTTGACAGAGGTTTGAGACAGATGCCTAAGGACGATGAACATTACCACATTGAAGCGTGAGAGAGCGGTAAGATCTCCAAACATATAGAACCAGAAAGTGCTGGCTACGTTAATTATGAAGAACGAGACAGCAATCAGGAGCGTGCTCCTGATTCCATATTTTGATTTGGCCAGGGTAAAGAGCAGCAGCACATTCATGGCGGAAGTCACGCTACCTCGAAGGATGTTGCTGATAAGATCCTGCATTATATATGTCTCTGCTTTGCTAGATAATTCATATAGGTATCCCGTACTGCAGGGTAATGTTTGGTTGTAATAGGAACCATGTGGCCGCCACGTAGGGTAAACTTGGTTTTGGAGAACCCTTCGATGTAATCCATATTCAAGACAAAAGAGACATGTGGCCGTACAAATCGTTCGTTTTGCAATAAGTGTTCAATATGGTGAGTAAAAGACCCTTTAATGACCTTCGTTGTGAGGGTTTTCGCTCCCATAAGCGTATAGGTAACTGTGTGATCGCTATATTCACAGTACAGTATTTCCGATAGCCTGAGGACTCTCATTCCCTCATGGGTCTT
>CAXXCW010000007.1:0-28390 GCA_963662725.2 uncultured Sphaerochaeta sp.
ACGTCTGCCGGCAAAGGGAGTACAGTAAGCTATAAAATTCATGCGCAAGGAGGTGTTTAGCATGGCTACTGCAGATCAAATTAAAAGCTTGATAAAAGCTCACAACGACTCTGACAATGAAAAATTCAAAACAGTAGTATTGCAGATAGCGGCCTATGAGGCAAAGCTTAATCATGTAACCCTTGCTCGCGAGTTAAAAAAGCTGGCAGAAAAAACTAGCAATGCAAGAGCTAATATACTTCATCTAAATCAGATGCAAAATAATCCTATGTTGACTTTGTCATTGCCAAATGAAAGGCTACAGGATTTGATAGTGTCGGATGAGATACATGGAAGAATCCAAAGAATCTTACATGAATTTAGAAACAGAAACAAATTAAGAAGTTATGGAATGAGCAACCGTCGTAAAATTCTTATTGAAGGGAAACCCGGAACAGGAAAAACATATACAGCCTCAGTAATAGCTTCTGAAACAGGGTTGCCGCTCTACACGGTTCAAATGGATAAGTTGGTTACAAAATTCATGGGTGAAACAAGTTCAAAGCTGAGGCAGATTTTTGATTCTGTTGAGGATACTATTGGCGTGTATTTATTTGATGAATTTGATGCAATTGGAGCAGATAGAAATTTAGATAATGAAGTTGGAGAAATGAGAAGGATACTGAACTCTTTTCTTCAATTTATTGAGCAAGATTCCTCTGAGAGTATTATAGTTGCGGCGACAAACAACCAACGATTGTTAGATCAAGCATTATTTAGGCGTTTTGATGATGTTTTACATTATGCAATGCCAACTGAAATTGAAGTAACACGTCTGTATCATCATAAATTGTCTTCTTACCAAAGTGATTTTTTACCCTCGTCTGAACTAGTGAAAGCGTCGCTTGTCTTAAGTCATTCTGAGATAATCAGAGTGTGTGAGGATGCTATTAAGGATTCTATTTTACAAGAAACTAAAATAACTCAATCAAAAATGCTGAACTTAGTTAAGGAAAGATTAACGCTATACTCTGGGAAGGAGGCATAATGGGTGTCGGTTGAGAAAAAGAATATATTTTTAAATGGTACAAAAACATCCATTCCGTACGTTGGATCAGGCAATGGAAAAAAAAATTTCCGAAACGAGATGACCATAAGGCGCATGCCAAATTTATTGAGAGAAAGCTAAAAGAATGCTACGAGCGCTCCGCAAGGCAAAAACAAGTAGCAGCAATAAGATATAAGGGTGGTGTATACCTTGAATTTTCTAGTGTTGCTCAATATGATTTAGCAACTAAAAGTCTAGAAAACATAGCTCAGGGAATACGGCTCCTGAATGTTAGATCTGATGAAGAAACTAAAATAGTTAGAGCAACAGTATATATTCCTGCAGGTAAGGAATCATACTTCATAAAAAAAATTGATGAGTATTCCTCTAAGGTAACAATAAATGGATTCCCAAAGAATAATGATTTAGTACGAAGCATTGAAGATGTTAGAGTTGCAATGCTCGAGTCCTTCTGGATCGGCAAACCAGAGAATATTCCCGGTGAGGTAGCTCAGTGGTGTGAAGTATGGATACGATATGAGGATTCACGTCTTGATGAATCAATAAGGGATCTCTCAGAGTGTTGCAGAATATTGGATATAGCTATTGATCATAACAAATTGATTTTTCCAGAACGAATAGTGCATCTAGTTAAAGCGAACAGAGACCAATTGTCTGACTTGATTAGCTCTTGTGAATATATAGCTGAATTTCGTAGAGCCCCTGAGCCTGCGAGGTTTTTTGATGATCTTTCTGGTGCAGAACAGCTCCAATGGACTGAAGAATTATTGAATCGAACAGATTTCATCTACAGTAATGCTACAATTTGCCTGCTAGATAGCGGGATTAACAGTTCACATCCTCTTGTAGCGCCAGCACTAAAAGAATCTACAGCGGTTCAAGCTGTTAACAACTCTTGGGGAGCTCTTGATCAATTGGGGCATGGGACCGAAATGGCTGGAGTCGCCATATATTACAATTTGAAAGACAGGCTGATAGCTTCCGAAAGACTAATTATCAATCATAAAATTGAATCCGTTAAAATTTTGCCACCAAAAGGTGAGAACCCAGTAGAATTATATGGAGCAATTACTGGACAAGCTGTTGCATTAGCGGAAATATCAAATCCTAATGCTGATAGATCTCTTTGCATGGCTGTAACTTCTCCATATTTCAATACAGAGGACGGTAGTCCTACTTCTTGGTCTGCTGCTGTGGATAGTATCACTTCAGGTGCAAACGAGAATGGTGAAAAGCGTTTGTTTTTTATTAGTGCAGGAAATGTACTTCCCAAAGAGCTAACGTATAAAGGCTATCCTGATTCGAATATTCTTCATGGAGTTGAAAATCCGGGACAATCTTGGAACGCTATCACTGTAGGAGCGATAGCGAATGATATTCAAATCTCTGACTCTCGCTATAGGCATTTCCGTCCAGTTGCTGATGTTGGGCAATTGTCGCCGTATAGTTCTACTTCTGTAACTTGGAGTAATAAGTGGCCAGTTAAACCTGAAATAGTTTTAGATGGAGGGAATATGGCTACGAATGAAACAGATTATACTGAATGCGAAGACCTATCTCTCTTAACTACATACCACAAACATGTAGTACGCCAATTTTCGACTATTTGGGGAACGAGTTCGGCTACAGCACAAGCATCATGGATGGCGGCACAACTGTATACGGAGTATCCTGGTATATGGCCAGAAACAGTACGAGCTTTATTAGTGCATTCTGCAAGATGGACTGAAAGTATGCGTAGACAGTTTTGCAAAGAAGACACCAAAACAAAGGGTAGAAGACTCTTGTTGCGTACTTGTGGTTATGGTGTTCCTAACTTGTCAAAAGCAATTCAGTGCGTTGATAATTCAGTGAATTTGATTGTGCAAGGTGAATTGCAGCCATTTACTAGAGACCATATGAATGAAATGCACTTGCACGAGATCCCTTGGCCAAGAGAAGTATTACAGTCTTTAGGCGAGGTGGAAGCAACAATCAGGGTTACTCTCTCATATTTTATAGAGCCAGGGCCAGGAGAAGTTGGCTGGAAAGATAAATATAGATACCCCTCCTGTGGCCTTAGGTTTGATGTCATTAACTCAAATGAATCATTAGAGGATTTTAAGAAACGCGTAAATATTATAATGCGTGGTGAAGATAAAAAAGACAGTGGAGACGGAAGTAGTCGAGATTGGTATTTGGGTACTCAAAATCGTGATGTTGGTTCAATACATTCAGATTTTTGTAATGATTTAGCGGTAAATCTGTGTGGACGCAAATCATATCGCAGTTTATCCAGTTGTTGGTTGGTGGCGGTAAGAAAACATCTTGGCAAGTATGACGCGAAAATTAGATATGCTCTTGTTGTTTCGATTGAAACACCTCAAGTTGGTGTTGATTTGTATACGCCAATTATTTCTAAAATTGAAACAACTCCAATGATTGAAATTGCGATTCCGTAGTAATGCTTTGTCAATAATGAAATTAGTAAACAGATAATAGTACAAGAAAGCCAAGCTAAACTATATTTAAAAATAAATGGCTCTTTTCGTGTAGTCTAGTTATTCGAAAATTGGAGCAATACCGGGGTCAGTTCCCAATTTCTGATCTGCTGCATCGTAGCGGTTTTCTTTCCTGGAACAACCAGTGATTTGAGGATGTCCTTTTTCTCAGCCAGGCTCTTGGTCCTGTTCAACAGCTTCCATGCCTCCCAGGTGATGTACAACTCAGCATTCTTGGTCGCGAAGCAAGCCCTGCTGTGTGACTTTTCCGAAATTATCGAGTGCAATGCGTTCACCAGCTGCAGGTTGTATGGTCCTTTCCTGGATTCCTTCCTTGAATCCAGCGCAAAAATGAGCCAGTCCTGTGCTCTCGGCATACTTGATGCCTCCCTTGCTCTTGTCGGTGACCAGGATGGACTGTTGGTCGAGCCTGGATGAGAATGCATGCTCCAGTCCCTCGCTGCTCACATTGCCCCTGCCGATTGGCTTGCCGATCACGTTCCTTCCGTCGTCGATGGCAGTGGCGATACACACCTTGTCCCTGCTCAGGCCCCGCTTGCGGTCCTGGAACCCCGCTCATGCGGGTGGTTCCTGAAGCCGTACTTGCGGTAATCAGGTACGACATCCGAATAATCCTTCTCTATACCGAGGTTGGCGGCCCCTTTCCAGTTCCCCTTGAAACTCGAGGGAAGATAGAACTCATCCTCCTGGATCACTCCCTTGAGAATCCTTCCCTCCACTGAGTTCGACACCTGGCTGAACAGTTTCATTCTCCAGGAATGGGCTGTGGACAGCGATATGTTGCATTTCTCAGACAACATGGGCAGGGAATCATCGCAGAGCATGCCTTCCAGGAAGGCATCCCAGGATTGCGGTGAAGAGTAAGTACCAGCGGTCAGCTTGCCCGAGGTGGGACCGAAGAAAGCCCGCAATCCTTGCAGAGGAACCTGCTCTTGCCGTGAGCAGATCCGTTCTTGCCCACATGCTCCGAGCCGCATTTCGGGCAGACCAGGGCAACGGATGGTGATGCAGCCTTCTTTCTGGATGTCTTGAGCATCGTCTTGGCTCCCCAGCTGGAGAAAGACCGCTCTCCTCTATCAGGGTATTCACGATGTTCATGATCTCGGCCTTCTCGGACACATCCTCAAGGGTGTTGACCAATTGCTGGTAGATTTCCAAAGCCTTCTGCTCTTTTTCCTTGTCTGTCATGCTTCCAGTATAGCCGAGATTCTTGGACCTGTAAATCTAATTCACTTTATTAAACGAAAAGAGCCAAATAAATTAGCCTAGAGGCTCGAAGGAATAGGAATTCCTTAAAAGCTAATTCAGTTTCTCAATCGTCTGGTAAGTATGCTCCAAATGAATCTTTATAAGCTGGATTGCTCGTTCCTTATTTAGGTCCTTCATGGCAGTAATAAGTTCCTTATGTTCTGAAAAGCCTTGAAAGTTATAGAGTTTTTCAGTTTTGGCAATACTGTACAGCATAAGCTTTGTAAGATGTTTGTAAAGATAATCAATGACTACATTTCCCATGGCAGTAACAAGCATTTGGTGAAATTTGATATCAAGTTTTCTATAAAGGTCAAGCTCTCCTGTTGTTCGAGCCTTCTCCATTCTATCTGCAAGAGCTTCTAATCTATTGATGATTTCAATATTTGGATGCTCGAAATATTTTGAAATTGCAGATAATTCAATAAGCTCACGTGTTTTAGTCAAATCAAGGAGTATCGCCTTGTTATAAGAGAGCTCGTTACTAAATGTATTAGCAATTGATTCGAAGTAGAAATCGAGACCTTGCTTCTTTACGAAAATACCTCTTCCCTGTTGTATTGAGACGAGTCCTTTTGTTTCCAGGTTCTTCAGGGCTTCACGAACTGTACGTGTGCCAACATTGAATTGGTCAGCCAATTCCTTTTGGGAAGGCAAACGTTCCCCATCCTTCATTGCCTCACTAAGAACAATCCTTTCAAGTTCTCTCGTAATGTGATCAGTCCTGCTTAAGCGATCCACTGGGGTTACGTTTTCTAACATGCTCTAATGATGCCTATATAGGTGACAAGTGTCAAGATTAAAAAAAATAGTTGACATATGTGATATGTCATTTTACACTTTAGGCATTGGAGGCGATGTGTAAAGATGCGAAAATTAAAAGGTGTAGTCACAGCAGTCCCAACCATGATTGATGAACATCAGGTTGTAAGGGACGATTGGATGGCTTCTTTGGCTCAATTCATATTGAATGGAGAGGTTGATGGGCTGTATCCCTGTGGGACGACTGGCGAAATGTTGTATCTCACTGTTGAAGAGAGAAAGCGTATCGCAGAGGTAATAGTGTCGAAGAGGAATGAGATGCATTCTAATGCACTCGTATATATTCATGCCGGAGCCGCGAGAGTTGATGATACTGTCGAGCTTATCCAGCATGCACATAGTATTGGAGCTGATGGAGCGGGTGTTGTTACTCCTTGGTATCATAAGCTGGATGATCAGGCATTGTATGAATTCTATGATCTGGTTTTCTCTCAAGTCTCTTCAGACTTTCCGCTCTATGTCTACAACATCCCCCAACTGAGTGGTAATGATCTTAAGCCTGCAACGGTAAGGGATCTGAAGAAGAAATATCCTAACTTGATGGGTGTCAAATACAGCTTCAGTGATTTCAACAGATTGAAAGAGTATGTAGCTATTGATGGTATCGAAGTCTTAGTTGGTGCCGATGTCCAAATGGTGGAATCAATGGTAGTGGGGGCTGTGGGAACAGTCTCTGGCCTATCTTCTGCATATCCTGAAATTTTTGTTGAGATTAACAGACTGTACAACGAAGGAAAAATCCAAGCTGCCATCGAGCTGGAGACTTATGCGTATGAATTGGGATGCATTATGAACCATGGAGGAAATCTTTCCATGTTCAAGGCAGCTCTTGAGCTAAGAGGACTTCCGAAAAGCGTTGTAAAGCATCCTCTCAGAAATATGACAGAAAAGGAAAGGAGCCAGTTTCTTGATGCATTAAAGGATTGGCAAAGTCGAGTTCAAGAAGCGTATAACCTGATCAAGTGAGATCGGGTGAAAATATTGCATGTAACTACATAAGGAGGTAGTCCATGAAGAAAGGAAGAGTTTTTGTTATAGCTCTCGTGTTATTGGCAACAATAGGTGTGGGTGTTTTATCTGCACAAGGTCAAGCAGAGAGTGCAAAAAAGCCCGTTTTGACGGTATGGATGAAGAAGCAGTTCGTTGAAGATCAGAACGTAGAATTCGAGAAGAGAGTCAAGGAATTTGCAGCAGAGAAGAATGTAGATGTAGTAGTAGAGTTGATTGCCTATGAAGACTTCTTCCCCAAATGGACAGCAGCAATCCAATCGAATGTATTGCCTGATCTGTGTTATTTTGGGTATCAGGAAGTTGGACAATTCTACCAGCAGGGACTTTTAATGGATGTAACCGACATCCTGAGCGAAGTGGAATCGAAATACGGAGCCATCTACGAGAGCTCAAAGGAAGCTGTTACGTTTGATGGAAAAACCTATGCCTTCCCAGTTTGGGGAGAAGGTACAGCTTTGTATTATCGTAAAGACCTCCTGAGTGCAGCGGGGTATCAGGGACCTCCAAAGACTTGGGCAGAGTTTAAGGAAATTGCAAAGGCTGTAACCAATCCTTCTAAAGGTATCTACGGTGCTGGACTAGGATATGGAGCAGGTAACTCTGATGCTGAATTCCTGACTCGCTCCATGATGTTTGCACATGGTGGTTCTATATTCGATGCAAACAAGAATCTTGCGTTTGATACTCCTGAGAACAGGGCCGCTTTTAAGTACATCATTAGTTTATTTGAAGAGGGATTGACTCCTCCTACAGCCATTGGCTGGAATGATGGTGGAAATAACTCTGCATACATCAGTGGCCAGGTGGCGATGACATTCAATACAGGGAGCATTGTAAATGCCTTGGGTTCGAACCCTGAATTGAAAGCAAAGACTGGTCTAGCATTGTTGCCAGCTGGTCCTGCTGGTCAGTTCACCGTAGGAATTGCGAACAATATGGGTATTTTCAAGAACGCAAAAAACAAGGAACTTGCCACAGAACTGATGGAATACCTGTATGAACCTACTTGGTATGCTATCTGGATTGAAGCAGGTGCACCTCTTGGATTGCCTGTATATGAAGAGCTTGCTTCTTCATCCATCTGGGACAATGAATACTTTAGGCCTTTCATTGAATCCATGAAAACCTTCAAGTATCTTGGGTATAAGGGTGATTACACCCCGAATGCTGGTAAGATTTACAATATGCGTTTGATCAACACTATGTTCGAGTCAATTATTGCTGCGAACACTCCGCTTGATACCGCAATCAAGAATTTCACCAGTGAAGCCAAGAACTTGATCGAATAGTACTTCTATTGTAGATATGGCGGGAATCTTATTCGATTTCCCGCTGTATCTCTCATTAATTAAGACACAGGATAACTACTGGAGAGGCAATGAAGGTCACAACCCCAAAACTCTCAAAGACCAGATTCTTTTCATGGGAAAATCTTCCTCTGATTATTCTATTGATAACAACTTTGTATCTATTAGTATTTCAGGGAATTACAACACTCTGGTCTCTTGGGATATCAACAACAAACAAAACAATAGGTGGAAGCTCCAAATTTATCGGGTTTGGCAACTACCTCAAGCTTTTTGCGAATGGAACCTACAGGGGAGCCATGTGGTTTACTGCCGTATATGCGGTATTCAGCGTTGGACTCAAACTGGTCTTGGGTTTTTTGATGGCTATCGCTCTCAATAAACCCATCAAAGGGAGAGCCGTAATCCGTGCCTTGCTCTTTCTGCCCTGGGCTTTACCTACGTTGACTTCGGTTCTCTCCTGGCGGTGGATGCTTGGTGATGTCGGAGGTATTGTTAACCATCTATTGATGAGTTTAAACCTTATTGATGCACCTGTCGGCTGGTTGGGCGAACCGGCACTCGCCAAATGGTCGGTGGTTATGGTGAATGTGTGGCGCGGTACTCCGTTTTTTGGGATTAGCATTCTCGCAGCTCTCCAAGCAATCCCTTCTTCACTGTATGAGGTGGGTGATATTGAGGGTGCTAATAGTTTTCAGAAATTCAGATACATCACCTTGCCACAATCGATGAGTGTAGTTCTGTTGGTGACATTGATATCAACAATATGGACGTTGGGTGATTTCTCGGTAATCTGGCTGATGACCCGTGGTGGCCCTGCGAATTCCACGCATGTATTCTCGACATTGAGCTATATTTCAGCATTCCAGAATCTACAGTTGGCACGTGGCGTGGCTATTTCGATGAGCATTCTACCATTCTCAATCATTTTATTGATTGTCATCATGAAGCAAATATTCAAGAAGTAGAGGATTGCTATGAAAAAACAACGGAATACCATTTGGATAATAATTATTGCAATCTTCTTGCTTGGTACCATGTTTCCCATCTACTGGATGCTGGTGACTTCGTTTAAATCCTTCCAAGAAGTGTATAGCCTGATACCTACATTGATCCCAGAGCAATTACGATGGTCGAATTATTCAGAATTGTTTACTAAGTATACATTTGGACCAGCAATGATCAACAGCATAGTTGTATCGTCTGTAGTTGCTGTTGGAACAATTGTCATCTCATTGTACTGTGCATACGCAGTTTCACGAATGCAGTTTATTGGAAAAACACTGATGCCACAGTTGTTCCTGATGGCATATCTCATTCCACGAACAATCCTATTCATCCCTATATATCTTTTGCTTGCGAGGATGGGAATGCTCAATTCCATTTGGGGCTTGATGCTTGTGTATCCAACCATAACAATCCCCTATGCTACTTGGGTGCTGATTTCCTATTTCCAGGGAACTCCAAGGGAGATGGAGGAAGCTGCAGAAGTGGATGGTGCAACACGGAGACAGATTATTTGGTTGGTAATATTTCCAATTGCTAAACCATCTCTTGTTTCTACACTCATCTTCTCCTTCACGTTGTGTTGGTCGGAATATATCTATGCTCTGGTTCTCATCAATGACAAATTTGAAAGGACAATAACCGTTGCTCTTTCCTCCATGCTCGTTGCCGATATCATTCCTTGGGGGTCGTTGTCAGCTGGAGCTGTAATTTGTGCTCTTCCCATAATGATTGTATATATCTTTGCATCAAAGCATATCGTTACTGGTCTTACGATGGGTTCCGTCAAAGGATAAAAAACATGAAAGTATTAATCACTGATATGCTCCATTCTTCAGTGGAGCAGGAACTGGCTGTATGTAAAAAATATGGTTTCGACTTGGATACCACGTTCTGTCATGATGAGGAGGAACTCATCAGGTACGGTCAAGATGCGGATGCATTTCTTGTCTCGTATTCCCAGATCACGAGAAAGGTACTTCAATCCTTACCAAACCTGAAGATAGTGGTAAAATATGGAATCGGGGTGGATAATATCGATGTACAGGCAGCTACAGAGAATAACGTTATGGTTGCAAACGTTCCTGATTACTGTTTGGAAGAAGTAGCGAGTCATGCTCTCATGTTAATCATGAATGGACTCAAGCAAACTCCCTTTTTTGATCGGAAAATGCAAGAGCAAGAATGGGTAAGGCAACCAAATGATAAAATTCTATATAGACCATCAGAGATCTCTATTGGGTTGGTGAGCTATGGCAGGATAGCAAGAACGCTCGCAAAATATGCAAAATCAATCTTCAAGAATGTATATTATTATGACCCTTTTATCGAAAATGACCAGGAAGGAAATGCTGAAAAAGTTGAAACACTTGAAGAGCTCTTCTCTCTCTGTACAATTATCTCGGTGCATACTCCATTGATGGAAAAAACAAAGCACATGATTGATTGGAATCTGATTTCGCACGCACGTAAGGCTATCCTTGTAAACACTTCTCGCTCCGATGTAATTGACCCCAAAGCAGTCATTAAAGGTCTTGAGAATGAAAACCTTGTATTTTTTGGAGCTGATACATTCTGGCCAGAACCTCCTGATTTTTCATCTGAGTTCACAAAACAATTTCTTTCAAGATCAGATGTACTCATCACCCCACATTGTGGATGGTGCTCTCTTACAGCAGAGAAGGATGTGCGATGGAAGGCAGCTGAAACGTCAATACTTGGCGCAATGGGAAAATGTCCAAGTAGTGTATTGAATAAACAGGTATGTGAGAAAGGTACTTGATATGGATAGCCAATTACCTACGTTAAGATTGTTGAGGAATGTAATACTCCAGAAAAGAATTTTTGATATAGATAGGCAACTCCCACTGATGCTTATGAGTGAGATACCTCCTCTCATGGTGGAAAATAAGCGCATTTGTATTTGCGTGGGAAGTCGCCATATAGAGCAACAAGTACCTGTTTTAAAACATCTAATTAGATATTTACGAACACTATCAGCTCAAGTGTTTGTTGTTCCTGCTATGGGAAGTCATGGAGGAGCTACCTCAATTGGCCAACAGCAGGTTCTAGCATCCTACGGGATTACAGAGCAAGCGATGGGAGTACCGGTTATCTCAGAGATTGTACCGGATGCAATTCCTATTGACAGTCCATTGTTGAGAAAAGCAGGCTTGAAGGAATTGTATGTTGACCATCATGCCATGCATGCAGATGGCATAATTCTAATCAACAGAGTTAAGCCTCATACCAGTTTTAATGGCCGAATACAGAGTGGTTTATGTAAGATGTGCTGTATCGGTCTTGGCAAGGCAAAGGGGGCTGCGGCATATCACCGGGTATTTGATGTGTTGGGGTTTTCAAAGGCTCTTCCTCTGATCGTTGAAGAAGTAATAGCAAAAGCCCCTATTCTTGGTGGTTTAGCTTTGGTAGAAAACGGAGTCGGTGATATCGCCCATATTGCAGTTCTGCAAGCTAATCGATTTCTAGAAAAGGAGTCAGGGTTATTGGCAATGGCTATTGAGCAAATGCCTTCTATCCCCATTTCAAAGTCTGACCTTCTCATCGTTGATGAAATTGGGAAAGGCGTGAGTGGGAGTGGAATGGATACCAACATCATAGGAAAAAAACGAGACATATTCTCTTTCCTCCCTAAATGTATCTATGCAAGGAGACTAGCAGATGGAAGTGCAGGGAACGCAGTTGGTATGGGACTTGCTGACGTAGTGCATTCTCAGTTGGTTGCTCAAGTGGATTTTCCTGCATCGTACATAAATGCAGAGACCTCTTTATCCCCTGGTTCAGTGAAGATACCAATAACATATTCCAGCGATAGAGAAGCTTGGCAAGCCCTCCTTCGTCTTTCTGGACATACAGCGGCGGAAGAACCTAGCCTTGTCTGGATTCGCAATACTTCGGACTTGCGTTACATCCTGACGAATTGTTCTTGTCCAAAGACATGGGAGGTGATTGCCGAAGGAATAAGTATTTCAGTAGATGATGAGGGGAATTTGCCGGACTTTATTGAGATTGTAAAACACAATACAGGAGTAACATTCTATGCATAGGAGTGCCGCAATCGTAGCAAAACCCGAATGGTCTGTAATTCGTAGTCTCTACAAATCAATGGGCATGACCGATTCTGATATCGACCGTCCTCTCGTTGGTATAGCAAATGCTTACAGTGATCTAGTACCTGGGCATAAACACTTCGGGGAACTTTGTGAACGAGTAAAGTACGGAATACTCCAAGCAGGAGGGTACCCTCTGGAATTTGGAGTTATTGGGGCATGTGATGGTATTTCCAATGGGCATGCCGGAATGAAATATATGCTTCCCAGTCGGGAGATCATAGCCGATAGTATTGAGTGCATGGTAGAAGGCAATCATTTGGATGGCCTTGTTTTGATTGGCGGATGCGACAAGATTGTTCCTGGTATGCTGATGGCTGCTGCTCGATTAGACATCCCTGTGGTCATGGTAACCGGTGGCCCTATGCTTAGTGGTATGAATTTTGATGGAAGAAAGAGTGATAACTCCTCAGTTGCTGAGGCATATTCCATGTTGAACCAGCATAGTATTGATGAAAAGACGTACTATGAATTGGAGGATTACAGTTGCCCAAGTGTTGGTTCATGTTCTTTCTTGGGTACAGCGAACTCCATGGCATGTTTTACAGAAGCTCTTGGTATGTCTCTTCCTGGTAGTGCGCTGGTTCCCGCTGTATATGCAGAGCGATATCGTATTGCCCATGATACCGGTATTATGATAATGCGTCTGATTAAAGACAATATAAGCGTTAAGCAGATCATCACAAAGAAAAGTCTGGAGAATGCCTTTCGATTGAATCTTGCCATAGGGGGATCAACGAATCTTGTGTTGCATTCCCTAGCTATCGCTTATGCCGGTAACATAAACTTTACGGTTGATGATATCGATCGTCTCTCTAGAGAGACCCCAATTCTGGCTCAAATGTATCCTGCAAATAGTAAGAATATCTATGACTTCGATGTTGCCGGAGGGGTCCCTGCTGTGATGCATATGCTGCTACCACTTCTCCATGCAGATGCATTGACTATTACAGGTAAAACGATTGGTGAAATCTATGAAGAAATTGAGGCGCCGCAAGATTCTGAAGTGCTTCGCAACCTAGGTGATCCGTTTGCTCCATCAGGTGGTACTGCTATTCTTTGGGGTAACTTGGCTCCTTTGTCAGCAGTAACCAAGCCTGCTGCTATTGCACAGAATATGCATTGGTTTTCGGGACCAGCAATTGTATTCGATTCAGAAGAAGACACCATGAATGCCATTTTGAATAATCGCATTACCAAGGGAAGTGTTATTGTTATCAGATACGAAGGTCCGAAAGGCGGTCCGGGGATGCGTGAAATGGCACGAACCATGAAATTACTGGTTGGTGCTGGCTTAGGGACTACGGTTGCTTTGGTAACTGATGGACGTTTTTCAGGATCGAATAATGGTTGTTTTGTAGGACATGTTTCTCCAGAGGCTTTTGAAGGAGGGCCTATTGCTCTCGTAGAGGATTCTGATCTCATCACGATTGATATCGCTGATCACAGTATCACTTTGCATGTATCAGAAGACGAATTAGAGCAGCGACGTGAGCGATGGAAAAAACCTTCACTGAATACAACTTCCCCCGTTTTAAGAAAATTCAGAGCTTTTGCTTCCTCAGCGAACGAAGGTGCAGTAATCAAAGTATAAGAACCGTGAGATTTCAAGAGAAGAGTTGTAACTCATTGTTTTTACCGTGCACTACTGAAGAAAGTTACAGTTTCTTTTCCCATATCCAAGGGGTGGCAGGGGCGGGTATCTTCAGAGCATGACCAGATGAACTTTGCCCCGGTCGCTCCCAAGGCTTCAATCTCTGGTATATCTTGTAAGTCAAAGAGCAGTCTCTTTTCTCTCAGGAGCTTCTGTACGCTGAGGATCAGGGATAGGAAACTACTTTGTTGTAAAAAAGGAACATACTGCTGGTATGTTCCTGATATGGTTTCAGCTGGTTCTTGCATCAAGCTCTGCCTCATGTTCTCATGAGGAAATCAGCATGATGAATTACATGAGATTGCCATTGATATGGCTTACAGTACCAGAGAAGCCTAAGGGGAAGAACTCCGGATCTATGGACATCTTCCCCTTTAACCATCATCTATCAGTTCGGATGTGGATTGCTCATATACTGCTTCTCGGAGGGAACAATGAAGCTTGTAACACCTTTTGAGAAAGCAAATTGGTGAAGCCTGGTCAGCTCCCTTGCCTCAAATGGGTAGGTTACCAACGCCTCGTCTTTTACCATACACTGCAGGTCGGCTTCTTTCTTACACTTCTCAAGAACTTGCTCACGCAACAGGGTTGCCATCTCTCTCTGCTCATTCACCAGGTTGTCCAGTTCCATAGGGTCATGATCCAGATTAAAGAGTTGTTCCCTTCCCCCATTCGCCATGAAGATATACTTCCATTGCTTATGGCGAACCATCACCTTGAAACGGCGAGTCTGCGGTCTTCCGTAGAAGGAGAAGAGGAACTCCCTTGTATCTTCCACAATATCAATACCATCTCTCAATTCTCTTTTCCCGGCAAGTTTGGTGGCCAGTCCAAAGAGATCGGTCAAACTGACCAGATTTTGTGAACGGGTGTTTGGTGCAAAGAGTGGAGGGTAGCTCACGATGAATGGGATCTTGACAGACGGCTCATAGAAACACTCTTTCTGCCAAGCATGATGATCCCCAAGCATATCCCCATGATCTGCAAAGAAGCAGATCATGGTATTCTCGGCATCGTCTCTTTGTTCAACTGCATCAAGGATTGAGCCGATACACGAATCGATATAGGTGATCTCCCCATAGTAACGTGTCTTCAGGTTTCTCGTCCACGCGTCATTGATATCATCTGCATACACAATATAGTTCATCCAGGGAATCTGTTCATCTTCGTGGTCGTTTTCTATGTTGCCTTGCACAGGGTTTCCCATCCCATCTGGGTCGTAGTACCGGTTGTAGGGAATGGGAGGGGCACAGGGAGGATGTGGTCCGATGAAGGAAACCATGCCAAAGAATGGACGTATATCATCCACTTCCAGCTGTTCTATGGTTTTCTTTGCTGCGAACGCCTCAACGGTATGTTCAGCTGGAAAGGAACTTAACTGGGGAGCATAGTACATATTGGTACGCTCTCCATGCAGTTGTTCCACATATCCATACTCAGGATGGTCCTCGCTGATATACTTGGCAAATCCATCTCTCGCTCGCAGCTCTGGGGAGTCCCACATCTCTTCGGTGTGGATGTGGACTTCATAACCCAATGGTTCATATTGTTCTGGGAATGTGTGGAACTTGCCGATACCAAAGGTTCTATATCCTAGTTGAGTCATTGTTTTCGGCAAGTAAGCACCTGCCCAATCATCAAGGTGTATTCCCTCTTTTCCCTTGGGTGGAATTGGCTGCTCATTGCAGTAACACCCCGTTGAGAAGGATTCGCAACCACTTCTAATGCTGTATCGAGCGGGGATACATACCGGACAGGATGAGTATGCATTCTCAAAGCTGACCCCTCGCTTGACCAATCGGTCAAGGTTGGGCGTCTGTATTTGGGAATTTCCCAATGCTCTGATACAATCAAAACGGTATTGGTCGCACATGATATAGAGAATGTTTGGTTTTGTATTTTTCATTTTACCACCATTTAATGAGGTCAGTGACCTCATTTCGTAAATCTACGAATCCTTGGCTTGATACCTTTCTCGGCCTTGCAAGATTGTTCTTGATGCTTGTCTTGATGGTTGTAGGCTTGTTGGTCATTACCAAGATGCGGTCACTTAGGTAAATAGCTTCCTCTATGTTGTGCGTGATGAAGATAATCGTTGTTTTCGTCTGTTCCCATAGCTTTAGCAGCTCATCTTCCAGCTTATACTTAAGGTTCAGGTCCAACTGACCGTAGGGTTCGTCCATCAATAAAAGGTCGGGCTTTGTGGCGAAAGCTCTTGCAATGACAACGCGTTGCAGCATACTTGCTGAGAGCTCGCTCGGATAGTAGTTTCGATACTTCTCAAGATTCACCATCGAGATCGCCTCATTCGTGCGTTCTGTGATCGTAGCCTTGTCAAATCCCTTGATTTTCAACCCATAGGAGATGTTCTGTTCTACATTCAACCAAGGGAATGTTGAGTACTCCTGCAAAATGTATGCAAGATTGTGTTTCTGTGGATCTACTGCTTCCCCATCGATGGTTATAGAACCTGAATCAATGGTGAGAATCTTGCTCAGGCTGTTGAGGAAGGTTGTCTTGCCACACCCCGTTGGTCCTACCAAGCACAGAAACTCACCTTCTTTCACCGTGAAGGAAATGGAATCAAGGACGAGCAGGTCTTTAAACCGCTTCGTAAGATTTGATACAACAACTTTATTCTTGCTCATGTTACACTCCCTCCCTCAATTCAACCAAGGTGCTTATCTCTTCCCGCAGTCTGAGAAACTCAGAAGACACCATGTTCCTTGGGCGCTGGAGATCAATCGTATACTCTTTTTTGATCGAGGCTGGGCACTCTGAAAGAATGATGATTCTATCAGCGAGATAGAGAGCCTCCTCAATATTGTTGGTAACAAATATGACGGTTCTCTTTTCCTTGGCCCAGATTTTCTCGACCTCTTCCTCCATCATATAACGGGTCTGGGCATCCAGATGGCCGAACGGCTCATCCATGAGAATGATCTGGGGGTCATTGCAGTAGGCCCTCGCTATTCCCACCCGCTGGCACATTCCTCCAGAGAGCATGGAGGGAAAGTGGTTTTCAAATCCGTTCAGTCCCACCAGATCTATGTAGTATTGTGCCTTCTTTCTTCGTTCAGCTTTGGAGACTCCTCGTACCTTGGGGCCAAACTCCACATTACCCATTACCGTCAGCCAAGGAAAGAGTGCGGTGGTCTGATACACCATTCCCACCTTTGGGTCGAATCCCTTCAGGGGTTTTCCCTCAATGGAGATACTGCCACTTTGGGAGGACTCCAAACTTGCAATCATCTTAAGGAGGGTGGTTTTCCCACACTGGCCTGCGCCAAAGAGTACAAGAAACTCATTCTTCTTGATATCGAGGTTGATTGAGTCGAGGACCTGTACATCTCCCTCCTCAACATGGAATGTCTTTGATAGATTTTCCAACCGTACCATTGGAGTTTCCTGATTTATCGACTTCTCACGGACCATGTGCATAATCTCCTTTCTAGGTTTCTCAACAACGAGGCTAACACCAGACCAACAGCACCAATGGAGATCATTCCAATGACATTGTTTTCAATCCTGCCGGTTTGCATCCCTGCAAGGATCAACCAACCAGCTCCTTCTCTTGCTGTAATCATCTCAGCGGCTAGCACTGCCATCCAACTGGTGGAAAGTGATGTCTGTAAGCCGGTGAAGATGTAGGGAATCGTGGAAGGCAGGACTATCTTACTGAATATCTGGTTCTCCTGTGCTCCGAGGACTTTTGCAACACCGACCAACTCGGTATCGAGGTTCTGTGCGCCATCCATTGTGTTCATCACCATCTGGGAGAATCCTCCCATGAAGATGATGAAGTAGATAGTCGATTCCCCAATCCCAATCCAGAGAATTGCCAAGGGAATCCACGCGATTCCTGGAATCGGGCGAATGATGCAAAAAATTGGGTAGATGATTGCATACGCCATCTTCGAGTAGCCCATCAATAGGCCGATGATTACACCCGCTACAGAGGAGAGTGCGTATCCGACCAAGACTCTCCTGAGGCTGATCGCAATGTGGGACAGCAGGGTATACCTGCCTATGGGTTGTACAAAGGCAAGGAAGAATGCACGTATGGATACCAGCGGTGTCGGGAATATCTTGCCGAAGTTGGTGTACATACATGCCAATTGCCAGACGAAGAGGAATGCAATGATTCCCAGAATGCCATACAGCAGGGACTCTCTGGATTCTTTTGTCGTACTAAGTTTCGGCATCGTCATCTTCTTCCTCCCTTTACAAACTTCTTCTCGAGATAGGAGAGGGTACTCATCATAATGGCACCGAATACCCCAATGACCAGGACACCAACAAACACTACATCAATCCTGCCAACCAGACGGGCCGTTTGGATCATATAGCCAAGGCCCTTGATCGAGGCTATAAGCTCAGCTGCAACCAGAGATACCCAAGAACCATTGAGCGCAACACGTGCTCCGGTGAAAATCATGGGAGCTGCCGAGGGAATGGCCACGGTAAAGAGGACCTGTCTATTCTTGGCCCCGAAGGTCTGGGCCACCCACATATGAACATCCTTTGTCTGTTTTATCCCACTGTATGCGTTGATGGTAGCGGGAATGAATGATGCGATGAATATAACTGATACCTTTGACATGATCCCAATCCCAAAGAATGTGATCATGATGGGAACCCAGCCAACCGGAGGTATCGGTTTGATCAAGTCAAACAGTGGGCGGAAAAACATATCAAACTTCTTGAACCATGCCATGCAGATTCCCAGTGGTACCCCGATAACAATGCCGAAGAAGAATCCGAGTAAGGCTTCCTTCATACTGGTGGCAATATGTACTCCCAAGGTTCCCCCGTCAGGGTTCTTGTTCGAAAGCTTATAGATGAAGGTGTCGAACAACTTGCTGGGTGCTGGTAGTTTCCTAGCCGAGACCAGTCCGGTCTGTGATAAGAACTCCCATAGAAGGATGAAGAGTATCAACGAGATGATGGAGATAAGGGTATATTTTGTTCTTGCTTTCACTGTACGTACCTTGAAAAGGGCAACTAGCGAGGTGCTAGCTGCCCCCTGTGTTTTGATTATTTTACGTCAAGAGCCTTTTTCCAAAGAGTATCAACAATATTCTTCTTGAACATTTCAGCTTGGTCAGGTTCAATCCTTCCAATACTTGCATAGAAGTCTGCAATTGCATTCTCTGGCTTACCATATTCCATGCTCTTCTGTACTTCAGGTGTAATGAGAAGTCTCAGCTTGGCTTCCTGTCTGCAGGCATCCAAATCGCCGGCTCTTCCATTCTCTTCGTACCACTTCACCAGCATTTTCGCCTTCAGTTCATGGTCAGCCTCAAGGACCTCTGCGGCACGATAGACAAGCTTCATGTACTCAACAATGGCATCCTGCTTATTTTCGTATGCCTCATTGGATACAATCAGGTCACCGGTTGACATTACAAAGTCCGACAGTGCGGCAATCTCGACCCAACCATACTTTTCACCAACGGTCAGTGACCAGGGGGTCGGGAATGCTACGATGTCCCCATTACCGGTTGCAAATACCTGTTCACCGGTTTGGTAGTCCATCGGTACGGTGTCTACATCATCGATGGAAACACCCACACGCTCGAGATACTCAATGACCAACTGATGCAAGGATGTGCCTGGTGCATAGATGATGGTTTTTTCCCTTCACCGAAGCGGGATCGCCATACATGTCGGGGTAGGTTGGGTTAAAGCCCTTTGCCTTCAGGATATCACTGTCAGCACGCACAAAGAGGGAGTCTCCACGGGTTTCCTCATAGTTTCCTACAAGTTTTGCGTTGGTGTTTATGACACCAAAGACATATGCGGCACCCTGGAAACCAAGATCCCACAGGCCTGCAGCCAACGCCTCGTTTGCTGTTGCCCCGTTGGAATACACTTGTATTTCGACATCCAGACCGGCCTCTTCAGCCCAGCCTTGATCCCTGATGTACATGGCAACCATTCCATTGAAGTATGGCTGTGTCATGACGCGAAGCTTTGCCATCTCTCCTGCAGAAGCAGAAGCCTTAGGTTCCTGTTGCCCCTGAGCAAAGAGGGGGAAAATCATTGCGAGAACTAGTAGAAAGATTGTACATTTTTTCATTTGCTACTCCTTTTGATTCCTAGTATAGGGCTGCTTTTTTTATCCCGAAAGAAAGGAAAAAGGGGAAAAATTGCAGTTTTCCTGTGACTGTTACCACACTTTTTGCAATCCTAGCACTAATTTGGGGGTGAACTGACACTAAAGCGGTATTGTATTCTCCCCTGTAGATATATTTGTAGATGAAAAGGCATTTTTCTTGTGCTCATGCTACTGCAATGGTACTGTTTCTTTTGAGCTATGAGTGCAAGAACCCTAAATCAAAAGACCATGCCCATAAAGACTTGTAGGTAGTGTTACTATGCGGATGCGAAGACATGCTAAACTCCATACCCTGCTCTTTCTCTTCATCATGCTGATGATTGTCCTGATCATTGCTACGCTTGGAAAACTCTCTTTCTATCTGTATGAGAAGGAGATTATCCAGAGCTTTGCCAAGAACCGGCAGGATACCCTCCTGCAAATCAGCGACAGCGTGAACACGTATAGAGAAAGGGTTGAGAACCTTGCTTCTCTGTATAAAGAGAACGCATACATCCAAGAGAAAGCAATCTTGGGGGAATCTTCCATCGACCAAGAGGCCTTCAGCAGGACAATCGATGATCTGAAAAAGGTCATCGATCAATCTCTCTTTTATCCCAGCCTCAGTTATGATCTCCAGATTCTCTTTGACAATGGACTTTTTTACTCCTCGGATGCGTCGTACCTTGATGGGTTGCTGAAACTTCCGAAGAAGACCTGGTTTTATCAAGCAAGACGGCAGGACCATGACTCCTTCTGGCAGTCAAATATCGCGTATAAGACGGAGCAAGGAAAGAAGAATGTAGTCTCATTCGTCACCCTTCTGCGTGATGAGGCACAACAAAGTATCGGCTTCATTCTCGTCAATATTGATGAGCGCGATTTCTTTCAGGTCTACTCACGTATTATCGGTGACCAGAGCATCATCTACCTCATTGACCACAAAGGGCAGATTGTATCCCACCCGATCGATACGATGATCGGGAGATTCTTCTACCAGATGGATAAGTTCAACAGCTTCTTCGGGGACCGGAACTGGTCCCAGATCCAGAAATCAGAGAAGGAGTATCTCTTCTCCCGATACCTAAGTGAAGATAGTCCTTGGGTAGTTGTCGAGGAGATTCCCATGGCCCTCATCACCGACCCGCTGCAGAGGACTGCAAATACGATCAATCTGCTTACCTCTTTTCTTCTTGTGGTAACGCTTCTGTTTACCATCATCTTCTCCCGTAAGATAAGCAGGCCGTTTGAGGTATTGGCAGAGTCAATGAACAGCGCCCAGAAAGGGGAATTGGATGTCCATTTCAAGGAAATGGGGTGCTATGAGTCGCGCAACATGGCCATCAACACGCAAAAATTCGTACTGAGGATCAATGCACTTCTGGATGAACTGAAGCAGAAGGAAAAGGCAAAGCGAATCAGTGAGTTGGATTTCCTGCAGATGCAGATAAACCCCCATTTTATATACAACACCCTTTTTACTATCCGCTGCATGGTAGACATGGGGTTGGAGAAAGCGGCAAGCGATACGCTGGACCGATTCTCAAGCATGCTCAAGAAGATCTTGCGCATCGATGCCCCGATGATATCGATACAGGACAATCTGGACTATCTGGAAGATTATAACTTCATCATGAGCCAGCGCTATGGCTCTCTTTCCTTTGTCTATGAGATTGAACCGGGGTTGGAGCACGTGAAGATCCTGAAGTTCATCCTTCAACCTTTGGTGGAGAACAGTGTATATCATGGATTTTCAAACGGTGTGGACAAGGATTCGAAGATTTGCATTTCGTTCAAACAGGAAGAACCACAGATGGTGAGCATTACCGTTGAAGATAACGGTTGTGGGATCTCTGAGGAACAACTAATGCGACTCGAAAGTCGGGAATCGGGCTCTGATAAACAGCATATAGGGTTGCTGAATGTTCGAAAAAAGTTGGATCTCTACTATGAGGGAAAGGCCTCAATGAGTATTCATTCGGAAAAGAACGTGGGAACGCGAATAGAGATTCTCGTACCCCTGCAGCAAGAGGAAACAGATGAAAATACTCATAGCTGACGATGAGATGATGATCAAGGAGTGGCTCAGTTACACAATTATGAGCCTTCCCTTTGATATTTCCTTGCTCGATGTGGTTTCAAACGGAGAAGAAGCGTTGGAAAAGATTGAGGAGCATACGTACGACCTCATTCTGATCGATATCCTGATGCCGAGAATGAATGGTCTGGAGCTTTTAATCGAGCTGAATAAAAAGCATACCAATGCCACCCTCATTGTGCTCAGTAGCCATGATGAGTTCAATTTTGCAAGACAAGCCATCAAGTACAATGTGAAGGAATATCTCCTGAAGAACGAGTGCTCAAAAGAGAAGCTGTCTGAGATTCTCCAAGAGTGTCAGGACAGAATCTTGGAGAATCAGAACCCTGATACCATGAACTCTGAATTGATCAAGTCAGCACTCAGTGGGGAGGTCTCTGAAAGCCAGGTCGCCCACCTGAAGCGTCAGTTCCCTGACGCAGATACAAAGCCTACGGTGCTCGTGGTCTTGGATGTGGATGTTCCTGTCGATTCCCTGGCCCAGCGATACTCCCTCTCCTGTGAGATCAGATGGGAAGGGCTCATTGGGAAAACGGAAGCAAATCTGTTTGTGCTCTTCTCACTCGAGGAGATAACGCATGCAACAAATCTAAGCCTGCTAACCCAAGCGTTCTCAAGAACGTTGAGTGAGTCATTACACAAGAAAGTTTCCGTGAGTAAGGTGTGCAGTGATCATGCGTCAATCCTTCGTGAGATCAAGGGAGGTTGGATCGCCTATCAGTCCCTTTTCTACGCTGACAAGCTCTATTGCTACGGCGTACACAAATACCATCAGAGTGATGAGGCGAAGGTAGGAGCGTTGAGTGATAGGATAATCGGGGCGATTCGTTCCTACGCAAAGGAGCGGACCACCCTCGCACTCCATGAGCTTACCAGCTACTTCCAGGAGGTCCGACCGACCGATATTGATTTTGTGAAGCACACGTATGCTTCCTTACTCAGCACCTTCGTCATCTACAATAACAAACAGTCCCAGAGTATCTCAGAAAAGTTGGAGGTGATACTCTCAACGGTCTACAGTTTGGATTCTTTTAAAGCATTGGTCTCATGGACGGAGGCAATGATAGAGAATGATGCAAAACTCATACGCAGAAGTGGCTTCTCAGCACCTGTCAAGGAAGCACTCCTCTTCATAGAGCAAAACTATGCTTCAATAGGGTACGTAAAAGAGATAGCCGAACACGTAAACCTGAGCCTTGACTACTTCTCACGGGTGTTCAAGAACGAAGTGGGCATTCCCATCAGCTCCTACCTTATGCACTTTCGCTTGGATAAGGCCTCTGTGATGCTCAAGTCCAGTGACCTCTCGATCAAGGAGATTGCAATAAAGGTGGGCATTGAGAACGTGAGCTACTTCTCCAGGAGTTTCAAGAAGAAGTTCCAAGTACAACCCATCATGTTTCGTGTACAGGCAAAAGGGTCTGGTTCTGATGACCTATGATGCAACACATATACTGATGATTGCCTAACACCACTACGCTCAAGAGCTTGGCCCAATACACTCCCTCCCCCCATCCAAGGGGTGGCAGGGGCGGGTATCTTCAGCGCATGACCAGATGAACTTTGCCCCGGTCGCTCCCAATGCATCAATCTCCAGTGTATCTTGTAATCCAAAGAGTAGTCTCTTCTCTCTCAGGAGCTTCTGTGTACGCTCATCGTCTGCTTTTACTACGGGGTAGAGGTTCTGTACGCCAAGAAGCTGGGAAGCAAACGCTTCATCTATGGCATCATCGGAAAAGGGAGCGAAGAATGCACAGTCGGGGTGTTCTCTACAGAGCTCGATGATTGTTTCCTTGTCTTCAGTTTTCTGGTTATTTGGTTTCTGTGCAAAGCAGTACACGTATGTGCCGGCGAGTTTTCCCTCCCTGATGGTTTTCTCGCACGCATTATGTACTATGATCATCCAGGGAATGGTACAATCCTGTTCTATTTCTTTCTTCTTTCGTGCCAGGTATGCGTTCAGGATACAGGTGTTGAAGAACCGCCTGAAAACTGAGGTGTCGATGTCCTGCCAGAAGGAGAGCAGGTATTCATACCAAGGAGATTCCTTGGTATCGAGAATACCCTGTACTTTCTCCCGGAGTTCCTTTGAGGACTCAGCCCTATCAACTGATTCAATGAACTTCAGGAGTTTTGGCAGGTTTTCTTCTGGTTCACCTTCCAGATAGCGCCAGGCCATCTGGGCGATCATCTCATTTCCACGACGTTTCAGTAAGTTAGTCATACACTAGAAGATGCATAGCGTTTCTCTCGTAGGGTATGGTCAGTATCAGGGATGTGTCCCAAAGTTGGACATATACATTAATTTGTAGGTCTATCCAATAGGTGTTGAACTGTTTCGCAGAATATTGGTCGAACAGCATGTAAGACCGACAGAAAAGAAGTGGCTTGGTACCACCTTCGAATAAGGATTCTGACAGGATCATACCTTTTTTTACAGCATGCCTTCCATTTGTAATCGCATTACCTGTAAAATAATTAAATTTACATGAATATGGCAAATTATAATACTTTATGTTTACAATTCCCTGAATTACACCTATATTTGCAATATAATACTTCTTTTATGAGGCATGTTCATGCATATACACGTTTTTGACCATCGATTGGCAGGGTATGCATATCTTATTGAGAAACTTGCAATCACAGGCATACCTAACTGGCATAGATCGACAGTCTCCGCTACAGGTACACAATCCATCAGTATACGGGACGGGTTTGTTGATGAGGTTTTCAGAACCCAATACTGGCCCGGAGAAACAATTGGAGAACATCTTGAGTTTGCACTGAAATACGACGGGGTGAATCTGGCTTTGCTGGCAAAAATCTTCGAAGAGGTGCCACCTGGGGTGCTCACTGAGTACATCAGGTCCAAGCCAACCGGAAAATATGCCCGAAGGATTTGGTTCTTCTATGAGTTTCTGACGGAAAAACGGTTACCTATCAACGACATGACTACCGGTAACTATGTTGATGCCTTGGAAAGCAAAGATTATTACACCGTAGAGAAAGGGGAGAGATCTCCACGTCACCGCATTGTGAACAACCTCCTTGGTACAAGGGCCTTTTGCCCTGTTGTCAGGAAAACGAAGAAGCTCTCAGAATTGGATTCTGCAACACTGAAAAAGCGGTGTGAGGAAATTGTTACGGCGTATCCTCCAGGGCTTCTCCGCAGGGCACTGAGCTACCTCTATAACAAAGAGACAAAATCTTCCTTTGAGATTGAGCACGTAAAGGGCAGTCCCTCCCGTATAGAGAAATTCATTGCATCTCTGCTCCTTGCTGAAAAAGAAGATTTCTGTGATAAAGAACGACTGATTGAACTTCAGAACCGCATAGTCGACCCGCGATTTAGAGACAGTGATTATCGGGTGAAACAAAACTATGTTGGACAGTCTGTTGCTTATCAGAAGGAGATAATCCACTATATCTGCCCAAGACCTGATGATCTGCCAAGTTTGATGGAGGGTTTGCTTGCTTCCCATACCAGGATGAAAACAGGAGGAGTTCCTCCTGTTATCCATGCTGCAGTGATCGCCTATGGTTTTGTGTTTCTGCACCCGTTTGAGGATGGAAACGGCCGAATACATCGGTTTCTGATACACAACATTCTTTCTATACAGAACCTCGTGCCGCGTGGACTCATGTTCCCCATTTCAGCGGTCATGCTTAAGAATCCAGAAGCGTATGATCGATCGTTGGAAGCTTTTTCTAGGCCACTGCTTCAGGTCATCGACTATCGACTCGATGAAATGGGGAGGATGACGGTGGAAAATGAGAGTAGAGTCTGGTACTCCTTTATGGATTTGACCGTCCAGGGGGAAGCCTTGTCAGCGTTTATTCTCAAGACAATCGAGGAAGAGCTTGTACAAGAGCTCAACTTTCTTGCCAGTTATGATGCTACCAAAAAGGCGATTCAAGATATCATCGATATGCCTGACCGTTTGATTGATCTCTTCATCCATCTATGTCTGCAGGGTAACGGCAAGCTGTCTGCAAGAAAGAGAGCAGCGTATTTTGACTTCCTTAGTGATGAAGAGCTTGTAGCCATGGAGCAAGCGGTACGGGAGGCACAAGGGAGTCCCTCCTCTTTGTAGGATTCCGAGAGATCATGATCAGCATCAACAAAGCTGGACATATGCATTAATCTGTCGGTTTTTCCAACAGGTGTTGGATACGCTTCGTCAGTGCCAGTGAAGCTGAGCAGAAGCTTTGAAGAAATGTCTCAGCGCTTGTTGGAGGGGTGCGTTCCAGCCATCTGTACAGTGAGGAGAGAAAAAACTCACTGACCAGGTAGGTCGTTTCATCCAGGTCAAGCGAGGATCCCTGCTCCATGGACAGGGAGCGCAGTACCATTGGTTGCATCTGATGGGCTAGGTATTCCCGGTAGGACCCTGGGCCGGTTGCATGTAATGCATTTGCATAGAAGTCTCGCTCTGAGGCGAGTGCCTCACAGAGTTCAAGAGCCAGGGGGATTGAAAGCCTCTGGCTCTCTACTTTCTGCTTGATCGGTTTGCCAATCTCTTCCTCGAAAATCCAGATGACCAGCTCATACTTGTTCTGGAAGTGGTAGTAGAAGCTCTTGCGATTTAGATCACAGCTCTCGCAGATATCTTTGATGGTGATTTTCTCAAACGGGGTGTGCTGCATGATCTGCTTCAGGGAGACAGCTAAGGCATGTTTGGTAATCTGGGAGTTGGACATAGAGATAATATGGTGCTGGAGAGATATAAACGTCAACTAATTATAGGCAGGTGTAGGTCTTGACTCAATTCCAGAGATATGTCATAAGAATTAGGTAAATTTACAATACTGTTAGAGGCTACTATGCGTAATTATATAAAAACATGGGGTTTTTGCCTAATTTTTATGATATCTTCCACTTTCTCTCTCATGGGAAATGCAATAACCTATGACATAGCAACCGGTACGTTGACGGATTTTGCAATTAACTACAACGATAATCCTGACGATCCTTCTGCCTATATGAATGGTACACCGGTTTGGGACCACCCGGGTTTCCTTGGCCGTCTCATCTACACAGGAGAGCCCACGCAACTTACGGTTTTCAATCATGGCCCAACTACCGGCGGTTCCCGTTTTTACTTCACCGGTACCGATTGGTCAGCTCAGAGCAGTACCAGTTACTACAGGGAGTTCTTTCTGGTGGCGAGGGCCAAAGGCCTTCGTCATGGTCCTTCCAGAACACAACATGATTTCTCACAGTCCAATACGGTTATTACCGGCCCAGGGCAGGTGATTGACATCCCCTATGGGGCAGGGGATGAGACCGTCCAGGTGGGGCAGTTGGGGTACAATGCCCAGGGACAGAGAGCAGTGTTCAATGGGAGTAATGGGTATCAATATCTGTATCCCTATAGTCATATCTGGATTGACCTGACCATTATTCGCACACGTACTGCCAACAGAAGTCGTTGGATTACGTATTATGAGTCTGCGCTCTGCATCCAGTCGGATGAAGAGGCTTCGGTTCTCCTTACCCTCTCAGGAGAGGACAGCAGGGGATGGGGTTGGGGGCAGATGCCTGATTCCTTCTCCTTCAGTATAGAGAAGACTGTGGAGGACGGGTTTCCCTTTTCCTGGTTGCAGCAGACCAGCACCATGTACAATGCCTTGGAGATTGCCAAGGTAATCTACCGTGCAGAGGATTCTGCTGCTTCCATTCGCTTTGCTTCTGATGCGAGCGGTAATCAGGCCCAGTTTTTCTTCAGGAACCAGTATGGGGATGTCTTTCCGTTTTCCTTGGCCTTTGATGCCACAAAGCCCAATCGAGCAGTGCTGCCTATCACTGCAACACAGACGTTTGAGACAGCAGTGCAGTCAGTGACTTCTCCCATTGATGGCAACTCCACCCACCAGTTGCATGTCCTGGAAGGTGGGGTCCTGGCTTATCTTCCCCTCTACCAGAACCCTCCCATGGGGTTGTATACCTCCACGGTCTATGTGTTTGTTGAACCGGTGGAGTAGGGGAACTTGATACCCTCTAGGTTGATTAGCTCTTCAATTCCCTCTAGCTGAATATTTTCAAATTTCTGTTGACAGCAAAAAAAGGCGTGCTATAATTCAGTCAGTTAAACGTTTTAACTTTTGTGGGGGAATTATGCTACCAGAGGAGAAAAAGAACCAACGGGCGAAAATCACAGATGTGGCAGAATATGCGAAGGTTTCTGTTGCAACTGTTTCGATTATTCTGAAGGACCCGAAGAACAATAGGTTCTCAGACAAGACCGTAAAAAAAGTCTTGGCAGCAGCTGAAGCCTTGCAGTATCAACCGGCACTATTCGCCCAACAGATGAAAGGTAAACACCTTTCAGTAATAGGATTGATTATCCCTGACCTCATGAACCATTTCTACCCTGAGGTAACCACTGGGTTCTCCAAACAGGCCAATGCGCTTGGGTATAATGTCATCCTTTTGAACTCGGAAAACAGCATTGACCAGGA
>CAXXCW010000008.1:0-7679 GCA_963662725.2 uncultured Sphaerochaeta sp.
AATGGTACAAAGACGATGGAAAACGAGGATACCAGACGAGGATAAATCAGGTGCTTCGCCAGAACATGGTGCATGAGTCTTCACCAACATATGGTAAATCGAAGGATGTTTCTGATGAAAAGAAAGAAGATTCCTGATTCTTACTCCCCAATGATCTTGATCAAGGCATGCTTCTGGCCTCTTACCGTCCAGCTCGTAGTAGAATATCTGCTCCCAGGTACCGAAGTCCAATTTCCCATTGGTAATTGCACATACGACCTCTCTTCCCATAATGGTCCTTTTCAGGTGTGCATCAGCGTTGTCCTCATACCCGTTGTGCTTGTATTGGGAGTAGGGCTTCTCCGGGGCAAGTTTCTCAAGCCAGACCTCATAATCTAGATGTAACCCGCTTTCGTCATCGTTGATGAATACGCTTGCTGTGATGTTCATGGCATTTACAAAAGCAAACTAGTTACTCTGCATATATTTTTATAGAAAGTGAAATCACAACCTACTAATGGTTAAGCGATAGTAAACATTTTTCCCTAAAACAATAAAAAAATATAGTACAATGAGATACATTTTGTGGTAGCTTTGCATATTTCTTGAACGCTAGTGGAAATTGGAAAGTTAAGAATCAATATGACGTTCCTTACCCAGAGTGAAAAGATTGAGGAAATCTATCATGAGTATTAGAAAGGTTTTGATTGTTATCTTTGTAATTTTGATTAGTAGTGTGTGCTTTTTTTCTTCTTGTGGTACTCCCGAAGAGCAATACCCTTCGCTGAAAGTTGTAAATCAGTACGAAGGCAGGTCAATCGAGAGTGTTTCATTAGTAGGTTATGACTTCAATAATTTAGATTTTGCAGCAGGTGATTCACAACTGTTCTTTCTCAATAGTGGGATGCAAGCGGGATATCAGAATATAAATATAACAGTCAGAATATGGCTCTGGTACTGCTAGTTGGTTCATCAGCAATGCTTTTGATTTTTCTGACGGTTCAACCACTATCATAACATTGAAAGGTAGTAGTTCTGAAGGTCATCCATATTATAACAATACTTGTTTAGAATAGAAAATGAATACGCTACCAGTTGATTTTCCAACTTCCCCTACCAGTTAATAGGCGGTTCCTGTTAATGTATACTTTGCACAGTTGCAGAACGTTATGTTTTTAACATCAACAAATATAATGGCGTAGTAACATTTTATAGAAAAGAATGTCCGTATATACAAGATTTCTTATAGAAGTGCGTAGTGGCTGTTTTACTGGATAAGAATCAGCCCTAAGAAGTATCTTGTCTGTTAATCTACTCAATATGCTTATCAGATATTAAAATCCGAAATTTGTATGCACTTTTTATTTAAAGAATAATTTAGAATATCAATTTGGTTAGGACTACAAAAAAGATCCACACTTTGTATTAAATCTACGATATTATTTGCTTTATATATATTTATCATGTTATGATTTGCAATACTTGGAATATTTGGATGCTTATATGCAGTAATACAAGACAAATGTATACGCAATGGTGCATATAGTTGGGAGTTATGTTCAATGCCCGGCTTAAGAGTTTTATAGTCCTCGGCCATCCGTGGCCTCGGAGAGGAGAAATTAATTAATGAATCCATCAAAATATTACAAAGAAAGAAGACCCGAGTACTTTTCAGATTCTGAAACCATTTTTGAACAAGAGATTCCAAGAGAAGTTTTGGCATATGAACTTGATAAAATTATCAACTAATCAAAAACAAGATGAATTTGAAACTTTTTGCAGACGATTGTCAGAAAAATATATAGCTCCTAATCTTATCCCACAAGTGGGACCAACAGGAGGTGGGGATGGGAAAACCTGATTATGAAACTCATCCGGTTTCTAAGGAAATATCAAACAGATGGTTTGTACCTGAAAATGGTTGGGATAGCAACGAAAAATGGCATTTGCTATAAGTTCAAAAAAAGAATGGAAAGCAAAGGTAAAAGGAGATGTTAAAAAAATAATTGAAACCGGAAGAGGATATACAAAAATATATTTTATTTCGAACCAAATGATTTCAAGTAAAAAGAAGAAAGATACTCAAGATGCATTGCAGAATGAATTTGGGGTAGAGATCATTATACTTGATGCAGAATGGATATTAGAAAAAATATATAGCAATAAATATTTGACATTGCAATCGAATCTCTAAATTTGTCTAGCCAATTCACCCGTAATAATACTGAACATGGCCCCAATGATTTAAGACGACAGAAAGCTTTGAATGAACTAGAATCTAAATTATCCAATAAAAATAGATACTTTGAATATGATTTCCAGTTAATAGAAGACTCTCTAGAATCAGCTAAATTATCAAGAATGTTAGAATTGGGTCGTGATGAAATTGAAGGTAAATATGATAGAGTATATAGATATTGCAAAAAACTTGATATAAGTAAATACTATATAAAATATCACTATCAAAGAGCATGGACATATCTATTTTATTTTGATGATTACTTATCATTTTTAGAGCAATATTCTGAACTGAAAAAATACATCTCAAAAGAATCTACGATAAATGAAATAGAATTATATTTTAATTTATTCAATTCTTTAGCAGGTTTTGAAAAAATAAATAGCGCTGAATTTGAAAAAGAAAATATTGACATTAGTAGAGAAAGGACTGAAATCTTATTATTATTAGATATTATTCAAGCTAATCAAGAAAAAGTTAATAGTTCGTTAATTGCAGAAACATATAAATGTTTCATTCTTCTAAGTGAAAGTATTTTGGATTGTAAAAATCCAACAGCCCATCTTTCAGCATTGATCTCAGTATTTTCACGAAGCAAGGGGCTTATAGATTATCCATTTGATTCTTTTAAACAAATTGTTGAAGAATATGGTCATATTATAATCAACATTCCAGTTTTTGATGATTTAATTGATGAATTAGCATCACTTTCTGAAGAAAGACATTCAGAATTATCGGCGGGTGAGATATTTCTCAGAAGAGGTGGCCAAAAATATCAAGCAGAAATGTCTAAGGAAAGTATAATATATTTTGGTAAGGCTGTTCATAAATTAGCAAAAGAGGAAACACAGTATGGCATGTGTCTCTCATTATTGGGATTAGGAATGTCATATGCCGATTTGGGATTATATTGGGCAGCATATAATTCGTTTGTTACAGCTTGTTCATTGTCTTTCAAATCTATTTCAGAAAATGGTGTGCTCAAAGAAAAAACTTTTCAATGCATAATTGAAATTATAAAAATGAACTATTTATTGGTAGGCTGCCACATTTATTCTCGTGGTACGAGATGCTTGTTATACTCTCTCATGCATATAATAAAGATTTATCAGAATATATTATAGATGAGATTCCATATTTAGATTTTATTGATTCATGTTTATCTGTAAGAATTTTAAATTCTGAAAGTATTCAATATGAATATCAAACTTATCTACCTTCAATATTTGAAAAGCTAGATTTACAAGTCTCGTATTTTTCATCTCTATACTTACTTGGTCATACAAAAAAAATAAATAAAAATATATTAGGACTTGGAGAAACCACGAACTTAGACGATTTCTTCTTAAAGTGTATGAACAACCTTTCAGAGATCAAATAGCATACCCAACAAATCCATTATTAGACAAAGATATTTATCTCTCATCAAATATTCTTGGATGTCATATAGTCATCAAATTTACTAAAAGTATAAGTAGTCTACTTGTCGCAGAAACTATTTTATCATATTTAGAAGGTTTTCTCGCAACGTCCTTAAGTGAATTAATGGCGCACACTGAAGAAATAACAATTCACCTAAAAGAATTCGAAAACAAACAAACATATCATTTTAAAAAGAAAAAGAGGAGAATCAATATATTGTTTATATCAATAAAAACATAGATAATATTGAGGATACAAAAAATAGGTCGAAGTCTCTTTTATGCTTTTAGTATCAATTATTACATATCATTTTTTTGGAAAAGATATGGAGGTATATTTAAGGAATCTCTTCGAGAAAGAAGAAGTCCAAGAAAGGGTCTCTATGATTAATGAACATAGAATATTTATAGGAAATATATTAGGCGATGAACCTAAGTTATTTTATGATAATTGGATTGATCCTAAATCGATAAAATCAATGATTTCAAATAGAGGCGAATCCCCCTTATTTGTTTCTGAAGTGAAAAATCATAAAAAAAGATTTGGAATTTGATTTAAATAAAGCAAGACATGACCAAGTTAAAACTAGGTCGATAATTAATATATCGCTCTGGGATAAGGCGAAATGGAATGGATTTGGTGTACTCTTCCATCCATCCTTTGTTTAGGTATAATAATTAGTTATGAAAATATCGAATTTGGTAAAAAGATATTTGATGAGTGGATAACAAAATTAGGAAATACTGATGATAAAGAGACTATTAAAATCACTATAATCAAAGGAATCAATAAAGAACATCCTTTTTGGTATAGAGTGCATATAAATACCGATATTAATCCTGAAGATGAAGATTTTCAAAATAAACTTTATTTTATGATCTCAAGAATTCATGAGATGAATGCAGAAAATGATGATAATATATGTTTAATTGAAAAAATGCTAAAAAAATATGGCCATTACACATTATACCCTGCTAAAATAAATTCTGATGGAAAAAACATGGTACCGATTTTAAATAAATATATAATAAAAACAAGAATAGAGTTTAGGTATGCTTGGGAAATAGGTAAACACGATCTTGATTCCGTTGTAATTCGGGAAAATGATCAACCTTTTATTTCCAAAGATGTTAAAGATCCGCCTGTTTTACAATTATTACGTCACGATTAGGCTGCCCCAAAGTACATCCTTGTACACTTTATTGGGGGGGTAAAAAAACTGGGCACTAAACATTACAAGGAATATGAGGTTACGCTTTTGGATCCATCTAAATTGCCTCTCGTCGCAAGCTCCTGACGGCAACTCCATATATCTGCGGATCGTTATTAGAATATGTAATTATGGTATATAAAAATCTCCTAGTAAACAAAATTAATTCTATTATATTTCCGATACGGCATGAATATTTGCAACTCAAGCTTTGTTTTGGCTAACTCAGGTTACAAACCAAAGCTATTCTTGTCGGATAGCCAGTAAAAACCTGCTAGACCAACGTAGCCGTATCAGTCTGGAAAGGATACAACTAAAGGGGTAGCGCCCTTCCTGGCCGGTTCTTAGTGTTGTGGTATTATCTAAAATAGTGGAGATATATATTCCCACTAACACCATCCTTTCTGGTTCTAAGTTTAAGATGTTATACCTATATGAATTTTTACGAGCATTATCAGTCTATCCGTAAGATAACTCTAATCGCATTGATTTGGTTCTTTGAAATTTTGGGTAATTCTTTAGTGATAGCCAATAATTCCGGTTTAGAGCTAAGTAAGTTGAATGAATTTATTTCATCAGTGAGCTGGGAATTTTCCCCAGTCAATAGCCATTCACAGATTTCCTAATGTAATAGCTAAAGCAACAGCTGCTTCAAGATTCGGTAACCGTGCTGAGCTTCTACTGTTCATAACAGTTCCATAGTTGAGGTTTGCTCTTTTGCATAATTCACTTAATGTCCATCCATGTGTTTTTTGTGCCAGTTCTACACGTCCCCAAAAGTTCATGGCTTTATCACTTTGTGTGTTCATAACTGGAATGTTACATATAATTCATTAGATTATTACAGTAAAATGACTTGTGCTAATTAAAGTAGTAGTAAAATAGGGAATTCTCTAATATAATCTAAACAAACAGTGAGTTTTGTTATTAGTGATAGAGGAGTATGTTGTGAGGAAAAAACTAATTGTTATGTTATTACTACTGTCTATTTGGATACCTGTTTTTGCATCAACAGAAAACTATTCTGAGGATAAAGTGGATGTGGCAAAGAAAGAGTACATATGGATGATTAGGCCTCTTGCAACAGTTGGAGCCGCATACTTAGGAGCCTTTGAAATTGTATATGAGGGGCAGTCAGTTATCCATGATAAAATAATCCTTAATTCTATTACCCATAGTGGTTTTACAATCAAAGGTGCCGAATATTCTTATGTGGGTATAAATATTGGCCCGCAGTATAACATAACAGGAAGAGGAATAGAGGGAGTTTATATAGGTATTTATCCCGGTTTATCGTGGATACTTGAAAGCTCAAGCAATGATAGTGTGTTCTTGTTTACACTATGGCTGAATTAGGTTTCCAAAGGTTAGATGGCTCTGTTGCATGGGGAGGGTTCATTGGCTGTTCATATGTGGCTAGGGTAAATTCTTGCCAATTTAAGTGGGGCTTGAAAATTGGGGCTCCTTATCGTTTAAAAGCAAATAAACCATAAAACCCTTTGCGAATATTATACACAGCAGGAAGGTTAGCAAAAGAAATCAGTTGTCTTTCTAATCTTGCCGGATAGCCACTAAAAACGTACGAGGGCCAACGCGATTATATATACTATGAAAGTATACAGTTAGAGTGAAGGCTCCAGTTCCTGTTGTTTTTTGTGGAGTGAAGTTTCTTTAAGGATACAGAAGAAAAAATATGGTCATTTTAGATACGACAATTTAAGACAAAACACTGATGTTAGATTCCTTTCATTATACCCATCACATGCTTGAAGGTGTTTCAATTGTGTATAAGAGGCTACTCTAAGAAATTCCATTTTTTTCTAGTTCTGCATCTAATTTAGAATGAAATTATAGTTACTATTTCGAATATGATTAAAATAATAATCAAAATCTTCTGGTGTAAGGAAATTAAAATGGTAATTCAATTCATCCTGCTGTTCATTTAAAGTTTTAAAGTGGGTTTTGGCTGCTTTATATTTAGCCTTATTCTCATACGATGGCTCGCTTATTTCTTCATCTCCTTTTATTTCGATTACTAGTATATCTCTATCAATCTTTATAAAGAAATCTGGATTAAAATTTGCTCTTTTTGGGTGTTCTCCTTTTTTCCAGGAATATTCTATTGGATAGAAATCTTGATCTGTGGACTTTAACCAAGAATCAATCTTATTAGCATTTTCTTGTGAAATTAATTTCCTAATGAACAATCTTTCCGGTTTATGGTCAGCAATTGCCAAATTCAATGGGGTTTTAAAATTGTAGGTGTTTTCAACTTTTTCCAATGCTGAAACAGGCCTAGTATCATCTTTTTCAAGATCTTTCATAAAAGTTATACTCTCCTCATCACTTAATGTATAGGTAAGATCATCAAAAAAAACAGTTGAATCACCACGCTTAATAGATGCATAACCGACGCTGTTCTTTTTCCGGTCTTTTGTATTAACATCAATTAAAGCTTTGGGTGACATTTTATATCGAACTGCTTTTGAAGCACCACGATGGATAACACCAAAAGCTGATAAACCCTTTGGCGATTATCATCACTTATAAGTTCACCATTTTCTCCGATCCGATCCAAAGAGTTTTTAATTATGGTTTTCAACCAGTCATAAGTATATTTTTCTACGTAGTTTGTTGGATTGTTTGTATCAGCAGTTTCCGTATCAATTGATTTGAAACGGTTGTGAATTTGCTCGGCGATTTCTTCTATAGAAAACATTTTGTATTTCACCATAGTTTTTTTTCGTCGGCTTTCTCCGGTATTTGCTCGAATGTACTCTGTCTCCCTTTCTAATTCGGATGCCTGTCTAATTAATGTTATAAAGCCTT
>CAXXCW010000009.1:0-7294 GCA_963662725.2 uncultured Sphaerochaeta sp.
TAAACACACAGGCATACTCATTTTCCTTGGTTGGGGAGCGTTATTCAAACATAACTACTATTTCTATGGTTGCAGATTTAGCACTTTTACGCGATGATGGGGAGACGATGCTCATCGAATCTTTACCCATAGAGTTTAATGGGCCTTCGATAGTGAGAATACAACAACATTTCTTTACAAAATAGTATGAGGATACACATGAAAAACACAGTGATGGTGATTGGCAGTTTCGTAGTCGACCTTATGGCGCGTTCAACACATATCCCTAGGCAAGGGGAGACAGTTTAAAGGCAGCTTCTTTAAGATGGGACCCGGAGGAAAAGGTTCTAACCAGGCAGTTGCAGCACATCGCTCTGGGGGATCGGTAGTGTTGGTGACAAAAGTAGGTAAAGATCTTTTTGGTACCCTGGCAATGGATTTTTATGCTGCAGAGCTGATGGATACCCGTTTCATCTTTGAAGATGTTAAACTTACTACAGGCATTGCCCTTATTATGGTCGATGAACAAACCTCGCAGAACAGTATCACTGTTGTCCCTGGGGCCTGTGGTGCCATTACCAAAGAGGAGGTGCAGCAGGCTGGACCTGCCCTCGAGCACACCGCTGTCCTAGTCACCCAACTGGAGACCAATTTGGATATTATTCCTGATGCTGTAGAGCGTGTACATGCAAATGGAGGGCTTGCCATCTTGAACCCAGCCCCTGCGCAAGAATTGGATAGGTCCTTCATCTCCATCTTTGATCTGGTCACCCCCAATGAGAGTGAAGCATTAACCTTGACGGGAGTTCCTGTTGTTGACCGTTCTTCTGCCAAAAAGGCAGCAGAAGCCTTCATTGAGATGGGAGTGCATGATGTCATCATAACCATGGGGAGCCAAGGTTCCTTTTTACTACAACAGAATGGCAAAGCTCTCATGTTCCCCATCATGGAGGTGAATGCGATTGACACCACCGGCGCCGGAGATGCTTTCAACGGGTCACTTGCGACAGCTATAGCAGAGAAGAAGTCCCTACCAGAAGCCGTGTTTTTTGCAACAGCCGCTGCTGCCCTCTCAGTTACCAAGATGGGGACAGCTCCTTCTATGCCGATGCGTCACGAGATAGATGCTTTTCTTGCTTCCATGGACAAAGAAGCATATTGGAAGCGTGTAAAATAAAAAATTGAGGGCTTTTAATGCTCTTGGGGGGAAGACATTTTCTAGGACTCCATAAGGAGCAGAGAATGTATTCATATGATATAGAGGAAAAAGCAATTGATTGTGATGCACAATTACGAAGGGGCCACACTTGCTGGCTTTGTAATATTTCCCTTTCATCTCGTACTGTGCGTTGCATGCTTAACTTCATCTTCTGAACTGTGATATAATGAAAAGTATGCAACACAAGCACGTATTCGTAATAAGCATCGATGCAATGTCAACACAAGACCTTCAAGTCTTATCGACCTATCAGAACTGTTCTTCCCTTCTGCAAGATTGGTCTGGTGCCAAACGCGTGCATAGCCCCTATCCAAGTTTTACCTATCCTTGCCATACGACCATAATGACAGGATGCTATCCAGACAGGACTGGTATTTTCCATAATACTGATCGGCAGACAGGAGAGTGGAATTGGTTTTGTAATGCCATTAAGGTCCCTACCATGATAGATATCGCAAATGAACATTCCATCAGCAATGCCTGCATCTGCTGGCCAGTAATGGGATCAGCAAAAAGTGATTATCTCATAGCGGAAATTTGGGCTACAACCCCTGAAGATGACCCTACCCCTGTCTTTGAAAAAGTAAACTCACCCCTTGCAAAGCCTATATTTGAAAAAAACAAGCACCTGCTTTCTTGGATGAGGACTCCCGGATTTGATCACTTTTCGCTCGCCTGTACCACGGATATAATACAGGAGGCGAAGCCAATGTTGCTCTTTTCACATTTTTCCTATCTAGACCATCAAAAGCATCAAGTGGGAACTGACCCTAAAGGCTTATCTCATGCATACACATTCATAGACGAGTGCATTGGAAAGATACTTGGTGCAACAAAAAAGGCAGGGATATGGGAGGAAACGACGTTTATCCTATTGGGGGATCACGGGCAAAAGGACATCCACACCATATTCAATATGAATGCCGCATTGAAAGCCCAAGGCTACTACCAAGACCCTGATTCCTGGAAGATATTTGCCCACTATTGTGGGTGTTCAGCACATATCTATCTCAGGGGAATTGAGGTGAGTGAAGCGAAACGAGTCCTCAAGTCCATACAGGCAACCTATCCTGAAGTCATTAGGAATGTGCTGGATACAAAGGAGTTCAAAGCGCTTCACCTTGATGGGCCTTTCTCATTTGCATTGGAAGCTCAATCAGGATATGCCTTTGGAAAGAATGACCACCCCCTGTTTGAAAAACCTTCGCCAACAAACTTTTCCATGACCAACCATGGCTATATTTCCCATACAGGGCCTGAATCACCTTTTGCTATCTGCAATGGAAAAGGCCTGGTGATTGACCAAGCCTCGATGGTAGATGCAGCGCCAACCATCCTCAAGCTTCTTGGAATCGAGGCTATCGGTATGGATGGCTCTGTACTGCCTGTTTTCTAATGCTGCCAGCTGTTGTAGTCAAAAGGGTGCACTAAAGGCTTGTTCGTATCATCTTTTTCCCTTGCACAATACTCAAGGTACTCCTTGTGTATCCTCTTGATATCCTCCCCTTCCAGCTCTGGAATTACCCGGCTTGCCTCGGTAAGGAAGTGAATTTCATCACGCCCCATCGCTCTACCCTTGACTGTATGTAGGTCATAGGCATAGTCGGGTATCTCTACAGTACGACCATGGGAAAAATCCTTTATGAGCATATTCTTCACATTGTCACTGCTACGCTCCTTGGGAAGCTTGCACATATACCTGATAGCATGGACAAAGAACATCGGACGATCTCCATCTGTATACGGGAACTCCTTACGGATATTATTCAATGTATAGACCAGTTGGGGGGCATTGACATCACCAAAGCCAATATCTTCGACGCTAATGGCCAACAGGCGCCTCCACAACTTATCTTCAAACTGGGGACTGGTGATGTACATCTCATACGCTGCACTCAAAGCATTGTGTTCTAAGCCTCGCCTAATGGACTTCTGTAACATTGAGATGATTTCATCTCCGGGAATACCGTTCCTAGTCTTTATGTTTGACCAAGGATCGTATGACATAAACTCGCTCATTTGTATTGCTCCTATCCTTTTATACCGGAAGATGATACTCCAGCAACGAAATACTTTTGTGTGATGGTGAACAGTATGATTACAGGTATGATGGCCATAGTCGCACCAGCCATCTGAACAGGAATGTTCGCCCCTCCCCGTTCCTGGAAATACTTCAAAGCAGGAGTTATAAGCTGCCTGCTGGTTGTAGTGATAAACAGGTAAGGGTCAAGGAAGTTGTTCCAAATGTTGATAAAACTGAACAAGATGGCTGTTGCTATTGCAGGCCCAGACAGAGGGATACATATTTTAGTAAGGATTTGCCAGTGTGACGCACCATCAATGTATCCAGCTTCAGAAAAATCCCTCGGGATTGCGCGAAAGAACTCTATAAGCAAAACCAGATAAAACACCTCGCTGATCTCAGGGATTACGATAGACCACATACTATCCAACAAACCGATGCTCTTTAAATAGAGATACCTGGGTACCATGGTCGTCTCTGCCGGAACCATGTAGGTAGCAAGAAGAAACACCAGTAAAAAACGCTTGAAGGGGAATTCCAAACGAGAGAGGGCATAACTAGCCGGAAGGGTGACAATAAGGCGAAACAGTATGGTAAGGGTAACTGTGAGGATGGTATTACGATACCAGTTGCCAAAGTTTTCATTGGTCAGAACTTGTAAAAAAATTAGTAAAAATGGGCTTCATTGGCATGAAGAGGCTCTTATAGACCAAGCCTTGGGGTCTGAAGGATATGACCATCATCATGATGAAGGGGTATATCATTAGCAGACCAAGGATCCACATCACAATAGTGAATCCCACAGGTTTTTTCTTACTGGTAGATTGGCTCATACTAAAACTCCCATCGTTTACGTAACTGCATCAGGACTAAGGTCACCAATAGGATAAAAAGGGTCAAAAGAACTGCATGTGCTGAAGAGAAACTGAACTTATAATATTTAAAAGCATCTTCATAGATCTGAAAAGAGGAGACTCTTGTCGCATTGCCTGGGCCCCCATTTGTAAGAGCAACAATCACAGTATAGTTCTTGAACGAGTTGATAACATTCATCATCAAGAGAAACCCTAAAGTGGGCTTCAAGCTGGGAAAAGTTATGTAGCGTAACTTTTGAGCCCTATTAACACCCTCGATATCAGCAACCTCGTACAGGTCCTTGGGAATCTCCTGCAAGGCGGCCAATATGGTGATGATACTGAATGCAAGGGTGACCCAAGTGCTGATAAATGCTGTGGTAGGTAGGGCCATACCAATACCACTAAGCCATTGAGGCAAATCTGTCTCCCCCATACCTATTGTACGTAGAAATGCGTTGATGGGCCCTTCAAAAGGGTTGAGCAGATATTTCCAGACAATTCCAACTGCAATGAGGTTAGTGACATACGGTATGTATATCATAGTCCTAACAGTGGTTCTTCCAGAGAATTCCCTGTTAAGGTAGATGGCCAAAGCAAGGGAAAAGACCATGGTAAAAACCACATACAGCAACGAATATTGCAATGTATGCACGAATGAAAGCCAGACACTTGAGGAAGTGAGTACCCGCCCATAGTTGATAAAACCCATGAACTGCCGTGAATCAAGTTTCCGAATCGAATTTTGATCGAGAAAACTGACCACTACGCCATACACCATCGGATAAAACTTAAAAGCTAAGAAAAAGATAAGAAATGGGGTGATAAACCAGAAAGCTGTCTTGCCCTCTTGTTTATAACGAAGGGTTCTGGACATGAAAACCTCTCCTTATACGTCGTCGAGTGCCTGCTAAAGGCACCCGACATTTTATCTTCACGAGAAAAACCTATACATTCTTGAGAGCTTCATTAACCCTGTCACAGACTTTCTTAACAGTAATGTCAAGAGTTTGCTGATTCAGAAGATAGAGTTCAGCCTCCTCTTTTAGGATGTTGTTATACTCTGCTCCCACAAGGCCGACGATGTCGCTAGGAATAACGCCCATACCATTATCGATAAGGGCATTGTAGAGGTCATCGGTGGTAATGCTGCCATCTGATGCTTTGGCTGTCGACTCAAAAATCTGCGCCTGTTCTGCAGCACTGAGGTTTACCAGAGCAGGGATTCCACCTTCAAACTTCCACTGGTTCGTCGAGCGCCAAAGGGCATATTCGAGAGCTTCTTTCTTGTGAGAAGCATTCTTGTTGATGGAGATGTAGCCCATGGAATTCAAGTTGTTATTGCTTATTTCAGTACCACTGGTTGGAGGTGCTACAATTCCATATTTCCAATCCTTGGGATAATCCACCTGACTGTTCAGTAGGCGGGTAAACCAGTTGCCCTGAAAGAACATGCCTAGGTTATCAACAGTTGCGTAGTAATTCCACTCTACTCCTGCGGCCCTAATTTCTTTAGCGGTCATCTGGATCTTCAGGTCATTTCCCAAACTCTTGTACCATTCAAGAGCCTTTGCAAACTCTGGATGATCAAAATTGCAGCTACCGTCCTCCTTGTAGAAAGGGATCCCCTGTTGCGAAGCGATCATATACAGCCAAGGGGTATCTAGATTCATAAAGGAGCCGTAATTCTTCCCATTGGATGCGGTGGTGACCTGCTGGGCAATCCTGACATAGTCGTCCCAAGTCCAAGGGGCCTTAGGATAGGTTACTCCCGCCTCGTCGAATACATTCTTGTTGTACAGGACACAATATATCTCCTGCTTGTACGGTAGTGCATAGAAAGATCCATCGTTTGAGTATTCAATGTATTTTCCCCAGATGGAAGTCTCATCAACACCCTTTTCCTTGAGCAGCTTGTTCAAAGGAGCAAAAAAACCTGCATCACGGCGTGCACTGTAGTCACGCGGGCCTAGGGTTTCAATGACATCAATGGTTCCCCCAGCAAGCAGGTCAATGTTTACTTTGGTTACATGATCATCACCTGTGCCGGGAGTTGACTCAACCTGGACTTTAATACCAGTCTCCTCGGTAAAGGCAATATTCATGTCAGTATACCATTTCTCATTGGCATAAGTTGAGCGTGTAGCGGTTGTTACCACCTTTTCCTCAGTAGCTACTTTCTCTTGCGCTCCTCCTGCAAACAGGGAAGAGAGCAACCCAATCACCAGAACAAAAACCAGAACGTGTCTTTTTTTCATGTTTTCTCCTTGGGTGCCCAACGCACCCATTGTTTGATTTTTTTCAGGCTTCAGCATCCTTAAGCATTGCAAGCAATTTCTTGCGATAGGTGTCATCACGATCTTCCCACTCAGGTTCAACTTTTGATCCCTCAGCATAGAAATCATGTTCTGTACGTCCGATCTGTTGACCTTTAAGGGTATGTTTATCGATTGCATAATCAGGGATTTCAGGGCGAAGGGTTCCTTTGGCGTACTCTTTCTGTATCCAGCAATACATTTCGTCGCTACTACGATCCTTGGCTGATTCACAGAGATATCGCACTGCGTGGATAGCCAAGAGGCCACGGTCTCCATCCTGCTTGATGGTTTTGCGCATCTGATCAAGACTGTTGATGACAACAGGAGCCAGAGGGTTGCCAAAGCCGATGTCCTCTACACTGATGGTCTTAAGCCTGAACCAGAGGTAGTCTTCCAGCTCTCCGCTAGTAATCAGCATCTCATAAGCAAGCGTGGCTGCATTTTCAGGGTTGTTTCTTCTGATCTCTTTCTGTACGGCAGAAATTACCAGATCTGCAGGCAAGCCAGACCGTGTCTGGTATTTTTGCCAATGGTCGTAGGGAAAATCATTCATACTTAACACTCCTCAAATTATGTGTCTATTATCCTGTGAAAAGCATACGCAATGCTTAAACATCAGTAAAAAGCTCATTAGAAGAAATTGAAACAATATACTAGTTCGACAGAATCAATTCCAGTTCTCAAACTAATTACAACATAAAAATCACTAAAAGAGTAGTTATTGTTGCAATGCATTCCATTCACCTTCACAAATACCAAACCATTCATGAAGTATAGAAGAGCATTTTTTACTTTTCCATCACTTTTCGTGCCAAGAACTTTACAATTCGTCTCATTGAAAGCTAGGTAAAGATAAACTGAAACGCTATAATACGCTTATGAAATTCATGAAAGAAGTAGT
>CAXXCW010000010.1:0-183966 GCA_963662725.2 uncultured Sphaerochaeta sp.
TTACTTCCATCGCCTTAGGGATGTTCCCCTTGCTCAGCCTGAGAGGCCGAGCCTTTTTGCTTCAAAATGTACTGCAAAGAGGAGTGTCAGATAGTACAGGAACGCAGGGATGCAGGCAGCTAGCAACACGGTAGTGTACGTCACTCCCATGAACTCCGCCATGACAAATCCAACGGCTCCCATGATCGGGGGGGCAAATTGTCCCCCGGTTGAGGCGACAGCCTCCACCGCGGCGGCAAACTCCTTCTTGTACCCGGTTTTCTTCATCATCGGAATTGTGATGGTCCCTGTCGTTGCGACATTGGCAATTGCCGAACCGTTGATCATACCCAGCAGGGCACTGGCGAGGACAGCGACCTTCGCTGGGCCTCCGGCACTCCTTCCTACCATGGTAAGGGCAATGTCATTGATGAACTGGCTGAATCCACTGTGTTTCAGATATGAGCCGAATAGGACAAAGAGGAAGATATAGGTCGCACTGACGCCAATTCCTACGCCAAAGATCCCCTGGCTGCCCCATATCATATGGTTGAGAACCCGTTTGAGGCTGAATCCTACATGTCCGAGCTCTCCGGGGATGAGCATTCCAAGGAAGTTGTACAGGAAAAATACCAGGCCCAGGATGGCCAGGTTTTTGCAGGCACGTCGTCCACCCTCAATGATTAGGAGCATTGCCATTGCCGCTATCACCAGGTCGAAGGGCAACAGATAGCCTCCCCGTCTTGCTATTACCGTATAGTTTTTCAGCAGATAGCCGAAAACAAAGATGACAAATGCCAATAAGGCCAGATCCCAGATAGGAGGTAGGGCACGAGAGCGCTTTTCCGTCTTATAAGTTGGAAATAGCAGAAACGTAAAACCCAACAGAAAAAAGAGATGCCAGGTGCGTAGTGCCATTGCATCGATAGAACCCAAGGTGTTTGCATAGATTTGGAAAACCGCCCATACCAGGAACAGGACAGTGATGCCAGTGCCGAGCGGACCTGTGTAGATGCGTAATTTGCTGTCAGGTTCTTTCTCACCCAAAAGTACCTGAGCCTTGATCTCTTCTCTAGTCAACGCATCTTGCGCATGTTGTTCCATGGATACCACCCCAATATTATTCACCAATCTATTGGGTGTTAAGCTTTTTGTCAATTTGGATATGCAAATATTAGTATATTTATGAAAATAGTATGCATAGACGACCCAAGCGAGTCATATTCATGGATTCAGGATTACCTCCTGACTTTATGACTAGTTGACCAAAAAAATCAAGAAAAACTGCAAATGGAAATCCCAGATGTAGTTTTCTAATGATTCTGAAAGATTATATTTGTCCACTTAGAATGTGTTTTCCTTGAGATCCAGTTTGGTCGCCGACCTGAACAAGCATGGGATTGTCAGCAGACAGGTACAGAATTTTTTCCTGCTGGGCTTCGAGAAGTCTTTGGGCGTGGTGGAGAAGATAGGTTGTTTTCCCTACTCCCCTTGGACCGGTGTCACTTGTTCCTGAGCTGAAAATGTTTCTAAAATAGAAACGAGTAAGTTTCGTTTGCTTGGAATAATGTTTGGGACTTAACATATTTTGCTTCGAGAGGTACCTTACAGGGAAGAATTTCCATCTTTTCCATATCAGAGCCAACACCACTTTACCTTTACCACCTGAATTCTAGTATCCCCCACAAAACAAGAAAACTCCCTGCACTGCAAGGAGTTTTCACTTTGGGCCCAGAAGGACTTGAACCTTCGACCCCACGGATTATGAGTCCGATGCTCTAACCAACTGAGCTATAGGCCCGAAAAGCAGACGTAACGCAACGTTTTACTGACGTAAATTAGTATTGATTACGAACACTATACTAACGTGCAACGTTGACAATGGCAAGCGGGTTGATGCATATTTTGGTACCAAATTGGCACCAGTTTATTTGGTACCAGTGGTGGTGCCAATGAATAGACCAGCAAGAATACGTGACTGCCGTTGTGAAAGTTCTTTATCCCCTATTTATCCTACCAGTCCGGCCTATACACCTCTTTCTTTTCTACTGCTTCCAAGAGGAACCTTGCCCCTTGGTTATCATTAGGATTTAATCTAAGAAGCTTCTTTGCAAGAATTGCTGCTTCATCAAAATTTTCATTCTTCCAGTACCAGCAAGCAAGAGCTAGGAGAGCACGTAGATATGGACGGTTGTTGAGACAAATCCAAAGGAATTGTGCCTCATCATCGAGGGGAAGCCTCTGCTCTGCTATGAAGATCGCTCCGCTAAAGCAATTGAAAGCGCCCCGAAAGGTTGCAGACGAGTCAAAATTCATACTACCCATATGCACCAGGGCATCAATGCACTGGGGGAATTTCTCCCATAACCTGGCAAGAGCATCATATCTCTTTTTAGGTTCCATCTCAGTTGCCTCAAATACAGGATCTCCATGAGGTCTGAAAAAGCCGTAGCCTGTATAATCCTTGAATTCGTATGTGTTTAACCCGACCTTGATATACTCAAGGGGAGGTATATCCAGATTTGCAAGGATTAGCTCGCTTTTCAGCAGTGTCCCTGATATATAGGTATTTTTCTTATACTCCCACTCTTTCTGAACCTCAAAGGTGATGGTATCGAGTTCAAACGTCTTGAAGTCGACTGGCACTTTACTGATACTATCTTACCGGTCTCCAAATCTCTTGTGCGGTATCCCATTTCATTGAGCTTCAGAACCATATACTGTTTTTCCATCACTATCCTCTTATGGTCAATCCTCACCATGAATCCTAGTTTCGTCAAGGGATACCACTTGCCCTCTTTTTTCTTTTTCACCAGAATTGGCTAAGCTTTCCCAAAGGATAACTCATGCTCAAACTTGCAGAACAGATGATAGATGGCAACCTGATCAGTAACGCCTTTAGCTTCTCCTTTCGTAAGGGGGGCCATAAAGGCGAATCCTATACTGCTATATCTATGGAACCTCCCTTTGTATTCAAGGCTATTTGCAACAACTTCTTCTTACATGTCACGAGCACTGAAAAATCTTGCTTCTCCTACGTGGTTGGCCTTGATGTCGAAAAAAGACTATCTATACCCTTGAATAAGTCCAGCCTGTTGGAAAGAAACTTCACCAAGGCTTTCCTTGCAGAACTGGGGCCTGAAGACTGGGATATCTTTCAGAAACTCAATTATTCAACGAGGATGAGGATATCCGAAGAGTACACAGACTTCGCCTCTCTGGAAGTTGATTTTACTGACTATGTAACAATGATCGAGCAAGAGAACCTCACTTTTTCATATAATGAAATCTTCGCATATTCAGAGCGACCTAGTATTACGTATGGAAGGGAAAAGTATTACCTTGATGATCAGTATTTTATTGGCCACTCTTCAGAAAGCCAAGAATGCTTGCTGACTTTTTGCTGCATGACAAAGAAGATGTACTCGATGCAAACAATCCAAAGAGCCGATTTGCTTGGTTCTCCTATGAGACCCAAGCTTTAGAGCCGTTAGCAGACAAAGGAGATGTTGACCAAGCTTTCTTCGCTGAGGTCAAGGAACAACTTCCCAATCTTGCCTCCTTGGTAAAACAACGACATGCTAACCTACGCCTGGTCTATGAGAATTACTGCAAACGCGAACATCTGAATTTTGCCAAACAACAAGCTGCTACTTATGCTTCCCCACCGCTTCCTTCTTCCCAATACACAGAACCTTTGGGGAGTCTCCTTGCCCCTAAGATAGGAAGAAACGACCCCTGTCCTTGTGGAAGTGGTAGGAAGTACAAGAAATGCTGTATGCTCTGATAGTTTTCCTTTTCTTCTCTACTTGTAGGGATTAGCCTCACTCTTCTTGAGGGTGTCCTTCTCGGCAAAGCCCAAAGCTGCAAGCACCTTTACAGTCTTGTCCAACTGATATGCAGGTATCCACCTGACGGTGAGCCTTACTGCATTGGTATCGGGAAGCTGTTCTGCATAGGGACGAAGCCCTGCATTAAGCAGTCGGTCATACTGGGAGTAGGCGGTAAGCAATGAGGAGTATGCGCCTACCTGGATCTGATACCAGCCGGTATCCCCGGCTCTGTTGTATTTCGATTCTGGTACGTCTGGGGAAAATATCAGGGTGAGCTCGACATTGGCGATGCCGCTATCAAGCATGCCTACCTGCTTGGCAGCGGCAGGGGTCAGGTCGATGATGCGCCCTTCGACAAACGGACCACGGTCGTTTATCCTTACGTCCACACTCTTATTGTTGTCCAGGTTGGTCACCCGCACCAATGTGCCGAACTTCAGACTCTTGTGGGCAGCCGATAGCGAGGTAGGGTCGAAGATTTCCCCATTTGCGGTAAGGCTTTCACTCTTGTCACTGGTGTACCAAGAGGCGATTCCCTTCTCGATGACGGACCCCGGCTGTGCTTCCGCTTCAGCGAAGAGCGGAACGAGAAAAAGAGGCAGACCATAATGACTATTGCTCGTTTCATGACTACAGTATACGCCTAGCTCTTTTGTTTTGGCAACATGGAGTTGAATTACTCTGCCTGTTTCCATTATACTTCGTCCCTATGAGCGAAAAGAACGTATCTACACATTGGGCGGACATATACGCCGACAAGATTATTCGTGAGAAGGGCGATAAGGAGTGCTATACCTGCGCTTCAGGCATTACCCCTTCTGGAACTGTCCACATAGGGAACTTCAGGGAGATAATCTCAGTAGACCTTGTGGTAAAGGCACTTCGGCCAAAGGAAAGAACGTCAGGTTCATCTATAGCTGGGATGATTATGATGTATTTCGTAAAGTTCCTAAAAACATGCCCAAGCCAGAACTGTTGGAAACATTTTTGCGAAAACCCATCACCCTAGTACCTGATACCAGCGGGAGGGCAGACAACTATGCCCATGCCAACGAACTGGATGTCGAGAAGATCCTTCCCGTAGTTGGGGTGGAGCCTGAGTACCTCTACCAGGCAAAGCGCTATCGCAATAGTGAATATGCCCAAGGCATGCGTACAGCCCTGGAAAAGAGGGATGAGATCCGTACCATCCTTGACGAGTTCCGTACCGAACCTCTTGAAGCGGATTGGTGGCCCATTTCTGTATTTTCCTCATTTACTGACAAGGACACCACCACAGTCCTAGGCTGGGATGGCGAAGTGGGGCGTCACCTATAGGGATGACGAGACCGGCCAGACTGAGACCATAGACCTGCGCACCACCCCCTATGCCAAGCTTCCTTGGCGTCTGGACTGGCCGATGCGCTGGGCCCACGAAGGGGTCGATTTCGAACCTGCCGGCAAGGACCACCACAGTGAAGGGGGCTCCTTTGACACATCCAAGAAGATGGTGACTGTCTTTGGCGGACAGCCTCCCGTATCCTTCCAATATGACTTCATCAGCATCAAGGGCAGGGGAGGAAAGATCTCCTCCTCAAGTGGAGAGGTCATCTCCCTCTATGAAGTGCTGGAGGTCTTCACCCCTGAAATCACACGCTACATGTTTGCAGGAACCAGGCCCAACTCAGAGTTTGCCATCTCCTTTGACCTCGATGTGCTGAAGATGTATGAGGACTACGACAACTGCGAACGCATCTACTTTGACCTGCTTGCAGTCAATGAGAAGCGTAAGGCCAAGGAAGCGAGAATCTACGAACTGAGCCAGGTTGGGGAGATTCCCACCGAAGCCTCCTTCCAGATTCCTTTCCGTCACCTCTGCAATCTCCTGCAGTTGCATGAAGGCAACATCGCTGTCGCCATCAGCACATTGGGGCCCATGACCGAAAGCCAGAAGAAGCGTCTGGAGATCCGTTGTGCCTGTGCTTGGAACTGGATTACCACCTTCGCTCCTGAAGACTTCAAGTACCGTCTTGCAACAGAGACTGATCCTAAGGTAGAACTTAGCGATGTGGAACTCAAGGCCATCCGTGACCTGACAGCCTTGGTTGAGGTGATGGAAAACCTTGAGGACAAGGAGTACACAACCCGCCTCTATGATGCGGCAAAGGACAACGGTATAGAAACCGGTGACTTCTTCCAGCTTGTCTATAGGGTGATGATAGGAAAGGAGAAGGGACCGAAACTCGGACCTTTCATCAAGACCTGTGGCAAGGAAAAGACCCTTTCCATTCTCAAGCGCTATTAGGATAGACAATACAAAGCATGCTATTATTGTTGAATAATGAAGGGGAGCATCTGCTCCCTTTCACCATATGGAGGTATCAATGAAAGTTCTTATGATCAACGGAAGCCCGCACGAGAAGGGCTGCACCTATACCGCCTTGCGTGAAGTCGCCACTTCACTTGAGAAGCAAGGAGTCGAAAGTGAAATCCTTTGGATAGGAAAAGGTTCCATCCACGGCTGCAGTGCCTGTGGCTCCTGCAAGACCACAGGTGTCTGCATCTTTACTAAAGATTTGGTAAACGAAGCCGCTGCCAAGGCGAAAGCCTATAGATGCCCTTGTATTGGGGTCTCCTGTCTACTATGCCTCGGCCAATGGGACGATGAGTGCATTTTGTGATAGATTGTTCAGAGTCATCTCCAGACACATGGCGTTGAAGCCAGGTGCTGTAGTGGTATCCTGCAGAAGAGGTGGTGCCAGTGCCACTTTCGACCAGTTGAATAAGTATTTTACCATCAGCCAGATGCCAGTCGTCTCCTCAACCTACTGGAACAGTGTCCACGGCAATACACCAGAGGAAGTCCGTCAGGATCTGGAAGGATTGCAGGTGATGCGCCATCTTGGTTCAAACATAGCATGGATGCTCAAGTGCATTGAGTCTGGAAAGGCAAACGGAATAGCCCTTCCTGTGCGTGAAGAGCCCATAGCCACCAACTTCATTCGTTAGGAAAAGAGCTGCACCAGGACAGGGAGGTTTGCTTCCTGTCAGGGGGCATACTACCAATCCTTGTTTTCTAGTTTACTACAAAGATAGATATAGAGGCGCTGGGGCAGCAGTATGGGAACAGATAGTTCTGATACTGTCTGGCTCTGTGGGGTTACAAACATCGTTAAACCAATGATGTGGTAATCATTTGGTAGCAAGCCACTGAAAAAGGGTCTTTTGCTGGATGCCTTCAATGACTTACGCAGCATACTGTAAAAAGTGTGAAATTCAAGGTATAGTATTAGCAAGGTGACACACATGAATAAAATTGAATATTGGTTGGATTTAGCGAGGTATGATCTTGAAACCGCAAAAGCTATGCTTGATTCAAAAAGATTCCTCTATGTAGGGTTTATGTGTCATCAGACAATTGAAAAAGGATTGAAAGCCTATTATGTTGATTTTTATAACGATCAACCACCATATATTCATAACTTAACCAGATTAGCTGAGAAAGCTGGTCTTTACGAAAAGATGAGTGAAGATCAAAAAGACTTGTATGATTTTCTTGATCCATTGAATATTGAAGCTAGATATCCAAATGAGAAAAATCAGCTACTTGCATTGCTGACATATGAAATGTGTGAGCAAGTGTTACAAAAAACCAGAGGAGAATTACAATGGATTCAAGAACAACTTTAGATGCCGCAATAGAATTTGCTAATCGTGCAGCAGCAATGTTTCATCCTAAAGAAGTAGTTCTGTTTGGCTCTCAAGTACAGGGGAAAACCCATAAGGATAGTGATATTGATATAGCTGTTGTTTTTGATCTGTTAGATGATTCCAGATTAGAAAAAGCATTCCAGCTCTATAAACTCCGCCGGGATATTGATACTCGTATAGAGCCTATACTCGTTCAGAAGAATAACGATTCAAGTGGTTTCTATAACCATATCAAAGCAACTGGAAAGGTTTTGTATCAGGAATAGAAAATACTAAATAATACGCGAACTAAAAAAACGTGTATGTTGGGTTTTATGAACTTGTCCTTTCCCAGTGGAAATTCACTCCAAGTATATCCCTAAGCGTACAAAAGAAAAGGTGACCTATTTTAGGCCACCCTACTCATCTCTAGCGCAGGATCCTATCCAGTACATGAGCATTGTTTCTCCACTTGTCCTGAGCCTTGACTCTGAGATCCAGCTGCAGCTTCTTGCCAGGGAATATTGCCCTGATCTCGGGGGTGCAGCCCTGGCGGATCTTCTTGATGTTAGCCCCTCCCTTTCCTACGACAATACCTTTCTGAGTGTCTCTTTCCACTATGATGGCGGCCCTTACCCAGATGGAATTGGTCTGCTCATTGTGTTCGATCTCCTCAACGGTCACATAGATGGCATGGGGAATCTCTTCAGTGACAAGGTTGATCGCCTTCTCGCGGATGATCTCACTGATGCGGAACTCCACAGGCTGGTCGGTGTAGGCATCCGCTGGGTAGAGCAGCTCACCCTCCGGGGCTAGCTTGAACAGCTCGATGAGAATCTCATCGACACCTTCATCAAGCTTTGCAGAAGAGGTTACCACTACAGAGTTTGGCAACTGTTCGGCAAGGAATGCCTTGGCAGCATCATGTTCGCCTATGGTGAGGATGTCACTCTTGTTGATGCAGGAGATTACAGGGCTTTTGATCTTTGCAAGAGTCTGGGCTATCGCAAGCTCCTCTTCACCGGCTGTACGCTTGGCATCGATGAGGTAGAGCACGACATCACTGTCCTCAAGAGTCCTTATCGCAGTCTCCTGCAATCGTTTGTTCATTGCCTTGTCACTGAGGTGGTAGCCTGGGGTATCGGTGAATATAAGCTGACCACGTGGGTCAGTGTAGATGCCTCGGATGGCATTTCGTGTAGTCTGGGGCGTGGCAGCAGTGATGGATACCTTCATCTCAGTGATGGTATTGAGCAGGGTGCTCTTGCCGGCAGACGGCCTTCCTATGATAGCAACAGTAGCACATTTCATGAACAGATCCTCCGCATCCAAGTATAGCGAATCATGCGGGCAATGGATACGGAATGACCGAGATTCCTCAAAGCGCCTTGCAATATGCTCTGCAATCCCTTTTCAATATGTATCTTATCCCGTATACTTGGGAAAACGCGAAAGCGACTAACTTTTATGAAGAGAGGCTTTTCATGCCAGAAAACGAAGAGAAAAAACCTGCAGTGCAGGATCCCCAGATAAACGAAAAACTCCTGAAGACCCGATCCATCATGCTCAGTGGTGAGATCAACAAGGAGAGTGCCGATCTTGTAATCAAGCAGCTGCTGGTTCTGGAAGGTGACAGCAGTGATCCTGTGCGTATCTTCATCAACAGCCCAGGCGGCGATGTCGATGCCGGCTACGCCATCTTTGACATGGCCCGTTTTGTCTCCTGTCCTGTAACTATGATCGGTATGGGTCTTGTGGCAAGCGCGGCAGCCCTTGTCCTGCTTGCAGTCCCTGCAGAGAGAAGGCTTGCACTTCCCAACTCGACATACCTCATCCACCAGCCCATGAGTGGCATGAAGGGCGTTGCCACAGATATTGAGATACATGCCCTTCACCTGGAAAAGCTTCGTACCAAACTTGATGCGCTTATCGCTCAGGAGACAGGGAGAACCCCGGAACAGGTCAACAAGGATACCGAGCGCGACCACTGGCTTTCAAGTTCGGAAGCTCTGGATTATGGCTTGGTAAGTAGGATCGTTGCGACAAGGAGCGAGCTATAGCACCTTATGGGCAAGACGAAATACCTTAGCGAAACAGAGAAACAGCAGGGAAGAAAACATATGTACCGGCAGGAAGTATACAATGGCATTGCATACAGCCTGCTAGGTGATACCATCGTCTACCTCCTGGCTATCTACTTCGGTGCAGGCAATCTTGCATTGGGGTACATTGCCTCAGCCTCATATATTGCTGGGATCGTTCTTCCTTTTGTGTCGATAATCTTCAAAGGGAAGAATCAGATCAAAGTGCAGTCAGCTGTCTGGCTGGTACGAGGGGTTGTCTGTTTTGGGTATGTGGGACTATTCTTCTTGACAGGCAATGCAGCGGTCCTTCTCTTGCTCGGTATCTATACAGCCTTCAACATCTTCCGAATGATCGGCATCGCCCTCAATGATTTCACCATGAAAAGCATCAGCAGCGTCTCCAATCGTGGGAAGGTGGTTGCCAACGTCAACGTAGCCTACCAGAGCTCCTCCATGGTGGTGCGCTGTATCACCGCTCTGGTCCTGGGCATACAGTATTTTTCCGGTCTTGTCGGCCTTATCGGACTGCAGGTGATAGGGGCGGTCATGAACTTTTTTGCGGCCTATGAGATGTCCCTCATCCCTTCACGAAGTACCATTTCGCACAAGAAGGGGAGGACTGTCCTCATCATCTTCAAAGAAGCGATGGCTCAGACCTCCTTGAGCAGAAGACTGATCCTCAGATGGCTCGCTACAGCTGTAGCGGTCATATTCGGCCTTACCGTGCCTTTCCTTAGGGTTGAGCTCGGACTGTCAAACAGTATGGTCGTTCTCTACTCTGTGGTGCTGGGCCTCTCCATGGTAGCTGCTTCCTACATCAGCCGGCAGTTCTCCGACCGCCTAGGATCCAGACCCTTGGTATTCATATCGACCCTGTTTTCCCTCTTCTTCTTCCTGCTTTGGGCCCTGATAACAGCCGAGGTCGCACCTATCTGGTTTTTCTTCCTTGGATTCTTCACCAACTTCTTTGTCGGACTCATAGCCCTTCTGGTCTTTCGTCTGGTACAGCAGGTGATGCCTGATGATGATGCCGTCGGCTTCAACTCCATGGCGAACTTTGTCATTGCAATCATAGCGTTCCTGGTAGGTGTCATAAGCGGTCTGTTGGCAGACAGCGGGGAACTAGCCCGTTCACTCTTCATCCTTGATGGAAAAGCCGCGGGTAACGGGTATACGCTGGTATTTATCTTTGCCATGGTCCTTACCGCAATAGAGGCCCTAGTTGCAGCAAGGCTCCAGGAGGTGGGAGCCTACTCCTCCCAAGCTGCAGCAGCGGTAGTGTTTTCCATGCACGGCCTGAAAGCCGTCTCCATGATCGAGAAGCTGGAAAAGACTACCGACCCTGCTAAACGCAGATTTCTGATGCACTCCCTCGGAAGCAACTACAACAACATGGCAACCAGCGAGATCCGATCGATCCTTGCCTCTCCCTTCTCCTCGGATAAGATTGAGGCTGTTCGGGCTCTTGCAGACCGACCTAGAAAAGCTGTTTTGGACGACCTGATCAAGGTTGCCCGTGATGATGACTCCTATGTGCAGCTTGATGCCATCGCAGCCCTTGGGGCATACAAAAAGGATCCCAAGGTCAAGGAAGTGATGCTCGTCCTGCTCAAGCACGGAAGATGGTCATCGGTGCGCTCGATGGCCAGCAAGACGTTGGCGCGCATAACCGATACGACTGAATACCTGCCCCTGATAAACGAGCTCTCGCACACTGCCAAGCATATTGACGAAGTGATCGACTACCTTATCGCCAAACGGCATATGGATAAGGACGGCACCTTCTACCAGGAGTTCTTCATCTCAGTAGAGCAAGGCCGAAGCGCCACCTTCCGCCAGACACGGTATGCTGTCATCGCCTCCTTCTTCAAGTTCGGCTCCCCAGGCTTTCAGGTCTCTATGAGCAGCTGAACAGTGGGAACATCAAGGGCTTCTTCCCAAGCTTCCTCGCCGAGGCAAGGGACCTCAATCAGATAGACCAGCACTACGATGAGGTCCTCTCGCTGTTCTATACCCAAAAGTGGGCGGAACTGAGGGCTTTCTGTCTCAGTATCCTTGAAGAGACCAATGTTTCCTTTGACCCTTGCCTGGAGAACCTGAAGATTGGTATCCTCAAGTCCCGTGAGATGGCCATCGACCAGTTTGATATCAACGATGCTCTTGCAATGCTGTATTTCTCCTACTCATTAGGGAAAAATACCAAGATTTGAAGCAAGAAGAGCTCTTTTTGCCCTTACTCTTGTACTATGATAAAATTTCCAGTCCTATCCCTTTCTCTTCTTGTCCTTTTTTTGTTCCTGTTTGTAGGGTGCGGGTGTTCCCTCACTGTGCAGGAGCCCAACGAAAAGGAGTTCAAGATCCTCACCTACAATGTGCAGAACCTTATGGACGACAAGCTTGATGGGGATGAATATCCCGAGTACCGTCCTTCGGAGAAGTGGAATACAGCTTCCTACCATATGCGACTGAGAACTCTCAACGAAGTGCTCACCACCAGAAGCGTCGGATGGTGTGATGTGCTGGTGTTGCAGGAAATTGAGCATGAAGGGGTGATCGCAGACCTTTTGGACCGGCATCTTGGACGCAAGGGCTACGGGTGGTACGCCCTTGCCAGGGACGAAGGCTCTGCCATCGGAGTCGCCATGATAAGCCGCAACAGACCCAAACACGTTAGCGTACATGCTGTACAGGGAGCCAGGCCTGTCCTGGAAGCGGTATTCGAGACGGAGCGAGGGGACATTGTCATATTCGCTGTCCATGCCAAAAGCCAGATAGGGGAGTTCTCAGAGACAGAGGCTCTGCGCATTGAGCTCAGTCGAGTCCTCAAGGAAGCGGCCTCCAGGCATGAAGGCAGTACCATCGTGTTGTGCGGGGATTTCAATACCGATCCCGATTCCTACAAGCAGAACAGCATTGTTCAGCCTGCCCTCATCGACATAGGGGACCAGAATGCCCGTCCCTTTATGGCCAAGGGTTCCTTGGGTATCACAGGAAGACGGGATCTTGTCTATGCAGATGTCTGGTATTCGCCTTATCTGGATGGGCAGAACAGGTTGGAAAAACCGGGAACCTGCCATTTTGGAGGTTCCTGGCATCAGTATGACCAATTTCTGGGTAACGGCCCGTTATTTGATGGTTTTGGCTGGGAGTATGGGTCCACTGCGATAGTCGCCCCATCAATGGCTCTGAAGCCTGACGGGACGCCTATGGCCTGGAACCTGTCAACCCTTTGCGGCGTCAGCGATCACCTTCCGCTCCTGCTTACGCTTTTGCGCAGGTGAGGCTGTCCCGTCCTTGGGGAACTTGAGCTCATAGAAGATCTGCTCAAGCTCAAGGGCTATGTTGATGTTATGCACCACAGGCATGATCCCATCAGGCTGAAGCTGGGCCTTGAGGGTTATGGGGCTGAAATTCAGGATTCCCATGATGCCAGCCTTCACCAGGCGCTCGTAGCTGTCGTTTGCCGCCTGTTCAGGTACGGTGATGATAGCAGCTGTCACCTCAAGGGCATCCACAACCTCGTTGATGCGACTGATCGGGTAGATGGGCACCGGATGCGAAGCATCGCTGTAGACCATCGGGTCGCTGTCAAAACCGGCTACAATGCGTATGCCGTCAGGCTCAAAGCCGTTATAGTGCATCAGGGCCTTGCCGATTCTTCCACATCCGATGATGATGCAGTTTTGAGGATCCCCTTTTCCCAGTATCTCTCCAAGGGACTTGAGCAGATCATGGATCTCATATCCTCCTCGCTTCTGGCCATATATTGCCAATTGTGAGAAATCTTTACGGACAATCGCAGCGGAGACTCCTGCTGCATCGGCGAGGTTATGGGCGAAGACTTTTTCCAGTCCGATAGTTTTAAGGCGGTTTAGGGAACGGTAGTATCTTGTGATTCGTATCAATTGGTCATTGTTCATGTAAATACTCCTATTAATGTGACTAATTGTATATTAAACAGGGGTTTTGGTCAATATTTAATTGCAAATTACCGGTCACTGGTATGGTTATTACCATAACTTGTAAGAATATGGTGACACGAATTGTGAAAAAATGGTAGAATAGGCAAACTGAAAATTTTGGGTACTGGAGGTTACATGTCGAAAACTAACGAAAACAAGTTCTCGCCTGAGTTAATCTCTTTCATCGAGGAATGGAAGGATAAGCCGGGCAATCTCATTATGGTTCTCCATAAGGTGCAACAGGAACAGAGCTACATCTCTCGGGAGGCCGCAGACAAAGTCGCAGAATTGCTTGATGTCCCCTTGGCCACCATCTGGGGTGTCGTCTCTTTTTATCACTTTTTCAAGCTGACAAAGCCAGGTGAGCACAACATACAGGTCTGTATGGGTACGGCATGTTATTTGAAGGGTGCACAACCACTCATTGACGAGTTGTCCAAACTTCTCTCTATTGACATCGGAGGCGTTACTGACGATGGGCGCTTCTCCCTGGAAGCCGTCCGCTGTGTCGGTTGTTGCGGGCTTGCACCAGTTCTCACCGTTGGTGGGGAAGTATTCGGAAAGGTTACTACGAACCAGGTTTCCGGAATTATCGCAAAGTACAGATAAGGAGCGCGAAGCAGGGCATATGCATATCTTTATCTGCGATTTTCTGTTGGACATTGTCCAGAATTCCTTTGAGGCCGGAAGTACTGAGGTGCTTCTTGCGCTAGAGGAGGATGATACTCTCTTGGTATGTACCGTAGAGGACAACGGAAAGGGCATGGATGAGGATCTGAAAGCTCGGGTACTGGACCCTTTTGTTACAGATGGGGTCAAACATGCAAAACGTAAGGTCGGTTTGGGGTTGCCATTTCTTGTACAGGCTACAACAGCTTGTGAAGGGAGCTTCTCCTTGCATTCTGAATTGGGGAAGGGAACGAAGGTCACTTGCAGTTTTCCCCTCAATAATGTGGATACACCTCCCTTTGGGGACCTTCCTTCAACACTTCTGGCTCTGATGAGTCATCCTCTCGCTGACGAGCTTGTCGTAAAGCGTACACTTACGACAGTCAAGGGAGAAGGGGGATACGAACTCTCCAAAAGAGAGCTCACTGACATCTTGGGTCAGCTATCCACCAGTGGTACCTTAAACTTGCTCAAGGAGTTTTTGGAATCACAAGAAGAGGACCTGAAGCCTTTGTATGTTACACATTCGCCTTTATTGGCATAAGAGCCTGCTTTTCACTACCTAGGAGACAAGATAATGGCAAAAATGACACTTGAAGAGCTGAGAAAGCTCAGAGAAGAAAAACAAAGCGCACTGCAGAAGCGCGACATCGAAGGAAAAGACTCACGCATCGTCATTGGGATGGGCACCTGTGGTATCGCCGCCGGAGCCAAGGTTGTCCTGGATACATTCCTGGCAGCCCTGGACGAGCACAAGCTCGACAATGTATCGGTAACCCAGACCGGATGCATGGGCCTATGTTATGTGGAGCCGACCATTGAGGTTCTGGTTCCCGGTATGCCTAATACCATTTATGGGAAAGTGGATGCTGAGACAGCAAAGACAATTGTTGAGCAGCACATCATCGGAAAGCAACTGGTGACCGATCACCTCTTTGATCGCCCTGCTGCTGACATTATTCAGAAGGACGGGGGTAGATAATGGCTTTCAGAAACTACATCTTGGTCTGTGGCGGTACCGCTTGTGAATCAAGCCGTGCAGACCAGATTTATCAGAACCTTGTAAAAGAGTGTAAAGATCAGGGAGTCGCTGACGAAGTGCAGGTCATCAAGACCGGCTGTTTTGGCTTCTGTGAGCAGGGCCCGATCGTAAAGATCCTTCCTGAGGACTCCTTTTATGTAAAGGTGACCCCTGATGATGCACACGAAATTATCGCTGAGCATGTCATCAAGGGTCGCGAAGTGACGCGCCTGCTGTATGACAAGAGCGAAAGCCGCAAACATGCCAAGGTCGAGGATATCCAGTTCTATCAGAAGCAGTTCCGTATCGTCCTCCGCAACTGTGGTTTCATCGATCCTGAAAATATTGATGAGTACATCGCCCGTGAAGGGTATGAGGCCCTTGAGAAGGCCCTCTTTGAGATGACCGGGGAAGATATCATCGAGGAACTGAAGACTGCAGGTCTGCGTGGACGCGGAGGGGCTGGCTTCCCTACCTGGATGAAGTGGAACTTCTCCAAACAGGCTGAGAACGAAGTGAAGTATGTCGTCTGTAATGCTGACGAAGGCGATCCTGGTGCCTACATGGACCGCTCTACCCTTGAAGGGGACCCGCACTCTGTCCTTGAGGCCATGACCATCTGTGGTAAGGCCATCGGTGCACAGAAAGGGTTCATCTACATCCGTGCTGAGTATCCCTTGGCAATCCATCGCCTTGAAATTGCTATGGCCCAGGCCCGTGAATACGGCCTTTTGGGTAAGAATATCCTCGGAAGCGGATTTGACTTTGACATTGAGATCCGCCTCGGTGCCGGTGCCTTTGTCTGTGGTGAAGAGACTGCTCTTCTGCAGTCCATCGAAGGAAAGCGTGGTATGCCACAGCCTCGTCCTCCATTCCCTGCGGTAAAGGGTCTCTGGGGTAGGCCGACTGTCATCAATAACGTTGAGACATGGGCAAACATCCCTGTCATCATCTCAAAAGGTGGCAACTGGTTCAGCAAGATCGGGACATCCGACAGCCGAGGGACCAAGGTCTTTGCCCTTACCGGTAAGATCAGAAACTCCGGCCTGGTTGAAGTTCCCATGGGAACCACCCTGCGTGAGATTGTCTTTGATATCGGTGGTGGCATAGCCAACGACCGTAAGTTCAAGGCTGTGCAGACAGGTGGCCCTTCCGGTGGAGTCATCACCGAAGCCGACCTTGATACCCCTATCGATTTTGGCTCCCTGGTGCGCATCGGTTCTATGATGGGATCAGGCGGCATGATAGTCATGGATGAAGATGACTGTATCGTAGATGTTGCCAAGTTCTATCTGAACTTTACCGTTGATGAATCCTGTGGAAAGTGTGCTCCCTGTAGAATTGGTGGACGTTCTTTGTGCAACGTTTTGGAGAAGATCACTTCTGGAAACGGAGTACCTGAGGATCTGGAGACCCTCCAGACCATCGGTAAGGCGATGAAGGTGGGTTCCCTGTGTGCCTTGGGCCAGACAGCTCCCAATCCAGTACTCTCTTCCATGAAGTTTTTCCCTGAAGAGTATCGTGCCCATATTGAAGACAAGAGCTGCCCCAGTGGCACCTGTAAGAAATTGGTCACCTATTCGATTCTTGCTGACAAGTGCATCGGATGTACTGCCTGTGCGCGCAAGTGCCCTGTCGGTGCTATTACAGGTGAAAAGAAGAAGGTACATGTAATAGACCAGAGCGTTTGTATCAAGTGTGGTGTCTGTTTGGAGACCTGTAAGTTTGGAGCCGTCGTAGTCCACTAGGATCCGACAGAGGAGGAATAAATTGAGTATCGTACATGTAAAGATAAATGGTATTCCCGTAGAAGTTGAAGCGGGCACAACGGTTCTGCACGCCGCAAGCGCGGCAGGTGTCAGAATCCCCACGCTCTGCTATCACGATGACCTGGTACCTTTCGGGTCCTGCGGGCTATGTATTGTAAAGCAGGAGGGAAGTGCAAAGATTCTTCGCGCTTGTGCCACACCTGTCCATGAAGGCTTGAGTGTCATCACCCATGATCCCGAGCTTTATGAGGTAAGAAAGACAATCCTTGAGCTGATCCTCAGCACACACCCCTCATCGTGTCTCACCTGTATCCGTAATGGAGAGTGTGAGCTACAGGATCTGGCAGCTGAGTTCGGTATCCGCGAACAGCCTTTTGAAGTGAGGCTGAACGAATCACCGAAGGACACTTCATCCGCTTCCATCGTCCTTGATCCTGAAAAGTGCATCAAGTGCGGTCGTTGCGTACAGGTCTGTCAGGATCTGCAGGGAACCTTCGCCCTTGAGTTTATCGGACGCGGAGACGGCACATGCATGGCTCCTGCCGCCATGCTCAAGCTGGACGACAGTCCTTGTGTGAAGTGTGGCCAGTGTGCAGCGCATTGTCCTGTTGGAGCCATCTACGAAAAGGATGAGATCAGCACCTTCCGTGCAGCTGTTGCAGACCCCACCAAGAAGGTGGTTGTCCAGATAGCCCCTTCCATTCGTGTCGGATTGAGTGAGACGTTCGGCCTCCCTGCCGGAACGGTCACTACCAAGAAGATCTATGCAGCCCTGAAAAAGGTTGGAGCCTACGCAGTGCACGATACGAACTTCAGTGCCGACCTTACCATCATCGAAGAGGGGCATGAACTCGTTGGTAGGGTTACAAAGGGTGGAACACTGCCACTTTTGACCTCCTGCTGTCCCTCATGGATCGATTATGTCCAGAAGTACTATCCGGATCTTCTTGACCATGTCTCCAGCTGTAAGAGCCCTATGCAGATGCATGGTGCGATTACCAAGACCTTCTATGCTGAGAAAGCCGGTCTTGACCCCGCTGAGATCTTCTCTGTCGCCATCATGCCCTGTACTGCAAAGAAATTTGAGTCCAAGCGTGATGACAACATGAGTGCCTCAGGGTTCCAGGATGTGGACTTGGTCCTCACCACCCGCGAACTCGGGCGCCTGATCAAGAATTCTGCTGTAGATTTCCTAAAGCTTGAGGAAGAGGAGGCTGATAGCCCGATCGGTGAATACTCAGGAGCTGGAACTATCTTCGGTGCCACCGGTGGTGTCATGGAAGCGGCTGTCCGCACTGCATACAATGTGGTCACCGGCAAGGAGATGGAGAGAGTCGAAGTCGAATCCGTCCGGGGTCTAGAGGAGATCAAGAAGGGTACTGTTGATTTTGATGGCACACCTGTACGTGTTGCTGTAGTCCATGGTCTCTCTCATGCCAAGGAAGTCTTGGATGAGATCCGTGAAGCAAAGGCCGCTGGAACAAAGGCGCCCTATGAGTTCATTGAGATCATGGCTTGTCGTGGTGGCTGTATCGCCGGTGGTGGTCAGCCCTATGGAGCCAATGATATCCTGCGCAAGGAGCGATCAGAAGGCCTCTATGCAGATGACAAGAAGAGCAAGTACCGCTGTTCACATCAGAACCCCTCGATCCTTAAGTTGTATGAGGATTTCCTGGGAAATCCGAATGGAGAGAAGGCTCATCACCTTCTGCATACCACCTATCAGGAAATTCCAGTATACAAGGCCTGATAGATCATATCTCTCGTTTTACACACCCGGCTTAGCGATAAGCCGGGTGTTTTCAGTGTGCTGTAGGACTCGTGATATGCGATACATCTGAAAACACTGGAACTCCGGCCTGACGACGCACCTTCACCTATGTTCCTTGTCGTCCATGCCTATTGTTGGAAATCCTCTGCTTGTTGTCACACCTTCGGTTGAGAAACTCTGCAAATTTGACAAAAATATCATTTGGTTCGTGCAAGTATATGGGCTGGAGGGCAAAGGTTTCATAATTGATGTTTCGGAGATAGTACCGAAGAGGGAACAGGGCTACAACAAACGTGAAGGCTGATGCAATTGCAAATCCATAGCCGGTATACTGCAAGGGGAGTTTGCTAAACAACAGTGTCAGCACGGCATTGGAAGTGAAAAAGCAAAATGCTACCAATAAGGCGCTATTCTTTTTCTCAAAATACAAAAGGACCAGAATGCAAATGAATGCACTGATGTTGAACAAGGCTCCGATAGTAGTTAGCTTAAAAATGTCTCTGATAACATAATTGATATTGAGTACCTTGAATATTGGCCCTGCAAGCAACACCAGTGTTATGCTGACCAATAGTTGGATCATAAAAGTATAGAAAAGATTATACCGCAAGGATTCTATCATTGAATTTTTTGATGCATCTATCTCTTCCAGTGTCTGTGTGGAGTTTACATTACCAAAATATTCCTTATATGTCTTGTAAAATTCCGTCTCTATGATAACAAGGAAGAGGACTAAGGTCACAATGGTTGTAAGATAGGATAAAAAAACTGCATTGTCATAGTAGGGAGCGAAAACAAACGTATCATATACTTTGACCTGGTAATCGCCAAACCATAAGATGATATTGTCGACCCATAATCCACAGGTGTACAATAAGCCTATGAAGCCCAATACCGCATGTTTGCCGAAGGCCCTGATAAAGTCATATGTATAAGGATTCCCATAGTGAAAAGTAGAGAAAAACGTGTAAGCAAGCACTATGAATGTCACACTCAATCCAATGACGTACGATACCAGAAAGTTGGTTAAGGTTGTCATTTCTCTAAAAGGTATTGGATTTTCGAGAAAATAAAAGACTAACGCGACTGAGGTCAGAGCACCTATACAATAGGCTATTCCTATGAGCTTATAGTTTTTTACTGCACTCAGAAATATCATTATCACCCAGATCATTGATATCAATACAAAAATAAACGATGAAAATATCTTGTAATAGAATGGTAGAGGTACGTTGAAATAAAACACAACGGATATTAGCAAACTGGCAAAGAAGACAATATTGTTTACCCCGATATATGTGGGTTTCACGGCATCGTACTCCTTGTTATACAACTTGTCCGAAATATATCTGGTAACCACCAACTGAATAGGGGCGACTAAAATTTGGGAAAAGAGGAAAGAGTATACAATTGTTGCAGAGAACAAGTCCCTTTCCGCAGAATCACTATTGACCAAATCCATGAGCAAGAGGAGAAAGTTGATGGATAATACGCTTAGTATCCATGGGCCGGCCGCAATGAATGATGAGTATGCATATGCCAGAGCTCTACTAGAAAAAGTATCCTTATTAAACATTCTCTGTAATGAAAAACCGATACCTGCCATATTCTCATGCCACCTTATCTGTTGTACTTTGCATACACGCAATCATAAATTTTAGAATAGTTTGCTACCAACACTTTTTCATTATATAATCTCTTTCCTCTTCTATATCCATTTTCTCCCATTGTGTTTCTCAATGTAGGGTTTGCAATCACCTGTAAGAGAGCTCTTGCAGTATCACTAGGGGAAGCAATTTTTGTGATCAACCCGCAAGGGCCTTCGAAAGAATCGGCTTCAAGCAACTCTCTACAGCTACCGACATCTGTTGATATGCTAGGAATTTTAGCGGCCCAGCCTTCAAGGATTACCAGAGGTTGCCCTTCAGATATCGATGTTAAGACTAGCATGTCCAATTTCCCAATGAAATCCTTGATAACAACTCTACCTGTGAATTGTATGGAATCTTGAAGATCCAAAAGTCGCACCAAATTCAAACACTGCTGAAAGTAGGCCGAGTCTTCTTCAGCAGGCCCGATCAGATAAAATGTAACATTGTCCACCTTATCCTTTACGATCCGAAATGCTCGGATCATAGTCATCACATCTTTGATAGGGACGATTCTCAGGATTGAGCCGATAGCAACCCCATCATGGGGTTCCTTCTCGATGTGTAGCTTGTCATAATTAATGCCGTTAGGGGTAATTCTTGTTCTTTTTCTATCAACGCCAAGTTTGATCTGGATATCCCTATTGGCCTGGAATAGGGATGTAATGACATCCGCCCTTCTATACGCAGCTGAAGACATGGAGTAAAAATAGTCAATCCATAATTTTGTGTAGATTCCAGTTACCCATTTGGCCTTTAGCAATTCCTCTTCCCTTTCTCGGCCATAAATTCCGTGTTCTGATACCACAAAGCCCTTATTCTTCCTTACAGCAAATGATGTTGCCAAAATGCCGGCATATCCTGTTGATGCAGAATGGAAAACATCCGCTTCTTCCGCCTTTTGTTGTATGAGGTATAGCAGGGGCAGGAACATGTTTCTCATAGTCCAGAAAAAGACATTAAATACCTCTTCACTACATTTTTCATTATACAGGGAAACTATCTCATTGAAAAAAAACTTGCTTTGCAAAAAATCAATGCAAGAACCAGTGCTGTCCCTAGTATTGAATAGCTTGATGATATACTCCCAATCCAGGTCAGAAGCGCTTCTGATCAATTTCCTTAATTCTTGTTCGTCCTGTCTGCTTAGTCTGTATTGCCTTACGAGTCTCTTGTGTCGGATCTTCATGTAATCATTGAGGTAAATAGTACGTATTTTGACTACATTCTTTGGTATCTCATATTTGTACTCTACTGTCTCGTTTTTACTCGGCATTATTGAGACGACAACAAACTCGTTGTCTGGGAAAGCCGAAATTATCTGATTGATCCAGCTGGAGACCCCACCAGCAACGTAAGGGTAGGAGCCTTCAGCTATCATGCATATCCTCATCTTACCGTACCTCCTTCACAAAGAAATCATAGAGTTCCTTCAACCTGGGTTCATCGGCAAATTGGTCAGGTCCTATGGTGTGAAGAGCGTCAACCAGTTGGGAGGTATACCCTTTCTTATAGAGGATGTGTAATTTATTTATGATCGACCTTGGGCTTTTACCGAACTCTTTTTCCATTTTGTGATGTATCAATGTGGCGTTATACACATCATTGATCTCAATGAAGGCAATAAACAGACTTTGCAACGATTGCAGGTCATATGTTTCCCTGTGTACTTTCTGCAGTAGCAGATCGACATATTCCTTTTTGAATATCTGTAAACTCTCTTTCCCAATGAATGATGAGTGTATGTAATCATGATAGGCATAAATCAATGCATCCAAATTAGCTTCAGTCTTCTGTGTTTCATATGTTTCTCTCAATATGCTGATAGTGTTGGTATATTGATTTTCCTGGCTGTTGAGAAGGGTTGCAGAGTAATGTTGGACTTCCTTGTCTTCTGATTCCAATCCTTTTGCTAGAATCTTTGCGTTATTGATCTTATATGCATATTGGGATTCAATTAATAATTCCTTTTTCCTTTCAGGATCGATAAAAGAAAACATATCAAAATAGCTCATTGTCTGTATTTCACTTTCAAAATCAATTCTTTTTCTTTTTCTCCTTGCAGGTTTTTCAGAAAGCATCTGCTCATAATCATTGATGGCGTTACCATCCCTCACGAAGTAATGGAGACTGCCATATAGGGTGAAATACATGACCATCCCTAAGATTGGCAAAAAAAACAGGATAAAGTACGGCAATACCTCCACATCGGTAGCAAAGGTCACGTATATTCTCCAACTGAGAAAAATCAATAATGCATGGAATGACAGTACTTGGAGTGCATATTGTTCAAATATGATGAAGAATAGTATCACTAGGATGTCAGCAATCATCAGTAATGCATATGCTATATATTTCATTAAGCCTCCAAAGGGGGGAGAGTTCTTGACGTAAGGCAGCCTTTGTTTTCATATTGCACTTTGGTTAGTCCCTTTGGCTGAACATCACTAGTATCATGATTCAGTCGGTCTTTCTTGGTCCTTTGCCCTACCATTGGAATTTGCATCCCCTAGGCCATCCGATCATCTAAAGGTGCCAGATCAATCTTTACAAAATTATCGCTGAAATTCTTTTCGATCCTATCTTCAATGAGGATGGCGTGTTCTCTTTTTGTCGCTGGTAACAGAAACGTAATCACCTGTTTGTTTTCGTTGTAGTATGCAAGGTCAACGGCTCGTAACGTATCCTTGACCAAGGTGTCTATTGTTATCAGTTCACAATCCTTAACCCTATATGACAATAGGCAGTACTCCATCCCAAATTCCTTTTTCCTTCTTCTTTCAATTTTGATCTGATTCATAAAATAGTTTGAATCCTTTATGAGTTTGCTCGTTCCTATATATTTGCTCCCCTTCAGGCTCTCAACATATTTTGCCTTTTCGAGTGTCCGGTTGATCCAGTCAATGATAAGCTGAAACAAATTGAAGGCATACTCAGAAATCATATCAAATTCCATGCTGGTAATTATGACTGCTGCAATGACCCTATTATCTCTGATCAGGGGAGCTACCATGAGAGGGACATCATCACTTGCCCTGTAGTTTGGATTTTTTACAACTTTTCTTTCCTTGTCTACGTGTAGGAACCAAGAGCAGGTAGAAGCTTTTATGGAATTACTACGCTCCACATCACTATAGGATATTTTCAAGCGCAAATAATCATGTTCTCTATCAACTGTATAGAGGGAGATATTGGTAGCTTTCAGATATTTCATCAGGACACCAATCGTTTCGGTATAGATCTCTTCAATTTCAAAACTTTCAAGTTTCTTTGCTATGTCATACAGGCTGCTTATGCTTTCATCAGATTTGATGATCTGATTTTTCAACTCTTTTTGTATTGAATCCAGGTACATATAATCTTTTTCAAGATTGGCATTCTCTTGTGTCAAAAAATCAATGGTTTCGTTTGCTTTCCTTACTTTTCTTCTATGGTTATCTCTGAATGCCCCAAGAATGAACCCACCCCATAAGAACAACAGGGGATTTTTGTAGTATTTGAAATAGGTAAAGAACAACTCCACGTTCCCATGCGTCTGCATATACACATCAAAATAGAACAGGCCGGAGATGCAAGCGGAAAAGACCCCACCCTTTATCCCATACCGTAATCCCATGATAAGCGAAAACAGGAAAAGGGGATGAGGGTTTAATGACAAATAATCTGCTTGGTTTGGTTGTAGCTCATAGAAGAAGAAATTGATAAGAATATTTACCAATAATATCTCGAGTAGGACAGTTGTGATTTCTACTATTGTGCTTTCTTTTCTATTCAACTGATCACCTCTGTTATTGGGCAAAATCCCCGTTGTAACTTACAAGAGATACATTTGAGACACCTTCAATTTCGGCTATTTTTTCAACCAATTCACTCCCAGTGCCAAGAAGCTTGATTTCAAGCGTATGTTCGATCAATCCGCGAGAAACGGTCTTTGACTTGATCGTATAGTTCACTTCCTGCAATAGCTCGAACACTTTGTCATTACTTTTTGTCATGTGATGGATGATCAGCAAATAGACATTGTTTGTATTTTTGAATTTCAACAAGACATACAGAATAGTGCCAATCAGAAGAGAGCTTATTATTGTCAGGGCATATAGCCTGGCTCCCGTTGTAATCCCTATTGCAATCGCCCAAAACATAAATACAATATCCAAGGGCTCTTTAACAGCCGTCCTGAACCTCACTATGCTCAAGGCTCCAACCATACCTAACGACAGCACCAAGTTCGAACTGATGGTCAGAATCACTTCCGAGGTAATTAATGCCATTACCACTAATGAGACATTAAACTTATGGCTATACACATTCCCACTATACGTTTTTTTGTATATATAAAACATAAAGAGACTGACTGCAAATGTCACTAGAATGACACTTGCAATATCCCTAATTGAATAGGTCCCCAAATATGATGATTCAATCACACTGTTTTTTAGAATATCATTAAAATTAAGCAGTTCATTCATACAAAATATCTCCTTATTGAATTCTATCCCTGCATAGTAAAAATTTTGAAACGGATAATCTTGTCAGATCATATCGTTCCAATATGTTTTTTATATGGCTAGGTAAAAAATTGTTATATTTCACCTCCATAATCAATGAGTAGCATGGGGGTAACGCTACACTATGTATCCTGTCCGAGAAAATATCCATTCGCGGTTTGACAGCAGAAAGCTGCGTGTCAAAGGTAACTCTTATTTCGTTATATGGCAGTACAAAGGCCTCCCTGTAATAATCTACGATCACTTTCGGTCGTAGGAGATTGTTTCTTATTTCTAGATAATAACTCATTTTGACACTATCATCGGTGTATGCCAAATCACTGACATCTGCGTTGTATATCCTCTCAAATTCGTCTCTCTGTATCGTAGTGGCTACTTTATTGGTATAATCATTGAATTTTCTTTTGATTTCCAATTTAATTGTGTCTTGAGAATAGTTATATATTCTCACCCTGTATTTCTTCCTGTTTACAATACCCGACAACTTCTCATGCAAAGAGCTTTCGAACATATCGTCGAAATACAGACTTCGTATATGATAGCCAAGTCCCTCCACAGAATTATTATCCAGAGCCATACACTGCTTGAGAGCGCCTCTGATCCTGGCATAGGTGTCATATTCGATTAAGAATTTATGCTCATGCCTGAACTTCATATGGACTCCTAGGTAACATAAAAATCATTTACCCCAAAACAGTAGGTCCCTGTCTTGTCATCATAGTAAATATCAAAGGCATCGGTTGTATTTCCCTGAGAATCCCTGCTGAATATCCTGTAGTAATAGTGTCCAGGTGGAAACTTCCTGATGATCAGCTCATTGTTCAGCAGATTGTCAGCTTCATACAAAATATTCGTAAACAGAGGCGAATCACTCGCTTGGAAGTGGTAATATATCTGATCGTCTTGGAAATCATACGACTGGGACCAATCAAACTCCAGGAAGTTCCCGTTGAGATGCGGTGGATAGAGGAATACAGGCATTGGCCTTTCCAGGCTCGCATAATATGCATCCATATTTTTCTGGATGGAACCTTTTAGCAGTTCAAACTCCTCATTGATAGCATCAACATCCAACGCAGGAGGTATATTATCCGGTTCGGTCGTTAGGAACCTTATAGCGATTGGTTTGAACAATTCACTGTAATACTCCAATTTGTCTTGGGAGATCTTATTGCTCAGCTCAACCATCTTAGCATCAAGTTCAGCCCTGTTGTCTGTATTGCGTAAAAATCTCTGTACAAGGATGTTGCCCCAAAGGTTTGAAATTCCTTTTTGCCAGATCGGTCTGGTATCAGAATATGCACCCATTGATTTGTCATAGTCCCAAGGTATGAAATACCATGTGGTTGAATCGGTTGGACTGTATAAGTAGTAATTCCTGCTTTGTGTATCAATATTGTCTGTAATAACGTTTAAGGCCAGCCAGGTGATAAAGTTGGCCCTATTGAAATATGTTGCTATGACATCATTGATGTGAGTATGCTCATCATTCACCGCATCGAGCATCTCAATAAGTTTCTGATGGTCATTGACGCCCTTGATCTCAAGGATATCTTCAAAATCATTCTCGTCATAGGTGTAGTCGTCAACATTCTTGATGATATCCTCATGGCGTTTGAATTCAAAGTTCTCGCATTTGTAGAGATGACCCTTTTCGTCCAGCCCATGGTTTTTCAGATACCTGGTGTCAATATTCTCTACGTGGGTGAACAAACCATAATCCACATAGGGAGCAGAGTAGTCTCCCTCACTAAAATCCTTTATGTAGAGATGGACAAATTGTGTGCTGACGCTCGTGATATCAGATATGTCCTTTATCAACTCAAATGCCAGTTTGTTTCTGATCCTCAAATCATCATAGGGATGTTTGTTGAGATTGACCGTGACATACTTGCCCCACGGAGCTTTTGAATTCAGGCGTATTTTGTACGATTTCAAATCTGCAAGCCTGGCTGATTGACCCCTCAATTTCATAGTAGCATTATAGTCACTCAACCCATACCCATAATTATCCTTTTGGATACTACCGTTGAATCCTTCTTGGAAGATAACTTTAATTTCCGGGTCATGCTTTGCAAAGGGATCAACAATATGAGAATTCAATTGCTCAAGCGTAAAATTATAACGAGAATCACTCTCTTTAGGTTCCAGAACTGTGATATATATTTCTTGTATGCCAGACAAGGAATCCTCATTATAAAATGCTTTGTTGTCTGTAATTGCCGTATCAGTGTCTTCCGTTTCAACCATCCAGGAACAGGAGGCACACAATACAAGCAATAGTAATGATATTGGAAGGATCAGATTTCTGTAATGTATTGACATATTGTTTCCCCTACCTCACTTCAATATCCCATTTGGAATATCTATCCTCCATCTGGCTATACAGAAAATTCCAATCCAATGCTGCTGCGGCTTTTCTGTTTTCATCTTCATTCTCGAAGGAGATGACAAACACATTCGTTCTGCTTAATTTGGTAGCCCTATCGAATTTCTTGAGAGTTTGTATTTTTTCTGTATCTCCTTCAATATATGGGGATTGGAAATTTTCCCATAGTATCCCATCTATATAGTCATGACTGAATTTTTTGTAACTTTCAAACCCTCGGTTTTGGATTACAATGCTATCAGGGTATCTTTTTCTCAGTTCAATCAAGAAAGCTTTATAGCCTGAAGTGAGTTTCTCATAAATCCTAGCGTCATCAGTGTAATAGTCGATCCAATCCAGTGTATCAAAAAACACACCATCCATGCCTTTGTCAAATATTCTGGTCTCTAAGTATGAAAAGAGAACCTCTCTAAAATGTGGGGATGACAAATCACCAAGGTAATTAGATTTGCTCAAACTTTTCATTTTTTCGTTTGATGCATCTACAAGATAGTCTTCCTCATGCAAATCGTTTATCAGGGGAGTATCCCAATGTCCAATCTCTACCAAGGAAAGATATCCAATACCTTGTGAATTGTTCTTATGGAGATACTCCACATCTTCTTTCTCAAAAAAAGAAGCTTCCACTATATTCACATCATAGGTAGCCATATGACGTAGGATCGTCGCATCAATCTTGTCATAATAAATCCTGAAGCTAATGGGCTGCCTCCTTAACGGATAATTGAGAACAACAATCACGAACATGATAATGACGATGAGAACAGTGCCCATGACTGGTTTTGTACAAAATTTGAAACTCATCACAATCCTTTGGTGCTACCAGATTTGCATTATAGCATACTTGTAGCCCAACAGGATGGAATTTATTCCGATATGCAAACATTCTCCACTTATCCTTCTGTCAACATATTTGCATATCAGGATAGACCTTATCCAATCCTCTGCATCTATTTCTGATGTTTTGTTGGTTGCTCATGAAGCCAGATTGGGGTAGTTGAAATAGAGGTTTGGCGTAGAATCATTGCGAAATTACACATATCTGTTTGCTTTATTGCGGATTGTATCAAGGCTTCAGGTTAGGTTATTGCCCTGCCCGTATTGAGGGCAGTGAGGGTTTCTGGTCAGCAAGGTAGAGGGTAAAAGCCTCTTTCATCCATTAGCCCATATGTTCGTTCAGGTCCAGGTCCAGGTTCAGATGGAGATGTAATACCTACGGAGTCTGATGAGTTTCTCCCTGTATACCAGTCTGGAAGGATCCAACCCACAAAACCAATTGTTTTTCTATGCAAAGCTTTTCTGTCGGGATAAATGTAAAGATCAATGTTTTGGGCTTCCTGTATCCCTAATGCATCATGTATCCGATGACTGCTTCTGTATATGTCACCGACAACTCTCTCTGCATTTGCATAGTCTCTCTTCTCAGCAAATACCGTAATACCATCAATAGCACCCTTATGCATATTCCTTGTCCTTAAGCTTGTCAAAGGCAGGAAGTTGATACGTACCACAACAACCAAAACAAAGGCATGCCTGATACTTTTTTCCTATTCTCATGCATATCCCCTTGTGGTAATTTCTGATGTGATGCTAGAAAAGAACACTGAACAAAGATATTCGGCAAACGTATGAATCTATCAGATTAGGGGTAGATTTCTCATGATTACTATAAGATCATCAAAAGGAGAATCAATAGCTGGCGTTGAACAGTTGGTGGTACAACCTAAATTTCTCTATTTTTGTACATAGGAAGATTCTTCCAGCCTCATTAAATTCATATATCACTATCATTAAATGACTTATTAGCCTCTTTACAGGTTGACTCACTCATGTTTTATATGTACAATCTTGTACATACACTATGAAGAAAAATACACTTATTCGGCATAAAAACAAGAAAAGCAACGTCACTTATCTCTACTGGGGGCATTCTGTCTACATTCCGGGCCAGGATTACCCTGAAGTAAAGAAAAAGTGCATTGGAAAGATCGACAGCAAGGGCGAGTTCACGCCCAACAAGACCTTTTTATCATTCACTGCAGAGGAGCAGATGGAGACAGGATTGGTCGATGAGCCCTTCTTTTCCCTGTACACCAGGGGGGATGTCGACACCTATGATTCCAAGATGTTCGGCTTCATCGCCCTGCTCGAGACTGCAGCAAAGGAAAGTGGTGTATGGCAGTCCCTGAAGAAGGTTTTTCCTTCCGACTGGCAGCAACAGCTTTCAATAGCAGAGGCGATGATGAGCTATCCCGACAGGGCACTGTACAGCCCCAAGCACTTCCATGATGTGTGCTGGCATACCATGGTGGATGCACCGACCGAATACAGCATAACCAAGGCCCTCAAGGCTGTGGACCCGGAGTCCACCGAACGGTTTTTCGGTGATTTTGAGAGGAGGACCTCTGCGAAGAGGAAGGAAAAGAACCCTCTTGAGGATATGGTTGTACTTGCCCTGGATACGTCCTCGATATCGACTTTCTCGACAATGCTGGAGGCTGCGAAGTTCGGCAAGAACAAGGAAGATGATCTCATGGCCCAGGTCAACTTGCTGATGATCTGTGATGCCGTCACCGGCATCGCCCTGTACTACCGCTCCCTGCCCGGCGACTCCTCGGACAAGAATGTCCTCGGGGTTACCCTGAAGGAGCTCAAGAGCGCTGAGTTTCGCAAGGGTACCATACTGCTCATGGACAGGGGGTTCTACAGCCTTGCCGTCATAGTGATGCTGCTGAAAAGCGGCTTCCGGTTCATCATGGGGGTGCCGCTGAACGCCCCCTTCTATGCAGAGGCCATCTTGGAAGCATATGATGTAATTCTTGACACTGAAAACTTCTACCCGTCCATTGGCATGCATGCCTGGTCAAAGACCATCAGCATAGCTGCCTCCAGAAGGGGACGCGGTCCCAACAGTCATGACCTTGCCCTCTATCTCTTCCATGACTCGCAGAAGCAGGCGGAGGACCAGCAGAGGCTTGCCCGCAAGTTTGCTGCAAAGAAGGAAAATCTTGAAGCAGACAGCAGCCTCTACAAAAAAAACAACTTCTACGGCAAGCACTTTGACCTCGAGTATGATGCTAAGGGCAAGGTTATCGGTGTCACCAACAACCTTGAAGCACAAAGGGACAAGATGAAGGAGTGCGGCTTCTTCGGCTTCCTTGGCCCTGTAGGCCTCTCCTGTGAAAAGGTCCTCGCCCTTGTCAGGAACAGGGACTATGTGGAGAAGGACTACGAGTGCTACAAGACCAGGATGAGAAGGCCCCGGCACAGCCTTGAGGAACATCTCGATGGAAAGATATTCCTTGTCTACCTCACCACCATCCTGGAGATGTGGATCCGCAGGAGAATGGACGAGTACCTCCTCTTTGACAAGTACTCCTTCAATGACGTGAGGGACGAGGTCTTCAATGTAAAATGGAGAAAGCCCAAGGGCAAGACGTTCGACAAGGGCCAGTGGTGCGAGCTGCCCTTGGAGGTGCAGAAACTCTTCTACATATTCGGTGTCATGAAGGCAAAGGACCTGCGTGACGACATACCGAAGTTGGTGGAAAGGGAGTTGCGAAAAAGACGAGCCAAGCATGGACTGCCGGTGACTTGAGACCAGCTTCTCTGTCTATGTACAAAAAACAAGAAATTCAGGGTACAAGCTAACAGAGCTAATTCATCTTTTAAAAGGAATTAGATCAGCCTTTCCCGAAATCAGTTTGTACTACACCTTCGGTTCAGCCTCTAGAACTTTGCCAGGGACCTTCAGTGAGAGCTTCGAAAAAAGTTCCTTCGCCTCATCTGAAATCTGTGATGTGTACCAGAGCGTTGAGCTCTTGGTCTCAATTAATCCTGCGGTAATATCGTCGAGTGTTCGAGAGATCGAGAACCAGGTCTTTCCTGTTTTCTCCTCAGCGTACCGGACCAGTACCATCGCCATCCAACAGATGAGGATGTGAGAGCGGATCCTGTCATCCAGCCTGTGGTACACAGGCCGGATCTCGAGCACATTCTTCATGTCCCGGAACACCCGCTCAATTTCGAACAGCTGTTTGTACCCCATCGCAACATCGGCAGCATCAAGGTTCATGTTGGAGGTGCTCACCAGGAACTTGCCATCAAGCAGTTCCTCGGATGCGATCTTTGCCTTGTTGAGTTTGAGTATTCCACCCTTCGTTTGAATGATGTATCGGCCGAAGGTGCCGTGGGAACGAAGTGCACAGGCGGCTTTTGTGTGATCCTTTCCCTCCATCTGAGACAGGTCATCAAGCCGTCGTTTCACTTCATCGACAATAGCATCACGAACCAGGCGGTCACGCTTCTCAGCATCAGGATTCTTCACAATGACAAATCTTCTCTCGGTTGCCAGGCCCTCATCCACAACCACGTTCTTTATCTGCAATCCGTTATCGATGGTACGGTATCGTCCCTTACGGTGCAGGGCCTCAACTGCCGCACCTTCGGAGCCGGTACGAAGCTTCTCACCGACAATGAAGTCTCCGCATTCCCGCAAGAACACCTTGCGGTTCTCAACACTGTTGAATCCGGCATCGCCCACCAGGATGACCTTGCCCAGGTTCCACTGGCCGAGATCACTCTTCACCTGGTCAACGATCTTCTGGTCGCTGGTATTGCCGGGGAAGGTCCAGCATCTGATGGGAATACCCTGTTTCGTAACCGCAAAGGCGATGGAGACGATGGGAAGTTCCGGATGATTGTCCTTGCTTCTTCCCCGCTTGAGCAGTCCCCAAGGACTGTCATCGACATCACATTCGAAGTAGGTGTTCGTCGTATCAAGGAACACCAGATCAAGTTCCAGCTTCGCTTCCTTCGCAACGGAAGTGAACACTGCATGCTGCACCTGTTCATCCGACTCGACAAGAAGGTCCATCGCCCGGTAGAGGTTGTGAACATCCACGTGCCTCAGATGCGGAACAAGCACCTTGTTCTCCACCCAATGCTCAATGGAGAGTTTGGAACCCGGCGAAACAATACGTGCCGCCACCATGGCGAAAACCATCCTCTCGATAGGGGTTCGGAACTTCCTGTCTTCCACCAGGGAAGAGATTGCCTTCCCCATGCCGAGACGGTTCCATAATTCATTGAGGAACCACACGGCACCGACTTCGCGTGAACGAAGGAACTGGAATCCTGTATCGGCACTTGAAATCTCCCTATCGGCATAAGGGGTGAGTGCATCGACCATATCCGAGACGAAGGCAGAAGAAATGAGATCTTCACGTCCGAGTTTGAGAATGACATCCGTCTTCACCTTGCCGGAAGGATCCCGTCGGTTATGGACGAGCTGGAGGTAGGTGTAGGACTTGCCGTTCTGGTTTACTTTGCTTTTTCTTACAAACATTGTACTACAGATTATACTGCAATACGCAAAATATGTAAACATTTAATACTAAATTATGGAAAATTATTGTACTACAAGAAAACCCTGATTGTTTGACAGCTCCTGACCCGACAATTCTTTTCAGTTTATAGATTTGGACATATTCAGCGTATATATGTTTGTACTACATTTTGTACAACGCCAGAATAGGGATAGGGTTGAATTAAGATCGTGCCAATACTGACCAGTCTGACTGTATCCCTCTGCTCATGAATTCACTTCGAAGCTACCAGTGCTTGACTTTAATCTTCCGTTATTTCCATTTTGTGATATGTGTATTATTCTAGCTTTCCTGTCAGCCCAAAGGTTCTTTTTTTCTGATCGGCTCAGGCTTCTACGGCCAATGAGATCTCTCAGCATAGAGCCAAAATATATTTTCTGAAATACTATTCCTTTTACACTATTGTTGTTTATGATGAATCCTATTATCAAAGTCTCAATTCTTCGTGTGTATACCTAAGAAAGAAGTGCAATAGTCCCCCCACAAGAAATATCCCTGTAAAGAGCTACGAGTATTCAATATGAAGGTCCAATATTTACCATATCCCGGAAGTGGTACAGGAGTATATGTAGCAAATAGTGAATTTGACAATAAGGATTCAGTGAATCGTATGAACTTTCATGAAAGTACACAGCATAGTTACTTTCTTTGAATTTCATAATTTAGTAAAAGAATCTGTTTGCATACACTTGGCAGGAAAAGCATCAGCATGGATATCATAAAATACCATTTTTTTATAAAATAGATAAGCGTAAAGCGCTAGATATTCGTTATGATATAATCTTCCTTTAACAATGAGGACTAATGATAGGTAATTTATAGTGTTAATGATTTTTAGGAGCTTGTATGAATTACAAATTAATGATTGTTGATGATGAAATAGATGTCAGAGAAGGTTTATTCAATACTATTGATTGGGAATCGTTAGGATTTGAAGCCATTGCAATGGCTGCAGACGGTAATGAAGCAATACAAAAAATTGAGGGTATTGATGTCGTTATCAGTGATATAAAAATGGATGGAATGAATGGTATAGAATTCATCGATTACCTGCACAACAATCATCCTCATATTAAAATAGTTCTAGCATCAGGATATAGTGATATTGAATATTATAAGAAAGGGATAGAATGTAAAATCTATGATTATCTTCTTAAACCCACAAGTTTAGATACATTTAATACAATATTTTCTTCCTTAAGAAAAGAATTGGATAAAGAGCAGCAAAAAGAAAAGATTTTCAATGATAGTCTTATGATGGGCAGGAAACAATTTCTCACAGAATTAGTCTCAGGATTAATCACAAATAAAGAAATTTATACCAAGCGCGTACAACAATTTAATCTTTCAATCGAATCAAATAATTCTGAATTATTTTTAATTAATAAAGGCCTATCTGAAAGCCTACCCCTAATTTTTGAAACTCTGATTGAAGATTTTAATTTCCCATACTATTTGGAACTGTTCTATTATGAAAACACTTCAATATTGGGAATTACTAATTTACCAATTCTAAATATGATTGAATTTTTGCAAGAAATAGCTACAAAGTTCAATGATGAACTTTATATAGGAATTAGCTCAAAAAGTGATGATATACTAAATATAAACTCTCAATTCCAGGAGATTAAGCTTTTAGTAAATAAAATAATGCTCTTGTCTAAACCTTCGGTCTTATATTTTGGTGATAAAGAAAAGAGGTTCTTCCGCATTCTTGGTGGTCAAGTAGATAATTCAGATATTTTTCAAAGTGTATAGGATAGAAAAGGCAGTCTCTGCTATGTTTGTTGTACCACCAATAAACAAGGAGACTGCCATGCAACCTATCGAGCTGCAAGAACAAATTATCAGTATTCACCTGCCATGTAAACCCTTCAGATTAGCCAAGCAACGAATATCCGGTTCGGATATCCATCTCCATTTCACCAGCACCGAGGATCTTATTTGTCCTGATTGCGGTGCTGTGGCTGTCAACTACGGATTTCGTCCAGACAAGAAACCCTTGTACGCTGAGCCCATCCCACCCTATAAGAGAACCTTCTGGCATGTCGGCAAACGCAGAGGCCTATGCCCATGCTGTGACCTGATGTTTACCGAGACAGTCCCTTTTCAGTTCAAGACCAGGCATGTGACCATCGACCTGGCCAAGAAAATCTGCGACATGATGGATGCCCCGAATGCCAATATCCGCACTACAGCAAGGATCCTGAACCTCAAGGAGGATATGGTGCGCAGGGTGCATAAGGAGTACCTGCTTGAGGTGGAGGCAAACATCCCAGAGCCCAAGGATGTGAAGTCCATAGCAGTGGATGAGTTCTCCATCCTCAAGGGACACCAGTATGCATCGCTAGTGCTGGACATCTCCAACAAGCAGCCTCTGTTCATCTGCCAGGGACGGACAACCGAAGAGTTCAAGCCCTTCTTCTCCCTGTACAGCAAGGATTTCTATAGGAATCTCCAATGCGTGTCTATGGACCAGAACCACACCTATGCAACCTTCTTCAAGAAGGAACTTCCTCATGTGGACATCGTTTCCGACCGCTATCATATGACAGCGAACTTCCTCACCGATGTCATGGACAAGGTGCGCCTCAGGATAGCCAGGAAACTGAGGGCGGAAGGCAATGAGGAGGGATACAGGATGTTCAAGCATGCGAACTACCTGCTGTTCACCCCCAAGATGAGGGACTCTTCACAGGCAAAGACCCTTGCCGAATTTGACGGGCAGCTACAGCTTGGACGTCTGATGGAGATGAATGAGGAGATCAGCAAGGTCTCGCTACTGTATCATCAGCTACGGGCTTTGTATGAGATTCGAGGCGAGATGGTAATACGTACGGAATGGGAGAAATGGCTCTGTATGTGTGAGCTGTCAGGCATTGAGGAGCTGGTGAACTTCGCATCAAAGAAGAGAAAGTATACCGAACAGATAATCATGCATGCAAAGTATCCTGTAACCTCAGGAATCATCGAAGGCTGTATGAATACCATAAAGGTGATAAAGAGGGCTGCTTGGGGATTCAGGGATTTCGAGTATTTCTTCCTAAGGATCAAGTATGCTTTCCTTCCCTATACCCTCAAGCAGGAGGTAAAAGATAAGCTCTTTGGGAACTGTTCTGAATATCTTCTACCCCCTATTGACCACCAGAAATGCGGATGAGCCAGAAAAGATTAAAAACAATAATCTAGATCTTATTTTCAATAATGAAAAAATACTTAACAGTCTTTTAATTGATTCCAATGATATTTGGAGAAAAGAGATAGATGATATTTTCTATCTCTTTAAACAATTTCAAGTTGATGACTTTGAATATTTGACTTCTATTTGCAGTAACCTGTATTTTGAAATTTGTAAATTTATAATCAATAAAGGGCTAAAAATAGAAAACATGAATACTTTCATAGCAAAGATTAGTAATTTAGAAACTCTTGAACAAAAGAGAATATATCTTATTAACAAATTGGAAAGTTTTAGAATACTATATATTGAACTTAAGAGCGAAAATAAATTGCAGTTAGTAAATGATATTGAAAATATCATCAGAAAAGAGTATCAGAATCAACAAATTTCTCTTTCATTCATAAGCTCCTTAACCGGGAGAAATGAAGCTTACATCTCCAATTTGTTTAAAATTGAGACAGGACAAAATATAAATACTTTGATAGTAAACCTTAGAATCGAAAAAGCAAAAAAACTACTTATTGAAACTAATATGAAAACATATAAAATAACTGAAGCGATTGGATACTCTGACTGTTCGTACTTTACTAAATTATTCAAAAAGACAACTGGTTTTTCACCCATCCAATACAGGATACATTTTAGGTAATATAATGAATAGACTATCTCTAAGAAAATCTTTGATCTTAATAATCATAGTAGCTATTGCAATATCATCGATAAGCATTTCTATAATATTACTCAAGTCTCAATACTCCTTAATGGTGACAGAAGAATTTAATAACATTGATAGATCTATAATGTTTGTCAGTACAAATATCGATATGCTACTGTACCAGTCAATAGAAAAACCTTCTGAAGCGTTATTAAACGATACCCAATTAGAATCAAAAATTTCAAATACATCAAAATTCATCAATGAAAGAGACCAGATTCTTTCAACTTTATTACTTGACAATTACCTCTCTCAAAAATACCAATTCACAAAAATTGATTCGCTCTTAGCTCTTATAGTCAATGGTGAAGGAGTTGTCTTTAATCTATTTTACCCTGCTAATGACAGAACAAAGACTTCTGAATATTTACATATGAATACAATACCTGAAAATGATTTAAAAATTTATTATCAGACGCCTATTAAAAATATATGGTTCTTCCGCATTCTTGGTGGTCAAGTAGATAATTCAGATATTTTTCAAAGTGTATAGGATAGAAAAGGCAGTCTCTGCTATGTTTGTTGTACCACCAATAAACAAGGAGACTGCCATGCAACCTATCGAGCTGCAAGAACAAATTATCAGTATTCACCTGCCATGTAAACCCTTCAGATTAGCCAAGCAACGAATATCCGGTTCGGATATCCATCTCCATTTCACCAGCACCGAGGATCTTATTTGTCCTGATTGCGGTGCTGTGGCTGTCAACTACGGATTTCGTCCAGACAAGAAACCCTTGTACGCTGAGCCCATCCCACCCTATAAGAGAACCTTCTGGCATGTCGGCAAACGCAGAGGCCTATGCCCATGCTGTGACCTGATGTTTACCGAGACAGTCCCTTTTCAGTTCAAGACCAGGCATGTGACCATCGACCTGGCCAAGAAAATCTGCGACATGATGGATGCCCCGAATGCCAATATCCGCACTACAGCAAGGATCCTGAACCTCAAGGAGGATATGGTGCGCAGGGTGCATAAGGAGTACCTGCTTGAGGTGGAGGCAAACATCCCAGAGCCCAAGGATGTGAAGTCCATAGCAGTGGATGAGTTCTCCATCCTCAAGGGACACCAGTATGCATCGCTAGTGCTGGACATCTCCAACAAGCAGCCTCTGTTCATCTGCCAGGGACGGACAACCGAAGAGTTCAAGCCCTTCTTCTCCCTGTACAGCAAGGATTTCTATAGGAATCTCCAATGCGTGTCTATGGACCAGAACCACACCTATGCAACCTTCTTCAAGAAGGAACTTCCTCATGTGGACATCGTTTCCGACCGCTATCATATGACAGCGAACTTCCTCACCGATGTCATGGACAAGGTGCGCCTCAGGATAGCCAGGAAACTGAGGGCGGAAGGCAATGAGGAGGGATACAGGATGTTCAAGCATGCGAACTACCTGCTGTTCACCCCCAAGATGAGGGACTCTTCACAGGCAAAGACCCTTGCCGAATTTGACGGGCAGCTACAGCTTGGACGTCTGATGGAGATGAATGAGGAGATCAGCAAGGTCTCGCTACTGTATCATCAGCTACGGGCTTTGTATGAGATTCGAGGCGAGATGGTAATACGTACGGAATGGGAGAAATGGCTCTGTATGTGTGAGCTGTCAGGCATTGAGGAGCTGGTGAACTTCGCATCAAAGAAGAGAAAGTATACCGAACAGATAATCATGCATGCAAAGTATCCTGTAACCTCAGGAATCATCGAAGGCTGTATGAATACCATAAAGGTGATAAAGAGGGCTGCTTGGGGATTCAGGGATTTCGAGTATTTCTTCCTAAGGATCAAGTATGCTTTCCTTCCCTATACCCTCAAGCAGGAGGTAAAAGATAAGCTCTTTGGGAACTGTTCTGAATATCTTCTACCCCCTATTGACCACCAGAAATGCGGATGAGCCAAATATATTTAAACCCAATAGTGATACGTCTAGAGATGACTGGGTTATTCCTGTTTTCAGGAATTTAGCCGATCTAGATGTCGCTAAAGGGTATGGCACGCAAGTTTATGTAATTAACGAAAGCTTAATCAATGAAAGATATAAAGATAACTCTTTGCTGAATTATGGAGTCATATATGTTGTTGATTCAAATGGTATTGTTATTTCTCATCCTGATGTGTCTCAGATAGGACACTATGCACAAATTCATAAATCAGGGACTATTGTTGATGACAAATTTTATGTCACGAAACCTTGTAATAATGCACAATGGCTAACTGTTGCTGAGATTTCACAGGAAAATATTTTTACGTTGCTTAATGAAGTTGTTATTAGACACTCCCTCATAGTGTTAGTTGTTATTTTACTCGCATGTTCCTTTGTCATTTTGCTTTCAAATAAGATAACGAAACCCTTAAATGAATTGATGGTCAGCATCAATAAGGCATCACAAAAAGATTTTTCCCAGCTAATTCAACCACAGGGGCCTAAGGATGTAGTTTTACTAATTCATGATTACAATACGTTACTTGGAAATATAGATTATTTGGTCAATAAAGAACTTGAACAAAGAACACAAAGGCAGAAAGCTGAATTAGATGCATTAGTTGCACAAATAAACCCTCATTTCTTATATAATACACTGGAATCCATAGTGTGGCAGGCTAGGACTGTTGGTGCCGACAAAATCAGCAATATGGCATATTGTTTGGGTAAGCTTTTTAATATTGCAGTTAGTAACGGTAGAACATTAATTGAGATAGAGAAAGAACTTGAACATGTAAGAAAATATGTTGAATTACAAAATATTCGATACAACAATAAAATAGAATTAAAGGTTTCGTTAGATGATGAATCATTATTACAAGAACTTACCTTAAAACTAATTCTTCAGCCATTTGTTGAGAATGCTATACTACATGCAGGGAAAAAAGAGAACTTGATTATTTTTATACATGTAGAAATGATACAAAATAGTATTTATTACTTTATTGAGGACAATGGATCTGGAATTGAGGACAATGTATTAAACCGTATTAACCAACAGATATCAAATTCCAAAATCTTTTATGATGACAAGACCTCCTCAGATAACCAACAAAAGGGAAAAGGGATTGGCATAGTAAATGTCAGCCAACGAATAAAATTATATTACGGTGAAAAATATGGAATAAGAATTGATAGGAATACAGATAATAATGGAACCTGTGTTACAATTTGCATTAAAGCTCAGCCAAATGATGATAACATCCAAGAGTAAAATCCAGGGTTTTCTCTCCTAAGATGGGCACTCAATTCTTTATAAAGAACTAGAGCCTCATTGTTATCTTTTGGATTGTTAAGCTCTATGGGGTTCAGCTGGTATTGGTCTTTGTTGGAATACAGACACATAAAACTCTTGTCAGTAGGTAGGTATCCCCTAAATACTACTAATGCATGGTTTTTAGATCGAATCAAGCGCCACCCCATATCGATTGCTTCGATATCATGTTTCTTGCATTCATCTATGAAAATATCACGACTAATATAGCACGAACAAAATATATTTCTATCCTCTTCATAAGGAGAATTAATGATTTTGGTAATTTCTTTTTCCTTAATGTCTAATAATTCTAGAATTAGAGGTTTTATGTCAACTGTATTAAGATTTGTTTTACTGACATGATTGCTAAGAATTTTGGAATCTCGAATAATAAATGGAACATGTAAAGACTCATTAAACCAAGTATGTTTTCCAACATACCCATGGCTGCCAAGATGTTCTCCATGATCGGCTGTAAGAATTATTACTGTATTATCATAAAGATTGTTAGCTTTAAGAGATTGTATGATTTTTCCAAACTGTTCATCTATACCAGTTATTGCTGCATAATACATTCTTGTTATCTCATCAAGTTTGTTAAATCCTTTATATCCTTCTTCCCCTGTTTGGTTTACAAAGTCGTTACCAGTGACATTTTTTGCATACTGTATTTTTTTTTCGTCATATAAATCTAAATATTTCTTTGGAACTTGATCAAAAGGAGGATGAGGGGGATTGAAAGATACAAAGAGAGCAAACTTATTTTCCTTTTCACGTTCTATAAACTCAATTGCTTTGTTAGTTTCGTCTTCTGCGGACCAAACATTACTGAAGATTTTTTGTGGATTATCTTCCCAATAGTGCTGATTCAAATGATTATTACTTGCGTTATATGCTCTCCAATAAGAGAAATGATGCCTTTTTTTCCCTGGAGGTGTAAAAGCATCCCACCCCTTTGCACCAGAAAGAGGTTCTTGTGTTTTATTTAGTTCAGGCTCATCCAAATGCCATTTGCCAATATAGCCATTTGTATAACCTTTCTCAAATAAAATATCACTAAGACATATTTCATTTTCGTTTAGACAAACATCAGACCCACTCATGCAATTACTGAAAACCCCATGATTAACAGGGTATTTCCCTGTAAATAAGGAAGCCCTATAAGGAGAGCAAAGAGGGCATACACTATAAGTATTTTCACATGTAAGATTTTCTTTTGCAAATTCATCAATATTTGGAGTAAGAATATCAGCATTATTATACCCAACAGACAGAGCTCTCCATTGATCAGCAAAAACATAGAGAAGATTTTTATTCATTATATTCCTCTTTGTTCATATAAATTTTTAATTCTAAGGGGTTTAAACGTACCTCTTTGTTTAAGTATGGTACGAAACATAGTTCTTCATCCAAGCCACTGTTGAGAAGTGCGAATACACTAGAGTTTTTATCTTCAAAAAGAAACGGAGCTGTATTTATTGAATTTTCGATTACAAAATTTGAACTAGTATCCATGTCCTTCACTATCTCTCTAAAAATGAAAGCTCTGCTCCTATAAGCATATGCCCAAAGAGAAATTGGTGAAACCATATTACAAATCATTCCGCCCAAATTATTTTTGAAGAGAGTTATACCAGGACTATAATAGTTTTGTTCAAGATCCAATAGTGAAGTTACCTCGACAGTACTCTTCTGGTTTATGAGTTTGGGTAATTTCCTATCATCGTTAACTTCTCTTAGATAGTTTGTTGGAACTAGGTTATCTGTAAATATACCTGCATACTTAGTATCATTTATTCTTTCCATACTATGAGTATTGATATATCCATCTAAAGTGATTCCAAGATATTCAGAGTACCCTCTAGATAGCAAATCTAGTACTGCATCTGAATCCAAGAACAGGTTCTTTGATAATAATCGCTTAATGTCCACATCTGCCATGCTTTTTGAAACAGAACCCATAAGAAAATTAATTTTTCCCTCATGAAAAGTGGTTACTATTCCCATGCTAGGCAGAAGGGTATCAATCATTCTTTCTGGCATAAGGTTTTTTTCAGTATGCAAAGATACAGCTTGATCCCAAAGCAATCCTACACCTATCTGTTTTTTCCCTTTTCTTTCTGCAATAATCTTTTCAATAACTGATTTTTTATTTTTCAGTAAATCAATAAATAATCGCTCTTGATTATATGGGGTTGCCATGTAATCAAAAATATTTAAGCTCAATTTTGCTGCACCAGCTAACGCATGCAGCTTCATTTGGGTATATGTTTGACTGATGCTTTTTGTCATTCTTGTATGTGGCCAATTTTCTATTTCACTGACTATTTCAGTATCTGTAAGTATGCTTATGGACAGTGCCATTGACTGCAAAGTCCCAATCAAAGGAAGATGCAACGAATCGAAATATGCCCCACCCATTGGTCTCGAAATTTTTTTATTGCCGTTCGCAAAACATGCAATTAGTAAATCCATATCACGACCTTGGATTGAATGATTTTCTTCACCTGAATTCATAAGTCCAACTTGAATATTTCTATTTACCTTGTGGATAGCACTACCAATAAGTGAAGCGACATGTTTTTGTCCTTCAAAGTTTGCATGCATCCAGGCACCCCTGATAGTTTTATCATTATAAACACCTTGTAAGAGCATACTGGAATCAAGAGTCTTGGCGAGTATCTTATTGGTAGCTTCAACATGAAGCTCGCAAAAACAGCCAATATAATCCTTATGGTTAAGGGATCTGAAATCATCATCAATCATAATAGTATTTGGGCTTGTTTCTGCATAAAGGGTAACAACTTCTTGAACATACTCTTGCCAATCCGTATCTAAAAAGCAGTATACACTCTTACAATCTTCTAGAGAGGAGCCTTTCATGGGTGTGAATGGAAGTGTATACTCTTTACTAGTAGTTTGTAACACTTAAATATATACTTTTATAGATACTTGCAGTATCCTTCAAATTGGAGAACAATAAGGGAGGATACTGCCATGGCATATGCAAAGAGAACAATCAGGCTAAACAATGCTCAAAGGGAATACCTGCAAGGCTTCATCACCAAGGGAGTCAGGCCGGTTCAGGCTGTCAAACGTGCAAGGATTCTCTTGGAATGTGATACTTCTGGGGGAAGGCGACCAGATAAAGAGTCTGCAATCGCGGAGAAGGTTGGTGTAAGCATTCCTACGGTCAAGTCGGTGAAGAGAACCTTTCATGACCTGGGCAAGGATGTCGAGGCCGTGGTAAAACGTAAAGAGAGAGATAGAGGGCCCAGGGAGACAAAGATCACCGGCGATGTGGAAGCACATCTGATTGCATTGTGCTGCAGCCCAGCTCCCGAGGGATATGCCAGATGGACTGTCAGGCTGCTTGCCGAAAAGATGGTGGAATTGGATTACATCGATGAAATCTCCGCCATGTCGGTCTCTCGGACGCTAAAAAAAACTCGTTTAAGCCTCACCTGAAGCGGTGCTGGACCATCCCTGCCAAACAGAATGGTGACTTTGTGGCTGCAATGGAAGATGTCTTGGAACTGTATGCCCAGCCCTATGACAGCCTAAGACCGGTCCTGTGCATGGATGAAAAACCCTTGCAACTACTTTCACATAAAAGAAAAAGCATTCCAATGGAACGTGGAAAGCCGTTACGGGAGGACTCGGAGTACATCCGCAAAGGGACCTGCAGCATCTTCATGTTCAACGAACCTTTGGGCAAATATCGGTATGTTGATGCAAAGGAGCACAGGACAAAGGAAGACTGGGCCCGCCAAATCAAGCGGCTTGTTGATGAGGATTATCCCGACGTCGAGGTCATCCGTTTGGTAATGGACAACCTCAATACGCATAAGATTGGGTCACTGTACAATACCTTCCCTCCAGAAGAGGCATTACGTATTGCATCCAAACTGGAGATCCACTACACCCCAAAACATGGCAGCTGGTTGAATATGGCCGAATGCGAACTGGCTGCTTTGACATCCCAATGCATTGAAACAAGAAGATTACCTGATCTTGAAACAGTATGTAGGGAAGTATCAGCATGGGGTCGTGCGAGAAACTCAAACCAGAAGGGCATCGATTGGCACTTCAAAACCAGTGATGCCAGAACCAAACTTAAATGTCTGTACCCCGTAATAAAGGAATAGGTTTAAATGTTACGAGCTACTAGTCTTTGTATCACAGTGCCCTATAATTGTAGCAATGTTAACAGAATAAATGATTCCATTCCTTTCTAATTCAACCTTCATCTTTTTATAGATATTTGCCATTCTTTTATGTTTGGAAATAGGATAAGGGGACATAATCACTTGATGGCACTGTTCCATAAGATAGACTTCTTCAATGTTTACATCTTTGCAAAGCTGTATTATTTCAGACAATTGTCTTTCCCAAGATTTTTCATGAATGGCTATTCTTAAAATATACGACATAATTGTTTCCTTTAGTTTTTCATGCCACTAGTGGCTACACCTTGGATAAAATATTTCTGAGCAAAAACAAATAAGATCAGAATGGGAATGAGAACCAATGAGCTTGCTGCCATCAACAGTCCATAATCTACAGCATTACTTACTTGAAACATTTTCATTCCTACAGATATCATCTGTTTTTCTGGAGTAGTAATAAATATATAAGGAGCCATATAATCATTCCAAGCCCAAATAAAAGTAAACATGATCATAGTGATTATAGCTGGTCCTGCTAGAGGCATTATTACTTTTGAATAAATTGAAAAGTGACTGCATCCATCAATTACTGCAGCCTCCGATAGCGTTTTGGGTATGCTTAGATAGAACTGTCTTAACAAGAATACAAAAAAGACATCAAAGATTCCTGGAAGTACTATGCTCCACATAGTGTCTGTAATGCCCAAAAATTTAAAAATAATATATTTCGGAATTAACACGGCATCATTGGGAATCATCATTGCTGACAAAAGGATTAAAAAAATAATATTTTTGCCAGGGAATTCTAGCTTTGCAAAAGCGTAAGCTGTAATCGATACAATCAGTATTTTAAGAAGAATGAGAGTTACAACCATTACTGCAGTATTGGAATACCACCTAATAAACAAATATTGAGAGCTAAAGAGATCACTATAATTAGTGAGAATAAATGTTTTTGGTATTAATCTCATTGGATATTCAAATATTTGGTTTAATGGTTTAAAGGATGAGGAAAGCATAAATATGAATGGGAATATATTTATAAGTCCAAGAATTGCCATTAGTATCGTTCTGATTGTTGTATTTCGTTCAATTTTGGTGGATTTCATATTATACCTCTGAATTCTTTTCTTGCCCTTTCCATTGGATTGCTGTAATTATCATAATAATTACGAACATCACTATTGCTTGAGCATTTGCATAACCCATTCTCATGGAAGAAAAAGCTGTTGATACTATATTTAAAGGAAGAACTGTTGATGAGTTCCCAGGACCACCCTCTGTCAATACCTGAATGATAGTGAAGTTCTTAAATGATCCAATGATGGATGTTATAAGCAGTAAGAAAGTTGTAGGTCGAAGACAAGGCCAAGTAACATGCATAAATACTTGAAATTTAGAAGCACCATCAATATTGGCGGCTTCTTTTAGTTCGACTGGTATTCCTTGTAAGGCTGCAAGATATGTGATGAACTGGAGTCCTACTCCTTGCCAAACAGATATCATGGCTACGGTATTGAGAGAAGACTTGGTACTCATTAACCACATAGGGGTATTAGTAAAACCCAATGACCTTAATGTTTGATTGACTATGCCTGTTGTGGGGTCTAGCAGAATGGCCCATATGATGGCAATTGCAACCATGTTAGAAACATAAGGCATAAATATCATTCCTCTGATAATTTTTCTTCCATGCAGTTCTTTATTTATGAGAATTGCTAGGAGAAGACCAGTACTCATTATCAAAGGAACATAAATGATACTGTATTGGAGTGTGTTTACAAAAGCATTGATAAAATCTGAATCTGTAACTAATTCCAAATAATTTGATAATCCGATGAATTTTGATGAACTAATTTTATTTATATATCGAATGTTTGAAAAACTAGTCAGGAAAGAAATTAAAAGTGGGAGTAAATGAAAAATACAATATCCAATTAGATATGGAGTAATAAATATCCATGCTGTTCGTATTTCTTGAGTTCTAAGTTTCGATTTCATAGTTTCCTTTTACCATATTTGTGTTTGGCCCTGACTGGTAATGGTTGCAATTTCAAATTGAAAGTCATTGACTACCATTTACTCGGTTATTATTCATTTTGTTGCTATCTAGTGACAAATCATAAGCTTCTAATGCAAACTCATATTTCGGAACATTCTTGCTGCTTAGGGATGCAATAAATAGTATACAAATCAATTAATGTACTATATGTGAGAAAGTACCTGCCTTATTAGCCAGAACATTAGTTGTATACATCTTATACCTACGGCAAAAATATCAACATATGCATTGTGCATATGTTGATATCAATTTATATATTCTACTTCAGTACATCTAAAATTGCCTTATTTGCTCTTGTTTGAATGTTTTTCATTGTTACATCAATGTTTTGTTCTCCTATGCCATAAAGACTTGCTTCTTCAACAAAAGCTTTGTTTATTGGTCCAGCAGCAGGCCCTATCACTTTTTCGGAAAAAGGCACAGTTGAACTATCAAACCAGACTGCTTTAATATCTTCGATTGAAATATCATCACCAGCAAAACTTGTTAATAGATTATCGTTAATATATGATTCGATCTCTTCGTCTGTTAGATTTACTAGTGCAGGAATGCGTCCTACACTAAATTTGTACCTATTTTGTGCAAATATGCTAGCACACTTAAACGCTAAATCTTTTTGAGTACTTGTTGAAGGAACCCAAATATTTGAAACGACTACACTACTTGATTTAGGATACCCTTCCGGATAAGGCATTGGTACAATTCCAGCTTTCCAGTCTCTAGGATATTTAGCTGTATCAGTTAACCAAGTTGAAGCCCATCCACCGATAACACACATGCCTACATTACCACTAGTAAAATAATCTAGAGGCATCTGCTTCCCTTTTTGTATTAAAATTTCAGGATTTACATGGTGTTTGTTTCCTAGATTATAATAGAATTCGACTGCCTCTTTAAATAATGGATCATCATAGTTTGCAGAGCCATCCGCTTTATAATGGTTTGCACCCTTCTGAATGGCCAACATATAATTATAATGTGCCCAAAGTGGATTAAACCCACCGTATTGGGCAATAGATTCATCAGTCAGTTGCTTGCCTTTTTCAATATATTTTTCCCAAGTCCAGTTATCCCTATTTGGATAAGATACCCCATATGCATCAAAAAGATCTTTATTATATAAAGTTAAAGCCATATCAACACTATCAGGTAACCCATATATTTCACCATCAAAACTAGCAGGATAATCCCCGAAAGTTGCCTTGATATCGAAGTTAGCCTTTTCTGCAAGTGAATCTAATGGAGTCATTACACCTGCATTATAATATGCCGACATATTGGAATCAGCACTGATTACCAAATCAAATGAATCACCAGCCATCAATGAAATTAACAGCTTATCTGCTTCTCCTGCTTTAGGATCAGGAAGAACTACCATTTCTACATTAATCCCAGCTTCCTTAGCTATATCAACCAATGCTTCAAAATCTTGTCTTCCTGCCTCTGAAGCTTTAATAGCCCATTTCAAAGGTTTTGGTTCTTTGCTGCTTTTTGCATCGGGAGAACCTTGTGCAAAAACACTCGAAACTGTTATTAAGCAAATCATTGCTAATAAAGTTATTTTTTTCATAATCTTCAATCTCCTTTAATATTTCTTGTGTTAGTTTACGTTGTCATTGGGGTATGACACTATTGTCTTTTTTATTGGTTTGTTGGGATTTGTTTGGATTTATTAGTAATTATTATGGAATATACAAGGAACTGTCCAGTTGCAATGGGATACAAGCTCACCATGAACTATGTGCAAAGATCAAGGAAAACTTGAGTTGGTAGACTAGTGTCAATGTAGCCTTTGATGATGGTTTGAAGGATGTTCGACTTGAAATTATCGCTTCTGAGATAAACCCATAACCGAAAATCTCGCGCAGCGTATAGCATGAACAGCTGAGAAAATCGCACAAATTTATTTCTTAGAACAACTTGTTGTCATTGCTTCCTGCTTGAATTAGTGCTATACTGTTTAGCATGAATAAGGACTACAAATACGTATGGAATAAGCAGCGCGGACGCTATAACGTCAATATCGACAACCCGGTCTATGATCCTGAAACCAAAAAGACCTCTCACCACTATAAACTGGTAGGAACAGCCACAGAGAAAGGTGGGAAGATCACCTTCGGTCCAAGCTATAAACTCTCTCAGCGGGCTGAGGCGTCAGTGGACAACATAGCAACTACTGTTCAGATGGGAGAGCGCCTGATCATAGAAAAAGCGGTAAAACGTACAGGAATCAATCCCTACCTGGTGAAAGCTTTCGGCAAGGATGATGCACAGTCCATCGTTGATCTTGCCTCCTACATTCTCTGCACAGGCTCACCCCTGTCCACATCTGAATACTGGATGGAGAGTCACGGGAAAAAGATCATTCCCTCAGAACGTATCAGTGAACTGCTGCATCGGCTGAACGAAGATACCATAAACACATTCCTTGGGCCCTGGATGGCTAAAAACGCCAAAGGCAAAAGCCTCTGCTACGATATCTCCAGTATCAGTTCCTATGCAAAGCACAATCACTACATCGAATGGGGTTACAACCGCGACCGGGAGAAACTGCCGCAGATCAACTTTGCCCTGCTCTCTGCCAAGACTACCGATATACCCTTATGGTTCTCTCCGCTTCCCGGTTCGATGAATGATAGCCGAACATTGCAGGAGACCGTGATGAAGCTGAAGAAACTGAATGTAGCGCCTTCGGTATTCATCATGGACAGGGGGTTCTACAGTCAGGAGAATCTTGACTTCGTTGCCTGTAACGGCATCAAGTTCATCATTCCTGTTCCTCAGATAGTGAAGTGGACCCATCCATTGATACAGCAGAAACGCTCACAGATGATGTCAAACGTAAGCGGGTACATCCGCAAAGATAATGGAACCATTATTGAGTCTGTGACCCACTATACACCGTTACCTGATGGTTCGAGGGCATGGCTGCACATCTACCATGATGATGAAATCGGCATGCAGAGTAAGCAGGCGTTTATGCGACACTACAGCGCATGCTATGATGAGCTGCACAGCGGTGAACTGGTAAACGCTCATAAGGATTTCTACAAGGAGTTCTTTGAACTGGGCTACAAGACAAAGAACGGACAGAAGATCAAGGCGATAAAAAAACCTGAGACCTATTTTGATGAGCATTTCTTCGGTTACTGGTGTATCTATACCAATGCGGAGAAAGATGCAAAGACTGCTCTTGAACACTACCGGGAGCGAAATGGGATCGAACAGCTGTTTGATGATCTGAAGAATGAGTTGGACTGTCAGCGAATACGGGTGCACTCAAGCTCTGCCATGTATGGCAGGCTGTTCATCCAGTTTGTAGCGTTGACACTGTTGACTTCGATCAGGAAAGTCATTGAGGAAAAGGGGAGCAGCTTTAGTAAATATGCGAAGAGTTACCGGGATGTGCTCAGGAGGGTTGCTGCGTTCTCCGTGGTGAAATTCAAGGGTAGATACAAGCCGGTATACACAACCCCGACCAAGGGAGCCCGCCTGATTTTTGAGGCCTTCGGAGTCGATGTCCCGGGTAGGTCAGAGATTTAGTGCTAAACGTTGCGCGAGAATTTCGGCCCATAAGCGAGCAACATGGCAAATTTGATCTTTTCCTATTGTAGTGAAACCCTGGAGATAGAAGCCTCAGTGGTGTTTGCCAGTAATACCAGCACGCTGGTTTCATTTTTTGAAAAGAAGGATTTTGTATGATTTTTGTATCCAGCGGCAGTACCTTTCCTTGTACCTGGCTGTCATCTGTGTTCTGCAAGTATCGCTTGACACCAAGGTTCAATACTCCAGTATCTTAAGGAGGCGCCTCAAGGGGTCCATTCCAAGGAGGGGGGCTCCGGTATTTCAGCAATATCATTGCCTTTCTTTGGAACTGAGAACGTACCGATCTCCGATCCCAGGGATTTGGTGGGGCATCCATAAGACTGGTCTGGCATTTCCATAGTAAAATTTGCTACCGTACAATGGATAATCCAAACAGTGTACAGGATTGTCTGTATCTGTACTGTGTATGAACATCCTCAGACTCATACCGTCGATGGTAAAGCTGAGCTTTTAAGACAGACTCCCTTCAAGGGTATTCCCATCAGGTCTTTTCAGAGGGTTTGGTTTGCCATGGCTCAGCATTGCCAGAAACGCATAGGAGGCGAGAAGAAATGCGAATAGTGGTGGTATCATTACAGAAGTACCCGAATGGTAGAACGACGATCCGGATATCTCGGATGCTTTGATCCTCTATCCCAATTAGTGACATTTTCTCCCTATGGATATTTCCGACTGAAAGGTATCGTATCTCCACTGGTTTTCGGTCTTCCAATACATATCCCCACCGAAAATCTCGCGCAGCGTATAGCATGAACAGCTGAGAAAATCGCACAAATTTATTTCTTAGAACAACTTGTTGTCATTGCTTCCTGCTTGAATTAGTGCTATACTGTTTAGCATGAATAAGGACTACAAATACGTATGGAATAAGCAGCGCGGACGCTATAACGTCAATATCGACAACCCGGTCTATGATCCTGAAACCAAAAAGACCTCTCACCACTATAAACTGGTAGGAACAGCCACAGAGAAAGGTGGGAAGATCACCTTCGGTCCAAGCTATAAACTCTCTCAGCGGGCTGAGGCGTCAGTGGACAACATATCAACTACTGTTCAGATGGGAGAGCGCCTGATCATAGAAAAAGCGGTAAAACGTACAGGAATCAATCCCTACCTGGTGAAAGCTTTCGGCAAGGATGATGCACAGTCCATCGTTGATCTTGCCTCCTACATTCTCTGCACAGGCTCACCCCTGTCCACATCTGAATACTGGATGGAGAGTCACGGGAAAAAGATCATTCCCTCAGAACGTATCAGTGAACTGCTGCATCGGCTGAACGAAGATACCATAAACACATTCCTTGGGCCCTGGATGGCTAAAAACGCCAAAGGCAAAAGCCTCTGCTACGATATCTCCAGTATCAGTTCCTATGCAAAGCACAATCACTACATCGAATGGGGTTACAACCGCGACCGGGAGAAACTGCCGCAGATCAACTTTGCCCTGCTCTCTGCCAAGACTACCGATATACCCTTATGGTTCTCTCCGCTTCCCGGTTCGATGAATGATAGCCGAACATTGCAGGAGACCGTGATGAAGCTGAAGAAACTGAATGTAGCGCCTTCGGTATTCATCATGGACAGGGGGTTCTACAGTCAGGAGAATCTTGACTTCGTTGCCTGTAACGGCATCAAGTTCATCATTCCTGTTCCTCAGATAGTGAAGTGGACCCATCCATTGATACAGCAGAAACGCTCACAGATGATGTCAAACGTAAGCGGGTACATCCGCAAAGATAATGGAACCATTATTGAGTCTGTGACCCACTATACACCGTTACCTGATGGTTCGAGGGCATGGCTGCACATCTACCATGATGATGAAATCGGCATGCAGAGTAAGCAGGCGTTTATGCGACACTACAGCGCATGCTATGATGAGCTGCACAGCGGTGAACTGGTAAACGCTCATAAGGATTTCTACAAGGAGTTCTTTGAACTGGGCTACAAGACAAAGAACGGACAGAAGATCAAGGCGATAAAAAAACCTGAGACCTATTTTGATGAGCATTTCTTCGGTTACTGGTGTATCTATACCAATGCGGAGAAAGATGCAAAGACTGCTCTTGAACACTACCGGGAGCGAAATGGGATCGAACAGCTGTTTGATGATCTGAAGAATGAGTTGGACTGTCAGCGAATACGGGTGCACTCAAGCTCTGCCATGTATGGCAGGCTGTTCATCCAGTTTGTAGCGTTGACACTGTTGACTTCGATCAGGAAAGTCATTGAGGAAAAGGGGAGCAGCTTTAGTAAATATGCGAAGAGTTACCGGGATGTGCTCAGGAGGGTTGCTGCGTTCTCCGTGGTGAAATTCAAGGGTAGATACAAGCCGGTATACACAACCCCGACCAAGGGAGCCCGCCTGATTTTTGAGGCCTTCGGAGTCGATGTCCCGGGTAGGTCAGAGATTTAGTGCTAAACGTTGCGCGAGAATTTCGGATCCCCACAGAAAGAATGGGCTGCTCCTTACCTCTTGGGGTTTTTGATATGTGGGACCGGCAAGTCATGAAGTCAAGGACTGTACTGGTCCCGTATAGGAATATCGCAGGTATGGCACCTGTTAGAAGTCAGCGGTCATGAACCCTCCGTTTCAATTTTGGGAAAAACATCCCCGTGTCATCTTTGTATACACTGTAGGCCAAACCGAATTCCTCTAGCATTTCTTTCTCCTCTTTCAGTGCTAACCGGATATAGATTATTAGGATTACAGGCCACATCACCAATTGGGGGATGGTCAGCCATTCAAACATCATGCCAAGAGTTATCAAAAACAGTCCTGTATATTGAGGGTGTCTGATATAGGCATATATTCCATCCTGAACGAGCTTTCCCTCTCCTTTTTCCTTGCTCCAGTACACTGTGAAAATGTGCTGCCACCCGGAGACGATGAGGATAAGACCTGTGGCCATTAGCACAATGCCAATATACATGCCTGCATGGCCAATGGAATTGACTAATGTGTGCCCCCAGAACATACCTTCAGGCAGATGAACCCCAAATGCCCAACCGGCAAAGTATAGGGAGAATGGGATCCCAAACATTTCCAGGGCAAATGCAATGATGAAGGCAAGATACGCAGTTTTGGGTTTTCTTCCACACTTCCTATAGAAGGGTAGGAATATGATGATCAAAGAGTACAGGAGGATCCAAATAAGGACCGCTCCCCACCTATTGTAGTGTTCGACAGTAGTTTCCATAGCTATATCCTAAATCCGTATTGGAGCGTTCCAAAGAATGAACCCTGTATCTGGTTTTGGTCAGTGAATTGCGAGACAGTATCCTTGAGGTGCCTGTATCCGAATTCCATCTGTAGGCTGTGTAAAGGACATACGGAATACTGCAGGGTGACACTGGCGCTCAGGGACGGTATCTCCAATTTGTCAAGTAACTCGTCAGTCCAGACTAGCGTATCCCGCAAGGCTTCTTCATAACGAAACTGGACTAGCTGGATACCTGTCCCCAGTTTGATTCCCATATCCCACTTGTCATCAAAAGCCCAATGTGGCTGCAGGAATATCTCTGTTGTTGCTGATTCAGCCTGATAGGTTTTCCCTGAAGAATCCGTATACTCCCTTTCCAAGGTATGGAAGACGCTGCCTGACATTCCAAGGTTCAGCCTAGAGGTCATGGCGAAGGTGAGGTCCCCATTGAATGAAATGACAGGTTTGTTGTCTAACGATGTCACTCCACTTCCTACGTGGATCATTAAACGAGAGAGTTCTTTACCTGTGGTTCCATAAATACTGAACGTACTTATGACAATAAAACAAAATACGATGCACTTTTTCATAATTTTCTCCTTACTGGAACTAAGGGGAAATTACGTCTGATACATACACAATCCTATTGTACATATGTATGATTTGGGTTGAAAGCATGAAAATACGACAAACGTAGTAGGGCCTCTCATGGCTGCGTGAATTATTACGCTGCACTGATTTCAGGTGATACATCCTAGGCAGGATCTTGGTATTCAGAAAATGATCGCCAAGATCTCTGATAGGATTCCATGGCATGGTAATCTTATATGTTGAACCATAAGGCAAGGAATAGGGAAAGGGAGTGCCTCCCAGCACTCCCTTCAGAAGTTTGTATGCTTGTTCGATGAACGTTCTGTATTCCCTGGACCTTTGGAATACCCGGATGTTCCTATCGGATCATCTTTGTCCCCTACTGGGGGATGTTGAAGATCAGTATCTGGTTGTTGGTATCAGATACGACGAGCATATGCTCCTTGTTTGGGGAGATGAGCATCTTGGAAGGGATGAAGCCTGCAAGTGAGACCGTATGCTCATACATCAGGGAGTTTGTCCCTTGCTGTATGGAGAATACCTTGATATTCTTGCTCTCCTTGCACAAGACATAGAGTTTGCTCCTTGATGCATTGGTGACGAGCTGTACGATACCCAACATATCCCCGATACCATCAGAACCGGATATCCAGGTCTCCACCTGTTCCCACCCATCCTTGTCCGTATCAGCAATGTAGGTCGAATACTGGAAACGGTTTAGGTGGCTGGTTCCTCCGGTAATCAGGTCAATGTCGCTGATAAACTCTGCTGCACTGATGCCATTGAGGTATGGCGTCTCTGGATCTCCGTATTCTCGAAGATATCCGAAAAGGTATCCACCTGTAGTACGTTTCCCAATCTTGATCCGGCTGTGCTCGGTAGAGTACCAGGCTGCCCTGTCAAAAAATGGTGAGATGGTCACTCCGCTGATCGTATGGGGGTCAAAATACCAAGATGTACATTCGTACGTGTTGAATTCTGATCCCTGAGAAGCAAAGAAATGAGAATTTGGAAGTATGTTTGTTCCGGGAACAACGTTGTAGAGTATGCCTGAGACAGGATCCAACATGAGAGAGCTGAGGCTTTCAAATGTCTTATCACCGCTGCTGGGCCTAAAATACACATTGTCACGGGAGAAGAGCTTGGTCAGGGAAGCGTTGGTTGTATTATACTGATATAGCGTTATGCCTGGGTTTTGGTTGTCGGCAATGGCGACCCTTGCTGTGGTCTTATCGACCAAAATGTCGGATATCTTTGCAGTGTTGAACCCGTCTGCCTGGGTATAGGACCTGATCACTTCCAACGAATCTCGGACAATTCTACAAATCTGTAGGGTGTTGTGCATTGAGCTCGCCAGCAAAACCTTTCCATCAGGAAGAAATGCCATCTTGGTATTCCCACTGATATGTAGGCCGTCGGTATTGTCCGTAACCGTGTTAGCAAGTACAGGAAAGCCCGGGGTACCTGCTACTTTGGCCTCGAAGGAGATGCTGGCCGATCCAGAACTGGCTAGGAGGGCCCCTTTTGCGATAAGATCCAATCTGTGCTTCCCGGTGCTTGGGGTAAACGTACAATCCAGGGAAGAGGATATCTGCTCCCCATCAAGGAACCATAGGACACCAAGCTCCTCGTTATTTTCTGATGCAGGCACAGAGACACTCGCTGTGACTTCCTGCAGAGCAGCAACAGGTGTTGTGATACCTGAGATGGCGCATTCAACAGGCGTCCCGACCTTATTGATCATAGTAAGGCTGCTTGGAATCTCAGGATACTTGTCAAGGTCAAGGGGGATGATCCCCTCTGTGGTCTTGCCTCCTACGATGCGTACCACTTCTGCACAGCCTGCAACAGCAGTACTTCCGCTATAGAGCCGACCCTGGAGCATATAGGATCCTGCAGGATAGGTGTCAGTATAGTGCACAGACCCGTTTATGTAGTTGCTGGTGGTTGGGTTGACTTTAGTCTTTATCCCATCGGAATCTGTAACCCAGAGTTCGATGCTTGGGCTTGAGATCTTCGCCTTGTCCCAGGTAAACTCAATCTTCATCGTCCCGGTTCCGGTCAGGGTTTTCAGCTCAATGACAGCATTGGTAGGTTCGCTTGTCAGCGAACAGCTGGTATGCCCTGACACAAGGTTTACCCCGAACTCGTTTTGTCCTATAGCGCTGATTTCCCAGGTACCCATCAGCAATCCCTCAACCTCCATAGAGGGATTTGTACTCTGCATTTCGAAGGTGCTGCCCTGTGGCCCCACCCCGGATACGGCATAGCGAGACACTTCCAAAGGGGTGTCCTGTGGTAGGATGGAGCGATTCTGGATATCATTGCTCTGCATACTCAAACGCAGGGATGATCGTCCAGGCTCCTCTTTGCAACCGGTCAAGCATATGACAAGAATCATCATAAGAACTAAAAAACCGGTCATGGTACGAACTTGTTTCATAGTAGCCTCCACCCAGAAAGGTTTCCCTTATGGCAAACCGCTTCAACCTTTGGAGAGGCTTTTCTTTTTCTTCCCTAGGCATTACAGTCTTGGGTATGAAAACCCTTTTGAAAATGCTTTTGTTGGGCCTGACCCTTGTCGTAGTGTTTGTTTCCCCTTCTCTTATCGGGATAGTGGCGTACTACATGATATTCCCTCTGCTCTTTTTCTTGGTATTCCTGTTTTATGTCATATCCTACTGGGTCAGTGACATGGATGTGAAGAAAGTTCGCAAAGAGGAGTATACCCTCTCCCTTTTCTGTGGGAAAGTGCCTCCCAGTGGAGATGGGGACCTCACCAGAGGTCGTTTGGTCATCACCGAAGGCGATGTGAAACTGTATCAACGCATACAGAAGGGCAGGACAAGACAGACCCCCTGTGAGGAGGTCTGGTCTCTGGATGTCTCTGAAATTCGAAGCTTGGGTGTGGGTAAGGTCCTTGGAATGCGAAAGGGGCTCATACTCTACCTGGATGAGGGGACGGTCAGCTTTTTGAGTGGTAAGGCTGTCAAGCAGAAAGAGGCGATCATCAAAGCCCTTGGCTGGAAGGGTGAGCACCTGATCCCTCAGGTAGTGGAGGTTTCAGGAGATGCATCAGAGGCTCCCTCTTTTGCTGAAGCGACTAAGAGCACAGAGCCTAGAAGCTGAACCCTACACCGACTCTGATGGGCTCCAGGGCAAACCTGAAGGAGGAGCTGTCCTGAAAATTATAGGTGGCTCCGATTCCCACTGCATAGAACATCCTGAATGATTCTGAAATTGCATAGGTCACTCCAGCTCCGAATTTTGCCTTCAGGCCAAACTCGGGGGTATTTGCTGCAGAATCGATGAAGAGTGTCGGCCCGATCGAGAGGGAAAGGGGATAGGTCACCACACCCTTTCCGATTTTCCACGAGGTCTTTGCAAGCAGGCTTATCTGTACGACATCAGCGGTAGTATTTCTTCCAACTTCCAATGTGCCTCCCCAACCAAACACCTCCTTCTGGCTCATGACATCCAAGCTCACATTGAAGCTTTTCTCTGGAGAGGTGAAGTCATAGGGGATGTTGTAGTCAAGGAAAGAGACCGAAAGGTTTGCCTCAATGGCTGGCTTTTCCAGCATCTTCTCCTCTGCCTCCACAGTCGTACTGGTAAGTGTCTTCATTGTCGGGGGAGCCACTACAACAGGGGGCACTTCTTTGGCGGCCGGCTCCTCTGTCACTACTTGTGGCAGTGTTTGGACAGGCACTTTTTTACCCTCAAGGATTACCTCTTCATCGGCAACAGGAGAGGCTTCTTCTTTCTTAGCTGCGAATATGCCCGAGGCCTCTGTGGCCTCATCCTTCTGGCTCTTCTCTATCTTCACGTCGTTGATGGCAGAAGGCTCAACTTGGCCTTCAGGCCTTTCGGTCTTTGGGGACTCTTCCTTGGTGGGAGCCGTGATCATATCTGCTTTCGGAGACAGTTCTTCCTTGGCCAGGACGGAGGTCAGGGGCTCTTTGTTTGTATCCTCATCATCGCCCGTGTTTCCAAGGGAAGGAAGGGCAAATCCCCCCTGCTTGCTCATGACTGGGGCTATAGGTGCGGGAATCTGCCTGTTCAGTGTGGGTTTTCCAAGGGATGCTTTATCAGATTGTATGGCTTGTGTTTCAGATTCTGCTGATGGAGACGTTACAACGGGGCTTTTTGGTTGTGCGGTCGGTGTCTTGGAGACAGCAACCGGAAGAGTCTGTTCAGTGGTGACTTTGGGTTTGGGGCCTTCTGTGGCTTCTGCCAGTGGTGGCTGTGCGTCTGTAGGTTCTACAATAGCAGACGGGGAAGGTGTTTCTGGTTTTCCAGTTTTTTGCACACCAAAGTACCAGAAGGTACCTCCCACGATAACCAGAGAGGCGACAACAATAAGTATAATTGACCAAGTTTTATTCACACAAAGCTCCTTGCTCTAGTAAGTATAACAAAAATACGGGCCTTTGCCCTACAAGTCTAGCATAGGAGAGACGAAAAAGGAACGAATTGAGCTTTGATCCCTAGTGCTCCTGAAGAAATGAGCTAAGTGACAGAGATGGATGGTGGATCGTCTTCTATCCAAACCATGCAACAGGTTTGGCCTCATTTCATTCTCCGTCTTAGGTAGTAAGTTTGGAGAATTCATCCTTATGCAAGCCGGTGGTAGGGTGGTTTCAAGAGGTGAGTGATGAAAAGAGCCCTGTTGCCAATAGCCCTAACCCTGATTCTCTCATCACTTTGGGCGACACAGGAGAGTTCCCTATCCCTTGCCCTTGACCTCAGGGCCCTGGACGCACTGGTATTGCCCACGATGCAGACTAAAGCAGAAGTGAAGATGGATATCAGCACTGAGTTCTCTCTTCGTCTTCCCGTCTCCCTGACAAGCGATCTCATATACAATGATGTTCAGCTCTGGGAATTTGGCCTTTTCCTTGACTATCATCCATGGAACAACGGACTCTACCTCTCTGTCTCATTGATACAGATGGGCCTGTTCACTGGCTTGGACAAGCCGGAAGTGAGTACCCTATACCTTAATGAAGTTGCCTTTGGCTATACCTGGCAGATGACTCAGTCGTTCTATCTTGAGCCGAGAATCGTCATCACCGACCCCAGTGGAGTCTTCGAATCCGAATATGATCTTGTGATGCGTACGTTTCCCGATCGTACAAAATTCCGCATTTTTTTTCTGTTTGGTTGGGAATTCCTTGCCATCCCCAGCCTATGAGGAGAAGAGATAGATTTGTCAGGGCAAGAGTCTGAAGGAGTGCAATATGGAGAAAAAGATGCAATACATCTTCAATTGGATGGTATTGGTCATGTTGGTCATCCCCCTGTCGGGATGTTCCATGGGTTGGGAAGCTCACACCAAAGCAAAGATTACGGATAAGGAACTCTATCCGACAGTGGCCAGAATCATTGATGAGCAGAAGGATGTGGTGTGGGAGTATCTGGAAGAGGATATCACCCGTGCGCTCTCGTCTTCCGACTATTCGGGTTCTGATATTGTACAGAGTACCCTTTCAGAGGAGCAGGGCAGAGAGTATCTGGAGTTCTGCTATGCCGTAAACGATGTAGGCTCTGAAGACCAGGCCCAGAGGGTGGTAGATTTTGCCCGGAACCTGATCAGTGAAGAGGAGATGGCAGATCTGGAGCAAAAGCTCTCTGAAAACCGTTCGCTGATGCTCTCAGAGGCAGAACACTTCTCAAGGGCTCTCTCTCCCTCACAGCGTGCTCCTTTTTGGAAGGATATGCAGAAGCTGCTGACCCGATCCATCGTGCTCTTCACTGCCGGGGTTGTCTATGCCTGTATCCCCACTGTCGTGTTTTGGGGGAAAATCTCAGCAGCAACGGCCATCGCCATAGCAAGTGGGGTTGTAGCCAGCACGGTGATGTCCATCTGGCGCTACTACCAGTTTGGAGGGGAGTTGGACGAATCCTTCAATGAGTGGCTCATCTCGGTCACCACCGAGCCAGAAGTCTCCTTTGCCCTGGCATCGAGCATGATAGCTGTAGGGACAACGCTGAAACGGGGCTATGTGGTGACCGGTATTGTCATCTGTGTTTTTGCCCTGTACAACGTCATAGATATGGTCAAGCCGATGCTCAAGAAATATAATTTCAATGTTTAGTCGGTCCTTTGGCGCATGTGGCCCTCTTCGGAGGGTCTTCTCTTTCCTTGTTGCCCCCCGCTTGGGTTTGTGGAATAATGGGGCAATAGGAGAAAAGCAATGAGAACTACTTTTGCTGAAGATATTCTTCAGAGATTTTTACGATATGCGGCAATAGACACGATGAGTGACGATACCGTCGTCGCAACAAAGAGCCCTTCCACCGATGGCCAGTGGGACCTGCTGAACCTGCTGGTGGACGAGCTAAGGCAGATGGGACACACTGACATACATATCGATACGAAGGGAGTGGTCATCGCCCGCATTGCCTCCAACCTCGATTATGAGGTTCCCACCATCGGGTTCATGGCACATGTCGATACCGCTGATGATGTACCCGGAAACGGTGTGAAGCCACGCGTAATCGAAGCCTACGATGGATCTGACATCCCCCTGAACAACGAGTATACCATCAATGTTGAAGATAACCAGGAGCTTGTGCAGTATAAGGGAGAGACCCTCATTGTCACCGACGGCACTACCTTGCTAGGCAGCGATGACAAGGCAGGGGTTGCCGTCATCATGGCAGTGGCACAAGCCATCAATGATGATCCCTCCTTCAAGCACGGGCCATTGGAACTCATCTTTACCAGTGACGAGGAGACCGGAAGTGGGATGGATACCTTTCCCTATGACAAGATTGATTGTGCATATTGTTATACCATAGACGGAGGCAAGCGTTTTGAGATAGAGAGCGAGTGCTTCAATGCCGCTACTGTCAATGTGCATTTTTCCGGAGTGAGCTACCACCTGGGTGCAGCCCGGGGTAGGCTGGTCAATGCCCTCACCATGGCAGCCTTCTTCATCAACGCACTGCCACAGGCGGAGAGCCCTGAGGCTACCGATGGGAGGTATGGCTACTATTGTGCCCATACCATCAGCGGGACAGCCACTGAGGTCGACCTCACCATCTACCTTAGGGACTTTGACCTTGCAATCCTCAATGGCCGCATTGAAGCCCTGAAACTGCTTGCCAAGAGTGCTGAGGCCCTCTATCCCCAAGGGAAGGTCAGTGTTGAGGCAAAGCATGTCTACTACAACATGGCTTTGGTGGCACAAGAAAAGCCCATCGCCATGGACAACCTGCGTGAAGCCGGCAGACGCTTGGGTATGCATCTTCAAGAGGCCCTCATCAGGGGAGGCACCGATGGGGCTAGGATGGCAAATGAGCACAAGATTCCCTGTCCGAACATCTTTACCGGGGGGCATAATCTGCATTCACGCTTTGAATGGGCAGCCCTTCCAGCCATGGTCGATAGTGCCACACTCGTCAAGGAGATCATCAAGGTAGGTTCTGAGAAGTGAGACGTGCACTCATCCCTGTCATACTTCTGATCTGCCTCTCCTCTCTTGTTGCCAGACCTACGCTGGTCTTGGAGGCAAGGGGGGGGGAGCCTGGGTATGCACACCTGATGGCTGTGGTCGAACGTGTTGCCAATCACTCCCTGCTCTCCCGAATGGGAGGGGAGGGGGAGCTCTTCATCACCATTTCAGACCTCGTTGAGCCGAGGGAGAATGCTCTTTCTGCCACGGTTCTCTTCACGTATGGGGAGAGGACCCTCCAACTCTGCCTGAGATCTGAGGCAAATGATGCAAGGCACTTGGAGGAGAGACTCTCCTCCATGCTCCTCTATGATGGGATGGACCTCTTTGAAGTCGAGGCTTCTCTGGTTGTTGCCCATACCTATGACCAGGGGTATGCCTCCCTCTCCCCCCTGCATAAGGGAGACTCCTACAAGGGTCTCGATGCAGAGGGAGGTACCTGGGCAACTGTAGTTGTCCGGCGTGTACTTGCTGATGAAGAGGCTCCGGTCTCTCTCTTGGTGAGTACCAGCGGAAAAAAACTGCTTCCTGGCATGAAACTGGAGAAGCAGGCAGGAAAATCCGCCTCTCTTTCCATTTCAAGCTTGCTAGGAACAAGACCCGATTCTCTCATTTCCCTCGAGGGTTTGTATGGCCAGGACGTTGGCCTCTATCCCCTTACTCTGGTGTTGGGAGGAGGCTTTGACGTAGCTGGGTCTACTGTCGACACCGTATATGGACAGGTAGGGTTGAACGTCCGATTCCCCCTATCAATGGCCTTTGGCCTTCACGCGGGTTTCTGGAGGAACAGCTCGGTTGCCATGGGATGCACTCTGGGCCTTGGGTACGCTCTGGATGATGGGCCCATGCTCTATGGAAGCGGTGCTGTTTTTAGCTATCGCTATCAGGGGCAGGTTGTGGGTATCGATATCGGGGTGGGAACCAAGCATTGGGCCTCAGACCTCAAATCCTACAGCTCAGGTCTGTTCATGCAGCTTGGCTTGGCGTACACTTGGTAGAGGATGCTTACCATGAAACATAGGAACCGGCGCTATCGTTTGGGCTTTTCAGCAACGCTGTTGCTGATCTTGCTGGTGCTCGCACCTTTTTCCTCCTGTACCTCTCTCTCAAACCTGGTTCGCTCCCAGGTGGAAGGCCTGCCGTCGTGGGTCTATACCCCTGTCTCATCATCAAACAGGACCGCCTTTGTGGGAAAGGGAAATACTCAGGTCCTGTTCAATGCAAAACTGATGGCGTATGAAGATATCCTTAACCAATTGTCAGCGTTTGTAGGGCAGCCGATACAGGGTACCTACTATCGTGAACTGACCACCACCGATGCCATCGAAGCATTCGGGCTGAACATCGTAAACGAATACTCCAAGACGGACCCCCGCTCTCCTGCCCAGTACTACCTTCTCGCATCAGTCGATACGGCAAAGCTGGAATCCAGGCGAACCAGCGTCTATAATGCGGTTCTCAAGCGCGATAGCGATATTGCCTCGCTGATACGTGATGCTGACTCAGCATACCGCTCGAACAACGACACCAAGGCCATCATGCTCTATTTTGATGCTGCCCTTATTGCTTCAGAGGGCCCTGTCACCACCAAAAAACATGAGGTTGATGCCCTGCTAGCCAAAAGTATCACCTTCATCAATGCCTTGCGCTTCTCCTTGAGCAAGAGCGATCCTCTGCAGGCTACGGCTACTGTGCAACTGAGAAGAAAGAGCCGACTGCTCTCCCCTAAGGTGCTCAACGCCCCGGTTGTAGCCCGGTTTGATGCGCTGAATAGCTTGGGAAAGGGATATTCGGACTCACTTATCTTCAACACAGCCTCTGATGGGTCCATACGGTTTGTCCCATATAACTATGGGTTGGTGGGGGAAGGTTCCATCCGGTTCTCCGTTGATTTTGCCTCAGCACTGTCGGAGTTGGAACAGAAGATCCCCCAGGAATCTCTTATTCCCTTGCAGACGGCATTGGACGAGCATGGCATAGACTTTCCTTATTCGCTCATATCAGGGTATGCGACCAGAACCATCGCAGCGGATATTCGTGAATACGAGTATACAGGGACGTTACGCACCACAAAAGAGGCCCTCACTGCGTTGATCGACCTCTATGATAGTCGGCTCGTCACGATCAGGGCCTTGGACCTTAGTCAGGAGGAAGAGACAGAGCTCTATGATGAGGTGCTCCTCAAGGCTCCAGGGACGCAATTGGTCCTCAATGGAAAAGCAGGTGTGGTCGATGAGACGCGCATAGGGGATCAGAGCGTAGTGGTGGTCACCGGAAGCGTACAGCTGTGGGATGTGGAGAGGAGAACTCTCCTTTCCGATACATTGGAAGTGGAGGCGGTGGCCTATGCCACTTTGCCAGAAGATGCGAAGAAAAAAGCCTTTCTCCGATTTGGCCAGATAAGTTCCTCGCTGTTGCTTCCCTCTTTCTTCTAGCGTAGCAAGGGAAGCAATAGGGCCGGATCGTTGCTAATGAGACCTGCGATGCCCAAGGCAAGTGCCTTTCTTCCCTCATCCAAATCATCTGCATTCCAGACACAGAGAGGATAGCCTTTCTGGTGAGTGAACTTCTGCACAAAAGCCTCATCAAGCTGGGCAAGAGGTGGCTTGAGGTATGAGCATCGGGCGATATGCCTTCCCCACCCATGGTGGAAGATAGTGGGGACCGAACGGCTCTCGTCAAAGATGACGGCGGTGGGAAGGGTGAACCTGCTCACCTTGTTGAACCTGAGAACTGCAAACGGATTGAAGGAGGAGATCATGCACCTGCTGTCAAGGCCAAAGGCCTTGATGGTCTGCCAGGTCTTCTCAGCAAGGCCCCCGTCTTGCAGACCCGGAACCTTCAGCTCGATGTCATAGTACAACTTGTCATTGCACCTCTCAAAGAGTTCACTCAACAGAGGTACCTGTTGCCCCTTTCCAACATCAAGGCTTCTGAGTTCCTTGAAGGTAAGATCTGAGACCAGGGCATCCCTGTTGCCGACACGCTTCATATTCGCATCATGGACAACAACCAGTTCCCCTGTCTTGCAGAGCTGCACATCGAGTTCTACCCCTGGTATGTGCTTTTCCACACAGAGTTGAAATGATGCAAGCGTATTCTCCGGCTCCAGGCTTGAGTAGCCTCTGTGACCAAAGAGCATGGGCTTGTCAAAGGGGAGTTCAGGCCTGTTCATGATTGCCCTTTCTTGGCATAGTCCTTCAACATGGTGATCTCCTCAGCCCATAGCGTTTTGTCTATCGTCTCCAGAATAAGGGGTATGCCTCTGAAACGGTAGTCCTGTGCGATGCGGATGAAAGGCTCAATGCCAATATGCCCTTTACCCAGACTCTCATGCCTATCCAGATTGCTCCCCAATGCTATCTTTGCATCGTTGAGATGCATTCCCTCAAGCTTGTCGAATCCCACTGTCCTGCCAAAATCCTCGAAGGTCTTGTGAAAGGCCTCTTCGCTTCTCAGGTCATAGCCAGCGGCAAATATGTGGCAAGTGTCGATGCAGACTCCCACTCGATGATCTTGCTTGATCAGGGAGAGCAGTTGAGCAATCTCCTCAAAACTGGAACCCAGGTTGCTGCCCTGTCCTGCAGTAGTCTCTATGATGGGCCTCACCCCTTCTGTGGAACTCAAGGCCTCATCCAGAGCCTCTGCAACCAAGGAGAGGCTTCCTCTTCGGTCAATCTTGTTCACATGCGAACCCGGGTGGAAGTTCAGCTTGTCCAAGCCCAGTTCCCCTACTCTTTGTAGCTCGTCGATGAAGGCATCGAGGCTCTGCCGACGTTTGTGGTCATCTGGATTTCCCAGATTTATGAGGTAGCTGTCATGGGGAAGGACCTGGTCCTTGGAATACCCAAGCTCCTTGAGCTTCTCCTTGAATTTGTGGCTCTCCTCCTCAGTGATTGGCTTTGCCGACCACTGGCGTTGGTTCTTGGTGAACATGCCGAAGGCGGTCGCTCCCAAGGCCTTAGCTTCTATGGCAGCATTCTCCAGACCTCCTGCAATGCTGGTGTGACTTCCTATGTATATCATCTCCAAAGGGTAGATCTTGCCCCATGGGTTGTCAATCACCCACACTCATGCTAGTGTTGCCTCTTGAATAGGAGCATAAGAGCAATGAGTGAAAGACAATGGGCCGTTGGTGATGAAGTTTCTGGTTTTGTCCTTTCTGAAGTCTCACCCCTTGAGGAGTACAGGGCTACCGGGTATCTGTTTCGTCACATTGCCACCCAGATGGAAGTCTACCAGGTGATCAATGACGACAAGGAACTGTTTTTCAGCTATGTGTTCAGAACCCTACCCAGCAATGATGCAGGCATAGCACATATCCTTGAGCACTGCTGTCTGGCAGGGTCGAAAAAATACCCCGTGCGGGATCCGTTCATGACCTTGCTCAAGGGAAGCACCAATACCTTCATGAATGCCATGACCTATCCAGACAGGACGATGTATCCGGCAGCAAGTCCTCTGCAGAAGGATTTTGACAACCTTTTCTCTGTCTATACCGATGCGGTCTTTGCCCCGCTCTTGCGTGAGGAGACTTTTCAGCAGGAAGGTGTGCGCATGGTCTGTGAGGGGGAGGTGTGCCACTTTGAAGGTGTTGTCTATAACGAGATGCTTGGAGGCAGCGCCGACCATGACACCATCGTAGGACGCAACAGCGTGCGTTCCCTCTTCCCAGACACCCCCTATGCATTTGACTCAGGTGGCGACCCCGAGCATATCATCCAACTGAACTACCAGCAGTTCCTTGCCTTCTACAGCATGTTCTATCACCCCTCAAACTGTAAGCTCTTCATGTATGGTGATATGGAGGTGGGTGAAAGACTGCAGATGCTGGACAGCGAATACCTACGATCATACGCCAAGCTCAACGTGGACAGCCTTCCTCCCCTCTCCGAGGCTTGGAAGGCTCCTAGAAAGACCTCCTTCACCAGCCCGGTGGAGGAAGGGGAGGCTGAGAATGTCAACTCGGTTGTTCTGTCTTGGGCAACGTGTGAAGCAAGCGACCCGCTCTCTCTCATTACCCTCTCGACACTGGTGGATATCCTTCTGGGAAATCCGGGCTCTCCTCTCTACAAGGCTTTGCTCGATGCGGAGCTCGGCAAGGATATCTCCCCTGAAAGCGGCATGAGCGCCGACTTTAGGGAGATGCCGTTTACCGTCGGCTTCAAAGGCATTGACGCCGGCAAGGCTGATGAGGCCCAGGATCTCATACTCTCCTGCCTCAAGGAGATTGTTGACAGGGGCATCGACAGGGCACTGATCGCCTCCTCGATGAAACGTACCCGTTTCAAGCAGCAGGAGATTCCCGGGGGCTTTCCCAATGGATTCAGGGCCCTCAACCGGTCACTCAAGGGGTGGTTGGTAGACCAATCCCCTTCAGCGACCATCGGAACAAGCGCCCCTTTGCAAGCATTGGAAGATGCACTTGATTTGAATCCCCGCTATTTTGAAGAGTGGATTCAGCAGCACCTCCTTGATAACCCCCACCGCTGTCTGGTCACCGTCAGAGCTGACAGTGAACATGAGAAAAGGCAGCTCTCCGCCATTGCCAAATACGCACAGGCTCAGGCTGATGCTCTGGGGAAGAAAGGCTTGAAGGCCCTCTCCCAGCAGAACGAGCATTTCTTGGCGTTTGAAAATGAGGGTGATACCCCAGAGGATAAGGAGAAGGTCCCCTATCTCAAGCTGGAGGACCTTCCCTCAGTGATTGAACCCAACACCTATGAGGAACAACGAATTGCCCAGAGGCCTTTGTACCTGAAAAAGATGTTCTGCAATAAGATTGCCTATGCCGACTTTGCATTCGAGCTTGAGGATCTCACCGAGCGTGAGCTTTTGCTCTTGCCCCTGTATATCCGGCTGCTGCAGATGACCGGTATTGGTGCTATGGAGTATCCGGAGGTTACCAACAGGCTCAAGAGCCTTACCGGAGACACCAATCTCTATGTGGAGATGGGATCCTCCCACGAAGGGCCGCCCAGGATGCTTCTGGTCTGTAGGGCACGAACCCTGGTCGAGGATTTCAGTGAAGCGCTCACCTTTTTGCATAGTCTCTTAACCGCAGCAAATGTGGGAGATCTGGAGCGTCTACAGGCAGCCCTTACCAATCTCAAGGGCGACTATGTGGACAACATAACCTATGCAGCCCATAGCTTCGCATCCCTCTCCGCCGCATCCATCTTCAGTACCATACAGTATGAAGGGGAACAGCTCTCAGGTCTTGACCAGTGGTTCTTTCTGGAGAACCTCCATGACGAACAGCTGTTTCTGGTCGGTGAGGAGTTCAAGACCTTGCAAGAGAAGCTGAACAACCGCAGGCGTCTGACGCTCCACCTAGGATGTGATGAGGAGCTCGCTGCGGATCTTGTCCGTTCCTATGAGAAATTTGTCCTGTTGTTTGATGAGAAAGAGCCCATAGAGGCAAGGTTTCGTTCGTACGAGAAGGTAAGCCAGGGCATCGCCCATGCTGTGGAGCTCTACCGCCTCCCTTCCACTGTAAGCTACAGCGCATACGTTATGCGGTCCAGCAAGCGGGGTAGTGATGAACAGGCTGCCCAGGTGCTGCTAGGCCAGATAATGACAGGCAACGATCTCTGGGAGAAAGTGAGGGCCCAAGGTGGGGCCTATGGGGTATCAGCCCATGCTGATGTCATGGAGGAGCTCTTTCTTTTCAGCTCCTATCGTGATCCCCGAATCGCAGGTACTTTGGCAGACTTCACCAGGAGCCTGGAACTCTATACGACCAAGGATGTCGATGCCAAGGATATTGAGAATGCCCTCATCACCACGGTGGGAAATGATTTGCGCCCTCTCTCACCGGCTCAAAATGCCATCCTTTGTTTCAGAAGAATCCTCTACAACATTACCGATGAGTTCAGGACGATAAGACGTAACCAGCTTCTGGGTATGACGAGCGAACACCTCAATGAAGGGGCGAAGGCGCTGTTGTCCCATGCTAAGGGTGAGGACTCGTTTGTGGCTATCGCAGGGATGCAACTGCTGGAGAGTGAGAAGGCTAAGAACCCTGCTCTTGATCGTCCGTCGAGACGTTTGCCCCTCTAGGTCTCTCCCCCCATATCTTGGCCAGTGCGTTGAGCTCCTTGGGGTCTTTGAGCTTGAGCACTACACATGACCGTATGCTTGCTTCCTTCTGTGCAATGTCCTCTGCGAGGGCCCTGCAGGTCGGAGACCCGCACAGCCCGCAGTCAATGCCCGGAAGGACAGCGAGGATCTGGCGGACTTTCTCCAGCTTGTACAGGGCTTTGCCGATATCCTGATCGAGCTTCATCGCACCCTTGGGTTGGGGAGCCTCGAGATAGAGGTTCTTTGCCAGGAAGTCGCTCTGGTCGTTGATGCGTTTTACCAGTGAGGGAGGGAGCTCCTTAGGAAGGGTCTGTGACCAGTGCCTGAGCCTTTCGCTTGCAAGGAATCGGTTGCGTACCGTAAGGATTCCTCCGGGACACCCCTCAGCACAAGCATCAAGTTCAAGGAACTCCAGATTGATCTCCTCTTCCTGCTCCAGCTGGTCGAGGAACTCTATGACGTTGTGGACCTCATCGACCGACAGCGAGCGCCCGCTTTGGGCTGTGCTCTGTCCTTTGACCATGCTCCACTGGCTTGCCTTTCGGGTGACGGTGGGGAAGGAGAGGGTAATGGGTCTGTCTGCATGATCTCGGTGCTTGTTCTGTTCCAGGAAAGTCCTGACCCGGTTGTAGGCAGTGTCAAAGTTAATGACACCTTGGAAGAGGCTGTTGTCCTCCGACCCCTTGGTCTTGATCTGGGCAATTTTTGCCGCACAGGGGGTAAGGTAGAAGATGCCTATCGATTCGCTCTCTTGTACAAGTTCCGCCTGTGCAAAGAGGGCTACCATCTGGGCGGGGGGCCTGACGCGGCTCATGTTTTCCAGGAGAATGGGAAAGCGTATCTGGATAAGGCGTTGTACCGACGGGCAGAAGTTGCTTATCAGGGGAAGGGAGTGCTCGCCCTCTGGAGCTCCGAGCTTGTCCAGAATGTCTACGCCTGTTTCAGAGAGGTAGAGATGGGTGAAGCCTGCCTCATAGAGGGCTGAGCATATCTGCTCTTCGGAGAAGGTGTCGGGAAATTGGGCAAAAAATACCGCTGGTACTATGCCTACGCGGTAGGTGTAGTCATTTAGCTGATCGAAGGAGTCCTGCTCGACTTCAATGGCATCATTGGGGCAGACGGCCATGCACTGCCCGCAGTCTATGCAGAGGTCGCTGAAAATCCTTGCCTTTCCTCCGGAGATGCGGATGGCTTTGGTCGGGCAACGTTTCATGCAGTGTGTGCAACCCTTGCATTTCTCTTCTATGACATGCAGAGAGTGGTGAAAGGGCAGGTCGGTCATCGCACGCTCCTTATAGGGTAAAACGCATGGAGATGTGGGTATGGTCTCCCTTTTTCGTATAGATCTTCAGTTCATCACAACTTTTCTTGATATTCGGCAGGCCCATCCCTGCACCATATCCCATCTCCCTGATCTCGCTGGAGGCAGTCGACCACCCTTCAGTCATTGCAAGGTCCAGGTTCTCTATGCCCGGTCCTGTGTCGATGACATCAATGAGCACCCTCTCCTCCTCTATGTCACAGATCACCTTCCCTCCATAGGAGTGCGCAATGACATTCACTTCGGATTCAAAGACGGCGACGATGATCTGCTTGATCTTCTGCGGTGGTATGTTCAGTTGCTTCAAGATGCGTTTGATCTTGCTTGAAGCCTCACCTGCTACCGAGAAGTCCTTGGAAGGGATGGTGAATTCTTCATGCATCTCAATATACCGGTTTCAATCCTTTTGCATACAATAGGCCACTCGCCTTGAACAGGGAGTACGGGGTGTAGGAGAGCGATATGTTCAGTTCCTTTGCCATATCGATCATATTTTGGCTTGGACGTTTGTTTCGAACCAGGAGGATGTTGCTGATATCGCTCATCTCTGCCGTCCTGATTGACTGGTTGTTTGACAGCCCTGTAATGAGCAGGATGTCATCTTCCAAAATGGTGAGGACATCACTCATCAGGTCGCTGGCAAAGCCGCGTGCAACCTCGTCTTCCAGATGGGACTCTCCCCATATCAGCTTTCCATCGACACATTCAAGTATTTCTTTCAGTTTCATGGTGGGAGTATACCACAATGAGCCTTTCTTCCATAGGGCAAAATGAACATAAGGTTGTCACATCTTTATCCCAAATCCCATCTTTATAAATCATAAATTTTTACCTTGACGATTTTGTAATTTATGATATGATTAGATTAATGGAAACGTTTCTAATAATTATAGAAAATTAAATTATATATATACAATATATTAAATAATTATTAGAATTTTTATGGAAACGTTTCTAAAAGTCTTAAAACATTTTAAGGAGAAAATTAAAATGAACAACTTGTTTGTGGTTCTTCTCGCTCTTACGTGTGTAATCGCTCCCTTGTCAGCACAAGGTGATTCAGAGGCTAAATCTGGACAGCAGGCGACGATTACTTATAAACTAGGGCATGTTAGCGCGGCTGATTATCCTGTTGTAGAAGCTCTCAAGGTGTTTGCTGAGAAAGTCAATGAGTTTTCCGATGGTGGCATTGTCGTTGAAGTGTATTCTGATGGCCAGCTAGGACAGGAGAAAGATGCACTTGAAGCTGTTAAGCTTGGATCTATGGGCATGACAAGTGTTAATGGCGGTGCAATGCCCGCATTTGTACCCGAATATGCAGCTTTTACTATCCCTTACATATTCAGAGATGATGTGCACAAATGGAATGTACTCAATGGCGAAATTGGCCAGAGTGTTGCTTTGAAAATGAAAGAAGCAGGTTTTCATTTAATTAGCTATATGGATGAAGGTGCCCGCCATGTCTATAGTGCTAGAAAAATCATAAATACTGTAGCAGACCTCAAAGGTATGAAGATCCGGACTACTGGTTCGAGAGCCTCTCAGGACGGTTTCATAGCGCTTGGAGCAGCCCCTGCCCCAATTAATTATGGTGAAGTGTTTACTGCATTACAGCAAGGGACGGTAGATGGTGCTGAAAACAATTTTGCATCTTATTATACTTCAAAACATTATGAGGCTGCCAAGTTTATCACAAATACAGGTCATCTCCGAGTTCCCGGTGCATTTGTAATGAGCCAGAAGGTATGGGAAAAACTATCAGAGAAGAATCAAAATGCAATCACTGAAGCTGCAACATATGCTCGCGAATGGGGAATAAATCGCTTTAATGAAAAGGAAGGTGATTACTTGAACCTAGCCATAAAGGGTGGTGCTGTTTTCAATGAATTCCCTGCTGCTGAGGTAGCCAAGGCTGTAGAACTTTGTAAACCAGTTTTTGAGAAATACAAAAAAGAAGCTGGTGCAGAATTGATAGATAGTATTCTTAACTACAAATAATATACTATAGACAAAGCCCCTTTTGTACTAAAATAATACAAAGGGGCTTTTGTGTGCTCATTACGATCAATATAGGGAATAGTAAAATATCATGGGAAAATTGATTCAGTGGATTGATAATGTAATAAAAATCGTTTTGATAGTATTTACGATACTGATGTGTTTTATAGTTTTATGGCAGGTAATCTCTAGATTCATGTTAAACAATCCTTCCCGATGGAGTGAAGAGGTTGCTCGCTATTTTATGATCTGGATTACCTTTTTAGGTGCTTCAGTAGGGGTTAAAACGGGATCTCATCTGGGGCTTACCATATTCATAAGTAAGTTGAAAGATATCCGTTCACAAATGATTATGACAATTTTAGCATATGTATGTATTATAATATTTTCCTCCATCCTCGTAATATATGGCTGGGAATATATGATAGAAGGGAAAAGACAGACAGCCATGTCTTTCAATGTAAAAATGTCTGTAGTGTATGCTTGTATTCCTCTTAGTGGCTCTTTAATGATTATGAATTCAATACAACAGATTTCTTACATTATTATGAAATGGAAAAAAGGCGAAACCCCTTTTTCCAATTCTAATACAATTTCAGTCGATATTTAAAATAAGGAATGCTATATGCTGATGACTACTATTCTTTTTACTTCGCTTGCGACTCTTGTATTGCTAGGAGTTCCAGTTGCCTTCTCTATTGGACTGGCATCTTTGATTACAATTCTGGCAACAATACCCGATATTTCCTTGACTCTTATTGCACAACGATGTTTTGCTGGGATTGATACCTTTCCATTGATGTGCATTCCGTTTTTTATCATCTCTGGTCGAATTTATGTCAAAAGGGAATATTTCGATTAAGCTTATTAACATTGCCAATCTCTTTGTTGGCCGAATAACAGGTGGTCTTGCACACGTTAATGTCATGACAAGCATGATGTTTGGTGGAAGTTCAGGCTCAGCTCAAGCTGATGTAGCATCTACCGGTCCAATAATGATTCCAACTATGGTAGAATCTGGATATGATCGAGATTTTGCCACGGCGATTACAGCAACCTCATCCACAATTGGTATGATCATTCCTCCAAGTAATGCAATGATTATTTATTCCACGATAGCAACGTCTGTTTCTGTAACCGCTATGTTTATAGCTGGAATTATTCCAGGGATATTAGTTGGTTTAGCTCAAATGATAGTTGCTTATTATATATCAAAAAAACGTAAATATCCAAAATGTGAAAAGCTAGACTGGAAGACAAAAGTACATTACTTTTTTGAAGGCATTCCTCCTTTGTTCACTTTTGTCATTATACTGGGTGGCGTGTTGGGGGGTGCTTTTACTCCTACTGAATCTGCCGTTATTGCAGCTTTCTATAGCTTTATTCTCTCAGTTTTTGTGTATAAGTCAATTGTATGGAAAGATATTCCTGGAATGCTCTATAGAAGTGCTTTGGTTACTGGTGTTGCATTGTTTTTGATTGCAACTTCATCAATTTTTGGCTGGTTGTTGGCTTATGGCAATATCCCCATGCACATTGCTAATGCAATGTTAGCAATTACCACAAATAGGTACCTACTGATTCTTATGATCTTTGCTGTTCTTTTACTTGTTGGTACTGTTATGGACATGACTCCTGCACTTATAATCTTTGTCCCGATTTTCCTTCCGATTGCAATCCGCCTAGGGATTGAACCTATTCAATTTGGCCTTATGATTATTATGACGTTGTGTATTGGATTGTTTACTCCTCCAGTAGGAACTGTTCTTTTTCTTGCGTGTAATATTGGTAAAACAACGATTGAAGCGGTCAGTAAAGCAATGATACCCTTCATGGTTTCTATGATCCTTATTGTCCTTGGAGTAATTTTTATTCCAGCTCTGACAATGTGGTTGCCTTCAGTGATAATTTAAGAAAAGGTGGATATATGACAACCATACATGATGTTGCCTCACTTTCAGGGTTTTCTGTTAGTACTGTCTCTAGAGCTATGAGTGGACGTGGTTCTGTAAAAAAAGAAACTCTTGAAGCAATTCTTAAAGCAGCAAAAGTATTAAATTATACACCTAACGTTCTTGCTAAAGGGCTTAAGGAAGGGTTGTCTCGTACTATCGGTATGATAATTCCTGACATTAACAATCCAGTATTCCCGGAAGTTGCACGAGGGGCAGAAGATATGGCTCGTGCAGATGGCTATCAAATGTATTTGTGCAATACTGGTGAAGATTTGAGTACTGAGTACCAATATTTAAATTCCTTGGTGAGTAGAAATGTCGATGGTGTTTTATTGATTACTGCGAGCCGTGAGGATTTTTATGTTGATCAGCTAACAAAACTTGGGATACCTATCGTGGTGCTAATTCGTAAGTATGGAACTCAGGGTACAGTTGACCGGGTTTCTATAGATAATATTGATGTAGGATATTTGGCAGGAGAGAGATTATTGCAAAGCGGATGTAAAAATCTATGTATTCTTACAGGAGATATTGGATTGGGTGTCTATAGAGAAAGAATCGAAGGCTTTCGCAAAGCCTTGAAAGATTCAGGAATACCTTTTGATGAGCGAAATGTTCTTGATGGGAGCAAGACTCGGAATAATGGTTACGATATAATCGCAAAAGATTGGGAAAGTGGTAATCGATATGATGGAATTTTCGCTTCTTGCGATTTTCAATCGTTAGGTGTTCTCAAATATTTTGAAACAAATGGTATTAAGGTTCCAGAAGAAATATCAATAGTTGGTATAGACAACCTAAATCTATGTTCAATGTGCAACCCTTCTATTACAGCGATAAGACAACCCCTGTATGAATGTGGTGCACTAGCAAGCAAGAAATTGATAGAGCGGCTAAAAACGAAGGATAAGGAAATTGAAGAAATAAGTTTAAAATCAATTCTTATTGAAGGGGAAACGGTATAAAAGTTTTCACTTGTTAAAATATGTGTGTATTCGTATAGAAAATTTAATGTAATGATAATGAGAGCAAAATGGAAAATTTATATAAAATCGGGTCATTTTCAATCCAGACACATATACATCATACAATTGTTGTCGGAAGTGGGGCTGCTGGTCTAAGTACTATTGAGCGTTTGTTGCACTATAATGTAAGTGACATTGCACTTATTACGGAAAACATCAAAGCAGGAACCTCTAGGAATACAGGGTCGGACAAACAAACGTATTACAAGCTATCCTTGGCTGGAGATCAGAAAGACTCAATTCTCGATGTTGCGAAGACTTTGTTTGCTGGTGGAGCAATGGGATGGGGATGTTGCTTTAGCTGAAGCAGCCTTATCAGCACAATGTTTTTTTAGGCTATGTGAATTTGGAGTTGATTTTCCGTTTAGTCAATTCGGAGAATATGTTGGGTATAAAACTGACCATGATCCTCTATCACGGGGAACTTCAGCAGGCCCGCTAACCTCACGAAAAATGCATGAAGCTTTATATGATCAAATCAAAAGAAGAGAAATGTCCGTCTACGATGGTTATAAACTGGTAAAGCTAATTATCGATGTAGGAACCCATAAAGGACTTTTATGCTATGATTTGTCAAAGAACTGTGAAATGGAGTTTCGATTCCACCTGTTCCTTGCTGATAATATAGTGCTCGCTACAGGGGGGCCAGCAAGCATCTATGGGAAATCAGTATTTCCCGAGAGTCAGACAGGAGCTTCTGGAATAATTTTCAATGCCGGTATTAGGGGCAAGAACCTCACAGAATGGCAATTTGGAATAGCTTCTTTAAATCCTCGATGGAATGTTTCAGGATCATATATGCAAGTATTGCCACGTTTTATTTCAACCGATTCGGATGGAGTCAGCAACGAGCATGAATTTTTAGTTGATTATTTTAAAGATTTGTCACAATTACTAAATAATACTTTTAAGAAAGGCTATCAATGGCCCTTCGATGTTAGGAAGTTACAAGGCTCTTCTTTGATCGATTTACTTGTGTATCGAGAAACAGAACGTAAAGGGCGTCGCGTTTTTCTCGATTATAGGGACAATGTAGGGTTGTCTGAGATAGATTTTTCAACTCTCTCTTCAGAAGTAACTACCTATCTGCAGGAAACGGATGCATGTTTTGGAACCCCTATTCAAAGATTAAGGAAATTGAATGAGCCAGCCTATCAGCTGTATCTTAACAAGGGTATTGATTTGGAATCGCAGAGGTTGGAAATTTCTGTATGTGCTCAACACAACAATGGTGGTGTAGAGGTTAATTCTTGGTGGGAGAGTAATGTTCCTGGGGTCTTTGCTTGTGGAGAAGTTGCAGGTACCCATGGGATTTATCGCCCAGGGGGAAGTGCCTTGAATTCAGGTCAAGTTGGGGCCCAACGGATAGCTTATTACATATCAAAAAAGAGATCAGAATACAAAGTTGCAGAGGTGAAAGTCAAAGACTATGTTGCTTCAATTGAACCTGTGCTTACCATGACTAGGTCTATCCTTTCCGTCGATGAAAACAATGCCCGTAGTTTACTTAAAGAGTACGCTTTACACATGAGCCGGGTTGCAGGGCCCCTTAGAAGCAGTGATCAGATGAAAAAGGCCTTTTCTATAATCGAGGAAGGGATAGATCAGTTTGCTGAAAAAGTTCGGGTCCCTGAGCAGGGTCTTCCTTGGGCTTTTTCATTATTCGATACACTTTTGGCGCAAAGGGTATATATGCAATCATGTATTGACTATGCTGAAAAAAAGGGTATGAGTAGAGGTTCAGCCATGTACTATAATGCTGAAGGTTCTATCCCTTATGACAAACTCGAGGAAATTTTCAGATGCAAGCTGCAGGATGAGCAGGATGATGGTCTGACCCAGATAACTGAGAATAGTAACGGAAGGATTGTGATAGATTGGCGGCGGGTAAGGGCGATCCCCGATCACTCATTATTTTTTGAGAAAGTTTGGGAAAGCTATCGGGAAACGGGCAATGTACAGTAACCCCAGCCAGAAATGACATACGCTTGTTTTCAATTATTTTTTATTAACTACTCAAGCATATAGGGTTAATTATATTGCTTGAGTAGTTGCAATATAACTGTAAAAAAATACATTTTCCCGTGTTACACTTAAAGTTGTTGCAGTCCAAGACCCCCATCTGCATAAAAAACACTTCCGGTGGAATAGGAAAACGTATCTGAGACAAGGGCTGTGGTTATGTTAGCAACGTCTTCTCCTGTTCCCCCATCTTGATAATGGAAATGCACCGATTTCTAGCATTTTATCATATTTTTGATGCACTGGTTTTGTCATATCCGTATCAATTATCCCAGGGCGAATTTCATACACAAGTATCCCAGCTCTTGCTAAGCGTATAGCAAATAATTGTGTAATCATTCCCATGGCAGCCTTTGAGATACAATATTCTCCCCGATCTATTGAAGCCACCTGTGCTGAGATGGAAGAAATGTTTATAATGGTACCTCTCCTGCCCAGACTATCGATAGGGTCTTGTGATAAAATCTGCTTTGCTACGATTTGGGAGAGAAAGAAGGTTCCTTTTGTATTGATATTCAAGACATGATCAAAACTGGTTTCATTCATTTCCAAGAGATCATTGCGCTGAAGGGGGGCTGTACCTGCATTATTTACAAGAATATGAATTGCCCCAAATTTTGAAAGTGTCTTTTCTATTAGTCTTTCTCTGTCGGCAGCTGAAGTTATATCACCTTGTAAATATAAAAATGAAATGCCAAGTTGCTTAATCTCTTCCAAGGCTTTTTTACATTCAATCTCACTTTGTCTCGAAAGAATGACAATTTGATATTCTAACAATCCAAGTTTCTTAGCTATAGCGAATCCAATCCCTTTGCTACCTCCTGTAATAATGGCTACCTGTTTCATTGGTGATCTCCTTGCTTGAAGTATGATAGCATACCTTCCTTTGTTTTTGAAATGACCGGTTTGATATCTCAAGTAGTCAATCGAAGTTGTGGTGGCTTTTTGGCTTTCAAAAAGGGGTACAAGAAGCTATACTAGGTTCAATGAGGAGGCCTTGAGTGAAGTATATAGGAGCATTGGACCAAGGGACTACCAGTACCCGTTTTATCCTGTTTGATGAGAAAGGGGCACATATTGCCTCAGCGCAGCTTGAACACCAACAGATTTTCCCTCAGCCGGGGTGGGTGGAACACGACCCCTGGGAGATATGGGACAACAGCGGATCCTGCATCGTCAAGGCCATGAAGAAAGTCGGGGCAAGAGGTTCTGATATCCTAGGCATCGGCATCACCAACCAGAGGGAGACCATCCTCGCCTGGAATCCCAAGACAGGTAAGGTCTGGCACAATGCGATAGTCTGGCAGGATCTGCGTGGAGCTCCCCTCATTGATATGTTGAAGGAGAAGGTGGAAGCGTCGTGGCTACGCGAGAAGTGCGGTCTTATCTTCAGTCCCTATTTTGCGGCCTCAAAGATTGCTTGGCTTTTGGATAATGTCCCCGGCCTGCGCGAAGAGGCTGAGAAGGGAGAGGCTGTCTTCGGTACCATCGACACCTGGCTGACCTGGAATCTCAGCGGTGGCAAGGCCGTTGTCACTGATGTGACCAACGCCTCCCGCTATATGCTGATGAATATCAGTTCCTGCCAGTGGGATGATGAGTTGCTCTCCCTCTTCAATGTCCCCAAGGCGTCCCTTCCTACCATCGTCCCCTCCTCAGGGGTTGTCTATACCAAGACAGCTCCAAGCGGGCCCCTGCGTGCGGAAGTGCCGGTCTGTGGAATCCTGGGCGACCAGCAGGCAGCCCTTTTTGGACAGGCATGCTTTACAAAAGGATTGGGCAAGAGTACCTACGGCACAGGATGCTTCCTCCTGGTCAATACGGGGGAAAAGCTTGTCTATTCTGAAAATGGCCTCCTTTCGACAGTCGCTTACCAATTGGGTGATGAAAAGCCTGTATATGCCCTCGAAGGATCAGTTGCAGTTGCGGGTTCGTTGGTACAGTGGGCTAGGGACAATCTGAAGATTGTCGCCAATCCCCAGGAACTGGACAAGCTGGCCACCTCTGTGCCAGACTGCGGCGGCGTATATATCGTTCCTGCATTCAGCGGCCTGTTCGCACCGTACTGGAGATCCGATGCCCGTGGTGTCATAGCCGGCCTCACCGGGTTTGCCACCAGGGCTCACCTGTGCAGGGCAATCCTTGAGGCGACAGCCTTCCAGGCCAACGATATCTTTAAGGCGATGGAGAGCGACAGCAACATCCATATGACGACCTTGAAGGTCGATGGGGGCCTGACAAACAGCACCCCCCTTATGGAGTTCCAGGCTGACCTGCTGGGGATTCCTGTGATAAGGCCTCTGGTAGTGGAGACAACCGCCCTAGGGGCGGCCTATGCTGCAGGGCTTTCGGTTGGGGTCTGGAAAAATGTGGATGACCTCTCATCGTATTGGCAGGAGGAGACCAGGTGGTCGCCTACCATGGAGGCTGATGTGCGGGACGAAAAGGTGCGCCTTTGGAAGAAGGCTGTGAGCAGAACTCTCGATTGGGTCTCTTCCGAGAAGGAAGAATAGGGGTACATGGATGTTCTCTGAGGTGCTACAAAATATACTCTCCTTCCTTCGCCCCGCCTTGCAGGTGGGTGTCTTGGCTTGGGTGTTCTATCGCTTCTACGAGGCTATAGCACAGACAAAGGCCCTACAGATCATCAAGGTGCTTGTCATCATCTTTTCAGCCTTTGCGATCAGCTACATCCTCGCCCTTGATGTATTGTTGTGGGTCTTCAGGATGCTCTCGGTCCCCCTGACCATCTTTATCTGCATAGTCTATCAGCCGGAGTTGAGACGTTCTTTCACCCAGCTGTGGAGTGGAAGGAGCAGAATATTCCGCATAGGTACCCAGACTACAAGTGGGGACCAGATAGACAGCATCCTCAATGCATGCAATGTGTTGGTGAACAAGAGAAGGGGGGCTCTCATTGTATTTCCCCGTCGTCTGGGCATAAAGAACATCATAGACAGCGGGACAAAGCTGAATGCAGATCTCTCCACTTCGCTGATCCTTACTGTCTTCGACCATGATACCCCGCTGCATGACGGGGCCATGATCATCCAGAACGGACGTATCGTGGCAGCCGGCTGCTATCTGCCCCTCAGTGAACAGACTGACATCAAGAAGAGCTTCGGTACCCGTCACCGGGCTGCCTTGGGAATGGCGGAGGAGTCCGATGCTGTTGTCATCATCGTAAGTGAGGAGACCGGGGCCATAAGCATGACCTACAATGCCAACCTCTATTATGACTTGGAGCCGAGCACCATCAAGAGGATGCTGCTCGCCCTCTTCAGCTACCACGAGATCACTCCTGAGGAGTTGTTGCAGGAGGCAAGTAGCGATGAAACTGAATAAGCGTCTGCAGAATATGCTCTACCACTGGCCAGCGAAGGTGCTGTCCTTGGTCTTTGCCGTTTGCGTCTATCTCTTCATCCAATATTCGACCATTGGAGCCCGGGTTGTGACCATCCCCTTGGATGTGCAGCTGCCCGCCGGCTATGAGGCTATGAGCCTGGTTCCCCAGTCGGTGGTGGTAAAGATCCGGGGGGATGAGGATGTCATCTACCTGATCGATCCCAACTCCATCATGGCAAGCATCGACTTCTCCTTTGTCCAGCGTGAAGGCATAGCAACCGCCCCTGTGATGCTCCTGTATGAAGAGAACGTCTTTGAAAGTGGGGGCGTCTCGGTATCGCCCGATCCCAGCCAGTATAGGATACTCTTCAACAGGGAAGGGTTGCAGCTATGATTGAGGGGATTGGTATCGATGTTGTCAACATATCCCGTATGGACAGACTCAGTGAAGCTGTGATAAGGCGCCTTTTCCACCCTGAGGAGGTGGCCTATGCCCTTACCCTCGACCCCAAACGCAAAAGTGAGTACCTCAGCGGAAGGTTTGCTGCAAAGGAAGCCCTTGGCAAGGCCCTGGGAACAGGGATGGCAGGCATGCGGCCCTCTGACATCCAAATTGATTCGACTTCTACAGGCAAGCCATTCATGGTGCTTCATGGCAGTGCCAAGGCCCTAGTGGGCGAGCGCTCAGTTCTGCTCTCCATATCCCACGATGAACCGGTAGCAAGCGCGGTGGTGCTGTTGCAAGGGGGAAGCGATGCCTCGCACTGACTGGAGAAGACCCCCCTTGGAGCCCTTGGACGAAGGGAGGCGTCGCATACGCATGACTGTCGCCTATGATGGGCAGCACTACAATGGGTGGCAGAGGCAACCCAATGGAGTGGGGATTTCCGACCGTATCGAGCAGGAGATCCAGAATATGATCGGCGAGAAGGTCAGTCTGATAGGCAGTGGCAGGACTGATAGCGGGGTACATGCCTTGGCGCAAGTCTGCCATTTCGACACCTTCAACCAGAAGATTGACGGCAAGGTATTCGCTGTAGCCCTCAATCGCCTGCTTCCTCCTGATATCAGGATAATGGAAAGCTGTGAGGTCGATGGAACCTTCCATTCCCGCTATACTGCCATGGGACGCAAGTACCGCTACTACATAAAGCAGGAGAGGGATATGACTCCCTTTGACATGAAGCAGGTTGCAAAGGTACGCAAGTTCCCCGATATCGAGCTGCTCAATGCATATGCCGCATATATCCGTGGGACGCATGACTTCACTACGTTCACCGCGAGAGGAGACAAGTCCACCAGCCGCTGTAGGGATATCTACGAGTCCAGTTGGACCTATGAGACGGATCGCTTTGGCTCGAAGGTGCTCATCTATACGATAAGTGGCAACGCCTTCCTATACAGGATGATCCGCTCACTGGTAGGGACCATGTTGGAGTTCGCTGAGAAGGGGGTGGGAGCGTTGCAGTTCAAGGAGATTTTGGAGAGCAAGGAGCGCAGGCGTTCTGGAAGGACAGCCCCTCCTTGGGGGCTCTACTTCTTCGCCATATCGTATGACCCGGAGGAGTACGCCTGGTTTGAGGAGCAACAGCATGAATGATATCGAGCAGAAGCGATTGGCACTTGGGCAGGGATTGCAACAGTTCCTGACCTTTTGTGACCAGGCCCAAGAGATGATTACCTCCAAGGAGGTCCCTCCCAGTCCCCAGATGGACTTCACCTCCTTGGTGGATGCGATACTTCCCCTTCCGTTGGATAGGGACGAGCCTGAGGGCGCGACCATGAAGCAGCTGCAGCGTATGGTAAGCGAATGCATGCACTGTCGCCTATGCGAGACCCGGACGCACACGGTCTTTGGCGAAGGGATCCTTCCTGCACGCCTTCTGATCATCGGAGAAGGCCCCGGAGCTGATGAGGATTCCTCTGCTCGTGCCTTTGTCGGTAGGGCAGGACAGTACCTGGACACCTGGCTGACGCCTGTAGGCCTGTCTCGAACAAAAAATGTCTATCTGGCAAACATCGTCAAGTGCCGCCCTCCTGAGAATCGTAATCCGCATGCCGATGAGATCTCATCCTGCCTTCCCTTTGTGAAGCGCCAGATTCAGCTGGTCAAACCGGAGCTTATCCTTCTGGTTGGGAGCGTTGCCAGCAAGGCCCTGCTCAATACCGATGAGGGCGTGGGCAAGCTTAGAGGTCGCTTTCACCGCTATGAGGGCATCCCTGTCCTGGTCACCTATCACCCTGCTGGCGTCTTACGTAACCAAGATCTCAAGCGACCGGTGTGGGAGGACATCAAGAAGGTTGCGGCTTTTCTGAACCTTTCCCTTCCAAGGAAGTCGAAATGAGCAAGTTTGCTCACCTCCTCCTTGATCTACCTCTCAAACAAAGCTTTACCTATGCGATACCCTTCGAGATGGGAGACTCTGTCATGCTCGGGGTGCGGGTGGTCGTCCCCTTTGGCAAACGGGAGATGACTGGCTATGTCATCGACATTACCGACAGTTTTGAGGCCACCTACCAGATCAAGGAGATTAGGCGGGTCATCGACAAGACGCCCCTTTTTGGAAAAAACTCAGTCTCACTGGCCTTGTGGATGTCCCGCTTCTACCTCTGTAGCCAGGGGGAGGCCCTCAGCATGATGATCCCGGGAGGCAGGCGGGACAGCAGCACCCCGGCCTTGGCTGTTGAGGATGATCAGACTATCAGCTGTGTGATGAACCTCTCCTCAGATCAGCAGATTGCCATTGATGCGATCCTTGCCGCAAAGACAGCCATGTACTATCTCTACGGCATAACCGGCAGTGGCAAGAGCGAGGTATTCCTGCGCTGTACCGAGGCGATGATAGAGAAGGGCAAGGCTGTCATCTATCTGGTGCCTGAGATTACCCTGACCCATCAGCTTGCAAGGCAGGTGACCAACAGGTTTTCCAACAAGGTCGCCATCCTCCACTCCGCCCTTACCCCTAGCCAGAGACTGAGCCAGTGGAAACGCATACAAAGCGGGGAGGTGCTGTTTGCCATAGGGGCGCGCAGCGCTGTATTCGCCCCGTTTGAGAATCTGGGCATGATCATCCTCGACGAGGAGCACGAGAACAGCTATAAGAGTGGAAACACCCCACGCTACCATGCGCGCCAGGTTGCCCAGCAACGCTGTCGTGAAGAGGGGGCCATCCTGGTCATGGGAAGTGCCACCCCCTCCCTTGAAGCCTGGAGCATGATGAAGAAGGGGCAGGTAACTAAGTTACGTCTGGACAGTCGGGTAGGGGGAGGGGTGCCGCCAAAGGTCACTGTGGTGAATATGCAGGGGGAGAAGCATACGATCAGCAAGAAACTATTGGCTGAGATCAAGGGTGTGCTTGCGCGCAAGAAACAGGTGATCCTCTTTCTCAACCGGAGGGGGTTCTCCTACTTTTTCCACTGCAAGAGCTGTGGCTATGACATGCAGTGCCCCCACTGTTCGGTCTCCCTCACCTACCACCAAGGCAAGGGCGAGATGATCTGCCACTACTGCGGCTATCGCAGAAAGCCAATCCAGGTATGTCCTGAGTGTCACTCTCTCGATGTAGGCTACAGCGGCTTCGGCACCGAGATGGTCGAACAGGATATCCGTATGTTCTTTCCCCAAGCCTCCATTGAAAGGCTGGATACCGACAGCGCCAAGGACAAGAAGCATATGAAGCATGTTCTGGATCAGTTTCGCAAGGGCGAGGTCGATATCCTGTTGGGAACCCAGATGGTTGCCAAGGGGCTGAACTTCCCCGGTGTTGAGCTGGTGGGCATCGTGCTTGCCGACAGCGGCATGAACATTCCGGATTTTCGCTCGCAGGAGCGTACCTTCTCGCTGTTGATGCAGGTATCAGGGCGTGCCGGACGGTATAACGACCAAGGGCAGGTCATCATCCAGACCTTTCATCCTGAGAATGCCGCCGTTGTATATGCCCAGCATCGGGAGGTCGATGCCTTCTTCGACCAGGAGCTCGCAATGAGAGAGACAACAGGCTTTCCTCCCCATACCCGCCTTATCAACCTGGTGCTCAGGGGAAGGAACAAGGATAAGGTTGCCGCTGAGGCTGTCAAGCTTGAGAGCCTGTTCGAAGCTGCCATCGCATCCTACAAGGGAGAAGGCTCTCCCGCTGTGCTTTGCAACAGCGAATGTCCCTTGGAGAAGATAGCCTCGAACTGGCGTCACCACCTGTTGGTGATGGGCGAGGACGCCTCTTCAGCCCATAAGGTAGTATCGCATGTCTTCGATCATTACAGCTCCCCATCAGGGGTCTACATTGAGGTCGATATAGACCCTTTGCAAATGTTGTAGCGTTGACCGATGGCACCTGTGTCGGTATCATATGCCTACCATGTTAGATATTTACACCCTTGGAGAAGAGGTACTCACAGAGAAGTGCCAGCCAGTTACCAAATTCGACAGCGGGCTTCGCGTCCTCGTCGATGCCATGTTTGAAACAATGTCCGAAGCCGATGGCGTCGGGCTTGCCGCCCCTCAGGTAGGAGTATCGTTGCGCCTGTTTGTGATTAATATCCACGGAGTGGAGAAACGCGCTTATATTAACCCCCAGATACTTGAGACGTCCATAGAGACCGACTGTGCAGAAGAGGGCTGTCTCTCCATCCCAGGTGTCTGGCATGATGTCGTGCGACCTGCAAGGATAAGTGTGCAGGCCCAGGACATCGAGGGCAAACCCTTTACCGTCAAGGCCGAGGGTCTGCTTGCACGGGCGATCCAACACGAGAATGACCATCTTAACGGTACCCTGTTCATCGATCGTCTTCCTGAAGACGACCGTCTGAGTATGGTAAAGGCCTATGAGAAGAAGCATCGTTCGGGAAAGAGGCGCAAGGCGTGAGGATCCTGTTTGCAGGGACAGCAGATATTGCTGTCCCCACCCTCCGTGCCTTGGCAGAACAGTTTGAAGTGGGGGCGGTCCTGACCAATCCTGATAAGAAGGGATCGAGGGGAAAGGCCTTGCTCCCTTCTGCTGTCAAGGAGGAGGCCCTTGCCCTCGGCCTTCCTGTGTTGCAGCCAGAAAGCCTGCGAACAGAGGCTCGCTCCCTTGTAGCCTCCTATGGATGTGACACTTTGGTCTGCTTTGCCTATGGCAAGATATTCGGTCCGAGGTTTCTCTCTCTCTTTTCAGGTGAAAAGCTCAATATCCACCCTTCGATGCTCCCTCTCCTACGAGGACCTTCCCCTATCCAGGGGGCCATACTCAACCAATACGAGACCACTGGCATAAGCATCCAGCGCCTTGCACCCGAGATGGACAGCGGGGATCTGCTTGCTTCTGAGCAGTTCCCTCTGCAGGGTGACGAGACGACCCTGTCCCTGACAGACCTTGTCAAGGAAAAAGCTGCCTTTTTGGCCGTTGATGCCTTGATGAAGGTAGCTGAGGGATCGGCTAGGTTCGTCCCCCAAAGGGGAGAGCCTACCTACACCTCCCTTATTACGCGCGAGATGGCCAGCATTGACTGGAACCTCCCGGCAAAGGTTCTCCATTCTCTGATAAGGGCTATGCAACCCTGGCCAAAGGCACATACTACCTTTGACGGGGAGACGCTGTATATCACGTCTGTTGTCGGTTCTCTCAAGGATGCGGGCACTGATGCTGCACCCCCGGACATTGGAGTGGGAACGGTCGTTTCCAAGCAAAAGGGAAAGGGCATTGCCATAGCCTGTGGTGATGGTCTGCTCTGGATCGACCGCCTGCAACTGGAGAAACGCAAGGAGATGGACTGGGCCTCATTCCTCCCAGGTAATCGTACGTTCCTTGGGACAAAGTTAGGATAACCATGAAAAGGCGAGCTCTCTCGGTGCTTGTTGTACTTGCATGTGGCTTCTCTCTCTTTGCTGTCAGACCTTCTGTGGCACTGGTATTGTCGGGAGGCGGAGCAAGGGGGCTTGCCCACATTGCGGTGATCGAGACCGTAGAGAGGTATGGAATTCCCGTCGATATGGTGGTGGGTACCAGCATGGGTGCCTTGGTAGGCTCCCTCTATGCCGCTGGGTATAGCCCCAAAGAGATCCGAGCTATAGCTGAAAATCCCAAATATTCTTCCATGTTTGCGGACAGCACTGTCTCGTATTCGTATGAAATAGCAGAGGCCTTCCAGCCTCCCCATAGCAATGTATTCTCCTTGGGCTTTGATAAGGAAGGCTTTGGTACCTCTCCTGGGTTGCTTGGCGACCAGGCTGTCATGGAGATGCTCTCCGCTACCTTTTCCAAGCTTCCCGATTATTTTGATTTTGACGAGCTGGAAATTCCCTTCCGATGCGTCGGTGCCAATGTGGTGACAGGAGAGAAGATCGTCTACACAAGTGGATCGCTGATCACAGCTGTACGTTCGAGCATCTCCATACCCATCATATTCACCCCATATCCCCAAGGGGACGGCACCTATGCCGTTGATGGGGGGGTGGTGGACAATCTTCCGATAGAGCTTGCCAAGAGCCTCGGCTACGACATCATAATTGCCTGTGACGTCAATGCCACTCTCCAGGATCCTGAAAGGCTGTTGGGCTCCCTCTCCAGCATGGTCATGCAGACAATGACCCTGGTAACCCAGGGTGTGGCGAGACAACAGTATCCTGTTGCAGATCTTCTGGTATTACCGGAATTGACGCATATCCTTCCTCTTGACTTCAACAAGTATGAACAAATCATCAAGGAAGGGGAGAAAGCCTGTGAACAAAAGGAAATGGAATTTTCAGAGCTTGCCAGCAGCATTTCCGTAGATCGTCCTCTGGAATTCAAGGATGCCGACAGAGATGGTACCTATCTTAGTAAGGATGACCCTATCATAGCTACTGTCAGGGTGGTCGACAGATCACTCTTTCCTTCCGCCGATATTCCCCAAAAAGAGCATTTCTCTGAATTTGTCGGCCTCCCCCTGAGCAAGGAGACACAACAGAAGCTAAGCCAGTCCCTCTCCCTGATCAAGAAGCATTACCGCCTCTCGTCAGCTAGTTACCAGATGGCTTTCATCCAGGATGGCAAGGGTAGCCTTGTTGTGTATGTACAGTCCCGAAAGAAGAGTGAATCCAACATCAGTCTTGGTCTCAGTGGCTCCAGTGGAATCTCAAACAATACCCCCAATGGGACTCTTTGGCTTTCGGCAGATGCCAGGATCAATGCACGCATATCCAATCTGATGGACTCCAGATTCTCCTTGGATATTTTGGCTACCCTCGGACAGACTTCCAAATTGAAGGCCTCAATGCTCTATCCCTTACAGACCTCTCCCCACACCTCCTTGGACCTGGATTTTTCCCTTGCCTACGAGGGCGGTGGATTCACCCCTCTGAACAGCATGGTAAACGGTGAGAGGGAGGTCTCCCTTGATCAGGGTTTTGCCATTGATCTGAGCATCCTCTACAGATTCCTGAATTACGGGAGGCTGGACTTCGGAGGCAAGGTTGAGTTGTCCTATCTCTATGGCAACAGTTGGGATCCTCCATTCTTTGCCGTCCCGTCCCTCTATGCTTCGCTCGTCTGGGATACCCAGCTCACTGTATTTTCCTCTTCCGGTGTACGAGGGGAGTTCTGGGCTATGCTTGGCAGGCATGAGACTCCTGTCTTTGGACTACAGGCGGCTTGGGATCAGCGCTTCAGTATTGCCAGCACGTCTTCTATTGGGTACGAAATCCATTTGGCGATGATGCGGTTGCCCTGTCCTTTGCTTACATCCTATGTGGATATTGGGGGGCTCAGTGCGTTTCCCGGGTATAGCGCAGGCTCTTTGAAACGGGATGTCGCCCTGTTCGGTGCAATGTATCAGCATAGGATAGAGAGATTCCTCGGATTTCACTCCTTTTTGCAGATCGCTGCCAAGCTGGCTGTGATGGACACATTTGACCCGTATTCAGGATCCCCCTCCCCTTCAGGGTTCTGGTTCTCCTCTCCAAAGGAGGTTGACGCCGGCCTGAGTGTTGGGATCGGGCTTCAGACCCCCTTGGGGGATGTCATCATCCGTCTTGGTGCGAGTGTGCAGGGTCAGGTTTCGCTGGCCATTGAGATCCTCTGATGAGAGTACGTTGGAGAGAGTATGCTGCACATCTCGAATCTGTCTATGGAAAACGTGTCTATCGCATAGGCATTGATGCGGGTTTCTCCTGTCCCAACCGTGATGAAGGGAGGCAAGGCGGCTGTGCCTTTTGTGATGGTACCGGAGCCGTTGCGATGTACCAGAGGACAAAGGAGAGCGCGTACACTCATTCCGGGCCATTTGATGAGAAAATTAGTACCCAAGCGCCTCCTGCGATGCTCTGCCTTGAGCAGAGATGCTCTTCCATCAAGGAGCAGATAGCGCACGGTCGCGCCTTCTTGAAACGCCGTTACAAGACCGAGCTGTTCAGTGTCTATTTCCAGGCATGGACCAACACCTATGCGGATATTGAGACGCTCAAGGCCCTCTATGAGGCGGCCTTGGAAGAGGGTCCGTTTGTCGAACTGATCATCTCCACCAGACCTGACTGCATAACAGATGAGGTGCTTGACCTGCTGCAAGGGTATGAGGGCAGAGTCAGCAAGGTGTGGGTGGAACTGGGTCTCCAAACTGCAAATGCAAAGACCTTGGAGCTAATCGGACGGGATCATGATCCGGATTGCTATATTCGTAGTGCACATTCGTTACATTCCAGGGGTATTGGTGTTTGTACTCATATAGTGGTGGGCCTGCCAGGTGAGACCCAGGAAGATTTCATACAGACATGCTCTTGGATTGCCAAGGCAGAAAGTGAGGCTGTGAAGATTCACAACCTCCATGTCTGTGGAGGGACGAGATTGAATGACTGGTATGCCCAGGGGGAGGTTAGTGTAGCCTCCTTGAGAAGGCATGTGGAGAACAGCATTTGTCTTCTCAGACATCTGAAAGAAACCATTGTGGTGGAACGGCTGATATGCGAGACTCCTAACCATAGGTTAGTGGCTCCAAGGACGTTTCCGGACAAAAACGCATTTCTATCTCTTCTTGATGAGACAATGGAGGAACGAGATGTGTGGCAAGGGGATTTGACATGAAAGACCGGCTTCCGTTACAGACAATACTCAGGACAGTGGGCATCGTCCTCACCTTTTTTGTATTGATCGCCATCCTATATTTTTCGTTCATGCCCAAAGAACAGTATCCAAATGTCTCTTGGATCCCCTTTGCAGACAAGGGCGACCATATGGTCGCCTATGCAGCTTTGGGCTTCTCCCTATTTGTCGCGACATTGCAAATCCCTGGTTCAGGGAAGACAAAAAAGGAAGGCAGGAAACCCCATTCGACGCTTCACCTCACTTCGTGGGCAGGGCCGTCCATCATCATGACACTGAGCTTTGGATTGCTGTTTGGAGTTGCCGTCGAGCTGTTGCAGCCTGTATTCGGAAGATCCCGCGAATGGATGGATGTTGCAGCTGATTTTATGGGCCTTGTGGTGGGTTTGGCTCTGGCTCTGGCCTTGCTCAATCTGGTAGGCAACTATTTTGCGACCCGCCCATGGCTATATGATCCCAACTGGATGGTAGATAATGATGATGCTTTCAAGGAAAATTAGTGAAGCGTTGCAGGACGCTGCGGTTAGGCTTCCTTCTGATGTTGTATCCTGCATAAGAGAGGGAAGGAGAACAGAGGCGACATATGCCTCCGATGTCGGTAGCAGCACAAGCCTGGCAGTCTTTGATGCCATCCTGCAGAATCTGGAGATTGCAGACAAGAAGGCTCTGCCCATGTGTCAGGATACCGGCATGTTTGTTATCTTTGTTGACTTGGGCCGAAGCTGTCCGATTGCACCGGCAAAGATCGAAACGGCTATCAATGAAGGGTGTCTTGAAGCGGTTGGGAAGGCCTTTTACAGGCGTTCTGTGGTTACTGACCCGGTCTTTACTCGCAAGAACACGGACAACAACCTCCCTCCCATCATCTATTGGAACCTTGTTGATGGGGAAGGCCTTACCATACGGGTCCTACTCAAGGGCTTTGGTAGTGAGAACTGCAGCTCGGTGAGGATGCTCAATCCGACAGGGGGGCCTCAAGCGGTCATTGAGGCTGTGTGTGATATCGTGCGCCTTGCAGGGGGCAAACCCTGTCCTCCCATCTTTATCGGGGTGGGCATTGGAGGGACCATGGACCGGTCAGCATACCTGAGCAAGCGGGCGCTTCTTCGTGATGCGCGTACATCCCATCCGGATCCTATATATGCCAAGCTTGAAGAGGATATCCTCAGATCTGTCCAGGCCCTCAAGATAGGGGCAGGGGGATTTGGTGGCAGGGTTACCGCCTTGCATGTTGCAATCGAAGAGGAGCCTACCCATATAGCGGGCATGCCTCTCTCCGTTTCCATCAACTGCTGGGCAGACCGCAAGGCTGTGATCGTCTGGGAGGGAGAGGATGCGTAGGATTCGGTTGCCAATTCAGGAAGGCGAGTTGCTTTCCCTCAACGCCTTTGACCAGGTCTTGCTCAGTGGCAAGCTCTATGTGGGAAGGGACCAGGTACATAGCAGGCTCTATGCCCTGTTGCAAAACAATGAGAAGCTTCCTATCAAGCTCCAAGGGCAGTCCATCTACTATATGGGACCTTCTCCCGCCCCTGAAGGATTTCCTCTCGGCTCTTGTGGACCAACAACCAGTGCCCGCATGGATCCTTTTGCCCCTCGTCTTCTGGATGCAGGGCTTCGGGTCATGGTTGGTAAAGGGCCTCGAAGCTCTGAGGTCATCGCCTCCATCATACGGAACCGAGCTCTCTATCTGCAGGCTTTCGGTGGGTGTGGGGCACTCTATTCCTCTACTGTAAGGCAGGTGAAAACCCTCGCGTTTGCCGAGTTGGGGCCTGAAGCGCTTTTGGAGCTGGAAGTGGAGGATTTCCCTGTTATCGTGGCAATAGATAGCAGAGGTCAGAGCGTATTCACCCGATAAAGCGATTTTTTTTGTCTGTGGAGCGGGGATTTACAATGTTTTGCTGGACGTTTCGCACTATGTGAGTTACAGTTTTCTGTATCCAAGCCTCTTTTTGGTTGTAGCTGTCATCTCGGGGTGATTGACAGCTCGATCCAAGGTAGCGCGCCCTGTCACATAGGGACGAGATCGGAGGCAAATACCCCTGCAGCGGAAGGTTGTGCCGTGAAGAAATTTTTCCTTGTTTGCATCTCTTCTTGTATCGTGTTACTCCCTCTTGTCAGTTGTGGAGGGTCAGAAGAACCGCCTGTGGTAGACACTCCTGCCCCTGTCCTGACAACCCCCACACTCCCAGTTGCCCAGACAAAGACCGAGATAGTGGTCCATGACTCCATCAAGGACAAGCCCAAGCCTGTCACACTCGATGAGCGCTTCAGCTATACCTATGGCTACATGCTCTACTCGACTATGATACAGCAGGGGTTTGAAAACCTTGACAGTGAGTTCTTTGCCAAGGGTGCCCTCGATGCCCAGACCGGTTCGGGGTTCTTTTCCCAGGAGGAGATGTCCAAAGTCCTGTATGAAGTGCAGAACAAGATGTTGGAGATAGCCCAGATCGAACAGGATGCCATTGCAAATGAGAACCTTAAGCGAGCCGAATCCTTCCTAGAGCTCAACAAGGATCAGAAAGGGGTCAAGGTGACCGATTCCGGGTTGCAGTATAAGGTCCTCACAGAAGGCCAGGGGGCCAAGCCCACTGACGATCAGATGGTCGAGCTAGATTACCAGATGGTCTTGCTCAATGGTCAGGTGGTGGACTCATCCTATGAGAGGGGCCACTCCTCCCGCTTTCAGCTTAAGACAATTGGAGTGCCGGGCTTCATCGAAGGGGTGAACCTGATGAGCGAAGGTTCAAAATATCAGTTTTGGATCCATCCCAGGCTTGGCTATGGCAAGGAAGGGACACAGAACATCGATCCCAATACCCTGCTCATCGTCCAGGTGGAGCTCAAGAGCGTGGAAAACACTCAATAGAGAGGAGAGAACAGAGAGAGCATCTCAGAGAGGCTATGCATCTCATAGGTAGGCTGAACTCCGGTGCTGTTCGTGTGAGCTCCACCCATATTGAGCCAAAGGGTGTCCATCCCATAGGCAAAGGCCCCTTGGATGTCGCTGGTGAGACTGTCCCCGATCATCAGGCACTCGCTTTTCCTTGCTTCCAGTCCGGTTTTTCCCAGCATGAAGGAGAAGAACTGGGAGTCTGGTTTCTGGGAGCCGATTTCCTCACTGATAAAGATATCCTTGAAATATCTGCCTGTCTTGGATTGTGCAATGCGTCCCCGCTGTACCTCTGCAATGCCGTTTGATGCCAGGTAGAGGGTATAGCCACGTTCGGTGAGTGCATCCATTAGCGGCAGGCTCTCCTCGTAGAGAATCCCTTGTTGTGCGAGATATCCCTGGTAGGTCTTGCTTGCCAATGTGGCGTCAAGCGGTAGGTCCTCAGCGGAAAAGAAATTCTCAAAGCGTTTGACCTTAAGGGTAGCCTGGGTGATTTCAGAACGCTCAAAGGCCTTCCAGCACGCTTCGTTGCATTCTTTGTATGTCTCCAGCTGCTTGGCAGTTGCCTCGAATCCAAGCTCTGCTGCCATCTGATAAAATGCCCTGTTTTCCGCCTCATGGAAATCAAAGAGAGTTCCGTCAGCATCAAAAAAAAGATATCTGTACATTGGCGCCTCTACTCCTTTACTTGCTTTGTCACTGCCTGTACCATAAAGAAAAATGGCGTATCTGTAAATAATGTCAGAAAAAGGAGCGTGTCATGGCAGATTCATTTATGAAAAGGCACCTTAATACAACTGCAGTGCTAGCAACAATACTGTCGATACTAGGCATCTACATGATGTTCCAGGGCGAGTCTTTCGTAAAGGCTTTCGTCGCATTGCTTGGTCTGGGAATGGTGATGACCGGTATCAACTCCCTTATCTCCATGCGTATCTATGCACTAGGGCCACGCAACAGGGGGGCTCTGATCATCAAGGGCCTGGTCAACATTGCTGTGGGTATCCTGGTGATAGTGCTCTCATTGACCACAAAGAATTTCAGCACACACATTCTGCTCTATATCCTTGCCGTCCAGCTCTTGATTTCAGCTGTCATCTCGATTTTCCAGGCTTTTTTCCTACGCAAGGGAAACATCAGTGTAGCGCCCTTGCTTTCGGAAGCACTTTTCTCTGTAGTGCTTGCCGTCCTGTTCTTTGCCTTCCCAACCCAGATCGGAAGCCTGCTTCTCAAGCTGGTAGGGGTGGTCTTGCTTGCTTCGGGTCTGGCGATGTTTGTATGGTCGATGCGCATACGAAAGCTCTCCCGGCAGTTCAGCAACAGCACCATAGAAGGTGAGGCTGAAGTGGTCGGTGAACCGAGTTCACACTCGGACAAGTCCTGATTCAAGGGACAAGGAAGGTTCCCAGGATCCCAAATCGGGAGATACCATTCTCATCTGGAGCAGACTCTCCCCCGATGGTCAGCATCGCTGATTCCAGGGGGAGTACCTTTCTGCTGTAGATGAAGTCGACCCGTTCTCCCCACGTCGGGGGTGACGAGCGTATTGCCCGCATTGGTCGCTTCGCTGAAGTGGGTGAGCCTGTAGGTATCGAAAAATCCTTCTTCCTCCAGAAAGGCCGAAAGTGGCCACAGGTAATCTATCTGGCGATATGCTACAGGGCTGAAGGTGTTCCAATCACGATAGGACGGCTCGTACAGGGATGCTCCCAGAAGAGTGGCTACCGTACGTGAGCCTTCTCCAAGCACTCCTTGCAGATGGGTGAGCCTGTCTTTTGTGAGCTTTTTCTGTGTAGCTTGCCAGGGTTCTGCCCGGGTGAACTGTTGTACCACTTGATACTCAGGGAGGTTCGCCACTATGAGGCGAAGGTTCTTCTTCTCCTGGTACTGTATCTCCATGCCATAGGTGCCCAAATCCTGGATAGGGAAGCTTGTTATGATTGCCCCTGTGCTGAAGAGGGCTGCATTGCTGCGCATCTCCTTGACCAGAGCTATCACATTCTCCATATGGCCGGTAACAAAGACAATGGGAATATCAAGGTCGCTGATGCTCTTGTGCACTTCTGCTACGATAGTGCTCTCTTTCCAAGGAATATCATCCAAGGGAAGCATCAGGGTGCGTAACTTTTCCCCTTCCTTTGCGAATGAAGTGGGGTTCCCTGTCTTATAGAGCCTTGGGTAGGTTATCTCATCAAGAGGGGGGATCTGTCGCCACTCTTTTTCCAGAGCCAGTCGCTTTGCTTCCTCTTGGGATGCGAGTCGTTGTTGTTCGGCTTCCAGCTCCTGGCGTTTTTCCAACTTCTCCTGCTCCAGGCGTTTAGCTTCATCGCTTCGCAGCTGTTCGAGCCTGACCTTCTCTTCTATGGTCAGCGTCTTTTCTTCGAGCTGTGCCTTGAGCATGCGATTTTCAGAGACAAGGGCATCACGTTCGTCAGTGAGGTCCTGCAACGAGGTGAAGTATGCCTTCTGCTGTTCCTCTAGCAGGGCTTCTCTTTCTTGCTCGAGGAGCAGACGTTCTGCCTTTTGCTCCTGTTGGATAGTCTTGTTCTCTTCTATCAGGCTTTGCAGCTCTGATATCTCGTTAGCAAGCGTTGCATTCCGGCTCTGCAGTTGTTCGATTCGTTGTGCGTTCTCTTGGTTCAGCTGCTCGATGCGCTCTGAGCTTTCTTGATTCAGCTGTTCGATACGCTGCGCACTCTCTTGAGTTGATTGTTGGGTTTCGAGTGTGATGGCTTCCTTTTCCAATGAGAGCTCAGTGAGCGTATCGACAAGTTGCTGATTTTCTTGAGTTGCTGTTTCCAGACGACTGTTCAAAGCAGCCAGTGAGTTTTCGAGCTTCAATTCCCTCTCGGTGAGAAGGGCGATCTTCTCCTCCATCTCTTGTTGTGTTCGGGCGACAAGGGCAGCTTGCTCCTGTTGTTCCTGCAATGCTTTTTCTCTCAACAAAGCCTCTTGCCGCTCCTGGAGGACTGAGGGTTTTGTGATGATCTTCTCATCGGGGATGGAGGCTATGGGCTCTATGGCTGCTTTTCCCTTGGAAGAGGTATAGGTCTGACACCCCATAAGGAAGAGAGGCAGGAGGGTGCACAGCAAAATGATGGTACGTCGTCTGTTCATAGTCAGTTCCTTAGATGGTGAAGAAGGCTTCCGCCCGCTTTTTTGCTTCGGCTTTTTTACGATCTTCCTCTTGGCTGTCTTCACCCAGCATAAAGGAATCACAAAAGTTCGCTTCTTTTTTCTCTTCGATGACCTCATCGACCCCTTCTAGGCAGTCATGATAGGCTCCAGGACTGTAGAACCTGCAGTTATAACAGCTGTGCAAGGGTTTTGCACAGCTGGGGCAGAGGGTGTGGGTTCCTACCGACAGAAGAGGATCAATTGTCGTATGGCAGTGGTGGCATGCTTTCATATTCAGAATTCCAACTGTTTCCCATACTTGGCCATTTCGCCATCAGCATAGGTCTCTTTTGTGAATCCAAACTTCTGCCCGTCATTGGTATAGCGGGGGATGATATGGATATGGAGGTGGGGCACCTCTTGGCCGCTTGCCGGCCCATTGTTGATGATGAGATTGGTTGCGTCACATCCGAGGACTGCCCGTAGTTTCTTATCCGCTTTCTGGGCGATATCCATAAGATGGTTCAGTGTAGGAAGGGGACACTCGCCGAAGGTAGGGTAGCTCTCGCTGGAAATGACCAGCAGATGTCCCTTATGTACAGGGTTAATATCCAAGATAACGGTACAAAGTGCATCCTCATGCAATTTAATGGAGGGTATCTCCCCTTCCCGTATTTTAGTAAAAATGGTTTTCATGGCATACCTCAAAGCTATTGTAGCACACAATTATCTAGTCGGAAAAGGATTGTGTTGGCAAAAGGGATTGCACAAAAACCCCTATTGTAATATTATCCACAAGGTACGCTACACTATGGGTAGTTTGCGGGCCGTGTTTCTATCCCTTCCTCATTGCAGCATATGGGTATACAGGAAACTGAAGGCTCTTTCAATACGGACAATTATAGTTGCAGAAATTTCTGTAGCATCGCTTGTATTCTATATTATAGAGGTTTAATAGTATGGCTGATTTGCAAAACATGAGGAACATCGGAATTAGTGCCCACATTGACTCGGGAAAGACTACTCTCACCGAACGCATCCTCTACTACTGCAATAAAATCCACGAAATACATGAAGTTCGTGGTAAGGACGGCGTTGGAGCGACCATGGATAGCATGGAGCTTGAGCGAGAACGTGGAATTACGATTGCTTCTGCAGCAACAAATGTTATGTGGAAGGATACTGAGATCAACATCATCGACACTCCCGGACACGTTGACTTCACCATTGAAGTCGAGCGTTCTTTGCGTGTTCTCGATGGAGCGGTACTCGTGCTTTGTTCTGTTGCAGGTGTGCAGAGTCAGTCGATCACCGTTGACCGCCAGATGAAGAGATATCATGTCCCCCGCATTGCATTTGTCAACAAATGTGACCGTACAGGGGCCAATCCCTACCGTGTAAAGAAGCAACTGGTTGAAAAGCTTGGCCTGAATGCAGTGCTGATGCAGATTCCCATTGGTCTTGAAGACAAGATGAAGGGTGTTGTGGATCTCGTGACCATGAAGGCCCTCTACTTCGATGATGGTCCTGCCCAGGATGCGATGCGCATCGCAGAGATTCCCTCCGAGTTGCTCGAAGAGGCAAAGTCCAAGCGCGAAGAGATGCTTGACAGTATCTCCATGTGCTCTGATGCGGTAATGGAAGCTATGCTTGAGGAGACCCTCACCGAAGAGCTTCTCAACACTGAGATCCGTAAGGCTACCATTGCCTTGCAGATGGTTCCTGTCCTTATGGGTACCGCCTACAAGAATAAGGGTATTCAGGCTCTGCTTAACGCTGTTGTCAGCTATCTTCCCAACCCCAGGGGATGTAACCAACAGGGCTTTGGACCTTGATAACAATGAGGAGGAGATTATTCTTCCTTCTGATGAGAACCTCCCTCCTGTTGTGCTTGCCTTCAAGCTTGAGGATGGTCAGTATGGCCAGCTCACCTACATCCGTGTCTATCAGGGAAAGGTGAAGAAAGGAGACGAACTGTTCAATACCCGTAGCCGTAAGAAGTTCAGGGTTGGTCGTCTTATCAGGATGCACTCCAATAACATGGAAGACCTTACTGAAGCAGGTTGTGGTGAGATTGCCGCGCTGTTCGGTATCGAGTGTGCTTCCGGTGATACTTTCTGTGATCCCAAGCTGAACTACTCCCTTAGTTCCATGTATGTCCCCAATCCTGTAATCTCACTGGCTATCAAGCCACTTGATAAGAAGGCTGCAGACAACATGGGCAAGGCTCTCAACCGCTTTACCAAGGAAGACCCTACCTTCCGTTCCTATGTCGATCCTGAGTCAAACCAGACGATTATCCAGGGAATGGGAGAGTTGCACCTTGAAGTCTATGTCGAGCGCATGAAGCGTGAGTACAAGGCTGAAGTTGAGATCGGACAGCCTGAGGTTGCCTACCGCGAGGCTATCACTGAGCGTGCTGCATTCAACTACACCCACAAGAAGCAGACTGGTGGATCAGGGCAGTATGCTCGCGTCGCCGGGTATATCGAACCGCTTCCAGAGGCTGTCGAAGGTGAAGATCCCAAGGATTACGAGTTTGGCGATGAGATCAAGGGCGGGACAATTCCCACCGAATATATCCCCTCTTGTGATAAGGGCTTCCAGGCTGCAATGAAGAAGGGCACTCAGGTCGGATTCCCCATCCTTGGTGTCAAGGCTGTTGTCAACGATGGTGCCTGGCACGCAGTTGACTCCTCCGATCAGGCTTTCCAGACTGCAGCACTCAATGCTTTCAGGGAGGCTTTTGAGAAGGCCAAGCCTGTCATCCTCGAACCCATCATGAAGGTAGAGGTTGTGGCTCCCACCGAATTCCAGGGAAGCTTGTTCGCTTCAGTCAACCAGAGACGTGGTATCATCGTCAGTTCAACTGAAGATCTTGCCATGTGTACAGTGTATGCTGACGTCCCGCTTTCCGAGATGTTCGGGTACTCAACGACCCTCCGTTCCCTGACTCAGGGTAAAGGTGAGTTCTCCATGGAGCTTAGCAAATACGGCAAGGTTCCCATGAGTGTTTCCGAACAGCTGAAACTTGCTTATCAGGAAAAACGCAGGAAAGAACAGAAATAATCTCCCCTGTCTCAAGTATATCCCCCCTTGCAGAGTACCATTTGCAGAGGGGGTATTTTTTTTGGATTCTCCTCTTTGGTGCAAATTCCTACCCAATTGGACTTTTATATAGTATACTGGGTGCAGAACAACAAATCTTCTGGGAGGTGAGCAATATGGAAATCCAAGAGTTGAACGACTTGAGTCCGCTTCGTGTATTTGAGGAATCCCTTGATGGAGGACTCGGTCGTGGTAATCTAGGCGTACTTGTATCTCGTCATGGTGTAGGAAAGACAGCGTGTCTGGTACACCTAGCCACCGATAAGCTTCTGCGGGGCCAGCATGTGATCCATGTTTCCTTCTCTGGAAATGTCGAACACGTCATCAACTGGTATAAGGAAGTGTTTCGTGAAGTATCTGAAGGAAGAAGCCTAGCTGATGCTGCTTCCGTGTACAATAACATTCTTTCCAACCGTGTTGTGATGAATTTCAGCCAGGAGAACGTCACCATCGATAAGGTGCTCTCCAGTTTGGAAACTCTCATCAAGCATGGTTCTTTCAAGGCGGATGCGATTCTCTTTGATGGGTACAAACTTACCGTAGCCACCGAAGATGATGTGAAGAAGATCAAGCAGTTCGCACTGGATATGAACCTTGAAGTGTGGTTCAGCGTATCTCCAGTACGTGCAGATGTGGCTTACGATGAGTTTGGTGTTCCCAATACCATGCAGAAGTACACCCATCTGATCGATGTCCTGATCGGTCTCATCTACAATGAGGATCGCGATAAGGTCGTTATGACCTTGGTGAAATCCCGCACTACGCAAAATGGGAAGCTTATGGGTGTCAGTCTCGATCCGAAGACGATGCTCATCTCCAAATAATGTTCAGCTGAAGGCCGCCTAACAAGCGGCCTTCGGTCTTTTGGTAGGCAACGAAGGAAAAGGGAAGCTGCTCCAAACAGCTTCCCTTTTACCATATCAGTGTTTTGAAACGCAAGCTCGAAAATGAACTGATACCTATGAAACCCGTGAGAATAGGTATCCGCTCGCTATCTCATCAGGCTACTGTTGGCATATACTGCGATGCAGAAAGCTTGCTAGTGTCTCCCATGATCGAGGAGAACCATGCAGAGCAAGGGATGGAGACCAATCGGGCCCTGCCCGATGAAACAAGTGAACATGAAGGGAGTTTTTACTATGAAAGATGAAGAGAATGGGGCCCTGATGCAGTTGCCAGGACTCCCTGCGAGCCTGTTGTCCTTTAGGTTCCCCTCTGAGCTGGACGAGTTTACGGAGATGCATTTTGATGAGGAACTGTGCTACTGGTTCCTTGATGAGGGGGATATAAGGAAGACCTTGTTCTCTTCGGCAGAGGAAGGGCAGATACCTGGGGTCAGCTATATTGTGGAGTTGCATAAGGATTTTTTCATTGTCACTCCCTCTGAGCACTCTGTCGAAGGACGATTCTCATCGGTGGAGGTGGCCTTGGAAATTGCAGACTACGCCACCATTGGAACAGAGCCCTATGAGGAGATTGATTATTTCCGTGTCTGCTTGCTGGATCGTGAAGCCAATGATGAAGAGGTGGACTATATAGCCGATAAGGGCTTGTATTGGTGGATCAAGATGAATGCAGACTTTGAGAGAACCTTTGAGCCAGAAAGAGGGAAACGCAAAGGCTACTCCTATGATATCTATGAGTTCTTTGATGGGTACTTTGTCCTCGATCCCAATGAAAAAGCGGTGTTGGGTAAATTTACTTCATTTGTGAGTGCTTCCATTGGCGCGAATGACCTGTATGAGGAGAGACTCGAGGACGAATATGAGGGCGATGACGAGTACGAGGACGAAGAGGAATTCGACGATGAGCAAGCATTCGAGGATGAAGAGGAGTACGAAGATCGATAGCAGCAAGTAGCCGTCTTTCAGGTTCCTTGATCGTTATGTCCTAGTACAAGAGAAACTCCACTATCTTAGTGGAGTCTCTCTTGATTGAGGGTGGCAGCCAAAGATATGTATCAGCCTGAACTGGTGAACTCAGAGAGGGTTAACCACCCTGTTCTCTCCAACCAGCCCCACATGCACATTCTGGCTTACGAGCTGTTGCCTCTCAGGATGGGCGAGCATCCACTTGTTTTTCTTGAAGAGCAGGCGGTCTTCCTTCTTCTGGGAGCTGTTACGCTTCCTGATCTCATCCTGGTCCAACGGTTCGTTGGTATCCTTGGGCAGAACTATGATAGCCTTGAACCCTTCTGGCTCTACCATACAGGGAGCAAGATGGAGGACATTGGCCTTTATCAGGACAACTGCACCCTTGGGTAGGTAGAAGAGCTCGGCATCGATTGTCCGTACCTGGTCAAAATCCTGGAGATGGTCGAATGGACACAGGAACAGGACGCAGTCGGTCACTGCCATGATGATCTCGGGACTCTTATGATACTCCAGACCGTTCATGCTCTGGTTGCGACCGTTACAGAAACCCACCTGGATGGGTTGGTTGTCATAATGGGTTTCGAGTGCCTTCACCACATCAAAGCCTTCCAATTCCTTCTGAGAAGGGACATAGATGGTCCCCTCGTCTGGGATAGGCGTTATCTCTTCGGCTTTTTCCAACAGGTCTTGGACGTTCAAGCCTTCAATGATGTGTCCATACTGCTCGAACCTTGATGACCGTACAGAGAGGATCATAGATGTGCTGTTTTTTGCTATCAGTTCCCCAGGAACCCTGTAGTTGATATCTTGCATACGTACTCCTAAAAGATGAGCATGAAAATAGCTGTCAAAAACAGCATGCCGAATACAATGAGACTGAAAGTCCGTTCGTTTACCTTGTCATGGATCTTCTCTCCGGCGATGATTCCGGCTAGGACGAAAGGTACCAACAAGGCGGTGGTCTTTGCAATAGGGGCTGTGAAGGAACCTTCAATAAGGTAGGATGCAATGATGATTGTGTTCAAGGTGGTCCACAGCAGGCATAGCGTTGCGCGGAACGTGCCTTTCTGCTGCAGTTGTCTGGAGGCGTAGAGCACCACCAGAGGTCCACCTGAAGAGAATATCCCATGGATGACCCCCCCTGCCATCAACAATAGGTAGTACACAAAAGCCGAACGTGCCACAACGGGTGCTTTGGTTTTTTTGTTCATTCCAAGGCGGTAGAGCTGGTAGGTGGAGACCGCAAGGATAAATATGGCCAGGATGAGCTTGAGGTTGGAGCTGTCCACACTTCTGAAAAGATACATCCCGACCGGAAGGCCCAGCAGCATGAAGCCTGTGATGATGAAGTACTGTTTCCAATCGATGTCCCTGAACTTCACCACTGCAAAATAGAGGGCAAGGATCCATGCAAGGACTGTGATGACCATCACGCCCATCCGTATGCCCAACAGGGCCGTGACGAAAGGCATGGCCAATACGGCACAGCCAAAGCCGGTGACCGCTTCCAGGGTATGCGTGATGAAAATGACCAGACCCGATAGAAGGATGCTCATCATAGCTTGGTGTTCAGGATGGCGTACAAGTCCGGTTCATGCATCGGAGGCACCTGGTTGTGCATCTTTGGATCGGTGAAGGCGCGATCAAACAAAGAGGGAATATCCTCCGGTTTCAGTTCCACTCCAAGTTGTTTGAAGGTGCAGGGGATCTGCATCTCTTGCATCAGGGCAGATATTTGGTTTCGTAATAGGGTTGTCAGCTCGTGTTCGTCTGTTTCCTGTGGATGGAAGTGCTTGGATATCCTAGCCAAGGAACTTCTGTTCTCCTGGTCTTTTTTTGCCCAATCGAATACCTCCAGCAGGGAGAACGCACAAGCTGCTCCATGGGGAACATGCCACTGTTCACTGAGGATGAAGGAGATTGCATGCCCTGCTGCAGTACCTGTCATGTTGAAGGCAATGCCAGCCATGGTTGAAGCCGCCAGCATCTCCTTCTGAAGGAGCCTCCGGTTATTTTGCTTTTGGACAATTGCACGGTAGAGGGGGGGCAGGTGGGTAAGAACTGCAATGGCAGCACTCTCTGCTGCATTGCGTGTGATGGGCAGAGCATTCTTGTTCCAAATCGATTCAAGGGCATGGTCCAGGGCATCGAGTCCGGTAGCCGCACACAGGGTGGGGGGGATCGAATCAAGAAAGGATCCGACCAACAATGCCGTGTGTGCACTCATCATAGGTGATCCTAGGGTATGCTTCCTTCCAGTACTGTCACTGTAGACCCCCACCTTCGTCACTTCTGATCCTGTTCCTGCAGTTGTGGGAATGAGGACAAGTGGAAGGTTTGTTTTTCCTATCTTCCTCTTGGGTGAATTGCCAAGATACTCATCAAGGGTTCCCCCATTGGTAGCAAGCATGGCAAGGGCCTTCGCCGAGTCAAGGACACTTCCTCCCCCTATCCCCAGGACAAGGTCAGCTTCCTTGAAGCGGGGATCATCGAACATGCTCCGGATGTCAGAGCTCTTGGGGTTTGGCTCCACCGAGTCAAATCTCAAGAGCGTACAATACGGCTCCAGTTCAGTGAGTAGGATCTCCCTTTGGGGTATGGGTGCATTGTCGCAGATGACCGCTACCTTCAAGTCTTCTCGCTTGCCTTTTGCAAACGAGAGAGCCTGAAAGAGATCCCTCCCCGAAAGCTGCTCAAACTGGAGTATGTGGACACTTGAGAGCAGGCTGCTGATCATTTGAAGGTCTCCTTTTCCAGTTCCTGCACCTGATTGAATGCGTTGGTGAGGAACTCTTTCTTGAACTCCATCTTCTGGGTAAACTGCATGGCAAGCCAGGCATCGACTATCTGGACTCCTAGGAAGGGGGCGGTTATCCATCCCCCGAGGGTGATCACATTGGCGTTATTGACAATCTTTGATCGTTCTGCAGAAAAAATATCATCAACGACACAGGCATAGATGCCCTTGTGCTTGTTGGCGACAATGGCCATGCCCTGGCCGGTTCCACAGATAAGGATACCCTTCTCAGCCTCTCCTTTCTGGATCGCCTTGACCACCTTGGGCGCTTGGACAAAGTAGGGCTGGGGCTTGTCGGCAGACTCGATGCCGAAGTCAAGCAGTTCATACCCGGCCTCTGTGAGGTGTTTGGCTATCTCCACCTTGAGTGGGAAGCCTGAGAGATCTGATGCAATTGCTATTTTCATTTTTTGCTCCTTAGTGAAAGTGCTTGTCTTACGATCTCTGCGGAAGTGAGCTTGTAGTACTCCTGCAGCCAGTCCTGTGTCCCCACTTGGCCGAACTCGTCCTGGATGCCTACCATGGCCATCTTGGTAGGATGGGTCTTTGCAAGGAAACTGGCCACTGAAGCTCCAAGGCCGCCGCTCGTCTGATGGTTTTCGGCAGTCACAATGGCACCCGTCCTTTTGGCATAGGCCAAGACAAGCTCCTCATCCAAGGGCTTGACCGTATGCATGTCGATGACGGCCGCTGAGATACCTTGTCCTTGCAATAGCTTTGCAGCCTTGATGGCTTCAGGGACAAGGATAGCTCCGATGGCAATGATCGTTACATCATCTCCCTTCCTGATCACCTTGCCTTTGCCTAGGGTAAAGGTCTCGTCCTTGGAATAGATAGGCTCGATTGCCTTGCGGTGCAGGCGCATGTAGGTACATCCCTGATGGGAAGCACTCTGTCTCAGCAACGCTTCCAAAGAGACAGGGTCACTGGGTTCGAAGATGGTCAGGTTCGGGATGAGCTTCATCAGACCGATATCCTCAAAGGGCATGTGCGTCCCGCCGTTGAAGGCAGCTGAAATCCCAGGGTCGGTTCCCACCAGCTTCACGTTCAGCTTCGCATAGTTGGCCGATATGAAGAACTGGTCATAGACCCTGCGTGAGGCAAAGCAGCCGAAGGTTGCAGCAAAGGGAATTTTTCCCGCTGCACTGAGGCCTGAACTTACACCCACCATATTTGCTTCGGCAACGCCAACGTCGATTGCACGATCTGGATAGACATCCTGGAAGCCCATCGTTCCCGAAGCCCTCATAAGGTCGGCTTCCACTATCATGATCCTCTCATCCTCTTTTGCCAGATCGATGAGGGTGTCGCAGTATACCGATCGCATCTCTTTTGTTCCCATACTCGTGTACTCCTCAACCCAGTTGGGCGATGGCTTCGTTTGCAGTAGCCAAGTCAAATGTCATATTGTGATTAGTTACCTTGCCTTCTGCAAAGGCTGCACCTTTCCCCTTAATGGTGTCCAGGATGATCATGGAAGGCACTCCTTTTTGTGCTTTTGCCTTGGCTATAGCCTGATGCATTGCCTCAAGGTCATGGCCGTCGACTCGCTGGACAGACCAACCGAAGGTTTTCCACTTGCCTTCAATATCCCCAAGATTCATGATGTCGTCGGTTATGCCGTCGATCTGCATCCGGTTATAGTCGGTGAAGGCAATGAGGTTGTCCAGCTTGTAGTGGGCGGCAAACATGGCTGCCTCCCAGTTCTGGCCTTCCTGGGATTCGCCATCTCCTATGATGGCGAAGACTCGGTTGTCCTTCTTGTCAACCTTGAGGGCGAGGGCTAGGCCGCAGGCCGCTGAAAGGCCTTGACCCAACGAACCTGTGCTCATGTCGATTCCTGGTGTCTTGGTACGGTCGCAGTGGCTGGGAAGGTTGGTGCCACCCTGGTTGAGAGTCTCCAGCTCCGAAAGGGGGAAGAATCCCTTCAATGCAAGGGTTGCATAGAGGGCAGGCCCTGCATGTCCTTTGGAGAGGACCAGCATGTCCCTCCCTTCCCAAAGGGGGGTGCTGGGGTCGACCCTCATCTCCTGATCATACAGAAGGGCGAGAAGCTCCACGATGGAGAGGGCTCCCCCTATATGGCCTACTCCTAGCTTTCCTATGGAGTAGAGTGTTTTCTTACGGATTTCCTTGGCAAAAGCGGCTGTTCCGGCCATTGGTTCGGAAGTGTTCATACGGCATCCTTTTCTTTAGTTACTTAGTGAAAGTAAATATATTCCATATTGGGCCGGTTGTAAAGGCACTTCCTGTGGATTTTTTCAACGGAAGGGGGTAGACTGTCGAAAAAGGAGTGATGCAATGCAGGCAAATCCCATGAGGGCTTCAGATCTCCGTGTCCATAACCAGAAGATGGTCCTCTCCATAATCCATGCATCCCGGAGGGAAGGAGTCTCACAATCTGAAATTGTGCAGAAGACTGGTCTCAAGGCTCCTACCATCTTCCGCATCTTTTCCGCCTTGGAGGGAGAGGGACTCATAGAGACAACTGAGACTGAGCTAGATGCAGGCAGTGTCGCAAAGAAGGGGCGCAGGCCTGTAAGCTATGTTGTCTGCAGGGATGCCCACTACTCCATTGGCTTGGAATTCTGGACTGCCTATCTATCCATAGGAGTATTCAACTTTATCGGCGATAGGATTTACTCCGGGATGCATCCGCTCCCCGAAGGCATTGATGCAGATGAGGTACTCTCCCTCATTGTCACCCAGGTTCGTGATATCATCGCTGAACTGGCACTCGATAAGCGGAAGATTCTGGGTTTGGGAGTTGCCGCACCCGGCCAAGTCGATCTGGAGAACAAGCGCGTTGCCTACTATCCGCGTATTGTAGGGATGAAGGACATTCCTCTTGTAGAGGCCTTGGAGAACCGTCTGGGCATTCCTGTCATGATCCACAACAACTGCTCTGCCTTGGCTTTCAGCGAATACCGCCATGGCGGGTATCCCCATGACAACTCTATGTTTACCTTTCTGTTGCGCACCGGAGTTAATGGGGCGTTTGTCCACGATGATGTCATCTATGCAAACAGCAAGTCAATGACCATCGAGAGTGGACATATCCCCATCAATTTTGACGGACCGAGGTGCAGCTGTGGGACACGCGGATGCCTGCAGGCATTCCTGCAGGATCTGGATCCAAACTCGGTCGAATTACGTCTTGCACTGTTTGAAGGCCTCGATGCAAAACTCCAGGAAAAGGATCCCTATGCCTTGCGTACCATTGAGAGGGCTGCGGGGTATCTGGTCATTGCGATGAGGATCATCAAAAGGTTGCTGGCCCCCCAGTCCTTCCTGTTTGTCTGCTGTTCGTCCTTGGTTGCAGAAGCCCTTGCCTCTGAGGTGAAGCGTCAGATTGTAGAGCCGGATGCGTTCGAGAACGATCCTCCCCGGATCTTTGCAACTGACTATGATCCTCTGATAACACAAAAGGGTGCATCAGACTTGGTATTGAAAGAGTTTTTCCAGTAGGCGTTTCTCTGGGTCAGGCGAGTGTTATACTGAAAGTACCCCAACTTCCAACCAACTTTTTCACTTTTTGATTGACGAAATGCATAATGTGTTATTTACTTACTTATGGAAAGTAAATAACTTTTCTTGAGAATGGTATTCTGCTGTTCCAAAGATTTGAGGAGCGTATCGTGAAAAAAGCTATCACCCTAGGAGTTGTCTGTCTTGCCAGGACTACCTATGACTATATGGCGGCCACCGACCTGTATGCAAATATCCGAAATGATCTTGCTGGCCTTGAGAATGTAAGCTGGGAATGTATTGAAGAGCTGGTCATCAGCCAGGAGGATGGGCTTGCCGCCTCTGAACGTCTCGCCCGATCAAACGTCGATGGGGTCGTCTGCATATCAGGGACTTTCCATCTTGGGCATCTGGTATTGCAGATTCAGAATGCAGTGAAGGCCCCGATCCTTCTCTGGGGCCTTCCTGAACTTCCTTACAACGGGGGGAAGATACGGCTCAATTCGGTGTGCGGGGTGAATCTCAACGCATCGAACCTCTACAAGAGTGGGGTGGACAACTACACAGTCATCGTTCAGGATACAATTGATCAGGACTGGGTCGACGCCATACGTGTCATCAAGGCGATGAAGACGGCCAAGATTGGCATCGTAGGCTATCGTGCTGACGGCTTCTTCAATGTAGGGGTCCAGGACAACCTCCTGTTCGGGCAGTCCGGCGCCTTGGTCGACCACTACGAATTGAGCGAGCTGCATGCCTGGCCTGTTACTGAAGATGAAGTCGCTACCAGGATGACCCAGATCAAGAAGACTTTTGATGTGGCGACTCTCACTGATTACCAGATTGAAAAAGTATCCTCCCTCTCTGCCAAGCTCACCGCTTTCTACAGTCATTACAAGCTTTCTGCCCTTGCCATCAGGTGCTGGCCTGAGTTTGCCAGGGACTTTGGCGTCTCCCCTTGTGCAGCGATGTCCCTGTTGCAGGCTGAGGGTATGATCCTCGCCTGTGAAGGTGACATCGATGGAGCCCTCTCCATGATAGCCCATGCAGCCTTGGGGGCTGAGACTCCCTTCCTGTTTGATTTCTCCCAGGTAGATTTCGAGCAGGACTTCGCCCTGTTCTGGCACTGTGGGGTAGCCCCCTGCAACCTTTGGGACGGCAGATGCAACCGCTCCCTTGATACCTACTTTGCAGGAGGCAAGGGTGTCACCGCTGACTTTGTCCTGAAGAACGGCCCACTTTCGGTCCTGCGCATCGATTCTGCCCGTGGAGAGTATCGCATGTTCCTGCAGAAGGCAGAGGCCATTCCCATGGAGAAACTCCTGAAGGGGACCTATATGAAGGCAGTCTTTGACCGACCGGTCAAGGAGGTTCTGGACCTTGTTGTGAACAACGGTCTTGCCCACCACTCTTCGGTAGTCTACGGCACCTACATCAGGTCCTTGGAGATTGTGGCCCGCCTGAAGGGCTGGAAGGTCATCCAATAGGGACGAGCCTTCCCCGAAAGGCTTTGTTTGTGAGTATGAGATAGTGATTTCGTAAAGAAATATCTATAAAAAAGGAGATTTGTATGAAAAAGACATCTAAGACACTTGTGATGTTGTTGGTTATGCTGTCGCTGACATTTTCGTTGTTCGCACAGAGCCAGGCTGAAACCGGACCACAGAAGGAGATCGAACTCCGCTGGGCAAGCATCTGGGTAGGAAACGACAGTAAGGCCCCAGCTGTAGAGGCTATTGTCTCTGAGTTCAATGCTGCCAATGCAGGAAAGATTAAGGTTGTCATCGATCCACAGCCTGACTACAATGCCTACGAGCAGAAGGTACGTACCTCCCTTGCAGCCAATCAGGCTCCTGCGGATATTTTTACCATCAAGCTCAACCCTACAACCGAAGCGTTCTACCAGTCAAAGCTGCTGTTGGATTTTGCCAAGGTTATGGATTCCCAGTGGAAAGCCACCTTTGATGCAGGTCCGGTAGCCCAATCAACCATTGGCGGGGAACTGAAGTCCCTTCCTATGGAGACCGCAATCCTTCCTCTCTGGTACAACATGGATGCCTTCAAGTCTGTTGGCGTGACAGCCGTACCCAAGACAATGAATGAGCTGTTCTCTGCCTTTGACAAGCTCAAGGCCGCAGGTATCGCACCCTCCAGCCAGATGACCGGTGATACCAATGCATGGACTTCCATGATCTGGTTCTCACACCTTGCCGTCTCCCTTGGTGGCACGGATGTCTGGGAGAAGAGCTTCACCGATCCCGCTTTTGTTGAAGCGGCTAAGCTTCTCAAGAGATTCATCACCGAGTATTCCACCAGCGATGCAGTAGGCCTTGGTGCCGGCGGCAGTGGCGGACACTTCCTTGCAGGAAGAACCGCCGTATTCTCCAATGGCCCTTGGTATGCAGGAAGAGCTGACCTTGCAGCAACCCCCTTCTTTGACTCGATCAAGATTGGAAGTCTTCCTCCCGCCGGACCGACCACTGATTTTGCGATCAGCCGTCTCCAGGCAAATATCTGTGCTGCTTCCAGCAAGGACAAGGCCCGTGAGGAAGCTACCGTTGCATTCCTCAAGTTCCTGACCAGTGCCAAGAACATCCAACGCATAGCAGAGAGCTCTGGTGCAATGTTTGCGATAAAGACTGACTACCTGCCGACAAAAAATCTTCAGAAGCAGTTCTATGAAGTTGCAAACAGTGCCAAAGCTACAGCTTTCGACCTGGAAGCCGCCCTTGGTGCTGAAGTAACCTTGGAGTTTGGCCAGCAGCTCGGTGCTCTTGCCCTCGGAAGAATCACTGCTGAAGAGTTCTGTTCCCTTGTCGACCGTAAGATCGAACGCTAAGTTGCATATCGGTATGGGTCACCGCACATGTGTGGTGACCCAACTGATCATCCACCATTGAACTAGTTTTAGGAGTCCTCTATGCAGGCAGTAACCTTGCAGAAAAAGAACCTCTGGGCAGGTAGGATTCTCTTCCTGTTACCTGTCACCCTCTTCTTCTTTTTCTTTTTTATCTATCCCTTCGTCTTTACCGTCTATACCAGCTTTACCAGCTGGAGAGGCATCGGGGGGATGAAATTCAACGGCCTGGCAAACTATAAGAAACTCATCCTGGATGCAACGTTTCGAAAGGCTTTGGGCAACAATATCATCTGGGCCCTCTGCCAGGGATTCATCCAGGTTCCCCTTGCCTGTCTTGTTGCGATGATCCTGGTTCGCAAACCCAAGGGCTGGCAATTCCTGCGTACCATCTACTATCTTCCCAATGTCATCTCAACAGTTGCCCTGGCCATGGTGTGGGTCGCCATCTACAATGTGAACGGGCCACTCAACGCCATTTTGGGGAAAATTTTCGGTATGGAAGCCAAGAACTGGCTGGGTAATCCTGATACGGCCCTGTTTGCCGTTATCTTCCAGACAGTCATCTACATCGGATACTTCATGATAGTATTGCTTGCCTCTGCCATGAATATACCAGCTTCCCTCTATGAGGCGGCTAAGATTGATGGGGCAAGCACCTTCCAGCAGGAAATCAACATTACCCTTCCTATGCTTCGGGGGACCTTGGTCACAACGATGACCCTCGCAATGGCGTACGGTATGAGACACTTTGAGTCCACTTTCCTGATGACCGGAGGAGGTCCTGCCTATGCCACGACAACAATGGGTATCGACCTCTATCTGAAGATGGATGCCCTGCGCTATAGCGAGGCAAGCACTGCAGGTGTGTTTCTTATCCTCTTGGGTACGGTAGTCATCACCCTGTTACGAAAAATCCTCGGGAAATCAGACCCGATGAGCGAAATGGCACAGTAGGAGGCCGACATGAAAGAAAAACAGACTCCCCTGTGGTATTTCTCCAACACCCTCAAATGGATTCTCTTGGTATCCCTGCTTGCCCTGGCCCTGCTTCCCTTGCTCTGGCTGTTTGTCAGTTCGCTCAGGACAAACCTTGAACTGCAGATTTCACCCTTTGGGTGGCCTGAGAAGATGCAGTGGGTCAACTATGCAAATGCCCTTGCCATGGCAAGCCTGCCCCGGCTGTTGCTCAACTCTATTACTGTTGCGGCGAGTGCTGTGGTGCTCAACACCCTGATAACCAGCATGGCATCCTTCATCCTCTCACGCGAACACTTCAGGGGCAGGGACGTCATTTACACGATCCTTACCGCCGGAGTCCTGGTGCCTGTCATATCCTTTATGGTGCCATACTTCTCCCTCATTACCCGTAGCGGACTTTACAACACACTCTTTGCCCTGATATTTGTCTACTCTGCAGTCAATATACCTGTCTCGATCTTCCTCGTGACAGCCTTCATGAAGAGCATCCCCAAGGAACTTGAGGAGGCGGCCATCATCGATGGATGCGGATTCCTCAAACGGTTCTCCAGGATTATTCTGCCGTTGTCACAATCGGGCCTGGTTACAGCGGCTACCTTCTGCTTCATCTACTCGTGGAATGAGTTTGTCATGGCGATGTTGCTCACTTCGAGCATCGAATCGAGGACTGTCCAGCTTGGTATCAAGTTCTTCACCAGTCAGTTCATCACTGACTACAGCAGCATGTATGCGGCTGTGATCATCACGATAATACCCAGTATCGCAGCATATATATTCTTGCACGACAAAATCATCGGTGGGCTCACTACCGGAGGAGTAAAAGGCTAGATGATCAGTTGTACCATGCAACAGGACCGCCTGCTAGTCCTGTATAATAAGCTCACCCTCATTGACCACAGTCCGTCATTCCCCTGTATCCAGCTAGCAAAGGGCACTGAGAGCATAGACATGTATCGGGGGAACTATTTCATTGAGGATGACCTGCAAGAGACGGTCGGCCTGGAAACATATGAGCTCTCCCAGTCCCTGAAAGAGGGCAGGGTGCTCTATACCATCAGGTTCTCTCACCAGAAGGTGGAGATGACCTGTTCTCTCTCGGAGCTTGAAGGAAGGTTGGTCATCACGTTTTCGGCCATGCCCGAAGGGTATAACCGTCTCAAACTCTCCTGTTATGCTCAGGAGAAGGAACATATCTATGGGTGTGGTGAGCAGTTCTCCTATTTTGACCTTAGGGGCAAGAATTTTCCCCTCTGGACAGGGGAGCAGGGTGTAGGAAGGAACAAGAGCACAGCCATCACCCAGATTGCCGATAAGTCGGACAGGGCAGGGGGTGACTACCATACGACCTTCTATCCCCAGCCTACCTTCGTCTCGACACGTGGGTATTTCCTGCATGCCGAAACCTACGGCTATGCTGACTTTGATTTCAGTTCCCCTCATACCCACCATCTTATGTTTTGGGATGTCCCCTCTTCGATAACCATCAGCGCCAAGCCTAGTCTGCTTGAAGTGGTACAGGATATATCAGCCCTGTTGGGAAGACAGGCTGCACTGCCTGCATGGGTCTATGACGGGATAATCCTTGGTATGCAGGGTGGGACACAGACCTGTCTGGACAAGCTCGATCACATGCAACGTTCCTCGGTTCCTGTCGCAGGTATTTGGGCACAGGACTGGCAAGGGGAGAAGTACACCTCCTTTGGCAAACGTCTCAGATGGAATTGGCAGTGGGACCCTACACTGTATCCGAATTTGGATAGAGAGATTGCAAACCTAAAAAACCAAGGCATACGATTTCTGGGCTACATCAATCCCTACCTGTTGGAAGGCCACGAGCTGTACAGGGAGGCGCAAGAGAGGCGATTGCTTGCACTCAATACACAAGGGTCTCCCTATCTTGTCGACTTTGGAGAGTTTGATGCAGGAATCGTGGACTTTACCAATCCGGAGGCAGTAACCTGGTACGTGCATGTCATCAAGAGGGAGATGATCGATTTCGGCCTTGGTGGCTGGATGGCTGACTTCGGCGAGTACCTCCCTACAGATGTGATCCTCCATGATAGGAGCTCTGGCATGCTTGCTCACAACGCATGGCCTGGCATCTGGGCGGAGGTGAACCGGAGAGCTATCAAGGAAGCAGGTAAAGAAGAGGAGCTACTCTTCTTCATGCGTGCAGGGAATGCGCGCAGTCTCGCCTCCTGTCCCATGATGTGGGCAGGGGATCAGAATGTGGACTGGTCTGAGGATGATGGCCTGCCATCAGTGATTACCAGTGCCTTAAGCCTTGCAATGAGCGGAATGGGCCTTCATCATAGTGATATCGGTGGATATACCACCTTGTATGGGATGAAGAGGTCGAAAAATCTGCTCCTTCGCTGGGCTGAGCAGGCTGCCTTTACTCCCCTGATGCGAACCCATGAAGGGAACCGGCCCAAAGACAACTGGCAGTTCGATGGCGATGAGCAGACAATCGCATTGCTTGCCAGGATGTCTTCGATCCATGTCAAGCTGAAATCCTATCTACAGCATTGTGTGGAGGAGAATTCCTTGGAGGGGACGCCGGTCATCAGGCCAATCTTTCTCCACTATGATGAGCCTTTTTCCTATACCTGCAAGGATCAGTATCTCTTGGGCAGGGACCTGTTGGTCGCCCCCATCCTCGAGGAAGGATCGGTAAGGAGAAATGTACTGCTTCCCTCTGATGATTGGGTTCACCTGTTTACCGGGGAGGAATATTCTGCTGGTGGCGAACATCTGGTTGAGGCACCCATGGGAAGCCCTCCGGTATTCTACCGAAAGGCTTCTGGGTTCGCCCGTCTCTTTGGGGAGCTTACCCTTACCTGACGAAACCTTCCACCTGTTTCATGATCTCTTTGGGCAGGAAGATGTCCAGAATATTCAGACTCTGTTTCTTGACTGTAACCAGAACCTTTGTAAGCGTCCCCTTTGCCATCGAGTAGAGGGGATGTTCTTTTGTCTGCACGATAGGCCCTGTCTTTTCAAAATTCTGTCGTTGTTCAGCGCTTGCCTGGAAGGAGTCGAACTGCCAGTCAGCGACAGAAAAGGATCCTTCCAGCTGCTCTTCCAGCTTGTCTTCAAGCTTAGGGAAGAAGTCAAGGCTTGTAAGCTGTTCAACCTCATTGACTGTCGTAGCAAACGATTCTAATCGTTCGCTGGACCCTTCATTGGGAAGCACGAACCCAATCGCCTTGAAGTCCGGCTCGGCATAGTCGAGGATGACCTTGTAGTAGTGCTTGGGAATCGCTACATCATTCTTTCCAATGGTCTGGTAGGGCCCGTCTGTAAGGATGGGGCCCGTAACCACATACACTGCCCCTTCCGTATCGGCAAAGTTTCGCACAGTCGCTTCAAGGGAGCTCCAGATGCCCCGGTTGAACTGCGGTTCCTGCGGGCTCATGTTGCTCAGGTAAAAGGAGTCGCTCATTGCCTCCTCTGACCAGGAAAGGTCTGCGGCAGGTATAAGGTGCCCACGGTCATAGCCACTTCCCTTATAGTCAGAAAGCGAAGCGGACTCCGTGGGGATTGCATCATCGGAGCGGAAGTTATCCTTTCTCGATGAGGTTCCATATAGCTCTTCCTGAGTTAGGTGATATGCAACCCAGCGGGGTTGTTCATACTCTTCTTCATACAGCAAGGTGAAACCTGTATGACGGGTAATAGGGAGCCCGTCGGGGTTGGCTGGGAGCTCCAGGTCTTCGATGTAAGTTGCAGACTTCCCTTGGTATTCGACTGTAGTCGGAGCGAAGATGATGGTGACTATCCACAGGACTGCCAGGACGATCAGTAGGATCAGTACCTTCTTAGCCCGGGTTTTCGCTTTGCTCACTTTTTTTTTCAAGACTGCCGTCACGTTCTTTTTCATTGCCATGGTATGCATCCTCGTCGATGAGATTATACGGAAGAGGAAGCATGGTTTGTACGTCAAGTTTCCTTCTGGTCCTGAGTATTAATCATTTGTATAGTGGTTTGGTTACTACCGTACGAAGGTAATTGTACCTTTTTTTGGTTCACGCGGAACTGGATAGTCACCTTTGCTGTACCCAAGGGCCAACGTCCCTGTTACACGATACCCAACAGGCACCCCATATTCTGTGAGTTTGGTGTCGATACCATGGTTGCCGTTGATGCGGTTGCACCACACCGATCCCAAACCGAGGGCATGGGCGGCCTGCATCATATTGGTAAGTGCACAGGCTGTATTTTCCTGCTCATGGGGAGTCCCTCCTTTGATGCTGACCAAAATCAAGGTAGGTGCATGATAGAAAAAGCTGTCTCCCTTTCCCGCCACAAGGTCATCAAGGCTTTTCAATTTCTCTGCATTTTGCAATGCGGTAAAGTGCCAGGGTTCCTGGTTGTTGGCGTTTGGGGCCAACGTTGCCGCTTGGAGGACTAGTAGGAGCTTTTCATCTTCAACTTGCTTGCTTGTAAAGGAGCGGATACTCCTTCTGCCCAACAGTGATCGCATCACATCATTCATAGGTTTTCTCCTTGTCCTATACTACCTCTTCACAAAAGGCATTCCAATAGGGTATCGTAAGTCTCAATGAAAATACTTACCCAGCTTGGCATTTTATTTGGCGTATGCATCCTTGGGGACCTGATCTCAGCAGTGTTGCCCTTTGCCTTTCCCGGCAGTGTGGTTAGCATGCTGCTGATGCTCCTTCTCCTGGTCTCTGGTTGTATGAAAGAGTCTGCAATAGAGGAGAGTGCCAACTTCTTCCTCAAGAACATGACCTTCTTCTTTATCCCCTTCGGAGTGGGGATCCTTCGCTATGCCGCCCTCATCCAAAGCGTCTGGTGGCAACTGCTCGTAGTGAACTTGGTCTCCTTGTTGGTTTGTTTTGCTGCAAGCAGCTGGACTGTGGCTCTGGTCACACACTTGCAAAAGAGTTGGAGGGCCAGGGCCAATGCTTGAAGTGCTCAATACTCCCTTGTTCGGCATAACACTCTCCATCATAGCCTTTATGATCGGCATATGGGTCAATAGGAAAGTGAGGCATCCTCTTGCCAATCCCCTGCTCATAGCGATGACACTCATCGTCCTTATCCTGGTTGTCTTCGACATCCCCCTTGATATGTACGAGAAGGGATCGGTTTTTATCTCGCTCTTCCTTGCACCGGTAACGGCCGTGCTTGCCCTTACCATCTACCGCCAGAGGGCTCTGCTCAAGGATTCTCTCTTGCCAGTCCTGTTGGGTACTTTGGTCGGGTCAGTGGCTTCACTGCTCTCCATCAGATGGACAAGCAATCTGCTCGGTCTCGATCAGGTGGTGCTTGCCTCCTTGATGTCCAAGTCTGTGACAACCCCCATCGCCATTGCCATTACCGAAGAGTTCGGAGGTCTACCGGCTTTGACCGTCGCCTCGACAGTCATATCCGGTACCTTGGGGAATCTTCTGGCTCCGTTGCTTGCCAAGATGTTTTTCATATCGGACCCGGTGGCCCATGGGGTTGGCATAGGTTCTTGCAGCCATGCGCTGGGAACTAGCAAAGCGTTGGAAATTGGGGAAGTGGAAGGGGCGATGAGCAGCATCGCCATCAGCTTGTCAGGTCTTTTTACCGTCCTGCTCGCGCCGTTTTTTTTTTCTGTAGGGTAAGGAGACGTTGCATCGGCACAAAGCCCTCTCCCAAAGCCTGGTAGGTCTCGTGGACAAACATGAAGGCCTTGGGATCCTCCTCATGGACAATCTGCATGAGGGTGTTGATCTGCTGGTTTGGCACCACCGCCATAAGCATAGGACGGTTCTGTCCTGTAAAAATCCCTGTTCCGTTGATAAGGGTTCCCCCATGGTGGAGTTCGGCTATGATGCGTTCTCCGATGGCCTCATGTCTTTCACTGACTATGTAGGCGGTTTTTGCGTACTTGGTTCCCAGGCTCATGACCATGTAGTTTACCATCTGGCCAGAGAGGTAGAGCGTCATTACCGCAAAGAGGGCCCGTTCAAAGCCAAATACCACTGCCCCTAGGACTATGACCAGGGCATCGGAGAGAAACAGGGCGGTGCCCAGCGCCAGCGGGGTGAACCGGCTCACTATCTGGGCGATGATGTCAGTGCCTCCGGTATTGGCTCCCGAACGCATGACAATTCCTATGCCGCTTCCTAGCAAGACCCCTCCGAAGACAGCAGAGAGCAGGGTATCCATGCGGTCTGTGTAGGGTAGGAAACCACTGTAGGCCGTAAGTTTGCCAAACAGGCTGACCCAGAAGGAGAGGAGGAATGTCCCGGCAAGGCTCTTGAGGCCGTAGCGTTTGCCAAAGACAAACAATCCAAGCATAAAAAGCGGGATGGAGATAGCGAGCATGACAAGCCCGGGATCCCATCCCACCATATGGTATATGATGGTGGCGATGCCGTTGACACCGCCACTTGCAATTTTGGCTGGGAGGATGAATGTTGCAATTGAAAAACCTGCGAGGCAGGTTCCCAATAGGATATACAGGACTTCAACCACAGAACGTTTCAGGTGCATACCATCCTCCACCTTCTTTGCCAGTGAATTAGTTGAGATACTTCTCAAGGGTCTTGCGTACAGAGCCATCAGAGGCAACCAACTGTGCAAAATAGGTTTCGACTAGAGAGGCCATCCCATTTGCATAGAGGTCAACGCCAAAGATTGTCCTGTCACTGAGAATTGGCTTGAGCTGTCCGGTGAAAGGTCCCTTGTCACCGAGCTTGATGTCCTTCACATGGACAGCAACATCAGAAAGTCGGGGGTCAGGACTTGGAACAAAGGAGTTACCTGCATCGTCGATGCCCATCAGGTAGCGGATCCAGCCTGCAAATACGAGCGGGATGATCTTCAGGTCAGCAACATCGAGCTTGTCGTCTGCCATATACGCCTTGACGGTCTCACCGAAGCGGATGGCGAGCTTTTGTGAGGTATCGGTTGCAATGCGCTGGGGAGTGTCGGGCATGAACGGGTTGGGAAACCTCATTGTCAGCACTTCCCTGATGAACTGCTTGGGATCGAGGATCTTGGGGTCGACCACGACAGGCATGCCCTCGGTGTACCCTATGGTATGCACCATCTTGTGTAGGAGGGGATCCTTCATCTCGTCCGAGATGAGTGTATAGCCGAGCAGGCACCCGTAGATGGCGAGGGCTGTATGCAAGGGGTTCAGACAGGTGGTGACCTTCATCCTTTCGACATTGTTGACCGTCTCACGGTCAGTGAAGAATACTCCGGTTTCCTCTAGGGCAGGTCTGCCGTTGGGGAAGGAATCCTCGATGACCAGGTACTCGCACTCCTCGGCATTGACGAAGGGGGCGATGTAGGTGTTCCTGTCGGTGACGGTGAGGGTGGTGTCCTCAAATCCATCCTTTTGGAGCATCTTCTCTACATTAGCGTCTGGCCTTGGGGTGATCTTGTCGATCATGGACCAGGGGAACGTTACTGAATTTTCCAGGTAGGCGACAAAGCCTTCTTTGACGAGGCCGTTTTTCTCCCATGCTTGGGCGATGGTCATCACGGCCTTCTGTAGTTTCTCCCCGTTGTGTGAGCAGTTGTCCATGCTTACCAGGGCAAGCTTCTCCCCTTCTGCAAGATAGCGCTGGTACACCAAGGCGGTGAGCTTGGAGAGGAACATGATAGGTTTTGCGGGTCCATCTGCAAGGTCTGCTACGATGGCAGGGTAGAACTCGCCGTTTGCCCCTTGCAGGGAGTAGCCCTTCTCGGTGATGGTGAGGCTCACCATCTGCAGAGAATCCTTTTGGAAAGCATCCTTGAAGAACTCCCACTCTGTCGCAAACTGTGGGTCACACCTATAGGCTGCCGCTACCGACCCTACCACCTTCTTCTCGATGGTCCCATCACTTTTCAGGGTTACCAGGAGGGTGAGGTTGTCATGTTTGGCATAGATGTCGTCTATGATCTGATAGTCAAATCCTTCTCCTACAATGATTCCTGTCTCCGCTTTGTGTTGTTCCAGCAGGGTCTGCTGCAGGGCAGCAGGAAAGCCACGGAAGATATTTCCTGCCCCAAAATGGATCCAGGTTGGGCTTTGCATTGTCTTGGTGATCATCTCTTCCCGGTCAAAAGTGGGAAGGGTGAATCCCTTCTCTTCCCATTGTGCTCTCTGCTTGATGGATTGTACTGTTAGTTTCATGATAGTTCCTTTGCATAGGTGTTACGCATATAAAATGGCTGGGCGGGTGCATCTTTCTTGAAATAGGTTGGATATCGCAGAACCATGCTCTCGGTCTCTTGGAGGAGCTTGCTCAGATGCTTGTCTTCGAGGGTGAGAAGCTCCTCAAGATCCTTGAAACGCAGGGCTGCCAACATATTTTGGTGCTGCCCGATGATATTTCCCAAGACGTTCTTCTCGGAGAAGGAGAGCAGGCGTATCCTATGGTGGTTACCCCCTTGGCTTTGGATGAGATTCCAAATCCTATGCATGTTGATGGCTGAGAAGATCACGCCATGGAAGGCGTTGTCTGCTGCAAGGAAGTTGATGAAGTTCTTTTCCTTCATGGCCTTTTCCTGAAGAATGATACTTTCTTCCATCGTGTCCAGATGCTTTTCTGTGTAGGTTTGTATGAACTTGCGAACTGCGGCCTCTTCAAGACTCTTTCTGAGGAATCTCTCCTCTTCTACCTGTTTGAGGTCGATGAGGGAGACACGGGTTCCCTTTTGGGGGAAGATGTCTACCAGATTGTCTCCACTGAGTTTCATCAGTGCATCCCTGACAGGGGAACGGCTGACCTGCAGCTGCTCACTGAGACGCTGCAGGTTCAGTTCCTCTCCGGGCTTGAATCGCAAAGAAAGGATTTCAGAACGCAGAGTCTGATAGATCTCTTCCGATGCGGTGACTCGGACGATATGTGCCATGTTATTTCCTTGTTGCGTTCTTCTCGATAGCCTCATGCAACCCAAGGATATAGGAGGCCCCTATTGCGCGGTCATACAGTCCATACCCGGGCATTGCAACCTCGTCCCAGATCATTCGTCCATGGTCTGGTCTGACAGGTCCCTCAAAACCGGTCTCATACAGAGCCTTCACTATCTCATAGAGGTCAAAGGAACCGTCGCTGGAGAGATGGGCTGCTTCTTCGAACACACCGGGTTCGAAGTGATGCAGATTCCGTACGTGAGCAAAGTGTATTCTGCCGGGAAGGGCCCTGATGATGCCTGGAAGGTCATTTTTTGGGTTGGTGCCGAAGGACCCTGCGCAGAAGGTCAGCCCGTTGAAAGGTGCATCGACAGCCTTCATGACCTTGAGGATCTTCTCCTTGCTGGTGATGATGCGTGGAAGGTTGAAGACAGGCCATGCGGGGTCATCGGGATGGATTGCCATCTTGATGCCGTATTGCTCACATGTGGGGCGAATGGCCTTCAGGAAGTAGATGAGGTTGTCAAAGAGCTTGTCTTCGTCAACATCCTTGTAGGCTTCAAAAAGCTCCTTCACCTTTGCAAGCCTCTCTGGCTCCCAGCCCGGCATGGAAAATCCGCCAGAGTTGTTGTTTGTCTGGGTAAAGAAGGTCTCTGGCTCGATGGAATCAACGACTTTCTGGTCGTATGCAAGGACAGTGGAACCGTCGCTTCGCATTTTTGCAAGGTCGGTGCGAGTCCAGTCAAAGACTGGCATGAAGTTGTAACAGACCGTGGTGATTCCTGCCTTGCCAAGGTTCTCAAGGGTTGTGATGTAGTTTGCGATGTACTTGTCGCGGTCAGCGTTACCGATCTTGATGGAGTCGTGGACGTTGACACTCTCGATGCCGAAAATCTTGAGGTCTGCAGCCTCCACTTCCTCCTTGATCGCCTGGATTCTGTCCAGAGGCCAGACTTCTCCAGCGGGGACGTCGTAGAGCATCGTGATGACGCCCTTCACTCCGGGAATCTGTCGTATTTGTTTTAGGGTGACTGTATCAAATTTTGATCCGTACCATCGCAGTGTCATGTTCATAAGGAATCCTCCAAGGATTTTGTATTCTTAGTTGATTCTAACAAACTAATATATTAGTTGCAAGTGTGTGACATGCCTTTTGCCTGCCTTGTACCTAAACGGACGAGAACTTCCTAACGTCTGTCACCCATGATCAGCATGGAGGAAGGCCTGTCCAACAGCAATGTGCAGTCTTCCTTGAACCGGAGCATTGCACAAGGGGCAAATACCGAGGCCTGGTCGTACATGCACATTGCCACCGATCGTGCTTTCCTTTGGTCGGGGACAGCGCAGACGATGGTCTTTGCCTTCAGTATCTGCTGTACTGACATGGAAATCGCCTGAGTTGGAACCTCCTCCAAGTCAGAGAACCACCTTTCACGAACTTGCTGTTTTCTGTTTCGGTTCTCAAGATCCACTATGATATAGGGCTGTTGGGTCAGTATGTCGGCAGGGGGATCGTTGAAAGCAATATGCCCGTTCTCACCTATGGCCAAAAACAACAGGTCTATGGTTTTTCCCTCTATTAGGGAGTTCAGTTTCCGTACTTCGGCTTCCAGGTTCTCGCTGTCACCCTGTATGGGATAAAAGGAGCCAAGGTTCTGGACCTTGTCAATGAAGTGGGTCTGCAGGAAGCCTCTGATGCTTGCCTTGTGGTCAGACTTGAGGCCGACATACTCATCGAGATGAAACACCTCGACTTTCTCCCAGGGGATGGGGGCGGCTACAAGATGCTCATACAGGATGAACTGGCTGACTCCGGTGGAGAGGACCACCACTGCCTTACCTTTTTTCTCAATGGCTGATTGAATTGTCTCGATACCAAGTTTTGCTGCTTGAAGACCCAGGTCTTGCTTGTTTTCACAGATTGTTACGCGCATGGTTCCCTCATCCTTATCATGTGAGCAGCTATCTGCTCATATGATAAGGATAGCGTATTCACCCCTCTTGTTATAGGGGGGTTAGAGATAGGCCCCTTCTTGTGAGAGGTTGGTTTCGTTCCATGCTGCGGTGTTCAGTTCTATCTTTTTGCAGATGGTAGTGCTGCCCAAGGGGGTGAATATCTTGTCCAAGGAGAGTGCTTCCCCAGCCAGGCCGACGATGACAGAAGAGTAGCCCTTTCTGGCTGCTTGACGGCAGAAGTGGTCAAAGAGAAAGCGGAACAGTCCCATCCCTCTGTATTCCCTCTTGTTTCCGAAGAAGAGAATTTCCACTGTATCCACTTCTAGGATTGTATAGGAGATGAAGCCTGCAAGTTCTCCTTCCCCTGTCCTGGCATAGATGAATTGGGCCTCCCTGAGCTTGGGATCCAGCACCAGAAGCGCATGCTTTTGCATTGAGCTGCCACCGCGCATCTCTTCCAGCAACTCATCTTGCAAGGCTAGGATCTCATCAAGGGGCTGTTCATCAGAAGAGGAGCCAATGACAAAGTCCTCCTGCAGTATATCGTCGGTAAGCTCTTCCGGCTCAAGGTTGAGATCCAGCAGTTGCAGGGCTCCGTCATGTTCCCTGTACCAGGCGTAGACTTCCCGCTTGAGTTGCTCATCCTTGAAGGCAAACCAATCCCTTTCCAGGGAGGGATGTTCGCCGATGATATCCTTGAACCGTCTGAATACACCTTTCCCTGCTTGGAGCGCTTCTATAAGCTTGCCTTTGTATATGGGGTTGCGCATTTGGTTGGCAAATTTCTCCATGACCAGAAATCCATCCGAAGGTTCCCAATCTGGAATCTCTATGAAGCGTTGGTCTTCTGGAATCTCCTGCTCTACATTTTTTTCCTCTTCTTCCCACTCAAACGTACGTCTTTGCTGCTCTGAGATGACTTCGCCCTTACATAGGTCGAGGTAGTAGTAATCACTCTGGTCTTCCATGGCGAATATGATGGTGTCAAGGAGAAATTCTGTGAGTAAGGGGAGTTTCAGGCGGTTTTTTTCACTGTCCATGGGAAGAATTGTACTATGCAATCCAGGCTTTGGCTAGAGTGGGAAAGTGTCGGTAACCTTGACATTACGGCTAAAAGATACGATATTAAGAGAGAAATCCAGATATCATATTAGGAGTGTATTCATGAGCATTATTGAATTTATCGAAGCCAGGGAAATCCTTGACTCACGTGGTAATCCCACCGTCGAAGTAGACGTTATTCTTGAGGATGGCTCCATGGGTCGCGCAGCAGTACCCTCTGGTGCATCAACTGGTGTACACGAAGCTGTAGAACTTCGTGACGGCGACAAAAAGCGCTTCATGGGCAAAGGTGTATTGAAGGCAGTTGACAACGTCAACGATCTCATTGCTCCCGAGCTTGAAGGTATGGATGCTCTTGACCAGGTAGCCATTGACCGTGCCATGATCGCTCTCGACGGAACTCCAAACAAGGCTAAGCTCGGTGCCAATGCCATCCTTGGTGTCTCCATGGCGGTAGCCCGTGCAGCAGCCGATTTCCTCGGCCTGCCACTGTACAAGTATCTTGGTGCCTATCACTCATGTGTCCTGCCTGTCCCTATGGCTAACATCCTCAACGGTGGAGCCCACAGTGACAATAAGGTTGACTTCCAGGAGTTTATGGTCATGCCCATCGGTGCTTCCTCCATCCACGAGGGGCTGCGTTGGACCACTGAGGTATTCCACAACCTGAAGGCAGTGCTGAAGAGCAGGAAATATAACACCGGTGTCGGTGATGAAGGCGGGTTCGCTCCCGACCTACAGTCAAACGAAGAGGCCCTCGAGGTCATCATGGAAGCTATCAAGAACGCCGGATATACCACCGGTCGTGATGGGGACTTCATGATCGCCCTTGACCCGGCTGTCTCTGAGCTGTATGACTCAAAGACCAAGACCTATACCCTCAAGTGGACCACCGGTGCAAAGCTTACAAGTGCCGAGATGGTGGACATGTGGGAAGACTGGTGCAATCGCTATCCCATCATCTCCATTGAAGATGGCATGGATGAGGATGACTGGGAAGGCTGGAAGATGCTCACCGATCGCATTGGCGACAAGGTGCAGCTCGTCGGTGATGACCTGTTTGTCACCAACGTTGACCGCCTGAAGATGGGTCTTGAGAAGAAGGTTGCAAACTCCATTCTGATCAAGGTCAACCAGATTGGTACCCTTACCGAGACCTTCGAGGCAATCGACCTTGCAAAGCGCAACGGCTATACCGCCATTGTCTCCCACCGCTCAGGTGAGACTGAGGACAACTTCATTGCTGACCTCGTAGTTGCACTCGAGACTGGGCAGATCAAGACCGGATCCATGAGCCGTTCTGACCGCATGGCCAAGTACAACCAGCTGATGCGCATTGAGGACTACCTCGGTGATACCGCCAAGTATGCTGGGCGTGACGCCTTCCGCGTTCTCTAAGAAGAGGACACGATAGTGTCTGATTACGAGAGCAACGAAAAGTTGTAGAATAGGTTAGATTGTATTAGATTCGAGCAGATTATTTTCAGGAGGGCCTTCGCTTGCGATGGCCCTCCTTCTCTATCCAAAGATATCTACGCATTTTTAGGCTCGTAAACTGCCAGAAGTAAGATCTTTGCCAGAAGATCCCCTTGTCTCACTGATGAAAAATGGGGACTCTTTCTTCTGTACTATGGGCAAAGGGTGGTTTAGCATGAAGGGAAGACTACCAAGGAGCAGCGCTTGAAAAAAAAAGGTGAAAATAAGAAAGAGCATCATCTGCTGTTCAACACCATAGCCCCCATCTATGGCCTGTTCTTCACCAGGCAGAGACGCAAGTTCTCAGAAGTGATAGAGCGAGTAAAGCCTGAGCTCGATCTCTCAAGCTTCACAAATATCCTGGATGTAGGGTGTGGGACGGGAGCTCTCTGTTCGGTTCTCAATGGGATAGGCCTTGAGGTTACAGGCATAGAGCCTGCAGAGAAAATGCTCGCCATTGCAAAGAAAAAGACCAAAGGCCAATCTATTATCCTCATGCAAGCCAATGTCCTTGAAGGGCTACCCTTCGATAAGAATGCATTCGATATTTCCATAGCCTCCTATGTTGCCCATGGACTTGTCCCCGAAGAGCGCAAACGCCTCTACAAGGAGATGGGTAGGGTGGCCAGCAAATATGTGGTCATCTACGACTACAACCAGAAAAGGTCACCTCTGACCTCTTTCGTCGAGTGGGCCGAGGGTGGGGACTACTTCCGGTTCATACGGAATGCAGAAATAGAGATGAAAGGGTGTGTCGCTGAACTGAAGGCATGTTTCTCTGAAGTACGTGTGGTCAACGTCGATGTGCGAGCTGCATGGTATATTTGTACACCTTTGCAGGAGTGAGAAATCATGATTTACCGATCTAACAGCTTCCCTTCGGCAGCTCTGCTGAAAGGGAAAAAGTGCAAACTATCAAATGCTTTGCTGAAGGCCAATACTCAGTTTGTTGTCTGATACCAATGAGGCGGTTTCATTGTTCTTGTTCCAGGCAAAAGGCAAGTCGAGATTTCCTGTTCAATGTCATACTCGATCATAGCAATGCAGTGCAGGGAGCCTTTGACAGTAGTGGAAAGAGCTTACAGGAATGCTGTTCCCGTATAATGAACCATATTTTCCAAGTGAGAAATATGGTAAAAGGTGGTTCATTCAGGGTTTTTAAGATGGAGAAACCATCGTTGTATATTCTTAGCTCATTGTTTTTCTCTGTTAGTCCCTTCCTATTGGTTCTGGAGAGGGGATTCTTTGCCTATACCTTTTCCATGCATATGTTACCTGTCCCACTGGTATGGGATGATTACAACTATATATAAATGGCAACAGCTGAACAGTGGCAATTAGAAATATAGACAAATAAATATTGCTGTAACAACATTTCTGCATTATGTATTGACTTCTGCAATATAGTGGTATATATTTCAGTAACGATGTTACTGTTATATGGAGGGAAAGTTGCGTAAGCTTCATGAATTGGCAACTGTGCAAATGGGTTACTCATTCAGATCTCGTCTCGAAGCTTCTGAAGATGGCAGACTTGCGGTTATTCAGATGAAGGACCTGATGGATAACAATACAGTTAACTGTGATGATTTGGTAAGAATTGATATGGACTCAATGAAAGGACACCATCTTGCAAAAAGAGGAGATCTTTTATTTAGGGCTCGCGGGTCTCTGAACACGTCAGCGATTCTTCTTGATGATCCGGGCAAAGCAGTTGTTGCCGCTCCTTTATTAATAATTCGGGTGAGGAATCCGGATAAGGTTTTACCCGCGTATCTTAACTGGTATATCAGCCAACGGGATGCACAGATATTTTTGACAAGCAGGGCCGAGGGAACGTTTCTGAAGATGATCAGCAAGCAGATGGTTGAAAATCTAGAGATAGCGTTGCCAAGTATTGATAGACAAAAAAGTATCATAGAACTTGCCACACTATCTGCTAATGAAGAAGATCTGCTACATACCTTGGCCATTAAGCGTAAACAATATGTTGAGACAATACTTTTGGAAATTGCAAAAGGAGAAATGAAATGAGAGTATCCATACATGCAAACGGTAGCGAAATACCTATTATCTCGAAGGGCGATGAGAATAATTATATCGCATTAATTGAAAGTTCCAGAAACAAGAACCCTAATTTTAAAGAGGTCGAATTCGACTCCTTTAAAGATGTAGCTGGAATAACTACCTGTGTCTTGTAAAAGCAAAAGTAAATTTTCAGTACAAACGCTGTTGGGTTAGGATTCACATTAGGGCGATATGGAGACGTGTATCCACACTCAATCAAATGGCAATAGAATAGAAAACATCTCTTTTGGGAAGTTGGGCAATAAAACTACAGTAAGCAGGAGAACATACATGAACAAGATTGATCAGAAAGACATTAACAACGCAGCATGGGCAGCGTGTGACACCTTCCGAGGTGTTGTTGATCCGGCGCAGTACAAAGACTACATCCTCGTAATGCTATTTTTGAAATACATCTCTGATGTATGGCAGGACCATTACGAAGAGTATCAGAAACAGCATGGTAATGACGATATCCGTATTCGACGTAAACTTGAACGTGAACGTTTTGTTCTTCCTGTTGTAACGCTTACTGAAAAAAATCTTGAAACTGGCGAAGAAGTGGTTCTGGATGAATTTCCTGCCACTTATTATAGTCTATATGAGCGCCGTTCCGTTGCCAACATTGGGGAGCTGATCAACATCGTGCTCGATCATATTGAAGAGAGCAACAGGAGTAAACTTGAAGGAGTGTTCCGCAACATCGATTTTAACAGCGAGTCCAATCTTGGCCGGACAAAAGATCGCAATAAACGCCTTAAAACCTTGCTTGAAGATTTTAACAAACCACAGCTCAGTATGAAGCCCAGCCGTGTTTCTGAGGATGTGATAGGAAATACCTATATTTACTTGATTGAGCGTTTTGCTTCCGATTCGGGAAAGAAGGCCGGTGAGTTCTTTACCCCACTGAAGGTGACCGAGCTGGTGGCTAAGTTGGCTGGCCCGAGATCAGGCGATCGTATTTGTGATCCAGCCTGTGGGTCAGGTGGTCTATTGATTCAAGCCGCCAAAGAGGTTGCAAATCATGCAGATAGTGAACAAGAGAAGCGAAACTTTGCACTCTTTGGACAGGAGTCCAACGGTAGCACCTGGGCGCTTTGTCGTATGAACATGTTCCTGCACAGCTTTGACAGTGCCCGTGTGGAATGGTGTGATACTCTAAACAGTCCGTTACTGGTAGAAAATGATCGGCTTATGAAATTCAACTGCGTAGTGGCTAATCCTCCATTCTCACTAGATAAATGGGGAGCTGAAAATGCTGAGAGTGATCAGTATAATCGCTTTTGGCGTGGGATTCCTCCAAAAAGCAAGGGGGATTGGGCCTTCATCAGTCATATGGTGGAAATAGCCCTTGAAAAACAAGGTCGTGTTGCTGTCGTGGTTCCTCATGGGGTGCTGTTTCGTGGAGCTGCCGAAGGTCGTATCCGCCGAAAAATGATTGAAGAAAATCTACTTGATGTTGTCATCGGACTTCCTGGCAATCTGTTTCCGACCACTAATATCCCTGTAGCGATTCTGGTCTTTGACCGTTCTCGTGAAAAAGGTGGTGTCAGAGAAGGATGTAAAAATGTCTTCTTTGTTGATGCTAGTCGCGACTATGTCGCTGGGAAAAACATGAATACACTCTCAGACGCACATATTGAGAAGATTATGGAGACTTGCATCGCTCGAACCGAAGAAGTTAAATATGCCCATGTAGCAGAATTTGCCGAGATTAAGGAAAACGACTTCAATCTCAATATCCCCCGTTATGTGGACACGTTTGAGGAGGAGGAAGAAATAGACATCGATGCTTTGCAGGTAGAAATTGACGATTTGGAAAAAGAGCTAGCAGAGGTTCGTGCGAAAATGGCTGAGAAATTCAAGGTGATTCAGCGATGAAGCAAATGCATAATATCCCCAAAGGATGGAAATTTTTAAAACTCAAGAACTTAGTAACTCAAGATATAAAAAATGGATACTCTCCAAATTGTCCAGATGAACCTAATGGTAGCTGGATATTGAGTTTAGGGAATATAACTGAGAATGGCTTAGACCAATCTCAGGCTAAACCAGCTCCCATGAATGATGACAGAGTGAAAGATTTTTTGTTGGAACCCGGCGATTTTTTAATAAGTCGGTCTAATACGTTAGATAAAGTTGGGAGAACAGTTCTCTTTAGAGGTGAAATTGAAAACTGTTCTTATCCTGACTTACTCATGAGATTTCGTGTTGATGAGACTCAAGTTGTTAATGAATATTTGGAAGGATATTTAAAAAGCTCCATAGTTAGGAAGTACATCCAGGGTTGTGCTTCTGGTACAAGCCATAGTATGGTGAAAATCAATAAGAAAGTGGTCGAAAAAATACCTATAGCTTTACCTTCTCTGCCTGAGCAAAAAGCCATTGCTTCTTTATTGTTTGTCTGGGAAAAAGCTATCGAAAAAACTGAGCAGCTCATAGCAAAGAAGCAAAAGTTCTACAAAGCACAGCTGTCTAAGAGGTTATCCATAAATGGCCTTGGATGTATCAAACTGAAAAAATATCTCAACGAAGTCTCAAAAAGAAACAGAGATTTTTCAATCACTCAGGTGTTGAGTGTCACAAATTCGAAAGGGTTTGTGCGCCCGGAAGACCAGTTCAATAGACAGGTTGCAAGTAATAACCTGTCAAATTACAAAATTGTTTCTAAGGGTGAATATGCATACAACCCATCACGAATAAATGTTGGTTCGATCGCAAGGTTAGATGATTGGGATTTAGGTGTATTAAGCCCAATGTACACCGTTTTTGAGATTAATAAGTCGTCAGAGTTACATACCGATCTTTTTCTACATTGGTTAAATTCTCGGGAGGCTAGGATGCGAATAAAGTTAAGTTCTCAAGGTAGTGTAAGAGAAACCGTATCTTTCGATGATTTCTGTGCAATTGGGTTTCCGAAAATTGATTTCAAAGAACAGGAAGCACTTGCGGAGTATTTCAATTTGATATTATCAGAAATTGATTCTTTCAAAGCTTTATTAGAAAAATACAAAACCCAGAAACACGGACTGATGCAAAAGATGCTCACTGGCGAATGGCGGGTTAAACCGGAAATCGTTAACCAATACATGGAGGCGTAATCATGGCTAAAGGTAAGAATCAACACGTTGTAAAGCATCCCGATGGTTGGGCGGTCAAGGGCGCTGGTAACAATAAGGCGACCAAGGTTACCCACACGCAGGCACAGGCCATTGAAATGGCTGAGAATATTGCTCGAAACCTAAAATCAGACACCAAAATTCATGGTGTGGATGGAAGGATTCGAGCTGGCAACAGTTATGGGAATGATCCGTGCCCACCAAAGGATAAAAAGTAAGGAGATTGCATGGGTAAGCCTTTCAGAATATTGAGTATTGATGGAGGCGGGATTCGAGGTGTTTATCCCGCCCATGTACTTCGGTGTGTCGAAGAACGTATTCAATTAAATCTCTTAGATACTTTCGACATGATTGCTGGAACAAGTACTGGTTCCATTATCGCTGCCGGAGTGGCCACGGGTGTGCCTGCGGTTGATATTGTGGCGATGTACAAAGAGCATGCCGCTGGGATTTTCCGAAAAAAACAGGTTATTTGGCCCGGGAAAATACTAAAATATATTCAGCCGATGTTTGACAGTATATATGATTCCCAATATCTGAAAGATGTGCTTACAGAGGTGTTTCAAGACAAACGTCTGGGTGACATAAAAAAACCACTGCTGCTTCCTGCCACCGATATCGGCAATGGTTGTGTTCACCTTCTGAAGTCTGGCTACTCCAAGGAATTTACTCGTGACAACGCCGTGCTGGTTAAAGACGCGGTATTGGCGTCTTGTTCGGCACCAACCTATTTCAATCCGCATCGATTGGATGAGTATTTCCTCGCAGATGGCGGGCTCTGGGCCAATAACCCAGCGCTAGCGGCGGTGATTGACGCCCAGAAGCGGCTTGGGATTACTCAGGACGATATACAAATCCTGTCAATCGGCACCGGCCATTCAAAGACCATGTATGGAACGAATGCCTCGCGCAAATGGGGACTGGTCAATGGTTGGAAACACAAGGAATTTATCAGCTTCATCCTATCCCTTCAGAGTCAGAGTGCCCTGAACTACCTGAATCTCATGCTCCGACCCGGGCAGATCAAACGGGTTGATTTTGAATCCGACCTGCCGTTGCCGATGGATGACGTGTCCATATTGGATGACCTCATCTCCAAAGCGGATCACAAGTTTACCCATGAATCGGAATCGATCAGGGATTTTATACAAAATGGAGGGATTGCAGGTGAATAGGATCGTTACACGGGAAGAGGCCCTCCGAAAAGCGGCGGAGCAACTGGACATATCACCATCGAAGTACAAACAGGCTATGGATCGTTTCGATTCCATGAAATCCTATCTGTTGGATGGGGAATACGCTGGCGCAACTGCTGAGCCTGAAATTTACCTGCAGGGCTCCTTCAAAATCGGGACAGAAATACGGCCCTACAAAGACAGCAAAGACGCCGATTATGACATCGATATTGTTTGTCGGCTGGAATATGAAAAAGATACCACCACTCCGAAAACAATAAAACATCAGGTCGGCGATCGACTGAAAGCGCATGGAACTTACGGGAAGATGCTCGATAATGAGGGCAAACGCTGCTGGACCCTTAATTACGCTGAACAGGATGGCGTTGGTTTCCACATGGACATCCTGCCATCGGTTCAGGAAAACTGGAGCACCTTCAGGGACTATTACTGGTATCGCAGTGCCATTGCCGTGACGGACAGATGCGGTGACACCGGCTCTTATGACTGGTCGCCCAGCAACCCTAAAGATTTTGCAGAGTGGTTTTACGATAAGAACAAGGCTGCTTTTGAGGATGTAAAGCAGACGCAGAAAGAGATCCTCTTTGAAAATTACCGGAAGGATGGGCTATTCACTACCCGGGATGCGGTTCCTGATATTCATGTGAAGACGCCGCTGCAACGGGCCATTCAGCTGTTGAAAAGGCATAGAGACATTCGCTTCTGCAATCAGCAGAACGAAAAATGCAAACCGATCTCTATGGTCATAACCGTGCTGGCGGCTCAGATCTACCGGAATGAATCGACCATTTATGAAACGCTTAGGAATTTGATAGACACCTTGTCCCGTCACGCCGATCAGATGCAGCCCTCTTTTCGTTTTGATGAAGCAATGGCGGAGTCTGCCTATAGGCTGATCACTAGAACGGCAGACGGGAAATGGCATATCCCAAACCCGACCAATTATGGTGAGAACTTTGCCGACAAATGGCATGAAACCGAGAACGGTGTTTCCCATGCCCGGGCGAAGGCCTTCTTTCAGTGGGTGGCTTGGGCCAAGGATGATTTTCTCAATATCGCAGAGCGGCTTGATGGAGAACATTACACCCGCTCTCTGGTATCACCGGCCAACAACAAGATCTTAAGCGTCGCTCAACCCCGAGGATTGATTTTCAACGTCCCTCATCGGCAGAAGCCGTACTGGCCTCTCGGCTTGAGTTATTCGGCGCAGATATCGGCCAGATACAAGGCGAATTGGTCGTGGCAAGGATTCAATTCCGGTGAACCGCTGAACAAACACCTCGACTTGTTGTTCAATGCCAGCACCAATGTTCCCGCGCCATTTTATGTCTACTGGCAGGTTGTTAATACCGGGAAGGAAGCTGAACATGCCAGACAATTGCGGGGTGAGATCGTTCTGTCAAAGACCGCCGGTGTAGGCGGCCTGACACAGAAAGAAGCTACCTCGTACACCGGTATTCACTGGATCGAATGTTTCATAGTGAAAGACAGCGTATGCGTAGCGCGTAGCGGTGAATTTGTAGTGAGAATTGTATGAGAAAAAGCAAACAGAACATCAAGAAAGTCTCCCGTTACATAAAAGAAGAGGTTGAATGTGAACTGTGGGCTCGAGCTGCTGGACGTCGCCAGTTCAACGGGTGTAACCGGATACTCTATATGTCTCTGATAACTCAGGAGCAGGGTAATATTTCAGAGAAGGAAGAGAATATTGCTCGTAACCAAAACCCAGACACCAAAATTCATGGTGTGGATGGAAGGATTCGAGCCGGCAACAGTTATGGGAATGATCCATACCCACCAGAAGACAAAAAGTAAGGAAGGGAATAGATGACTATTGAGATAAAGAACTGTAATAATATTGATGCGGCAGCAATTGCTATTGCTGAAAATAAGCTAAACATCAAATTTGCACCCAACGGAACAGGAAAGAGCACAATAGCAAAAGCTATAATACTCGGAACATCTGATAATTCGGATTTGGATGAACTCATGCCGTTCAAGTTCAGACAGGAAAATATTGAAGGCAAGAAACCTGAGGTCACAGGTCTGAATGAAATACAGCATGTTATGTGTTTCAACGAAGAATATGTCAGCCAGATTTTGTTCAAACCAGAAGAAGTGCTTAGCAATAGTTTCGATATCTTGATCAAGACAGACACATATAAGAAAAATGAACGTGATATGGAAGTATTGGTTTCAGAGATAAAAAGTTTATTCCTCGGGAACCAAGACCTGGATGAGTTGATTGATACACTCAAAGATATGGGGGCAGCCTTTAAGCTAACAAAAACGGGATTGTCAAAGGCATCCTCTGGGATGAAAGGACTTGCTGGTGGAAATAACATCTATCATATCCCAACAGGTCTTGAATCGTATCAACCCTTTATCCAGAGCAAAGATAGTGTTGGTTGGGTTAAATGGCAAACTGATGGTTATACTTATGCAGAATTGTCTGACAATTGCCCGTTCTGCACTTCGCAAGTTGCAGACAGGAAGGAACAAATCAGGAAGGTTGGCAAGGAATACGACAAGACCACCATAAAAAATCTTGTTGCCATCATTGATGTGATAGAGCGCCTTGGAGATTATTTCTCTGAAGCTGCACGCGAAAAATTAACTGTCATAACAACATTGAAGAATGGAATTGAGAAAGAACATGAGGACTTCCTTGTTGATATTAAAAACCAAATTGACTCTTTTGTAGGTAGGCTTGAAAAGCTCAAGACTCTTTCAGGGTTCCAGTTTATGGATGGAGAAAAAGTCGCTGAAGTACTTCCTTCTTTCAAGGTAAGTTTCTCTTTTTTTGATAAGCTTAATTCTAAAAAGTCCCAAGAGGCCATTAGACCAATTAATGATTCCATAGATAGAATGATAGAAAAGGCTGGAAATCTTCAAGGGGTAATTAACCAACAACGAAAAGAAATACAAAAAGTTATTAGACAACATGAAAAGGACATCAATGATTTTCTTGCCTATGCAGGATATCGCTATGCAGTGCATTTCTCAGGTGAAGATGAAAAAACCCAACTCAAACTTAGACACCTTGATCAAGAAGAGTACCTAAGCGGCGGTAATCAGCACCTCAGTTTTGGAGAGAGAAATGCATTTGCAATTGTGTTGTTCATGTACGAATGCCTTTCAAAAAAGCCCGATCTTATAATTCTGGATGATCCAATCTCTTCGTTCGACAAAAACAAGAAATATGCTATTCTTGAGATGCTATTCCATCGTGAAAATAAATTATGCTTCAAAAATAAAACCGTATTGATGCTCACACATGATATTGAGCCTGTCATTGATACAGTCAAAGCTTTATCCTCCAAGTTTGAAAACCAAACTTCAGCATCATTTTTTAAGCTCAAATCTGGTATCATTGAGGAATTGCCCATACATAAAAATGATCTCCAAACATTTGCTGAAATCTGCAAGCACTCTCTCAATACTGATATGGATAGTATCATTAAGCTAATCTACCTACGGAGACACTTGGAAATTACCGACGACAAAGGTAATGCGTATCAGGTGCTTTCCAACCTGTTGCACAAGGGTAATGGCAAAGCACGTGGTATCGATACCCGAGAACCAAAAGATGATAATGGTAATTTTCTTGAAATGGATCAGGGTAAGTTTGACAATGGATGTAGTGAAATATCCAACAAAATAAATGAATTTTCATATGCTACGCTTTTGGCTCGCCTTTGTGATGCTACAGATATGAAAAGCATCTATACAGCATGCAATAATGGATACGAAAAGCTTCAAGTGTGTCGGCTTATTGACCACGAAGAGAAAGATGCGGTTATCGAAAAGTTCATCAAGCAGACATATCACATTGAAAATGAATTTATCTGCCAGCTTGACCCCACCAAATTCGACACTATTCCAGAATATATTGTTGTTGAATGCGATAAAATAGTTGGAAATACCTTATGATCTCTGAATGCCAAAATATTGAAATGAAGCAGTCGTGGCATGATGATTACCTGAAATGGATTTGTGGCTTTGCAAATGCACAAGGGGGATGCATATATATTGGCAAGGATGATGCTGGCAATACTACTGGTCTAAAAAATGCCAATAAATTGTTGGAAGATTTACCGAATAAGATTCGAGATCAGTTGGGCCTTATGCCGTGTATCAACCTTCTACATGAATATGATAACGCCTATCTGGAAATTATTGTAGAGCCCTCAACTGCACCCATTTCTTTGCGAGGATCCTATTACTGGCGATCAGGTTCGGTAAAGCAAGAGCTGAAAGGCAATGCGCTCACTGAGTTTTTGTTGAAGAAAATAGGCATGTCTTGGGATCGGATTGTAGAACAAAACGCTACGCTCGATGATATCGATGATGTGACGATTGAGCTTTTCAAAAGAGAGGCAGTTAAGGCCGGTCGGCTTTCGGATAATTCTGATCTTTCCACTAAAGAACTGCTGAAAAAACTACGCTTGCTGACTGAAAAGGGTCTAACCAATGCATCTTTAGTTTTGTTTGGTAAAGACCCTGGTGAGTTTTATCCCAACCTCTTTGTAAAAATCGGTCGTTTTGGTACAAGTGTGGTGGATATGCGCTTTCAAGAGGTTGTAGAAGGCAATTTGTTCCAGATGCTTCACGATGTGATGGAACAGTTAGAAAAAAAGTTTCTCATAAAGCCAGTGCGCTTTGAAGGTTTGCGTCGCATTGAGGAGTTGGAATATCCTGTTCCTGCTCTGCGTGAAATGCTACTGAATGCTCTGGTGCACCGAGATTATATGGGAAGTATGACACAGCTTAAGGTTATGGATGATCGACTTTCGCTTTGGAATGCCGGAACCCTGCCAGTTGAATTGACTGTCGAGAAACTATTTTCACTGCATGAGTCCTACCCACGTAACCCGCTGATAGCGGATATTTGCTACAAGGCTGGGTATATAGATTCCTGGGGAAGAGGCATCGAAAAAATTAGGGATACCTGCAAACAAGCTGGATTGCCTGAGCCTATCTTTGATCAACGATCAGGTGGTTTCGCTGTTGAGTTACTCAAGGGGATGGTGGAAACGCGGGTGGAAACGCGGGTAGAAACGCGGGTAGAAACGCGGGTAGAAACGCCGGTAGAAACGCCGGTAGCTGTTCTTCAGACACTGAAAACAGATAGCTCACTAACGTTGTCAGAAGTTGCTGTTCGGATAGGAAAATCTGTAAGCGCGGTTGAAAGAGCCGTAAAAAAATTAGGTGACCAAGGAAAATTGAAACACATCGGTCCGCGGAAAGGTGGCCACTGGGAGGTAAAAGAGTGAGTATGGGTAGTTTTGAAATACATGAAAAATATCTTTCTCAAATCCCGGCTTTGCAGCTTTTGATTTGCCTGGGATTTGAATTTTTGACACCTACAGAAGTCCTACGTGAAAGAAATGGTAGAACATCCAATATCCTATTGGAAAGTATTCTACGCAACCAGCTCAAAGATATAAACCAAATTCGGTTCAAAGGTAACGAGTATCTCTTCAGCGAAGAAAATGTACAGTCGGCTATCCAAAAGCTGAAGAGTATTAAATACGATGGCCTACTTAAGACGAATGAGGCTATTTACGATCTTATCACGCTCGGAACTGCCATGGAACAAACTATTGAGGGTGATTCAAAAAGCTTTACCATGAATTATATCGACTGGCGCAATCCCAGGGTCAACAAGTTTCATGTAACAGTTGAATACAGTGTTGAACGCTCAAGAACAACTGAAATCGCACGACCAGATATTGTTCTCTTTGTTAATGGTATTCCTTTCTGCATTATTGAATGTAAAGCACCACAGATTGAAGTGGAACAGGCTGTTTCACAATCGATAAGAAATCAGAATGATGACTATATCCCGAAACTCTTTATCTATAGCCAGATTGTGCTGGCCTTGAATAAAAATAGCGCAATGTTTGGAACAACAGGAACTGCTGCAAAGTTCTGGAGCGTATGGAAAGAGCCTCAGATGAATGAAGGGGAATGCGAGTTTGAAAAATTAGTTGAAATCGTAAACCAACCACTGTCCGAGGATGTTGTTACCAGAATTTCATCTACTTTTGATGTTAAGCCGGAAGCTTTATTGGGTAACAGGCTGGTGACTGAGCAGGATAAATCTCTGTTCTCTCTTTGCAGACCGGAACGTCTCCTTGAATTGGTGTGGAAGTTTACCGTATTTGATGGGGGAATCAAAAAGATTGCCCGTTATCAACAGTATTTCGTCATCAAGTCTACCCTGAATAGAGTAAAGCATTTTGATAACAACAATTCGCGAAAGGGCGGCATGATTTGGCATACCCAGGGATCAGGAAAGTCGTTAACAATGGTGATGCTCGCCCGGAATCTAGCTTTAGATCCTGAAATATTGAATCCGCGAATAGTTCTTGTAACAGACCGTGACGATCTCGATAAACAGCTTGGAAATACCTTTGTAGCCTGTGGGCTTGAAGCAAATCGAGCAACATCAGGAAGAAATCTATTAGAGTTGATTACAGAAAAGAAATCAGGAATTATCACTACCCTTATTCATAAGTTTGATAAAGCTTTTTCTATAAAGAATTATCAAGATCCATCGTCCAATATTTTTGTTCTGGTGGATGAAAGCCACCGTACTCAATTTGGTTCCTTTTCCGCTCGGATGAAACAAATGTTTCCCCATGCCTGTTACTTAGGTTTTACTGGGACCCCGCTTTTAAAGAAAGAAAAGAACAACTTCACAAAATTTGGTGAACTAATAGAACCACATTATTCCATCACACAAGCCGTTGAAGATGGCGCAGTGGTTCCTCTTCTTTATGAGGGACGTCACGTAGAGATGACACAAAACAAAGAAGCTGTTGATTTGTGGTTTGAAAGGCATACACAAGGATTGACCAAAGAGCAGCAGGCTGACCTGAAACGGAAATATGCACGAGCAGAAATGTTGAATAAAGCCGATCAAGTCATATACATGAGAGCTTTTGACATCAGTGAGCATTACCGATCGAACTGGCAGGGAACAGGATTCAAGGCACAGCTGGTGGCCCCGAATAAAGCATCTGCGCTCAAGTACAACGCATATCTGAATGAGATAGGTCATGTCAGTTCCGGTGTTGTCATATCGCCTCCGGATATGCGTGAAGGTTATGAAGAGACCGATGATGAGCCAACTGGTGAGGTCGTAAAATTCTGGCAAAAGATGATGAAGCGCTATGGTAGTGAAGAAGAATACACAAAACAACTCATCAACCAGTTTAAACATGGCAATGAACCTGAAATATTGATTGTCGTTAGTAAGCTGCTAACAGGGTTTGATGCACCAAGAAACGTGGCTCTCTACTTATGCAGAATGCTTAAAGAGCACACACTGCTTCAGGCCATCGCTCGGGTCAATCGTCTTTATGAGTTTAAGGAGTTTGGCTTTATAGTCGACTATGCCAGTGTCCTTGGCGAGCTTGACAAAGCGCTTACTATGTATAGTGTGTTTGAAGGGTTTGATGAATCCGATCTGGTCGGCACTATGACAGCCATTTCCTGTGAAATTGAAAAACTGCCTGCCCGTTATTCGGATCTTTGGGATATATTCAAAACTGTTAAGCATTCCTATGACGAAGAAGCTTATGAAAAGCTGCTTGCTGATGATGAGATAAGAGAAGAGTTTTATAGCCGTCTTTCTGAGTTTTCAAAGACTCTTGGTATAGCACTCTCTTCTGAACATTTCTTGATTGAAACCGATAAGCTTACTTTGTCCAGATATATGGCAGATCTTAGAAAATTCCAGTTACTTAAATCATCTGTTAAGCTCCGGTATGCGGAAGCAATTGACTATCGGGATTATGAGCCAAAAATCAAAAAGTTGCTGGATACACATATACAAGCTAATGAAGTAGTGCAGCTTAATAAACCTGTAAACATCTTTGATGATGCATCCTTCATGGAAGTTAAAGAGGACCGAGGGGTATATGGCAGCAAAAAAACTACCGGGTCAAAAGCTGATATAATTGCACATGCGACGAAGAGGGCTATCACTGAAAAAATTGATGAAGATCCTGCATTATACGAGAAGTTTTCAAAGCTGATCCAGCAGGCAATTGAGGATTTCAGGGCTAAGAGGATATCTGATCTGGATTATCTGAGCAAAGTTGTGGATATCCGCAATAAAGTAGTCAGAAAAGTACATGATACCATACCGATAAAGCTTTTGGGGAATGAAGATGCCATGGCTTATTTTGGTGTACTTAAGCCTTATCTTGAAAACTCCGAAATTGGTGAAGAAGTACTTGAAACTGCTGTAGTTGATACAGCAATTTCTATTTGGAAAATTTTAGAAAGACATAAAAAGGTTCACTTCTGGGATGATGAAGATGCTCAAAAGCAGGCAGTTAACGAGATAGATGACTACCTTTATGATGAGCTCATGGCAGATAAAGGAATCAAATTGTCCTTTGATCAGATGGATGATATCATCGAGAAAGTGCTGCAGGTGGCAAAGCACAGGAGCCATATATAATGAAGTCATTAATCTACAACAAGAAGCATTCGATTATATATGGGGGGAACACTATTGTTTTTACTCTATTCTACAGTGATAGAAAAACCATGGAAGTTTCTGTTCATCCTGACTGCACTGTTGTCGTCAAAGTACCTCTGCAGACTGATATCATGCTGATAGAAAAGAAAATTCTTATGCGAAGTCGTTGGATTCTTAAACAACTGAACTATTTCAAACAGTTTTGCCCAAAGACTCCCGAACGCTGTTATCTGAACGGCGAGACCCACCTGTATCTTGGGAAACAATATCGCTTGAAGGTATCCGTAGGAACGGAAAACTCAGTGAAATTGTCTCATGGTTTTTTTTATATCACCTGTCGTAGTATGCTGACGTCAGGTGCTGTTAAGAAATTATTGGATCATTGGTATTTAGAAAAGGCGCGACTTCAATTCTTGCAAAGTATGAATCGGAGCTGGCAGAAATTTAATGGTCTTGGTATCGAACCGCCCAAACTATCCATAAAACGAATGAAAACAAGGTGGGGCAGTCTTTCAGACAAGGGCACTATTACCCTCAATACAGACTTAATCAGAGCTCCTAAGGAGTGTATTGACTATGTTGTTACCCATGAGCTGTGTCACCTGAAATATCATGATCATAGCCCTGAATTTTATGCGCTTCTTGACTCTATCATTCCAGGTTGGAAGATGGTAAAACATAGGCTTGAAGTAACCCTATCGTAATAGTAAAGCATGCCGGCGGTTACCAAAGATGCAGCAAACAAAAAACTGTATAGCTACGTTGATTTTTAGTATGTACTTACCATAAATCATGGTTCGTGAAACGAGATCCCTTACCGGAGCCCCTCAAAAAATGGATGCTCTTTGATTGACAGGCAGATATGTATGGCATAGGGTAGGGTACGAATCCGATTGTAATCTTGGAGTTCAGTATGGGTATAGCAACACAGACCACACATGATCTGAACGGCTCTCTTCTTGAAGAAGTCAAGACCTTCCTTGTGGAGCAGGGATTAGCCTTTGAAGGGAAACCTGATTTTACCTGCATCTTGCGCAATGAAGAGTATTTGATCATCGGTACAGGATCCCTCGATGGTAATGTGCTCAAGTACATCGCTGTAGAGAAGAGCCATCAGGGCGAAGGACTGCTTGGTCAGGTCCTTACCACCTTGGTCACCCAAGCATTCAGCAAGGGTTTGCGGAACCTGTTCGTATTTACCAAACCCCAGAACAAAGCCCTGTTCATACCCTTTGGTTTCTATCCCATTGAGGAGACTTCCAGTGTCCTCCTGATGGAAAATCGTAAGAATGGGATTTCTGAATATGTTTCTGCATTGAAAAAAGCTACTGATGAAGCGGTGACCGAGAGAGGACTTGGTATTGAAGGGGATGTTGGCACCATAGTGGTCAACTGCAACCCCTTCACCAGGGGGCACCGATACTTGCTGGAAAGTTCCGCTTCTCAGTGTTCCCTGCTCCATGTCTTTGTGGTCTCAAGCGACAAGAGTGCCTTCCCTACGGAAGTCAGGCTCTCCCTGGTCCGTCAGGGTGTTGCCGACATTCCCAACATCGTGGTGCATGAGGCAAGTGATTACCTTGTCTCTGTCGCTACATTCCCTTCCTACTTCATTAAGGAAAAGCAGAGTGCGGGACAGCTGAACAGTGAGCTGGACATCGCCATTTTCCTGCATTATATTGCTCCTGCCCTTGGCATAACCTGCCGTTTCGTAGGCACTGAGCCGTTGTGCATGACAACTGCAGCATACAATCGCCAGATGCAGAAAATGCTGGAGGCTAGGGGCGTGCGCTTTGTTGAGATTGAGCGCCTTGAATCTGAGGAGCAGCCCATCAGTGCGTCGCGGGTGCGCTCTCTCATGGGCTTGAAAAAGTTTGGAGAACTTGAAAAGTTGGTCCCTGAGACTACCTTTGCCTTCATCATGTCAGAAAGGGGGCAAAAGATAGCCTTTCAGTTGGAGACCGAGAAGGTGTAGCCTTTCCCCCAGATGGTCTGTATGTATATCGGGGTCTTCGGAGAAGGTTCGATCTTGTTTCTCAGTTTGTTGATGTAGACCATGACAGCATTGTCATCAACTACAGCCTCACCCCAGATTTGTTCGTACAGTGCCTCTTTTGAGAATACCTGGTTGGGATTGTCCAAGAACAGCTTCATCAGGATGAGTTCCTTGGCAGAGAGATAGATCTCCTGGTCGTCCTTGTAGAAGCGCATCGTCTTGTTGTCAAGGGAGAAAGGCCCGACTTTGGTTACTTCGTCCTGGGAGCTTTGGCTTTGCTTGTTCCGTCGTATAAGAGCCTTTATCTTGGCACCTAGTATCACCGGGTTGAATGGTTTGTAGATATAGTTGTCTGCTCCTAGGTCAAGGCCATAGAGAGCATCATAGTCCTCTGTCCTTCCGCTGATGATGATCACAGGGGTTGAAATCCCCAGGTAGCGAATCTGCTTCAGTACTTGAAATCCATCCATGCCAGGAAGGTTGATATCGAGCAGGATCAGCTGGAAGGAGGATGTCTTCAAAAGCGTGATCGCCTCTTCCCCGTTGTTTGTGACGATAGGGATGAGATCATTGCTGGTAATGACTTTTGACATCAATTTGCGTATTGATGAGTCATCGTCGACAATCAGTACCTTGTCCTGCATATCTGTTACCCCTTTTTTCTGTTTGAATGTCAGTATACGTGATATATTCCTAGGTAACAATAATAATGGGAGAGTGCATTGACCCTGCCTTTCAATGATACCATAAAAAAAGATGTGCGAACGTGGCTGCCGCTGATGCTGGTAGCACTTTTCATTGTCCTCGCCATTATCATCCTTTTGATTGACATATTCCGGCATACCTCTGAGGTCATGTTTGAAAACAGCAAGGCCAAGCAGATGACTATTGTAAAGAACATAGCAGAGTCAATGGGAGGGGAGATACACCAGACGAAACAAGGGCTGTTCTTCTTTGCCGATTCCACTGATTTTGCACAGGCATATGCCTCCTATACCCAAGAGGGAATAGCATGGCCACTGGATAAGCTGGTGCTTTCCTACAGCATCTATAACGCCCAGATACTAGAGAATATGGTTATCCATGAAGATTCCTTCCAAAACCCCATCTGGAGTCTGAAAAATAAGGAATACCGTTTTCTGAGCCATGTCAGTGAGGATGCCTATGCCAAGCTTGACCTGTGGCTTGGAGGATCGGATTTCCATGAGAGCTATCTTTCCATAACTGTACAAAACGAGAAGGGTATCTCCATTACAGCCATGTTGGATCTGAACCTTATGTATGGGAGGCTGATAGCTCCGGTAAAACTGGGGGAGAAGGGGTATGCCCTGGTGAAGAACAGTGATGGGGTCATCATCATGTATCATATCAGGGAACAGATCGGGGTGAATGCTGCTACCGAAAGGCAGGCCTTATATCCAGATTTGGAGTTGGATCTGGAAAGCCTTCAGGAGATGATCGCCCACCAGAAAGAGGGCAAGGAGGGGGTGGAGGTCTACCAGTCCTACTGGTGGGACGAAGACCAACCCAAGAAGATCACAAAGGTTGCAGCTTACGCTCCTATCCAAATTGATGATGGTTTTTTTATCGTCAGTGCAGTCATTGACTATAAGGAGATACAGGCACAAGCGACCGGGGGTATGACTAAGGCTATCATCCTGACTCTGCTTATCTGCATCACGCTGTTCAGTGTGCTGGTTCTACTTATCTCCGCTTATCTCGAGAGAAATGAGATGGAGAGGCGAAATACCTACCTTAACCAACTGAACAAGACCTTGCTCACCTTGCATGAGAACGAGAAGCTGATCTTCCATCAGCAGAGGCTGCAGAACATTGGGACGATGACCAGCGGCATAGCACATGAGTTCAACAACTTGCTTACACCCATAATGGGGTACTCAGCCCTGATGGTGGAGACAATGGATTCTGCAAATCCCTACTATGATGATGCCAAGGAGATCCTGCTAGCATCGGAGAAGGCAAAGTCCATAATCCAGCAAATACTTGCCCTTGGAAGTCGCACTACCGAAACGGTGTTTGACTATACTGATGCAGAGACACTCATCAGGGGTGCTGAGAAAATGCTTCGGGGCATCCTTTCTCCCAACTGCAAGCTGGAGGTGAGGATTCTGGACGCAAAGAGCGGGTTCTACTGCAATGACACTCAGCTGGGACAGGTCATTCTCAACCTCGCTCTGAATGCTATGGCTGCAATAGAGGGGAAGCAGGGTACCATTGAGATGGTGTATAGGAGAGTGAGCAAAGAGGAAATCGGAGAGGGATTCTCGCAGAGCAGTTGGGAGGCACTCGATCCTCAGTTTGAGCAATTCGGTCAGATTTCCATCACCGATGATGGTGCAGGGATGGAGAAAGAGGTCGCTGACAAGATATTCGACCCTTTCTTCACCACCAGAGGACAAGCAGGAGGCACAGGTTTGGGCCTCTCCATTGTACAGAACATTGTCTCATCTCACAGGGGCATTGTGACAGTGACCTCACGACCGGGGATCGGTTCCTGTTTTACCATTACCCTGCCTCTGGCGGAAAACCCCAAGGATGATGGCAACCCTGTGCAGAGGGCACCTTCCTGGCCCTTGCACGGTGAGGAGAGTCTTTCGCTTCTATTGGTTGATGACAATATCTCTGTACTGAAAGTCTTGCAGAAAAGCCTGAGCCGTCAGGGTATCGAGGTCTTTGCTACCGTAGATCCCTTTGAGGCTCTTACCTTGCTCAAGGAAAACCCTTTCCCCATCCTTATCACCGATGATTACATGAAAGGGATGCAAGGCTTGGACCTTAGCATGAAGGCAAAACTGATAAACCCTCAGATTTCTGTGATCCTTCTGACAGGTCTGCTGCGAAGGGAGATAGTCGAGGCGGTACAGGCAACCATCATCGATGAGTATCTGCTCAAACCGGTTTCCAACTTCGAGTTGTTCTCATCCATACAAAGAGCAAAACCCTCAAATCTTAACAAAAATTAAGAATTCGTTAATCATCGGTTAAGAATTGCCTCCTATACTGAATATAGAGCGACTGTTGTAGTCGCTATGGTATTTCAAGGAGGAAACGTATGAAAAAATGTAGTATTCTGCTGCTGTGTCTCATTATGGCCGTCCCATTTGCCCTGATGGCAAATGGTAGCAGTGAAGGAGCAACCGGGGATAAGCAGGTTGTGTATCCAAAAGGGAATTTTGACTTTGTGGCGCCATCGGGGGCTGGCGGAGGTTGGGATCTGACGATTCGCACAGTTGCTAAGACTCTTGCCGACACCAATTTGGTTGAAGTTGCCATGCCGGTGCGCAATGCACCCGGAGCCGGTGGCGCGGTTCACCTTGGTACGCTACAGACCAAGAAGGGTGATGACAAGACCATTACCGTATACTCACCACCTCTTATCTTTGTGAAATTGAACGGAACTTCCAAATATGGATTCCGTGATACCACACCCCTGGCACGCCTTATCGCTGATTACGGTGCGTTTGTTGTGAAGGCAGACTCTCCCTACAAGACCATTATGGATGTCATGGATGCACTTAAGAAGGATCCCAAGGCAGTGAAGATTGGTGGTACCTCAGCTGCAGGTTCTATGGATCATGTGCAGTTCCTGATGATCGCCCGGGCGGCAGGTGTGAAAAACCTCAACAAGGTTGACTACATTGCCTTCGATGACGACGGTGCAACTCAGGTCATGGGTGGCCATATCGACCTGTTCTCCACCAGCCTTGCAGATGTGATGGGCCTGGTCAACAGCGGAGACCTTCGTGTTCTTGCCCAGACGGCAGACCATAGGATTGGCACTGGAAAGGCTGCAGAGATCCCAACCTGTATTGACGCCGGCATCAACGAGACTTTCCAAAACTGGCGTGGTATTTTCGGACCACCCGAGATGCCTGACTATGCAGTTGCATACTGGCAGGAAACTTTTGCCAAGATGGTGAAGACCCCAGAGTGGCAAGCTGCCCTTACCAAGTATGGCTGGGACAATGTGTATCAGAACGGTCCTGAGTTCATCAAGTTCCTTGAGAAGACTGAGAATGATTATAAGGCAATCCTGACTGAAATTGGGATGATCTAGGCCTGCTTGTATCGTGCCCTGGCCGAACGAGGCCAGGGCACTTTCCTTATGGAGGAACGTATGAATACTTCAATGATCATGTCAGTCGTAGTCACAATGATTGGCTTCGTGTACACCCTGTCTACCTTTCTCTTGCCGGATGCAAAGATAGGAGTCGCCTTCGAACCGAAGATATTCCCTGGAATTCTAGGTATCGCCCTGCTTGCATTGGGACTTGTGTTGACAGTGCAGGAGATTCGCCTGTTGGCAAAGGATCAGGGGGGAAAAGCATCCTTTGTGGGTGAGGAACAGAGGAATATCCTGTTCACCCTCCTAAACGGCTTGCTCTATGCAGTCCTGTTTGATCGGATCGGCTATATATTTGCCACATTTGTGTTTTTGAATATCCAGCTATTCATATTCAGAGGAAAAAAGACCTGGAAGAGTACTCTTTTGATCTCCCTCATCTTCTCAGTTGTCGCGTTTATCCTCTTCAACACCTTGATGGGTGTGTATCTCCCAAAATCACCACTAGGGTTTATGTAAGGAATACCGTATGAACAGTTTTCAATTATTGCTCCAAGGGTTTGGGGTCGCGATTCAACCCATGAATATCCTTTTCGTCACCATCGGAGGTGTGCTCGGTACCATAGTCGGTATGCTTCCCGGTCTGGGCCCTGCTACTGGTGTGGCAATCCTTCTGCCTCTGACTTTCTCCCTAGGTCCCATCGGGGCTCTGATCATGATGTGCGGCGTATACTATGGTGCCATGTATGGTGGTTCTCGCGCATCAATCCTCATCAATACCCCAGGGGATGGGGCTGCCATAGCAGCAACCTTCGACGGGTACCCCATGAGTCTGCAAGGGAAGGCGGAGTCTGCCCTCGCCATGTCAGCCATCGCTTCCTTCATCGGAGGTTCCATTGCAACGGTCTTCATAGCTCTGCTTGCCTTGCCCGTTGCCCGTTTCGCCCTCAAGTTTGGCTCGGCTGAGTACTTCTTGCTCTATGTGTTTGCCTTGAGTGCGACAGCCTCCATGTCCGACGGGAAAAGGCTCAAGGGCTTCATCTCCATGATCATCGGTCTGATGGTATCCACCGTTGGAATCGACCCCCAGTCAGGAGTCAACAGATTCAGTTTCGGCATTCTCGAGCTTCAGGGAGGTATTGATTTCCTCATTGTCATCATAGCGGTCTTTGCGTTTGGTGAAGTGTTGAAGAGTTTTAGGAACATTACAGACGGGACGAAGAAGATCCAGACCAAGTTTGGTAAGATATGGATCACCAAGGAGGAGTGGAAACTCTCCATATGGCCTATCCTTCGTAGCACTCCTCTGGGTTTCTTTGTAGGGGTTCTTCCCGGAGCCGGGGCTACCATAGCCTCCCTCATGGCCTATAGCAACGAGAAGCGGTTCTCAAAGCATCCTGAGAAATTTGGCCATGGAGCCATTGAGGGAGTGGCCGCTCCTGAGTCTGCAAACAATGCCGCTTCGGTAGGAGCCTTGATACCCATGCTTGCCTTGGGTGTTCCAGGCTCGGGTACCACTGCAGTCATGATGGGTGCCATGCTGATGCTCGGTCTGCAACCCGGTCCTGCCCTGTTCCAGCAGCAGAGCAACATTGTCTGGGCGATCATAGCAAGCATGTTCATCGGGAATGTCATCCTAGCTTTCATCAACATCCCTCTTGCAGGTGTGTTGGTTCGTATCCTGGCAGTACCCCCTCGGGTGTTGTACCCCATCGTGTTGGGCCTCACCTTCGTAGGGACCTATGCCATTGCATCGTCGGTTGCAAGTTTCTATCTCTTGCTGGTATTCGGCATCTTTGGCTACTTCATGACCAAGGCAAGCTTCCCCATGAGTCCCTTTGTGCTCGCGGTCATTGTGGGGACCAGCATGGAACAGTACTTCCGGAGGGCGTATAAGATTTCCAATGGCAATATGAAGATTTTTGCCAGTTCTCCCATTTGCATCATCCTGCTCATCCTGATTGTAGGGTCAATATTCCTGCCTCTTATCCAGAGGACATTCAAGAAGTGGAAGGTGCAAAGACAGGCTCAGGCCTAAGACACAGGAGGTGTTTCTCATGGAGATCGTGACTACTGGGTTGGCTGGAACCATGGAATCGAGTGATATCATGGTTAGCGTAAGCAAGGCCACAGGTGAAGGCATTACCATAGAGCTGACCAGCTCTGTGTCAAAGCAGTTTGGCAAGCAGATAAGGGCGGTCATTCGTGATTGTGCCCGTAAGCTTGGCCTTACGGCTGCACACATCACTGCTATTGACCAAGGTGCCCTTGACTGTGTCATCAAGGCTAGGGTGAACACCGCCATCTATCGTGCCTGTCTTTGTACTGATTACAAGTGGGAGGTATAGCATGCCAGAAAGACTCAGAAGGACGATGATGTTTGTGCCGGGGAATAATCCCGGGATGATCAAGGATGCGTATATCTACAACTGTGACTGCATCATGTTTGACTTGGAGGACAGCGTCTCCTATGCAGAGAAGGATGCTGCCAGAAGCCTGGTCTTCCATGCCCTCACAACCATTGACTATGGTGATAAGGAACTGGTTGTCAGGGTAAATGCACTGAATACCTCCATCGGCATTGATGACCTTGAGGCTATGGTCAGGGCCCGTATCGATGTCATCAGGCTTCCAAAGACAGAGACCGCCCAGGACATTGTCTTTTGTGAAGAACAGATCGAGAGGATCGAGAAGACAATCGGCATACCTGTAGGTACCACCAGGATGATGGCTGCAATTGAGAGTGCCCAAGGAGTGCTCAACGCCCCTGCCATTGCAAAGGCAAGTGGGCGCCTCATCGGCATAGCCTTGGGGGCTGAGGACTATGTCACTGACCTGAAGACAAGCCGTTCGCCTGAGGGGATCGAGTTGTTGTTTGCAAGGAGCATGATATTGCAATCTGCTCGCTCTGCAGGCATCTCCGCCCTTGATACGGTATTTTCCGATGTCAACGATGAAGAGGGACTCATTGCAGAGGCGAAACATATCAAGCAGCTTGGTTTTGATGGCAAGTCTGTCATCAATCCTAGGCAGATCCAACCGATCATAGATGTCTTTACGCCTACGCTCAAGGAGATCCAGAAGGCAAAGGCCGTGATGGAGGCTATCGCAGAGGCCAACAGAAGGGGATCCGGGGTCATCGCTCTCAATGGAAAGATGATCGACCGTCCTATAGTGCTTCGTGCCGAACGTGTGATCAGCTTGGCAAAAGCTGCCAAAATTCTAAGCTAGGAGGGCTGTGATGTCAAACTTTGACCTTTCTGCAATTGCCCATATGGATGAGTTGAAGACTCAGATCCCTTTTGATACGGAACATGTCTACAAGGAATTGAAGACCTGCCATGAACGTGAGCTCAGTGACAACAAGATTGTCCCTTCCCTCAAGGATGCCATCAGGCTTTGTGGGCTGAAGAATGGGATGACAATCTCGTTCCATCACCACTTCCGCAATGGGGATTTTGTAATAAACAAGGTGATGGAGGTGATTGCGGAGATGGGGATCAAAGATCTTGTTTTAGCCCCGAGCTCCCTGATCGATATCCACAAGCCCCTTATCCAGCATATCAAGGATGGTGTGGTGCGCCGCATCGAGACCAGTGGGCTCCGGGGTGAGCTTGCCGAGGAGATCTCCCATGGCTTGATGGAGGTCCCGGTAGTCTTTCGTTCCCACGGTGGGCGTGCAGCTGTAATCGAGACCGGGCAGCTTCCCATCGATATCGCATTTATCGGTGCTCCCTCTTGTGACCCCTTGGGCAATGCAAACGGGTACTCCCGCGACAATGACAAGGGCATAGTTTGTGGTGCGATGGGGTATGCGAAACTCGATGCACAACATGCCAGAAAGGTGGTCATACTCACTGACAACATCGTGCCGTTTCCCAATGTGCCGTTTGGTATACCCGAATCGGATGTGGACTACATTGTTGAGGTCGATGCCATTGGAGACCCCAATGGCATCATGAGCGGGGCTACACGGTATACGACCAACCCCAAGGAACTGATGATAGCGCAGAAAGTGGCGGATGTCATCGAGGCTACTGACTTCTTCCGCAACGGGTTCTCCTTGCAGATGGGATCCGGTGGTGCCAGTCTTGCAACGGTACGTTTCATGAAGGAGAAGATGCTCAAGAAGAAGATCAGGGCTAGCTTTGCACTGGGAGGAATAACAGGTCAGATCGTACAGCTGCATGAGGAGGGTCTTATCAAGAAGATCCTTGATGTCCAGTCCTTTGACCTTGAGGCGGCACGCTCCTTGAAGGACAATCGCTTCCACCAGCAGATATCCGCTTCCTACTACGCTAGTCCCAACAGTAAGGGATCGGCTGTGAACCAGTTGGATTTTGTGGTTCTTTCAGCCCTTGAGATCGATGTCGATTTCAATGTGAACGTACTGACAGGATCCGATGGGGTCATCAGGGGTGCCATCGGCGGGCACTGTGATACAGCAGCAGGAGCTTCTGTCGCCATCATAACCTGTCCGCTTACCAGAGGCCGAATCCCCACCATAGTCAAGAGGGTAAACACTGTTGTCACTCCTGGAAAGACTATTGATATTGTCGTCACCGACCAGGGGATTGCAGTGAACCCCATCCGTTCTGACCTGGTCAGGATGATGGAGAGTGCGGGTATCGAACTCTGTACGATCGAGGAACTCAGGAGTAAGGCTGAAAGGATTGTCGGGGAGGGGACTCCGATCGCCTACACCGACCGTGTGGTTGGGGTTGTCACCTACCGAGATGGTTCGGTCATCGATCTCATCTATCAGGTGAAGGATGATCTGGGGCTTGAGGAATAGCGTATGACAAGCCTAGAACAGATTCTCAAAGGAAGAGACGATCGGTATGCTTTGCAAACCTCTCTGATAGAGAAGTATGGCTCTCCCCTTGTCTCCTGCACTATGAATATCCCAGGTCCCACAAAAAATAGTGAGCTGATCCAAGCTAGCTTTGACAAGGCAATGGAGGCCTTCACGCAGCGTAATCAGGGCGTACTACAAGAGGTATCCAACCAACAGAAGGAAACCGGCCCAGAACGATACTTCATCGTTCTGGGAGGGGCGAACCTCTATGCCCTCAAGCGCAGGCTTGCCTTCTTTGAACAGGTCTTTCCCATTGGAAGGTGGTTGGACCTTGACCTCAAGGATAGGGATGGGCAGGCAATAACACGCACCGATATAGGTCTTGAACCGCGCCGGTGCATGCTGTGCAGAAGACCTGCCAAGGAGTGCGCCAGAAGTGCACGACATAGTCTTGAAGATCTGTTGGCCGTTACAGAGAAAGAGCTGAACTCCTTTCTGAAAAGAGCTTGAGCCGATTATGAAAGAGATTGGATTGTTGGCGACGAAAGCACTGCTTGAAGAGGTAGGCACCACACCCAAGCCAGGTCTGGTAGACCTGCTTGGCAGTGGTGGCCATACCGATATGGATCATCACACCTTCGAAGCAAGTGCGTATGCCCTGCAGCCCTATTTTGTACAGATGGCAGAGCTGGGAAGCGAATGGAAAGGCCCTTTGCCGCGATTGTTTGCCGAAGTGCGTAAAATTGGTCTTGAAGCTGAAGAGGTCATGTTCGCAGTAACCAAGGGTGTGAACACCCATAAGGGGATGCTCTTCAGTGTAGGGATCCTTTCTGCTGCTTCTGCTTATGCCAGTACTCGGTACGGATACACAGATGCTAACCTGCTTTGTTCGATTGCGACAGAGATGACCAAGCAAACCTTAGAAGAAGAATTTACTCAGATCCTAACGAAAGACATCAAGACCCATGGGGAACAACTCTATGCAAACCAAGGCATCAGAGGGATTCGTGGGGAGGTTATTGATGGTTTTGTCTCGGTGCGGACGCTCTCCCTTCCCTGGTATAGGGAATATCTGAGACAGCGTCGCGACCCCAATCTGGCACGCCTACAGGTGTTGCTCTCCCTCATGGCCAATGTCAGCGATACCAATGTGCTCTATCGCCACGATGCCAAGACGCAAAGCTATGTCCAAAGAAGTGCCCGACATATCCTCCAGAGAGGCGGATCCTTCACAGAAGAGGGCATGAGGCTTATACAAGAGTTGGATAGGGAGTTCACCGAGAAGAGGATCAGCTGCGGGGGATGTGCGGACCTCTTGGGGGTTACCATATTCCTTCATGACCTTTCTCTGATGGATAAGGAAGTCAGGCTTGAGAGGGTTGTGAACTGGTAACCGGGCAGTAGCATGGATACCCAGGGAAAAAGAATGCCCAGTCTCCAGACCTGAAGCCTGGGCATGGAAATTTCCGCAGGACAATCTACCTCAGAGCCCCAGAAACATTCTGGGCAACCTTGCGGGCTACTGTCTCTTTGTAGAATTTCGGCAAGAAAGCCTCTTGTACTGCAGCCTTTGTTTTTCTGCTTGCCATCCATGTTTGCAAATCCTTATAGACTTGCATGTCAAATTGTGCAGTTGTGACCCTTCCAGCAAAACCTTCTCCAAAGTAAATGCCATAAGGGGAGAAGTAGTTCTTTACTTCTTTTCCACCCATCACTTGCACTGATTCGATAAGCTCAAAAAGGAAAAAATCATGGCCGTTCAAGTCTTGGATTTTTGCCAATTGGTCGGGTGTGTCGTATTTGTTGAAGTCAATGGGATCGAAGGTCCCATATCTAGCTGGGGCAATTCCCGTTTCGAATCCATAGGTTGGAATATCCATTTTTTCAAAAAGACGCAATTGAGTTGCCAGAGTCATCGAGTCTGACCCGGCTGCCAGCGTATTTTTTTTCAGCAACTCTGCCTTGGGCATGTTTCCCACTTGTACCCGTGCATTGTTTCCTGTGTGGAGTACCGACTGTACGGAGAATCCAAAATCTGTTGCATCTTCTACGGTGAATGTTCCTGAGTCCAAGGTATTTTCTGTTTCAAGATCAACGACGATATATGAGACCTCACACGTGGCCGAAGCGACCATGGAGAGTTTTTCAATCTTCCAGTCAGGTGCCGCCGTAACAGAGCTCTTGATAGGACGTATATCACTGTGTGCACCAATGTTCCATGTAGTGCTAGGCTCGAAGTGCAGCATGATCTCGGCACCATGTCCTCGGGCAAAACTCTTTGCCCCATGATCATCGCCTATCGGAGCGGCATAGCGGTTAGGAGGACTCACTATTTCAACAAATTCCAAGGAAGCGAGCTGCTTCTCGACCATAGGTATCATCTCCACCCCATTCAATGCGAAGTTCGTATCTGGCCCTGTGAACACAAATACTTTGACAGTCGCCTGTTTGACAGCTTGTTCGATGTAGTAATCTATCTCCCTATACCCCGGGTCATATTCCTTGACCAGTCTATATAGGGTAACGGCTTTCCTGGCATTCTCCCTTCCTCCAAGTGCAAGGGTGGTATAGGCCTCTGTATAATACAGTTTCGCTATGCGCTGTTGAGTCTGCAAAGCCTTCTGCAGTACAGCCTCCCTATCTGCCTTCAGTTCTGCCCTCCCGGCATCAGCGACTATTCGGTGGATCTCGAGCAGGTTGTTGTAAAGGGGAATGGCTTTAGCAAGTTCTTCAGCTGTAGCTGATTGCTCAATGGTTGCAATGTGTGCGTTCCATTCACTATTTGCCCGTTGCCAAGCATCCCTAAGGACAGCAGTAGCTTCAGGGACGTCCTTTCCTTTTTCTATCGATTGTAGGGATTTTACAATGGCGGCGGTGTAATCTCCTGTATCCAAGGCCATCGTTGCCTGTTCAAAGGTCGAGGCGCAGGAGCCCAATAGCAGTAGAGCAAGGGTGAGACACGTCAGAAGACATGTGATCGTTTTTTTCATATCTTCTCCTTTTATTTGGCAACTGGAATCAGCGACAAGAGGATACCAACAATCCCACCTGCTATAATTCTACCTTATTGGACGCTGTTTCTGCTGTCAATGTACAATTGCTCGGAAAATCCAAGGTATCGGTTTTTTTTCTTGAGGAGCTTGTCCTGAGGTATTTACTGGGATCAAGTGGATTAAAACATCGTAGTGTTTTCACATATTCTCATTTGTCCTTGAAGGCCTTCATCCTAGTCAGCACCAAAGTCACGGCACCCAGTCCCAGTACCAGTTGCAGTACATCCCAGAACGTTCCCACCTGGGCTGTTGATAAGATAAGTGGCCTGGAAGGAAGGGATGAGTTGGTGTAGTTGCAGATAAGGGCGATATAGAGGTTGTTTGCCGCATGGATGCCTATGGATGGCTCGAAACCCTTGGTTTTCAAGCTGATATATGTTCCTCCGAATCCAAAAAGGGCGTAGTAGAACATGACTGCTGCCTTCTGACTGGCATGCACCATCTCCCGGTTTGTCAGGTGAGGCAGGGTGAATAACAATGCAGTAAAAAGGCTTACAAAGAGGATGCTCTTGTCTTGTGTAACAAGCCTTCCCTTCTTGAACAGCCTGGAAGGGATGGCTCGCATCAGAAACTCTTCGCTTGTTGTCTGAATCGGGGTGATGATGAGTACAAGGGGGATTATATGCAAGAGATCGTATATATCTCCATCATAAAGTTGGAAATGCTCCGGTTGCAGCAATGCATGGGCTAGGGTAAAGAGTGCGGCTACGGCTAGGTAGGCGCCTCCACAATAGAACATACGTATCCAATCAACTCTTCTTTTGTCGGTGATGAGATGTCTGACTGTGGTGCGCATCAAAAAGTGCAAGGATAGGTACAGGCCGAAGACCATTGCAAAGAAGGGTATGTTTGCAACCAGGTATGCCTTGATGACTGCATCCTCCATTGCTACTTTGGTGAATTGATAGGCTAGGATCGGTCCTAGGTTCAGCCAGATATAGACACTCAGCAGGACAGAAAGGGCTCCTGCAAGAGGTGGAAAGTGTCCTGTTGTTGTCTGGGCGGATTTTTCTCCCTCATCTGGCATAAGCATGAGTAATCGTACACACATTTGTGGTATACTGCAATGTATGGAACAGACTAAGCGAACCTATGTGCATACAGCCTTCGAAGAGGGCTACATCTGTGTCTTCCCTACCGAGGTAGCGGCAAGGAGCTTTCTGGCCGACTATGCCCTTCATGGCAATCGTAAGGCAATCTTTGCAGAACAGGCCATCTCCTTTGATACGTTCAGGGCCCAGTTCTTACCCAAGCATGCAGATGAACAACCTGCAAATACCCTGATGCGCCAGCTGTTTGCCCGAACCCTGTTGGAGAAGGATCATGGGCTGTCCTATTTTATCAATCCACGCTACCCTGAGGCAAACAGCCGCTTCAGCACATACATAGCATCTCTGTTACCCCAGCTGGGAGAGGCTTTGGATGAGGATGTCCTCGCTTTGATGAGCGCCGAGATGCAGAAGGACGTTAAGATCCTCTATCAGGAGTATGCTGCCTTCCTTGCTTCGCACCATCTCTTTGAACCGGGGTACGAGCTGCCCTCCCTGCAGTTCGCAGATGCGCAGGTGCTTTCCAAAAGATACTGCTTGCTCTTTCCATCCCTGGTCGCAGGTCTGGACAGTCTCGTCACAAGCTTAGGTAACCCTCCGTGGGTAACCCTTCGGCCAACACCTCATTTGCTTGGAGAATCTGTCAAGCTTGAAGTCTTTGATAATCATGTGGAGGAGATACGCACTACGCTGCGAAGGATCCGTCACCTCCTTGATGAGGGAACCCCTACCCGGGACATCCTCATCGGGTGTGCCAATCCTACCACCATGCTGCCTTCCCTGGAGCAGGAAGCATGGCTGTATGACATCCCCTTGGTGATCCGGCAGGGCAAGTCCCCCTTGCTCTATCCCAGTGGAAGATTCTTCTCCCGCCTAAAGGAGGTCTATGAGGAGTCCTTCAGCTTGGAGAGCATGAAAGCCCTGCTTCTTGACATTGGCTTTCCTTGGAAAGACCTTGAGACTCAACGCAAGCTCCTTGCTGTGGCTGTTGACAGGGCCGTAGTGCAGGGCTCCATTTGGGGGTCTGACCAATGGACTGAACAACTTCATGTTACTTCCTTGATAGCCTGGTACAAGGAATTTAAGGAAAGTGTTGTTGGTATATGCACTTCTAAGGATATCGAGGAGCTCAGAAAGAAGCTCAACCACTTTCAGGATACCTACTTCATAGAGACCCAGTGGACTGGAACAGAGGGTGAGGATGTATACTCCTTCTGCCTCGATGCTATGGAGAGCATCAAGGTATCCATGGCATCTGTTTCGATAGATTCATACCCCTCAGTCTTCAGTTTTTTTCTGGATTACTTGGATACGAAACTCTATGTTCCGCAGATGAATGAGGGGGGCATACAGGTTTATCCCTGGCCGCTAACGGCCCCCTTGGAAGCAAGACACCACTTTATCCTCTCCCTTGACCACAAGGGCAGTGCATGTCTGGCAAAGCCTCTGACCCTGTTGCCCCAGACTGTGGAGACCAAGGATCGTCGGGAGGAGGACACTACAGTCGCTACCTTGCAGGCAGCTATGCTATCGGAAGGGAATCTCTATCTCTCCTACCATACTTCCAGCTATGAAGGGGAGGCTCTGCCTCCCACCTACTTCTTGGAACAGAATCTGATAACTCCGAAGCGTGAAGATGTCCTGGAAGCCCATGATCCTTTCCTGGGGGAAGGTCAGCTCTGGCGGGGAGAGACTCCTGCCGCAGATGCCACCAATAAGCAACAGTGGTGGTTTGCCAAGGCGATCCACACCTCCCTCTCCCCCAAACGGAGTGACTTTGCCTGGAAAGCCCTCCCCTTGGATTGGGTCCCTTTGCTCAAAGTTGACAGTGAAGGCAAGAAACGCATCCATCTCTCTCCAACAGCTCTCGATACCTTTGTCCGATGCCCCTATGCATGGTTATGCAACTACCTGTTTGAGGTGGAGCAGGCTGAGTACCAGGTGCTGAATGTCGACCACCGTCTTATTGGATCGTTCCTCCATGCTGTCTATGAGGCTTTCTTTAGGGAAATTGAGTACTTTTCCCCCATCAAGATGGAGGAGTACCGACTCCTGTTATTGAGCCTGTTTGATGAAAAGCTCATCGAGTACTTTGGAGAAAGGGGGCCGAATCCCCCCACCAGGGCATGGATACTCTATGAGTTCAGGCAGCGATGCACGCAGATACTTGAAGCGGAAGAGAACCTCTTTGAGCATACCCGTTCGATCTTCTTCGAGAAGAAGCTCTCCTTCGTCAACGAGCTGTTCTCCCTGGAGGGGAGGATTGACCGGATCCTCTGCCTCGACCCCCCAGAAGGAAAACACTATGCAGTCATTGACTACAAGAAGGGCAAGGCTCCCTTTACCAAGATCATTGACAAGGTCCCTTCCTACCAGCTTCCCTTGTATAGGAAGCTGGTAGGGGAGTCCTTGGGTGCCGATGTGGTGAATGCCTCATATTTCAGCATTAGGGAAGGGAGGTACCATGCGATATGGGATAGAGGGGCTACAGACATTATGGAGTATTGCGACAAGGCCCTGGAGGACGTGCTGCAAAAGGTGGCTACCTCGATTGGGTCAGGCCACCTTGAGGCAACCCCTTCCAAGGAGAGCTGTGGGATGTGCATCTACCGTCCGATATGCAGAAGGAGGTTTGCAACCCGATGATACGCTTTGAAGAGGTACTGAAAAAGAACAACAGAAAGTTGGATGAACACCAGCTTGAGGCAGTGTATTGTGACAAGAACTGTGTCGTGTCCGCAGGGGCAGGTTCTGGCAAGACAACAGTGCTCTCCTACCGGTTTCTCAGGCTTGTCCTGGAGGAGAAAGCAGACTGTGACCAGATACTTACCCTCACCTTTACCCGCAAGGCTGCTCGCGAGATGCGCGAGCGCATCCACCGCCAGTTGCTCTCTTTTACCGATTACCCATATATCACAGCGCAACTTGCAAAGTTCCCCGATGCTACCATTGCCACCTTGGACAGCTTTTGCTCCACTATCCTCAGGTGCGACAGCACCTCCTATGGTATAGCAGGCGACTTTGCCATCGATGATGAGCAGAATACAAAAAGTGCCATCCGCTGTGCCAATGCCCTGATGGAAGAGCGTGTCTTCAGCGAAGGCGCGAAGATCCTCTCTGAGCTCTATACTCCAGACAATCTGGTGGAAAACATGCTCGTCCGTCTTGTTTCGAACCACTACTATCTACCCAAGAAGGTTGATGAGAACCTCCCCGACACGTTGATGGAACTGGTACGCGAGCAATATTATGACTTGCTTGTCAGCTTTACCCATCTGCTTGAAAGCTACGCCTCCTTTGGTGAAGGTCCCAAGACCCTGGTGCTTGTTCGTTCCATCGCCAATACGCTGCTTGAACAGATGGGCACGGGCTTGGATGAACAGGGGCTATTTGACCTGCTTGCAAGCGACAAGTTCTTCTTCAGAAAACCAGGTGCAGGAAAAGGGGATGACATTGCCTTTCTTCGAGAAACGACCGAAGAGTACCGGTCCCTTAGGAGCAAACTCTGTGTTGCCTTGTCTGTGCTGTTGAACCAGCATAAGCTTGCAAGTGTAGTAGCATTTGTACGCGTGTACGTAGAGTCCTACCAGAGGGAGAAGCGCAAGACAGGCATCCTTACCTTCAGCGATGTCTCATCCCTGGCTGTGGAGATTCTCAAGAACAACCTAGATCTCCGTTCGTATTTCAAGGGCAAGTTCCGCTACATCATGATCGACGAGTTCCAGGACAATAATGAACAACAGAAAGAGCTGCTTTTCCTCCTTTCCGAAAAGGACGATGAAGAGAGTGAGGGTATCCCGCTTCCCTCTTCGCTCAAGGGCGACAAGCTCTTCTTCGTTGGGGATGAGAAGCAGTCGGTCTATCGATTCCGGGGTGCTGATGTGCGTGTGTTCAAACATCTGAGTGAAGAGCTTGGAAAGGTTGGGGGAGTGGCCCTCAGCCTTGACACGAACTATCGTAGCGAACCCGCGCTCATAGAACTGTTCAACAGGATGTTCCCTTATATCATGCACAATAATGGGGAGTCCTATGAGGCAGATTTCGCATCCTTAGGATCAAGAAAGCCAACAGAGGGTATAGAGCCCACCTGCACAATGTTGGTCAAGCCGATGAGGATGGAAAAGAAAGAAGAGAAAGGTAAGGATACAGCTTTCGCGGACACTAGTGAAGAGGACAATGGTCTAGCGTCATGGCGAAGGTCAGAACAGGCACAGCCAGAGAACGTAAAGGATGAAGAGGAAGAGAATGCAGATTCAGCCGATGCAGAAGCTGTAGCTGTAGCTAAACTGATGCTACGCATGTTCAGCACAGATGAGTACCTCATACCCTCTAAAAATGGCCCCAGAAGACCAAGGCCTAGTGATGTGGCTCTTCTTATGCGTTCTACAAGCAATCAATTGAGCTTTGAGAAGGCCTTTAGGAAATACTCCATCCCCTATACCCTGCAGGCTGCACGTTCATTGATGCTGGAGGCTCCTGCAAACGACCTCTATGCCATGTTGCAGCTTACCCTCTATCCTAGTGACAAGCTCTCCTACATGTCTGTCTTACGGTCCCCCTTCTGCAATATCAGTGATGAGGGTGTGTATGCCGCCCTTACCTACTATACTGAAAGTTCCCTTCCCTTCACTGGGGGGCCATCTTTGGACGAGGTAGACCGTATTCGGTACCAGGGATGCTCCACCTTCTTCTCGCAGTTGTGCAAGAAGGTGGAGACAGGGACCCTCAGTGAGATCATGCAGTTCTTGTGGTACGAAAGTGGATACTTCCTTTCCTTGGCAGCAAAGCCGGAGTACCAGATATATCTGGAACATTTCACCTTTCTCTACCGTCTAGCACAGGTAAAGGAAGAGCAGGGGATGAGCCTTAGCCAGTTTTTGGACTTCTTTCGCACTAATCTTGGCCAGAATGAGCGACTCGATGACCTTGATGTACTCAAGGAAAAGGGCGAAGGGGTCCAGATCATGACGATACATAAGTCCAAGGGTCTGGAGTTTCCCATCGTCTTTCTGGGCAATGCGGGAAGTGTAGGAAGGGGGGGGACGGGAAACACCATCATGCCTTTTGGAGAGGTAATGTTGCCCTCCTTCATGTCCAGTACCTATCATGTGTCAGAGACAAAGGAGGATAAGGCAACAAGTGCAACTCTCCTGTTTTCAGACGAGGATGAGAAACTGTATGAATTGGCAGAGCTCAAGCGCCTGCTGTACGTCGCCCTTACCCGAGCAGAGACCCACCTGGTCATAAGCGGATACTTCACCAAGACAAATCGAAATACCACAGGTGGCAAGCCTGACTCAAACCATCTGTTGATGTGTTGTCATGCCCTTGGCATCGATATCCAAGATCCATATCTTCAGCAGGGGATGGTCAGCTCCTATGCGATTGAGGACGTAGCCGAGCATTCGCTGTACAGTCGGATAAGTAGTGATGAGAACAGGAATATGGTCGCAGCTGCACGATGGTATGGGGCTCCTGCAAGGGAGGCTGATCTCAGGCCCCTGCGCTATGCGGTCACCTCCCTCTATGCTGAGGAGCATAGAGAGGACGAGTTCTCTACTGGAACGCCGTTGCCTCTTTTGGCCAGTGATGGGCTTCTTGAGGAAGTCAAGCAGGAAACCTTTTCCGTCTCAGCTGATTTTGGTACCTTTGTCCATGGCCTGTGTGAGGCAATGATACTGAAGCAGCCGATTGAAGATGGGTTAGCCCATATGCCAAAGCGGCTGTATCTTCTGCTAACAGCCAAGCAACGTAAGGTGTTGCTTGCTGATGCCCTTCTTCTTTGCAATAATTTTTTGCAAAGTGACATCTACAAGGAGAATGTAGAGGCCCATACCCCTCGTTGTGAGGTGAAGTTTTTCTCCTCTGTAGTATATGAGGGCAGGGATGTGGTGGTGGAAGGTTCCATAGACCTGCTCGTTGAGACTGATGATGAGATGCTTGTCATTGACTTCAAGACTGACCGCTACAGGATGCCCGAAAGGCATAGGAGCCAGCTGGATCTGTATATGCAGGCGATCGCGAGGATCTATGACAAGCCTGTTCGCAGTTGTGTGACCTATCTCCGATCCTGTGGATCGGAAGAGTGGTGGCACATTGACTAAGAGAAATGCATAATACATCGAAAGGGACAAGACAAGGAGATCAATATGAGAGTCAAGTATGAGGATATGGTACTACAGTTTGAGAAGGTGCTTCTCGATCGAGGTATGGACAGCGTTTCTGCAAGACTCTCTGCGACGATGATAGCGGATACTTCGGTGGAAGGGGTCTATACCCATGGGGCCAACCGCTTTTACTCCTATGTGAAGAATATTGATGACAGGATAGTTGATGTGAATGCACGGGCAACTGCTGTAGGTAGCTTTGGTGCCCTGGAACGGTGGGATGCAAAGAGGGGACCGGGTAATCTCAATGCACGCATCTGCATGAGACGAGCCATTGAGCTTGCTAAAGAGAACACCATCGCCTGTGTCGCCCTTGCCAACAACTCCCACTGGATGAGACCCGGCACCTATGGCCTGATGGCTGCAGAGGAGGATTGTATCGGCATCCTCTGGACTAATACCCTGCCTTTGATGCCCGCTTGGGGCGGTAAGGATGCAAGGGTTGGTAACAACCCCCTTGTTCTGGCCATACCCAGTAAGGATGGCCCGGTGCTTGTCGATGCCGCAATGTCCCAGTTCAGCTATGGGAAGATGGAGACCTATAAGAGGGAATCCCGTCCCCTTCCGTTTGATGGTGGCTTCGATAGTGAGGGCAATCCTACTCGTGATGCAGCTTCCATCATGGAAAGCAAGAGACCGATGCCCATGGGTTTCTGGAAGGGCACATCCCTTGCCTTGGCCCTTGACCTCATCGCTGCTGCCCTTTCAGGGGGGAGGACCACCCACTCGATAGGTACTGCAATGGAGAGTGAAGTGTCGCAGGTCTTCATTGCCATATCCCTGGCAAATCTTCCTGACAGGGTTGCCATCGAAGAGAAGATTTCAGCTTCTCTCTCTGACCTGAAAGCTTCAGAGGCTCTGGATCCAAACAATCCTGTTCGCTTCCCTGGTGAGAAGCGAAAGATCCTACGAGAGGAGAATATGAGAGAGGGCATTCCCGTAGATGAGAAAATATGGGAGAAGATCTGTTCGTTGTAGGATGAGCAGAGTGGGTGATTCAATACAGTGGTATTCACTCACTTTGGTAACTTTTGGGTGCGGCTGGAATATTATACGTTCCCTACCTTCAAGGGAAATGGGGACGCCCCTTACTATTTTGCCAATAAGATATATGCTCCTTCCTATGTAAGCCCACAATCTGCACTATCTTTCTAAGGGTGAGATGCAGGACCAAGAACAAAACAATACCCGATTTCATACAAAGCTGTTGCTTCTATTATCCTGTTCCGGTTCCTCCCGATGATATTCTCTGCTCCATGAAGCTTCCCTCCTAGTTGAACCGAAGCAAAGGCCGGGATGTCTACGATGCCATGTTCCTGTTGGCTCAGACCAAGCCAAGTTACAGGTTCTTTGCAAAAAAGCAGGGAATTCACAATGAAGAGGAATTGAGGGAAGCCCTAGCACTACTCCTCAATGAGATTGACCTTAGCAGCAAACAGCAGGATGTAAAATATCTTCTGTTCACAAGCCAGAATAGCGAAATGATACTTCATTTTGCATCTTTTGTGAGAAGCCTGGAGATGTGAACAGTCGATATCTTCGGTCTTGGCTTCCGAATTCATAATCACCGTAGTTTTGTTCAGGTACTGGGGCCGAATATCTGCTCCACAGTATTGTCATATCCGGCACAATGATTGCATAGGATTTGCAATGGGATCTTATGGTATCCCCAATACTATAGGTGTGGAATTATAGCCTATTCCCATTCTATCAATCCCTAAATCAATCATCTCAAAAAACTTTTCCTGTGTTCGTATTCCCCCAGCACCTTTGACCTTACATCTTCCCTGGGCAGTTTCTATTATAGCCGTCACCACTTCAACAGTTGCTCCGTCATTTTTAGCCCCGGTAAAGAAACCAGTAGAAGTTTTCACAAAGTCGGATCCTGCAGTGATTGCGCATTCTGTAGCCTGCTTCACTTCCTCTATTGTGAGAGCATCAGTCTCAAAAATGGTTTTCAAAGCTGTCCCATACATGTGGCAGACTTCAGCTACTAGACGAATCTCTTCTGTAACCGCATCCCATAACCCACTTCTGATCCATCCGTAGTTAGCAACGATGTCTAATTCAAAAATATCTCCCTGCTTGCATATGGCCTCAGCCTGAACAGCTTTTGATTCCGTAGAAGATAACCCGAAGGGGAAATCGCATACTACACATAATTCTGTTTTTGTTCCTGCACAAAGTTTTTTTGCCAGAGGAATAGAGGCAGGATTTATGCAGACTGTCCTACAACCATACGTAATGCCTTCAGCAATATGGTTTTTGATTTCGTCTTGCGTAAATTCTGGCTTCAGAACCGAATGATCAATATATGCGGCCAGTTCTGCAACTGACATCTCTTTTGCTTTTTTTGTGGGTTTCACAACACATCTCCTAGGGGTATGTCTACTACAATACTGTATAGTAGCACAAATTTTCAGATTCAGTCATTTTTCAAAAAGTATGTTCTTTCCTTGTATATTCAACTGGGAGAGGGCTCCCAAGCAACGAGATGGAAGCATATTTTCATCTTGGATGTTGAGGTGAATTATTTTTCACTAGGATTGTCCAGGCTCTGGGTCCAGGGCACAGCTGATGCATATAAACCAAAGCGTCTCAATAAATGAGAGGAGCTGACCAATCTGATCAGCTCCTCTTGCAATTATAATTCTAATTACTCAGTTGTATTTCTACCTGTTTGCTCAGCTACTCGTGCGCTCAGTACTTACCGTACAGAGGCCCGAAATTCTGACAAGCGCGGAAGTCAGAGCCCTCCTTGTCCATGCCCAACATTGACCAGGCACTAGGACGGAATATCTGCTCTTCTGGAACGTTGTGCATGCATACAGGGATGCGCAGCATTGCAGCGAGTGAAATCATGTCTGCACCGAAGTGACCATAGCCCAGGGCCCCATGGTTTGCCCCCCAGTTTGCCATGACCGAGTAGACATCCTTGAAAGGACCATCCTTGCCATCGGTTCTAGGAACAAACCAAGTGGTGGGCCAAGTCTGGTCAGTTCTCTTGTTGATGATGTCAAAGACCTTCTCAGGCACTTCGCAAGTCCAGCCCTCTGCAATTTGGATGACGGGACCTATACCCTTCACCATATTGAGCCTGACCATGGTCAGAGGCATGTCTCCTTCACTGAGGAAGGTGGAGCTGAAGCCGCCTCCACGGAAATATCCGCAGTTGGCTACGCTGAAGCGAGTATTGTCCAGGACATTCTTCACATCTTCGTCTGTGATATCCCAGAACTGCTTCATCTCGCTCTTGCCTTCCTTGTTCTTCATCTGGCCATTTGCATCAAGTGTTGTTGCACCGCTGTTGATGAGGTGGATGAAGCCTCCCTTTGCCAGGCCTTCCGGTTTCCAGCCCGTGACACGTTCGATGGCATCGGGGCTCCAGTAGGTCCGCACATCACTGAAGATGGAGGCGCGGTTGGTAAGGTGCTTACTGAAAAGCATACCGAGACCGTTGAGGTAGTCATTTTCGGTTGCAACTATGTAGGGCTCACGGATACCGTTCCAGTCAAAGGATGTGGTGAGCATCGTTTCCATGAAGTCCCCGTTGGGCCAATGGTCTGTCCACTGTCTCTGGCCTTGGAATCCGGAGGCGATTGCATTGTGTCCCAACGCCTCTTCACCAAAGCCGGCCTTGGCGAGCTCCGGGTTGCCGATCATCAGATCTCGTCCGATCATGACCATCTTGGTGCAATACTCCCAATCCTTATCCAGCTGTTCCTTGGTTCTGCGGTTCTCAGGAGCGTTGACAGTATCTTCGGCCTGGATGCAGTTTTCCCGTACCCATTTGATAGCCAGCTCATACTCATCCTTGTCGTAGATCCCTTCATTGATCCTTCTCTCGATCTCACACATGTCAATGGCTTCAGTTCTCATACCTAGGAAATCCTGGAGGAAGTCCTGGTCGACAATGGAGCCTGCGATGCCCATAGAGCATCCGCCGATGGAGAGATAGCTCTTGCCTCGGATTGTTGCCACTACGAGGGCCGCTCGTGCAAAGCGAAGAATCTTTTCAGAGACATCACTGGGGATGGAGGTGTCGTCATTGTCCTGGACGTCCCGTCCGTAGATACCGAAGGCCGGCAGGCCCTTCTGGGTGTGTGCGGCGAGTACTGCGGCAAGGTAGACAGCACCGGGTCTCTCTGTCCCATTGAAGCCCCAGACAGCCTTGACTGTGAGAGGGTCGAAATCGAAGGTCTCTGTCCCGTAGCACCAGCAAGGAGTGACCGTCAGGGTAATGGTAACCCCTTCTCGGGCAAACTTTTCAGCACACTCGGCACTTTCCCGCACCCCGCCGATGGTTGAATCGGCTATGACACACTCTACAGGCTCCCCTGTGCTGTGCCTTACATTGTCGCTGATGAGCTTGGCAGCAGCCTTCGCCATGTTCATCGTCTGATCTTCGAGTGACTCTCGCACCCCTCTCTGCCTTCCGTCTATGGTTGGCCTGATGCCTATCTTGGGAAGCGCTCCAGCGTAGCGCTTTTCCGCCTTGATCATTTTGTTGTCAGAAACATTTGCCATATGGTCCCCCTTGGTATATCATGAGCAATGTAATCGTTTACATCTCTTGCAGTATCGCATGAGATCAGCTTTATTGCAATGAATTTTCTTCTACAAGGAGTCTGACAATGCTGAAAAACATTCCATCAATTCTGAGTCCTGAGCTCTTGAAGGTCCTTATGGAGATGGGCCATGGGGATGAGCTGGTCATCGGAGACGGCAACTATCCTGCCGCTTCCATGAATGATCGCGTCATCCGTCTCGACGGCCATGATGTTCCCTCTATCCTTGAAGCTATCCTAAAGCTATTTCCTCTGGACACCTATGCAGACAATGCTGTGCTTATGGAAAAGGTCCCTGGGGACAAGGTGGAGACCCCTATCTGGGCAGAGTACGAAAAAATTGCACAGAAAGGTGATCCTGCTTTCAAGGCCTTCACCTTTATCGACCGTTATGCCTTCTATGAACGGTCCAAAAAGGCATATGCCATTGTGGCGACTGGCGAAAAGGCCCTCTATGCCAATGTTTTGCTGAAAAAAGGTGTCGTGGTCTAGGGTGCCGGCTCTGTCCAGAGCCTCTTGTACTGCTTGGGGCTCATATGCATATGGGAGCGGAACTGACGTGAAAAATAGTTTGCATCGGAGAAGCCTGTAGCTTCGGAAAGTTCCTCCACACTCATATCACCCTTTAGGATGAGAGAACACGCATAGGCTATTCTCCTGTGGATATGAAACTCCACAGGAGACCAGCCTGTGTATGCATTGAACTGCCTGTTCAAGGTGCTTGCACTCATATTGGCAACCGATACCAATTCCTCGAGGGTTAGGGATCTGTCCAGATTCTGTTCCATGAAGAAGAGGATAGGCTCAAGCCTCTGGGCAGTTGACCGTACGGAAGTTTGGGCCTTGGGATTGTGGATGCGGGCGATCTTGATGACCAGCTGCAATATTTTCGCATAGGCCATTGCAGCCGACCCCTTGCCGAAATCCAGGCGTTCGCTCTCTGCCTTAATCTCGCGTAAGAGGAACATGACCTCTGTCAGCTGATAGCTTGTCAGCTTACATATGGGAATATTATCTTCTGGCTGTAGGAAAAATATGTTGAAACCCGGCATCTCTGATAGGTCGGCTATCTCTCTTGAGAACAGGTCTTTTCCTAATAAGATGTTATACAAGCGAAGGTTATCTATCTTATCATACCCGTGGAGAGTCCCTGGTCGTATAAACAGGACCGAGCCCTCACCAAGGAGGGATTCTCCCGTATTTGTAAGGTGTGTTCCACGGCCGGAAACCACTACCACCAACTCATAAAAATCATGACTATGTAAGGAATAGGGTATTTCTGGGTCGCGAAGCATTACCTTTACTTTTAGGCTGTTTTTCTTAAAAAACACCCCTTCTTGGAGAATGTGATATGACATGGGAAAATCGTGCTATAATTTGATTATTCTGTCAAGGCAGATTTTCAAAAAGGTGTCAGACTTATCTGTAGGAGATATTAGCATGACAACCTATGAAATTGCCCAGGAAGCGTATGCCAAGTATGGCGTTGATACAGAAACTGTTTTATCTGACTTGGCTTCAGTTCCCATAGCCATACATTGTTGGCAAGGTGATGATGTCGGCGGTTTTGAAAAACCCGACGCCACCTTAGGTGGGGGAGGGATCCAGACCACAGGAAACTATCCCGGCAAGGCCAGGAATGTCAGCGAGCTTCGAAGCGACCTGGAAAAGGTACTCTCCCTTGTTCCCGGCAAACATCGTCTGAACCTCCATGCTAGCTATGGTGAGTTCGGCACAACCTTTGTGGACCGGGACCAGATTGAGGAGAAGCATTTCCAAGGCTGGGTGGACTGGGCAAAGGAGAACAATGTCCATCTTGATTTCAATGGAACCTTTTTCAGCCATCCTCTGGCAGAAGACGGCTATACCCTAGCCAGCAAGGATGAGACGATACGCAGGTTCTGGATAGAGCATGAGAATCGGTGCAGACGCATTGCAGCTTGGATCGGACGTCAGCAGAAGAGCCCCTGTATCCTGAATACCTGGATCCCTGACGGGGCCAAGAATTTGACAGTCGACAAGTTTGGCTACCGCGCGATCCTCAAGGAGTCCCTCGACGAGATATTTGCTACAGAGTATCCAAAAGAGGAGATGGTCGATGCCTTGGAGACCAAACTGTTCGGCATAGGCAGTGAGGCCTTCGTTGTGGGATCGCATGAGTTCTACATGAACTATGCCATCCGCAACAGGAAGATGCTCTGCATTGATATGGGGCACTTCCATCCTGAAGAGGATATCTCGGACAAGATTTCCTCCATTCTACTTTTTGACGATGAGATTCTCCTGCACATCAGCCGCCCCATGCGGTGGGACAGCGACCATGTCGTCCTGTTCAACGACAAGGTGAAGATGGTGGCAGAGGAATTGGTGCGCAGCGGCAAGCTTGCCACCTCCCATATCGGACTTGACTTCTTCGATGCCTCCATCAATCGCATAGGGGCCTGGGTAACAGGTGCCAGGGCTATGAGAAAAGCCCTGCTCTTTGCCATGCTCCAGCCTTTGGATCTTCTTGTACGGTATGAGGAGAAAGACAACGGCTATGCAAAGATGGCTCTTCTCGAACAGCAGGGCATCCTGCCCTTTGGTTTTGTCTGGGATGAATTCTGTCGTAGAAGCGGCATTGCACTAGATGAAGAGCTCATCAAGCTTGTCGGGGACTATGAGACCACTGTGCTGGGAGATCGCGAATGAGCATTGAAAAGCTACTTGCAGAATCACAGCGCTATGGTAGCGATAATCGCTTTGTCCTGCTTGGAGGGGGGAACACCTCCTACAAGCAGGATGGGGTGCTCTATGTGAAGGCATCTGGAAGAGAACTTGCCACCATCACCGAAAAAGGGCTTGTAAAGATGGATCTCGCCAAGTTGGAGGACATCTGGTCAAACACATATTCTAGCGATGACGATGAGCGTGAGGAAGAGGTGCTCGCTGACATGATGGCTTGCCGCCTGGAGGGAGAGAGTTCCCGCCCTTCTGTGGAGGCGCTGTTGCATGCCCTGCTTCCCTTTCCCTATGTGGTGCATCTCCATCCGGCTCTGGTCAATGGGATTACCTGTTCTCAGGAAGGTGAGCGTGCCATTGCACGGCTTTTCCCGGATGCCCTTTGGATTGAACTGGTTAAACCGGGCTTTATCCTTGCCAAGATAGTTCGCGAACGGTTGGCCTTACTGGAAAAGAAAAGCGGTAAGACAGCAAACATGATATTCCTGCAGAACCATGGGGTGTTTGTAGGGGGGGGAAGCCTTGAGGAGATTGCCGCCCTCTACGATTCAATGCTCAAGACCATTGAAGGACAGCTGGTGCGTAAGCCAGACTGTACCCCTTATAGTATGCATGAGGCAAAACGTGCATCTATTGCTTCCACCCTGGAAAAGATAACAGGTGAGAAGGTCCTCTCGGTGATGAACGCTGAGCTGTCCCGCTATCTTATCTCTTGCGAGGCTTTCGCCCCAATTTCCTCTTCCTTTACCCCCGACCATATTGTCTACAGCGGCTTCAAGCCCCTATGGGTTGGAGAGGGGGAGCCTGTATCAGCTGCCTTTGCTGAGTATGAGAAGCTCTACGGAAATCCGCCGAAGATCATCTGTGTGCAGAATACCGGAGTCTTCTCTGTTGGGGAGAAACCCCTCCCCCTGTTCCTTGATACTGTAAGCGTAAGTGTCTACACAGAGAGTTTTGGCGGGCCCCTGTTCATGGATGATGATATGATCGATTTCATTCGGAACTGGGAAGTGGAGAAGTATCGTAGCGCACTGGCCTCAACATGCCGGCCCTAGCGGTGACGCTGGCGACCCAAAGCATATACCGTGGCATAGCCACCGGCCTGCTTGGTGAGCACGCCTGTACCCAATATCCCGAAGGCTTCGGCTACTTTGGGCAGGATTTCATCCCCGGCACCATCGTTCCCTTTGCCTTTGTGCTCTATCTGGTCCTGATGCTGGGCTTCTTTTTTGTTCTGCACAAGACAGCCTATGGAAGGCGCCTCTATGCGATAGGAAATAGTGCCGAGACTGCAAGGTTCTCAGGAATAAACGTACAGAGGACACGGATTCTCAACTATACGCTTACCGGTATGTTCTGTGGCATTGCCGCGGTGTTGCTTGCCAGCAGGATCCTTTCGGTCAGATCAAACATCGCCACAGGATGGGATCTGGAGATCATTACGTTGGTTGTCCTTGGCGGAGTAGCCATTACAGGTGGGCGAGGCAGTGTCTTTGGGGTCTTCATCGGATCGCTTCTGATTACAGCGGTCCTTCTTCCGAGGTTGCTGGATATCTATAAGGCAAACCGAAAGCTCAAGATGCAGCAAGGGGGGCACTGATATGGAAAACAGGCAAGCTTTTGTGATGAAGCTGAAAGAGGGTTGTAAGGAAGAGTATCAAAAGCGACATGCAGAGATTTGGCCTGAACTCAAAGCCTTGCTCTCTGAAAGTGGAGTCTATGACTACTCAATCTACTTTGATGAGCGTACACATTTTCTCTTTGCCTTCCAACGGACAAGGGGAGGAAGTGGATCCCAAAGCCTGGGGACCAATCCCATTGTTCAGAAGTGGTGGGCCCATATGGCTCCCCTTATGGAGACCCATGAGGATAACAGCCCGGTATCTGTCCCCTTGGAGGAAGTCTTTCACATGGATTGAAAACCCCCTGGGCAATTTCTTTCATTTTCTCTTGATATTGTTGCTGATTAGTAATACAATCGAAAGCAATATGAAAGGGATTTGAAAGAGGAGTGACGCAATGGTGGGAATTTCTCCCAGAGAAGCTAAAATTCTCGAACTGCTCCGAAGTGGCAAGGAGTACCCTGTAACCAGGCTCAGTGAGGAGCTGGGGGTCTCGGCTGTGACCATTCGTGGCGATCTGCGCGACCTTGACTCCAAAGGTTTGGTCGTCCGTTCCCATGGACGCGTTGTGGTGGCGTCCTCACCCCAATCATCCTTGCGTGATGCATCCAACACAGCCCAGAAGGAACTCATCGCCAAAGCGGCAGCCGCCCTCGTCTCTGACGGCGATTTCATCATGATATCCAACGGTTCCACCTGCTCGCTCATTGCCAGACACCTGTTTGGCCTCAAAAGCATCAAGGTAGTTACCAATTCCACACTCCTGCTTCCCTATGGGAGGGCCAACACCATGTTGGACATCACCCTGGTTGGTGGGGAGTACCGCCCTCAGGCTGAAGCCCTGGTAGGGCCTGTAGCCATCAGTCAGATAGAGAACTACCATGTGTCTGCGGCCTTTTTTGGAACCGACGGCATCACACTCGAACATGGTCTGACCACTTCGCTGATAGAGAATGCCCAGGTTTTGCAGCGTATGTGCGCCCAGGCAACGCGGCGTGTGCTCTGTGTCGACTCTTCCAAGGTAGGCAACAGGGGTTTTGTCAGGATCATGAGAGTACAGGATATAGATACCATTGTCACCGACAGTGGATTTCCCCAAGACCTGATAGTCCAGCTCGAGGAGCTGGGTGTCGAGGTCATCATAGCCCGATAGAGGAGAAAAGAGAGTATGGCACAACAGGTTGTAATGCCCAAGCAAGGAAACACAGTGGAGTCATGTATCATTGTCGAATGGAATGTCAAAGTCGGGGACACCGTGTCCGTCGGTGATGTGCTCTGTTCGGCAGAGACAGATAAGTCAACCATCGATGTCGAGTCAACAGCAGAAGGGACGGTATTGGCCCTGCTCTTTGCAGAGGGTGATGAAGCCCCTGTCATGGAGGCAATCGCTGTCGTAGGAGAGAAAGGTGAGAAGGTTGCAATGATCTCTTCCACCAAATCCGATACTCAAGAGAATCCCGAACCAACGCATGAGGTCGCAGCAGAAAAAGATGAGAAGAAAGCTGGACCTGTACCCATGGAGAGCTTGACAGTTCAGACAGCGGTAGGATCAAGCCCCCGGGCCAGAAACCTTGCCTCCTCCTTGGGTATTCCTGTCTCCTCCCTGTCGGCAACTGGCCCTAAGGGCCGGGTCATCGAACGCGACGTGCTGAATGTCTCTTCAGAGCCCCTTACCCCTGCAGCGAAAGAGGCCGCCCTCAAGGAGGGCATCCTCGCTCCCAAGACGGGAAGTGGTATGGGGGGAAGGGTTCTTGCTTCCGACCTTGCTAAGACAGAAACTGTTGCTTCTGCTCCTTTACCCACTTCCTCTTCCCCGGTTGTTGAGGGGACAGTTACCACAATTCCTGTAAAGGGAGTAAGAAAGGTCACAGCCCGCAGAATGATGGAGTCCATACATGGAACGTGCCAGCTGACACTGCACGCCTTTGCCGATGCCTCTGCCATGAAGAGGCTTCGTTCCGGAATCAAGGCCAGCAACAGCGAGCTTGGGCTTTCCAACGTAACCTTGAACGATCTGGTGCTCTTCGCTGTCTCCAGGACACTCCCTCAGTTCCCAGCCTTCAATGCACACTTCCTGGGTGATAAGATATTGCAGTTCTCCTCTGTCCATCTTGGTATGGCAACCGATGTTCCCCGTGGCCTTTTGGTCCCTGTCATCCGCGATATCCAGAGCTTGAGCCTGAAGGGTATCTCCTCTGAAGTGAAGCGTCTGGTGGTCAAGTGCAAGGATGGCACCGCTACACCTGAAGAGCTCAGCGGCAGTACCTTTACGGTCAGCAATGTAGGATCCTTCGGTATCGAGGCCTTCACTCCTGTGCTGAATGTGCCTGAGGTTGCTATCCTTGGTGTCGGTACCATCGTCCCCAAGCCTGTCGAGGCTAAGGATGGTACCATTTCCTTTGTACCGCACATCGGGCTCTCCCTCACCATGGATCATCAGGCCGTTGATGGTGCTGATGCAGCACGATTTATGAAGGCCCTTATGGAGAACATCGCTTCGATCGACCTTTTGTTGGCATTGTAGGAGAGTTGTAATGGAAACGTATGATCTTATAGTAGTTGGATCGGGCCCTGGTGGGTATGTAGCCGCAGAACGAGCAGGGGCTCTGGGAAAGAAAGTCCTGCTCATTGAGAAGGGCTTTCTCGGTGGTGTCTGCACCAACTGGGGCTGTATCCCCACCAAGAGTCTTCTCAATGGTGCAAAGCAGTACAAGCATGCCATCGAAGGGGAGAAGTTCGGCCTCGAGGCACAATCGGTGAGCTACAACCTTGAGAATGCCATGGCCTGGAAACAGGATACGGTGGAGACCCTCCGCGGTGGTATCGGCTTCCTGATGAAGTCGAACAAGGTGGAGACCGTCTTTGGTGAAGCCCAGTTTATCGATGCCCACACGGTCAAGGTGGGGGATACAGAGTATAAGGGCGACTATTTGATTGTGGCCACAGGATCCTCACCGTTTGTACCTCCCATTCCAGGGAGCAAACAGAGCCATGTGCTGACCAGTGACGAGATTCTCTCTGTGCAGAAGATACCTGCAAGCCTTACCATTATCGGAGGGGGTGTCATCGGAGTTGAGTTTGCCTCCTACTTCTCCATGATAGGGACTAAAGTCACTGTCATTGAGATGCTGGATGAGATCCTTCCCATGATGGACGGGGATTTTGCCAAGATGATGCGTCGTGAATTGAAGGGAGTCGACTTCAAGCTTGGGTGCAAGGTGGAAGAGATAACCTCCACTGGTGTAGGGTATACGGATGCCAAAGGCAAGAAGCAGAGCTTGGAATCTGAGCTTGTCCTGATGAGTGTAGGACGCAGACCCAATGTGGCAGGCCTTGAGAACCTTAAGCTCGATATCGCGCGGGGTGGGGTGGTTGTAAATGACAGGCTTCAGACCAACGTTGCCAATGTCTATGCCATCGGGGATGTCAACGGAAAATCTCTCTTGGCACACAGTGCCTCCAGGATGGCAGAGGTTGCCATTGCACATATTTTTGGATCGACAAAGCAGAGGATGCGCTACAACGCGATCCCCTGGGCTGTCTACTCAGATCCTGAAGCTGCGGGCTGTGGCCTTACCGAGACCGAAGCGGCAAAAAAAGGAATTGCAGTGAAGAGCAGTACTGTACAGATGCGCTCCAACGGAAGATTCCTCGCCGAACATGGGAAGCGCGCCGGTGGCTTGGTGAAAGTCATCGCCAGTAGCGAGACCAACGTCATATTGGGCGTCCATCTGCTGGGACCCTACAGCAGCGAGATGATCTGGGGGGCATCTGCCATCATAGAGGCCGAACTGCGCATCCAGGACGTCAAGGAAATTGTATTCCCTCACCCAAGTGTGTCCGAGCTCATCAAGGATGCTTGTTTCGCACTCGACCACACACTGTAGGAACAACTATAAGGAGTTTATCCACATGGCCAGAAAATTATCATTTGATCCAAAACAACTGAGGGAGAAGCAGACAATCGCCACTCCCCCCATTCCGGTTAACCAGTACCAGAGTGATTTCAAGAAAGAGCTAAAGACCTACGGCAAGGAACGCCTCATCCGTGCCTACTACGATATGCTGCTGATCCGTAAGTTTGAGACGATGCTAGACACCATCAAGAAAGAGGGTGTGTACCAGGGCATCAAGTACAACCATAAGGGACCGGCCCACCTCTCTGCCGGACAGGAAAGTGCTGCAGTCGGTCAGTCCATGGTACTCGATCCGGAAGACCAGATCTTCGGTTCCCACCGAAGCCATGGTGAAATTCTGGCAAAGAGCCTGTCTGCCATCTGGAAGATGGATGACAAGGAGCTCATCGCTGTAATGGAAGATTTCATGGATGGGGGGACATACAAGGTTGTCAAGGAGCATTTTGCAGGCAAGGATACCCGTGACCTTGCTGAGAACTTTGTCCTATATGGGGCGCTTGCTGAGATCTATGCAAAGAAGACAGGCTTCTCTGCAGGCCTCGGCGGTTCCATGCATACCTTCTTCAAGCCTTTCGGCAGCATGCCCAACAACGCTATCGTCGGTGGATCGGCCACCATTGCAGTGGGCGCCTCGCTGTATAAGAAGATTAACCGCAAGAAGGGTATCGTCATAGCCAATATCGGTGACGGATCTCTTGCCCGAGGTCCTGTCTGGGAAGGTCTCGTACTCTCCTCCATGGATCAGTACAAGACCCTTTGGGATGACAACCCCGGCTATCCTCCCTTCATGCTCAACTGTTTTGACAACCTCTATGCCATGGGGGGCCAGCCAATTGGTGAGACCATGGGCTATGGTGTGGCTGCCCGTATGGGATCTGGTGTCAACGAACACTCGATGCACACCGAGCGCGTCGATGGCTTCAATCCCCTTGCCGTCGCTGATGCGACTGCAAGGAAGAAAGAGTTGTTGCTCAAGGGAGAGGGTCCGGCCTTCATGGATACCCTTACCTACCGCTACAGTGGTCACAGCCCTTCAGATGCGATGACCTATCGCAGCAAGGAAGAGCTTGATGCTTTCCGGGCCCAGGATCCAATCGAGGCGTATGGCGCCTACCTTATCGAGAACAAGCTGGTGACCCAGAAGGATCTTGATGGGTTTGATGCCGTCCTCGAAGAGAAAATGAAAAAGACTCTGGAGATCACTGTCGATCCTGTCCTCAGCCCGATGGTCGATGCATCCTTTGTCGAGTCTGTCATGTTCTCCAACGGTAACGTGGAGAAGATGGGCGATGGTGAACCCATCATGCTTGAGAAGCTTGAGGACAATGCCCGCTTCCAGCAGATCGCTCGGCGCAGTCGATATGCCTATGACGAGAGTGGCAAGGAGCTTCCAGCGGCAAGGCAGTACCAGTACCGTGATGCGGTCTTTGAGGCTATGGCCCATCGCTTCGCCATTGACCCGACCATGATCGCCTACGGTGAGGATCACCGTGACTGGGGCGGGGCCTTTGCCTGTTACCGTGGTCTTACCGAACTGCTTCCTCCTTCAAGGTTCTTCAACTCCCCGATCGCAGAGTCTGCCATCGTCGGTAGTGGCGTAGGATACGCCATGGCCGGAGGACGTGCAGTTGTCGAACTGATGTACTGTGACTTCCTTGGCTGTGCAGGAGACGAAGTATTCAACCAGATGCCCAAGTGGCAAGCGATGAGTGCAGGTGTCCTGAAGATGCCCTTGGTCCTTCGTGTATCTGTTGGAAACAAGTATGGGGCACAGCACTCCCAGGAGTGGACAAGCATGGTCGCTTCGGTTCCCGGCCTGAAGGCTATGTACCCCTCCACCCCCTATGATGTGAAGGGAATGCTCAACTACGCTTTGCGTGGCACTGACCCTGTGGTATTCTTTGAGAGCCAGAAGCTCTATGGAATTGGCGAACAGTTTGTGAAGGAAGGTGTTCCTGAGGGCTACTACGAGATTCCCGAAGGGGAGCCCGCTATCAAGAGGGAGGGCGATGCCATTACCCTGGTGACATTGGGCCCTTCACTCTATACAGCCCTCGATGCTGCAAAGAGGCTCGAAGCGGAGTTCGGCATGCAGGCCGAGGTCATCGACCTGAGATGGATCAACCCCCTCAAGTACGATACCCTCATTGAGAGCGTGAAGAAGACCGGTCGGTGTGTCATGGTCACTGACAGTGCCGAGAGGGGAAGCTACCTGCATACGGTTGCCTCAAACCTCAGCCGTCTGGCCTTCGAGTATCTCGATGCACCAATTGTCGTGGTGGGATCGCGGAACTGGATCACCCCTCCTGCAGAGATGGAAGAGTACTACTTTGCCCAGGCTTCATCCGTATTGGATGCCATCCATGAGCAGATCCTGCCCCTTCCATCCTATGTGCCTACCTATAACTACACCGATGGTGAGTTCTTTCGCACAAGCCGTGAAGGCGTATAAATACAACTGGCGAGGTGTCCATGGATTTGCAACAACTGGAAAGGGCCATCAACAGCACAGAGAAACCGGTTCGCCTTGAGGCGAGCCGGGAGCTCGGGACTCTGATCCAAAGCGGATCGCTGACGCGAAAGGCTTTGGAGGAGGTGAACAACCATGTGCATACCACCTGGTCGTTCAGTCCCTATGAGCCAACAGCGGCAGCCTATGCCGCTTGGAAGGCCGGGCTGGGCATTGTCGGCAGTATCGACCATGACAGCATAGGAGCTGCAACCGAGCTGCTCCATGCTGCCAAGGACTTGGGTATTGCCAGTACTGTTGGATTCGAACTGAGGGTGAGTTTTCTTGACACACCCTTGGCAGAGCGAAAGATCAACAACCCGGATTCCCCTGGCATTGTCTATATGTGCGTTCATGGGGTGCCTCATCAGAAAATAGATGAAGTTTCCCAGTTTCTCAAACCTGTGAACAAGGTACGCAACCTGCGTAACAAGGCACAGGTAGAAGCCTTGCAAGCATTGGTCGGCCAGTACGGATTCGGTCTTGATTTCGAGCGTGATGTAGTCCCTCTCTCCCATTCTGATGAGGGAGGTTCCATCACCGAGCGCCATATTCTCTATGCCATGGCCAGACAGTGCATCGCCATGTTCGGCAAGGGAGAAAAACTGCTTAGGTTTTTGGAGAGGGATCTGAAGATTGCACTTTCAACGAAAGTGCAATCACTGTTGCTCGATCAGAACAACCCCCACTATGCATATGACCTGTTGGGAGTGTTCAAGAGCAATCTCCTTCCCCGGTTCTTCATTCAGCCTACAAAGGCAGAGTGTCCTGATGTGCGTGATGTGGTTGCCTTTGGAAACAGCATCGGAGCCATTCCTGCCTATGCATATCTGGGTGATGTTGCTCAAAGTGTGACAGGGGACAAGAAAGCTGAGAAGTTTGAGGATGATTTCCTTGTTGAACTTGTGGATCTCCTTGTCGATATCGGCTATCCCGCAATTACGTACATGCCCCCTAGGAATACCCTTGAGCAGATGCATCGTTTGCAGGGCCTTGCCAAGGAGCGCAACCTCATGGAGATCAGCGGTGTTGATATCAACAGTTCGCGCCAAAGCATGAACTGCCCTGAATTGTTGCAACCTTCTTGCCGCCATCTTGTGGATTCCGCTTGGGCACTGGTTGCCCATGAGAAGCTTGCCACGATGGATGAAAAGCTCGGCCTGTTCCATCCTGCAAACCCGTATGCACAAAAAAGCCTTGATGAGAGGCTTTCCCTATATTCCTCCCTGGGTAGGAAGATGGACAGTCATCACCCCTTGGATCTCATCAAACTACTAGACTAGGAGTCAACCGTATGGTTTGTTTTACAGAGAAGATACTACAAGAGTTGCCACCGGTAATCAGAGGGCTCACCTTTGATGGGGTAAAGGGATTGTTCATCCATAGCACTCAGGGCAAGCCGGCCGATCTCACTCTTTCCCCCGTTGAGGAAGGTGATGGGATTATGAGCACCACCACACGCTGGAAGGCTGAATTAAAGGCCTATTGTACCAAAAGAAATCTCTATCCGCCTGTCATCGGTATTGAGGGAAGGGATATTCAGTTTGGACTGGGCACCAACTACGATGAGGCCGTCAGAGGTGAAGGGGTCTCAGCCATAGTCAGTCTGCCTCCATCGACAAGCCGTGACGACGTGGTCAGGGACAAGATCGCCCTGGTCACAGGTGGTGCCCAAGGCTTTGGGGAGGGGATGGTGAGAGCCCTCAGTGATATGGGAGCCTTTGTCTACATCGCCGATATGAACCGCCAAGGGGCGGAGGATCTAGCAGCGAGTCTGAACTATGTTGCCTGTATCACCGTTGCCAAGGCCGTGTATGTTAATGTTACTGACGAAGCTTCGGTTGAGGGGATGATGGCTGAAGTGGCCCGGGAGACCGGGGGCCTTGACTTGTTTGTCAGCAATGCAGGTGTCCTGCGTGCCGGTTCGGTCAAGGAGATGTCACTGAAGGATTTCCAGTTTGTCACCAGTGTCGACTATACCGGGTTCTTCCTCTGCAGCAAGCATGCCTCCATCATGATGGCTCATCAGAATGTCGCTTCTCAATCCTATTATACAGATCTGGTTGCCATCAGCAGCAAGTCTGGCCTGGAAGGGTCCAACAAGAATGGGGCCTATGCCGGTGCCAAGTTCGGCACCATCGGCCTTACCCAGAGTTTTGCCCTCGAGCTTATCGAGGACAACATAAAGGTCAACGCAGTGTGCCCGGGGAATTTTCTCGACGGCCCACTTTGGTCAGATCCAGATAGGGGTCTGTTTGTCCAGTATCTCAATGCTAGAAAAGTTCCGGGCGCAAGGACGGTAGAAGATGTCAGAAGGTTCTATGAATCGAAAGTCCCTATGGGTCGCGGTTGTACAACCGAGGATGTCATGCGGGCGATCTGTTACATTGTCGAACAGAAATACGAGACAGGACAGGCTGTACCGGTTACCGGTGGCCAGGTCATGCTCAACTAGGAGAGTGCTATGAAAACACGTGCGGCAAGACTCTATGGAGTCAATGATATTCGGGTCGAAGAGTTTGAACTCCCCCCCATCAAGGATGACGAGATCCTTGCAAAGGTCATTACCAACAGTATCTGTATGAGTGACCACAAGGCAGCTGAACAGGGAGGAAGCCACAAGAGGGTTCCCTCCGATGTGGCTACCAATCCTATCATCATTGGCCACGAGTTCTGTGGTGAGATCATCGAGGTTGGCAAGAAGTGGCAGCACAAGTTCAAGGCAGGCTCAAAGTTCTCTATCCAGCCGGCTTTGAACTATGAAGGGACCCTCGACGCCCCAGGATATACCTTCCCCCATATCGGTGGTAATGCCACCTACGTGATCATCCCTCACCAGGTGATGGATATGGACTGCCTGCTTCCCTACGATGGGGACGCCTATTTTCTTGGTGGTCTAGCTGAACCTGTCTCCTGTGTAGTGGGGACTTACCATGCGATGTACCATACGAAAAGTGGTTCTTACAAACATCATATGGGGATTGTTGAGGGTGGTAACCTTGCACTCCTTGCAGGTGTCGGTCCCATGGGGCTGTGTGCCATTGACTATGCCATGCATTGCGACCGTAAGCCAGGCAGACTCGTTGTCACAGATATCGATGATGCGCGTCTTGCACGTGCAGCAAGTATCTACACGGTAGAGGAAGCAAAGAAACAGGGTGTTGAGCTTGTCTATCTGAATACAAAAACTGTCTCTGATCCTGTTGCCAAGCTCATGGAGCTCTCTGAGGGAAAGGGGTATGACGATGTGATCGTCATGGCACCTGTCAGACCCTTAGTCGAGCAGGCTGACAGCATCCTTGCCCGTGATGGCTGTCTCAACTTTTTTGCAGGTCCGGAACGGACAGACTTCTCAGCCTCGCTGAACTTCTATAATGTCCACTACGCTTCAACCCACATTGTGGGAACCAGCGGTGGCAATACAGAAGATATGCGTGAGTCCCTGGAAATGATGGGTAAGGGATTGCTCAATCCTGCAGGTCTTGTCACCCACATTGGTGGTTTGCAGGCAGTTCCTGAGACGGTGATAAACCTTCCTTCCATCCCAGGGGGCAAGAAGATGATCTACACTCATTTTGATTGTGCACTCACTGCGATTGATGATTTTGCAGAGCTTGGCAAGACCAAACCCCTGTTTGCTGAACTTGACAAGCTGGTGAAGAAGCATAACGGACTATGGTCAGCTGAGGCTGAAGCATACCTCTTGGCCAATTGCAAGGAGTAGGGATGAAAAAGCATATCGCAGTGGACTTGGGCGCATCCAATGGTCGGGTAATTGTGGGAGACCTCACGAATTTTGAGGTGGTACACCGATTCGTAACCCACAACGACCAGATTCTGGGAGAGTTTTACTGGAATCTGATGGGACTATTCTCAGAGATCAAGACAGGGTTGAAGAAAGCCTTCGCCCAGTATGGTGAACAGATTGGTTCTATCGGAATCGATACCTGGGGGGTCGACTATCTCCTCCTTGATGAAAAAGGTTCTCCAGTCTCCTTCTGCTATCACTATCGTGACAGCAGGACCGATGGCATGATCGAAGAGGTTTCAGAAAAGTTGGGGGGTAAGATGCGTGTCTTTGAAAAGACCGGTATCGCATTTCAGCCGTTCAACACCCTGTATCAGCTTGCTGCGATGCAAAAGATGCGCCCGGATGCCTTGGGTGCTGCCCGTCACTATCTTTCTATTCCCGATCTCCTTGCCTATTGGCTGACAGGTGTCATGAAAAATGAGAGGACTCATGCCTCAACGACCCAGCTCTACGATCCCAAGACCAAGGACTGGGCTTGGGATCTCATCGGTGAGATGGGTTTTGAAAAAGGCCTGTTTGGCCAGATCGTCGACAGCGGAACTGTCATCGGGCCTCTGACGACGGCTCTAAGCCATGAGGTGGGAGCCCCTACAGGTGTCACTGTAATAGCAAGTGCTGCCCATGACACCGCCAGTGCCGTCGCTGCAGTCCCTGTGGCCAAAGGTGAAGTGCCTCTCTATATATCTAGTGGGACATGGTCCTTGTTGGGTGTGGAGATTGAAGAGCCTATCATCACGGCCCTTGCCTTGGAGAGTGGCTTCACAAACGAGACCGCCGCAAGTGGAAACATCCGTTTCTTGAAGAACATCATGGGCATGTGGATCCAGCAGGAGTGCGTACGTCATTGGGAGAGCCTGGGCGAAGAGATATCCTGGAAAGAGTTGGACAAGGAGACTCTGGGTTGCTCTTCCTATGAAGGGTATATCGACCCTGCAGACCATCGTTTTCTCAAGCCCAATAGCTATGACAACCTTATGGTCGATCGCATCACTGGATGGTGTACAGAGCATGGGCAGACTCCCCCTTCCTCAAAAGGGGAGTTCATGGTTGCCATCTATCGGGGGCTTGCCAAGATATATGCACTTTCGATCAAGCAGTTGCAGGAGATAACGGGAAAGGAGTTTACCTCCCTGTATGTCATAGGCGGTGGGTGCAAGAACGAGATCCTGGACCAGTGGACAGCCACTGAGACAGGCCTTACAGTCTATGCAGGTCCAGTAGAGGCTACAGCCTTGGGCAATACGCTGATGCAGATGTATGCTACAGGCGAGATAGCCTCGCTGCAGGAGGGAAGGGATATGATTAAGGCAGATCAGAAGGTGAAGGTGTTTCATCCCTGACCCTCTGCCTGCCAGACAAGCAATGAAGAGAACCCGCCAAACGGCGGGTTCCTCAATGGGGCTGTGCATGTATATCTATTGTGGATCGGATATGGGTACGTCACATTTCTCTTGAATCACCATATTCAACACCACCGGTGATCGACCAACCGCCATCTACATGAAACACTTGTCCGGATATGAAAGATCCGTCTTGCAATAGGTACACTACTGCAGAAGCAAGTTCGTCAGGCTGGCCCCATCTGCCAATGGCCGTAGTTCCTGCGCTATTTTTTGCACCCTCCTCGGTTGCAAGGGTTGCTTTGTTGATTGAGGTCTCAATTGTCCCGGGAGCGACACTATTGATAAGGATTCCCTGGCGTCCGTACTCGACAGCAGCCTGTCTGGTAAGGGCTTCCACTGCGCCCTTGGACGCTGAATAGGAGGCAAGACCCTGAAGTCCTTTTGACCCTGCCAATGATGAGATGTTCACGATTCTGCCGCCGCCACGCTCGAGCATGCTTGGTATCACAGCTTGCATGCCAAGCCACACTCCTTTTGCATTGATATTCAGTACGGTATCCCAAGCCTCTTCGGTAAGGTCCACTACTGTATCAGAGCTGACCCTGTTTACCACACCTGCAACAGCGACAAGATAATCAACTCCACCGAACTCTTTGTTCACTTCGGACATCATGTCCTTCCAATTGGAAGAAACACTCACATCTATTTTTTTGCTCACAGCATTTCCCCCTTGGGCCTTGATGCGTTTGACCGTATCTTCGGCTCCCTTGAGGTCGGCACATACTACAGAAACTCCGTTTTTTAGCGAGTTGTAATGCGACTGCTTGGCCTATTCCACCAAATGCTCCAGTTACAATTGCTGTTTTACCTTGCTTAGCCATATATCCATCTCCTGAGAAAGGCAGAACCAAAGTAACCGAGGAATAGACTGATCATCATCCTATGCTGTATAAACCGTGTGCTACGGTGAAAAGTCTTTGAATCTCTAGGTTGTGTCCTGCCAGTAAGTATTTCCGGTATAACCGGATACATTAAAATATAGTAAAGAACAGAGCCATCGTCAAACGTCCTATGGGAAGCCGATGGTAGGTTGTGTACGCACCGACAGCGCGTCTTCGATGGGGTAAGGTGCCCAGTTGGATTTTTTCCCTCCATTCACTACAATACGAACACTAAACATTGAAAGGTCAGGGTTATGCAGAAAAGTGAACAAGCTACTATCAAGGATGTCGCCAAACAGGCAGGGGTATCCATTGCAACTGTCAGTAGGGTATTGAACCACCTTGGCGTAGTGAATTCCGCCACTGAAGAAAAAGTGCTATCGGCTGTCAAGGATCTTCAGTATCAGCGTAATGCGGTCGCACGCTCGCTGAAGATGAGAAAGACCAAAAGCATTGGCATCATTGTCCCTGAGATTTCCAATACCTTCTTCACCGAGATTGTCGAACAGCTAGAGCGGTTGCTCGGTCCCTTGGGCTATGCACTGCTGCTCTGCTCCTCTGAGAACAGTGTGGAGGAGGAGAAGCGAAAGCTCACGTTCCTGCTGGAACGCAATGTCGATGCCCTGGTCGTGGTTCCTGCCAGTAATGTGGGAACTCATTTCTCCCTTCCTGCTCTGAAGAGTACCCCCATGGTCATGTTGGATCGGGAAATAGCAGGTCTGGTATGTGATGTGGTGCTTGTTGACAATAGGAAAGGGTCCTATGATGTGACGAAGGCTCTCATACGTGAAGGGCACACCCGAATAGGATTTCTTGGTGGAGAGCCTACCGTACACACCTCAGTTGAACGGCTGCGCGGGTTCTTGGATGCCATGAGGGAGCATAACCTTCCCGTTGAGGAGGGTTTCGTCCTCCAGGGCGGAATGAACCAGAAGTCTGGGTACTCCCTGATGAGACAAGCGCTCAAGAGCAATGATTGCCCCAGTGCGTTTTTTGTCGTCAACGATATGGTACATATCGGAGCAACAAGCTGTCTGGCAGCGGAGGGCAGTGAAAAGGACTGTTCCAGGATGGTCTTCGCCACCTTCGACCATCTTTTCTATGCGCCACTACTGAAGTTCTGCCATTATGCCGCTGCCCAGCCCATTGATAAGATCGGGCAGAGTGTTGCAGAGGTGCTTATCAGACGTATGGAAGGCAATATTGATGATTTTCCCACAAAGGTGGTTCTATTGCCAGCTCTTCACGTCATGAAAGAGAATGGTGGCATCGCATCCGATTCCTGATCCTGGGGATCGGATACGTTGCCACCCTTTGTTTTACCAGCTCTTGTAGCTGAGTTACTTCAGCTCTTCGTCAAAGCAGACCGCCACCTTTCCTGATGTCCCGCTTGCCATCAGGGAATAGGCCTCGTCCGCCTTCTCCAGGGGGAAACGGTGGGTGATGAGGTCTTCGGGGTGGATGTTCCACCTGACCAAGTGTTCCACCAGATCCTCCATCTTCCAGATGCTGGTAACCCAGCTGCCGTATATGGTCTTCTGGTCGTGGAGCATATCAGGACTTGGGTTGAAGGTTACACTTCCTCCTTCACCGACAAAGGCTATCTTTCCCCATTTTCGTGTTGCCCTGACGGCAGTCGCACGGCCCGGGTCACTTGCACTGCAGTCAAATGCGCGCTCGACCCCATGACCGCCGGTAAGTGCCTTAATCTGTTCGACGTTATCAGCACCTGGGGTGAAGCCATGGTCGAGCAGTCCTAGCTTCATAGCCAACTCGATCCTGGCAGGTTCTTTCTCGATACCGATGAGCTTGGTTGCTCCCATAGCCTTTGCAAGCATGAGGGCTGCGATCCCCACAGGACCCAAGCCGACAACCAGAACGGCATCATTGCCGCTGACGCCGACCTTTTCGATTGCTTCATACACAGTACCAAAGCCACACGCAACTTGAGCCCCGTCTGCGTAGGTGAGCTCATCGGGAAGCAGGACCAGATCCTTCTCATCACAGAGGATGTACTCTGCCATCCCACCGTCACGCTGCCAGCCATAGGCTGCACGCTTGTCGCTGGTACAGCTTATCATGAAGCCCTGGCGGCACTCATGGCAGACTCCGCAGCCGCTGATGTGGTATACGATGACCCTGTCGCCTTTCTTGAAACGTTTCAGGCCTTCTCCCTCCTCAACGATCTGGCCACAGGGCTCATGCCCTGCGATGACATTCTGATATCCTTCAGGTCCCTTCCCCAGATGCTCGCGATAGATTGCCCTGATATCACTGCCGCAGATGGTGGAACATTTGGTCTTGAGCAGTACCTGCCCATACCCGGGTCTGGGTATGTCGAACCTGTCAAATGCAACGGTGCTGTTTCCTGGAAGCTTTGCTCCCAACATTGTCTTCTTTTCCATGGTATCCCTCCTTAAAAGGTTATCTTCTATAACGATCGGGTACACGAATGAGAGAGTCCTCATCCCACAGTTCAGTCCAGTCCTTGGCTTCTTCCCAAAGAAAGACCTGTCCCTTTATCAGGCGGCTATTGCAGTCAGCCTCCTTGAGCATAGCGACTTCCATCAAGTCGAGGGGGTCACTCATGATGCTTTCCAAATTACTGCGGAGGTTTCGCTCCTTTGTCGACTGGGGTATGGGTATAATGCCGTTGGCCTGTGCCCATTTGATGCAGATGGAAGCTGGATGCACATTGTGTGCCTTTGCAACTGCGAGGACCGCCGGGTGCTCCATATCGACTGCATCACTGTCTGTGGTGTCTCGCTCCGGTCTGTTCGGAGAGCCAAGGGGGGAGAACCCGATGGGGATGATGCCCTGTTCATGCACATAGCGCACAAGCTCAGGTTGTTGGAAGCAAGGATGCAGTTCCATTTCATTTGCAATGGGGCGTATGCGACAGTCGGCAAGGAGAAGCTCGAGCTTTGCCCGACTCATGTTGCTGGTTCCTATATGCTTGACCAGACCCTGGTCTACAAGGTCTTCCATGGCGCGCCATGTCTCCATGTACTCTTCGTGGATATACGGCCTTGCATTTGGATTTCTCGTAGTTACATCACACTTGGGTGGATGGTAGTTGGGGAAAAGGCCAGTGTACAAGATAGAGATCCAGGTAGTCGATCTGCAGGTCTGCAAGGGTCTGCCGTACCGAGATGCCGACATTATCCTTGCCATGCATATCATTCCAGAGCTTGCTGGTGATCCATAGCTCTTCGCGAGGTATTCCCGAGGCCTTGAGCACCTCCCCGATCTCCTTCTCATTGGCATAGACGCTGGCACAGTCTATATTCCTATAGCCGAGCTTGAGTGCAAGCTCGACAGACTTTGCCATATCAGCATTGCTGACATG
>CAXXCW010000011.1:0-20896 GCA_963662725.2 uncultured Sphaerochaeta sp.
TGATGTGCCTTGCGATGAATGCCATCCGTCTCGGTCATAGGATGACAAATGACCTGACGGGGACGCCTTTCTGGTATGAAGCCTCAGTCGAGGCATCCTAGAACTCACCGCGCACCAGCAAGCCTCAGCATAGGCGATATATAAAATGGTAATCAATCAAGAGTGCCTAAGGGATAGGTATACCCTTAGAAATCATTTTATTATCTATATTATATGTATTTAGATAGAATTTGATAGAATTCAAATTTTACTGGATAGTCTTGAAAAAACAAGCAAGGCTGCCTCAAAAGTTTTTTACTTTTGAAACAGCCCCGTATCGAAAAGGATTATGGAATCAGTATGAAAAAACACTTGCAAAGAGACCGTACACCCTATGGATGGATATACCTGTTTCCTTGTTCCAACGATTGTCCTCTATGGTATCTATTCCATCTGGCCTGTTCTGGCCACCTTGTTCTACTCGCTCATGGATTGGAACGGATTCCAAAGTTCGGGTTCTTTCTGTGGCTTGGACAACTACATTGAACTGTTTGCTGATGGACTTTTCTGGAACAGCCTGGGTGTTACGTTTCTATTTATCCTTATCGTTGTTCCTGTGAGGTTTTTTATTGTCACTTGGATTCGGAATTCTCTTGAATTGGAGCAGACTTCGCTTTCGATCATATTTTAGGACTTTGCTTTTCATACCTGTGGTTACAACAAGCGCAATCGTCGGGGACCATCATGAATATGATTTTCGATCCGGTAAAAGGGTCCCATCAATGTATTGCTCTCCCTTCTGGGTTTGGAACAAGGAAACATATTCTTCCTTGGTGCAGCTGATACCGCGCTCTTTACTGCAGGAATGATATGGGTCTGGAAATGGTTGGGAACTTCGATCATCTACTGGATAGCAAGTCTGCAAAGTATTCCCAACGAACTGTATGAGGCTGCAAAGATCGACGGAGCTGGGACTTGGAAATCCTTCACTTCCATCACAGCTCCCCTGCTGGTACCTTTTGGTATCATCATATTGCTATTGACCCTCAGTGATGCAATGCGTGTCTTTGACCTCATGATGACACTCACAGGAGGAGGACCCTTCTTCAGGACAGAGGTCCATTGAATTGTTCATTTACAGATGGGCTTTCGGCGCCTCCATACCAAGATTGGGCTATGCATCGACAGCAGCAACAATCTTTGGCCTCATATTCATGATCCTCACGGTGATGCAACTGACCTTGGGTAGAAAATCTAAGCTTGGAAGGGGTGAAGTATGAAAACCAAAATGACCATCAACCTTACACCATCATTTTCAAGATTGCTGTTGCATGTCGTATTTGCCCTCTTCTGTGTAGCTTGGGTCTATCCCTTTTTGTGGATGATCAGCGCTTCATCAAAAACCTCATTGGAAATTTTCCAGAAAGGTCTGAACCTCATCCCAGATTCTGTAACAATAGAGGCATATCAACGAGCCTGGACAAAAGGCGGGTTCAGCACATATTTCTCCAATAGCGTCATTACCACTTCGATGTCGATCGTCATAGTCGTAGTGAGATGTGCACTTGCTGGATATGTACTTGCCATGTATGACTTCAAAGGAAAGAAGCTCATTCTCTCTATCCTTATCGCCACCTTTCTGATTCCAACAGGAACCACGATCATTCCCATAGTCGAATTGAGTCAAAAAAATGGGTTTGCTCAATACTCGTCTTGGCCTGATCCTAGCTATGTCAGGAGGAGGACAGGTAACTTCAATCCTTTTGTACAAAAGCTTCTTTGAAAGGGTTCCGACTTCCCTTACCGAGGCTGCAATCGTCGATGGCGCAGGATTTTTCACCGTTTTCAGCAAGGTGATCCTGCCAATGTCAGGCCCTGTTACAGCTACTGTTGTCATTCTCACCTTCATGTTCTCCTGGAACAATTTCATGATGCCTTTGGTATTTACCTTTGGGGATCCATCCCTTAGAACCTTACCCGTAGGAATGCTGGCCTTTCAAAGTGCCAACGAAACAGATTGGTCTGGCATGGCAGCTGCCGGAACCATGAGCCTCATCCCTATTGTTGTATGTTTCATAGCATTACAAAAATACTTTGTCTCCGGGATAGCCGGAGCTGTAAAAGGATAGAATACTATGCAAATTCCAAGAAATGAGTATCCAAGACCACAATTTTCTCGCAATGAGTGGATTAACCTCAATGGAGAATGGACATATAAAATCGTCAAGCGTCCTCCCTATTTCCATGAAAAAAATGAAACAGAACATCTGGCGACAAGCAAAGGCTTTGGATCTACGATCATGGTGCCATTCCCCCCAGAAAGCAAACTTTCCCAAGCTGGTGAAGACCATCAGGGAGAGAATGATATCATCACTTGCATATTCTACCACAGAAGTCTGGCAATACCTTCGTCATATAAGGGCAAACGGGTATTGCTACATTTCGGAGCTGTTTTTTTACCATGCAGAAATCTATATTGATGGCTTTATGGTTGGATTCCATGATGGAGGTAGTAGCTCCTTTTCCGTCGATATCACGCCATACATCGAAGTGGGTAGGCATTATGATCTGGTGGTAAAGGCAACGAGCAACCTTTGGGATGGATCCATACCATCGGGCAAACAGAGCTCCTTCTTCAAATCATACAAATGTTTTTACACAAGGATAACTGGTATCTGGCAGACTGTATGGATGGAAGGCATATCGCAATATGCCTTGAAACAGGTGAGGACTCAGCCAAACACTGATGAGATGAGTATCACGTTTACTCCTGAGTATTATGCACTCACCGAAGGGATGGGGCTGACAGTCGAGCTGTTGTATGAAGAGACCTGTATTGCCAGCAAAAAATTAGTTGCTTCCAATGGAGTTCCTACTTCCATTTGCTTGGAATCAGTCCGCCTCTGGGAACCATCTGATCCATTTCTCTACACAATTCGATACACCTTGACCGACAGTGAAGGCAATGTACTTGATACCGTACAATCGTACATTGGCATGAGAAAAATTCAAATCATTGATGGGTTGGTCTACCTAAACGGTCATAAACTGTATCAGAGGTTAGTATTGGATCAAGGATACTACCCTGATGGGCTGTGGACTGCTCCAAATGATGAAGCCTTGTGTAAGGATATCCAACTGGGCTTGGATGCAGGATTTAATGGAGCACGATTGCATCAGAAAAGTATTCGAGGAACGATACTATTATTGGGCGGATACACTTGGCTACCTGTGTTGGGCGGAGAGCCCTAGCTGGGGTTTGGACTACAACACAGAAGGCTTGCCTGCTAGAAACTTCCTATCAGAATGGAGTGAGATTATTCATAGGGATGTGAATCATCCTTCAATCATTACATGGACTCCTCTGAATGAGACATTCCAATTCACCGATGAACTTGTGCACAAACGCTTACATAGAGATGCATACAATCTTTGTAAGATGTTAGATCCCTCCCGTCCTGTAAATGACAGCAGCGGATACATTCATTTTGTCACTGACCTCTGGACAGTACACACCTATGAGCAAGATCCAGAGAAGCTTCTAACTAAGTTATCAATGGATGCAGGGGGGAATCCATACAGGAACTATCCTGAACATGAAAGCGCCTATGCTGGTCAGCCCTATCTTGTGGATGAGTATGGCGGGATCAAATGGGATCCTGAAACCCAGAATTCAGAAACCATGAAACATGGTCAAAACCTTGTTTCATGGGGCTATGGGCAATCACCAGCCAATTTGGAAGAGTTCTACTCGCGCCTTTCGCAGCAGACAAGAGTGATCAACTCTCTAGAACATGTAAGTGGATACTGTTATACACAACTTACAGATGTAGAACAGGAAAAGAACGGGCTGTTTTTCTATGATCGCAGGAGCAAGTTTGATCTTGCATTCCTTAAGGACATATTCTCCCATGTCCCTGATCGGTACAGCTAACACTTAGCGGTGGGTGCATATACCACATGGGTATGTGCATCCACCACCAAAACTCGTTGCAAACACTTCTTTTAAACGGTCTTTGTTTTTTTTCTGTTTCAAGATTTTGGACAATAGAGCTAAATCTGACAAAATACCATATCATACTATTTCTATAGTCATATCTTTCGTATAAAGCAGATTTTTTCTCATATTTATAGGTATTAGGCACTTTTTTTATATGTTACTATACAAACATTTTTTTCAAAAACAAAGATTTTGCTGTACTACTCCCTACACTTGTACTAGAATGATTACGATAATCATCTGTAAGGAGTGCATCGATGGAAAAATTCTTTAAACTCAAAGAAAGAAAGACTGACGTCAAGACAGAAGTACTGGCAGGAATCACCACGTTCCTCACCATGGCTTATATTCTTGCTGTCAACCCAGGTATCCTTTCCGCTGCTGGAATGGATTTCTCCAAAGTATTTGCAGCAACGGCAATTGCTTCTGCAGTCGCCACATTGGTCATGGCTCTGTTGGCTAACTTGCCATTCGCTCTCGCCCCAGGCATGGGACTGAACGCCTTCCTAGCTTTTACCGTAGTACTTGGTATGGGCAAGACCTGGCAGTTTGCTCTCACCGCCGTTTTTTGTTGAAGGTATCATCTTCCTGATCCTGACAGCCGTCAATATCAGAGAGGCCATCGTCAACAGCATCCCGGCGAACCTGAAAAAGGCAATCGGTGTTGGTATAGGACTTTTCATTGCCTTCATCGGTATGCAGAATGCTGGGATCATCGTCAACAATGATGCAACCCCTCGTCGGTCTCAGCCACAATTGGTTCACCGGTACCGCTGGTGTTGCTATGCTTGGGCTTGTCATCACCGGTGTCCTGTTGGCCTTCAAGGTCAAGGGAGCACTCCTTATCGGAATCATCGCCACCACCATCATTGGTATTCCTTTTGGGATCACCAAGTATGCCGGCGGTTCCTACATTCCTCCAGCCCCTTACTTCTTCCCCTTCGAATTCTCCAGCATCCTTACCTTCGACTTTGTCGTAGTCGTATTCACCTTCCTGTTTGTGGATATGTTTGATACAGTCGGAACTCTCATCGGTTGTGCTACCAAGGCTGACATGGTCCAAGCAGATGGTTCTATCCCCAACTGTAAGGAAGCTCTGTTTGCTGACGCAGTGGGAACCACCGTTGGTGCTGTACTTGGTACCTCAACGGTCACCACCTTTGTAGAATCCTCCTCTGGTGTTGTAGAAGGCGGACGCACAGGCTTGACTGCTCTTACCGTAGCAATCCTCTTCGCCCTTTCCCTCTTCTTCGCACCTCTGTTTGAGTCTATCCCCAGTGCAGCCACCTCTCCTGCTCTGATTATCGTTGGTGTCATGATGATGACCCCTGTCAAGGATATCGAATGGGACGACATGACTGAAGCCATTCCTGCATTCCTTACCATCATCTTCATGTTGGTCGCATACAGCATCGCTGAAGGTATCATGTTCGGTATTATATCTTTCACTCTCTTGAAACTTTTTCACCAAAAAAGTCCAAAGATATATCCATCATGACTTGGGTTGTTTTTGCCTTGTTTGTTCTGAAGATTATATTCGGCGCTCTCTAAGCGTCCAAAAACACAAAAATGGGCTCCAGCAATGGAGTCCATTTTTTTTTGTCGAGACTACTCAAGAGAAGTCTTTTGGTGTAGGATTAGTGCAAAGAAGGATGCCATGCGAATAGACTATCATAAACTCAACACCAGCTATATATATCTAGTCACAGGTAGTGCAGGCTTCATAGGGTTTCACCTTACCAGACAGTTGCTTGATAACGGGTGTAGGGTCATAGGGTATGACAATCTGAATGACTACTATGACCAGACACTCAAGGCAGCGAGGCTAGAAATCCTAGCCCAACACAGCTCACTTTTCACCTTCATAGAAGGCGACCTCGCTGACAAGGAAAGACTCGAAAGTATCTTTGCAGAGTATAAGCCACAGATAGTGGTAAACCTAGCTGCACAAGCAGGAGTACGCTACAGCATTGACAACCCACAGGCCTACCTGCAATCTAACCTTATAGGATTCTTCAACATACTGGAGGTGTGCAGACACTTCCCTGTCAAACATCTGATATATGCCTCATCAAGCTCTGTCTATGGACAGAACAGCAAGATTCCCTTCTCAACTGAGGACAAGACTGACAATCCTGTCAGCCTCTATGCAGCGACTAAGAAGTCCAATGAACTTTTGGCATACTCTTACTGTCACCTCTATGGCATACCTGCCACCGGGTTGAGATTCTTTACTGTCTACGGCCCTTATGGCAGGCCCGATATGGCGTATTTCTCCTTTACCGAGAAGATTCTTGCAGGGAGGACCATCAAGGTCTTCAACCAGGGCGACATGTATCGCGACTTCACCTATATCGATGATATTGTGGAAGCCCTCCAGAGAATTCTTTGTAATCCCCCCCGCCCCAACGAGCAAGGGGACAAGTACAAGCTCTACAACATCGGGAATAACAGCCCTGAAAAACTCATGCACTTCATTGAGATCCTTGAAAAGGCTCTAGGAAGGAAGGCTAGGATAGAATTCCTTCCCATGCAGCCAGGGGATGTCTATCAGACCTATGCTGATGTATCCGCCCTTATGGAAGACTTTGACTTCAAGCCGGAAACTCCCCTCTCTGTAGGGTTGGAACGGTTTGTGCAGTGGTACAGGACATACTACGACTTGTGAACCAAAAGGGTCGAAACAAACTATGTACAGGAAGGTTTGTCAGTCCACTGAGCTGCCGCTCAGTGGACTGATTATATGTTGAACAAATGTAACTATCTGTAATACAATTAGTAATACTATCAGTTTTTTTGACGTAGCTACCCTATAATCTTACAATTCATCAAATATCAGAGCGACTATCCGCGCAATTTCATATTATTACAATTTTTCTTGACAAGAGCCTGATGCTGTTTTATATTTGTTGCATGCAACAAATATACTGTATCGAGATGATACACTCCTTAAGGAGGAGAAAATGAAGAAAGTACTGCTAGTGTTACTCGTTCTCTCGCTTGTTCTTCCCATGTTCGCTGCAGGAACTGCAGAAGAAGCAACAGCCTACCCATCAAGAAGCGTCAGGGTTATCATTCCTTGGTCCGTTGGTGGTATGACTGATGTACTCACACGCCCCATTGCAAGTGCCCTTGAAAAGGAATTTGGCGTACCATTTGTCGTTGAAAACAAACCCGGCGGTGGTGGTGTAGTTGGCTCCTTGGAAATTGAAAACTCCAAAGCTGACGGATATGTCATCGGAACAACGTCAATGTCAACTGTTTCTGCTAAGTATGTCTCCCCGATGTACCCAGACATCCATAACGTTGCGTTGGTAAGCCAAGTGATAACCATCCCTGCAACTGTGACTGTCAGCGCAAACAGCCCTTTCAAAACAGCCCAGGATTTGATCGCATATGCAAAAGCCAACCCAGGCAAACTGAAGAACTCTAACTCAGGAACAGGTGCGAGTGCTCACATCTATGCCTCATACTTTGAAGCATTGGCTGGAATTAAGATGAACCACATCCCCTACCCTGCATATGCAGAAGCCATCACAGCTCTGTTGGGTGATCACGTGGATCTGACCAACATCCCACTTCCAGACGTTGCACCACATATTGATGCTGGAAAGCTCCGCCTTCTTGCCATTGCTTCAGCTGAGCGACATCCGTCCTATCCAGACGTACCAACACTCAAGGAATTGGGCATTGATGCTGTAATGGGTAACTACTCAGGGTTTGTCGCTCCTAAGGGCATGGATCCGGCTCAGGTAGAGACCATTGACAAGGCTATTGGAAATGTTATGCAGGATCCTAAAATCCGCAAATTCCTCATCGATGCAGGCTATCAGCCGGTATATCTCAACGCACAGGATTTCTCAAAAGTCATCGCTGATGCTGAGAAGCAGCTGGACTATCTGGTCAATGATCTTGGCATAACCTTTATCGACGACTGATGCACATCCCTTTCAGACAGATGCCCTCACCAATTTGGGGAGGGCATCATTTCGGTTAAGATTTTATGGAGCACGTATGACAAAAAAAAGATCGGACATAATTTCAGGGGTATCCCTATTTGCTTTTTCGGGCCTCCTCTTCATGGCAAGTGGACAGATGCCTACCCGAAAAAATGCCTCAATGATTCTCAGTACAGGTTTCTACCCTAGGCTGTTAGCAATACTGCTGGCTGTTTTATCAGTGATCATGGTATTGGAATCAATTCATACAAGTAGAAAGCAGGGAGACAAGCAAGCAACACCCTTTTGGAAGGACTTACACGCGTTCCTCTACTTCTTTCTTGTCATCGGGGTCATGGTGCTTTATCCCCTGAGCATGCAGCTGATTGGATTCGCCCTGACTAGTTTCCTCTTTATCCTATCTCTGGTCTGGCTTCTTACAGAGAAGCAAAAAAGAAAACTATGGGTAATCGTGTCAGTTTCCCTAGGCATATCTGTCATCGTATATGTTGTATTCAAACTTATACTCAACATCCCCTTCCCTATGGGAATCCTCTTCTCATAAAGGACTAAATCATGGAATTATTCTCTTTGGATCTCTATATATCAGGCTTGCATTATTTCACCAATCCTATGATGTTCCTTTCCTCATTTTTGGGAGTATTGGTGGGTATCGTCTTTGGATCGCTACCAGGGCTTACTGCAACAATGACCATAGCCGTATTCATCCCCTTCACTTTCGGTTTGGGGCCAATCATCTCATTTGCCTTTCTGCTTGGACTGTATACAGGAGCAGTATATGGCGGCTCCATATCGGCGATTCTTATCAACATTCCAGGAACCCCTTCAGCGATAGCCACGTGTTTGGATGGGTATCCACTCAGCCAGCAAGGTCGTGCAGGAGAAGCTATCGGGATATCGACGGTAAGTTCTGCCATCGGTGGATTTATTAGTGTCATAGTGCTCGTATTTGCTGCTCCTCTGGTTGCAAGCGTCGCGCTGAAATTCAGTGCTGAAGAGTATGTGGGAATAACCCTTATAGGACTGAGCATCATAGCCATCATCTCCCCGGGTTCCACCATAAAGGGCCTGATAAGCGGTGTGATCGGCTTGATAATTGGTGTCGTCGGGCTCGACCCCATCACCAGTTACCCAAGATTCATCATGAATCAGGCCGAACTGATCGACGGAATTAATGCTATCCCCGTCATGATCGGCATGTATGGGTTGTCAGAAATGCTGGTCCAAATCTCAGATACCAAATATACGGTAATAATTCAGCAGAAACTTCACAAGCTTATCCCTTCCCTCAAAGACATGAAACAGATTATGAGCACGGTTATCCGTTCCTCATTCATTGGAGTACTCATTGGAGCCTTGCCTGCTGCCGGAGGTTCGATAGCCTCTTTAGTCGCCTACGGCCAGGAGAAACGATTTGGCAAACGTAGTGATCTCCTCGGAACAGGAATCATAGAAGGTATTGCAGCACCTGAGGCTGCTAACAATGCCAGTACAGGCGGAGCCCTCATCCCTATGCTTACCTTGGGAATACCAGGGGATGCAATGACAGCAGTCCTCATGGGGGGTCTGATCATCCAAGGCCTCAGGCCCGGTCCATTGCTGTTCCAACAGCAGATGTCTTTTGTCTCTTCAATTTTTATCAGTCTTCTGCTTTCAGTTGTATTCATGCTGATAATTGGACTTTTTGGAGCCCGTTCCTTTGCAAGGCTTATCAGTGTACCAAAGAACTTCCTCATTCCAGCAATCCTTCTCTTCTGCCTTGTCGGTTCCTATGCTATCAGCAACTCTATTTTTGATATTTGGGTTCTTATCATCAGTGGTGTAGTAGGGTTTATTCTTCGCAAAGCCTCATTCCCCATAGCTCCTATTGTCTTGGGAATGATCTTAGGCCCATTGTTTGAGAGCAACTTGAGACGGGCTCTTATGCTTTCTGAGGGAAACTGGAGCACCTTTGTCCAGCGACCTATCAGTTTGTTCTTCCTGCTAGTGGTGGTTATCGTACTTGCTGGGCCCATTGTACTGAAGCAAGGGAAAAGACTATTTGCAAACACAAGGAAGGAGAACTGACATGCATCAATACAACACATTATTTACTGCAACACCAATTGGTCCGAGAATCGCCAAAAACAGGTTTGTATCCCAGCCGATGGAAGGAAATGATTCCGACAATGGAAAAGTATCACCGAGGACCCTACAACGCTACAAGAAGCTGGCAGAGGGGAACTGGGGTATCATCATTGTCGAAGCTCTCTCCATCAATGCAAACTCCTTGGCAAGAAAGAATCAGCTGGTATTGAATGACTCTACCCTACCCAGTTTTCAGAATCTTATAGCAGAGATGAAGGCTATCGATCCTGAGACGCTCATCCTGTTGCAGATTACCCATTCAGGACGGAAAAGCGGCAAGGCATTTTCTAGTCCAACAGCTTTGTATGACCCACAACCAGAGGAACACCTTCTCACCACTAGCGAGATCCAACAGATCCAAACAGAGTTTGTCCATGCAGTGTTGCTTGCAGAGCAGACAGGAGCCGATGGCGTCGACTTCAAGTTATGCCATGGATATCTGGGTTGTGAATTCTTGCGACCTGCCAACATCCGGGAGGACAGATGGGGAGGCTCTCTTGAAAACCGTACAAGGTTCTTCAGGGAAGCCATCATAGATATCCGAAAACAATTGAAATCAGATGCCTTTATCCTTGGAAGCAGAATCTCCTATTACGAAGGAATTCGTGGTGGCTGTGGAACTGCAACCTCTGACGACCCTGTTGAAGATCTCAAGGAGATGGATGCCATCATTGGCATGATGGCTGACCTAAACTTCGATTACCTCAATGTCTCTGCCGGAATCCCCGGGGTAACTTCTGAGATTACCCGCCCTACTCCCACCTCAAAATGGTTTTATCTCCATCAGTTCAGGTATGCCAGAAGAGCCAGAGCCTTTGCTGGAACCATGAAAGTAATTGGTTCAGCCTACTCTGTACTGCAAGAAGGCGCACTAAAAGCAGCAGTTGAAAACATTGATCGTGGTGACATAGACTTTGTCGGTTGGGGAAGACAAACTTTGGCAGATCCATTATTCCCGAGGAAAGTATTCCTGCAGGAACCGATAGATTATTGTAAACTATGCTCAGGTTGCTCCAGATTAATGGTGAAGCAAGAGCCAGTCGGGTGTATTATATTCCCCTGATGAATTTTCCAATGGATTGGTGAGTATGAAAAAAAATGTAACTGTGTATGATATTGCACAAGAACTGGGAATCTCTTCCGGAACTGTCAGCAGAGCCCTGAACAACTCCACCCTTATCAGCGATGAGAAGCGTGAGGAGATTTTGGCGACTGCTGAGAGGTTGCACTATCATAAGCGTTCCATAAAGCGACAACAGACAAGAACCATAGTAACTGTCAGGCTGTTTCTCCCTGCTGCCAAATATAACTACATACATCTCTTCTACGATGTGGCAGAACTGATAGAAGGGATTCAGACAGGGTTTGGTGATACGAGAGTAAATATCATAACAAGCATCAACGATGGAAACATTGCTGTGTTTGAATCGAAGAAACTCGGTGACATCGATGGATGTATCTTTGCCTTTTACTGAACCATCGGCTGCATTGGAGACTTTACTTGAAGAGAGGGAAATACCCTTTATCCTGCTGAACCGGGAAAGACCTGAAAACAACTATGTCATGATCGACAGTATCGGAGGGATGGAAAAACTTGTAGATGCCGCTTGGGAGAAATACGGATCAAAGCTCAGACCATGTTTTTTTGGGATTTGCACCACTCCAAGGAGTCTCGAAACGAAGAGAGGAAGGAGTGAGGATTCGATGCAGTGATCTTTCTATCCCATTCACCGACAAAGACGTCTACAATCTTGATTCGATCTCAGAGTTACGCTCGTCAATTCTCTCTGATATCCTTGAGAAAACACTATAATACCGTCTTTTGTTTTAACGATATGCTAGCAGTTTCCTTGTATCAGTCTGCCTTACATCTTTCATTACAGATTCCCAAGGCATTTTCCATCACAGGATTTGACAACTCCCCGATTCTTGACCTCCTTGACCAGAGGGTTACTACAATTGAATTTTCCCTGAAGAAATTGGGATACAGTTTCTGGAGCCTGGCTCCAGTCAAGAATCATCAATCGTGATGATGTGCCCATACAGGAGAATCTGGAGGGAGCCTACATCTTAGGAGAAACCATTTGATGCTAAAAAAAAATATCAGAAATACAGGTTGCAGGAATCACTATCCCTGTGTATTTCTCATCTGTCCTAATCATTGGATCCGGTTCTGCCTCACTCTCCTGCGCAGTACACCTCCAGAGAATGGGATATTATGATCTGGTTATCGCCACCGACAACGCAAAAGGCGGCACTTCACGAAACACAGGCTCTGACAAGCAGACATACTATCGTCTCAATGATTCCAGCAACATACCAGACTCTCCCTTGTCGATGGCAAATTCCTACCTGCAAGGAGGGGCGATGCATGGAGACATTGCATTTGTAGAGTCTCAAGGATCCCTACAGGCATTTTACAACCTCATAGCCCTTGGCGTACCTTTCCCCATAACAGGTATGGTGGCTTCACTGGGTACAAGACCGACCATGACCCTAGTCAGAGAGGCATTTCCCTAGGTCCTTTCACCTCAAAGGTCATGGTCGAAAAGCTTGAACAGGAGTTGAAGAGAACAAACACGCTGATAATGGATCAAGAGGAGGCCGTTCGACTCATCCTAGCAGATGACAACCGAGTAGCAGGCTCTCTGTTCCTCAACAAAGGAAAGACAGACTCCCCCTCAATGGGATTTTCCCTGATCCTTGCTGACCATGTGGTATTTGGTACAGGTGGCCCTGCTGGGTTCTATGCCGCATCGGTGTACCCTAGGGTGCACACGGGCTCGATTGGATTGGCTATGGAGATTGGCTCTGAAGCTGTGAACCTTACAGAGTCGCAGTTCGGCATAGCTTCCACCAAGGTACGATGGAACCTCTCCGGCAGTTATCAGCAGGTGCTTCCACGATATTACAGTACTGACCAGGAGGGAAATGATGCACAGGATTTCCTTTCGCCATATTTTTCTTCTTGGAACCAGATAACAAATGCAATATTCCTAAAAGGATACCAATGGCCGTTTGACGCTGCAAAAATTCCCCAAAATGGATCATCTCTCATAGATTTCCTTGTCTATACAGAAACCCACATAAAAAAGAGAAGGGTTTTCCTTGATTACCGTAAGAACGTATTAGGGAACCCAAGCTGGGGAACATTTCAAAAAAGCGTACTTGATGAGACTGCCCTTGACTATCTGGAAAAATCAAACGCATGGGCAGAGACCCCACTTCAGCGGTTGCTCCTGTTGAACCCAGATGCATACAACCTGTATTTGAGCAAACACATTGATTTGGCAAGAGAACCCTTGGAAATTGACGTATGTGCCCAGCATAACAATGGAGGTCTATCAGCAGATATCTGGTGGGAATCCACCAACCTACGCAGGTTCTATCCCATTGGTGAGGTCAATGGAAGCCACGGTGTCAGCAGACCTGGAGGAAGTGCACTCAATGCCGGGCAGGTAGGGGCCCTACGCTGTGCCCAACGCATTGTGGGCTATGGTATTGAGCATCCCCTGCAAGTCGCACGAGCAGCAGAAGAGGCACAAGTCCAGATAGAGCCGGTAGTAGAGCTGGCCTTGCAGTGGACACACCATGCAGCAAAGAACTCTATCGGAATTAAACAGGCCAAAGAAACCTTGGATGCCATAAAAGGCTCATTGCAGCAGAGGATGTCCCGCAGTGGGGGGCCTGTTCGATCCCTTCAGGACATACAGCAATCGCTTACAGAAGCTTTGTTCCAAAAGGATCATGCACTAGAGGATCTTGCACTGCCCAGAGAGCTGCTTCCTCATGGTCTAAGACTCAGGCATATGCTCATTGCCCAGTCTTGGTATCTTTTTGCTATACAGGAATACCTTAGTGCTGGTGGAGGGAGCAGAGGCTCTTTTGTAGTATTTGACCAATCAGGACAAGAATCACATCATCTGCTTCCTGAATATAGGATCAAGGCGGAAACTATGGACATGCGTAAGAGTCTCCAGGTGCTATACAAGTCAAAGGATGGAGCTCTGCAGCAGAAATGTATCCCCTGCAGAGCTCTCCCTACTATGGACTTTTGGTTTGAAAAGGTTTGGGCTGAGTTCAGGGCCAAAACCTATTTTACCTCATAAACGAGGAATATGCAGACCACCATCCACATGGATTACAGTTCCCGTTGAATATGGTAGATTACCACCAGCCAAGGCAGCAACAGTTTGTCCGACATCCTCTATAGTGCCCCATCGTAACTGAGGTACCAGACCACTTGCGATGAGTGCATCATATTTGGATTCCACTGTGCTGGTCATATCGGTCTTGATAATCCCAGGCCGCACCTCAAACACCTGTGCTCCATAGGGAGCAAGAGAAGTGGCAAATAGAGAAGCTCCCATGGAAATGCCTGCTTTACTGATGCAGTACTCCCCTCGATTAACTGAGACCGTTTCAGATGAAACAGAAGAGATGAAGATGACCTTCTTATCTGCAAGGGCATCTTGCCTTTTCCATTCGTTTGCTATCATCTGGGTGAGAAAAATGGAGCCCTTTGAGATTCACATCCATCAGGCGGTCATAGGACTCTTGGCTCATATCAAGAAAATCAAAGCGCTGTTTGGGTGCAACCCCTGCGTTGTTTACCAGACCATCAAGCCTTCCATGAAGAGAGAATGATGCTTTGACAAGAGCCTCTCGCTGTAGAGGATCGGAAATGTCTGCCTGTATGAGAGAAAATTGTTGTGATGGGCTTGAGGCTGCCTGTTCACACAGGGTTTTTGTCTCTTTTGCTGTCGTCTCATTTCCTGCAAAGTTGATAAGTACGGAGCAACCATTCCTTGCCAGGGCGATGCATATACCCGCTTGCCAATTCCTTTCTCCACCTTTAACCAAATATGTCCGGGTCATAGTCGACCTCCTCTTCTAGTTGTTGCATGCAACAATATCATGCCCTTTCCCCACCGTCAAGTTTTGTCTGTTTTACCTGTATAACAGTAAAGGAATACCCACAACAATGGCAATGTATCCATGCTCTCTTCCTATGGCATGGATACACAGACCTATCCTCTGCTATGATGTGATCATGTACGACGTAATCATCATCGGAGGAGGGGCAGCTGGCCTCTTCCTAGCTGCGAACATATCCACAAAGAACGTATTGCTTGTGGAAGGCAGTGACAGGGTGGGAAAGAAAATCCTCATCACAGGGGGAGGGATGTGCAACCTTACCAACACTAATGACACCCCTTCATTTCTCAAGCACTTTGCCAATAGGGAACAGACGAATTTCCTCAAGCCTGCCCTCATGAACTTTTCCGCTCCACAGACAAGGCTCTGGTTTGAAAACCATGGCCTTCCACTGACTGTACGAGACGATGGGAAGGTATTTCCCTCATGCATGCGGGCAAAGGCCGTGGTGGACCTCCTAGAGCATGAAGCAACGAGGAACAGCGTTCAGATACGAGTAGATTCTCAGGTACTAGGATTGCACAAGGACGAGCAAAGCGGTACATACCTTGTTTCCACAGAACATGAGCAATTTCAAGCAAAAACCGTAGTACTGACAACCGGTGGCATGAGCTACCCTGCAACAGGGAGCGATGGATCGGGGTATGCATTGGCCAAGATGATGGGCCACACCATCGTATCCCCCTGCCCCGCCTTGGTAGCTGTTTCAGTATCTGACTATCCTTATGCCAAACTAGCAGGAAACTCCATCAGAGACTCTCTGGTAGAGTTCTTTCACAAGGACGAGACCAAACGGTACAACCAGGGAGCAGGGGACATGCTCTTCACCCATGACGGATTGTCTGGCCCTGTAATCCTCAACAATTCAAGAGAAATGAGAAAAGGTGATCAGATTAGAGCTTCGCTTCTTCCTTGTGCAAACAAGGAAGAGATGAAGAGATACCTTACCGACCTTTTTTCCAAAAACCCAAAGAAACAACTTTACACCCTTCTCAAAGGTGAAGGCATCATAGCGCACCTCGCAGAACTGTTACTCAATGGCCTTTCACTCACCAAAGAAGCCACCTGTGCCAACCTCTCCAAAGACAAGCGAAAAGAACTTATAGAACTGTTGACGGCACACCCTTTTACCGTCTCGGGCAAAAAAGGATTCAATGCAGCTATGGTGACTTCTGGAGGGGTAGCCATTGATGAAGTTGATAGGAAGACCATGGAATCAAAACATCAGAAAGGAGTATTCATTTGTGGGGAGATTCTTGATATCGATGGTGACACTGGAGGCTATAACCTGCAGGCTGCTTTCTCAATGGCAAAGCTAGCCGCTGATACGATACAAAAAAAGACTTAAGGAGGAGTACCAGATGGATTTCAGTTGGACAACGATCAGGGTAAACGATATGGAAGCCTCATTGGCTTTCTATCAGGGGATAGTGCAACTTCCCCTGCAAGGAAGGACTGATGTTGAAGGGGGTATGGAACTTGCTTTCCTGGGTTCCGGAGAAACAAAAGTGGAACTGATCTGGAGAAAGGGAGAAAAGCCAGCTCACTATGGGCAGGATATCTCGATGGGTTTCTTTGTTGATGACCTTGATGCCATGATGAAGTTTGTCACTGATAGGGACATCCCCATTCTGGGAGGCCCTTTCAAGCCAAACGAACATATCAGGTTCTTCTATGTCCTTGATCCCAACGGGCTTCGCATCCAGTTTGTGGAGCAGGCAAGAAGGAACTGATTCACCAGTTTGAAAGCGAACCCTGAATCTTTGGGATTGGAATTGAATGAAAGCTCAAGCCTCCTCTGCACAACAATTCTGTTGGATGCAGAGGGGTTTGGGTTGCTTATCAGCATAGGAGCATGTTCACAGGCTTACCATAGGACCATCCATCCTGTGTTTTACAAGCAGTACTTCATGATATATGTACCGTGGTGAGTCATAGTATAACGTATGCAATAAAAGCCTTGAAATACGCCCACCTGGACACAAAAGGACAAGCATTATTGCTTATTTTCGCAGAAAGACCTTTTCAAACCCCTCCACCATAGGAAAAATAGGTAGGTGATTACCAAGGTGTATATTCACGTAGAATCAATATTCTGCATCGGTTGGCATATCAGGTAAGAGAGCCTGATCATACTGTTGTTATCATCAGCATGTGGTCACACTATGAATTCTAGCCACCAGGCTTGCAGGGGCTTATGCATTTTCCCAATACAAAACATTTCTGCAAAGCCCCCAACAACAACGAAGGCCAGGATTTCTCCTGGCCTTCTGTTTGAATTGCTTGTCGCTTTCGCCTACTTGATTCTCTTGGTCCCTGCAGTGAGCAGTTCATCCAACTTAGCAGAAGGATTCTGGAACTTTGCAAGGAAAATCATTGCTGCGATAACATAAGGCTTATAGCTTGCTTCCTTGTAGAGGGGGACAAGGTACTTGTCAAAGACAGCGGCCTCAACCTCACCTTCCTTGCAGGAGACACCGGTGATGTCAGCAGGCAGGCAATGCATGTAGAGGGCTTCACCATCTTTGGTGGTCTTCATCAGGTCCTCGGTGCAAGTCCAGTTCTTAAACTTGGCATTGGTTGCAAGGCAGCTCTTCTCAAGAGCCTTCAGTGCAGCCTCATCACCATGTGCTACGATCTCGGTCCTCTCTTCCATGACGGCAAAAGGAGCCCAGCTCTTAGGATAGACAATATCTGCATCCTTGAAAGCCTCTTCCATGGTCTCTACTCTCTTGTAGGAACCACCGCCCTTCTTGGCGTTTTCCTTTGCAATCTCCTCGACCTCAGGCATCACGTTGTACCCTTCTGGGTGAGCAAGGACTACGTCCATGCCGAAGCGGGTGAACAGACCGATGATTCCCTGGGGAACAGAGAGAGGCTTGCCATAGGAGGGGCTGTATGCCCAAGTCATGGCAACTTTCTTGCCCTTGAGGTTCTCAACCCCACCGAAGTGGTTGATGACATGCAGCATGTCAGCCATGCTCTGGGTAGGATGGTCAATATCGCACTGGAGGTTCACAAGGGTAGGTCTCTGCTCGAGGATCCCTTCGTCGTAACCTTCCTGCACTGCTTTGGCAACAGTCTTCATGTAGGTATGGCCTTTGCCGATGTACATGTCGTCGCGAATACCGATGACGTCAGCCATGAAGCTGATCATATTGGCAGTTTCACGAACTGTCTCACCATGGGCAATCTGGCTCTTACCCTCATCCAGATCCTGCATGGCGAGGCCAAGCAAGTTACAGGCACTGGTGAAGCTGAAACGGGTACGGGTTGAGTTGTCGCGGAAAACGGAAATTCCAAGTCCACTGTCAAAAACCTTGGTTGAAATGTTGTTTTCACGCATTGCACGCAAAATCTCAGCTACATCAAATACAGCCTTGATCTCATCATCAGACTCCTTCCATGTGTGGAAAAAATCATTGAGATACATGTCCTCAGTCTTGAGAGTCTTTAACTCCTCAATCATTTTCTTAATAGTGGCATTGTCCTTCATTCGCGCTTTCCTCCATAGTATATCTGAAAAAAACCAGACACCGGTACTATAGCATGGCTACAGTCCGATGTCTAGTTATCATGTTGCAGTTTGTTGCAAAAACCTAAATCTTCCCAAGTTCCCTCAGGATCTTCTCAGATGAGAACGGCCAGGAACGCATCCAGACACCAACTGCGTCATGGATAGCGATCGCTATCGCAGGGGCAGCCCCATTTGTCGCGATCTCACTGATGGACTTGGCTCCATAGGGCCCCACCTCATCATTGATATCGATCAGGACAGCCTTGAAATCCTCCGGTTGCTCACTGATCATCGGCACCCCGTAGTCAGTAAAGTTTGCCGTGATGCACACCCCATCCTCGTCAATGACCATATCCTCGTAGAGGGTATGCCCGATGGACTTGAGAGCAGCTCCGTACATCTGGCACAGGGCGAGCTCCGGGTTGATGGGAGTACCTGCATCCTGCAAGGCATAGTACTTCTGCACCTGTATCTGGCCGGTACGCACATTGACAGCAACCTGGGCAAAGTGGGCGCCATAGGGGATGGAGTTGTGGTTCGTGGTAAACGAAGCGCGACCCATAACCTGGCCCGACCCTGTGCCGGTGAGGGCATCATGGCTGAGCTTGGCATAGCTTAGGCTCTTCTTTGTTTTGGTACTATAGACTTCACCAGGGGCGCGACAGATAAGATCCTCTGCCTTCTCACCCATCTGCTTTGCAGCCTCTGCGAGCAGATTCTTCTTCAGATCCTCTGCAGCATAGAAGGAAGCATTGCCACTGAAGTAGGTACCGCTGGAAGCATAGGCTCCCGTATCAAAGGTACAGCAGTCAGTGTCGCCACTGATGACCGTAACCAGATCCATCGGAATGCAGAACGCTTCACTGATCATCTTGACGCTGATGGTATCCAAGCCCGTGCCGAGGTCAGCCCCTCCGCTGAAGATCTGGAATGTCCCATCGGTGAGCAGCTTTGCCCAGGCATTGGAGTGGTCAAGGCCAGGAAGCCCCGACCCCTGTTGGATCATGGCAAAGCCCTTGCCTATCTTCCAGTCAGGGTCATCAGAGGAAACCTTCTTGCCCCACTCGATCATCTTGGCACCCTGAACCAGGGCATCTTCAAGGCCACAAGACCCTACAGGGACGACCGTCCCTTCACGGCCCTCTCCAAGGCCCTTGAGTATCTCCAGCATATAACCGGGCTCGACCTTGTTCTTCATAGCCATCTGGTAGTAGTCGATGCCAAGCTTTTCAGCAAGCTCTGCCATACAGACCATCAGGGAATAGGTGCCCTTGGGGGCTCCGTAGCCCTGATAGGCTCCGGTAGGCAGGATATTTGTGTAATAGGTTATTACATCGAACTTCATGTTGTCACACTTCAGAAGAGGAAGCGTCTTCGAGCATGCATTCATCGGGACGGTAAGGCAGTGGTTGCCATATGGGCCGGTGTTTGCACGCACATCCATGTAGACAGCAGTAATTGTACCGTCCTTCTTCGCACCCATCTTCACCGTCATCCGCATGGGGTGACGGGTCGAGTTGGCAATGAACTCCTCTTCACGGGTGTTGCGATAGAATATAGGCTGTCCTGTAATCCAGGTGGCATATCCTACCAGGTCCTCAACCAGGATGTCCTGCTTGGAACCATAGCCACCTCCTACCTTCTCCTTGATGACATGGATCTTGTTCTCAGGAATATCACACACCCAGGCAACGATACGCCTGACGTGGAACGGAACCTGGGTGGAGGCATGCACGACCAAACGCCCATTGTCAATCTTTGCATAACAAAGGTGGGGCTCAAGAGGGGTACACTGGATCTGACTGGTCTGGTACGTACGCTCGACCACCGCGTCAGCTTCCTTGAAGCCCTTCTCAACATCTCCAATCTGCCCATGGGCTGCACTGGCGACGTTTCTGCGGATATCTCCATGCAGGGGGAACTGGTAGACTACCTTGCCGTCACGCGGATCGGCGCTCATGTTGTAGTCGGCAAGGTCAGCAGGTGCGCCTACCTTGTACTCGACGGTGCCGTTGTGGACGATAGGAGCACCCTTCTCCATCGCATCCTCTACGGTAAAGACAGGCTTGAGAACCTCATACTCCACCTTGATGGCATCCCTGGCGGCAATGGCCTGCTCCATGGTGTCAGCCACAATGGCAGCTACCCTGTCACCGACATGCCTTACCTTCTCATTGAACAGGCGCCTGTCATGGGGGCTTGGCTCAGGGTTTCCCTGTCCAGCCTGCATATAGGTGACCTGGGAACTGTTCTTGTGGGTGAAGATCTCAACCACTCCCTCCATCGCTAGAGCCTCTGTGGTATCGATGCTCTTGATATAGGCATGCGCATAGGGAGAGCGAAGGACCACCATGGTCTTGTACCCGGAGAGTACGC
>CAXXCW010000012.1:0-17148 GCA_963662725.2 uncultured Sphaerochaeta sp.
CTCTATGGCTCCCGTGCAAAAGGAACCTATCACCCAGGTTCTGATATCGCAATCACCATCAAAGGCGAGCAATTGTTAAACGATTCTTTGGTTGGCAAACTTGTAGCGGAGATTGATGATCTGCTCCTTCCGTATTCCTTTGATATATCTTTATGGTCTCAGATTGATAACCCCGATTTGTTAGCTCATATTGAACGAGTGGGTATTGTGATGTATCAAAAGTTGTAACCGGACTCAGATCACAAAGACCTATCCATCTATACAAAATCCACAGACACTGTCGTCTTCCTGAAGTTCTTTTTATTTGTGCCTTTGATATCAATATTGATAACAATATATGGGAATGGGGATAGAGAAATGTCTTGATGCTGCTTTGAAGCAAAACACCTCCCTTTAGCTCTTTCTTTGTATGAAGAGGAGCTCAAAGCTATGGCAACAGTGATCAGAAGTCTGGGTATCAATGGCATCAGTGGATATCCACTTGGAGTAGAGGTAGCGATCATAGCTGGATTGCAGACGACTACTATTGTCGGCCTTGGGGATATTGCTGTCAAAGAGGCAAAGGATCGGATGGAGGCATGTACCGAGGAACTCGGGTATGCAATCCTTCAAAGAAAGTCGTAGTCAACCTCAGCCCCAGTGACTACGCAAAAGAGGAGCCTACCTTGATTTGCCCCATGCTTATGGGCCTGCTGATTGAATCGGGGCAAGTAAGGCGAGGATTGAGACATGGCAGGATATTGCCTTCGTTGGAGGAATCAGCACCACCGGCTCTCTCGTCGAGTTCGATGGAATACTGCCCATGCAATACAGGCCCGTAAGCTAGGCTGGCATCGTATGGTTGTTCCCCTCTCTTGTGCCGATGAAGCCCTCCTTGGTCACAGGTCTCGATGTCATTGCCTGTCAAACAGTCACAGAGGTAATAGCATACCTTGAGGCAAGACTCCACCTTGGCCCCCATCAACGGAAACAAGACCCTAAGCAAGGCGAGAAGCACAGTAAGGACGGTGATTACTCCGACGTTGTTGGACATGAGGAGATCCTCCCTTACCTTGCAGCTGCCGTTAGCAGGGAACCACAACCTTCTTCTGGTAGGCATCCTGGAAGTGGCAAGTCAATGATGGCACGCTTACTGCCCACCATACTCCCACCTATGAGTGAGCATGAAATACTGGAAGTCTCTTCCATCTACAGCATCGCAGGCGAGCTCGACGGTCATGAGCTCAAGAATAGTCGTCCTTTCGTTCTCCCCATTACAATAATGTCCTCCCCACGCCCTCATTGGGGAGGGCCCTATGCGATGCCTGGGGAAGTGGACGCTTGCCCATCGTGGAGTCCTATTCCTTGATGAACTGCCTGAGTTTGGTAGGAAGACCCTCGAATCACTGCGATTGCCCCTTGAGGATCGAAAGGTGACTATTAGTCGGGTAAACCAGACCAACAGGTACCCTGCCGATTTCATGCTGGTCCGCTGCCATGAACCCTTGCCCCTGCGGGTACGCAGGGACCAGTCGTTGTGAGTGCACCCCCTACACAAATCCGTACCTATCGGCAACGGATTATCCGGTCCCATCCTGGACCGTATCGACATGCAAAAGTATGTGGGAAGGGTCGAGTTCACTGACGGTCCACCTCATGAGTGGATCGATTAGTTCAGAGACACTCAGAACACGGTAATGCTTGCGCGTAAGCGCCAGCTTTACCGATTCCGCAAAGGCGGGGAGGCCATTGCTACCAACTCCGAGATGACAGCTCTCACCTCCGTCGATACTGCGTCCTCGATGATGATTGTGCATCCCTCCTACAAAGGACCTATGAACGCGATCAGGCTCTCAGTACGTGCACGATACAAGACTATCAAGCTTGCCAGGACCTTTGCCGATATAGATGGCCAGTGATGCTATTCAACGTTCCCATCTTCTTCACGCACTCTTTTCCCGTGATCTTGAAAGGGAGATGCATCATGGAGCTTGATATCTATTGGGTATGGCTGAACGAGCTTCGGGATTACCCCTGAAAGCAAAGCGCAAGCTCCTGGAAACCCTCGGCAATCCTAGGGAAATCTTTCATGCAAGCTTGGATACTGTCACCTCTGTATTGGCAACAGGCTCACCTCATGCTTCTCTGTAGCCGAGGGTTCCAAGGAACCAGCTTACGCTTCTGTTTGGTCTGGACGAAGTTTGGAAGATGCCGAATCGATACTTACCAACCACAACAAACATAACATTCATCTCTTGACTCCTCACGATGAGCACTACCGCCACATCTATACCTCCGATCAAAAGACTCCCCTGGTTTTGTACTATCGTGGAAAGCTGTCCCATCCTGAGACTCCTATAGTCGGTGTAGTCGGATCACGCTCATGTACCTCCTACGGAGAGTTGGTGACCAAGGCTGCAGTGACGGACTTGGTAGGGCAGGGGAACATCATAGCCTCAGGACTATCATTCGGCATTGATGCCCTTGCTCACAAGACCACACTGAACAATCACGGTGTGACCTATGCCTTTGTCCCTTGTGGGTTACACAAAGCACAACCAGCATCCCATACAGCGCTTATGGAGCAGATAGCAGACACAGGAGCTGTGATCACCCCGTATCCTTTTGGAAAGAGGCATTGCCCTTCCGCTTCATTGGGAGAAACAGTGTTCTTGCCTCTTGGTGCGATACTGTGCTTGTCATAGAAGCACGCACCAACAGTGGAAGCATGAACACCGCCCGAAGTGCACTGAAAAAGGGGAAACGTGTACTGGCTGTTCCAAACAGCCTTCTGGAACCACATAGCTCAGGAACCAACTTGCTTTTGGCTGAAGGGGCCCAAGTCTATCTCAATGACCGACTGCAGGGGTGTGACCCCACACACCCCTGCAGTCGGTCATTGAATCCTCTTCTTTTTCCTTCATCATCCTCTTCATTCCCTTTAAACATCTTCTTCTTTTCCCTCTTCCTGCTCCTCTTCTTGTTCGACCCATCATGATGAAGAGGTCATCATCAAGGTTCTGCGTAGTCAGGCCCTCACCACAACTGAAATTCAGGTATTGGTTCCTGACAGTACTCTCTCAGTCATGGAGTCTCTTTCTAATATGGAACTTGCCGACAAGATCAAGTTCCGCCCCGATGGCAGGTGGCACTTGGTCGGAGGCTTATAATACTATGCCAAGGCGGAAAAGGGGCGATGAGCCAAATACCATCCACCACGTTATCCAAAGGGGGCAACAACCGAAACTACATCTATGAGGATACCCAGGACAAACGGGAGTTCCTATCAATCCTTTCTACTGCTATCACCACTTATGATGCTGTCCTTCTTCAGTATGTACTCATGGATAACCACTACCACCTGCTCATCAGGGTGGGAGACAAACCCCTGTCAGCCTTTGTCCGGTTCTTGAACCGAAGCTACAGCCTCTATTACAACAAACGCTACAATCGTATAGGTACGATCTACGGAGGCAGGTACAAGAGCTACCTTTTATCCGAGACAGAGAAATTTTTCAGCACGGTCCGCTACATCGTCAGAAATCCTGTCAAGGCAGGATTGTCTGGCACTCCAGCGGACTACCGCTGGAGCGGTCATGCTTCTGTTTTTACTCATCAAACCAGCCTCATCGACAAAGTGACCTTGCTTGCGTACTTCTCACCTGATGTCGACTTGGCTCTGAAGCGCTACAAGGAGTGTACAGAGCATGAGACATGGACAGCACAAGTCGGTTTCGCTACGATCATCGATCGCAAAAAAGAAACTACTGAACGCCTAGCGTGCCTCCTCGATCAACTCCTATCAGAACGAGACTTGGCAGACCATCGCAATATGGTTGTCTCTGGGGCTAAATCACCTCTGTCTCGTGATCTCAGGAGCTCCTTCACCCATCTCGCCATTACAGATGGGCATGCGTTGAAAGACATTGCAGCGTTTCTGCACATTAGTCACGAGACAGTACGACGAATCGGCAAGCAAGATTCCAGATAACATATACTTACCAATAGTGGTGTGGACGATCAGAGGTAAATGCTTGATGCTTTGGATTTTGACGATGTGGACAGTATCTTCCAATACACCATGTTGTGAACAAAAGTAGGGTTAACCCTTAAAGGAAATAGACTATGCAAGATATGAATATGTTATTGGAAACAGCTGTCAGTGAGACTCAGAACCTGAAAGAAGGGGAGATCTTCCTTATCAAGGACCTATTCAAGGGATACCTGTGGAACAGGATCCCCAAAGGCGAAAGGCTTTTGCTTGGTTCCCTATTCCTGAGTTATGTGAATATGCATGACTGTAAGATTACAGTGATTCATAAAGGAGCATCAGGGCAGCAGATGTATATGAAAGCAGGTGAAAAACCCTAAAGTTGACAGATTGCCTGCTTAGCGAAGACTCATCATGAATTTTTTCAAAAGGAAATCTATGATATCCTATGAAGGTGTTTGCCAGAGATTCTTATTTTACAACTATGATAATTATGGAGGTTGATTCTTATGAGTGATACTGAATATACCCCTAGTGTAAGATTTACTCCCAAAGAACGAAAACTGAAAAATAAATGTGCCAAATTGTTACGTGATATGATGCTGCAGACTCTCGAAGAATGGAATGTAATAGTTCAAAAAGAGCTGTCAAGTGAGCAAGTAAATGCGCAATGCATTGAAAAAATCAAGAACAAGATTCTTAACGAAGTGAATCGACATTTAGTGTGGAAAGTACTTGCGAAAAAAGATCGGTACGATACCCCTTACTACAGGGCACAATTAGAGGAATTGAAGAATGCTCATCCCAATCTGGAGATAGTGAACAATTTGCATTGTTTTGTCTCATGGCCGGTTTTTAACCAAGCTGATATAGACCGGGCCTTATCAATGCGTTCTGATGTACCAGCCCTTCTATGGGAGGATGAGGACAACTTGTAACCCCATTGACAGAAAGGGTAGCCCCACATCGGCCACCTCCCCCTGCGTACCGTAGGATAGCAGAACTAGGGGAGGTGACCAGCCGATAGGGGGCGTAGGGAAAGACCTTCCCCTCAACCCTCTATGAGCCTCACCACAGCCTCTCCTCCCTTCAGGTGAACACGTTTACCCATTATCCCCTAGAAGCTGCTCTGCAGTCTCTAGGCATCCTCTGGGAAGTCCTCTCTACTCCTCATGATTACCCACACACAACATAAACCTTGGCCTATCCCAGACAGAGAAACGCATAGCCTGGGCCTTATAGAACTCCGGGTTCTGAAGGGCTACCAACCTGATAAGACAGTTCAACACCTGGTGGGGAAGCTTGCTCTTCCCTATGAAGATTCTATTGGCAACAACCAAGGTATATTGGGAAGGAAGCATACACCTAAGCCTCTGATCATCCCCTCTCTTATTATTCTCCCTAGGCTTATGCTCTCAGATACAACACATGTCTCTCTTCCCAGTGGGGTCTCATCACCTCTGGCCTTCTCTACCAAAGCCCATACCTAATCAGTATCCATCCTGCCTACACCCCTGAGTAATTCCCCCCTGATCTGTATAGGCATTCCCCCTATCATCAACAAAGACGCTATAGTCCTTGTTTCTGGGAACTCCCTGCAGAGGAAGGGCTATCAACTTCCCTAAACCTCCTGAGGGTAGGCTCTCCTGATAGAGAAAGAAACAATCATAGCTGGTTAGAGACAGGTGTCGTATACGATCACAGGTAAAGCTGATGATCCTTGCACCCAACTCTCTTGCTTCACAACCTCAGAGAAGAAGATCCAGACATCCTCTCCATTACCCGAACAGGATACCTCTGATAAAACAGGTAACCCTAGCTCCACACAGATGCTCCCATACCCCCCTAGCATCATCAAAGCAACTCTCCCTGTTCAAAGTCACAAGCAAGGAGTACCAGGTGGTGTCATCAAGAAGGGTATCATCACATAAGGATGACCCCTATGGACTGTGACCCAACAGGTGTTCTCTGAACCTTTATGTGTAAGTGTCTTTGATCACGTTGCTTGCAATCAGGGCATGTGACCCTTCTCGTATCACAGACTCCATAGACACCTTCATTCCTACAAGCAGGGGAGTATCCCCTTCTTCCCACTCTTCTCAGACTCCCAACGTTTGGAATACATATCCCGATCTCTAAAAAGCAGAGCAAAGACAGAGAGCCTCTCTTCAGCACTCAATAAAACCCTATTCGATGACAAAGCCTTCTGGGAAACCAGAGGGCTTTGTCTGTCTCAAGGGGTTGGTGCTGTTTTTTTAGGTTCAATAAGATCTGCAGCAACAGAAAATGTATCAGTTGGAGGTAGCCTGGTCTCCAGATTTACGGGGTTTACATAGCTTTTCTCTTCTAAATGGGAAGTATCAGCCTCATAAAAGACTATCCCACTCCTATGCAGGAGAGCCTTGAGGGCAAGACCCTCCTGCATAAGCCTCTCAATGATTAGCTTTGACTCTTTATCCATACAGGATTATCCCCCTTCTGTGAGATAAAGCAGAATGCAAAGCCTTGCCATCACAAGAGAAGGCAAGGCTAGGGAAACTGCTAATAGGATTGGGAAATACCAAGAGAAGGCGAGTAGTGAATACAGTCAAGCAAGACGATACCCATCACAAGACAGCAACTCTACCGATGGCACATTCATCAAACAGACACTGCTTCTCCAGTCTCACTCTCTCCATTCATCCAACCAAGCATCAAGGAGCATCCCTGTAGGCAGGTATCTTCTTTCACGATTGCCTCCCAAATGCTTCAAAACAGAGATGCAAGCCAAGAAAATACAACAGAGAAGCGCAAAAGAGAAACGTACCAAAGAGAAGCAACAAAGAAGCGCAACAAGGAAGCACTACCAGGGATAGCCACCATAAGGACTCTGATGATACAGCCATCACCATCAACAACCAATCTTTATTGTGGGACTGTGGGTTGAAACCAAGTTCTGCATACAAGACAACAGCAGAACTATAGACAGATAGGATGGGTTACTCCATCCTTTTGTAAGCATACAAGAATTTTGCAAATAACTCTTTCTTTATAAGATAAATGAGGATAGTATGATAGACAAATCTGTACTAAGAGAGAATGTGATATTAGCTTTTTAACGGGGGAGGGCGATGTCTAAAATCAATTTATATAAAGTAATTAGGGTAGAAGAGCTAAAAGAAAAACTTGCATTGTATGGTACTCCCCACCAACATACCCCTATTGTTGACGAATTGGATGTAACACATTCTGTATCGTTATACTATCAAAGCAATTTCGAAGAAACAAAAGAGTTGCCTTGGAAATGGCTACTGGAAAGTTTCAATATAGCTCCAGATGAACAGGTCTCAAGACCAAAAGCTGTAGTATTATTTGAATCTTCTATGGGTTGTTTTGTAGCTACTTTTGGCCACTCCTACTTTCTTGTAAACAAGCATTGTGATCGTGACTACCCATTTTCTTTGGCCAGAAGAATTGAGTTTGAGAATATCAAGACCACAACTTTAAACTCTCAGAACACAACAAGAAATAGGATGATTTATTCATATCTCGAATGCACTGAGCTAGAATTTGAAAGTGGTGAAGCATATGCAAAGTTAAAAGCAAATGCGAAATTACCAGAAGGTTTCACTCTGTATAAACCATCAATGCAATTTGGCACATCAGTTAGCTTTATCACAGCTGAAGACTCTCTTGATGCAATTGTTGCTTTTATTTGCTTTGCAGAAAACACAATCTTGAAAGGACCTGAACTCCATAAAATTCCCGTGTACTCAGAAATAAAGCGAGAAGAGGATATCCAGGAAGAGGAAGTGAAACTTGCAGAAAAATTGGATAGCTCCTCAGGCTCGGTTATACCGATGGAAATAGAAATTGTTGGGACGACCGAGGTTTTTCAAAGTGATGATTACGAATATGAATTGATATATAGGGGATCGCATACTAAGACCACTGAGCTTTCATCCAAGGTAATTCTGCAATTTATGGAGGATAATTCGATTACTCCTCGTTCAAAGTTGCTTGATATCCAGATAATTTTATTCAAAGATGGGAAATCAGTTTCTACACAAAGAGTGCATGATTACATAGATTGGGTAAACGATGAAAGTCGATGCCTGTTGCTGCAAGGGAAATGGTATCGTTTCAACGATGATTTTATCAACTATCTTCATGATTCCCTTGAAGGGATTCCGGCTCATTACAATGAAAAGTATGATTTGAAGGAAGCTGAATATACCCAATTTCTCAAGGAAAAAGAAAACGAAGCGGGCAATGTTCTCAGTAATGAAAAACTAAGGCAAAAATACTACAATGAAAGATATTTCAATATAATCAGAGAACAAGAGGGGTTTAAAAACTATGATAGGGTTTCCTCTACCTATGCTGGTAACTCTTATGAAGCTTGTGATCTTGTAGGTGACGATACAATTTTTGCAGTAAAAATTGGACAAGGTGCAGAAAAACTAACGTATGCCATTACCCAATCAGAAACATCCCTACGGCTTAATAAATCAGGACAAAGTAAATATTCTGATGACATTTCTAAAATTGGCCTTTGGTATGTTCTGGAAAGAAGAACAATGCTAACGACAAATGAGGCAGGCTATCCCAACCTTAACGATATTTCTTCGATTTCTTTAAAGATAAAATTGGATCAATGGAAGAAGAATGTCCTTCTTGCAGGGTACAAACCTATAATATACATCAATTATAAGAACTGATAATAAAATTGATCTAAACTGTTTTCTATGGAGTGAAAATATATGGAACCTCGTCAAAACCCATTTTCTTTGTATGATTTTCTTGGTTATCTTGTCCCTGGGTTTTTATTTACCTTTTCATTGAGTTTTATTGCAAGTGAGAATGTTTGTAATCAAATTATCCCTGGATTTATTACGGAGCTAAGCCAAAAAGATAGCCTATACGGCTATCTGTTCCTGACTTTTTTTTGCTATTTTGTCGGACATGTACTTAGCTACCTTTCTTCAGTAACAATTGAAAAGTACTCACGATGGACCCTTGGTTATCCCTCTTGCTATATGTTAAAACATGAGACATCTGGTTTCTGGTGTAATTTTTGGAAAAAGTTTGGACGTGAACAAGATTCTGAGGAAAAGCGAAATAAATACTATGACTTGTTTGCAAGTATAGGCAGTTGCCTTTTGAATTTTTTTCGATCGTTAATAAAACTATTCATGTGTGTCAGTATACTTCCAGTAGTATTTATAGATTTGATAGTTAGAAGGCTTTTCAAGTTTCGTGAACTCCTTGGGAAACCACTAGATCAATTCTTGTCAGCTAAAATTCAGATGAAAATAAATCATTTTTTAAAAGATCAATATCCTGAACTTTGTCAGGATGTGGAGAAAGAAGAACCATCAAATGACAATGAACCAAGGGATCCTGATTTTTTTAGATTGATTTATCATTTTGTAAACGAACACACTAAGAACCATTATGCAAAAATGCAAAATTATGTTGCATTATATGGATTTGCTAGGACAATGTGTTTCACTTCAATAGTATTGTTTTGGTCTCTGTTGATCCCATCAATGTACACACGTCAACCTTTATCAAGTTATGTTTGGCCATCCATTGTCTTGTTTATAGTTTCTTCAATATTGTATTTGGATTTCAATAAGTTTTATCGCCGATATACCTTGGAAGCCCTTATGGCATTCACCGCGATGTATGATTTGGGAACTCCTTTTCCTCGAGAGTGAAATTGAGCATATTGTAATGGATTATCCTATACCTTGGTGAAAAGAATAATCCAAATATGTTTTTATAAGAACGAAGCCTTTTGGATTCCACGTCCTTTATTCTGACAAGTTTACTCAGACTACCTACCTAATCCACCCCCACCGCTTCAGCATCTCAATCTTCTCTCTGATTAGGTGTAATAATACCTCGTCCTTATCTTCCTCCAGCTTGCAGATATTGTGCAGGATATAATCAATACCCTTATTATTTCTCATCTCTTTTAATTGCTGTGAAATCGGATCAGATGCTTCATCATAGAAGATAGCTGCAGCAATTGCTGTGGATAACGCTTCTGGAACACCCCCATATTTTATTACCAACCTTGCAGGACCCACCAGCCTATCGGTAGGTCCTAGTTTTCTAATGGGGTCTCTTGCATTTCTTTCTACATAATCCACCAGGAATTTGTTCTGAAGCTTAGCCAATGAAGTCCTGGTGAACTCCATATGAGTCTCGAAGTCAAAGCCATGCTTTGCACACAACGCTTTTCCTGTCTCCTGATACACCTGCTCAAGGATAGTGAGAATCTCAGGATCACTTGCAGCTTCTGAAAGGTATGTATAGCCCTTTAGGCTTCCCAGATAAGACACCGTCCCATTGGCAGCATTGTATGTATAGAATTTTCTATCTAAGTACCCTCCGAAATCATCAACATAGTGGAGTGCTGGAATATCAGGAAGGTCTGCCTTAAGCCGTTTTCTGTCTACAGGCAGGTACCAGAAATCCTGTACGTTTACTGCAAGCGGATCTAATGTCAAAACTTCTTTTGTTGGCTCAATCGCCGAACGGATGATCACCGATTCGGTGATGCCCACGTATTCATCAAGGAACTGAGCAAACTCACTGCTTGCCCCCTCATAGACGACCTCTTTCACTACATCAGCTGGCTTGATCCAATTCTCACACAGCACGATGTTCAAAGGCTTCTTTGTACCTGCTTCCATCCTTTTTTGTAAAGCTTGTCTTAGCAATAGGGCGACAGAACCCAGATTCTTGCCTCCCACCGCAATGAAGATTGTCTCAATCTCTGTTGCAATGGCCTCTTCGATCGCCTCAGTATCCTCATAGCCCCACACCCCAAAGTTGGTAACCTGGTCAGTGTGTATTGTTTCTCCCAATATGCGCACAGAATATTGTTTCTGATCTTTGAGTAGTTTTACAACTAGTGGATTGTATTCAATGAATTGGAACGGAAGCTTTGCCTTCCATAGTAGGTGTCCAATAAAGCCTCTTGCTATTTTTCCTGCACCAAAAATTAGTATTCGCATTCTAAAGCTCCTGTTGGGTAAGTAGTATTGTAAGAGGTTGTCTTTGCCGTAATAAGGTGAAATATTCTTGAATTATTGGGATAGACGAATCATTGGTATCAAGTTGGCAAACCTTTGAGAGAATAAGGGGAATACCCCCTTTGTTATAGTTTTTTAGCAAAATAGGTTCTTCTTTTTCTAACCCATACCATAATGCTGAAGCAATTACGAGTAATAATGCATTGCTTATCATCCCATGGCTTTGCATCAGCATTAAGGGTCCTATTAAACGTTCATCAGCGGCTAACTTGCGAGAAGCATCACGAGCATTACGGTCGATCGAGTCACGAACCTCACTATTCTGAAACTTGCGTTTTGAAGCCATGGCAAATGCTTGCTGATCGTTCGCATCAAGGCCATATACCGTGCATAGCACAGCATTGACCTTGGCGTAGAGCGAATCAAGTACTTGGATAATGGAACGATCATTCGCTGCATCGGCATACCAAGCATACCCCTGGTAGGCACCCAAATAGGCAATGGCAGCACTTGCACAGTTATAGGTGAATATCTTTCTGGTCAACAACAGGGGGAAGTTGGGTTCAGGCTTTAGGAAGGCAGGAAGATTGCTGAATTGTTTGGCCTTCAGTGCATCATAGGGGAGGCTATCATACGCCTCTGAAAGAATATCGACAGGAGTACCCGGTTTTTCAATGGTTGAGCAGAATATAGCTGCTTCGGTCACGAGAAACCCGGTATTGCTGTCTTTTTTTGTTTGAATCGCTTCTGTGAGTTTTTTTGCAGGGTCAATTGCATTCTCTGCTGTAATCACCAGAAGAGGTTGCTCATGTGTCCTTTCTAGCAAAGCCCTCTTCAGATAGCTCCCTACCCCTGGAAGGTTGCTAGCCCCCACTGAGACAAACACCACATCAGAGTCCGCAACTGCCTTGATTCCCCTTTGATCATCAGTGTGGAAGATATTTTTGATAGGTATGGTCATAGGTGGGCGGGCATTCCCAAAGAACTCAATGCCAAAGGCTTTTTTACTTTCAAGTTGATGGACTAACGAGGCAGAAGAATCGATATAGGTAGGGGTATACCCTGCATCAGAGAGAAGGTGACCGATAAAGCCCCTTCCAGACTTTCCCGCCCCGATAATGGTGTAGTTCATAGAGAGCTCCTCAATACTGCAAGTTGTTCGTAAGAACCGCGTAATGATTCATAGGTGTTTCGATAGATGGCAAACATCTCTTCGTAGTACTTGGTGTTGGCCATGTTGGGTTCATATTGGGATTCTATCTGCACCATCTGCTTTGTTGCTTCTTCCATCGAGGCGTATAGGCCTTTTCCTACTGCTGCTATGACCGCAGCACCTAGGCTGGAGCTTTCATGGCAACGCATGCTGACAACCTGCATCCCTAGGATGTCGGCTTTCAGTTGGTTCCAGATTTCATCCCCGGCAGCAGCTCCCGATACTCTTAGTTGAAGTGGTGGGGACTCTTTTTTGCTCATGATATTCAAGCAATCCTTCAAGCTGAAGGCAACCCCTTCAAGTACTGACCTGAGGAACTCTGCCTTGGTGTTGGAAGATCCGAAGCCTACAAAGGCACCTCGCGCCTTTGCATTCCAGATAGGGGCACGTTCCCCATTGATATAGGGAAGGTAGATCAGGGAGGTTGGTTTCGATGCTAGTTCAAGATTCTTTCCTACATAGCCCTTGATCGACTCACCCTCTTTCCTATCCCCAAAGGTCTCCAGAAACCACTGGAACGAGCCGCCTCCTGCTGAGGTAGCTCCATACCAGATGTCCCATCCGGGGACAACAGAGGGGTATCTTCCAAGGCGAGTGTCATAGGCTTGCTTGTTCTCTGTGGTGCATAGCCATCCGATATGGTCGGAGGTTCCTGTAATGTTGAAGGCATAGGTATCGTCAATGATGCCGGTTCCTACCAAGGAAGCATGGAAGTCCCCGCAACCGGTTACTACCGTACATCCTTGCTGGAGTCCTGTCTGCTCTGCAGCTTGCCTGCTGACAGTACCTAAAATGCTGGTAGCCTCTCCAGCCTTGGGAAGTCTTTCTTCAATATCTTCGATGCCAAGGATAGTCTTTTTTATGGTCGTATGTATTGTCTTTATCTTGGGATTCATCAGGCCCCGGAGGCTGAGGATATCTGTCTTGCACTCTCCAGTAAGCTTCAGAGCAATGTAGTCCTTGGGTTGCATCATGGTGAAGGATTGGCAGAAGAGTTCACTCTTATGCTTTTTGAGCCAGAGAAGTCGAGGGATGGGCCAGGAAGTTCCCTTGGGGAGGGTGCATGCCCAGCAATTGGTCAAGTTCAGTTGCTGGATAGGTTGCATCAAGCCATTGGGCTTCACTTTCAGCACGCCCATCCTGCCAGCTGATGGCACTCATCAGGCTCTGATGCTTGTCATCAAGCAGGATGTGTGTGCCAATTTGTCCGCTCAGGCCAATGGTGGTTATCGAGGAAGCTTTGATAGGTGTCTTGGCCAGGAGTTCCCTGATGCCTTCAACGGTACTGTTCCACCACGTATGGGGGTCGTATTCACGTAGTGCAAGTGAGGAATCAGTTGCTGAAATGCTTGTGCTTTTTCTGACTAATGATACAAGTTTTCCTTGGGTGTCGAACAAAGCAAGCTTGGAGGATGAGGATCCTACATCGATGGTGAGTATATATTGCATGTCTTCTTATCCTTTGACAGCACCAGCTGTGAGTCCTTGGATGATATATTTTTGCAGGAACAGCGAGATGATAATCACAGGTATGGTCACCACTACTGAGCCTGCCATTAGGCCTCCCCAGTTGATATCTGTGTAAGAGATGAATCCATAAATGGCTACAGGAAGGGTTTTTGTGCTACGCCCCGCTAAGGATGATGCCAAACATGAAGTTGTTCCAAGAAAATACGAAGGAGAGGATTGCAGCTGTTACGATACCAGGGGCTGAGATGGGAAGGATGATTTTCAAGAAGCTGTTAAACCGTGTGCTGCCATCGACTGCTGCCGACTCCTCGAGCTCCTTGGGTAGTGATTCAAAGAAGGGTACCATGATCCAGATTATGAAAGGCAGGGAAACAACCATGTGGGCAAGAATGAGTCCGAAATGGGTGTCAATTATGCCGAGGAAGGTAAAGATTGCAAACCACGGTACAAGGAAACGTTATGGCAGGTATCATACGTACTACCAAGAGGAACAGCGAAGTTCTCTTCATGCCGAAACGTGCAATGCCATAAGAAGCAGGCAGTGCCAGAACTAAAGAGAAAGTGGTAGAAATAAGAGCTATGATAAAGCTGTTAAATATTGGCTTGAGAAAGCTGTAGTTGGAAAAGAGTTCCTTATAGTTCCTGTTGGTGGCATCAAACTTGAGTAGGTATTTCATATTCAGCATTTGGGGACTGCAGTTTGAAGGAAGAGAGGACCATCCAGAGAAAAGGGAAAATAACGCAGAAAAGGATGACATAGACCAGAGCGTAGTATCCGATCGTCTTTATGATTTTGTTTTTTCTTGATGCTCATATATATATTCCCCCATTTCCTAGAAGTCGATCCGTACACGATCTCTCAATTTTCCTACCAAAAGACTGAGTATGAGGACCAGCAAAAAGAATACCACCAGCATGGCGGAGGCATAGCCAAGGTCAAAGTATTGGAAGGCATTGATGAATGCCAGGACGTTTAATGTTTCAGTGGAGAAGGTAGGTCCTCCCTGTGTGGTGGCATAGATGATGTCGAAGGTCTTTAGGACATCAATGAGTCGAAGCAGGCTTGCCACTACTATGGTAGGACCAAGCATTGGGATGGTGACTTTCAGTAAAATTTGCCAGGGCGTTGCACCATCTATTTTGGCCGATTCGATGGGTTCGAGGGGGAGGGCGGCCAATCCTGCCATAACAATGAGGGAAATCATAGGGGTCCATTGCCAGATGTCGATGATAGCAATAGACAGTAATGCTGTATCAGGGGAACCCAGCCAGACTGGAAGGTTTTGCATTCCTAGATACCCGAGAAGAGTATTTGCTACACCGAAGGTAGGTTCGTACATAAGCATCCACACCAATCCGATTGATACAGGGGTAGCTACCATAGGGAGAAGGAAAAGGGTTTTTACCAATGGTTTTCCGATGAAGTCGCGGTTAAGGATCAGTGCGATGGAAGTGCCCAGTACTACTTCGAACAGGAGGGCAACGGCAGAGAAAAGCAATGTACGTGAAAAGGCATGTAAGAAGCGACTGTCCTTAAACATAGTTGCATAGTTGTCCAAAAGTACTATTTTTGGAGTTCCCGCCATAGACCATTTGGTAAAGCTTAGGGAAATAGTAAACAGTACAGGCAAGACCACCATGAGGGATACGAATATGAATGCAGGGAATACAAAGAAGTATTTCGTTGCTCGTTCACTTTTCTGTAATAGCATGGATACCACCTTGTAGGGGAAAGCAGCAGGAAGGAGGGGTTGTCTGCCCCTCCTTCACAATAGGTTTATTTCTTGTAGTCTTCATCAAGAATTTTCTGGAAGTCAATGTTTGCTTTATCTGCGATAGCTTTCAGTTCTGTATCACTCACGCCTTGGATGGCAGCCTGAATGACAGTTCCGATTACGTCTCTTGACTTGCTGACTTGGATGGTGACTGGTCTCTCAATAGAGTACTTCGCACCCATGGAATCTTTTACTGCCTGAACCAGGGAAGGAGGAAGGCTTGTGGTTGCAGCAGGGTTGTTCCATGCTGACTGTCTTGCACCGAACTGTCCGGCCTGCATGGCAAGCAAGGACATGTCTTTGCTGGTCGCCCATTTGATGAATTCCCAAGCTGCATCTTTCTTTGTAGAGAATGAGGGGATCATCAAGGCCCAAGGAGCTACGTTACAGACAGAGAGCCCAGCAGGACCATCAGGTACCACGGCAAACTCTACCTTGTCCCAAACTGCAGATTTTGTCTTGTCGACTGCTCTGCCATACTGGCTGTCATTGTCAATACGCATGGCTGCCAAGCCTTCAGTAAAGATATTGGAGGTTTCACCCCAGTTCATGTTCAGGACTCCTGGAGGACCGTACTTGCCCAAGATTTCTCCATAGTAGCGGAAAGCTTTCAATGCATTGGGAGTATTAATGGTGGCTGTCTTGTGATCAGCAGACTGGTAGTCAGCACCGTAGCCCCTGAGGAAGGTGACAAACTGGGTAACGGCAGCGTTGCCTGCTCCACGTTCAACGAATCCGTAAAATTTGTTGGCTGGATCATGCAGTTTTGCAGCTATAGCCTCCATCTCAGCAAAGGTCTTGGGTGGCTTGAGGCCTTTTGCTGCAAAAATGTCTGCTCGGTAGTAAAGTACCGGTCTTTCAGTGAACAAGGGGATACTGTGTGTCTCTCCATTTGTCTTGCTTCCTGAAATGGCACCGGGCATGAAATCATTGATGTCATATTCTGGAGAACCCGCGATAAACGAGTCGAGTTTTGTACTCCAGTTGTTGTTGGCGAACATCAGCATTTCTTGAGGGGGACTGGTAGTGTAGATATCAAAGTCTTTGCTGCGAGAGGTGAGCTCTACAGTGGCTTTGTTTCTTAGTACATCTTCAGGGTAAGCTTCCAGTTCAACTTGATGCCGGTTTTGGCAGTGAATTCAGGAAGTTTAGTTTTGATGAAGTCAGTCCAAGGGATGCTCCCGGCAAGAACCCTGATGGTGACATCGGTTTTCTGTGGGGTTTGTTCTGCAGTTCCTGCTGCAAAGACTAGAGATCCTGTAATGATCAGGACCAAAAAGAACAAGATCAGGGATTTTTTCATAGTCAACTCCTTTTTGTTGTATCTTCATTATATGTGCCATTAAAAAAATATGTCAACATAAAATTTTAGTAATTGTAACATATAGCCATTTGTGATAATATCTTGACAGGGACTCACACCCAGAAGAGGTTTACATGGATAGTCTTTTGTTCCTCCTAGAATCCAGATTGGATTCATTGCCGGAATCAGAACTGAAAGTTGCCAGATATATTTTGAAAGAGAAGAAGGATGTAATTCACCAGAAGGTTGCTGACATTGCGAAGGCAACTGGTTCAAGCACCTCTGCAGTCATACGGCTATGCAAGACCTTGGGTATCCCCGGCTTCCATGAGATGAAGATTATGCTGGCAAGAGATGTATTTATGGGCAATGAGGCAAATGGCATTGCA
>CAXXCW010000013.1:0-30264 GCA_963662725.2 uncultured Sphaerochaeta sp.
CTATCGCTCCAAACGTAGATGGTTCAGACGCCATCCAGTTCTCCTATGATGATTACGAGCCTATCGTAAATCTCTACTCCTCAATCTTTGTCCTTACTTCAGATGCTTCCCTGAACATCAAAGATCTGGATGCCCTCAAGGCATATGCTGTTGGTAAGAAGCTCAAGGTTGCCGTAAATGGTGTTGCAGGATCTGAAGCTTTTCTTGCTAAGGCTCTTGCCAAGGATTTGGGTATCAACCTTGAATTGGTAAGCTATAATGGAGCAAACCTTGCTCTCGATGCAGCGTCCAAGGGCGAAACTGACTTTGCCATCTCCCACCAGTCCCAAGCCAAGGGTAGCGTGGAAGCAGGAATTCTCAATCCAGTTGTTGTGTTTGACGAAAAGGGCGTAAACAACGAAGTCTACAAGAATGTTCAGGGTGTAGGCGAGTATGGCTCCTCCGCATTCTTCCGCAACAGATGTTTCATCATGGCCCGTAAGGGAACAGACCAGAAGATCATTGACAAGGTACGTAATGCCTATCTTACCATTTTGCAGAAACCTGAAATTGTTGCCTTCTATAACTCCCTGATGATCGAAATTGATCCACTGGATGGAGCCCAGATGGACAAGCATGTTTCATCAGTTGCATCTATCGTCAAAGCAAACATCTAGAAAACAGACTAAACGATTGGAACGGGTCTTCTTATCCAAGAAGGCCCGCTCCCATGAAAAGGGTAGCATATGCATAGGTTTCTTCACATGCTTAAGAGTTTGGACAGTAAGATTGACATGATAGGAGAGAGGCTCGAGGGCAAGAAAGCTAATTTTTACCCCTCGATTGTAGGACCCCTCGTTTTTCTTGTGTTTGCTGTGGCAGCTTTTCTCCTGATGCCAAGCCAGGTAAAGGTACAGGAAAACATGGCCACCACTGCAAGGACGTTTCCTACGTTGCTCTTGCAGATCATGATAGGCGGATCGGTGGTGCTTTTGGGTACAGAGCTTGTGAAGATCATACGTAGGAATAAGCTTGATGTAATCCAGATAGAACTGCTTACGGAGATCAAGGCATTGGTCATTCTTCTGATGCTTGTCCTGTATGCCCTATTGATGCCTCTCATTGGCTTCATACTCAGTTCACTGCTATTCTCTGTTGCCATGCTCTATTACTTCAGGATCAAGAAAGGCTCATACTACCTCATAGTGATAGTTTCAGCCCTGGCGATTGGTGTGATCTTCAGATATCTCTTGGGCGTTCGCCTACCATAGGAATACAATCATGGACTTATTCATACAAGGCTTTCAACAGTTCTTTACCATTTCCAGCTTCGTATACATGAATATCGGATTGATACTCGGCTTGGTGTTTGGTGCCATTCCTGGTCTGACGGTGATCCTGTGCATCGTGTTGTTTCTTCCCTTCACCTACACGATGGGGCCCATCGACTCCTTCATGTTCCTGTTGGGAATCTACTGTGCCGGAGGATATGGTGGATCGATCTCAGCCATCCTCATCAACACCCCCGGGACTCCTCATGCAACAGCCACCATGGCTGACGGATACGCCCTTACCAAAAAGGGACAGAGCAAGAAAGCGTTGAATGTAGCCTTGCAGGCTTCTACCTTCGGTGGGATTATCAGTGCATTCACCCTGCTGTTCTTTGCACCCCAGGTAGCCAAGTTTGCCCAGAAGATGGGAACACCAGAATACTTCCTCGTCTGTCTGTTCGGTCTGACAGTAATTGCAGGTGTTTCTGGAAAGTCCCTTATCAAAGGCCTTATGTCCGGTGCCTTCGGACTTTTCATTGCAACTATCGGCTTGGATCCCATGACCGGTTCCACACGATATATCTTCAAGAACATCAATCTCTACTCAGGCTTTTCTCTGGTCATTTGCCTTATTGGGCTGTTCGCCTTGAGCGAAGTCCTTGCAAAAAGCAAAAAGAGCAATCAGGTGACGATCTCAAGCTTGGAAGAGGTAAAATCGGAGAGTGGAAAGATATCGAAGAAGGAGTACAAGCGCATGGCTCTTCCTTCCCTGATGAGTGCTGCCATTGGGGTGATCATCGGTATCATTCCAGGTACCGGAGCTTCCATGGCCTCTTTTGTCAGCTATGACCGTGCCCGACAGATGAGCAAGCACAAGGAAGAGTTTGGACATGGTTCCATCGAGGGTATGGCTGCAGCCGAGACTGCAAACAACGCAGTTACCGGAGCAACTCTCATCCCCTTGCTGACCATGGGTATTCCAGGCGATGGGGCTGTTGCTATCATGCTTGGGGCTCTGATGATCAACGGCCTCACCCCCGGGCCCAATCTCTTTGCAAAGCACGGGGTTACCATGTATGCCATCATGATCGGACTTATCTTTGTAAACATCTTCATGTTCCTGCAGGGCAAGACTCTCACCAAATATTTTGCCAGGGTAGTTTCCATTCCCGTCTCCATCTTGACTCCGATCATCGTCATCTTCTGTTTTGCAGGCGCTTTCTCGGTCAACACTTCAATGTTTGATGTGGGAGTCACCTTGGTATTTGCTGCCATAGCATACCTGTTTGGCAAGTTGGGTTTCTCCACAATTCCGGTCTTACTTGGCTTGGTCCTAGGGGCAATTACTGAGGAGAACTTTCGTCGTTCACTCATCCTTTCCGATGGCAGCTATAGGATATTTGTGCAGTCCCCCATTGCAATTGCATTTCTTGTGGTGATAGCCCTTACCGTTAGTATTATTGGTGTAAATAAGATTAAAGAAACCCAGAGGAGCATCTGATGGCCAAGCCTAACATCATTTTCTATTTTTCGGACCAACAACGTTTTGATACCTGCGGGTGCTATGGCCAGAGTCTGGACATTACCCCACGTCTCGATGCCATGGCAGACGAGGGAGTCCGCTTTGACCTCGCATTTTCCCCCCAGCCAGTTTGTGGGCCTTGTCGCTCCACCTTCCAGACTGGGCTCTATCCAACTGAGACAGGATGTTTCAGAAATAATATTGCCCTCCCATCCGATGTTAAGACCTTGGCCAATTACCTCACCGAGGCTGGATATGAGAATGCCTATATTGGTAAGTGGCATCTTGCCTCCACCGGTGGCCTGGAGGAGACCCCTACCATTGATTACCACACAAAGCCTATCCCCCAGGAGTTGCGTGGTGGTTATGAAGGTTTCTGGAGAGCTTCTGATGTATTGGAGTTCACCTCCGATGGATATGGTGGCTATGTCTACGACGAAAACAATGTCAAACGTGAATTCAGTGGCTATCGTGCCGATTGCATCACCGACTTTGCCTTGGAGTTCCTCGAGCAGTATACAGGGGAAAAACCCTTCTTCATGACAGTCTCTCATATTGAGCCACATCATCAGAATGACAGCAACCACTATCAGGGTCCTGCCGGATCTAAGGAAAAATTCAAGGAATTCCCGATTCCTGGTGACCTTGTTGCCTTGGAAGGTGATTACAGGGAAGAATATCCTGACTATTTGGGGGCTTGTGCAAGCGTGGATGAAAACTTAGGGCGTCTGATCGATGCCCTCAAACAGAAGGGTCTTTACGAAAATACAGTCATCATCTTTTCTTCAGACCATGGTTCACACTTCAAGACCCGAAATAAGGATGGTCACCTCAACGGCTACGATGATTACAAACGGACCTGTCATGATGGGGCCCTTCGGATTCCCTTGGTGATACGCGGTGGTTCTTTTCTTGGTGGTAAGGTGGTGGAAGACCTGGTAAGTACGGCAAGCCTTCCCAAGACCATCCTCGCAATAGCCGGCACCGATGTCGGAACTAGCATGATAGGAGAGGATTTGGCAGATGTGGTGGAGAAGAAAAATCCAGAAAGAGCCAATGAGGTATTCGCACAGATATCAGAGAGTAGGGTCGGGCGTTGCATTCGAACTTCCAGGTTCAAGTATGCTGTCTATGCTCCGGGTAAGAATGGCGGTACGGATATGGATAGTGATGTCTATGTCGATGATTTCCTGTATGATTTGGAGAAGGATCCTTTTGAGCTGACCAATCTGACCTGCGATAAGGCCTACACCCATGATAAGCTGGTGCTGAGGGAACGGTTACTCCATTGGATAGTCCAGTCTGAACATAAGGAAGTACGTATTGAAGACGACTCACAGGGCAAAGGCAAACGTTAAGAAATACGAGCAGGTCTATGAGTACATCAGGACATTCATAGACCAGCAACGTTTTTCCGAAAATATAAGGATTCCCTCTGAGAACTACCTATGCAAAAAGATGGGTGTCAGCAGGGAGACCATAAGGACTGCCATCAGGCTGTTGGTTGAGGAAGGTGTTGTCTATACCGTCAAGGGTAGTGGCACCTTCTTCAATAAGAAACGCCTTCTGATGCATGAGTCCCTACCGGAGAACGGAGAGCTCAAGATTGGCGTTATCGTCCAAGGTCAGGACCAGAATGCCAACACCAATCTCCTGAAGGGGATCAAAAGTGCACTTTCGGATAAGTCCGTTGAGCTGAAGATTTTCTATACGGACAATAAGCTAATCAACGAGCGCAAATGCCTTATGGCCTGTGCTAAAGGTTTCCATGGCCTTATTGTCGACGGGGTGAAGGCGAGTATGATCAACCTCAACCTCGACTGCTACTCCACGTTGTATGAGAAGGATATCCCAATTATTTTCTATAACAACTTCTATGCCGGTTCGAACTTTCCCAAGGTTACCATCGCTGATGGCCAGTGTGCTGATGAGTTGGTAAGAAGACTTGTTGAATCCGGCCATCGTCACATTGCCGGAATATTTGTCTATGACAACTACCAGGGAATTGAGAAATATAAAGGGTATGTGCGTGCCCTACAGAAGTATGGTGCCACCTATGATGACAGCTATGTGAAATGGCTTATCTCTGATGATATGCAAGATGAGAAGGAGTTATTTCGCTCTTTGTGGAGGTTCCTCAAGGTACTGCCAAAATGTACGGCAATTGTCTGTTGTAATTTCATGATCCTCAAGAGCGTGTTGCGCTTATTGGCCAAGCATGGTAAAACTGTTCCGAAGGATTTTTCTGTTGTCAGCTTCGATTATTCCGATACTGATTGGACGGTGAGCGGCATCACAAGCTCGATTCATCCTGGGTTTGAGATGGGCTTTGAAGTCGGGACACGAATCTTTCAGATGATTTGTGACAACGAGTATAAAATTCATGACTATTCATATGTCTTCAAGCCGACCATTTTCAATGGGAGATCTATCCAAGACATACGAAGCTAGGATATAAGGCATAGTAGTATGAAACGAAACACCATCACGCTTATGATAAAACCCTCTTCCTCAGCCTGTAACCTTGCCTGTGACTACTGCTTCTACCATGAGACTGCAGACCATAGGGAGGTTGGCCAGCGCCACTTCATGGGCGAGGATGTGATGATGGCCATCATCACCAAGGGCCTTGCAGAGGCCAAGCACTGCTCCTTTGTCTTTCAGGGTGGCGAGCCCTCTCTGGTAGGCCTTCCTTTCTATGAGAAGTTTGTAGATGCGGTGAACAGTCTCAACACAGAGGGATCAACCATCCACTACGCATTCCAGACCAATGGTATGCATATTGATGACGCTTGGGCCAAATTCTTCAAGCAGAATAAATTTTTGGTGGGCGTCTCCTTTGACGGTTCCCCGCGCCTGCATAATATGCACCGCTATGACGGACAAGGCAACAAGAGTGCCCGTTCGGTGTTGGATGGTATAGCCTTGTTGCGCAAGCATGAAGTTGCTTTCAATGTATTGGGTGTGGTGACCAATGAGCTGGCACAGAATGTCGACCCCATGTGGACGTATATGACAGGCCATGGACATAGGTATTTGCAGTTCATCCCCTGCATGGAAAGTTTGCAAGCGTCTGATAAGAAGCCTTTTCTGGATCCTGAGAACTATACAATCTTTCTCAAGCGCCTCTTTGACCTCTGGTTCAATGCTTGGGAGACAGGCAATCCCGTCTCCATCAGGTTTTTTGACAACCTGGTAGGGATGTTGGCAGGCTATCCCCCGGAAAGCTGTGACATGGCTGGCATCTGTTCGATCCAGTATGTGGTCGAAAGTGATGGAAGCATCTATCCCTGTGACTTCTTCTGTGACGATGCTTCCTATCTTGGCAATCTCCTTTCTGATGATTTTGTTTCCCTTGATGCAAAAAGGTCTGAGATCCGTTTTATTGAGGACTCTCCCAACGCCATTGACGCCTGTGCTTCATGCCCATGGAAAGATCTCTGTCGTGGTGGTTGCAAGCGCTATAGGGATGAGAGTGGGTACAAATTCTGTTCCACTATGTTGAGCTTCTATCCGTATGTTATCAGACGATTGGAACATGTTGCACGCAGCTTGGCAAAATACTAAGAAAGAGGGTTTATTGTGGAAATACTACTAGTAATTGTGACGTTTATTGCAACAGTGCTGGGAGCTATAAGCGGCATTGGCGGAGGCGTAATCATCAAGCCTGTCATGGATGCCCTGTGTGATTATCCGGTTTCAACCATTAGTTTCCTCAGTGGGAATACAGTATTGGCCATGACTGCAGTATCCATTCTGCGAAGCAGAAAGGATACCATCAAGATCGATAGCGTAGTGGGGCTTCCCCTTGCCCTTGGTGGAGCCCTTGGCGGGGTGTTGGGGAAGATACTCTTCACCATCGTCAAGCAGAACACCCAACACGATGCCCGAATCGGGATGATCCAGAACATAATCATGGTGATCCTCACCGCTACGGTGTTTGTCTATGTGCTCAACAAGCAGAAGATCAATACACTTCACATGTCCAGCAAGATGGGATCTCTATTTGCTGGTTTGGCCTTGGGAATATTCTCTTCCTTTCTGGGTATCGGAGGAGGGCCGATCAATATCATGGTCCTCTCGTATCTTTTCTCCATGGACAGCAAGCATGCTGCAATAAACTCCCTGTACATCATCTTCTTCTCCCAGGTTGCCAACCTGTTTACCTATATCCTCCAGGGTGCCATTCCAGAGTTCTCAGCTGTCTTGCTTATCGCAATGATGGCTTCTGGTATCGCCGGTGCTATGGCAGGAAGGACTGCATCATCTAAGCTGGACAACCGCCAGATAGACAGGCTGTTTATGCTCATCATGCTCGTGATCGTGGGCCTCTCAGCATATAATGTGTTTGGATATGCTTCGCTGGGATAGGTAAACTGTTCATATGCCTCCAATTTTCAACACTTTTCTCTTTCACGAATCCCCAATTGCCTATATCATCTGTCATATGATATTTTTTCGTCACATGACCGTTGGGGAAATGTTTTTTTTCTTACCGTCAAGGGGTACCACAAATGATACGAATCACTAACAGAGTCTTTACCGACCTCGCTATCTGGATGATGGGCTTTGGAATTCTTGTAGGCCTGATTTTTCCGTTTTTCATGCTAATTTTGGGCATGGAGGCCTCAATGGCAATGTCTTGGTGGTTCTTTCTCGTATGTATGGTAGCTGGCCTGTTTGTGGGGGCCGTCAACATCTTATTGGCCCACCGCATTGTCGGAGACCGCCTGAATCTGCTTGCCAAACATATGGAGGATATTGAAAATCACCTCAAGGCCATTTCTGGCAAAGCGCAGTCAATGGACTGCACCCCGGCAAATTGCCATATCCCTGTCGACTCCAAGGATGCCATAGGAACCAGTAGCCGTGCCTTTAATAATCTTGTCGATACCCTTGCAAAATCCATCCAGATCGAGATGGACATCAGAACCTATACCCAGTTGCTCTCCACACACCTTGAGACAGACCAGCTTTGTCGTAATGCCCTGATAAGCCTGCTGGAGATGATTGGTTGTCCCTCTGGGGCCATTCTCATTGAGGAGGATGGGGAGTTGTGTGTCAATCATACGATAGGGCTTACCAAATCAAGTTCACTGAGTTCAAATCCCCTGATACTCGACTCCATGCAGACACTCAAACGCAATGTCATCAACGTGCCAGAGGATGTAATGCTCGAGGGTGTGATGACCTCCTTCCGCCCCAGAGAGATTATCGTGGAGCCAATTGTCTACAAACAGCTTCCCCTTGGGGTGGTGGTGCTTGCCTCTGTCGAGCCTTTTTCTTCAGAAGTGGTGGAGAAGCTGGAACTGTTTGGTATCAGCTTGGCTCTTGCCCTGCACAATGCAATGACCCATGACCAGGTGCAGAAACTTGCGGCTATCGATCCGCTGACCAATGTCTATAATCGCAGATTCGGGCTTTCCCGTCTCCATGAGGAGTTTGTCAGGGCAGTGAGGCAGAACATAGCCTTGGCAGTGCTGATGATCGACATCGACCTTTTCAAGCAGGTAAACGATGTCTATGGGCATACTGTCGGAGACAGGGTGCTCAGGACTATTGCAGGTACAACACGCAGCCAAATGCGGGAAGGTGATATCCTTGTCCGATTGGGAGGGGATGAGTTCATGGTTGTCCTCTTGGGTGCTTCAAAGGCCGATGCCCTGGAAGTGGGAGAGGCTATAAGGCGCCAGATTGACGAGAAGCATATCAAGTACGGAGAGCAGTCAATCCATGTGACCCTCAGCATTGGAGGGGCCTCTTTTCCCGAGCTAGATGTCGAGTATGAGAAAGAACTCATTGAAGCTGCCGACCAAGCCCTCTACAGGGTTAAGGAGTCAGGGAGAAACAAGATAGCGTTCTGAGCCTCAGGGTGACCTCTGCAGTTTCCTGCTTGTCCTTCGTTTCTGTGCCATGGTAGGGTTCTCTCAGTAGGAGATCATTATGTATATCCAATGCACAAAGAAACTGATCACCAAACGTAAATGACCTTTTAAAGAGCTTTCCAATCCCCCTCACCCACAATACTGCTGGCATGCGAACTATTTCGAATATCAGGGAATAGTGTTTGAAGTGATGATGAACGACCATTCTGATCAGGAATTTTTTGTCCAATTGGACTCCTTCCAGAACTTTGAACTAGCATGGAACAGGACTTGCAGTAGGATATGGAGCATTCTGGAGTTTCTGCCGAGGACATCTCCCAATACATCAACGATGCTGGACCGATAGTATTTGGGCCCACAGGTAATCGTTCTCAGGTAGCAAAGGTGAACGGCTTTTCCCGAAGGTTCAAGGAATTCGCCATCAGTACGTTAGGCTTTTTGCATGAGGCGGATGAGACTGCACACTAAGAGGGACGCCCCTTGAATTATGGGGAATCTGAGAAAGGGTATCCAACATTCAGCGATAGGCCCAGGCTTGCTCAAATAACCAAAAGAAACCTACTGGTGAATCAACTCCCAACCTCACCAAGGACCCTGATGATAGCCCTCGATGTGAAGCTGAAGTTGTTGGGAAGCAGAAAGGTGACTCGTAGATTCCTCGTTTCCATCGACATGAATTTTGCCGCTCTCCATGATGTCCTGCAAGTAGGACTCGGTTGGACCGATAAGCACTGATCCATACAGCAGAAATTCCGATCTTTTTGGCCCTGGTTCACTGTATGACGAGGAGACTACAGCCTTTTCTGATTTGCTTTCCAATGTATGGAGCTTTAGCAATTTCTATGACTTTAAAGATGCTTGGGAGCATGTCATTACAGTAGGGGGGATTGAATATATCGATGGGCCTCCCTGTGCCATATGCACCGGAGGTCGGGGAATGACTCCTCCAGAGGATTGTGGAGGAGCGTATGGCTATACCCAGTTGCGTAAGGTCCTCAAGGATCCCACCCATGAGGAGCATTCAATAGGGGCAGAGTATGACTTTGATGGCGGCTTTGATCTGGATAGTGTCAATGAGGTACTGAGTGAAATCGTCTTCACAGTACAAATCAGAGAGGAGTTTTGGGACTGCATCATCATCTGCCTGTCAGCCTCCTCCCTAGCGTAGCAGAGGGATTTGGGCAATTTGCCTGGGTTCTGTCCCTGTCCTTGGTTCATCAGGTTGTCTTTTGCCTTTGGTCTGTCGCTGCTAGAAAAAACACACCTAATGAGAAAAAACTCCTTGACCCTCTAGTTACTATAAGGTTTATCGTTAGCCCATCACCTAGATGGGAGACCCTTGATGAACCAGAAGAAACTCATTCGAAATGCCCGGGCCATAGTATCATGTGACCGGCATGACACAGTATATGCAGATGCAGATATCCGCCTCGACGGGTATGCCATTGAAGCGATAGGCAAGGGCCTAGATGCCGATGGATGCACGATCATCGATGCGAGCGGGATGTTTGTCTATCCGGGGATGGTAAACACCCATCACCACTTCTTCCAGACCTTTGTCAGGAACCTCTTGACGATTGACTACCCCAATCTGCTGGTGGTGGACTGGCTGGACAAGATTTACCCTATCTTCTCCCAGATGGACAGCGATGCCATATACTACTCCTCCCTGGTTGCCATGGCAGACCTGCTCAAGCATGGGTGCACCACAGCCTTCGACCATCAGTACTGCTACACAAAAAAGACCGGAAAGTCCCCGGTTGACCGCCAGTTTGAAGCCGCTTCCCTGTTGGGTATCCGCTACCATGCTGGTAGGGGTTGCAATACCCTTCCAAAAAGCAAGGGAAGTACCATTCCTTTTGAGATGCTGGAGAGTACCGATGAGTTCCTCCTTGACTGCGAGCGCCTCATCTCTCTCTACCATGACCCTGCTCCCAACAGCATGGCCCAGATTGTAGTAGCTCCTTGCCAACCGATAAACAGCTATCAGGAGACCTTTGAAGAGTCTGTTAAGCTTGCCCGTTCTAAGGGAGTGAGGCTACATACCCATCTTGGCGAAGGGGAAAACCCTATTATGGTCGAGCGCTATGGCAAGCGTTCCCTCAAATGGGCAGAAGAGATTGGGTTCGTCGGAGAGGATGTCTGGCTTGCCCATGGTTGGGAACTCCAGAAAGACGAGTATGAGGTGATGGCAAGAACCGGGACAGGACTTTCGCACTGTCCGGCACCTGCTGTGTTGGCAGGTTTCCCTATCCTCGATATTCCGGCCATGCAGAAGGCAGGGATGAACATCTCCCTTGGCTGTGATGGATCATCAACCAACGACAGCTCAAACCTCCTGGATTCCTTGCGTATGGCCTACCTGATGCAGTCCTATCACAGCAAACAGCGTGGGCTTTCCCCCTCCTCGTATGAGATGCTGAAGCTAGCCACCGTCAATGGGGCAAGGACATTGGGGCGAAATGACCTGGGTTCGCTGGAAGTGGGCAAGGTCGCCGACCTGTTTTTCATTGACAGTAATGCTTTGGAACTTGCAGGTATGCTGCATGATCCTGCAAATATGCTTGCCCGTGGGGGGGTGACCGGAGCGGTGAACCTTACCATGGTTGGGGGAAAGGTCGTATATGAGAACGGGCACTTCCCCGGTCTTGCAGAGGAAATGTTGGCCAAAGAGGCAGAAGCATGTTGTTCCAAATCATTACGGGATTTTTTCCCTGGGATATTTTCATAGGCAGACGTGAGACTAAGAGGAGAACTATCATGAGAAAAAAAGTGCTGTTGACCTGTCTGGTTGTAGTACTGGGCTGTTCGGTTCTGTTTGCTGGTGGTGCGGCAGAAAAAAAGGAAGCAAGTGGAAAGCTCAAGGTCGCTTTGTTGCTTTCCGGTCCTGCCAATGATCAGGGCTGGAATGCCGTAGCATTTGCAGGCCTCAAGGCGGCAGAGGAGCAGTACAACATTGAGACTGCCTACTCTGAGAATGTGGGGATTGCCGATGGCGAGGCTGCCTACCGTGACTATGCCGCACAAGGCTATGACCTGGTGATAGGGCACGGCTTCCAGTTCGGAGATCCCGCAGTACGGGTGTCCTCCCAGTTCCCGAAGACCAAGTTCATGGCCATCGAGTCCAACTCCTTCTCTGATAATGCCGCATCCTATGTCATGGCATGTGAAGAGGCAGGCTACCTGATGGGAATGCTCTCAGCCTCCATGTCCAAGACCGGGGACCATCGGTATCGTCGGCGGGTTTGAACAGCCATCCATCGTAAAGGTAGTGGAAGCCTACAAGCTCGGGGCAAAAAAGGTGAATCCCTCCATTAAGGTGCTTGAAGCGTATGTGAGCAGCTTCACCGATGTCTCCTTGGGCAAGGAAGCGGGCCTCTCCATGGCCGACCAAGGTGCTGATGTGCTCAGCCATGTTGCCAACCAGGCAGGCACAGGTGTGATAAAGGCAGCGGAGGAGAGAGGATTGCTTGCAACCGGTGACTCCTACGACCAGAACTCCATCGCGCCTAATACTGTCATGGCCTCCACTGTCTATAGTGTTCCTGCTCTTGTCCTTACCGCAGTGGATAAGGTGATACAGGGCACCTATGTTGGTGGTGTGTACAACCTGGGTATGAAGGAAGGGGTAGTCGACATCTCTGGCTATAACAGCTTTGCGGATACGATTCCCCAACAGGTACAGCTATTGGTAGCCGACACCAAGGCAAAAAATTCTTGATGGAAGCCTTGAAAATTCCTGTCATCGAGTCTAGGTAAGGATATAAGCTCCTCTCCTTCCGGGTGAGGAGCTTGTCTTTACTCAATCAAAGGAGAGTTGTTGCCATGCCGCTACTAGAGATGAGAAACATCACCAAGGCCTTCTTTGGCAAATGCGCCAACCAGGGTGTGAACCTCTCAATCGGACAGAGTGAGATCCATGCCTTATTGGGGGAAAATGGTGCAGGCAAGACAACCCTCATGAACATACTCTATGGAATCTACCAGGCGGATGGAGGAGAGATCCTCCTGGACAGGGAGCCTGTCCTCATCACATCCCCCAAAGTGGCCATTGCGCATCGCATCGGCATGGTGCACCAGCACTTTACGCTGGTTCCCACCCTGACTGTTTCTGAAAACATCACCCTGGGATTGAAAAGCCCCGGGTATCCTTTTGTGAACAGGCGCCTGCTTGATGAGAAGATTCGTGCCCTTTCCCATCGCTATGGCCTTGAGGTCGATCCCACCGCCTTGGTCTCGACTTTGTCTGTAGGGCAACAGCAACGTGTGGAGATCATAAAGCTGCTCTACAGGGAGGCAGAGCTTCTTATCCTGGATGAGCCTACTGCAGTGCTCACTCCCCAGGAGGTCGAGAGCTTCTTTACCGTCCTCAGGCGCTTGCGCTCCGAAGGGCACTCGGTGATCATCATTACTCACCATATAGAGGAGGTCCTCGCCATAACCGACTGCGTGACGGTCCTGAGGAATGGGTGTAATGCAGGGACGTGGAAACTTCCAAGACATCCAAAGAGGAGCTCTCGATGCTGATGATCGGACGGAAGCTGCAACGGGAACAGCGCCAAGCTGTCGCTCTCTTTCAAGACCGGGCAGGCCTGGTAGTCACAGACGTAGAGCTGAAGGATGGGCGCTTGGGTCCTGTCAGCCTCTCCATCGCTCCTGGAAAGATATTTGGTATCGCAGGCGTCGATGGGAATGGACAGAAGGAGCTCGCTGAACTGATCCTTGGCATTCGAAAGTCCCAAGGGGCAGTATCACCCTTGATGGTCTCTCTCTCGACCAGGTGGGTATCCAACAGAGGAAGGACCTGGGCATCGGATACATCTCTGACGACAGGCTTTCTGACAGTCTGGTGCTTGATATGGATCTGATGGAGAATATGTTGTTGAAACTACACGGTGAGAAGAGTGTGAAACGGTATGGCCTGCTTGACCGGAAGGCCCTGCAGGCCCATACCGAGCGTGCGGTCCAGGAGTATCAGATCAAGACCTCTTCGCTCTCCTGTCCTGTGCGACTCCTCTCTGGAGGCAATCAGCAAAAGCTCATACTTGCCCGTGAGATGGAGGGAGATCCTCTTCTGGTCGTTGCTTGCCAGCCAACAAGGGGTCTGGATATAGGAGCCTCAGAGACTGTACACAAGATACTTCTGGCTTTACGTTCAAACGGATGTTCGGTATTGCTCATCTCTGCTGACCTTGAGGAGATTCTTGAACTGAGTGATGACATTGCAGTCATGCATGGAGGCTCCATCATGGATGTGATACCCAATAGGGATGTGGACCTTACTTATGTGGGCCTTCTGATGGCAGGGACGAAACCAAGGGGTGTGCTATGAAGATGAGAATGTACCCCTTCGTATCATTCTTGCTGACAGCTGCAGTAGTCCTTGCAGTTTCCTTTCTCCTTATCCTGATGGTCGGCAGCAGTATCCCTCTCTCCCTGACAAGTTTCATGCGGGGTGTCATGGTTCCTGGTATGCTTTCAGCGAGGTATTGGTCAGGGCAACGCCCCTGATCCTCGCAGGCCTTGGGTCTCTGTCGGGTTTCGCACTGGCTTCTTGAACATCGGTGCCGAAGGACAGCTCTATATGGGGGCCATTGCCATAACAGCTCTTGGTGTCTATGCCCCTGCTCTTCCCGCTCCCTTCATGATACTTCTTGCCATCGTGCTTGGGTTTCTTGCCGGAGGGATTTGGTCGGTCATCCGGGGATATTGAAGGCGCGTTTTGGCCTTTCTGAGGTCATCAACACCATCATGCTCAACTATATTGCGATCAATCTGGTTGGGATTCTGGTTCGTACGTTGCTGAAAGACCCCTCCTATCCCTATCCAATGTCGCCTATGCTTCCCGCTTCGGCTTCATTGTTCCAACTCCTTCCTCCAACTCGCTTGCATGCAGGAATCCTCATAGCTCTTGCAACAGCAGGTGTAATCCACACCCTCATGTTTCATACATCCGCAGGGTTTCGCATGCGAGCAGTTGGTGTTAATAAGCGCGCAAGTCTCTGTGCAGGTATTTCTGTCACCAGGAACATTGTCCTGTCCTCCCTGATAAGCGGGGGCCTGGCCGGTATTGCAGGTGTGTGTGAGGTGCAGGCTTGCATCATCGGCTCATCGAAGGCCTCAGTCCCAGTTATGGCTATCTTGCCATCATCGTCGCCTTGCTAGGAGGTAACAGGCCCTTACGCATCATATTATCTGCCATTGGGATCGCTGCCTTACAAGTCGGTTCCATGTCAATGCAGAGGGGGGGCGGGGGTCCCGACCTCCATAGCCTCGATCATCATGGGACTTCTTGTCGTGATGATTCTCGCGCGAAAGCAGCTGTTTCGCTGTAAGGAAGTGTAGGATGGAAGTAACAATACTGGCTGCTACCAGTGCCTTCTTGGCAGCTGTGGTACGCATGGCGACCCCGATCGCCCTTGCTGGGCTGGGGGAGACCATATCAGAGAGAAGCGGAGTGATAAACATCGGAGTGGAAGCCATTATGCTCAGTGGTGCCTTCTTCAGTTTCATAGGGATGTTCACTACCGGTAGCATCCTTGTAGGACTTCTGTGCGGTATCTCAGCAGGTATTGCTGCAAGTATGCTGCATGCCCTGTTGAGCATCCGATGTAAGGCTGACCAGACCATATCCGGACTTGCACTCAACTTCCTTTTCTTGGGTCTTACGAGCTTCCTGTTTCTCATGGAGTTCGGCAAGAGCACAACCCTTCCTTCCATTCCTGTCATTGGGCTGATGAGAATCCCCCTTCTGAGCCGCATCCCCCTTATCGGAGAGGCCCTGTTTCATCAGGATCCGTTTGTCTATACGATGTTGGCCCTTGTGCTGCTGCTGTGGATCTTGTTTTACAAGACCGAGTGGGGTGTCATCCTCCATGCGGTGGGGGAGAACCCCCGCTCTGCCGATACGGTGGGCATCCGGGTAAACAGGGTGCGCTATCTCGCTTGTGCTGCCAATGGGGTGCTAGGAGGTCTTGGTGGTACCTATCTTGCGATGGTCAAGCTGGGTTTCTTCATGGAGAACCTTACCTCAGGCAAAGGGTACATCGCCTTGGTCGCAGTAATTCTGGGGCGAAGGAATCCTGTGAGGGTATTGTGCGCAGCTCTTGTCATTGGAGCTGCTGAAGCCTTGCAGATACGACTGCAGACCATGGGCACAGCCATCCCTTCACAGGCCTTCACCATGCTCCCCTATCTGGTAACGATAATTGTTCTCTTCTTCTCCATCGGAAAGCGGGGCGACCCTTCGGCTTTGGGTGTCCCCCTATGAGCGTGACAAGCGTTAGTGCCTGTGATAGATTGCATAGATGAAAGACTATTTTTCCATAGGTGAATTCAGCGAGCTGTTTGGCGTTGATGTGCAGACGCTGCGCTACTACGACTCCATTGGCCTCTTGGGTCCCTGCCCATCGTGATACTTTGACTGGATACCGTAAATATAAGTTTGACCAGGTCTATCATTTTGCTTCCATCAGGTACCTCAAGCGTCTGGGATATTCGCTCAAGCAGATTAAACTCTTCCTGGCCTCGCGTTCTCTCGAACATACGATGGGGCAGTTGAGGACCCAGTCAGCACAACTGAAACAGCGTTGGAATGACTTGATGAATATCGATTCCCGCCATACAGCGCAAGCTTGAGTTCATCGAGGGCCAACTCCCTCTTGTAGATTTTCAGGGTGTCACAAGAAAAACGTTCCCAACACGGTATTTCCTTGATATAGGAGTTGAGGAAACCCTATATGGTTCGGATGTGTTCTATTTCTTCCCGACACTGGTATTCTACCATGGGGAGAAGAAACGCTTTGGGGCATACCTGTTCAACCTTGACAAGCCTGATAGCATCATAGGTGAGGTGCTGCCCATTCCAGCAGGTGACTTCCTGTGCGGGTACCATCATGGATCCTATGAAAGTATCGGAGATACCTCCCAAAGGATACGAAAAGAAGGCACAGGTATGTACCTTGCTGACTATTCCATCAATTTCAATATTATCGACCAGTTTGTGGAACATGATAACAGTCGATTCATTACAGAGGTACAGATCCCTATTATTGGGCAAAGGGCACTTGCACACTAGCTTGTATCTGATATGATTTGACAGGAGAGGAGAAACCACTATGCGTTTGGGGTGTACTAGCAGATGATTTTACCGGTGCAACGGATATTGCAGGCTTTCTGGTTAAGAATGGGATGGAGACAGCCATGTTCAATGGAGTCCCCACAATCATCCCGACCGTTCTTACCGAGGCCTTGGTTATAAGCTTGAAGATTCGCTCCTGTCCGGTGGAGGAGGCCGTCGAAAAGGCCCTCTCAGCCTTGGCCTTCCTCAAGGAAGCGGGATGTACCAAGTTCTACTTCAAGTACTGTTCGACCTTCGATTCGAGCAGGGAGGGGAATATCGGGCAGGTTACCGATGCCCTGATGGAGGCCCTTGGCACTTCCCTTACCCTTATCTGTCCTGCCCTTCCCATCAACGGAAGGACTGTCTACAAGGGGTTATCTGTTTGTCAACGATCAGCTTCTCAGCGATTCTCCCATGCGAAACCATCCCATAACCCCGATGCGTGATTCCAAACTGGAACGCCTTATGGAAGGGCAGTTCAAGGGCAAGAGTGAGGCATATATTCTCTGAGGACATGACCCAGGGTTATGAGCATGTCAGGGCAATGATTGGGCAATACAAAGAGAAATTTCATGAACACGAGAAACAGGAACAGAAAGGGGAACCACTATCTTATAGTCGATATCCTCACTGAAGGCGATCTTGAGACCATTGCACAGGCAACCGAGAGACTTTCCACTGGTAACCGGGGGCTCCGGCCTTGCCTTGGGAATCGCACACCTGCATACCAAGCGATTGGGAAGGCCGAATCAGGAAGTGGTAAGCTTTGTCCCCAAGAAGGACAGGACTGTCATCATAGCAGGGTCTTGTTCAGCTCAGACCAATGCTCAGGTAGCGTACTATAAGGATAAGGGGGCCTTCGCTGCGAATTGACGAAGACAAGTGTCTGCATCAGAAGGGGTATTCCGGGGAACTTGCCCTGTGGGTGCTGGATCAGGACAAGGATGGCCCTGCCCCCATGCTGTATGCCACCCGGAATGCAGAAGAGCTAAGGGAGATGCAGGCAAAGTATGGCAAGGAAGATGTCCCTGCCACGATTGAGAAGATCATTGGTTGTGTTACCAAGATCCTTGCCTTCCAGGGTGTCAAGAACTTCATTGTTGCAGGGGGAGAGACCAGTGGGGTGGTTGCAACCACCTTAGGGGTCTCATCCTACCTTGTGGGTCCTCAGATAGATCCAGGGGTTTCCTGGGTTCGTTCTCTCGATGGGACCATGCATCTGGCTTTCAAGTCGGGTAATTTTGGCATGGTCGATTTCTTTGAAAAAGCACAGGAGATGTGTCATGCATGAGTCTGAAGCCAGAAAAGATCTAGTGGCGTTTGCCAAGTCCCTGTTTGACCGTGGATATACGGTAGGCAGTGCTGGAAACATCTCAGTGATGTTGGAGGACAGGACCTTTTTGGCTACGCCTTCAGGCTCATCATTTGGAACCTTGAGGGAAGAGGATATCAGTCATATCGATGATCAGGGGACATTGTTGGGCGGAAAACCACCCACCAAGGAAGTTCCCCTCCATATGGCGTGTTATGCGACACACCCTTCGATGCGTGCTGTCGTGCATCTGCATGCTACCTATTCCACCTTGCTTGCAAGCTGTGAAGGACTGTCAGATGGCCTTCCTTTTGACCCCTTCACCCCTTATTATGTCATGAGGGTAGGAGAAGTCGGTGTGTTGCCCTATCGTAAGCCAGGCTCTGAATTGCTTGCCAGGGATATCGGGCAGAGACCTCAGTTCACCACCTATCTGATGGCAAACCATGGAATGCTGGTATGTGGATCTTCCCTCACCCAAGCAGTCTTTGCTGCAGAGGGAGTTTGAGGAGAGTGCCAAGCTCTGGTATCTGGGTCAGGCTCTTCCCATACGGTATCTCAGAGAGGATGAGATTGAGGATCTGAAGGCTCAGCGGTAAGATCTTATATATGCCAGATGATAGCCAAATAACAAGATTTGGTATGATTTTACTAGTGGTATATGGCTCTTGGGGATGTTAGCAGTAGCTTGCTTGGTATCTACCAAGGGAAGAGTGTTGGCTTTAGCTACGGCTAAGTTTCCTAAAGGTTCCCGCCATCATGATGAGGAATACCATCCAAGGCACATTGATATCCTTTGCAAGTTTATATGCGTTAAGGCTGAGAGGAATCGTACATTCTCCAACGGTTGGCTTTAGTATGTAAGCAGTCACTTGTTTCTCTTCGAGGTAATGGCCTCTTTTGCTATCTGCTGTTTGTATTCTTCTTACGAAACAACCTTTCCTCTATATGTTGTCAGTCTGAATCCCTCTCCAGCTGTAATGGGGGTACTCCACCCGAAAAGCATATGCACGCATAGCGGGTATACATGAAGAAAATTCTTATGGATCTGTTGTCTATTTCTCTTCCACATGAAGAAGGGCAACCACCTTTCGGTCGTTGCCCTTTCCTGCTGATTGCTTGAGCCATTATATGGCTAGCTAGGCTAGCATTGCCCTATTCTTCCTTGTTGCTTGCCTCTCAGATAACCCTGGGGTCAACATCAAGGGTGTAGTCTATGTTGGGGAATCCAAAGCCATGTATCTGGTCGTATTCCTGTTTTACCCCTGCTAGGTCACCCTTCTGTAAGGGCTTTCCCTCATGTTGCAGGATCCAACGGCTCTCTACCTCAGACTGGACATCGCTTTTCATCTCCCAGTCATCAAGACGGATCCTTCCTTTTTCATCGGTCGGTACGGTCCCGTTTGCATAGAGGCGGTCTGTGAAGAGACGATAGATCTGTTCGGTACATCCTTCATGCAGTCCCTTCTCCTTCATCACCTGATAGAGCAGGGCCATGTACAGGGGTACTACTGGGATGACTGCACTTGCTCGGGTTACCAAGGCCTTGTTGACCGAGACAAAAGCTTTGCCATTGAGCTTTTCCAAGCTTTTGGTGATTGCTTTTGCACTGCCTTCCAGATGCTCCTTGGCAAGGCCAATGGTCCCTTCCCTGTAGACCGGGTAGGTGATCTTAGGTCCGATGTACGAGTAGGCGACAGTCATGGCATTGGGGGCGAGCAAATTTTCTGTAAGCAGATAGTCGATCCACAGGGCCCAGTCTTCTCCTCCCATCACCTTTACAGTTTCTTCTGCCTGGCCATTTTCTGCTGGCTCTATGGTGGCCTGCTTGACTACAGGACTGTCCATATCCACTGAAAGGGCAGTGAAGGCTTCTCCGATCGGCTTGAGGACCGAGCGGTAGGTTGCCCCGGTGACAGGGTCCGTGCGAAGGGGGGAGGCAAGGCTGTAGATGACCAGGTCCACCTGTTTGAGGGTTTCCCTGATTTTCTGTGCTGTCCTCTCTTTTGTCTGGTTGGAGAATGCATCGCCGAAGACCGAATCGGCCTTCAGTCCTGCTTCCTTCGCCTTTGCCTCAAAAGCGGTGGTGTTGTACCAACCCGGCGTTGCCGTCTTGGTCTCACTTGGCGCCCGTTCAAAGGAGACGTTGAGCGTGTCTGCACCTCCGGCGAAAGCGGCAACAATGCGTGAAGAGAGCCCATAGCCAGTAGAACCCCCAAGCACAAGAACCCGTTTGGGAATGGAGTCAGGGGGAACAGGCTTATACAGAGGGTGGTCTGTTTTGGTCGCATGCTCCTTGACCCAGTCGATCTGGTCTTGTACATACTGGTGGCACCCAAGGGGGTGTGCAGTCAAAGAGACATTTCGCATAACTTTTTTCGTAATGATCACAGAGAGACTCCCTTATTTCGTTCCATTGATATTCACATCCCCACCACCGACAATACACATCCAGGTCGCTTCTGCAGCCTTTTTCCCGTTTACGGTAATGGTGCCGCTTTGGCGCAGCATGATCTGCGAGACTCGGGTGTTGTGCACCTCAATGATGGCAGTATCGCCTGGGCGTACTTGATTGCGGAATTTTGCCTTGTCCACCGTACCTAGGACGAAGAATGCCCCATGGGGGAGGATACCGACCTGACAGAGGCCTGCGCCTCCACATTGTGCCATGGTCTCTACCAGGATCACTCCAGGCACTACAGGGTAGTGGGGGAAGTGCCCCTTGAAAAACCAATCGTCTTCCTTGAATACCCGTCTTCCTACGGTGTGCTTCTCATCAGCTTCCAATAGCTCGTCGACGAATAGGAATGGGTCGCGATGGGGAAGCAGTTCTTCTAGTGTTTCAAATGTTTCACTCATTGTTGTTGCTCCTTATGCTTTGGTATAGGGTTTGAAGACCAAGACACCGTTGTGTCCGCCAAACCCCAGGGAGTTGCTGACAGCATAGCGAATTGTACCATCAATACCTTTGTTCGGTACATAGTCAAGATCGAGACCTTCATCGGGTGTCGTATAGTTGAGGGTACAGGGAAAGTACTGGTCGCGTAACGCAAGCAGGCATATTATTGCCTCAACCGCTCCAGCCGCCGCTATCAGATGAGAGGTCATTGACTTGGTTGAAGAGACCTTGAGCTTGTAGGCATGTTCTCCAAAAACCTGTTTGATGGCCTTGGTCTCCATCGAGTCATTGGCCGCTGTGGAGGTGCCGTGGGCATTTACGTAGTCCACTTCCTCTAGCTCTGCCCCGGCCATGGCGATGGCTTCGCGCATTGCACGAGCGGCTCCGTCACCTTCAGGGTTCGGAGCTGTCAGGTGGTAGGCGTCACACGTCATGCTGTAGCCCCCGATCTCCCCGAGGATGGTAGCTCCACGCTCGAGGGCGTGCTCCAGGGACTCAAGTACCAACATACCCGCTCCTTCACCCATGATGAAGCCGTCACGATCCTTATCAAAAGGACGGCAGGCAAGACCAGGGGTGTCGTTATAGGCCGTGGAGAGGGCCTGGATGCGACAGAACCCTGCTACGGACAGCTGGGTTATGGCGGCCTCGGTGCCTCCGGTTATTGCCACATCAGTCAAGCCAAAACGGATTGCATTGAAAGCATCTCCGATGGCATCAGTACCTGATGCACAAGCGGTCACCGTAGTGCGGCAGGGCCCCTGGAACCCAAAATGGATAGCAACGTTGCCAGCGGCCTCGTTGGCGATGAGCTTGGGGATGGTCAGGGGGGCTACGGCATGGGGGCCGCGTTCGTACAGCTTGCGGAGGTTCTCCTCCACCACTTCAAAGCCACCGATACCATTGCCCAGGTAGACGCCACTTCTGAAAGGGTCATACAGGCCTTCCTTAAGGCCTGCCTGGTCCATAGCCTGTACAGCGGCATAGACAGCAAACTTGGTGAAGTCAGCCATACTGCGGGTCTCTTTGCGGTCTAGCAGGTCAGAAGGGTCGAAATCAAGGATCTCTCCTGCAATCTTTGCAGGGTAGTCGGTGGTGTCGAACTTGGTAATGGGCCCTATGCCGCACTTTCCCTCTTTGATGTTCTGCCAAAACTCTTCAACACGTTTGCCCAAAGGATTAATCGTGCCCATTCCTGTCACTACAACACGTCTTGCATTATTCATATCTGTATCTCCCATACTTACATTGCCATACCGCCATCAACAGCCAACACTTGGCCGGTGATGTAGGAAGCCTTCTCTGATGCGAGGAAGACCACTGCGTGGGCCACCTCTTCTGCCTCCCCAATCCTGGAAAGAGGAATCTGAGTAGCAAGGTTCTCTTTCAAGGTCTCAGGAAGTACGTCTGTCATGGCAGTTTGGATAAAGCCAGGGGCCACGACATTCACCCGCACGTTGCGACTGGAAAGCTCGCGAGCTAGGCTTTTTGAAAAACCAATGAGACCTGCCTTGGACGCGGCATAGTTTGACTGCCCGCCGTTACCCATGATTCCTACAACTGACGATATGTTGATGATGGCCCCCCGTCTCTGGCCAGCCATAAGACGCCCTATCCTTCTGCAGGTAAGGAAAGCACCGGTCAGGTTCACTGCAAGCACCTCGTCCCATGCCTCATCCTTCATACGCATAATAAGCCCGTCACGCGTAATTCCGGCATTGTTGATCAGGATATCAACGCTTTTGGCTTGCTGTATGACGCTTTCCACTGCCGCCTGGACAGAGACCCTGTCAGCCATGTCGCAAGCAACCCAGGTGAGGGTGCAGTCCAACGAGGTTGCCTTCTCCTTGAGGGAAGCGCTTTCGCCCTCGCTTCTGGAGAGATACCAGACATTGCATCCCTCATTGAGCAGCTCTTCCACTATTGTCATGCCGATGCCCCGTGAGCCACCGGTTACCAGAGCGTTTCTTTTTTCTGTCATATCAGGTTTCCTCTCCTATCGTTTGGATCTCACTTTCTTTACCCATGGGGGTACAAGAATCAGGAAGTCCGCTATTTTTCCAAAGTCCGGTAAGGACCGTACCCGGTCCTACCTCTGCCAATGTTACTTGTCCGGTCTTATCTGTCTCCAAAAATGATTGCCTGATGGTGCTGACTGCCTGCATCACCTTTGTCCAACGCACAGGGTTTGCCAGCTGCATGCCCAAGAGCTCCTTTGCCCTTGCAGAGTGCAGCACCTCTTCGGCTGTCACCGAGGAGATGATCCTCTCTTTAGGATCACTAAAGGCCAAGCTGTCCAGGTATGCAAAAAACTCCTCTGTCGCTTCCTGCATGAAGGGGGTGTGGAAAGCTCCAGAGACCTTCAAGGGAAGCACTCGTCTGGCACCTCCTGCGACAAGGTGGCTCTTGGCCTCCTGGATGGCAGCTTCCAAGCCTGCAATGACCACCTGTTTGGGCCCGTTGTCATTGGAAGGGTACACACCCTCTTGCGAGTTGGCCGTTAGTGTCTCTTGTACACTGGCATAGTCCATGCCGATGACCGCCGCCATGCCAAGCTTTCCATATTTCTCTTCTACTTTCATTCCCGCTTCAGCCATGAGGTGAGACCTCTTCTGAACCAGACGGAACAGGGTTGCATCATCAATGATGCCCCCACTTGCATAGGCTGCCAGTTCGCCAAGGCTGAGCCCGCTATGACAGAGTATGGTGTGTCCAAGTTCCCTGAGCCGTAAGTTTGCCGCCCTGTTGGCCAGGGTGACGACAAGTTGGGTGACCTCCGTCTGCTTGAGATCCTCTTCAGTTCCAGTCTCGAGCAAGGCATGCAGATCCGTGTGAGTGGTCTCTGAAGCAAGATCAAAAAGGTCTCTGACCCTCTTTGATGCTGCATAGAGGTCCAAGGCCATCCTGGGGTACTGCGACCCTTGTCCTGGATAGAGTGCAATGATTTTTACCATTGAATGAGTGTTCCTCCATAGGTGAGCCCGGCGCCAAACCCTACAAAGAGGATCTTCTGCCCGCTCTTGAGCAAGCCTTTCTCGTCCATTTCAGCAAGCGCGATGGGGATGGAGGCCGCTGAGGTATTCGCATACCTCTCGATGTTCATATAAAACAAGGATGCGTCGAAGCCGTAGCGCTTGCTGCAGGCTGCAATGATCCTATTGTTTGCCTGGTGGGGCACTATCCAGGTAATGTCAGCGATGGTGAGATCGTTTCGTCTGAGCAATTCCAAGATCGTTTCCCCGATGGCACGCACAGCGAAGGCATATACCGCCCGCCCCTCCATGGTGATGGTTTGCGTGTCCTGGGTAATGGCAAGGGCCAGGGAGCCTGAACCCTCTGCATGGAGGGTGGAGTCGATGATGCCCTTTTGCTCTTCAGCCTTTTCCAGCAGGACACAGCCAGCACCGTCACCAAACAGCACACAGGTGTTGCGGTCTTTCCAATTGACCACCTCTGATAGCTTTTCAGATCCGAAGACCAAGGCTTTTGTCATGCTCCCGCTCAGTATCATGCCGCGGGCAACTTCCAGGGCGTAGATGAAACCGGTACACCCGGCCCCGATATCAAGGGCGGCCGCCCCCTTGATGCCAAGCTTCTCCGCTACTATGCAGGCGGTGGAGGGGAACCCATAGTGGTCAGCTGTGGCTGTAGCTACAACAATTCCATCGATATCATCCTTGATCCTCTTGCCCTTGGCGAAAAGGTTGAGGGCTGCCTTGACTGCTAGGTCAGAACACTTCTCCTCCGTATCTGCTATACGCCTCTCGCGGATGCCTGTGTGGGAGTGTATCCACTCGTCACTGGTATCGACTGATTTGGCAAGGTCATTGTTGGTGACGATCTTTTCAGGTACGTAGCTCCCGATAGCTGAGATATATATAGGGTGTGGAGACTTCACTGTCTTCTCCTTGGGTTCGGTTGACTTGACCATGTTTTGGCATGGTTGTCTATGTATATTACAATATTATACATTGTGTCAATATTGACACTAAAAGTCCTTACTGTTATTATTACCCAAAACTCGGCAGCTCCCTAGGGAGTGGCCCCATCCCCTTGAAGAGGAAGGATAATTTATATGGAAAGTATTGAACAAATGGACCTGGAAACGGTCATAGCTCTTTTTGAAAAGAGCACACTAGGCGAAATGGAACTCACCTGCTCGCGTTACTCACTCAAATTCAAGAGACAGGGAGAAGGGACAGGGGTAGTGTCTGCTCCTGCAGTCCCCCAGAAAAGTACCAAGGTTGAGAAACCTGCAACCCCGGATACAGAACTGGAAGGGGATGTTGAAACCATTACCTCTCCTATAGTAGGTACCTTCTATCTCACTCCAGCTCCAGATGCTCCAGCCTACGTGAAGGTGGGCGATGTGGTGGAGGAAGGCGGCATCATCTGTACCATCGAGGCAATGAAGATGATGAACCAACTGCAGACTGAGTTCCCTTGTGAGATTGTCTCCGTGCTTGCAAAGCCAGAATCGATGGTGGAGTTCGGCCAGCCGCTGTTTACCGTGAGAAGGCGATGATCAGGTCTGTCCTCATTGCCAACCGCGGCGAGATAGCGGTCAGGATCATACGAGCTTGTAGGGACTTGAAGATCAAGAGTGTATTGGTCTACTCAACTGCAGACAAGGACTCCCTTGGGGTTGCCCTTGCCGATGAGGCTGTCTGCATCGGACCTCCGGCCACATCCGAAAGCTATTTGAACAAGAAGAACATCATAGCAGCAGCGTGTCTTGCACGCTGCGATGCGATTCATCCCGGGGTGGGCTTTCTTTCGGAGAACGCTGACTTCGCTCGGGAAGTCGAACATGCCGGCCTCATTTTCATAGGGCCGAGGAGCGAGACCATCGCCCTATTGGGCAACAAGGTTGCGGCCCGTGCCACAGCCTTGGAGTGCAAGCTTCCAATAACCCCCGGTAGCAGTGAGGAGATCAAGGATCTTGATGATGCCCACGCTACAGCCCAACGTATAGGATACCCCATCATCCTCAAGGCCGCCTGTGGAGGCGGAGGGCGAGGGATGCGTATCGTTTATGAGAAGAAAGAACTTGCAAATGCCCTGCAGATAGCTAAAAAAGAGGCCTTGGCCTTCTTTGGTGATGCTTCGGTACATATGGAGCGCTATCTGGAGAATCCCAGACACTTGGAGATCCAGTTGCTCGCTGACGGCCAGGGTACGGTCGTTCACCTGGGTGAGCGTGACTGCTCAGTCCAGAAGAACCATCAGAAACTGCTGGAAGAGAGCCCCTCTCCCATCCTGAGTGAAGAGATGAGGACCCGCATGTGCAGTGACTCGGTCAAGCTGTTTGAAAAGCTTGGATACCGCGGAGCTGGGACAGTGGAGTACCTTGTTGAAGGGGATCACTACTACTTCATGGAGGTCAATGCCCGCCTACAGGTAGAGCACCCTGTCAGTGAGCTGGTAAGCGGAATCGATCTGGTGAAAGCGCAGATAGAGATTGCCTCCGGCAAGAAATTGCACATTACACAGAAGGATGTCCCACTCAACGGCTACGCCCTTGAGTGCAGGCTCAATGGCAAGAGTGCAGGGGCCATCACAAATCTGAACTTCCCCTTGGGCCCTCATGTGCGCATTGACTCCCACCTTACGGCCAACTCGGTTCTCAGCCCTTATTATGATCCCTTGATAGCCAAGATCATTGTATATGCGCCCGATAGGGATCAGGGCCTGGCCATCATGCTCAGGGCCCTCTCTGAGGTGCGTATCGAGGGCATTGAGACAAACCTTGAGGAGCAGAAGCTGCTCATCGGCTCCGTCGAGTTTGGATCCGGGCGCTTCGGTACAGACCTGTATGTAAAGCTCTGGGAGAAACAGGAGAAAATGACTCATGGAAAATAAAAGAACAGTAAGCTGTGTGCAGTGCAAGAAAGACGTTGTGCTGGATGAACATAAGATATGTCCCTACTGCAATTTCTACTTCCCCCTTAGTCCGAAGGAGCGTCTTGCGCTCTTTGCAGATGAGGGCACCTTTGTCGAGATGGCTGAGGGCATGCAGTCAGTGAATCCCATCGCCCTTGCGGGATATGAGGACAAGCTTAAGGAAAACCAAAAGAAATCTTCCCTCAGTGATGCTGTGAGTATTGGAAAGTGCAGTGTAAAAGGGCAGAAGGTTGTGGTCGGCATCATGAGTTTCTCCTTCATGGGAGGGAGCATGGGATCGGTGGTAGGGGAGAAGATCACCCAGGCCATCATCGAAGGCTGCCTTGAGAGGGAGCCGGTCATCCTCTTTACCGCAAGTGGTGGAGCCAGGATGCAGGAGGGGATTTTTTCCCTGATGCAGATGGCAAAGACTGCCAGCGCTGCCGCCCTGCTCGAAGAGACCAGGACACCCCTGTTCATTGTGCTTACCAATCCCACCACCGGTGGGGTTACCGCATCCTTTGCCATGCTAGGAGATGTCATCCTGGCAGAACCGGGGGCCGTTATTGGCTTTGCCGGACCTAGGGTCATAGAAGGGACGATCAGGGAGAAGCTTCCTGAAGGGTTTCAGCGATCGGAGTTCCAGCTCCAAAAGGGGTTTGTCGATATGATCGTGTCAAGGGAGAAGCTGAGAAGCACGCTCGCCTACCTCATCAAGACCCATACAAGGAGCATGCCCAATGAAGGATAAGAGAGATGATGCCCAGCTCAAGAGTACCCTTGAGCGGATAGAAACCATTGTTTCAACCGACGAAAAGACCAAGTCTTCCTGGGACTTCGTACTGCTTTCACGCCAACAGGGTCGTACCGGGACCAAGCAGTTCATCAGGATGATCTGTGACGACTTCATGGAGTTGCATGGTGATCGTCTCTATGGAGATGATCCTGCCATGGTCGGAGGGATTGGGACCATAGGGGGAAGGGCCATCACCTTCATCGGTAACCACAAGGGAGCCAACTTCAAGGAGAATGTGCTGTGCAACTATGGGATGAGCAATCCTGAGGGGTACCGCAAGGCCTTGCGCCTGGCAAAGCAGGCTGAGAAGTTTGGTCGCCCAATAGTCTGCTTCATTGATACTCCCGGAGCCTATCCCGGCCTTGGCTCGGAAGAGCGGGGCATTGGCGAAGCCATAGCCCAGAACCTGAAAGTCTTTTCCACCCTCAAGACACCGGTGCTCTGTTTTATCATCGGGGAAGGTGGCAGTGGTGGGGCTTTGGGTATCGGAGTAGGGGACAAGCTGTATATGCTGGAGAATGCTGTCTACTCAGTCATTACACCCGAGGGTTTTGCTTCAATCCTGCTACGTGACCCTTCCAAGGCGAAAGAGGCTGCCGAGGCGATGAAGATGACAGCCCGTAACCTCAAGGAGTTTGGGGTCATCCACGACATAATTCCTGAAGGCTCCCCTCAAGGAACCGCCCAACTCATCAAAGAGACCATTATCAGAGACCTTGATGTGCTGTGCAGCAAGCCTGTGGAGAATCTGGTTCGCTATAGGATACGCAAGATCCGAGGTATCGGTGAGGTTTCCGGAGGCAAGGAGTGGTGGGACCCACTGCTTGAGGTGTTCAGACAGACAGAGAGTCTGCGCTAGAGAAGAATAAGCCCTGTTGTATGTGCACAACGGGGCTTATCTTGTAAAACTTCGCACTTGCATCATAGACTGGGTGGAAACCATAGGGATATGTGCAGTAATCTCGTCATAATTCTACGAATGGGTGCCATTTTCTATACTTTGAGACTATAAAAATGTTCTGAAGGGTCAGTGGATACCTCAGAAGCTTCAGTAATCCGCATCTTGGCATTTTCCGTGACCATTGCACATTGGGCAACAGGAAGAAAGGGTTTGCACGGTCAAGGCAACGGGTACGTGACGCAACTTTCTTAGACCGGTCCCATTTGAAGGGACTGTCATCAAAAACAAGCCAACGCCGGTCAGCAGTAGCGGACTTCTCATGTATCTGCTCAAGTTCCGCCCTGATGATCGCTGCATCAGGCAACGGGGTGAACTTGTTCCAGTCTGTTTTAGGGGATTGGAGGAAACGGTGGACACTGGCCTTTCCGATTCTATCGGGATTGGAACTCCTCTGATCTTCTTTGTCCCTCACCTGGAAGGAATTGAAAAGATACTGAAGTTTTAGGCAAAACTGTCGAAAGTGCTGGAAAGTATGTCATCATTGGACTGAAAATCTGGTTGCGTGGGATTGCAAGCTCCTTTTTGTTGGCGTTTTGTAGACAATACAGCATACGGCATTTTGGAGCTTAATTCTTTATAAAAAAAGAAAATATTTTGAATTATTTGTATCGTTTTTTTATAATTTCGATACTAGTCACTTCTTGATAATTCACGTGCGAAGTCTGAACATAGATCATTTGGTGAAAGAGAAATACCCGCCCAAGAAATGCTATCGTAATTACGCTATGTTTATATGCTCTTCACATGATGCACACCAAGAGCATCCATCCTTGAGAAGATTCCTCAAGACAGACACCCTAGCTTTCTTTTTCCTTGTGATAGCTGAGCAACCTGTTTCTCTCTTGGGCAATCATGCGAAACTATAAGGGGGGGAATGGGATGAGAAAGGATACGTTACGGAAAAAAAAGACACAGACCTGGAGAAGTCGGATACAGATCGGATTCTTCGTTCTGGTAGCCTTCATTGCTACGATCAATGGGTTGAAAGAGATGGGTATGGTTCTGCCAGCCTTCCTTGGAGGGGCCTCACTGCATGCAATCTGCCCCTTTGGTGGGGTTGTCTCCTTCTGGAATCTGGTGACCCTTGGGACCCTGGTAAAGAAGATACACGAATCATCGGTAGTCCTTGCTGTGATAGGCTTGCTTCTAGCGCTCCTGTTTGGGCCGGTCATTTGCGGTTGGGTCTGCCCCTTTGGTACCTTCCAGGAGTGGATAGGGAAACTGGGTCGTAAGATATTCAAGAAACGCTATAACCATTTCATCAATGCAAAGCTGGACAGGATCCTGCGGTATACCCGCTACCTTGTCCTTGTCTGGGTTTCCTACATGACCGTCATTTCTGGCAAGCTTATCTTCCAGGACTATGACCCGTACTATGCCTTGTTCAACTTCTGGAGCGGTGAGGTAGCTATTTCAGGTTTTGTTTTGCTAGGTATCGTAATGCTTCTTTCCTTGCTGGTCGAACGGCCCTTCTGTAAGTATGCCTGCCCCTATGGGGCCTTCCTGGGATCTTCAACGTGTTCAGGGTCTTTAAGATAAGAAGATTTGAGACGACATGCATTTCCTGCAATGCCTGTACCAGGGCATGCCCCATGAATATCGATGTTGCGACAGCTGGCGTTGTAAAGGATCAT
>CAXXCW010000014.1:0-25241 GCA_963662725.2 uncultured Sphaerochaeta sp.
AAAGATCGTTTCCGATGGGTCTATATAAGGTATCATGGAATTTCCTATCAATGTCATGTACGGGATTACCCTTGTGAACGAAATACTCCCATTCAGCTAATATCAGCTCACACTCCCGAATGGTTATGTCGGAAATGTTCTCTATCACCTTTGGAGAGAAGTGAAGATTCCAGTTGAATTCTGATGTCATACAGATCATAGATAAGGAGGATTTGTCCAGAACAAATCCATAAGAAAATATGTCAACTATCGCATCCAGATTAAAAGACCTTACGACCAGTCCAACACCGTGCTTTATTTCAAGGATTCCCATACTTTCGAGTGATCGCGTAGCCTCTCGAACTGAATTTCGGGCAATCCCCAACACTTCGGCAATATTTCCTTCACCTCGGGTAGTCTGTCACCCAGGCTGCAAATCGTCTTTCAGGATACAGTCCCTGATATAATCCCGAACCAATTCTGAATTGGATACCTTTTCAGTTCCCTCATTCGTCACTTGATTGTGATTTGCATGTATGGTGTTTTGCATTGTAATGTTCATGCCTTTTACTCCAGCAGAAATACTCATTCCAGAGATTATTTGTTTTTGGTATACTACCAAGAAGATAATGAGGGTCGGCAAGAATGAAATGACGGCACCCTGCCAGAGCAACTCCAATTCCAACCACCTTCACCTCTTTGAGCTTGAGAAAATATGTTTGCAAGCCCCCAATTGCAATGTATACATCCTATCATTACGTACCATAATCAATGGATAGAGAAAATCATTCCACTGGTTAATAAAGTTAAACGTAACCATTACAACCATAGCAGGTTTTGTCTGAGGTGCAATAATTTTCGTAAATGTTGTCAATAATCCTGCACCATCAATAAAGGCAGCAGCATCATATTCCCGAGGAATAGCTTCCATAAACTGCATCATAAGGAAAATTCCAAAGGCATCAACGAAAAAGGGGATCCATGCAAAATATGAATTAACCCATCCCCACACTACTCATAAAGATAAATAATGGGAGTATCCTGGTCTGGATCGGAATGACCAACATGACCATAAGTAAGGAGAGAAGAACCTTTCTTCCCCTAAATTCAGTCCTAGAAAAACCAAATGCAGCCATGGAGCAAAGCAATAGCTGGGCGAAGCTCGTGCCTGCAGATATGACAAAGCTATTCAGTATCCATTTGATTACAGGGTATCGTTGGAAGAGAATCATATAGTTGGCATTCGAGAAGAATCTGGGCAGTAGTTGTACCGGATATGGTAGGGTTACGAGATTAGGATGAAATGATTCTTTAATAAGAATATAGAACGGAAATACCACAATCACCGATAATATTACCAAAAACATGTACTTCAATGTTTGCAAAACAGTATTTTTCATGTGAGAACTCTCTTTTACCATAAGTATCACCGATCCCTCATTACATATTTCTCTAATTGTATTATTGTCAGGAAAATTGCTACCCCAATAACAGCTATACAGGAACCATAACCGATATTGTATGAGTTAAATGCTTGCTTGTAGAGATAATAAGTAATAGTACTTGTTGCATAATCAGGCCCCCCTTGTGTCATCATGTAGGGTTGCACAAACATCTGGAAAGCCCAGGTTGTAACCATTACAACGGTTAATACCATTGTTGGTTTGAGCTGGGGAAGCGTTATGCTGAAGAAAGTTCTCATAGGCCCAGCGCCATCAATCATCGCAGCTTCATTCAGGTTTGGGTCGACAGTCTGAAGCCCAGCTAGAATGATTAACGTGGAATATCCACTATTCTTCCAGATTGATAGCATGACAAGCGATGGCATTGCCATACTCTTGCTTAACAACCAAGGAAGAGGTGTACCACCAAACGCTGCAATGATCTGGTTAAAAAGGCCAATATCAAAATCAAAGAACCACTGCCAGACAACGATGACGATCACATACGAAGTGATGACCGGTATATAAAAGAGTGCACGGAAAAATCCCATAATACGGGAGCTCTCGTTGAGCAATAGTGCAATCATCATTGAAATCACTATGGTTGGAAATACATACAATATCGCATAATAAAACGTATTCCAAAGTGAAACCAAAGCTATCTTATCAGAAAAGAACCTGACATAGTTCTTTAACCCAATAAATTCAGGGGACGACAGGGCAGACCATTTCAATAGGCTATACCCCACATTCCCAAGGCTGACCAGCAGTCCAAACCCTCCAAGGATTATGACTGCAGGTAAGGTGAAAAAGAATCCACCTCTCATTCTACTTGGACTTTGTTTCTTTTTCATTTTCACCTCAGAAAGATTTATCTTGTGTAGCCGCCACTAGACTTGATGGCATGGAAGGGAGAGGAAAGTTTATTTTCTTACAATCATGTCTTTTGGATTCATAGATACCCATGATAATTTCCAGGGCTGCCCGACCATCTTCACCTGTCGACGAATTGTCAAGGGGTTGTCCAGTCCTAATACAATCGATGAGTTCCTCATATCCCTCAAGATAGGCATTCATAGGAATGGGTGTCATCGGATAGTCGACTGACGCAAGTTCCCTAAAACCAGAGGCATACTCGCTTTCTGCGTACGTCCACATATATGCTTCATTGGTCAATAACAGCAACTTTCCTTTGGAAGCTTGGATTTCTAGTTCGAATCTCATGTAATCAGTTCGTTCGTTCACCAATGCCATCCCATATATCCCATTTTTGAATCGCATTGTTGCATACGCACTATCTTCAACTTTATCATCTGGATTTGCCCTTTCAATATCTGATGAAATCCACTCAACATCACCAAACAGGTATCGCATGATATCAAACAGGTGAGTAGCATCATGAAGAAGTGGCCCTTCAAAATCATTTTGCCAATGTTTGTTTGGTTTACATCCTTGGCAAATACCCACTATGGAATTAACAGTTCCAATAGCACCATCTTCAATCATTTTTTTTGCAGACCTATAGATACTGTTAAACCTCCTATTGTGCATGGTCATCAGTACTACCCCATGCATTTTGCACGCCTCAATCATTCTATCTGTTTCTTCAAGAGATAAAGCCAAGGGCTTCTCACAAAGAATCCCTTTGATTCCCATCGGGGCAATAGCTTCTACAATTTCCGCATGGGTTTCAGGATTGGTTGCTATTCCAACTATATCGATCTTTTCCTTTTGCAACATTTCAAGGTAATCAGTATAAACAGAAGACAATCCCCATCGTTTCTTGAACCGTTCTGCACTTTCAAGGGTTCTCGCTGCCCCAGTTACCAGCTCCACACCATTTAGACTTGCCAGGGCTCCAGCATGTGTACATGGGTGTATTCGTTTAGGATCATCTTCAAGTGTGGATCCTATTCTTCCAAGTCCTATTACCGCTGCTCTCAGTTTATTCATGTCTTATAGTTCCTCTACCCTATTATGTTTTTTAATAATGAGAAATTTCTTCTTGTCTCTTCAATGGAAATGGGAGGACGTTTTGTTCCTACCATTTCCAAAAAGGCCTCAATAGTCTTTTCAAATCCACCATATGCGTTCTCAGCATTCCACTCCCCTTTGATATAGGGCATCTCATCCAAATTCAAATATTTCCCTGTCAATGTGTATGCCTCAACCAAATAATCCAGATGACTTGTAGCACACAACAAATCTACACTTGCACAGCTACCATCTTCATACGTAATGATGATGTGGTGATTATCATGTGAAAAAGAGGAGGTGTAATGACTTGAACTTTTGCTATACCTACTGTAAGCAATATTTTTTTTGGGCATAATCATGTTGAGTAATTCAATGGCGTGGATACCAATATCAATCAACATCCCACCACCTTCTGCAGGGTTATCATGCCATCGCTTTCGTGGATCATTCATAAAATGTTCCATAGTATGAAAAACTGCAACCCTACAATACTGAATGGGGTTCTTATCAGCATGAATATCTTTCGCCATCTGGATATATACAGGTGAAAACCTTAGCGAACTGGCCGAAAACCAAGGTTTTTCCTTATGCTCATCAATGAACTGAAGTGCCTCATCAATATTGTTAGATAATGGTTTTTCAATGAATACAGGAATGTCACGGGATAAGAAATACCTTGCCAGCTCAGCATGCAGGTTGTTAATGCTACTAATGATAACCCCATCGACATGTGGGAATTTGGCTATATCATAGACTTCAGTACAAGCAAATGTTTTCGCAAATTCCTTAACAAGCTCGGGAAAGGTGTCATAGACAGCCACCACTTGAGCACCTTTCTCTTTCAAGATAGGTGCATACGTATAGGGGTTCTTTAGCCCTAATCCAACTATTCCAATCTTTTTCATACCAATCCTACTAAAGTGGGCCTGTATTGTACATGTACCGTACAGGCCCTTGTATTGAATTAGATTACCCTAATTATTCAGAATTTGTTCAATCTGTTTTGCCAGATCCTTAAGCCCATTATTCATATCACTCGTACCGAGTATGATTGAATTCAATGTAGACCCTGCAGCTGAAAGTATTTCTGAATAATGAACATTCATTGGACCTGTTCCTGTTGCATATTTATTCTGCTCAGCAAGTTTCAGGGACCGAGGATCTGTCATGTAGTCACCTTCATCAATATCAGTCCGAGGAGACATGAATCCACCACCCGACAGAATCGAAGTAGTATTTTCCTTGTTTGCAATAAACCTAACCCATGCTTTAGTCGCTTCCCTGGTATCAGCCTTAGCGAACATGGCATATGTACCGCATGTTACATATCCAACTTTCTCTTTGTTCTTGAGAATAGGTCCGGCGAGGAAGTTGAGGCTAGGATTCTCAGCCAATATCTTCTTGACATCATTTGGTTCCCGTTGCAAGTCAATGCCAATCTTACCGGAGGAGAAGGGTACTCCTCCACCAGTGATGTTTGACTTCTGGATATATCCCTTATCAAAGAGGCCTTTGATGTAGTTCAAAGCTTCTCTAGTTGCTGCACTATCAATGATGATTTCATTCTTTTCATTGAGAATATTTCCACCGGCTTGCCAGATGAAGGGCAGTATGCTGGTCACAGGGGATGGTCTGTTCAGGTCAAATCTTGCCCCCCACTGCACAATATTTCCGGTAGCATCTTTCTTTGTAAGTTTTTCAATCGCCGCTTCAAGATCTGTCCAGGTTTCTGGCGGATTCTTTGGGTCAAGACCAGCCTCAACGAAAAGATCAACATTGTAAAGATACCCTAGGCTGTTGGTTAATACAGGGATAGCATACAGGGTTCCACCAACAGATGCAGCATTCTTCGCTCCGGTTTTATATATCCCAAGTTCGCTTTCAGTAAAGACCTCTTGCATGGGAACGAGATTACCCGTATGAGCAAACATCGGAATCTGGAAGTCGTTCAAGTACACCACATTGGGGGGATTCCCTCCTGCAATGGCAGTAAGCATTTTCTCATATCTTCCATTCCAGGGAAGCACTTGCACATCAACAGAAACATCAGGATATGTCTTGTTGAATTCAGTAATCATCTTGGCAAAAACAGCCTGATCATTTCCTGTTATCGGGAAAGTCCACATCGTTACATTACCTGCGACTTTTCCATCCGAAGAAACCGTTTCCTTCGAGCCTTGAGCAAACAGAGTAACACTTGAGATGATTGCGAGTATAAGTATAAAACTTATGATTCTTTTCATTATGATATCCTCCATCTTATTATAGATATCCTATATCATATACCTGTTATAGGATATGTCAATAGAAATAATCAGTTTTTATCCACTATGCCAGATGCATTCCACAGTTCCTCTTGGAAGTCAATTCCTTCCATGTTCACTGAATCCGACTTTGAGTTCAGTTTCCGTCCATACATATATTGTTGGGGATTAAGAGTTAATGATTATGTGAGAGCATACGTACTGGAACATATTTACGAGGAGATGTTCATTGCTGGTAACCCATTTAGGTGTTATATATATAAAGGTTTATCCTTTGAAACGCGATACATATGTATCTGTCTTCAAGAAAAACCACTTCAGACAAACAGGAAACCAAATCATCAAAGAGAAAAGGAGGGAATTCTATGCCTCCTTTTGCTGCTCAGCAATAACTCCAATACAGGTTTCTTCTCTTGGATTCATCAATAATGCTATAGGTCATAACTTTACGCCAGAAAAGATTGGCAGGGATTCCCGAATCAACCTCTGCTACAATCCTGGCAACCTTCTTCTGTTTTCCTATGGCAATGAGTTGATAGTAGCATTGTTTTCCCAAGCCCATTCCTCTGTAGTTCTCGAGGATGGAAAACTCTGCTATCTGAAGGGTTGTTGTCTTCAAATTTCCATCCGTATATTCCTGAACATTCAATTGCGATTTGACTTGATTATTATCAGTATGCTTAATTTCTTCTATCCATGCATTGGCAAACCCAACAGGGATATAGGACATACGTACCAAATCCATCCAAACCATTCTCAACATACCCTTTTGAGTTTTTTAAGGCCTTTGCTGGCTTGTTTCTAACTGTATTTTGAGGTTTTTGGAGATTTGCTGTGAATAAGCGATAATCCATGACATGCCAAGGGATCCACTCTCTTGGTGGATCCCAATCTGCCTATGGCCTTTGTCTGCTTTACGGCTACTTGGTTTTTCTCGGTATGATCTCCACAGATTTGGCGAATGTGGTGGGGTCCATCAGTGTCAGGGCCTGGGACATGGCATCGTTGAAATTCCAGCCGAATATTTTCCTCAGCCTTTTCTTGCTGATCTTTTGCGTCCCCCCCATGAGGTCGCTCATCCTCTTGTACAGAGAAAGGCATGCCTTGTTCAATATGCTCTGGTTGAGGGCTGCATTCCTGTCACTCAGAGTCATATTGTCTTCACGAAAGGTCGTATCAAGGTTCCAGTGCAGGCTGTTTTCAATATTCCAGTGGGAACGTATGCAATGGGCGGCATCAGTAAGGTCTTTCAAGCTGGTAAGATAGTAGCGGATTTCATTCGTCTCTTTGCCGGTGATGTTGTGGATCATCGACTTGATCATGCATACCACAGCAAAAACCTTCTTCCAATCAGAAAACAGGCCTCTCTTCTCACTTGAGGTCAGGGGATAGAGATAAAAGGACCTCTGCTCGAGCTGGTTGTGGCTGATTTCGCTCGTCATATGGTAGCAACCGTCAATGACCTTGAGCTTCTCCAGGTTCTCCTCAGTAAATAGTGCCTTGGAAAATTCAGTGGCCTTCCCCTGGTTACCCTTCAGGCCCCCTATATAGTCACCCTTTGACTCGGCAATGATACCAATAGTCTTGGTCTGCATATGCATGGCATCGAAGGTGACCACCGTATCCTTGAGGTTCATCCTCGAGAGAATCTTCTGGGCATGAGGAATTTCGTTCGTCTTGGATTCTATCGCCTCCGAGAATAGGCATGTCTCCGAATCCTGCTCATATATATTGAGGATCTGCAGGTCTTTGATCTCTTCTGAAGTGTCGGCCTTACGCCCGGTGCCCCTAAGTTGCTTGCCATCCACCGACACTATCTTTTTCTGGGGGATTGGAAGGTTCAAGGCCTTTCTGATTGCCGTATCCGAATTGCGCAATACGCTTACCAGCAATGCATTGAATTCATCTGCCCTGATAATGGCGAGGACTCTCCTGAATGTATCATGGCTTGGGATTGTCTCCTTGCTGAACAGGCGCCTGTAGAGCCTGGCGTTGCTCATCCAGAAATCCTGTGTGGACAGGCAGCTCTCAGATCCGGCCAGTGTGGCGAGGAACAGCATGAGAATGACCTCATTGAGCGGGTATATGGTACGTCCTTGGACCCTGCAATCGGGTACATCCCCAAACAGTTTCAGTATCTTCCTTAGTATACGGATCCTTGTCTCATTGCCCGCATCCTTTACCTTGATGGTGCTGAAAGACTGGAAATCCTCTATCTGCATCCTCAGTGTCTCAAACTTCATGATGGGTGCCTCCAAGTTCAAACGATATTGCATACTTCATAGCAAGTTCTTTAAGCCGGTCGGGCATATCTGAAATATGCCACCCTCCATTGACATGCACTGCATACAGGTTTGAACAAAGGGCGAGCATCTCATCAAAATCAAGGCCGAGGCGGTCCCTCAGCTTCGACTCGACTTGTCGCCTCATGGTCGGGAGATATTGTTCCTCCCCCTTCGTCAGGTCCCTGACTAAGTCCATTTCAGGAAACAGCAGGGAAAACCAGCTGCCTTCATACCCATGCTGGCTCTCCCTGCCCTCAAGACCAAGGGTCGTCCTCACAAAAAGGGTCTCTGCATCGAGACCGAGCCTCTTAGGATGCGTTCGTACTACTTTGCACGAAGCTTCGGCAACCTGATAGAACCCATAGCGCAGGACCTTGATCCCCGCCTTAACAGGCGGTTTGGAAGGAGTGAGGCCTTCCTTTTCAGTTACGATACCCAGGTATTCATCGCAACGGAATACCGGGTAGCTTTTCCCAGGCACCCTCTCTGAATGGCCCCGATACAGGGCGTACCCTGTCTTGGTCTTCCTTGCATAGATGCCCTTTGTCTTGTACTTGAGGACCCAATCCGGTAATGCTGGCATGTTGTCTCCTGTATTAAGTTAAGTTTAATACACAACAAAAAGGAAAGCAAGAGAAAAAGGGTTTCCATCCTCAAAATGAGACAGGAACAAACTTTTTCAACTTGCTTGAATGCTTGTTGTAGAACTATTTATTATTTGTTTTCAGGCGTTTGGTGCGTAACTCCTAACAGGGATATCCCCAAGCTTCCATACCAGCAGGATTCTCCCCCCTTCTCCAATTCTATGAAGCAGCTGTTGCTCATATGTTTTGAGGAGTGATTCTTTTGTTTCACCTTTTTCCAGAACTTCCGACCAAGTTTCACAGAGGTAGTCTACAGACAAAATAAGAAATTGTTTCCATTCCCAACTCTTAGGGGAAACAACTATGTGAGTCAGCCCGTTTAGGTTTGGTGAGGTGTTCGTAGGATGTTTGATCTTGGAAGGTGACATTGCATCTTGCATCCCAGATATCCCACTGCCTGCCTAGAAGAATTGCGAAGGGTCTAGGGCAATCCCAGACTGCTCTATGCTGAAGAAGAGCGTCGGCTTGTCGTAGGTTGTTCCACTGGTACCGATGCTACCGATGACCTCTCCCTTGGAAAGTGTCATACCAATCTTAACCTCAACATTCTCCAGGTGTGTGTATGTGGTGCGATAGCCACCTTCGTGGCTGAGCTCCACAAACTTCCCCCTGCCCTTAACCTCATTGCCGGCACTCACAACATTCCCGGCTGCAGCGGCAACAACAGCAGACCCAGGGCTTCCTTCAATGAGTATACCGTTGAGAGACTCTGTTATGCCTGTGCCAGGGTTCTTGTGGGGCTGGCCGAAAAGAGTTGTTATGGGGCCAGTGGCAGGCTTCTGGAACTGGATGGGGGCTATGTCCGCCATCTGAATCAAGGACTGGCTTGAGGTATCTGGAATAAACAGGCGTTGTCCTACCGAAAGGTTCTCACTCTTCAGTCCATTGAGCTCCTGCAAGGTCTTCCACCCCAGGTTTGCACTGTACTTACGGGCGATGGTGGAGAGCATGTCCCCCTCCCTAACCGTATATAACTGACCATCACGGTCGGGAATCTCCAAGGTGATGCCCTCTTTCACTGCCTGTACATTTCGTATCTGGTTTACACTGATCAGAGTCTGTGTCTTGAGGCTGTAGAGGGCTGCTATGCTATTCAGATCCTCTCCCTCGGCGACAGCATGCTGGGCATACTGAACAGTCTTTGAGCTTGTCGCTGTTCTCGGTTTGGTGTCACTCAAGGCCCTTGCCTGGTTATCAGGGCCAGCAGTATCCGCTGGATCTGCAGTCGGTATAATCTGGTCCACATTGATCGCAGTGGGCGGAAGGACCTGTGGTGCATCAACGACCTGCACCACTTTCTTGGCAGTCGTCTCAGTAGCCAGGGCACTGGTCTGCCCACGATCAGGGTTATTGGGGAAGAACTGGTACCAGACAATTATCACAACGACACAGATAGCGATCCCCAAGGCGATAGTCCAGATAAGCCCCTTTGAAGGCCTATCATAGGTTCCACCCCGAGAAGACCTTCTTACAGGTCGATCCATCATATCATCATAGTTGTCTTTAGCCATAACTCGACATTACCTTTCCTACATAGTAATATAAATAAATCATGGATACCAGTCCAAAACGATCATATTACCGGTTCTTCCTCTCCCTGACACTGCTATTGCTCCTGCTTTTGCTTGTAAGAATAGGCTTTGTCATCTATAGCCAGAACCCGCAGAGGAAAACATACGAGAACCCCCTTATCTCAAAAGAGGTAGTGAGGGGAACCCTGTATGACCGAAACGGCAAATTACTTGCCATCCAAACCCCCTACTGGGGAGTCTTTTTCCACCTTACCATGATAGATGATCTCCCAATGGTATCTGAGGTGGTAGCGCCCTTTGTGGGTATGAGCCCCTCACAGATACTCCAGCAGGCAGGACAGTACACTACCTATGCCCTGATCAAAAAAAAGATTGAGGCGAACCAGGTTCCTCTTCTTATGGCAGAATTGGAGAGGACAAACCTGAGCAAGCAGGTATCGGTGGTCAAGAGCATGGGCCGCGACTACCCCGCATCCTTCCACGCCTCACAGACCATAGGCTTCACCAACATCGACAACGAAGGATCGGAGGGTGTGGAGCTTACCCAAGAAGGCTTCCTCAACCCCTACCCTGCAATCGGTACGGAAGACTCAACCTATGGGCAGGACATAACCCTTACCCTGGACATCGACATCCAATACCTTCTGGATGTGCAGATGCAGAATGTCGCAGATGAACACAACCCCGACTATGGTGTTGCCATCGTCATCGATGCCCAGAATGGCGACATCCTGGGCATGAGCAGCTACCCCTGGTATGATCCCAATGCCCTTTCGAAATCTACTGACATCCAAAAGCGTAACCATGTGGCCAACTACCTGTATGAGCCAGGATCGGTATTTAAGGTCTTCAGCCTGGCCTCTGTCATGGAATCAGGCCAAGCCGACCTGGATGAACCCTTCCTCTGTGACGGATCCTACACCTTTACCACAGGTAAGGGTGCAAAGACCACCATTGTCTGTACCTCCCCCCATGGTACAGTCGATCCCAACACCATGATAGCAAAATCCTGTAACGGAGCCATATCAAAGTGGGCGATGCAGACCGACCCTAACCTATTCTATTCGATCTTGAACGACTTCGGCTTCAACTCCAGCTACGACATCAGCCTCCCTTCCAAGACCCGCTCCCATATCGCAGATCCCTCAACCTGGTCAGGAAGGTCTGAGGCAACCATATCCTTTGGGCAGGAACTCTCCACTACAGCCCTACATCTTGCTGTGGCAGCCACCGCATTTACCAACGGTGGAGAAAGGCTTGAGCCACACCTCATACTGAAGCGCAGTGAAGCCAATGACGGACCGGTCACCTACCGTAGGGAACGCACTGTTGCCGACAGGGTTATCTCACCCTCTGTTGCAGAATCGATCCTGCTTGCCATGGAAGATGCTACAAAAAGTGGGGGAACCGCAAGAAGCGTGGCAGTTGAGGGTGTACGTGTCGGTGCAAAGACCGGAACCTCGCAGATTATGAACCCTGAGACTAACAGCTATGAAGATGGGACAGTCCTTGCATCGACGCTTGCCATCGTGCCCTTGGACAAGCCCAAGTACATCATCTATGTGGCTGCAGGAAACCCCAAGGGAGATACCCAGTGGGGAAGCAACATAGCGGCCCCTGCAATAGGGAAGATCATAGAGTCCCTGGTCAGCCAGGGGAAGGTTGTGAGCGACCGATCCGGGAAGCGGTAAGGCCTGTCAAACCTGCTGTTTGTTTTTCTATCTCAGCTGTTGCTTCTGTTCTGGTTCGCACTCAGTGCCTGCAGATCGAGGGAGAACCCACGCAGGTATGAAAGGATGACCTCACTTGTTGCCTTGAGGAGGTTGTCGGGAACCTTCTGCCCATTGGTTAAAAACAACAGGGGAAGGTTGTTGTTCTTGCTCACACTCAGGACATTGCCGACATCCTCTGTCTCATCAAGCTTGGTGACAACCAATGATTCCAGCGGATAGGAAGAGAACAGCTTAACAAAACGCTGCAGATCCCTATTCTTGTGGGAGGCACTGACTGCCAGGGCATAGGAGCAACTCTCTTGGGGCAAGACCATCAGGAGGCTCTTCAGATGCAGAGTCAATTCACCCTGGTTTGCACTCTTACCCATCGTATCGACAAGGACCAGGGAATAGGTGCTGAGCATAGGGAGAAGCTTCGAAAGCTCCTCCTCACTGTGGGCGTGGTAGAGGTCAAGTCCAAAGTCCTTGGAGAAAAGCTCTATCTGGTTGGTCGCCCCGGTCCTGTAGGAATCAAGGGAGAGCAGGGCGACCTTCTCTTCCTCTCTCTCATACAGGCTTTTCAGGTAGAACAAGGCCATCTTTACCAAGGTGGTGGTCTTGCCCACCCCGGTAGGTCCCAGAAGCACAAAGAACTGCTTGGGCTTGGTGTACTGGCTGTGGTTGATGGCCACACTCTCGATGATATGTTCAAGCACTGCCATCTCGAGTTCCTCAAGGGTACCGAACTGCATGTCTGTCAGCAGCCTTGCACTGGCCTCCTGGATATAGCCCTCTGAAAAGTCATTCCCTTCAAGCAGGTCTTTCACTAGCTGGTGCTGATGCTCATCGCCTCCTATGGAAGTGTCAGCATGCATCGCTTTCGGTGACGGCTCTTTTGCATCTATAGTTCTTTTTGTTTCATCATGTGCAGTTTCACTGAGATATTGCACTTCCACTGGTTCTTTTGCATCTATAGGTTCTTCTAGGTATTCTGGGCCTTTTGGTCCTGTAGTCACTTCGCATAAAGCATGGGCAGATTTTTCATCAGTGCCTAAGCTCTCTTCGATCACCCTGGTGTCGATGCTTTCGCCATGTTCCTCATCAGGGACCCTCTCTTTGACCAGGTAGAAGGTAATGGTGCAACGCCTCATTTTCTTCATACCCTTCTTGATCTGATAATCCTTACGGGTATGCACGCGAACAGAGGTCCCGTACGTTGTACGGGCCTCTTTGAGTGCAGTCTCGTAATCTTGTGCATCAAGGGTGATGAATTCCACAGAAACTCCTTGCTAGAGAATGAACTTCGAAAGGTCCTGGTTCTGTATCACATCCCCTAGGCGCTCATCGACATACTTGTCTGTGATGGTGATCTCCTGTCCACTGAGTTCGTCGGCACTGAAGGAGAGTTCCTCAAGCAACTTCTCCATGATGGTGAAGAGCCTCCTAGCCCCGATATTATCATTGGTGTTGTTCACTTCATAAGCTATGTCGCTGATTCGCCTGATGGCCTCATCGGTAAAGATGATGGTCACCCCTTCTGTCTTGAGCAACTCCCTGTACTGCATCGTGATCGCATTGGCAGGTTCGGTGAGGATCCTGTAGAAATCAGCGGCGCTCAGGTCATCAAGCTCGACCCGCAAGGGAAAGCGGCCCTGCAGCTCAGGTATCAAATCACTGGGCTTGGATACGTGGAAGGCCCCGCTGGCAATGAAGAGGATGTGTGTGGTGTCGATGACACCCCACTTTGTGGAGACGCTGGTCCCTTCCACGATGGGAAGGATATCGCGCTGCACACCCTCACGGGATACATCAGGACCTCCGGAGGATGATCCCCCGGTCTTCGCCACCTTGTCTATCTCATCGAGGAAGACGATGCCCATCTGCTCTACACGCTCCTTTGCCTCATCGACGGCACGATCGGTATCCACAGCCTTATCGGTCTCCTCCTCTGTGAATATCTCCCTCGCCCTCTTTATGGTAAGCTTGCGTGCTTGGCCTTTGCCACCACCAAAGATGGATCCAAGGCTCTGCATGGCATCCTGGAGATCCTCCATGTTTGCCTGTCCGAGGACTTCAATGCCAATCTTCTTCTTGCTCTGTACATTAACCTCGACTTCCTTTTCGTCGAACTTGCCCTCCTGCAGCATCTTGCGGAATTTTTCCCGCGTTACCTGCTTGCTGTCGGTGTAGGTTGTTCCTGCAGGAATTAAGTTCTTTCCATTTTCAGGAGCAGGCTCAGTTCCCAAAGAAGGTAGCAACAGATCAAGCAGCCTCTCCTCAACCCGAGCAGCAACCTTGTCCGCCTGGGCCTCAGCAAGCTCTGTCTTCACCTGTTGGACAGCAATTCCCATCAGGTCCCTGATGATGGACTCCACATCGCGCCCTACGTATCCCACTTCGGTGTACTTGGTCGCCTCGACCTTGATGAAGGGTGCATTGGAAAGCTTGGCTATGCGCCTGGCTATTTCTGTCTTTCCCACACCGGTTGGCCCTATCATGATGATATTCTTAGGCGAAACCTCATCGCGGATGCTGTCGGGTAGGCGCTTTCGCCTGGTTCTATTGCGGATGGCCACAGCTATGGTGCGCTTGGCCTTGTCCTGTCCGATAATATATTTGTTCAGTTCCTCGACGATCTGTCTGGGTTTCATCTCATCGAGTTTCTTGGTGGCATTAAATGGCATGTCTTTACAGTTCCTTGACGATGATCGAGTCATCGGTATAGATGCAGAGTTTTGCGGCGATCTCCACACTCTTGACGGCGATCTCCCGGGCTGTGAGCTCAGGAGCTGATTCCAGATAGGCCAAAGCTGCTGCAAGGGCGTAGTTCCCTCCGCTTCCAATCCCTATGGCATCACGCTCGGGATCAACGACATCCCCACCTCCGTTTATGAGAAATATCTTTGTCCCGTCGCTGACAAGCATCATGGCCTCAAGCTGGCGTAGTTGCCTGTCGGTGCGCCACTGCTTGGCAAGCTCTACAGCCGAACGCGTGAGATCCCCATTATACTGCTTCAGCTTCACTTCAAACAGTTCGAACAGGGTGAATGCATCAGCTGTGGTCCCAGCAAACCCTGTGATGACCTTGCCATCAAAGAGGGTGCGAACCTTATGTGCGTTCGATTTGAGAATCGTATCTCCGGCAGTTACCTGACCGTCTCCGGCTATGGCAACCTTTCCATTCTTACGGACAGCTACTATCGTCGTCCCTTTAAAACTACTCATTCTGTTTCCTTCCATGCGGGTGGCTCAAGGCATAGACCTTAGCCAGCCGCTTCTGTGATACATGGGTATATATCTGGGTGGTGGAGATGCTCTCATGTCCAAGCAGTTCCTGTACCAAGCGGATATCAGCACCATTGTCAAGCAAATGGGTGGCATAGCTGTGACGCAACACGTGCGGAGTAAAGCTCTTTTGCCACCCAAGCTCTAGCCTATACCTTGCAAAAATACTACCAACGGTGCTCTGAGGCAACTGTTTTCCCGAATCAGAGCAAAACAATCGCCCTGTCCTCCCAAAAAGGGAGTGTTTCAGCGGTACATAGTAGTGTATGACTGAGAGAGTCCTCTCGGTGAAGAAGACATAGCGCACCTTCTTGCCCTTGCCCTCGATCCGGATCTGCCTCTCCTTTGTCGAGACATCATCTTCGGTGATGGCCAGAGCCTCACTGATGCGACAGCCCGTATCATAGAGCATGCTGAACAGCAGCATGTTCCGGGTTGTGGGGAAGTCATCATAAGGGAGGCTGAGAAGCTGTACAACCTCCCCTACCGTCAGGACCGAAGGCAGGCTTGAGCGACTGCTCTTCAGGGATACCAGAGAGAAGGGGTTTGCCACAACCAGACCATTTCTCATCGCGTAGGAGAAGAACGAACGTGCACTGCTGATCATCCTGTTGACCGTCGATTCGCTGTATGGCTCTTCTGTGGTGAGATGGCGGACATACTGGCGGGCATCGGGGCCCTGCATCTCCAGAAGCGGGCACTGCATACCCTGGAGGAATATGCCCAGCTTATTCAGATCAGATGCATATGCTGTTATGGTATGGGGGCTCGAGCCCTTGATATGCCTGTGATAGTCAAGGAAGGCATCAAGCACCTCTTGTTCATCATGTTTCATCAGTTAGACTATAGCATGAGTTGCCATACCGGTACAGCTTGCCATTGCCTCCCGCTGTAGCTGTCACATCCAGGGCTCTTCTTGCTCTACGGTAGTCCAGAAAAGATGCTATTTCCGCATATCCTCCCACTACAGGACATCCCTCCTCTGCCAACTTTCGAGTGCCTCCACACCAAGGCAGGTCACGAAGTCCACTGTGGTGGACCACCACCTCACGCCCCATATCCAAAGCAAGAGTTGCACAGTGCAGGGAGCCCGAACGCTCTGGGGCCTGAACAACCACCAATAACGGGGATAGGGCTGAGGTGAGGACATTGCGGGAAAGGCACCTGAAGCGAAGGGGAGCATCATCGGGTTCAAAGGCTGAGATGAGGTTCATGCCCTTGAGCAGATGGTTATGTAGGATCCTAGGGGTATCCAGCCCGCAGTCACAGGCGACAAAAGCAGGGAAGGACCCGTCACTGGCAGCATAGAGGGCTGCCCGGTCAATGCCCTGGCTATGGCTGGTCACGATTGCAGCATGATTAGCTCCGGCCTCCAGGGCAAGGGAGTATGAGGCGCTCTCCCCGCCAAGGTCAGCCTTGCGCGTCCCGCATATCGAGAGCAACTGTTCATCCTTCTGGGGAAGCCTTCCACGATAGAAGAGCCTGAAGGGAGGATTCTCCTCCTTAGCCAAAAGAGAGGGATACCCCTCCATGCCAAGGAAGACCACACCATTGGTGGTCTCCTTGCAGGGATATTCGCAGGCAGTGGCAGTGCGGCTTGTGTTTGCAGTTTCTTTGCTGTTGTGCAGATGAGCATCTGCATTTTCACGGACAGTATGTGCGTTGGTTGCATTGCCAGAGAAATTGGTATGGGTCTCCCCCGTGTAATAATTCTCGGCTGCGGGTCTGCACGTCTTCGAATTCGAGAGAAATCTCTGCATCCTCTCCACCCTTTGAGGATACCAGTGGTTGGGGAACCTCGTCCGTATCTCAAGGGCGGTGGGATTCTGCCTGGCAAGGGCGAGCATCTGATTTCCTGTAAGGGGCAATAGGGAGATGGCAAGCAACAGGGATAGTTTCATACCTCCCTAAGGGATGGAACTGTCCCAGTCGCTTCAGAACAGGGAGAACGTGGATGCTATGACCTTCAGCAGCAACAGCGCCAGCATGAAGAGCATGACAGGCCTGATGACCCTGACCCCACCCCGTATAGCCATGCCACTTCCAATGTAGCCGCCTATGATCGCACTGACGGCACAAGGGATGGCGATGGCATAGTCGATGCTGCCAAAGCGTATGAAGGTAGCGAGGGCCGCCACATTGGAGGCAAGGTTGACCACCTTTGCAGTCCCACAGGACCTGAGCAGGTCGAGTCCTATCACCGAGGTGAATATGATGGTAAGGAACATCCCTGTCCCCGGGCCGAAAAATCCATCATAGGCTCCCAACAGAAGCCCGGCTACAGCAGAGAGGGGAATAAAAAATCTGGGCTCCATCGGTTTAGCCTGGCCGAAATCCGGCTTGAGCATGATGAAGAAGGCAATGGCGGGAACCAGGAATATCAGGAGGTAGTGCAGGTACGCATCGGCAAATCGGGTAGCGAGGTAGGATCCTACCACAGAACCCGCCAGAGAAAAAAGTATTGCGATGGTGCCGACCTTCCAATCGACCTGCCCCTTACGGACATAGCGATAGCATGCGATGGTGGTCCCACTGGCGGCGGCAAACTTGTTGTTGCCCAAAGCAACCTGGGGTGGCAGCCCGACAGCCACATAGGCAGTAAGGGTGATGAGGCCGCCGCCTCCGGCAATGGCGTCGATGATTGCTCCGATGGCTATGATGGGACAGAGGATGAAAAGGATGCTCATCAGAACTGTTCTTCCTTCAGGGTGTGGTAGGTATCATAGGCATGCTTCAGACCACTCGTCTCTATGTGGGTATATATCTGGGTTGTCTGGATGTCGCTGTGGCCCAGAAGTTCCTGCACACTGCGAAGGTCTGCCCCTCCTGAAAGCAGGTGGGTGGCAAAGCTGTGTCGCAGGGTATGCACCTTTCCTTCCAGGCCCAAAGGCCTGGCATACTGCACAAAGCGCTTGAAGACTGCCTGGCGCGTCAGCTTCTTTCCCCGCCTTCCGACAAAAAGGGTCTGCTCGGTAGAGCGAGCCCTGACCAGAAAGGGTCTCACATCGGAGAGGTAGTGCTTGAGAGCGGAGGCCGCCACCTCCCCTACGGGGACGAGGCGCATCTTGTTGCGCTTGCCAAGCACCCTTAGGGAACCCTTGGTGTAGTCACCCACCTTGAGGTCACAAGCCTCGCTGATGCGTAGCCCACACGAGTAGATCAGTTCAAAGATCGTACGGTCACGCTTGCCGAGGAGCGTCTCAGTCTCAATCGAATCCAAGAGGAGGTCGACCTCCTCAACGGTAAAGAAGGAAGGGGCATCGGCTGGCCTACGCTCTGAGAGTATCTGCTCAAGGGGGTTGTCCACTCGGATCTTCTGAATCTGGAGGTAGATGAAGAACGATCGGAGCGCTGAGATGTTCCTGGCGACCGTCCGAGAGGAGAGGTCCCTCTCCTGTGCGCTGAGGACCAGATAGTGCTCGATCTCAGATACCGTTATGGTCTCTATGCCCTGCGTGATTCCTGAAACAAAGAAGCCAACTTCCGTCTCATATACCTCGATGGTAGCCTTGGACAGGCGCTTCTCCAACAGCAGATACTCTGAATACTCCTCAATCAGAGCCTGGTCTGTTTCCTTGGACATTCCTATTTCTCGTCAGGGTTTCTGGAGTAGCGCAGTACAGCTGGGATCGAGTAGTCGTCACTCTTGCCTTCGGGAACCTTCTTGATCTGTTTCTGGAGATCCTGCCAGCGGTTCACCTGTATGGAACCTGCATCACTGTCTTCCTTGTGGGAACTTGCACTGATGGGCTCATGGCCTTCTTCGCTCTTTGCACTGGAGGTGAAGCGGCGCTTGATCATATCCATGTCGGAGATTTCGCTTCCTGTCACCTCAGGCTTGCGCTCAAAACCTGTAGCTACAACTGTCACCTTGATACGGTCGCCCAGCTCGGGATTGAAGGCCTGACCTGCAATGATCAGTGCGTCCTCTGCACACTTCTCGGTGATTATCTCAACGACGTCCTGATACTCCTGCAAGGTGAGGGTATCGCTTCCGGAGAGGTTTACCAGCACGTTCTTCGCTCCCTCTATGGAGGCATTCTCCAGCAGTGGGTTGCTCACCGCCTGCCTGGCGGCATCGACGGCTCGGTTGGAACCTTCGCCAAAGCCGATGCCCATCAGGGCATCGCCCTTGCCCTTCATGACGGTACGCACATCGGCAAAGTCAATGTTTATCTCACCGGGTTCGGTGATGAGCTCGCTTATGCCCTGCACTCCCATGTAGAGCACTTCGTCGGCCATGAGGAAGGCCTGCTTGATCGGGGTATTGTTTTCCACCACCTTCAACAGGTACTGGTTTGGGATGATGATCAGGGTATCGACCTGCTTGCGCAGCTTCTCGATGCCTGCCTGGGCGAGGATGAGCTTCTTCTTCCCTTCAAAAGCGAAGGGGGTGGTGACAACCGCAACGGTAAGGGCATTGCAGCTCTTTGCTATCTCAGCGACGACCGAGGCGGCTCCCGTGCCGGTACCCCCTCCCATGCCCGCTGTGATGAAGACCATGTCGGCATCCTCCATCTCACGACGGATATCCTCCTTGCTCTCCTGGGCTGCCTTCTCCCCTACCTCAGGGATACCTCCGGCTCCAAGTCCTCCGGTAAGCTCCTTGCCAATGGGGATCCTCACCTGGGCATTGGAGCGCTGCAGAGCCTGCATATCGGTATTCATCGCAATAAAGTGCACTTTCTTCAGGCCGCTGGCGATCATGCGGTTCACCGCATTTCCCCCGGCCCCCCCGACACCGATGACTTTGATTACCGTTGCAGTCGCCTGCTCATCATGTACCATGTCTTCCACTTCAAACATTCCGAAATCCATATCTAATCCTTTGCCATCAGGCTCTAAAACAATGTTCTGAAAAAACTTTTGACCTTGGATGCCGTACCACTCTCTTTGTGCCGGGGCCGCCCCTTATGGCTCTTGGCCTTGGGAGAGGTCTCCTTGACCTTCTTGGCCTCACTCTTGAGAAGACCCAATACTGTCGTATACATCGGGCTGATGTATGAGCGGTCAAGCCCTCCAATGGCCTCGGGAAACCCAAGACGTGCCGGAAGGCGGAAAATCTCACTTGCCAGCTCAGTGACCCCGCTGAGCAGGGCCCCGCCTCCGACAAGCACCACCCCGCCTCCGAAGCCTCCCTGCACATTGGCCTTCTCCAGGTCATTCTGCAGACGGGAGAAAATCTCAGCCATGCGCGGCTCGATGACCTTGCTCAGCTCCTTCTTGGGCATCCTGATGGCAGGAAGGCCTCCCACCTGGGGAATGATGACCATCTCTTCGCCCGATACCGAAGGTACGTAGCTGTGCCCGCTATCACACTTGATCTGCTCAGCCACAGCGCGCGTCTTGTTCAGTATGTAGGCGATGTCGCTGGTAACGGCCTCACCACCAAGGTTCACCCCACCGGTATAGACGGGGGATCCCTTGGCGTAGGCTATGATGTCGGTGACACCGCTTCCTATGTTGATGAGGATGGTCCCCATCTCCTTCTCCTCGGAGCTGAGCACCACCTCAGAGTCTGCCAGGCTTTGCAACACCAGGCGCTGCACCCCAAGACCCGATCGTTGGATGCACTTGCGCTCGTTCTGACAGATTGCCGATGAGGCAGTGACGATGAGCACCCTGCTCTCCAGTCGGTGGCCGAGCATGTCGATGGGATCCTTGATTCCCATCTGAGAGTCTATCTGGAAGTCCTGGACCAAGGTATGGAGAATCTCCCTGTCCTGGGGAAGTTCAAAGGCACGGGCTACCTCAAGCGATCGGAAGATGTCTTCACGCTTGATCTCCTGGTCCTTGCTGTTGATACCCACCACCCCTGTGCTGGCTATGCCGACTATATGCTCCCCTCCGATGCCTATGATCACCTCTGAAATCTCAGAACCTGCCTGCAGTTCGGCCTCGTTCACAACAGACTGGATGGTCTTCAGTGTCTGTTCTATATTGACGATCGTGCCGGAACGCACGCCCTCACTGGGGCGCTCGCAGATGCTATCGACCATAAGCAGGCCTTCCCGGCTCACCGAACCAATCACACACCTGGTCCGGCTCGAACCAATATCCAGCCCCATCAGCATTTTATCACCTGCCATTGACACAACCCCCTTATGGACTGTCCTACTTCCTGCGCACCATGGCCCCTTTGTAGAGGTCATAGCGCAACATTTGCCCCCTGAGGAAAGATAGCGACTCTCTCTGGTCCTCCTGGACCAGGTGTATGGCTTGGGTGACCCTCTCTTGTGAGACAGGCTCCCTCAACCAAATCTGGGCATGTAAAGCGGAGAGTTCCAATACCATCTTTCCAAAGCTGTTACTGCTATTATTATCGTATTTTATGCGAGTTATCAAGGCTCTATTTCCCTCAAGTGAAGCAGCCAGCTCCATAACCTGGGCGAATGCATCATCGGATCCATACTTTTCCATCATAGCTGCATACCCCATCGGGATCTCCACTTTCAGCGCCCGGTCATCAAAGAGGTGCCAATCCTCCCTCTGCAAAGGAAGCAAGGACCCAAGACGCAAGACATAGACACCCACTGTCATATCATCCGTATCCTTTGCATAGACAACAGCCTGGGGCGCAAGCAAGGCGACCTCCACCATCAGAGTCGAGGGAAACCTCCTATGCACCCTCACCGACTCGACCAGTGCCAGCTGCTCAAGGGTGCGCATGACCTTTCTCCGTGACAGGGAGACAAGGGACTGGCCCCTATACTGGGAAAGAGCGCTCCTCAAGGCATACGGAATCTCCCCACCCTCATCGGAGAGCGTGAGCACAACCGAATCTATGTACAGGGAGGGTACATGCGATAGGGAGAGATATGCAAGGGGGAGGATCACCAACAGGACAAGAGCCAGCACCCTGATTTCAATGCGGACCTTGCTCATGACTGTTCCGTTTCATGCTCAAACAGGAATTCACTTCGCACCTCTTGGGAAAGGGTGCTCTTCTCAAGCGGGATGCGCCCGCTTGAGATGAGCAATATCCTATAGAGCAGGGCACACAGGCAGATCACCACAAAGAGGTTCGTTCCTCCCTGGCTGAAAAAAGGCAAGGGGATGCCCGTTGGAGGGAGCATCCCGGTGACCACAGCGATATTGATGATGGCCTGCAACACGACCATTGTCGTTATGCCGAAGGCGGTGAAGCTGAGGAACCGGTCCCGACCCAACATCCTGATGTACGCGTTGTAACCCAGGATGGCAAACATGGCGAACAGGGCAATGATGAAGGAGACACCCACAAAACCAATCTCCTCACAGATGGATGCGAAGATGAAGTCGCTTTGCACCTCGGGGATGATGCCCAGCTTGTAGGTTCCATTTCCCAGCCCCACTCCGAACAGGCCCCCCGACCCTATCGCCTTGAGGGAGTTGGTGACCTGGTAGTTGATGCCTCCCGGATCGACCTGGGGGAAAACGAAGGAAAATACCCGCTTTACCCTATAGCTCTGGCTGAGCATCAACACTGTGGCAGGAACTATCAAAAAGGAAAAACCCACCAGCAGAGCCGATATGCGCATCCCCCCTACCAAGAACAGGGAGACACACAGGGCCAGATACAGGATGGTGGTGGAGTAGTCTTTCTGCAGCAGGATCATTGCAGAAAACAGGGCGGTCACCACAAGGGGCATCCCAAAGCGCATCATATAGGAAGATTCTGTATTCTTCTTATTGAAACTGAGGGCGAACAGGAGAATCGTCCCCACCTTGACCAGTTCAGATGGCTGTAAGGAAGGAAGGCTTCCCACCTCTAGCCATCTGCGGCTTCCCAGTCGAGTTTGGCCGTATGAGGTGAAAAGCGTCATTCCCATCAGAACCAGGCAGAGCAGGACAAATGGGATCGCAAGGTAGTGAAACCATGAGAGGGGCATATAGCGTATCACCACAGAACAGAGCAGCGCAAAGAGGACAAACATCATCTGGCGCTGAAAGAAGTAGTAGTGGGGAAGGCCGTGGATCAAGGCCTCATTGTAGGAGGCACTGTAGAGCATGATCAGGCCCAGGGCGATGAGTATGACCACCACACACAAGAAGGTGAAGGCGCTTGCATTGCCTCCTGTGTCACTGAGTGTGGCCTGTTGTGACTGCCAGTCATCATAGGATTGCCGTCTGTCCATCACTGGCCTACCCTCCTGTACCCAGGAACAGCAGCAGTCCCAGCAAGGTGAAAAACCAGGAGACCAAGGTGAACCTCCCCACTATCGTACGTTCTGCAACCCCTTTGAGCTCGTAAGCATGGTGAAGGGGAGCTATGGAGAACACTTTCCGTCCTGTGCTCCTGATCGCAATGATCTGTATCATGCTGGTGGCAAGCTCCATAAGGAACAGGCCGCTGGCCACCAGCACCAGGACCTCGACATGGAGCATCAGGGCGGAGACTGCAATGTAGCCACCCAGGGCGTGACTGCCGCAATCTCCCATGAAATATCTGGCCGGCTTCCTGTTGAACAGCAGAAATGCCAACAGGGATGCGATGAAGGCACCTGAGAAGGGAGCCTTGGTTATGAAGGAAACCAGGGCGATCAGAATCAGCAAGGGAAGCGAGGACCCGCCTGCCAGGGCATCCAGACCATCGGTGATATTCACCGCATTGACAAAGTACAGGATGTACAGCAGGGCAAAGGGATAGTAGAGCACTCCGAGAGAGAGGCTTTGTCCGGTAAGCAAGGGCAACAGGAGTGACTTGCTGAGGTTGTTGCTCTTCGCAAGGAGGAACAGGAGAATGACTGCAACCGTTGCCTGTAGGGCAAGCTTGGTAAGGCTCTGGATACCATCGCCATTGCCCTTTTTTGCCTTGGCTATGTCATCAACCATCCCAATGGCGGCAAATAGGACAAGGGCAAGCAAGGGATACAGGACCGTAGGGGCGAAACGGTGGGGAAAGAGCAAGGTTGTACTGGCTGTTCCCAGACAGAAGGCGACTCCTCCGATCGAAGGGGTACCCCTCTTTGTACTCTGGGTGCTCTCAAGCTCTGCCTTGATGGAGACCTTGAGAGCCGGGGCATACCTGAGCAGGCCAAGGGAGATGAGAAATGTTATGCTGAAGGCCATGGCCATCTCTAAAAACACCATCCATCCCCCTTATCCAACCTGGCTCAGGGCGGGTATCAGCCGCTCCATAGCCACGCTTCTCGATGCCTTGAGGAGAAAGAGATCCCCTTGCCGGCCGGAATGCACCACATGATTCTCCAACTCGCAAAAATCGTCAGTATAGTAGAGGGAGTTTGCATACCCGCCTCTCTTCAGCAGGTCGTAGGCACCCTTCATCTCCTGCCCGTACAAGTATGTCGATCCCATCGGTGAGGCCGATAGCTGTCTGGCGACCAGGGCATGGGCATTTCGACTCTCCCTACCCAGTTCCTTCATGGGCCCGAGGACAACCTTCTTCTCCCCCCTCCACGCAAGGGCATTGAGGTAGCCGAGGATTGAGTAGGTGGAGTCGGGACTTGCATTGTAAGAATCATCTATGATGGTGACCCCGCTCTTGTGGACGAACGATCGCCCTTGCATGGGGGAAAACCCTTCAAGGCCCTCTGCAATATCCTTTCTTGTGGCTCCGAGAGCGAGAGCTACCTGTATGGCGCCCATCACATCCCGCAAGAGATGTCTGCCTACACAGTCCACATGGAAGGCTTCCCCTTCATAGGTAAGGTCCCACCCGTCAAGCCCCCTGTCGACGGCCTTCACCTCGTCAAAACCATACTTCCTCAAGGTGAGGTTAGACCGTCTCTCCAGGATGGAGGTATAGGGACAATCATCAGAGACAAAGCCCATCTGCATTCCCGGATGGAAGAGCTTTCCTTTTTCCCTGAGGATAGTCGATCGATTTTCAAACTTCTCGATATGGGACAGGCCTATGTTGGTCAGCAGTCCCATGTCCGGCTTCAGAATGGCGACCATCCTGTCCATCTCACCCACATGGTCGATTCCCATCTCGAAGATGCCGTACTGCGTATCGCTTTCCAGAAGCAGGATGCTCAAGGGCAGGCCTATCTCACTGTTGAGGTTTCCCGGTGTCTTCACTGTCTTTCCGAGCGTCGAGGCAATGGAGGCGAGCGCTTCCTTGGTGGTGCTCTTTCCACAGCTGCCGGTTATGCCGACGGTGGTGAGATGGCCCAACA